>NZ_JARHUF010000024.1 GCF_029223195.1 Vibrio sp. CAU 1672 | reverse complement strand
CGTCCGCCGCTCGCCGCCCATAATTTCCACCGAAGCTTCTATTATGTCGCTGCCGCTCGACTTGCATGTGTTAGGCCTGCCGCCAGCGTTCAATCTGAGCCATGATCAAACTCTTCAATTTAAAGTTTTGATTCCCTAAATAAATAGGGGAGGCTCAATGAATACTGAACATTACATAATGTAATGTTTGAATTGACTGTGCTCTTATTGGTTTTCACTTTTGAAAAAGTAAAACAAAACAGCTCAAGGCTGCACCCAATTCGAATGGTCACTTCGTATCATTGAAACCTAATTTGAAGCTGAAGCTTCGAATTGGATTATCATCAACGAGTGCCCACACAGATTGATAGGTTTACATTGTTAAAGAACTTGCTTTGCGAGAAGCTTTCTCTCAAAGCGGACGGCCATTTTAGCGAGATAACTTATCGTGTCAAACACTTTTTTTAGTTATTTCTCTTAAGGTTATTTCAAACCTCGCCGTCTGCGTTGTCCCGCCCTCGCTTAATCAGCTATCTCGTGACAACGGAGGCGAATTATAGGCAGTTCGTTCGGGAACACAAGCCCAATTTTTAAAAAAATCACCTTTTCCTGCTCGTTCGTACAGTAATTAAGCAAATCGTAATAAAAATGGTACAAAAAGGGGCCAGACGGCCCCTCTACATTATTAGTGTTCACAACATGACTGTTGTGTGGCTTATCTATTGATGCGCCACAATCTGGTCATTGCTGACAATTAACTGCACTTTTTTATCCGGCACAATTTCCCCGGCTAAAATAGCTTTGGCCAATGGGTTCTCCACATTGTGCTGAATCGCACGTTTGAGTGGACGGGCACCATAAACCGGGTCGAAACCTATCTGCGCAATAAGCTCCAACGCTTTATCATTCACTTCTAACTGGAAGCCTTTTTCCTGTAGACGTTTTGCCAGCCGATGAAGCTGGATAGAAGCAATGGATTTAATATGCTCTTTGCCCAGCGGATGGAACACTACATTTTCATCAACACGGTTCAAGAACTCTGGTCGGAAATGCTTATGTACGACTTCCATTACTTCATGCTTGATGCCCTGATAATCTAATGCCGCAAAATTCTCTTGGATACGGGTCGACCCGAGATTTGAAGTCATGATCACCACGGTATTGCGGAAATCGACTGTGCGCCCCTGACCGTCAGTCAGTCGACCATCATCCAGCACCTGAAGCAAAATGTTAAACACATCCGGATGTGCTTTTTCTACTTCGTCTAACAGGATAACGGAGTAAGGTTTACGGCGAACCGCTTCTGTTAAATAGCCGCCCTCTTCATAACCGACATAACCTGGAGGCGCACCGACCAACCGCGCGACCGAGTGTTTTTCCATAAACTCAGACATGTCGATACGCACCATGGCATCTTCACTATCAAACATAAAGCTTGCCAGTGTTTTACACAGTTCGGTTTTACCCACCCCGGTTGGACCTAAGAATAAGAAAGAACCAATCGGTTTGTTTGGATCAGACAATCCAGCCCGACTGCGACGAATCGCATTGGCGACCACTTCAACCGCTTCACTTTGACCCACCACACGTTTATGCAGCACATCCTCCATATGCAGCAACTTCTCTTTCTCTGCCTCCAGCATTTTTGATACCGGAATACCGGTTTGCTTCGACAAAACGTCAGCGATTTCGTTGTCGGTGACTTTATTACGCAGTAACGTCATTTCTTGCATTTCAGCCTGGGTGGCAAGATCCAGCTGCTTTTCCAGTTCTGGAATTCGGCCATACTGCAACTCCGACATGCGGTTAAGATCGCCGGCCCGACGGGCAAACTCCATATCCATACGCGCTTGTTCAAGTTCAGATTTGATATGTTGCGTTCCTGAAAGGGCCGCTTTTTCTGCGTTCCAGATCTCTTCGAGCTCCGCATATTCGCGCTCTTTTTCATGCAACTCTTCGTTCAGCGTTTCTAAACGTTTTTCACTGGCTTCATCATGCTCGTTACTTAACGCTTGCTGTTCAATTTTCAGTTGGATGATCTTACGCTCGAGTTTATCCAGAGCTTCCGGTTTGGAATCAATTTGCAAACGAATGCTGGATGCGGCTTCGTCAATCAAATCGATCGCTTTATCCGGCAACTGGCGATCAGAGACATAACGGTGTGAAAGGCTCGCTGCTGCCACAATCGCGGGATCGGTGATTTCAACATGATGGTGCAGTTCGTAACGCTCTTTCAAACCACGTAAAATTGCAACTGTATCTTCTACCGTTGGCTCATCCACCAGTACTTTCTGGAACCGGCGCTCCAGCGCGGCATCTTTCTCAATATACTGGCGGTACTCATCCAGTGTCGTGGCGCCGACACAGTGCAGTTCACCACGCGCTAATGCAGGTTTGAGCATGTTCCCCGCATCCATAGAGCCTTCACCTTTGCCCGCCCCAACCATGGTATGCAATTCATCAATGAACAGAATGATGTTACCTTCTTCTTTGGCCAGTTCATTCAATACCGATTTCAGACGCTCTTCAAACTCACCGCGGTATTTCGCACCAGCGACCAGCGCCCCCATGTCGAGCGATAGCACGCGTCGGCCACGCAGGCCTTCCGGTACTTCATTGTTAACAATGCGCTGAGCCAACCCTTCCACAATCGCGGTTTTACCAACCCCAGGCTCACCAATGATCACCGGGTTATTTTTGGTTCGCCGCTGTAAGACCTGAATAGTCCGGCGAATTTCATCATCACGGCCAATAACAGGATCAAGCTTACCCTGCTCGGCACGCTCGGTCAGATCGATGGTGAACTTTTCCAGCGCCTGACGCATCTCTTCGGCATTGGGGTCATCCACTTTCTGTCCACCACGGATTTTTTCAATCGCCTCACTGATTTTCTGCTCGGTTAACCCCAACTCTTTAAGCAACTGGCCGAGCGGACCGCGATCCTCGATGGCTGCCAGCAAAAAGATTTCAGATGAGATGTAAGAATCCTGGCGTTTTTGCGCCACTTTGTCACACAGATTAAACAGCGTACCCATTGAACTGGATAACTGGACATCCCCGCCAATACCACTGACTTTGGGCAAGCGATCGAGCATCTCACTGAGTTTCGAACGCAAGTGAGTAACGTCAACGTTGAGCATCGTTAATAGTGGACGAATCGGACTGCCATTTTGATCAAGCAATGCCACCATCAGGTGGACCGGCTCAATATATTGATGATCACGCCCCAACGCCAGTGACTGCGCATCAGAGATAGCGATTTGAAACTTACTAGTAAACCTATCAAGACGCATATCTACCTTCCTAACCTCATCTGAAGTAATTTCATTATTCAGTTAGAAAGATGGCTACGCGTGGGAAGAATTTCAAGGCTGGAGAACAATAAAGCGAATTTATTTGAGGTAATTCAGGGCTTAGTCACCGGCTAACCAGATAAAGGTCGCCTGTCTGCCGGTAATTCCATCACGACGGTAAGAATAAAAGGACTCAGGATCGTGATAGGTACAAAG
Organism: Vibrio sp. CAU 1672; assembly: GCF_029223195.1. Lineage (GTDB taxonomy): Bacteria > Pseudomonadota > Gammaproteobacteria > Enterobacterales > Vibrionaceae > Vibrio. The sequence continues at coordinate 62,300 of NZ_JARHUF010000024.1, read as the reverse complement.
ATCGCAAGCAAACACTTGAGTCACACCCGCTTTGTGTAAACGTTGTTTCGCAAGCCAGGTTATATCGGCTAACCACTTACCTTTACTATCACGCGGAGCAAACGCCTGCACGGCCTGAGGATCAAAATCGACAAAGGCCTGCAGCACATCTTCGCCGACTTCAAACGCTTTGGGGCCGATCGCCGGACCCAGCCACGCCATCACTTCACCCGTAAACAGCGCTAATGCATTCTCTAAGATACCATCCGCTAACCCGCGCCACCCGGCATGTACCGCCGCCACCTGGGTTCCCTGGGTATTAGTCAGCAACACCGGTAAACAGTCAGCGGTCATTGCCGAGCAGATGACATTACTGGCAGAAGTAAACACGCCATCGGCGTCCAATACGTGAGCAGTCGGCTGTGAAACCTGAGCCACGACCGTAGAGTGGGTTTGATTGAGCCAGATTGGCGCATTAGGGAGGTTGGCTTGCTGTACCAGCCAGTCACGGTTCTTTTCAACTAATGACCCATCATCCCCAACGTGCGCACCTAAATTTAGCCCTCGGTATGGACCGGCAGAAAAGCCTCCCCCTCGCGTGGAGGCGAAAGCTCGGACATTTTTAGGCGCTGGCCAGTTGGGAATAATGGTCTTCATTATCTAGTACTCGTCTGGCAGACCATATTCTAGGGTGTCCTGACGCAACGCTTCGGTCATCTCAACCATATCATCCGGAATAGGAGCATGGAACTCCAGCTCTTCACCGGTAATCGGATGCTCAAAACGCAACATAGCAGCATGAAGCGCCTGGCGGTCAAAACCACGGATCATTGCAGCCAGCTCTTCCGATGCGCCAGAAGGAATACGGGCTCGGCCACCATAAGCGGTATCGCCTAACAGTGGGTGCTGTAAATATGCCATGTGGACCCGGATCTGGTGAGTACGACCGGTTTCCAAACGCAGGCGGATACGGGTATGCTCACGGAAATGTTCCGCCACGCGGTAATGCGTCACCGCCGGTTTACCCATTGGGCTGACAGCCATCAACGTACGCTTGGTTGAATGACGCCCAATCGGCTGTTCAACTTTACCACCAGCGGTCATACGTCCGATCGCGATGGCTTCATATTCACGGGTGATATTGCGTTTCTGCAGGGCACGCACTAAACGGGTTTGTGCCGGTACGGTTTTGGCCACCACCATCAAGCCGGTGGTATCTTTATCCAGTCGGTGGACAATTCCGGCACGAGGTACTTCTGCGATGTCTGGGTAATGGTGCAACAAGGCATTCAATACCGTTCCGTCCGGCGTACCAGCGCCTGGATGAACAACAAAGTCACGCGGCTTATTGATCACGATGATGTCATCATCTTCATAAACGATATCCAACGGAATATCTTGCGCTTCCCAGCGTTCTTCATCTTCAAGCTCGGCTTGCAAGGTAATGGTTTCACCACCCATCACTTTGGTGCGAGGTTTGGTTACAACGACACCGTCCACCTGAACTTTTCCGTCTAACAGCCACTCTTTGAGGCGAGAACGGGAAAAGTCGGCGAACAACTCTGCGATAGCCTGATCCAGACGTTGGCCTAACTGGCTATCTTTTACGGTATTTGTTAATTCAATCTGCTGAGCCATATCGAACTTTTTTAAAAACAGTGAGACTAATGCTCACGACTGTGGAAAAATATAACCAACATTGTATCTGTTACTGGCTAGAAAGTAACGGCAGCTTAAGAAATATTTAAATTCAAGGAACAGACTCCTGATATGAGACATCAGACTTTAACAGGCCTTTTAGCGGTATCCCTTCTGTTTGGCTGTGCAAGCAAAGACGAAATCATTCCTGATGTGCCCCCTTCCGTATTGTATTCAGAAGCGCAAACGTCGCTGCAAAGTGGTAACTGGCTTTCTGCGATTGAAAAACTCGAAGCCCTCGACTCTCGTTACCCATTTGGTGCTTATTCCGAACAGGTACAGCTGGATCTCATTTACGCTTACTACAAAAACGATGATCTGGCGCTGGGGCTGGCGACCATTTCTCGCTTTATGCGTTTAAATCCGACTCATGAAAAAACCGACTGGGTACTGTACATGCGCGGCCTGACCAACATGGCGCAGGATCGCAACTTTATGCATGACCTGTTTAATGTTGACCGAAGTGACCGAGATCCAGAGCCGGTAAAAAAAGCGTTTGATGATTTCAAAAAGCTCTTGGAACGTTACCCGAACAGCCCATATGCCGAAGATGCACAAAAACGCATGATCGCACTGAAAAACCGTCTGGCCAATTACGATCTGGCGACCGCCGACTTTTATCTACGACGAGAGGCCTGGATTGCTGCGATCAACCGTTGTCAGGAACTGCAAAAATCATTTCCTGATACGCAAGCGGCTCGCAAGTCACTGCATATTCAGTTAAAAGCGTATCAAGAACTGGGACTGGATGATGCCATCGCACGTACTCAAGCGCTGATTAAGCTCAACCCATCTGACTAATACGTTAATATTAACCCCGCTCTGGTTGAACCTGGAGCGGGGTTACTCTTCTTCACTCTCAGGCACTCACACCTCTCCCGCGACAATCCAGACTGTTCCGCTCTGCTCGGGTTTGTTTTCCCTTCTGTTCTTATCTTGCGTCTTGTCTTGCGCCAGAAAAGACTGACTGGCTTTGAACGACTTAACATCCGACACGCAAGCATCAGTTATTCAACCCGCCGACAAAGCAACCGGGCTAAAAACAAAAACACCGCCCATAAAACAGAGCGGTGTTGATAGAAAACAGGCATTTATCACGAGCATTGATCCAGTTCACAAAAAAACGCTGGTTAAATTTTAGCTCATATTGAAAAAAGGCTGAACAACATCCCTAAAAACGGGACAGTTTTCAGCTCAGTACTCTATCCAATCTAACCAATTCACCTCCGATAACAAGTAAATTCACGATCTATTGCGACACTTCTTGAGAAAGATCACATTCGTTTTTGATTAGCAAAAACGCCTTAATAAAGGTGACTTTTATCACATTCTTTTATGCTCAACGCGGTAATCTGAATTCAACCCATGAGGGATGAAACAGAGGAAAACATTTATGACAATGAACATTACTGGTAAAAACATCGAAATCACCTCTGCAATCCGTGCTCATATTGAGAGCAAATTTAAAAAGCTGGAGAAATGGCAAGTAGACATCATCGGATGCCAGGCAACATTCAGTGAGGAACCGAACAAACAGAAGAAATTCGAAGCCGTGATTAAAGTTCCTAAAGGCCAGCTTATCGCCTCAGCGACTCACGACGATCTTTACGCCGCTATCAACGAAGTGGAGCAAAAACTAGAGCGACAATTGAATAAGCTGACCCACAAACCGACAGCCCGTCGTGCAAGTAAGCTTGAGCTAGTAGAAGAAGAAGAGTAAACCGACCAGATTGAGGAAGTAGCGCCGAAAGGCGCTATTTTTTTGCTTGACGCTCCCCGCTGGCTTGCTTATTGTGTTGAAACATTCACAAATGAATCACTATTTATGCACTTAACCCCACTGTTTATTTTTGACTTCTTTTTCCTTCCCTAGTCGGAGGGGCTAACTCGTTTGTGAAAGAAAAGTCAAAAACAAACAGAAAGCCTCCCAACTTGGGGGGCTTTTTTATAAGGAAAGAATTGATGACTGACCAACCTATTTCCCTGGAAGAGATCCGCACCAGACTCAACGAGCTGGATGATAACCTGCTGAAACTGCTATCAGAACGACGCAAGCTCAGTATTGAAGTGGCCAAGAGCAAGGTGCAAACCGCCAAACCGGTGCGCGACGCCGTGCGGGAACAACAACTCTTGGTCAAGCTGATCACCAACGGGCAAGCAAAGTACGACCTGGATGCTCAGTACATCACCAAACTTTTCCATACCATTATCGAAGATTCGGTCCTGTTGCAACAAAGCTACTTACAGAACCAGGTTAATCCTCAACACAGCCGCAAGCCTCTCGCCCGCGTGGCCTTCCTCGGGGCCAAAGGCTCATATTCGCACCTGGCAAGCCGCGAGTTCTTCAGCCGCAAAAATACCGAGCTGATCGAACTCAATTGCGATCACTTTAAGGAAGTCGCCCAAACGGTGGAGTCTGGTCACGCGGATTATGGGGTACTGCCGATCGAGAACACCAGCTCCGGCTCAATCAACGAAGTGTATGATCTGCTGCAGCACACCACACTGTATATCGTCGGTGAGCTCACTCAACCGATTGAGCACTGCTTAGTTGCGACCCAGGATATCCGTCTGGAAAACCTCAAAACGCTCTACTCACACCCACAGCCTCATCAACAGTGCAGTGAGTTCCTCAGCCGTCTGAAAGGGGTCAAGCTGGAATCGTGTGCCAGCACCGCCGATGCGATGCAGAAGGTCCAAGAGCTTCACCGCGATGACGTCGCCGCTATCGGCAATGCTTCAAGCGGTAAACTTTACGGCCTGCAGGCGATTCAGGGCAACATTGCCAACCAAACCGAAAACCACACCCGTTTTATAGTGGTTGCGCGTAAACCGGTTGAGGTCTCCACACAAATTCCGGCTAAGACCACGCTGATCATGTCCACCTCCCAGGAGGCTGGCTCATTGGTAGAAACGCTGTTGGTGTTGCAACGTTACGGGATCAATATGACCAAACTGGAATCGCGTCCTATCATGGGTAATCCGTGGGAAGAGATGTTCTACGTTGATCTCGAAGCGCATCTCGACTCAGAAGAAATGCAAAAAGCGTTGCTTGAACTGACCAAAATCACCAAGCACCTGAAAGTTCTGGGCTGCTACCCGAGCGAAAACGTCAAACCGACCCAGGTCAAACTGAACTAAAAGGACACCCATGAGCTCTGAGATCATAGTAGGCCAAAAGGTGGTGATAGCCTCACTGAACCCAGCCAAAATCAAAGCCGTGGAGAGTGCATTTTGCAGTGCATTCCCCGGGCAAACATTCGAGTTTACTGGTGTCAGCGTTGCGAGCCAGGTTGCCGATCAGCCGATGAGCAATGAAGAAACGCATCTTGGAGCCTTAAACCGAGTAAGAAATGCCAAAGCAGCACTGACTGATGGGGATTTCTACGTTGGCCTGGAAGCCGGCATTGAAGGTAGTATGACCTTTGCCTGGATGGTCATTGAATCGGACTGCGTCCGGGGAGAGTCACGATCTGCCAGCTTGATGCTGCCGCCTCTAGTACTGGAAAAGCTTCAAGATGCCAACGAATTAGGCGATGTGATGGACGAGGTCTTCGCAACCGATAATATTAAGCAAAAAGGGGGCGCGATCGGTTTGCTCACCCAGCACCAGCTGACGCGCAGCTCGGTATATCATCAAGCCCTGATCCTGGCCTTGATCCCCTTTACCAACCCGGATCACTTCCCGGTCAACTTATAGTCATAATTCGCCCTTAACAGGTAAACACATTAAGGGACGGGTCAGACAACCAAATAAAAAGGGCGGTATCACCGCCCTTTTTATTTTTTTTCATTATCGAGCAATGTCTTCAATGCCCGCTTGTCTGTATCAGATTTGGATTTCAGTTCATTCGAACCGCGAGTGATGGTCGCAATCCCTACCCCCAGCATCTGACTGATCTGGCGCTGGGATAACTCTCCTTTGAGTAGCTCATGGAAAATATTCACCCGCGCGATCAGGGCGTCCCTCTCATCTGGCGTCATCAACATTGTCAGCAACATCTCATGCTGCTGGTCTGCGACACTCGCCTTAATCAACTCAACGATCTGTTGCCAGTCTTTATACTCGGGGTCTTGTGACATCCAGTTACCTCTCTCAATACTTGGTATTGATCTCATGCTGATTCAAGAACGCACCGTCGATGCCCAGTAAATCACGATAATAGGTTTCAAACATTAATATGTTCTGTACATAACCTCGTGTTTCTTTAAACGGAATGGCCTCGATAAATGCATAGGCATCCAGTTTACCCTGGGTTCGCTCTCGCCACGTTTTTACTCGGTTAGGCCCCGCATTATAAGCAGCGAGCGCAAAAATACGATTATTATTGTAGTCCTCAAGTAATCCTTGCAGATATTGAGTACCGATTTCGATATTTTTCCCGACATTGTATAAATCGTCGCTATCCTGATAGCTCAATTGATACTTGTGCGCGGTGTACTTGGCGGTCGAAGGCATGATCTGCATAATTCCCCGCGCCCCAACCGGAGAGCGCGCCTCAACATCCAGTGCACTTTCCTGCCTGGCCAATGACATCAGGGTGATCGGGTCCAGACCATGTTTATCCGCATAAAAATTAAACCACCAGCGATGCGCGATCGGGAAGCGCAACTCGATGTTATCCCACATTTTGGCTTGAATGCTGGCTGTGACGGTTAAATGGTGCCAGCGCTTTGATGCCGCGTACGCCGCCAGCATGGATTTTTCATCTTTACTGACCCGTCCCAGCAAATACTGCCACTCACTTTTCGCCGCAGCAATTTTATCGACCGCAATCAACTCCTCAATCCGGACCAATGCATCCTGATAGGGCTGCAAGACTTTACGTTCCAGCTGAACTGAGCTCGAGGGATAGTTAAAGGACTGACCAATGCGATTAGCCGCTGCCACACTGTAAAAGTTACGCTGGCCCACCAGTTTACTTAAACGCTGCTTACCTTTTATTTCATCCCCTAACGCAATTTCACTGCGCCCGAGCCAATATTGCCAACGCAGTGAGGCCTGGCGTTCCGCGTCCAGCTTAGCGATCCACGCTCGCACGGCTTGCCAGTCTGCGTTTTGGATCGCTAGACGAATGCGCGTTTTTATCAAATCCGCGTCCGAGCTCTGCCCTATCACCTGATCTCGCCATACCGCCAACGCCTCCGATTCGGTACGGATCAGACGCAATGCAATATAGTCCGCCAAAGCCTGAGCTTGTTGCGCTGGGATCTGCTGCGCTTTGACTGCCCTGGCATACTGCGCTTGTGCCTGCTCAACGTTCTTTCTGGCCAGCTTCTTCAGTGCGTATTCCACTTGCGCACGATAGAAATCATCAGCTGGATGACGTTGAGCAAACTTGGCGACCTTCTCTGGTTGGTCAAACAGGGCCAGCATCTGCAGTGCCTGCTGCTGCGCCTTGTCTGCTTTTGGCAAAGTTTTGAGATAACGCATAAGGCGACCGTTACGAGCCTCAAATGCCAGCAGCATACGCTGCAAAATCAAGGCGTCGCTGCGTCGACCGGCCTCATTCCAGGCCTTAAACAGCGCATCGCACTCATCGGCAATATTCTGCCCGCGCAACCACATGCGCTCAGCCCCCTTAAACGCCGTCTCAGTGTTGCCAAGCTGATAATGAGTCCGGAAAAAAATACACTGGTAACGCTCGCCGACCGGCTCGCTACGCTGAAACTCAGCAATCGTCGACCAGGCTTGCTGGCGATAGAGATAGTCTAAATAAGGGGCACGAATACGTGTAGCGAACGGAAACGTCTGGTGTTGGTTGATAAACGCCTCTACCTGCTGCCAGGAGAGCTCTGGAAACTGCCGTAACAGTACCCGGTAATCGATATAGGGGGTGAGTGGGTAGTCGGCAATATTGGTTCTTATGGCATGATAAGCATCGATATTACGCTCATCGATCAGTTGCTGCGCCTGCTCATAGAACTCACGCTGCTTATTCAGGCTTAATGCTGCATCAGCCGAAAGACTGACACAGCACAACGTCATTGCGCAGCACATCTTCTTCGCCCACGGCGATAAATCAAATCTCATCGTTTCTTATACCCTCAGATGCGTCGATGCACCGACTTCGCTTGCATGCACAACCTAAAAGAGAGGAGGCAGAGCCCTGTATGCAATAGGCTCCGCGCGCTCTTCATCGTCACTACTTACCTGTCAGACATAGCGATACGATACACGTTGCAATAGCATCGCCAAATAACCAAAGTGTATACCTTAAAACTGTGAGTTTCCGGTCAACTGCAGATAAGAAAACCGACCAAACGCGAATTTCTTGCATTGCGGTAACAAAAGCCGGGCAGTTGGTATAAAATAGCCGCTTTACATGACAGTTAATTTAGGAACGATCGGCAATGGCTGAATACGTATATACCATGTCGCGGGTGAGCAAAATTGTGCCGCCCAAGCGTCAAATTCTGAAAGACATCTCCCTGAGCTTCTTCCCTGGTGCGAAAATCGGTGTTTTAGGTCTGAACGGCGCAGGTAAATCCACCCTGTTACGTATCATGGCAGGTATCGACACGGATATCGACGGTGAAGCACGTCCACAACCAGGCCTGAACGTGGGCTACCTGCCTCAGGAACCGGTTCTGGACGAATCAAAAACAGTTCGTGAAGTGGTTGAAGAAGCGGTTGCTGACGTTGCTGGTGCCATGAAGCGTCTCGATGAAGTATATGCAGCTTACGCAGAACCTGACGCCGACTTCGATGCGCTGGCCAAAGAACAAGGTGAGCTGGAAGCACTGATTCAAACCAAAGATGGCCACAACCTGGAGAACACACTAGAGCGCGCTGCGGATGCACTGCGTCTGCCAGAGTGGGATCAGAAGATTGCCCACCTGTCTGGTGGTGAACGTCGCCGTGTTGCCATCTGTCGTCTGCTACTTGAGAAGCCAGACATGTTGCTGCTCGACGAACCAACCAACCACCTGGATGCTGAGTCAGTCGCGTGGCTGGAACGCTTCCTGGTCGATTACACCGGTACGGTAGTGGCGATTACCCACGACCGTTACTTCCTCGACAACGCTGCGGGTTGGATTCTTGAACTTGACCGTGGTGAAGGTATTCCATGGCAGGGTAACTATACTTCTTGGCTGGAGCAGAAAGACGCCCGTCTGCAACAAGAAGCCTCACAAGAGAAAGCTCGTCAGAAAACCATTGAGAAAGAACTTGAGTGGGTTCGTCAAAACCCGAAAGGTCGTCAGGCGAAATCTAAAGCACGTATGGCACGCTTTGAAGAGCTACAAAGCGGCGATCACCAGAAGCGTAATGAAACCAACGAACTGTTCATTCCGCCAGGTGAGCGTCTGGGTGACAAAGTAATTGAAGTGAAGAACCTGACTAAGTCATTCGACGGTCGCGTTCTGATTGATGACCTGTCATTCAATATGCCTAAAGGTGCCATCGTTGGCATCATTGGTGCCAACGGCGCGGGTAAATCAACCCTGTTCAAGATGCTAAGTGGCACAGAACAGCCAGATTCAGGCACCATCGAAATGGGTGATACCGTAAAACTGGCGTCGGTTGATCAGTTCCGTGACAGCATGGACGATTCAAAAACGGTATTCCAGGAGATTTCTGAAGGCGCAGATATCATCAAGATCAACAACTTTGAAATTCCGGCTCGTGCGTACTGCTCTCGCTTTAACTTCAAAGGCTCAGACCAACAGAAAATCATCGGCGAGCTGTCTGGCGGTGAACGCAACCGTGTCCACCTGGCCAAGCTACTTAAAGCTGGCGGTAACGTGCTGCTGCTCGACGAACCGACCAACGACCTTGACGTAGAAACGCTACGAGCGCTAGAAGAAGCCCTGCTGGAGTTCCCTGGCTGTGCCATGGTGATCTCGCACGACCGTTGGTTCCTGGACCGTATCGCTACCCACATCATTGACTACCGTGACGAAGGCCAGGTCAACTTCTACGAGGGTAACTACACCGAGTACATGGACTGGCTGAAAAAGACCCTTGGCCCTGAGGCTGCAGAACCACACCGAATCAAGTACAAGCGTATTACCAAATAATCCTTGCTTGAATTATGCTCAAAGGTCGCTATCATGGCGACCTTTGTTGTTTGGGTCGCCAAAATGCTCTCAACGCAGGGCGAAGATACTTGAGCACTGCCGACACTTTTGCATAAAAAATGCACCATATGAGCACTCTTTGATATAGTATTTCGTTAATTTACTATTGATTGGAGAGGTTTATGACGGAACGCAGACGCTTTGCACGCATTATCCATCATGCTCCCGCACAGCTGCAGCAAGGTCAGTTGCACTTGGATGCCACTATCAGAGATCTTTCGCTGCACGGCTTACTGCTTGAATTGGCTGACACCGAGCCGCTCAATCGCCAATACCCGGTTACGGTTACATTTGCTTTTGCAGAATCGGAACAACGGTTAAGCCTGACCGCTGATATCGTGGATGCGGGGCCACATACCGCGCGGCTCAAAATAACTAGTATCGATATCAACAGCATTAGCCAGTTAAAACGATTTATTCAATTAAACATAGGTAATGATGAACTGCTGCACCGGGAGCTCGAACACCTCTCTGACTTAGGCTGCGAATGAGTCATTATCTGAAACAGTAACAATAACCATGTCAAAAAAAATCACAATGCAGATCCCGACCCGAAGAGGTGAACAGCACTTTCATTTGGGGCGAATCTCAGTCAGCGTAATCATATCCTCACTGCTTGCTCTGCCGCTCGTGGCCGGAGGGGCCTGGTACCTGCACCAGCAACAGACACAAAGCCAGTTATCACTCAGCCAGGCACTGACCCAGCTGGAGAATGAAAAAGCCGCTTTGGAAGCCAAATATCAAGAGCAACTCGATTCCAACCACTCATTGGCCCAATCGCTGAACGAAAAGAACAATCAGCTACAACTGCTGGGTAAACGGATATTTGACGTGGAATCAGTCCTGGGTATTACGGTCGAAGATTTCGACAGCGAAGACAATATCGCCCTTGAGGAGCGAATTGACGCCGCCGCGATCGATTCAGCGGTACGTGCGACCATGTTTCGTATGATCCCCAATGACAGCCCGATGACCTACCAACGTATTTCCTCCTCCTACGGCCGCCGGATCAATCCGATCAGCGGAAAGCGCCATGTCCATACCGGTATTGATTTGACCTGCAAGCCGGGTGAAGAGATATTAGCGCCAGCCGATGGTGTGGTGGAAACCGTCCGTCCGAGTAACAAAGGCTACGGCAACTACCTGACGGTCAGACACTCGTTTGGCTTTATGAGCTCCTACGCCCACCTAAAGCGCTTTAAAGTCAAAAGCGGCCAGTTTGTCAGCAAAGGTGACGTGATTGCCAACTGTGGCAACTCGGGTAACTCGACCGGGCCCCACCTGCATTATGAAGTACGCTTTTTAGGGCGAGCATTAAATCCGCAGTACCTGATGGATTGGACGCCAGAAAACTTCAATTACGTGTTTGAAAAAGAGAAAAAAGTCAAATGGGGTCCTTTGGTGCAATTAATTGACAACGTAGTGCGCCTGCAAATCAACCTGACCAACTCTCCGTATCAGGACACCAGTATCAGCACGGTCTCAAGTGAGGACTCAACCACAGCGCCAATCAATACCAACTAAGTGCATCGGTAACGATATTCTCCTCCACTGGAAACCAAAAGAGCAGCCCTTGGCTGCTCTTTTTTCGCTTCTTGATAAATTAGCCGCGATGAATATTGTCGTTGGCTTGCTTAAGCAGATTCTGACTCTCCAGCATAAACTGCTGGGAGTAATCGCCAAACCAGTCGCTGACCTGGTTGAAGCTCTCAACAAAACTCGCTTTGTCATGGCGCTCAAGTATTTGCAGTGCCTCACCAAAGCGCTGGTGAAAGCGCTTGATCATATCGATGTTCTCTTGTGAAGAGAGAATGATATCACCGTATAAATTGGGATCCTGACCAAACAAGCGCCCGACCATCGCCAGTTCCAAACGGTAAATCGGCGAACTCAAGGTTAACAGTTGCTCAATATTCGGATTCTCTTGACTCAGGTGCATACCGTAAGCAAACGAAGTGAAGTGGCGCAATGCCTGAATCAGAGTCATGCCATGATCATGCTCCTCAGCCTCAATCTGACACAGACTCGCCCCCCAAATACCAAACTGTTGTAACAACCATTGGTAAGCCTCTTTGCCGCGACCATCACAATAAACAATCACCTGTTTGGCCAGGCTGGGAACATCAGGACCAAACATCGGGTGCAAGCCAACCACCGGACCAGAATGAGTCCGCAACATCGCTTGCAGCGGCTTAGATTTAATCGAGGTAAGATCACATAAAATGCAATCTTCTGGCAAATTACTTAACTTAGCGATGACCCCTTCCGTCAGGTGGATAGGAACCGTCACCACCACTAGCCCGGCATCTGCTAATATCTCATCGGCGCGATCCCAGTCTTTGCTGCCCAGCACTTTCACTTGGTAACCTGACAGTTTGAACATCCGCCCAAACAGGCCGCCTAGTTGACCATGCCCACCAACAATGACGACAGAGCGCAACTCGGGGTTTAAACACTTAAAACCGGAATCTTTCTCACTGGCATAAGATTCACGCATCGTCCGGCGCAGGATGTCTTCAATCAGTTGTGGCGGCACTCCGATTTTCTCCGCTTCAGCCCGGCGGGACGCCAACATCGCCGCCTCACGATCCGGGGCATAAATCGGCAAGCCGTGTTGGCTTTTGACCTCCCCAACTTTCTCTACCAGCGCTAAACGCTGAGCCAAAAGCTCGAGCATTTGCTTGTCGACTGCATCAATCTGATCGCGTAACGCGTTAAGTTCAACTGCCATTGATGTTCCTTGAATAAGTTCCGTTTTTAGCCTTGTTGGCGGTTTTCCAGAAAAGGCACCAGCTCCTGGTGTGCATGGCATAATAGTGCCTCAGTTGCCTCCCAATTGATACACGCATCAGTGATCGACACGCCATATTGCATCTCTTCGCGAGGCAGCTCCGATGACTGGTTACCCTCATTGATATGACTCTCTATCATCAGGCCGATGATCGATTTGTTGCCTTCGCGGATCTGGTGAATCACATCTTCCGCCACCAACGGCTGACGACGGTAATCTTTGCGTGAATTCGCATGGCTGCAGTCAACCATCAACGATGCTTCCAGGCCTGATTTCGCCATTTCTTGCTCACACTCAGCTACCGATACCGAGTCATAGTTGGTCTGCTTACCACCACGCAGGATCACATGGCCATTCGGGTTGCCTTGAGTGGTCAGCAGTGCAACCTGACCTTCACGGCTGATCCCCATGAAACGGTGGCTGGAAGAAGCGGCTTGCATCGCGTTGATTGCGGTCGCCAGGCTGCCATCAGTACCATTTTTAAAGCCAATCGGCATCGACAGGCCACTCGCCATTTCGCGGTGGGTTTGTGATTCCGTGGTACGCGCGCCAATCGCGGCCCAGCTGAAGGTATCCGCCAGGTATTGCGGACTGATCGGATCGAGAGCTTCGGTCGCCAGAGGAATGTCCATCTCTGCCAGCTCAACCAGCAATTCACGCCCGACATGCAGCCCGTGTTCAATATCAAAGCTGCCATCCAGGTGCGGGTCGTTGATCAAACCTTTCCAGCCCACCGTGGTGCGAGGCTTTTCAAAATACACACGCATCACGATATACAGTTGATCGCTCAGTTGTTCAGAGAGTGCTTTAAGACGTTTGGCATAATCCTTTGCCGCCTCGATGTCATGAATGGAACAGGGGCCACATACAACAAGCAGACGATGGTCTTTTTTGTGAATGATATTGGCAATAGTTTGACGAGACTCTTGGATGAAACGACGTGCTTTTTCACTCAGAGGCAGTTTCGCTTTTAGCTCGTCAGGGGTAATAAGAACCTGTTCGTCGCTAATATTAATGTTGCTCAATTCACTTCTTTGCATAACTTTAACCTGTACATTTATTTTTACACCCAACCAAATCCCTGGCGAGGCAACTAAGCTTTCCCAACAAGATAACAGGACAAAAAAGAAAAACAACCGTAAACTCAGAAAAACATTAAGTGTAAACTAAAATTTACACCCGCAACAGGGAGCATTCCCTGCGGGCCTGAGAGCCGCGCTTTCAGCCATTTATCCGCCCTGATGCAAGCCCCCTACTCAGTCAAACGCTTCATCGCTTCACTGGCCGCTTTCCACTCCGGTGACAGTTTGAGCTCACTCAACGAAAAGCGCTGTTTTTTCCGCAACGCATCGGCCTGTGGCACAGAGGTGATCGGCAGGTGATCCAACACCGCAACTTGGGCATCTCGCTGATTACACATCAACAGCATGTCACAGCCAGCCTTAAGAGCCTGAGCGCCGCGTTCTGCTGGCCCCCCCATGATCGCCGCGCCTTCCATGGTTAAATCGTCTGAGAAGATCAACCCTTTAAACCCGAGCTGTTGACGCAGAATTTGCTTCAACCAATATTCAGATCCACTGGCCGGCTGAGAATCATAACTGGGGAAAACAACGTGAGCAGGCATCATTGCATCCAAAATGCCCGAGTCGATTTGCGCTTTGAAAATCGCCATATCTTGTTCAAAAATATCACTACGCAGGTCATATGGCGTTTCCAGGTGAGAATCCGCAATCACACCACCGTGCCCCGGGAAGTGTTTACCTGTGGTCGCCATACCCACGCTTTTCATCCCCTGCATATACGCCGTGCTATGACGCAGGATGGTCTCCATATCTTCACCGAACGCGCGGTTGCCGATCGCTCTGCATTGGTGACCTTTGTCCAGTACAGGGGCAAAGCTTAAATCAACATCGTGCGCAATCAGCTCCGCCGCCATCAGCCAGCCGCCCATCCGGGCCAGCTCTGCACTGTTGGGATGTTTTGCGTACTCAGCGGCAGCCGGAATCAATGAAAATCCCTCACGGAACCGCTGAACTCGCCCGCCTTCCTGATCGACGCCGATCAATAGCGGCCGCTTGGCCGCTTGGCGGATGGCTTGAGTCAGCGCTTGCAGTTGCTCGCTATCATGATAGTTACGCGTAAATAAGATCAAACCACCAACCGTGGGATGCTGTAAAATTTCTCGGTCTTCGGCAGTCAGTTCATAGCCTGCGACATCCACCCATAACGGCCCCATTTTTTCTCCTCAAAATCAGCGAAATATCTCGAACTCAATGAGGTTATTCGCTTCAGATTTGCTTTACAATAAGCGAATGCAAGAATTGATGAGATCGACTGTGAATCGTAACGAACTGTATATTGGCGTGATGTCAGGCACCAGCCTGGATGGTGTGGATACCGCGCTGGTTGAAATTGATGACATTGATGTTCACTTGCTCGCACATGACGATTACCCGATGCCTGCGCACATCAAACAAAGCTTATTGTCGGTTTGCACCGGCCAGGACACCAACTTACAAACTATTGGTGAACTTGATCATCAACTCGGTCACCTGTTTGCGGATGCGGTACTGCAACTGCTGGAAAAATCTGGCTATTCCGCACAGCAAATTCGCGCTATCGGTAATCACGGCCAAACCGTGTTCCACCACCCGGGCGGTAAATGGCCTTTTACCACTCAGCTTGGCGATGCCAACATCATCGCAGTAAAAACCGGCATCGATACGGTCGCGGACTTCCGTCGCAAAGACATGGCACTGGGTGGCCAGGGAGCACCACTGGTCCCGGCGTTTCATCACTGTATGTTTAGCATGCAAGACTCCACTACCGTGGTTTTAAACATCGGTGGCATTGCCAATATCTCAGTACTACACCCCCCAAAACCGGTCATTGGCTACGACACCGGGCCGGGAAACATGCTGATGGACGCCTGGTGTGAAAAGCATACCGCGCAAGGCTTTGATAAAGACGCGCAGTTTGCCCGCCAGGGAACGCTCAACCACATACTGTTAGAGCAGCTGCTGCAAGAACCTTACTTAGCCATGTCTGCGCCCAAAAGCACAGGTCGCGAACTGTTCAACATCGAGTGGTTACAGCGCCATCTCTCCGGGCATCATTTGCCAGCCGCAGACGTACAGCGCACGCTGTGTGAGTACTCGGCTGTCACCATTGCCAATGAGGTTACCAAGTTCACCGATGGAGCGCATCCTCAGCTGTTAGTTTGTGGCGGTGGTGCACGTAACCCGCTCTTGATGCAGCGCCTGGCTACATTGCTGCCACCATGGCACGTCGCCACCACCTCCCAGAAAGGGATCGACAGTGATTATATGGAAGCCATGGCATTTGCCTGGCTGGCTCAGCGGCGCATACACGGACTGGCCAGTAACCTGCCAGAGGTCACCGGAGCCAGTCGCCTGGCTTCACTCGGCGTGCTCTATCCAAAAGATTAATATAACCAAGGCTTAATTATGACTAACGATGCACTGATCAACGCACTGGCCCAATTAGTCTCTGAAGGACGTAATCCCGATACCATGGATATCGATTTGTTACCTTCAGGGGAAATTGTTCAACGTCTCAATCAACAGGACAAGCTTGTCCCTCTCGCTGTGGAAAAGGTACTCGCAGAGATTGCTCTTGCCGTTGATAAAATCGCTGAGGCGTTTAAAGTTGGTGGCAGACTGGTATACATGGGTGCCGGTACCAGCGGCCGTCTTGGCGTACTGGACGCTTCCGAGTGCCCACCGACCTTTGGCGTATCAGACCAAATGGTACTGGGACTCATTGCCGGTGGCCCTGAAGCGATCCTTAAAGCCAAGGAAGGGGCGGAAGATTCGCCTTTACTGGGCGAAAAGGATTTGAAAGACATTCAGTTCAACCAGCGAGATGTGGTCGTGGGTATTGCAGCAAGTGGCCGTACCCCTTATGTGATCGGCGGGCTGGAGTATGCCAATAAAATTGGCGCAACCACTGTCGCACTGTCGTGTAACCCAGATTCACCGATTGCCGATCTGGCAGATATTGCCATTTCCCCCGTTGTCGGACCGGAAGCCCTGACCGGTTCTACACGTTTAAAATCGGGCACGGCACAAAAATTGGTGTTAAATATGCTCACTACCGCCAGCATGATCCGCCTCGGTAAGAGTTATCAAAACCTGATGGTGGACGTGAAAGCCACTAACCAGAAGTTGGTGGCCCGGGCGGCGCGTATCGTGATGCAAGCCACGGAGTGTGACAGAACGCAGGCGATCAGCACTCTCAAACAAACCGACTACGACGTCAAACTGGCGATCTTAATGATCCTAACCGGGCTGGATATTCAAGCCGCGCGCCAACAGTTGCAGCAACAAAACGGCTTTCTGCGCAAAGCGGTGCAAGAACACCAACAAGACTAGCCGCCAGCGGGCCTGGTTACGGCACCGAATCCAGACACAGGTTATGGTGCCGAAGGCCAGAAACGCCAAACGAACGCGGTCTGCCATTCACGATCGCATCAAACACCATCGCTGTACCAAACAAGGGGCAGTAGGTCACCGTAACGGGCTCACCATTAAAATGGTCATTCACAATTTCATGCCAAATTAAGATTCGTAACGGGTAAGCGCGTGCTTTGCCGTCGCGGACAAGTCCGAGCATAATATCGTCATCGCGGAGATAATTAACCTGATTGGCAGGAACAAATTTCGGATGATCGATGGCTGGAATACCATCTCGAGGCGGCCCTCCGCGGAGAATATCTTGCTCAGGGACCAGCGCATCTGACAAGTTGAAACCATTCAGGCTCGTCGCCTAAATGGGGAAAGAGAAGCCAAGAAACAGCAAGAATGAAAAGAGCGCAATGGGCGTTTGCATAGACTACCCTCCAAGCGGGTTATCCTTAACGGTAGTCTATAAGACCGGATCAGTTGCTGTATTCGTTCCAGCCCCGCTGCCATTCCATGCGGAATTTCTGTGCTTGCTGGGTGCCTTCACAGACACCTTCATAATACTGGCCGGACAGGCCGATTTGGTAAGCGACATTGGGGTTGCAGTATTCTTCAATCCCTTTCAGGTATCCCTGATCGTAGTCACCTTGTCGGACACTCCCGAGCTTATTTAAAGCTTTGGCGGAGCGGGGAGTATGGCCCGCCACCCCATCCTGATAGCCAATTTGATACCAGTCACCTGACTGAGCAAGTTCTTGTGTCGTCGCCGTACAGCCCGCTAATAACGCGAGCACAATACCCAAGGTCACCTTTCGCATATTTTATCCTTAACTGTTTGTTTTCAATACAAGCTTATCACTAAATGGTCCACTTTGCCGCTTATCACAAGGTTTGGACACTCAGTTACCATACCAAACAAAGGTAAAAGCAACTCACCCTTGAGAGCCGGATGCCACCACCCAAAGTCTCCTTCAACCACTGAGCAAACGTTTAAACCACTTAATAGCCATAACGACCACTCACCACTCTATTCAGCCACTCATCCACTGAGTGAATGCATTTAACAAAACAGGCGAATACCATACATCCTGAGATTAAAATATGACCCTACCCAACCAAGGACAATTGCTATGATGTGGTTTCTAACCTGTGTCGCAGCCCTCATCGGCGGATACTTCATCTACGGCGCTTTCGTTGAGAAAGTTTTCGGTATCAATGAGAAACGCCAAACCCCTGCTCATACTAAAGCAGATGGTGTTGACTACGTTCCAATGTCAACCAAGAAAGTTTATCTGGTCCAGCTACTTAACATCGCTGGCGTCGGCCCGATCTTCGGCCCAATTATGGGTGCCCTCTACGGGCCTGCTGCGATGCTCTGGATTGTCGTCGGCTGTATCTTTGCCGGTGCGGTACACGATTATTTCTCTGGCATGCTTTCGGTACGCAACGGCGGTGCATCGGTACCGACCATCACCGGTCGCTATCTGGGCAATGGCGCAAAACACTTTATGAACATCTTTGCCATTGTTCTGTTGCTTCTGGTTGGTGTGGTATTTGTGTCTGCCCCGGCAGGGATGATCACCAACCTTATCAATGATCAAACCAGCCTGTCGGTCAGCATGACCACCATGGTTATTGCCATCTTTGCTTATTACATTATCGCAACGATTGTTCCGGTCGACAAAATCATCGGCCGCTTTTATCCACTGTTTGGTGCCCTGTTGATCTTTATGTCTGTAGGCCTGATGACCGCGATTGCTTTTTCCAGCGAGCATACTGTCATGGGTGAGTTCCAGATCAGTGACATGTTCACCAACCTGAACCCAAATGACATGCCTCTTTGGCCTGCACTGTTTATCACGATTGCCTGCGGTGCTATCTCTGGTTTCCACGCCACTCAGTCTCCATTGATGGCGCGTTGTATGCAAAACGAGAAAAACGGTCGCTTCGTATTCTACGGTGCCATGATTGGTGAAGGGGTTATTGCACTGATCTGGTGTGCGATTGCACTGTCTTTCTTTGGCTCACTGGACGCCCTGTCTGAAGCAGTGAAAAACGGTGGTCCGGGCAACGTGGTTTACAGCGCTTCATTTGGACTGCTGGGCGTATTTGGTGGTGTGCTTGCTTTCCTGGGTGTGGTTATTCTGCCTATTACTTCTGGTGACACTGCGTTCCGCTCAAGCCGCCTGATCCTGGCTGAGTACTTCAATATGGAACAGAAAACCCTGCGCAACCGCCTGCTGATGGCTGTTCCCCTGTTTGTTATCGGTGGGATCCTGACCCAAGTAGACTTCGGCATCATCTGGCGCTACTTTGGTTTTGCCAACCAGTCAACCGCAGTGATGATGCTGTGGACCGCATCGGCTTACTTACTGCGCCATAACAAGCTGCACTGGATCACGACGGTACCGGCTATGTTTATGACCACCGTGTGTGCAAGCTTCATCCTTAGCAACAGTACGCTTGGTTTCGGTCTGCCTGTTCAGATATCAACCATTGCCGGAATCCTGTTCTCACTATCAGTAGCAACTTATGTGATTAAAACCTCGAAAGGTAAAGGTGAGATAGACCTCGCCGACGAGGAGAAACCGCAAGCAGCCTCTGAAACAGCATAATCAATAATTTGCTTACAAACCGGTTTGCCATCACTGACTGGTTAAGATAAAGAGCCTGCCCATCGCAGGCTCTTTTTATTTGCCTTACAATAACATCATCAATTTCAGGTTAGGTTCGCTATGGAACTGGTTATATCTCTCTTACAGCAAATGTGTGTTTACCTTGTGCTGGCGTATATGCTGAGTAAAACACCGATCATCTTACCGCTGTTGAGTATCTCATCGCGGCTCAGCCACCGTTTGATCTGCTACGTACTGTTCTCTGGCTTCTGCATTCTTGGGACCTATTTCGGCTTACATATTAACGATGCGATCGCAAACACCCGCGCTATTGGCGCCGTAATGGGCGGGCTATTTGGCGGCCCGGTGGTGGGCTTTGCAGTAGGATTAACCGGCGGTATCCATCGATACTCGCTGGGAGGGTTTACTGACTTAGCCTGTGCCATTTCGACCACTGCCGAAGGCCTGATTGGTGGCTTGTTGCATGTATACCTGATCAAACGTAACAAAGGCACAATGCTGTTTAATCCAAGCGTAGTGTTCAGTGTCACTTTTGTCGCGGAAATCGTACAGATGATTCTTTTACTCGCCGTCGCCAAACCATTCGACCAAGCCTATGAGCTGGTCTCAGCGATTGCCGCACCAATGATTATCGCCAACTCAGTCGGTGCTGCGCTGTTTATGAGCATCCTGCAAGATCGTAAAACCATCTTCGAAAAATATTCCGCAACCTTTTCCCGGCGTGCATTAACCATCGCAGACCGCTCGGTGGGCATCCTCAGCAATGGCTTTAACAGCGAAAATGCCGAGAAAATAGCCCGCATCATCTATGAAGAAACCAAAGTCGGAGCGGTCGCCATTACCGACCATGAGAAAATTCTCGCCTTCATCGGTATTGGTGATGATCACCACCAACCCAACACGCCGATCTCATCGCAGAGCACCCTCGACTCGATGGCACAAAACGACATCATTTACCTTGATGGCAGTGAACGCCCTTATCAGTGTTCACTGGCCAAAGATTGCAAGTTGGGCTCTGCGCTGATCATCCCCCTGCGTGCCGGCAAGGCGGTGATCGGAACCATCAAACTGTACGAGCCGAAACGCAAGCTGTTTTCCACCGTCAACAAGTCGATCGCCGAAGGGATAGCCCAGCTTCTTTCCAGCCAAATCTTGTACGGCGACTACCAACAACAGCAAGCTTTGCTGGCACAAGCCGAAATCAAATTGCTACAGGCACAAGTCAATCCACATTTTCTGTTTAATGCCCTCAATACCATCAGTGCCATCATCCGCCGGGATCCGGACAAAGCACGGGAACTGATCCAAAACCTCTCCCAGTTCTTTCGCAGTAATCTAAAACAGAACATCGAAACGGTGACACTCAAAGAAGAGCTGGCCCATGTGAATGCCTATCTGAGTATCGAAAAAGCCCGCTTTACCGATCGGTTAGAGATCAACATTGATATTGCCCCGGACTTACTGGATATCCAGCTACCCAGTTTTACTTTACAACCTTTGGTTGAGAACGCGATTAAGCATGGTATTTCCAACCGGCTCGAAGGTGGTGTGATCAAAATATACAGTCAACCACACCGCCTCGGCGCCCGGATCACGGTCGAAGACAACGCCGGCAGTTTTACGCAACCAAACGCAAACCATTCCGGCCTGGGGATGGAAATTGTCGATAAACGCCTCACCAACCGGTTTGGACGTGACTCAGCACTAAAAATTCACTGCGAACCACATCAATTTACTAAGATGAGCTTTATCATTCCCAGGTAACGTAACTGGTGTACAGCAGTATAAGGGATAAACGGATGTTAACTGCACTTGTCATTGATGATGAACAGTTTGCTCGTGAAGAGCTGGCCGAACTATTAACCGAATCAGGCCAAATCGAGGTAATTGGCGAGGCTGCAAATGCCGTGCTGGGCCTGAAAAAAATCAATGAGCTCAAACCCGATGTGGTATTTCTGGATGTTCAAATGCCACAAGTCACCGGTATCGAATTACTGGGAATGCTCGATCCTGACAGTATGCCTTACGTGGTATTTGTCACCGCTTACGATCAATATGCAATCCAGGCATTTGAAGACAATGCCTTCGATTACCTGCTTAAACCGGTCGATCCTGCCCGGCTGACCAAAACCGTCAAACGCCTGAATAAAATGGTCACTCAATCGGCAATGCCTCAGCAACTATCAGCCATTACACCGGACAGCCTCAGCCAGATTCCCTGCATCGGCCACAACCGGATTGTGATCATGGCGACCGACAGCGTTGAGTGCGCCTACAGTGATATCAGTGGCGTACACGTTCGTACCGGCAGCCAGACTGCCAGCACCCAGCTGACCCTAAAAACGCTGGAGGGAAAAACCCCATTAGTGCGTTGTCACCGCCAGTACTTAGTCAACATTAAGGCAATCAGTGAAATCAAACTGCTTGAGAACGGACTGGCTGAAATCGTCACCCTGACCGGATTTGAAATTCCAGTCAGTCGCCGCTACCTCAAGGTACTGAAAGAGATGCTTGGTATCAGCCACTAAAAAGGCGACCCATGGTCGCCTGTATTTACTGTCACGCAATTAATCGACTTGCTTAACCTGCAGCTCTTTCGGTACTTCGAAAAACATATTTTCTTCGCGCCCCTGGACTTCTTCTACACTACCGGCACCACTTAACGCTTTCACCCGCTCGAGGATCTGGTCAACCAGCTCTTCCGGGGCTGAAGCGCCAGCGGTAATACCGACTATCTGCTTGCCTTGCAACCACTCCGGTTTGATATCTTCCGGACAGTCGGTCAGGTAACCCGGTGTGCCCAGTTTCTCGGCCAACTCTTTGAGGCGGGTTGAATTGGAGGAGTTTTTCGATCCCACCACAATCATCACATCCACCTCTTCGGCCAGTTCGCGCACCGCATCCTGGCGGTTTTGCGTGGCGTAGCAGATATCATCTTTACGCGGGCCCTGAATATCCGGGAACACTCGACGCAGCTCGTTGATGACATCTGACGTTTCATCTACAGACAGCGTAGTTTGGCTAACGTAATGCAGATTGGTCGGATCTTTGACCACATCTACCAGGCCTTGTACATCTTCTGGCTTCTCGACTAAATACATGCCGCCCATTTCACTGGAGTACTGGCCCATGGTTCCTTCCACCTCAGGGTGACCGGCATGACCAATCAAAACTACCTCCATATTACGGCGGCTGGCACGCGCCACCTCCATATGGACTTTGGTCACCAATGGACAAGTGGCATCGAACACCGTCAGGTCGCGAGATTTTGCTTCCTGGCGCACCGCCTGGGAGACACCATGAGCGGAGAAAATCACGATGTTGTTGTCTGGTACTTCGGTAAGCTCTTCGACGAAGACCGCTCCACGCTGTTTTAGGCCCTCAACCACAAAACGGTTATGGACCACTTCATGACGCACATAGATAGGTGGCTGATACATTTCCAGTGCGCGCTCGACGATACTGATCGCACGGTCAACACCAGCACAGAAACCACGTGGGTTAGCTAACAGGATTTTCATTGCATTGCTCATGGAGGTTATCTTTTATCTGGTTCGCTATTCTACTGACAAAATTTCGACTTCGAAAGTCACGTCTTGCCCCGCCAGCGGGTGGTTAAAATCCACCGTTACCGAATCACCGGCAATTTCAGTAATAATGCCCGGGATTTCCATCCCATCAGGGCCACTGAACGCCATTATAGTGCCGACTTCAACCTCAGCATCACCTACAAACTTCGCGCGATCCATATGATGAATATGATCCGGATTAGGCATGCCAAAAGCGTCTTCTGCGGGGAGCTCAATCGCCTTTTGCTCACCGGCTTGTAAGCCAAACAAGCACTGCTCGAAATTTTCACTCAAACTGCCATCACCCATTACAAATTTAGCAGGCTTACCCATGTTATGGGTGCTGTCCGCGACCGAACCATCTTTCATTTTTATGGTAAAGTGCAGGGTTACTACGGATTCATTAGTTATTGTTGTCACGTTACGGCTTCCTTGTTCTTGGGGTTATCCAGCGTTAATTAGTTTAATGGTTGAAAATGTACGCTGCTGCGCTCCAACATAATAAAAAGCGTCGCCCGAATCAACGGACGACGCTTAGGGTTATTCAATTTATCGCAAAGATCAGTTCGAAGATTCTTTTTTACGGAAACCATCGAGGATGATCATCGCCGCACCAATAACGATCGCCATATCGGCAAGGTTAAAGGCCGGCCAGTGATAGTTGCCCCAGAAGAAGTCCAGGTAATCCACCACAAAGCCGTGTACCACCCGGTCAAACACATTACCCACTGCACCACCAATGATCAGGGCATAAGCGATGTTGCTCCACTTCTCTGTCGCAGGCAGTTTGCTCATCCAGTAACTCAAAAGACCGGTCACCACAAAAGCGATAGCGGTGAACAGCCAACGCTGCCAGCCGGCTTGATCACTCAAGAAACTGAATGCGGCTCCGTAGTTATGCACGTACAGCAGGTTAAAGAATGGCAGCACCTCAATTCGGTTTGCCCATCCGTAGCCCATGTTATCCATCACCACCAGCTTAATGCCGATATCGGCCATAAAGACCACCACCGCCAACCACAGCCAGCGAACACCCGATTGCTTTAACGTCAGTGCTTTTTCACTCATTAGTCTACCTACAAACAGCCCCAGTAAATACTGGGGCTGTGAATTTTAAAAAAAGTTCAGTCTTGCTAGGCAATTACGCGAATTTACGTACTTCACCTTCACCTTCAACGTTCGACACACAACGGCCACAGATCTTCTCGTGACCTGCAATGGTGCCTACGTCTGGTGTGTGGTGCCAACAACGGTCACACTTCTCACCTGCGGCAGCTGAAACTTCAACGAACAAGCCGTCGATGTCTGTCGCATGCGCAGCGTCAGTCTTCTCACTAAGTGGTTTCACGTTTGCCGCTGATGTCAGCATGACAAAACGCAGTTCATCTTCCAGCTTATTGATTTTCGCCGCCAGTGCGTCGTCAGCAAATAGCGTGACTTCCGCTTGCAGTGCACCACCAATGGTTTTCTCTTTACGAGCATCTTCCAGCAGCTTGTTCACCGCGCCGCGAACTGCCTGGATCTCACTCCAGAACTCGTTATTCAGCTCTTCACCTTCAGCAAGACCAAACAGGCCATCGAACCACTCACCCGTAAATACGAACTTATCGCGACTCTCTCCAGATGGAAGTAACGCTGGCATTTCGTTCCAGATTTCATCTGCAGTGAACGACATGATTGGCGCCATCCAACGAACCAGTGCTTCTACGATGTAGTAAAGTGCAGTCTGACAGCTACGTTGCGCGTGACCGCCCTTCTTCGCTGTGTACTGACGGTCTTTAATTACGTCTAGGTAGAATGAACCCATCTCGATAGAACAGAACTGCATTAGACGTTGAGTTACCGCGTGGATGTTGTACTCATCGTACGCTTTGATGATCTCTTGTTGTGCTGCTAGTGCACGACCAACTGCCCAACGGTCCAATGCCACCATTTCCTCTGCAGGAACGATGTCTGTTGCTGGGTTGAAGCCGCTTAGGTTGGCCAGGAAGAAACGCGCTGTGTTACGGATACGACGGTACGCATCTGCAGAACGTTTTAGGATTTCATCAGAAACCGCCACTTCACCAGTGTAGTCGGTCGAAGCAACCCATAGACGCAGGATATCGGCACCTAGTTTGTTAGTTACGTCTTTTGGCGCAACCACGTTACCGATAGATTTCGACATCTTACGACCGTGACCATCAACCACGAAACCGTGTGTCAGTACTTGTTTGTAAGGCGCTTCATCTTTCATCGCGATAGATGAAATTAACGAAGACTGGAACCAACCACGGTGTTGGTCAGAACCTTCCAGATATAGGTCAGCGCTGTTGCCGTTGTACTCTTCACGAGCATCAACCACAGAAAAGTGAGTCACACCTGAATCGAACCATACGTCTAGCGTGTCGAGTACTTTCTCGTACTGTTCAGCTTCATCGCCCAATAGTTCAGCTGCATCAACATCCCACCATGCCTGGATACCTTTCTCTTCCACCAACTGAGCCACTTTCTCGATCAGCTCTAGTGTGTTTGGATGTAGTTCTGCGGTTTCTTTGTGAACGAACAGCGCAATTGGCACACCCCAGGTACGTTGACGAGAGATACACCACTCAGGGCGACCTTCGATCATACCTTCGATACGGCTTTGACCCCACTCAGGCATCCACTCAACGCTCTTGATTGACTCCAGTGCTTTAGCACGCAGGCCAGCCTGGTCCATAGAGACGAACCATTGTGGTGTTGCGCGGAAGATGATTGGTGTCTTATGACGCCAACAGTGTGGGTAGCTGTGCTCGTATGCGTGGTGGTGTAGTAGTGCACCTTTTTCTTTCAGTACTTCTACTACTGCATCGTTGGCTTTAAATACGTGCTGACCAGCGAATAGCTCAGTGTCCGGTAGGTAAACACCGTTTGAGCCAACTGGGTTCGCTACTTCCAGGTTGTATTTGTTACCAACCGCGAAGTCTTCCTGACCGTGACCAGGGGCAGTGTGAACCACACCGGTACCAGAGTCAGTTGTAACGTGATCACCCAGGATCGCCGGTACTGTGAAATCGTAGAATGGGTGCTTAAACTGAGTAAGCTCCAGATCCGCACCTTTAGCAAAGCCCAGGTTGTGGAAGTGCTCGATACCAGCACGGTCCATCACGTCTTTCGCTAACTCAGAAGCCACGATGATACGCTCAGCATTATCGCCCTCTGTTTGGATAAGCACGTACTCCAGGTCTTCACGTAGACATACTGCGCGGTTCGCTGGCAGTGTCCAAGGCGTGGTGGTCCAGATAACGATAGAAACGTCACCCTGACCTTCATGACCTTCGGTCAGTTCAAACTTAGACA
The DNA here is from genome assembly GCF_029223195.1 of Vibrio sp. CAU 1672. GTDB lineage: Bacteria > Pseudomonadota > Gammaproteobacteria > Enterobacterales > Vibrionaceae > Vibrio. The sequence continues at coordinate 35,800 of NZ_JARHUF010000024.1, read as the reverse complement.
GTAGTGCTGCTTCGTCAGCAGCTTTAAAGCGCACGTCGATAGATGGTGATACTTTGTCTTTGTATTCCACTTCTGCTTCAGCAAGTGCAGAGCCACAGTCGGTACACCAGTGAACGGGTTTGAAACCTTTCAGCAGGTGACCTTTGCTGGCGATCTTACCCAAGGCACGGATGATGTTCGCTTCAGTAGCGAAATCCATCGTGCGGTATGGCTTGTCCCACTCACCCATGATACCAAGACGTTTGAAGCTCTCTTTCTGACCTTCAACCTGACCTGCTGCGTAGTCACGACATTTCTCGCGGAACTCCGCTGCCGTCACTTTCTGGCCTGGCTTGCCGACTTTCTTTTCTACCATCAATTCGATTGGCAGACCGTGGCAATCCCAGCCTGGGATGTAAGGTGCGTCAAAACCTGAAAGTGTTTTGGATTTAATAATAATGTCTTTAAGAATCTTGTTTAGTGCGTGACCAATGTGAATGTCACCGTTCGCATAAGGAGGGCCATCGTGCAGTACGAATGACTTTTTACCTTTCTTGGCTTTACGGATTTCTCCGTAAAGATCTTCTTTGTACCAACGCTTTAGCATTTCTGGCTCACGATTAGCCAGGTTGCCACGCATCGGAAACCCTGTTTCAGGTAAATTCAGGGTATCTTTATACTCACTCATCGATTCTTAATTCCGTTATATTGGGCGAAAGTTAGACATTATGTTCAGCGGTGGAATAAACCGCTCAACTCTTAAGCTGACGCAGCCACACCCTTGCTGCCTCAGCATCCAATTCAATTTGTTGTTTCAGTGCATCAAACGACTCGAACTTTTGTTCGTCTCTTAGTTTGTGCAAAAGTACCACTTCTAGCTGCTTGCCATATAAATTGGCATGAAAGTCAAATAAGTGTACTTCTAACTGCTGGCGAACGCCATTAACAGTCGGCCTTTGGCCAATATTGGCCACACCGCCAACGGGCTTATCACCTAAACCTAAGGCTTGGACCACATAAACTCCGGAAACCGGAGACACACAGCGTTTTAGCGGAATATTCGCGGTCGGAAAGCCTATCGTTCTTCCCAACTTGCGTCCATGTGAAACGCGGCCACTGATACTGTAACCTCGTCCCAGCATATCCTCAGCGGCATGCAAATCATCGCGGTCCAGCGACTCTCGGATGGCGGTACTGCTCACGCGTAATTGCTGCAAACAGAAACTCTGGGTACTGACAACATCAAAGCCATACTGCTTGCCGGCTTGTTTTAGCATGGCAAAATTGCCGATGCGGCCTTTGCCGAAGCGAAAATCATCGCCAACAACCAGAAACTTAACACCCAAACGCTCGACCAACAAGTCACGGATGAACGCCTCAGCGGTCAGGCTGGCGAAATGGCGATTAAAATTCACGCACAACAGGCGGTCAATATCCAGTTTACTCAACTGGACATATTTGTCGCGCAAACGCGTCAGGCGCGCTGGCGCACGCTCCCGGGCAAAAAGCTCCATCGGCTGTGGTTCAAAGGTCATCACCACCGAAGGTAAGGACAGTTGCTCTGCACGTTCCGATACCTGCTGCAGTACTTGCTGATGGCCCCGATGGACGCCATCAAAATTACCAATAGTCAGCACGCAGCCATGATGATGTGGCTTAATATTGTGAATGCCTCGGATCAGTTCCATTGAATACTGCTATCTGCCTCTGTCTTTGCTTTACACCGTGTGAAACTGACGGATTATATACTAATCAACCTTACTCTGTCCCAGCTTTTAGGTCTTTTAAACGTATACCGAGTAAAAATACCATAATCAGATATACCGCAGCCCCCAGCGCAATCTGCAGTGCCAGCATACCCGCGCGGTAACTGAAGCTCCATTCCAGCCACACCGCCATCTCGTCCAACTGCCAAACAATCACGGCCACCATTGATGCGGCAGCTATCATCAGACGCACAACGAATATCACCGTATGCCGGGTGACCTGATACACCTTGGTGATATGCAGCCCCCGATACAGCAACGCCATATTGACAAAAGCCGACAACGCCGTGGCAATCGCCAAGCCGACATAGCCATAAAACCAGGCAAAAATCGCGTTAAAGACCATATTGCTGATCATAGCGATGATGCCGTACTTCACTGGCGTCTTGGTATCTTGGCGTGAATAGTAACCCGGCGCGAGCACCTTGATCAGCATGAAATTGAGCAAACCGGTTGCATAGGCGAGTAAAGAAAGCGACGCTTGATGCACATCCTGAGGGGAAAACTCCCCGCGCATAAACAATACCATCAGCATCGGCTTGGCCAGAACCATCAGCCCCAGCATCGCTGGCAGGCCGAGCAGCATCACCATGCGTACGCCCCAATCCATGGTATGCGCAAAACCATCACTATGCGCATCAACATGTTTACGCGACAACGCAGGCAGGATCACCGTCGCAATCGCAATGCCAAACAAACCTAACGGAAACTCCAACAAACGATCAGAGTAATAAAGCCAACTGATCGAACCGGTTTCAAGAAAGCTGGCAATAAAAGTGTCAAACAACAGGTTGATCTGGCTGACCGACACACCAAACAGTGCCGGGATCATTAAGGTGCGAATTTTCACAACCCCGGGATCTCGCCAGCCCCACTGTGGCTTCACCAGCACACCAGCTTTAATCAGAAACGGCAGCTGAAACAAAAACTGCACCACACCGCCGAGAAAAACCCCGATCGCCAGACCAATTTCCGGTTGCGCCAGATGCGGAGAGATAAACCACGCCGACAAAATGATCATCACGTTGAGGAACACCGGAGTAAAAGAAGAAACGGCGAACTTACCCAGCGTGTTTAAAATCGCCCCAGATAGAGCGACAAAGGTAATGAACCATAAATAAGGAAAGGTAATCTTGAGTAACATGCTGGCCAGTTCGAACTTCCCTGCCGACGGGCCGTCATTCACCCAGTCCAGAAACCAACCAAAGCCAAACAGAGCGGTCACCACGCCGGATCCCAACACCCCCAGCAAGGTCACTACTGAAACGATTACTCCCAGGGTGCCGGCTGCGCGTGCAATCAACTGGCGGGTCTTATCCATATCACCTGTCGCATGATATTCAGTTAACACTGGTACAAAAGCTTGCGAAAAAGCCCCTTCAGCAAACAGACGGCGTAAAAAGTTAGGTATTTTGTTGGCAAAAAAGAATACGTCGGCACTGGCGCCCGCACCCATTAAGTTTGCTACTACCACATCACGAACCAGGCCCAGGACGCGGGAAATTAATGTCATGGCACTCACAATCATGCCTGACTTGAGCAGTCGTTTACTCACTTTAACCTCGGAATATCACCAAAAGATAACCGCCCCTTAACCGCCAGGTCGGGAGGCGCTAGAAATAGGCAAAAAAATATATCCGCTTATTATGGGATCTGAGCGGATAATTATTAGCATTGGTCTAAAAATACTGTTAGAATCCCCGCCATCTTAACCGCGATAACCTCTCTTACCCAAATTTGTTTTGGTTTCGATGGGTTTTTGCACAAATCATTTGACATTTAGGCGCAAATGAGGGATATTCCTCGCCCTTAAATTGTCACAGAACTAAGTTTTTGGGAGTTAGACCCTTGGCAAATAGTAAATCTGCTAAGAAGCGCGCTATCCAGGCTGAGAAACGTCGTCAGCACAACGCTAGCCGTCGCTCAATGATGCGTACTTACATGAAGAAAACTGTTGCTGCTATCGAAGCAGGCGACAAAGAAGCTGCAACTGCTGCATTCGCTGCAGTTACACCACTACTAGACCGCATGGCAACTAAAGGCCTTATTCACAAGAATAAAGCTGCACGTCATAAGTCTCGTTTCGCTGCACAAATCAAAGCTCTTTAATCGAGTATTGATTACCCAGTGAAAGAAAAACCGGCATTTTGCCGGTTTTTTTATATCTGCTTAAAAGCAAAAAGCTGGACTAACCAGCTTTGCATTTATGCTCTTAATGGGCGCAGTACAAGCCGTGCAAGGTTTGGATCATCGCTTTGACTTCATCGCTTCTTAAGGTGTAGTAAACGGTTTGCGCTTCTTTGCGTGTTGCTACCAACTCATCACGACGCAACCAGGCCAGGTGTTGGGATAACGCCGACTGGCTCAGTTCAAGCTTGGCGCACAGCTCACTGACAGAAAGCTCTTGGTTGTGCAACATGCACAATATTTGCAGGCGTCTTTCATTCGCCATCGCTTTGAGTAGCACAACCGCTTTCGCGGAGTTTTTCTCCATGTCTTGTAAATTCATCTGTTGAACCTCTATTTACCACGCACTCTTCAAGCCAAGGGCAGTGAGCCGCCTTACACAGATCTTATAATATAGAGTTATAATTCTATTGATAATAATGCATTTGTTTCAGTGACGATAGCAGTTCAGTCAAACATTTGACTAAAGTCTGCATCACAGACGTTTTTCACTGCCGGATGCTGGATCATTCGTTCGGCGAAGATCACATAATATTCTTCTTTCAAATCGTCAATATGGCCGATCAGCTGCAGGCTGCGGTCATCTTCGATCTCTGACATGTAGACCGTGGGAGCCAAAAAAATCACATCATCATGATAACGGGCAAAGGCTTTCATTAACGCCACATCGTCAAACTCCCCCAACACATCAGGCTGTAATCCCTGCCGGTCAAACCACTGCAGAACTTTACGCCCCATGGCTGTCCGGCTGCCAGGAATAAGCAGTTTCTTTTCTTCAAGGATTTCCGGAAAGTTAACCTGTTCAATGTGTGAAGAGGCAAAAAAGCTCATCCGGCTTTCGCCAAGCTTTTTACTATAGAGACCCGGGCTTTGGGTCGAGTCCACCGGGCAATCAGACAAAATCATATCCAATTTATGCTGAGCCAGGCGCTCCAGCAACAACTCGTGGGTAGATTCGTAACAACATAAGTGAATGCTGTCATCTTCCGGCACCGTCGTCAGCAGCACTTTACTCACCAGTCGTTTTGATAATGCATCGGCAACACCAACTTCAAACAGAATATTAGAGTGCTGACTGTAATTGACAATATCCAGCATTTCATAACTCAGCCCAAACATACGATCGGCATATTTAAACACCAACTGGCCAAGCTCTGTCGGCTCTACGGTCCGGCCATTACGCTTGGTCAGCTTGCCTTTCATGCGCTCTTCCAGCGCTTTGATCTGCCCGGTCACTGTTTGTGGGGTCAAGAACAGAGCATCAGCCGCTTTGCTGACCGAACCTTGCTTACACACCATCCAAAAGTAATAAAGGTGGTTATAGTTTAAATGTGACATACCCAGTTCCAGATAATGACGATAACAATTCTTATATCAAATGTGACAGCAACAGACAATTAATTCGGCAAAACCTACCTATAAACCAAAAAAAAACAATAATTACCGAAACATTAAACTTCATAGTGTCATAAAACATGAACCCGGGCTCAGTTTTTTTCACTTTCACCACTCTTTATGCAACCACGCCAACCTTAATTAAATCAATTAAAATCAGAAACTTAAAACACTATGCTTTTGTCAGATTTGAAAAACCAATTGAAAGCAGACAAAAAATTTCCATCGCAATAGTTTTGTCATATTACTGAAATATTTCATCTCTAACATCGCCCACAGTTTCAACAACAGACCAAACAAAACATAACGCGGTCCACGGAGAAAATTATGATGAACCAAGCTACTTCAACAGCGGCGCCAATTCAGAGTACCACTCGCTGGCTACGCTGGGCTAACTTGGCATTCATGTTGTACTTGTTGCTACTGGCAGTATCTATGGTAGGTAGCGGCTTCAAATGGGCAACCGGCGATCAAGCCAAAGTCCTGTTTGAATTTGCCTCTCATCCTGTTGCAGGTTTGATGATCGGTTTGGTGGCCACGGCGCTGATCCAATCGTCCAGTACCGTCACTTCTATTATCGTCGGTCTGGTGGCCGGCGGATTGCCGGTCGAAATGGCCATTCCGATGGTCATGGGGGCAAATATTGGTACTACCGTAACCAATACGCTGGTTTCGCTGGGCCACGTACGTTGTAAAATTGAATTTAAACGTGCCTTTGCCAGCGCCACCATTCATGACTTTTTCAACCTGCTGGCAGTAGCGATCTTCCTGCCGCTGGAAATGATGTTTGGTATCATGGAAAAGATCTCGCACTGGCTGGTTTCACCGCTGCTTAATACCGGTGACATGAGTATCAAGGGCATCAACTTCATTAAGCCAATCACTAAGCCGGTTATCAGCGCGATTAAAGAGCCGTTGGGAACCTTTGGTGACACCATCGGCGGCATCCTGCTGATTGTGCTGGGTATTGCCACTATTTTTGTTGCTATTACGGTGATGGGCAAACTGATGAAGAGCCTGATGGTAGGCCGTGCACGTGACATCCTGAAAAATGCGATTGGTCGTGGTCCTATCCACGGTATCGTATCAGGTTCTGTGGTAACCGTACTGGTTCAGTCTTCTTCTACGACAACCAGCCTGATGGTCCCGCTTGTAGGCTCTGGTGTACTCAAAGTCCGTGATGTCTACCCATTCACCCTGGGTGCTAACATCGGTACGTGTATTACCGCCCTGTTGGCCGCAACCGCGGTATCTGGTGAGTTTGCGGTGTTTGCACTACAGATTGCCCTGGTTCACTTGACCTTTAACATTCTGGCGACCGTGTTTATCTTTGGTATTCCGTTCCTACGTGAAATTCCAATGAAAGGTGCAGAGATGATTTCAGAGATGGCAATTAAGAACAAAGCCGTGGTTCTGGGATACCTGGTATCCGTCTTCCTGGTGCTACCTGGTGCAGTTCTGGCGTTAACCGCTTAATAACCACACCATCGCTTATTGTTTCAGGCTCCACACTGTGGAGCCTTTTTTATGCCTGGAAGATTTTATTCTCTGGCAACAGGCTTGGTAATATCCTGAGTCGCCTCCTCTTAGCCCTGACCTCCCACGGCGTAACACACCGAAGCATCGCCCAATCATCCACTCGCTATCGATAAACGCCCGACTTAATTCATCACAGGCATCTGGATGCTCAGTAGCCTGGCACCTCTTAGCATCATGCAGAGCGAGTTAACTGCCTTTTACAACCCTCCATAAGCTGATTTCACCTTGTTTACAGCTCATCAGTCCCAAGGCCGTTTATACCAGCTGCCACCAGAAGAAATAGAAGCCCCCTGCGACAAAGCTTTCTGCGGATGTGATTCAGTCTTACGCTGACTTGCTCGAACGGCATAACAGGACAGGCATACCCGAGCCCCATCAGAACTCACTGCGGTATTAGAGAGAAGCAAATGGAAGAGCAATGACCAACGTGCCTGTCAGCTTGCATTCAGCCACCAAAGGGAAAAACCGGCTGACACACGCGAGCCAAGCAAACCCGCGTTAAGCGAGCTGATCACTGGGGTAACATAACCATCTGCAACAAAAAAGGCTCCAGAGGAGCCTTTTAATCAAACGGAAAACGGATACTGAATGGGGTCATGATGGTCATACCCCTCTACCCAAAAATCATCCAAAGTAACCCAGGTTTCCAGATCTTCCAGGGTTTTAATGTCTGGATTGATATGGAAAGTCGGCGCAGCCAACGGTTCACGCCTGAGCTGAACATCACGCATCAAAGCCAGTTGATCCTCATAGATATGCGCATTGACGATCTTATGAAATGCCTGCCCCGGTTTTTTTCCGGTAATCTGCGCCATGATCGCCAGGAACACGTACACCTGTACCATATTAAAATTCAGTCCCAGTGGCACATCACAAGAGCGCTGCGTACTGTTTAGATAGAGGGTATCTCCGAGCAACGAGAAATGGTGGCTGTACATACACGGGCGCAAGCAGCCCATGTGAAACTCGCCCGGATTGTAAAAATTAAGGATTTCACCGCGGTCATCCACACCGCGAGTCAGGTCATCAACAATTTTACGCAGCTGGTCAACATGACCACCATCTGGCTTGGCCCAGGCCCGCCCCTGTACACCATAAACCCGGCCCATATCATCCTCGCCCTGGCGGTAAGGATTATTCAGCCATGCCTCGTTCAGGTTGGCGTTGGCATCCCAGGTTTTGGTTCCCAGTTTGCGGAAATCCGCCGCATTGCCATAACCGCGAATATAACCCAGCAACTCAGCCACCGCGGCTTTCCAAAAACTCTTTCGTGTGGTCACCAGAGGAAAGTGTTGATTAGCCACATCATAAGTGAGATCGGCATTAATCACCGTCAGGCAGCGTTTGCCTGTTCGTTCATTCTCAATCCACTCACCTTGGTCAACAATACGCTGACAGAGATCTAAATACTGCTTCACACCAATTCCTTACTTCACCTGTTGTTTTGGTAACTCATCTTTATAGTGACCACGCTTGTATGCCCAAACCATCATCAGGCCCCCGATGAGCACCATAGGCAATGACAAAATCTGCCCCATGGAAATGAAGTCTCCAAACAATCCCAAGTGCGCATCTGGTTCACGGACATACTCGACAAGGAAGCGGAATGTACCATACCCGGCCAGAAATAGCCCTGACACCGCGCCGAGTGGGCGTGGTTTTTTAATAAACCAGTTAAGGATAAAGAACAGCACCACACCTTCGAGGAACATCTCATACAGCTGTGAAGGGTGGCGGGGCAAAGGGCCGCCATTCGGGAACACAATTGCCCACGGTACATCCGTGACGCGCCCCCACAGCTCGCTGTTCATGAAGTTACCTAAGCGCCCCATACCCAGGCCAAACGGGACCAGTGGTGCGACAAAATCCGCCACGCCGAAAAAAGTACGGCCATGTTTTCTGGCATACCAGAACATGGCACTGATCACACCAATCAACCCACCGTGGAACGACATACCGCCGGTCCAGACTTTAAACAAGTACAGCGGATCATCAAGAAACAGGCCGAAATTATAAAACAGCACGTAACCAATCCGGCCACCAAGCACCACGCCAAGAAATCCGGCAAACAACAAATCGGAAACCTGTTCACGTGTCCAGCCGCTGCCGGGTTTGTCGGCACGACGATTGGCCAACCATATCGCGAAGACAAAACCGATCAGATACATCAGGCCATACCAACGTACCGACACAGGTCCAATAGAGATTAATACAGGATCAATATTGGGAAATTGAATGTATCCCTGAGACATAAACCATTCTCTCAATAAAACAAATAAAACCAGCGGATCGCTCTCCGCAGGAAAACCTACATAGTAATAGAAATGCGCCTATAACAACATGGTTGTCGCAACAAACATCAAAAAGACGGAAAAAATCTTCTTCATTACAGCAGTCGGCAACGTAGTGGCGAAGTTCGCTCCGATTTTAGTGGTCAGCATCGAGGTCAAGGCAATTGCCAACAGCGCAGGCAAGTAAACATAACCCACACTGTATGCGGGCAAGCCCTCAATTTGATAACCGTGCAGAATAAAACCCGTCATCCCGGATATCGCAATCACACACCCACATACCGACGATGAGCCGACCGCCTTACGCATTTCAACCCCATGCTGGTTAAGAAACGGCACCGACAGCGAACCACCACCGATACCAGCCAAACTCGACACCACCCCGATACCGGCACCATACATCACCGTAACCGGGCTGCTTGGCATCAACTTGGTCGACTGCGCCTTGATCGAACGGAACATCTGAACAGCCAGGCAAAGGACAATCACGCCAAAAACTTTCGGTAAATAATGAGTAGGGATCGATTCCGCAACCACGGTACCTAAAAATCCGCCCACCACCACCCCCGGCATCAGCCACTTAACCACAAACATGTCCACGTTCCCGAGCTTTAGGTGGTTAAGCGCAGACGAACCAGAGGTCAGAATGATAGAAGCAAGCGAGGTAGCCAATGCCATATGCATGCTCATTTCTGGTGAAATTCCGGCAAGAGGAAGCAAGTAAAGCAGGGCCGGGACAACAATTAATCCGCCACCAATCCCCAACAGGCCTGCCATAACACCAACAAACGCGCCTAAGGCAAGTAATAATAAAAACAAAGAAATGGTCACGGTTACCTACTTTTTACCTGCGCGGACAAAGCCGGCAAATCCTTGCTGGATGAAGAAATCATGCATCATTTGATGGATCTCCTGCCCATACGATTTTGACATAGCTTGAGCTGCCAGTTGCTCCAGCTCCTGTTGCTTACTATGGCGGATCAAGTATTTAACCTTCGCCACATTGGAAGTGTTCATGCTCAGGCTAGTGTAACCCAACCCGAGCAATAATAAGGCTCCGAAGGGGTCACCTGCCAGCTCGCCACAAATACAGACCGGCAGCTGATACTGCTGGCACACATCATAAATCTGCTTCAGCGCCATTAACACTGCTGGATGCATCGATTCATAGACATCCGCCACCCGGGAATTGTTCCGATCCACGGCTAACAAATATTGGGTCAGATCATTGGTGCCCACCGACACAAAATCTACTTTATCGATAATGGCTGGCAGTTGGTACACCATGGACGGCACCTCAATCATCACGCCAATCCTGGGCATCTGAATACGTTCGTCCAACAGTACCACTTCATTATATGCCTGATCGATCAACGCTTTGGCATCGTCCAACTCTTTTAGCCCTGAGATCATTGGTAATAAAATGCTCAAGTTGGAACTCTCAGCACTGGCGCGGAGCATCGCTCGCAGCTGAATCAAAAAGATATCCGGATGGTCGAGGGTAAAGCGGATCCCCCGCCAGCCCAAAAACGGATTGTCTTCCTCAATTGGCAGGTAGGGCAGCGCCTTGTCTCCCCCTACATCCAGCGTACGCATAACGACTCGTTGATGGGGGTAGCTGTTCAAAATCGCGCGGTATTGGTGATACTGTTCATCTTCAGATGGAAAATGATGTTGAAGTAAAAAGGCAATTTCTGTCCGGTAGAGCCCCACCCCATCAACGCCTGCGTTGATGGCAATGTTGCAATCCGCACTCAGCCCGGCATTAAGCAGGATTTCCACCGGATGATCGTCCTGCGTCACTGCTGGCTTGGCGAGATCATTGTTCACCATAGTGAACAGCTCAGTTTCTTCACTGACCAGGCTGCGGTATTCACGCAGTAGTTGTTGATTTGGCTCCAGATATATCTCGCCGGAATAACCATCCACTATCCCGACTTTACCATTGACGGTATCGGTGTCGATATTAACGCCCATTATTGCAGGCACACCCAATGCTCGCGACAAGATCGCTGCGTGGGAGTTTGCCGCCCCCTCCAACGAGATAACCGCGAGTAAATGCTGTTTGGGAACAGACGCAAGCAGTGTCGCGGTGAGCTCATTCACCACCAAGATGACTGGCCGCTTAATCGCAGAATGCTCCTGCTCACTGTTATGCAAAAAGTACAGTAAGCGCTGACCCAGCTCGCGTACGTCCTGGGCGCGCTCGCGCAGATATACGTCCGACATACGCGCAAAGCGGTTCGAGTAAGTCTCTACCACTTGGCGCAGTGCCCAGTCCGCCCGGTCGCCTTTTTCGATCTGCTTCTTCAGATCGCCACGCAGCATTGGATCATTGAGTAAATGGGTAAACAGGTCAAAGATTGCCAGGGCGTCTTTGTTGATCTCACTGTCGAACTTTTTGCGCATACGGCGAAAATCATTCAACGCACGTTCAATCGCTACCAGAAGCAGCTCATGCTCACGTTCTTTGTCCAGTGTAGAGGCAGGAAAAACATCGGACAGGCTCGGTTGGGTATTATCAAACCAAAACTCACCAATCGCGACCCCAGTGGAAGCAGGAAGCCCTTTAATCACTGCCGGTTTCGATGCTAATTGCCAATGGCCCTGACTCTGGGCATGAGCAATTAACACGGCGAGCTGCGCCGACAAGGTGACCAGAAAAGACTCCTCCATTTCACTAAACAGGCGGGGAGCTTTCTGCTGGATCACCAGGACCCCTAGCACTTGCTTACGGTGAATGATCGGAGTACCGAGGAAAGAGTGGTAGATTTGCTCCCCCAACTGTGGGAAGAACTTAAAGTCTGGATGTTGGGAAACTTCAGCAAGGTTAAGTGGCTCAGCAGTGCGCTTGACCAACCCCACTAAACCCTCATTAAAATCAATATGAATACTATCGCCTTCAAAGCGCAGCCCCTTGGTCGCCATTAATTCAAGACGCTGCATTTCTTCATTGGCTAAGTAAACCGTACAACACTCAGTACACAGGGCCGCGCAAGTCTCCTTAACCAGAATATCCAATGCAAAATGCAGGTCTTCGACTCTGGAGACTTTTTCCACGATTTCCCTTAGCTGGCTGAGCATGTCTATCCTCTACGTTGTTTTTTTCTTTTCCCTTTCGTTTTCCGCTCTCGAAAAGGCATAGCTAAAGAAGCAAACTCTTTCATCGCGCGTCGATAAACATCACGCTTAAAAGAGACAACTTGCCGAACCGGGTACCAGTAGCTGACCCAACGCCAACCATCAAATTCAGGGGATTTTCCTCGTTGCATATTGATACACGACTCATCGCATTCCATACGCAACAAAAACCATTTCTGTTTTTGGCCGATACACACAGGCTTAGAGTCCCAGCGCACCAATCTTTTTGGTAGTTTGTATCTTAACCAATGCCGACTGGTGGCAATGATCTTAACGTCTTTCTTCGTTAGACCGACCTCTTCATACAACTCTCTGAACATCGCCTGTTCTGGAGTTTCACCATCGTCAATTCCCCCTTGTGGAAATTGCCATGAGTGTTGCCCGTATCGTTTAGCCCAGAAGACCTGACCATGGTTATTACAAATCACAATACCAACATTCAGTCGGTAACCATCGCCATCTATCACTGGCTAACCTCTATGAAAAATTTTCTATTACCATGATTTTTCCACATATCCCCAGCAGTAGCAAACTTACTGATGTGATGTACGCAAGATTTATTGTCATTCCACCATTATTGGATATCTTTTAACCAGCTTTTATTTTATCAACATAAGTTTGAGACATAGCCCACATTTATTCACCTTTTCTGTGAGTAACTTTGTGAAAAATTCCCCGCCAACTCATAACTCTTGATATTTCAACACGAGAAGCAAACACAACACAATCAAAGCAAATAAAATAAGCTATTGATAAATATTAAATTAATCAACATAAAACTTGGAGTGCGATCTTTTTCCTCCTGATGATCTTTTGTGCAAATACAGATCGGTTAAAGATCGTCCAATCTGGCATTTATCCACATCAGGAAGGTACATCTTCACAGCAAAGCAATAAAATCAAGCGAAAATGACAACAAAAAACCTGTTTATTCATCCAGTCCTGAGCGTGGTAGCCAATGCCCCCTGCCTGCCTGTGGATAAGTTATGCATGGATCATTTAACAGACAAACCAAACCAATTTTTGGCAAGGGATCTGAAGCAAAATTTGTTAGACTGGCATTTTTGAATACGGTGGGTTGATCATGAAACCAGAGCCACAATCTGAAGCTGAATTATTGCAACGGGCACAAGAAATTGCAGGCCTTACCTTCGCAGAGTTAGCAGAAGAAGCGGGAATGACGGTGCCAGATAACCTCAAACGCGACAAAGGCTGGGTTGGACAACTGCTTGAATGGCACTTAGGTGCGCCGGCGGGGAGCAAGCCACAGCAAGACTTCAGCCAGCTTGGGATCGAGCTCAAGAGCATCCCAATCGGCTATTCAGGCCGTCCTCTGGAAACCACGTTTGTTTGTGTGGCTCCCTTGACCGGCATCCACGGGCTTACCTGGGAGACCAGCCATGTACGCAACAAATTATCCCGCGTACTCTGGATTCCCGTCGAAGGGGAGCGTGAAATTCCGTTAGCTGAACGCCATGTCGGCAGCCCGTTAATTTGGTCTCCGGATGAAGCAGAAGAGCAGATCCTCAAAAATGACTGGGAAGAGCTGATGGAAATGATCGTCCTGGGTAAATTTGATCAAATTTCCGCCAGGCACGGCGAAGCGCTGCACCTGCGCCCTAAAGCGGCCAATTCCCGGGCGCTAACAGAAGCCTACAGCGCCAACGGCAAGCCGATCAAAACGCTGCCGCGTGGCTTTTATCTGCGAACTCAGTTCACTGAAGCGCTACTGCGTAAACATTATATTGCCAGCGCTTGATCATCGGTTTAGTGAGTCATCAGTGACAACTCAATGTCACAATAAGAGACCGAGCCTTCACTGCCGAATTCATCATAAGCATTATGTAAGCGTAAGTACGCCTTATCGATCCCTAACCGTAACAGCTCTTCTTTAACCAACTCCAGTGAACCGAAATGAAGCGTTTCTTCACCGTCTTTGATCGGTTCCAGTTGATGTTTGTATTCCACGGCTAACAAATAGTCAGAGACATCCGAACACCCTATAACAAAAACCTTCGGCGTCTGGTATGAGTCTTTGTGGTGGCCGTGCAACCACATATCCAGTTGATGCTTCTGCATACTCCACCTCCTTAACAACCTGCTTTAAGTGTAGTTAGGCAATTTATAGGTTTCGAGCCACTCATTCACGGAAACGTAAATCATTTGCGGTAGCGACTAAAAATCCCCTATATTGGAACAACTTGTTAAGTTGGCAATTCTTCAAGGAAGGGAAATGCAATACACAAAACTACCGCACTCATCACTTGAGATCAGTAAGATCTGCCTGGGTACCATGACGTTTGGCGAACAAAACACCCTAAGCGAAGCATTCGAGCAACTCGATTTCGCCGTCGATCATGGGGTGAACTTCATTGACACCGCCGAGATGTATCCGGTTCCTCCCACTGCGCAAACCCAAGGACTTACAGAACAATATATTGGTCAGTGGTTAGCGAAATCAGGCAAACGGGATAAAGTGGTCCTGGCAACCAAAGTCGCTGGCCCACGTAATGTGCCTTATATCCGTGAACAGATGAGTCTCAATCGGCGCCACATCCACACCGCAATTGATGACAGTCTGCAACGGTTGCAAACCGAGTATGTCGATCTGTATCAATTACACTGGCCACAACGACAAACTAACTGTTTCGGTCAGCTCAACTACCCTTACCCAGACCAACAGGAAGAAGTGACATTAATTGAGAGCCTCGAAGCTCTGACTGACTTAGTCAAAGCAGGCAAAGTACGCTATATCGGTGTGTCAAATGAAACGCCCTGGGGTGTAATGTCTCTGCTTCGTTTAGCGGAAAAACACGACCTGCCTCGGATCGTTTCAATCCAGAACCCGTACAACCTCCTCAATCGCAGCTTTGAAGTTGGCCTGTCTGAGATCAGCCACTATGAAGGGGTTCAGCTCTTGGCTTACTCACCATTAGCCTTTGGCTGTCTGAGTGGAAAATACTTAAATGACGCAAAACCTGCCGGGGCACGCTGCACAAAGTGGGAACGCTTTGCGCGCTACTTTACTCCGCAAGGCGTTAAAGCAACCCAAGCGTATGTGAGCCTGGCTAGAGACCATGGTCTGGATCCCGCGCAAATGGCCCTGGCGTTTGTCAACCAACGTCCGTTTGTCGCTGCAAACATCATTGGCGCAACCAACCTTGAGCAGCTTAAAACCAATATCGAGAGCATTAACGTCAATTTAACTGAAGAGGTACTGAGTGAGATTCAAGTGATTGGGACAACATACTCCAATCCTTGTCCATAAAAATCAAAAGTGTGGCTGGCCTGTTAGCCAGCCAACTCGCCAGACTAAACATAACTGTTTAGCCTGGCCTTAAGCTTACGTTGTTATTCGCGAGGTTAACACACGACGAAGATGACGGACCCGACGCTCTACTTTTACTGCATCAGGTATGGTTCCCCGCATTGAACGCCCTTCGTTATCCAAACCGATATCGCGTAATAAATAGACATTATTCCAAGGAATATCATGCGCTTCCCGGCGAAAAGCACGCTGCCAGTTTTTTTCATCACGTTTCAAATCTGCTTTTATCAGTAACGTAGCCAGTTTTAGGTATATAGAATGATGCATGATTTTTCTCCAATATATGCTGAATGAGCGACTGGGAAAAATAGCGAGATCTAGACGGAATAAGGCCGTTGGGAACTAAGCTGCTATTTTCCCGCAGCCTAGTAAAAATAGATAGGATACGGATTAATTAGTTTTCTGAGCCAGTGGTATCCTGCGCAACCACGGGTGAAACCGTGGCTAAAGCAGTCATACGATCAGCACAAGTAATATCAGTAACAAAATAATGTTTCATCTTGTGCCTCCTAGCTAAAATTAATCCGGTAAGAAATAGAGTAACTCATTGAGTTACGGTTAAATTGTATGCAACCATGAATAATATTCAAACCTTTTTTGCTGAAATAGTTAAAAACAAACCATTTGTCTGCATTTCAGTTGCATATACATTTAGCTATAACATATTCAGCCAAGGAATATATCATCGGGCACAGTTTATAAACTGCGCTCATTATAAAGGAGCCAACGGTGGCCCCTTTTTATCTGTTTCGATTTACATGGTCGGCTCAGAGATCAGATTATGCTTATTCAGTAAGCGGTACATGGTCGCGCGTGATATCCCCAGCTCTTTGGCCGCATTAGATACCTGACCGGCGTGAGACTCCAGTACTAGCAGTAATGCTTCACGCTCGCTTTTTTCACGGATCGCCTTCAGGCTGCGCCTCTCGTCGTTGCGCCGTGGCAAATCAAGGTGATACTCCTCAATCATTACACTGTCGCACATCAACACTGCGCGTTTTATCTGGTTTTTTAGCTCCCTGACATTGCCCGGCCAGCCATAACGGGTCAACGCCTTTAAGGCACTCTCCGAAAAGCTCTTAGCCTGGGAATTGTACTCGCGCGAAAAATCTTGCAAGTAATAACGTGCAAGCAAAGGAATATCACTGGCTCGCTCTTTGACACTCGGCACACTGATACGAAGCACATTGATGTAATGATACAACTCTTCATTGAAATCACCATCAATCAACGCTTTTTCCACATCCGATGAATGAGCCGCCAACACCCGCACATTGATGTGCTTGGAGCCATCAGGCCGATCAATCATCCCCTCCTGCAGAAAACGTAACAGATGATTTTGCTGTTCTTTCGGAATGGTCAGGATGTCATTAAACAGTACCGTGCCGCCATCCGCTTGTTCCAACAGACTGAGTTCACCGGATTCACCTCCCCCGACACCAAACACCTCCGCCTGAAAGCGCTGCCCATTCAGTGCCCGGCAATTAATAACAAAAAACGGCTTGTGGGCACGCGCAGACACTTTATGAATCGCCCGCGCCACGGCTTCTTTGCCCGCCCCATTTTCACCATTGATCAAGATACTCACGTCGGTCGGGCCGATACGCTTGATTTGCTCCCGCAGGCGCTGCATTGGAATTGACTCGCCAATCAGTCCCATATCTAAGCTGTTACCGAAATTGGGCCACACTTTCTTCTCTAACTTCAACATCCCCAGTTGATGGCCAATAGTGCTCAGTAACTGCGCATCCGGAATTGGAGCGGTAAAAAAGTCAATACAAAAATTAACGATGAACTGGCAAATGGTGTCTGAGCCTAATTGTGATTCCCGAATAAATGCTAACCAACGAACATGTTTATGTGAGCTGACCAAATTCGCTAATCCGTTCAGGCTAAATTCATCATGGCTGAGATCGACTATACCAATACAAGGACCAATCTCTTCCAGAAGTGTGTTAGCTTTACGCAGATCGCCAACCTGATGGCACTTCCACCCCACCTGTTCGAGGACGGACAACCAAGGTTCGTAGGTGCCGCCAACAACAACAAGCGATCCCGGTATAGAATCCAACTTAAACTGCCCAGCCATTTATAAACCCTTTAACATTGTTGATAGAATTTTGTTCTACAGACTACTGCTGTAAACGGATAACATTATCGAGACTCGTAAGCAATTCGTCTGTCTCACCCTTAAGACTATGCAATAGATAGTTATCTGGCGAATATATTAACCACATTATGCACCACAAAGTATGCAATCAGTTGATTCATTTCAATTTTTTAGTTACAAAAAAACCACCCGAAGGTGGTTTTTTGAACTCGCTGCCAGTATTAGCCTTGTGGGCGCATCGCTGGGAACAGGATCACGTCACGGATAGTGTGCGTGTTAGTCAGTAGCATAACCAGACGGTCGATACCGATACCCTGGCCAGCCGTTGGCGGCAGGCCGTGCTCTAGAGCAGTGATGTAGTCTGCATCGTAGAACATTGCTTCGTCATCACCTGACTCTTTCGCTTCCACCTGGGCTTTAAAGCGAGCGTCCTGGTCTTCGGCATCATTCAGCTCTGAGAAGCCGTTTGCCACTTCACGGCCACCAATGAAGAATTCAAAGCGGTCGGTAAAGAACGGGTTATCATCGCTACGACGCGCCAATGGCGAGATGTCAGCAGGGTAGCCAGTAATGAATGTCGGCTGGATCAGTTTAGGCTCGGCCGTTTCACCAAAGATCTCTTCCAGCAGTTGGCCACAAGTCCAGAACGGTTCCACTTCAACGTGAACCGACTTGGCGATAGATACCATCAGCTCACGGTTTTGCAGATCCTTCTCTGTCAGTGCTTGAATTTCTGCGTGATCAGGGTTGTAGTGTTTGATCGCTTCAAACATGCTCATGCGAGCATACTTGCCACCAAACTCAACCGTTTCGTCACCGTAAGGCATCGAAGTTGCACCCAGCACTTCAAGTGCCACAGAGCTTAGCAGTTCTTCAGTGAAATCCATCAGATCTTTGTAGTCCGCGTACGCCATGTAGAATTCCATCATAGTAAATTCTGGGTTATGACGAGGAGAAAGACCTTCATTACGGAAGTTACGGTTAATCTCGAATACGCGATCAAAACCACCCACAACCAGACGTTTCAGATAAAGCTCTGGGGCAATACGCAGGTACATTGGCATATCCAACGCATTGTGGTGAGTGATAAATGGACGCGCACTCGCACCACCAGGGATCACGTGCATCATTGGCGTTTCAACTTCCATGAACTGTTTAGAGATCATGAAGTTACGAATTGCAGACATCACCTTAGAACGTATAATGAATGCATTACGAGAATCTTCGTTAACGATCAGGTCAACGTAACGCTGACGGTAACGCATCTCCTGGTCAGTCAGACCGTGGAACTTCTCAGGCAGAGGACGAAGTGCTTTAGTGAGCAACTCGTACTCTTCCATGTTCACGTACAGATCACCTTTACCAGATTTGTGCAGTGCACCTTTAACACCGATGATGTCACCGATATCCAGGCCCTGGTACTTCTCTTTCAGCTCTTTTTGCACCACTTTGTCTGCGTAAGCTTGAATACGGCCAGAGGTTTCTTGAATTACCAGGAATGGACCACGTTTAGCCATGATACGACCAGCAATCGCAACCACATGGTTCAACTCTTCCAGCTCTTCCTTGGTCTTTTCACCGAACTCTTTTTGCAGGTCGCCAGCCAGGCTGTCACGACGGAAGTCATTTGGGTGGCCGTTTGCTGCGCAGCTCTTGCGAATCTCATCCAGTTTCGCACGACGCTCAGCAATCAGCTTATTTTCTTCTTGTATGGTTTCGTTTTGAATATCATCACTCATATTCGATGTACCCTGTATATGTCGGTGAAAAGCTTAAAGGCCTGATTTCAGGCTAGCTTCAATAAATTTGTCGAGGTCGCCGTCAAGCACCGCTTGTGTATTACGGTTTTCAACGCCGGTACGTAAATCTTTAATGCGCGAATCATCCAGGACGTAAGAACGAATCTGGCTACCCCAGCCAATGTCTGACTTGGCATCTTCGTTAGCCTGTTTTTCCGCATTTTGCTTGTGCAATTCAAGCTCAAAGAGCTTGGCTCGCAGCTGTTTCATTGCCTGATCTTTGTTCTTATGCTGTGAACGATCATTCTGGCACTGCACCACGGTGTTGGTCGGTAAGTGGGTAATACGTACCGCCGATTCTGTGGTGTTAACGTGCTGACCACCCGCGCCAGAGGCACGGTATACGTCGATACGCAGATCAGCCGGGTTAATGTCGATAGCAATGTTGTCGTCAACTTCCGGGTAGACAAACGCAGAGGCAAACGATGTATGGCGGCGGCCACCTGAGTCAAACGGCGATTTACGAACCAGACGGTGAACACCGGTTTCAGTACGCAACCAACCGTACGCGTACTCACCCGAGATGCGTACCGTAGCAGATTTCAGCCCGGCCACCTCACCTTCTGATACCTCGATGACCTCCGCTTTGAACCCTTTCGATTCAGCCCAGCGCAGGTACATACGCAGCATCATATTTGTCCAGTCTTGCGCCTCGGTACCACCAGAGCCCGCCTGCAAGTCGATGTAGCAGTCAGAGCCATCATGATCACCTGAGAACATACGGCGGAACTCCAGCTTCTCCAGCTTCTCTTCCAGCTCTGCCAGTTCAGGCTCGATTTCATCGAAGGTCTCTTGATCTTCTTCTTCCACAGCCAGCTCCAGAAGACCTTCTACGTCTTCGACGCCCTGTTCAAGCTGATCAATGGTTTCGACAACCGCTTCCAGCGATGCACGCTCTTTACCCAACGCTTGAGCGCGTTCAGGTTCGTTCCATACATCTGGCTGTTCCAGTTCTGCGTTGACTTCTTCTAGACGCTCTTGCTTGGCGTCATAGTCAAAGATACCCCCTCAGGACATTTGTGCGTTCAGACACATCCTGCAGACGGTTTTTAATAGGATTGATTTCAAACATGTTTGCTCGACATTGTAGAATAGAATTTAACCGAGAAATTCTACTCAAAAATGTGACAGAGATACAGGAAAATTTCCCGGCCGAAAGCAGTTGACCAAGAAAGAGACCACGGTCAAAAAATTTCAACCGCGGTTATGGAACTTCGTACCCTATAATGCTTCACACCGCAGTTTTAGTGGGCTTCAATATGATCAATCATCAATTGCAGCGACTGATTACCACGAAATTCGTTGATGTCCAGCTTATACGCTAAACGCACGGTTTTGACCGAAGCATCCGGCCAGCGACGTAAATCCACATTAAAAGCAATACCATCGATCATGATATTGGTCGGGTGGCCTTTGTATAATGGCTCAAGCATCAGTTTAAGGTGTTTTTCCCCCACCAGCTTTTGGTGTAGTACTTTAAACTGCCCATCAAACATCGGCTCTGGAAATGCCTGACCAAAAGGGCCGCCAGCGCGAAGGAGCTCAGCGATGTGCATGGAAAACTCTTCCGGCTTTAATTCGCCGTCGGACAAAATGATCCCTTTCAGGGCCGTTTCATCCAGCTCACGTTTCACTACCTCATCAAACAAGCGGCTAAAACGTGCGAAATCCTGCTCCATGATGGTCAGCCCAGCTGCCATTGCATGCCCACCAAACTTCAGGATCAAACCGGGATTTTGTGTATCAATGAAGTCCAGCACATCACGCATATGTAAACCAGGAATGGAGCGACAAGAACCTTTGATTGCCCCGTCACCGCCATCAGCAAACGCGATCACCGGGCGATGGAACTTGTCTTTGATCCGTGAGGCCAAAATGCCGATCACCCCCTGGTGCCAGTCACGCTGAAACAGGGCCAGGCCATAGGGCAGTTCAGTGTCCTCACCAAACTGAAGCCGCTCACAAAAGGCCATCGCCTCTTGCTTCATCCCTTCTTCGATTTCTTTGCGGGTCTGGTTGAGCCCATCCAGCTCACTGGCCATGCGGCGTGCAGCCTGGATGTTATTGCTCATCAGCAACTCAACGCCAAATGACATGTCATCCAATCGGCCTGCGGCATTGATCCGCGGCCCCAAAGCAAAACCAAAATCGGCCGCCATCAACCGACGCGCATCGCGCTTGGACACTTCAATCAGCGCCTGGATCCCCGGCCTTGCTTTGCCGGCACGGATACGTTGCAACCCCTGGTGAACCAGGATCCGGTTGTTCTCATCCAGCGGGACCACATCCGCCACGGTGCCCAACGCAACCAGGTCAATCAGTTCCATCAGCTTAGGCTCTTGCATCCCTTGCTGTACAAACCAGTTCAGCTTGCGCATGTGGACACACAACGCCATCATCAGATAAAACGCCACGCCCACGCCTGCCAGTGCTTTCGATGGAAAGGCACAGCTTTCCAGGTTAGGGTTCACCATCGCATCCACTTCCGGCAGTTCTTGTCCCGGTAAGTGATGATCGGTCACCAGTACCTGCAGACCATGCTGCTTGGCATGGCGCACCCCTTCGATGGAAGACACACCATTATCAACCGTCATGATCACTTCAGCGCCAATTTCCAGCGCCTGTTCGACCACTTCCGGACTTAAACCGTAGCCGTCTTCAAACCGGTTCGGCACCAAATAGTCCACATTGCGGCTGCCCAGCATACGCAGCGCCAGCACCGACAGGGCTGAACTGGTCGCACCATCAGCATCAAAATCACCGACCACGATGATGCGCTTTTGGTGTTGAATGGCAGTAAACAACAGCTCAACCGCCTGGTTGATGCCCCCCAGTTTCTGGTAGGAGTGTAAACCTCGCGCTGAGGTTTCCAGCTGCGCAATATCTGTGATGCCACGGTTAAGGTAAATTCGCTTTAAAATCGGAGGAATCGAATCAGGCAGCAGGGAAAAATCTGGCTCAGGACGTCGTTGGATTTCTATCATGGGGTAAAAAAGCCGGCTGAAAACTCAGCCGACTGCGCTCCTTAAGGATAATTATTTTGCTAAACGTTGCAGTAGCTGTGCCGGCGGCAGATAGCCACCAACCATTTCGCCATTAGGCAAGAAGATCGCCGGCGTACCGGAAATGCCCAACTCACGGCCTAGGTTATACTGCGCCGATACCGTTTCCTGACACTGAGCCAGATCGTTTTGCGGGGCATCAAACGTACGATTGACCTTAGCATTGTGCATTGCAGCCTGCGGATCCGCGGCACACCAGACGGTCGCCATCTGCTCCGCCACCGGGCTGTTTGCCCCCTGGCGAGGGTACGCCATGTAACGCACTGTAATGCCTAAGTCGTTATAGCCCTGCATTTGGTTGTGTAAGCGAACACAGTAGCCACAGGTAACATCGGTGAACACTGTGACCACATATTTTTCATTCTCAGCCTTGTATTCGATCGCACTATCGGCAAACTTGGCAATCTTTTCAGCGTTAAGCGGTGCCTGCCGCTCCGCCAGTACGTCTTTATAACCGCCGCTATCATCTAAGGCATACAGGGTACCGGCAATAAAATGCTCACCATCATTGGAAGCAAACAGCACCCCGCCGTTGGTTTGAATCTCAACCAAACCCGCCACATCCGACGCTTTCACGTCGTTGACCGCCAGCCCCAGTTTGGCAAACTTGGCTTTTAATGCATCTTCATCAAAGCTTTGGGTTGATGCTACTGCAGGCTGTGCCGCAGTATGCGTTGTTGCCTGACTTTCCTCGACCCCACATGCGGCCACGAAAAAGGGTAAAGTCAGCAGTGTAATTCGGCGTAATACGCTCATTCCATTCACCTTAAAATAAAACCAGTTCATCTTGCCAAAGCAAAGCAGTAATCATCATTATGCCCTTGGGTGATGTTGACTGTGGATTTGCTTCAAACGTTCAGTCGCCACATGAGTATAAATTTGCGTGGTCGATAAGTCACTATGCCCCAAGAGCATCTGTACGACCCGAAGATCCGCCCCATAGTTCAATAAATGCGTTGCAAACGCATGGCGCAACACGTGCGGAGACAACTGTTCAGTGTCGATCCCCGCGATCACCGCATAATGTTTGATGCGGTGCCAAAAGGTTTGCCGGGTCATTTGCCGGGCACGCTTACTGGGAAACACGATATCCGACGTGGTCTCGCCCAACAGAGCAGACCGGCCTTGCTGAATAAAAGTTTCAATCCAGTCGATAGCACTTTCACCCATGGGTACCAAGCGTTCTTTGCCCCCTTTACCGGTCACGCGCACCACCCCCTGGCGCAGGCTAAGGTTCTCCATGGTTAAGCTGACCAGTTCCGTCACCCGCAGACCAGTCGCATACAACAGCTCCAGCATGGCTTTGTCGCGCAACTCAATCGGGTCGTTGGGATCAGGGGCCTCCAGCAGCGCATCGACTTGCTCTTCACTGATGTCTTTGGGTAAGCGTTGCGGCAGCTTAGGGCTGACCAGCAACGCGCTCGGATCATCCGCACGCACTTTCTCACGATGCAGATACTGAAACAGACG
Organism: Vibrio sp. CAU 1672; assembly: GCF_029223195.1. Classification (GTDB taxonomy): domain Bacteria; phylum Pseudomonadota; class Gammaproteobacteria; order Enterobacterales; family Vibrionaceae; genus Vibrio. The sequence goes on along the minus strand of NZ_JARHUF010000024.1, from coordinate 11,733 downwards.
ACGGATCGCAGACAACATGCGCGCACGCGATGTCTGTTTGTAGTCCCGATCCGCTAAATAAGTTTGGTACTCTTGCAGGCCAGACAGACTGATAAAATCAAGCCGGTAGCTGTGATGATCCATCCAGGTAAGCAGTTTCATCAAATCATTCCGATACGACGCCAGGGTATTTTCCGATAGCCCGCGCTCCATCCACATCGCATCAAGAAACTGCTCGACCAACCCGAAGTCCTGTTGATTGACAGACGATTGTGCCGTCATGCCCGCTCCCTTACATGTTGATTCATACAGTAGTGAGAGTAATCCAGCGTCGAAGTGAATGCCATAAAAAATCCACCCTTGGACAATATTCGCTGCAATCTTCCGCTAATTATGCTTAGATTCTGCCATCGAAAGACAATTTCAGACGATGAATATAATGAAAATCGGACTCTTTTACGGCTCAACCACCTGCTACACCGAAATGGCAGCAGAGAAAATTCGCGCGATCATCGGTGAAGACCTGGTCGATATTCACAATGTGAAAGAGACACCACTCTCGTTGATGGCTGACTACGACTTACTGCTGCTCGGTATCTCAACTTGGGATTTTGGTGAAATTCAAGAAGACTGGAGTGCGATCTGGCAAGACATCGCCACCACCCCGTTACAAGGCAAAGTCGTGGCACTGTTTGGCTTGGGCGATCAGGAAGGTTACGGCGAATGGTATTTGGACGCGATGGGGTTGCTGCACGACGAACTCAAAGCGACCGGCGCGACCTTCATTGGCTATTGGCCGAACCAGGGCTACGAATTCGAAGCCTCAAAAGCCCTCACCGCTGACGGTAGCCAGTTTGTCGGCTTGGCACTGGATGAAGATTCTCAGTATGAGTTAAGTGATGAGCGAATTCATAGCTGGTGTGAGCAAGTGTTAACCGAATACCACGATACGCTGTAATTATCACGATTCCAATCACAAAAAGCCCGGTGAGAAACTCACCGGGCTTTTTTAGTTCATCGATTCAGCCGTTTGGCTTAAGCGGCCGTTTCCGCCAGTGTTTGTTGCGGTGCTTTCGCGACAAAGAACATGCACGCAATAGCCACAGCCGTCGGCAGCAACCAGCCCATACCAATGCTGAATAATGGTAGCATATCAAAAGCAGATACATCCACGCCGGTCACTTTAGCGGCATCAATCAGAGCAAACAGCAGCGACACCAGCAGCACTACCCGGTAAGCAGCACGTGGATTAGGCAGTTTGCTGCGTACAAACGTCAGCGCCACCAAGGCAATCGCCACCGGATACAGGGCAAACAGCACCGGTACCGACAAGGAAATCAGTTGTGCCAGACCAACATTAGCCACAACCGCACATGCCACACCATTGATAACCACCCAGGTCTTGTAAGACACAGAGGTCTTTGAACTGAAGAAATCAGAACACGCAGAGATCAGGCCAATTGCCGTGGTTAAACAAGCCAGCAGTACAATCAGTGACAAAACGATTTGACCATATGGACCAAACAACGCTTGTACATATTGGCTCAAGACCGCACCACCGTTATCGGCACCAGGTGCAACCGCTGCACTGGTCGCCCCGAGGTAGAACAGGGAAATGTACACAAACGCCAAACCTGCGGCAGCAATACAGCCGGCCCAAATCAGGTATCTGGTCGTCGCACTGCGCTCAGTGATGCCCTTACTGCGCAACGCATCCACCATCAGCATACCAAACATCAGCGAAGCAAAGGTATCCATGGTGTTGTAGCCTTCGAGGAAGCCTTTGGTCAGAGGTTGGGTCAGGTACTCACCCTGAGCTGCCAGCATTTCGCCTTGTGGATCAACAAAAACCCCAATCGCCAGGATCATTAGCCCCATAAACAGAGCCGGAGTTAATACTTTACCGATCACATCGATCAACTTGCCCTGAGACCAGGCAAAAAACATCGCGACGGCAAAGAACAGTACAGAAAAACCGGTAAGGTGAGCTTGCGTCGCGTCAATGAAGAACGGTTTCACCGCCATTTCGTAAGCGACCAGACCAGTACGTGGCGCCGCAAAGGCAGGGCCAATAATGATAAAGATCAGCACCGCCATCAGCACTGCCGCTTTTTTCGGTAAGTCTTGCGTCAAATGATCCCAAGAGCCCCCCGCTACAGCAATAGCAACGATGGTAATAAGAGGTAAACCTACTGCTGTTAACAAGAATCCCAGCATCGCTGGCATCAGATTATCGCCGGCCAACTGACCAGCCAATGGTGGAAAGATAATGTTGCCGGCGCCTAAAAAGAATGCAAATAGCATAAAGCCGACTGCAATAATATCTGTTAATTTTAACGTCTGCTTCACAGATACCCCTTGTCTAATGTTTAATTAATGTTGTGTATGCTTTGATCACGTTTGCATAACCAAGCGCGTTGGATAATCGTGATTCAATCTAATAAATTTCGCCGCATAATGACGAAACACTCATCATTTAGCAACCTTTAAGAAAAAAACACCACATTAATTTATATAACAAGCAAAAAAGCAGTTGATATCTCTGGCTTTAGAAATATAGTCAGACTTTTTCACCAACTAAATGCACTTACACTTTTTTAACCAGCAACACAACAATCTAAACAATTCACAAACAATAGATAAAATCACTCCAAAGAAAGGTAAAGCAAAAACAATCATGAAGAGTAGCACGCCAACCACCAAGGGCTTTACATTTAAACAGTTTTCCATCGCTGCTGGTGACAGTGGGATGCCCGTCAGTACCGATGGTGTCCTGCTTGGCGCCTGGGCGGCCTGCCGGAGTGATGGTCAGATCCTCGATATTGGTACTGGTACCGGCTTATTGGCATTGATGTGTGCCCAGCGTTTTTGCCACGCTCACATTACCGCCCTGGATATCGAACCCACTGCCATCGCTGCCGCGCAGGACAATTTCGCCCAGTCGCCGTGGCCAGAGCGCCTGGCTCTCAAACACCGGGATGTGCAGAGTTATGCACCGCCGGTACGCTTCGATAGCATCGTTTGTAACCCGCCATATTTTAACTCCGGCGAGCAGGCTAAACAGACTCAGCGAGCCATCGCCCGCCATACCAGCAGCCTGCCGCATGATAAACTGCTGGAACAGTGCGCACGCCTGCTCACACCGGATGGCAGCGCAAGCTTCATTCTGCCCATTATCGAAGGGGAACGGTTCATCACCATGGCCACAAACACTGGTTGGCATCTGACCCGTCGCTGTCAGGTAAAGCCTTCGACAAAAAAACCGGTTCATCGGCTGCTGTTTGAACTGTCCCGCCAGGCACGCCCATTACAGGAAGAAAACCTCACCATTCATACTCAACATGGCTACAGTGAGGCGTTTATTCAGCTAACCCGCGGGTTTTACCTTAAGATGTGAAATAACATGTGATCCTTATCAAGGATCACTTTATACTATGCGGCCTTAATTTCTATGCTATGTTGGCAAACCATTAATCAAGCCTTGCTTGTGGAGAACTCATTGTGATCAGAACCTTTGCTGAACTGGATCTAGACCCAAACCTACTAGATGCTATTGAAGAGATCGGCTACGAACGCCCGACCAAAATTCAGGCAGAAGCAATTCCACAAGCGTTGGATGGTCGCGACATTCTGGCGTCCGCACCTACCGGCACTGGCAAAACCGCAGCTTTTGTCCTGCCCGCCCTGCAATACCTGCAAGACTTCCCACGCCGCAAACCGGGGCCGGCTCGGATCCTGATCCTGACTCCAACCCGTGAACTGGCGATGCAGGTTGCCGACCAGGCGCGCGCTCTGGCAAAGAACACCAAACTGAATATTTTCACCATCACCGGCGGAGTACAGTATCAGGAACACGCTGACATCCTGGCCACCACCCAGGATATTGTCGTGGCCACGCCGGGCCGCTTGAGAGAATACATCGACGCAGAACGCTTTGACTGCCGTGCAATCGAGTGGCTGATCCTCGACGAAGCGGATCGCATGCTGGACATGGGCTTTGCTCCTACGGTAGACCGCCTGTCAGCCGAATGTCGCTGGCGCAAGCAAACCTTGCTGTTTTCCGCCACCCTGGAAGGCAGGGGTGTAGAAGGCTTCACCGCAGATCTACTAAATCAGCCAGCTGAAATCGATGCAAAATCACCATTGCGTGAGCGTAAAAAGATCGCTCAGTGGTACCACCGCGCCGACGACGCCGAACACAAGCTTGCCCTGCTAAAGCACATCATTACCCAGCAAGCAGAGCGCAGCATCGTATTCCTCAAAACTCGTGAACGCCTGGCTGAGCTGCGTGCTCAACTCGAAAGCGCACAAATCCCCTGCGCGTGGATCCAGGGTGAAATGCCTCAGGACCGCCGTAACAATGCCATTTCCCGCTTCCGTGACGGTACGGTAAACGTGCTGCTGGCGACCGATGTGGCTGCACGTGGTATCGATCTGCCAGACGTATCCCACGTCATCAACTACGACTTACCTCGCACAGCGGATGTCTACCTGCACCGTATCGGCCGTACCGCCCGGGCCGGGAAGAAAGGCAACGCCATTTCACTGGTCGAGGCGCATGACCAGCCAATGATGGAGCGTGTGGCACGCTACGTGAAAGAAGACATCAAAGAGCGCTTTATTAAAGAAATGCGCCCGAAACACAAAAAGCCGGTGTTCAAAAAGAAAAAGAAAAAAGACGACAAGAAAAAAGCCACTAAAAAGAAAACCGCGAAGAAGAAATAACCCAGGCCGGATGTGGAATCCAGTTCATATAATCGGAAAAAGGGTTGGCATCGCCAACCCTTTTTTGTCTCTGTAGCACGGCACGACGTACAGCATCAATGTTGTTCTTCGCGCTTAAATACCAGTTCTGTCGGGGTCGACTCTTCTTCCACAAAGTAGTAACCCGCCGTGTTGAACCGGGTAAGCTCGGCCACGCTCTCAATACGATTTTCGATGATGTAACGCGCCATCATGCCACGCGCTTTTTTCGCATAGAAGCTGATCACCTTGTACTGACCGTTCTTACCGTCTTTGAAGACCGGTGTGACCACTTGTGCATCCAGAGACTTTGGCTTTACCGCTTTAAAGTACTCATTGGATGCCAGATTGATCAGCACATTATCCCCCTGAGCGGCAATCGCCTGATTCAGCTTGTCGGTTATGACCTCCCCCCAAAACTGGTACAGGTTGCTGCCTTTTTCATTCGCCAGTTTCGTGCCCATTTCCAGCCGATAAGGTTGCATCAAATCCAGCGGTTTCAGCACGCCATACAAGCCGGAAAGCATGCGCAGGTGCTGCTGCGCATAGTCAAAATCCGCAGCGCTGAAGGTTTCCGCCTGTAAGCCGGTATACACATCACCCTTAAAGGCCAGAATCGCCTGACGCGCGTTGTCTGTGGTACAGGTTTCACTCCACTCCTGGAATCGGCCCACGTTCAAATCCGCGATCTTGTCACTCACTTTCATCAGTGAAGCAACATCGGCCGGCGTAAGCTGGCGACACACGTCAATCAACTGCCTGGAATACGCCATCAATTCAGGCTGGGTGTACTTATCTGTGGCCAGCGGGGACTCATAATCGAGTGTCTTAGCAGGAGAAATAACTATAAGCATGACTTTCCCTTTTCTCGTTATATTTTTGTCTAGGGTACAAAAAAAGCCATGCATTGTCTGCATGGCTTTGGGTATTGCTTTAATTGTTCAATTCGATTAACGCAAACGTTAGTCGTTAATTTTATTGTTATCCCAAATGCCGTCTTCGAGTTGCGACTTCAGCTCAGGGAAATCATTCACATCAAATGTCGGCACCTTACCGGCATCGAGCTGACGGTTATAATCTTTGGCCAGCTTAATCACAATTCCTGACAACAGCAAAATTGCCACCAGGTTAACAATCGCCATTAAGCCCATCGACACATCCGCCATCGACCACACCACCGGTAATGAGGCCATTGAACCAAACATCACCATTCCCAGGAACACCAGGCGGAACACGTTCAGGCCGGCTTTATGATTGTGCTCGAGGAAGAGCAGGTTGGTTTCTGCGTACGAGTAGTTAGCAATGATCGAAGTAAAGGCAAAGAAGAAAATTGCCACCGCCACGAAAACAGCGCCCCAGTCACCCACTTGCGAGCTTAATGCACGCTGGGTCAGCTCAATCCCGGTCACTTCCGTCGCCTGACCGACGTACTCACCGGACATCAGGATGATGGCGACGGTCGCAGAACAGATCACAATCGTATCCATAAACACGCCCAGCATCTGCACGTAACCTTGTGAAGCCGGGTGTGGCGGATAAGGCGTCGCTGAAGCCGCGGCGTTCGGTGCCGAACCCATACCCGCTTCGTTTGAGAACAGGCCCCGTTTGATACCGTTGAGCATCGCCTGGGCAATCGCATAGCCCAAACCACCAGCTGCCGCTTCCTGAAAGCCAAACGCGCTCTTGAAGATCAGCGTCAGAACCGCGGGTAGTTTCTCAATATTGGCAAACATCACAAACATCGCCAGAGCCAGATACGCCAGCGCCATGATCGGAACGATCAGCTCAGCCACACGTGCGATCCGCTTAATACCACCAAAAATCACCACTGCCGACAACACAACAATAGCAATGCCCACGTAAAGGCTTTCCCAGCCAAAGGCATTCCCCATCGCATTGACAATTGAGTTGGCCTGTACGGCATTAAATACCAGACCAAATGCAATGAACAGGCAGATCGAGAACACTACGCCCATCCAGCGCATGCCCAGGCCTTTCTCCATGTAGTAAGCAGGGCCACCACGATAGTTACCGTCATCATCTTTGGTTTTATAGAGCTGCGCCAGGGTACTCTCGGCAAAAGATGTCGCCATCCCCAGCATGGCAATAAGCCACATCCAGAAAATTGCCCCCGGACCACCAGCGGTCAGCGCAACAGCAACCCCTGCCATATTACCCGTACCGACACGTGCAGCAAGGCTGGTACAAAGGGCTTGAAAAGAAGAAATACCGGCTTTGTCTGCTTTACGACTGTTCTTCAGCACCGAGAACATGTGGCCAAAATGACGGAATTGGATAAAACCCAGTCGAACCGTGAAGTAGATACCTACCCCGACCAAAAGATAAACCAGAATCGCCCCCCAAAGGAGATCATTCATCAAATTGATTAAGTCTGTCATGTGTACCTCAAAGTGAGTTGCGCCAGTCTGTGCTTCCCAGCCATCCACCAGATTGCCTGCCAAGTGTCAAAGGAGTGCTTGGCTTTCGAGTAGTGTTTTTGTGCAATCCAGAATCGTAAACGTCGCATCATGCATCCATTTTACGTACTAGCGTATTTTTTGACGGGGCGGATAATGCAACCTAGGCAAGCAAAAATCAATATGCAACCATTTGGGCACATTTGTTATTTTTCACTATAAAATCACCAAAAATTAACATATAAATCATAAACACTCGCCGAGCAGCGCAACATCCAACCAACAAAAACACCACATTCCAAGCCACTTTACCAGTAACAAAACCACATACGGTAAAAACAGGCCGAAGCCAACGGTTTCAAGGCATAACAGCATGTTCACCCAGATGAACGCGGCAGTACCGAGCAATTTTCAACCAAGCAACTGTTATGCAACCCCTGCAAGTCAAACCGGTACCAATTACCAACCTCGAATTAACATCCCCCACAGCACGATTTAATCGTTTTCTTTTGTTTAAGCGCTTATTTTTTACTCACCCCCCTGGCGCCCAAAGTGTGATTCTGAGGGAATATTTGCGCGAAAATGTCATGATAGCGACACAAATGAGAAATAAATCATAGTTATTCTCACGGTGATTGTGGTACTTAAAATGCTCCACAGGGACACGTTTTTAACCGTGATATGAGAGAAAGGTAAGGTGGCTTATGGAAGGCTTTCAACTGGATGACTTATTTGCTCTGGGCGCAGCATCAACAACCAAATCTCGCGCCAAACCCGTAAAACGCAAGTGGCGCGAAATAGAAGAAATGAACGACCGCCGCACTCTGCTTAAAGAGCTACGCGAGCTTGATGTGTGTAATGATTACACCCTTGATGACATTAAACTGTAATTGATACGAAAGGCACCGCGAAGGTGCCTTTTGTTTATTCACCGCCTGGTGTCACTGCCCGTGATGAACTGTAACATACGTTACAATTCGGCGATTCTCACCAAGTGAGAATAACCTTGCTTTTTAAACTATATTCAGCGGGTTCAAGAGACAAAAAAATTTTGTCGCTTTCTCAATATATAAGAAAGCGCCAAAATCAATCACGGCAGGCTATGAACTTAGCGTCTTTTGGCTCAGTCTGATCAGATGTATTCAAACTCACTCTGGCGGACGCGCTCTGCCAACTGTTTATAACGGTCAGCGATGGTATCACCAAAGACCGGGTCGTCCTCATTTTCTTCCCACTGACTTTCGACCGCCTGCCAATCTTCGGTGGTGAACAACTCTTCAATCAGCGGCAACACCTGACGCTCTTCTAACTCAAGGTGGCGTTTTTGCGAATCAATAAAGTCCGCCAGATGGCGGCTGAACACTTCTTGAGGCACCACCGCATCCTGTAAGATCATCTCGACCACACTGGCAAACTCTTTGGTTTTTTCCGCCAGCTCGATATGCTCTTGTTCCAGGTTCTCGATGGTTTTCTGTTGGCCATAATGCTCCAGAAAATAATGATAAAGAATGTCCTCTTTCGGGTGATGGATCTTTTCTGAATGACTGGACAAGTAGTCGACAATCTCACCAACCAATGAATAATTTATCGGACGCTCCTGTTCTATTTCGTTGAGCTTGTGGCGCAATATCGCCAGCAAACGAACCATGTATCCATGTTCGCGCCGAATTCTTTCGATCATCATAGCGTCTCTCCTTAACCTATAACTCTGCTAAGTTTATATGAGAAAAGGATACCCGGCCTCGACAGCGCTCAAAAAAGCCGCAAAACCTGATCAAAAACCACCCACTAAGTCATTGATTCTTTAATTGCCTCACACTTCAGCTACCAATGGTAAGTGCCAGTTAATCGCTTGTTTTCCTTGTTGTTGTAGCAGTAGATTCGCCTGGGAAAAATGCCCGCAGCCGAAAAAGCCCCGATGGGCTGACAACGGTGATGGATGAGGTGCGGTTAAAACATGGTGCTTGGTTCGATCAATAAAACGCCCCTTTTTTTGCGCGTGCGCGCCCCATAACAGGAACACCACCCCCTGCTGATGCTGGTTAATCAGCTCTATCACCCGATCAGTAAAGGTTTCCCAACCCGTTTTTGCATGCGAGTGCGCTTTTCCCTGCTCGACTGTCAGCACCGTATTAAGCAGCAACACGCCTTGTTCGGCCCAGCTCTGCAAATAACCATGCTGCGGGATCTGAAAGCCGTCAACATCCTGTGCCAGCTCCTTGTACATATTGACCAGTGAAGGGGGTGTTTTCACCCCCGGTAGAACGGAAAAGCACAAACCGTGGGCTTGGTTAGGTCCATGGTACGGATCCTGACCTAAAATCACCACTTTGACATCACTAAACTCGGTAAAGCGAAACGCATTAAACACATCTTGCGCCGGGGGGAATATGGCTTTGCCAGCGGCACGTTCAGACTCTACAAATTGCATTAATTCAATAAAGTAATCTTGCTTTTTCTCTTCGTCGAGAAGCTCGTGCCAAGTCAGGGAGTGATTCATGAAAATTCCTGTGTTTCGCGGTTGTAAGGCGGATATGAAGCGATATTCTAACCAGCTCAGCGGCAACAGACAAAAACTAACCTTTCAGAATTCAAAGTCAGCAACAGGGTCTCAATATCGTTGTGGGGTCCGATGATGCCCCTGACCTGAAATATGCCGGTTGGGTGCAGGAAAACGGGACGGGCGACTGGGATTCGCCGCGGGGGCAACAGGAACGGTTCTCGACATAGTGGCATCCTCCTCTCTATGGTATGCACTCAGCGGACAGCTGGTAATAAAACATAAGAAAGAAAGATGCCAACTTTCACCCGCCGGTTAAGTCGGCGTACCGGCAGCGCGATGGTAATGACGTAATGCCTCGATTTCCCGCCGCCAGATATCAGGATCAATTGTCTCTAAAATCAATGGCATAGAATCAAAACGCGGGTCTTTTGCAATATACTCAAAGCAACTCCAGCCGATAGTACCCTGGCCCAGCGAGTGATGACGATCCACTCTGCTGGAAAATTCCACTTTTGAATCATTCAGATGCATTGCCCGTAAATAGTGCATCCCGACGATGCGATCAAACTCCGCAAAGGTACGGTCACAATCTTCTGCGCTACGCAGATCATATCCGGCACTAAAAGTATGACAGGTGTCCAAACACACCCCTACCCGCGCTTTATCTTCGACCTGTTGAATGATCTCGGCTAAGTGCTCAAACTTCCAGCCTAAGTTAGTACCTTGTCCGGCGGTGTTCTCAATCACCGCAACTACTTCCGGGACAGCTTGGTGCGCCAGGTTGATCGACTCGGCGATAGTGGCAAGGCACGCCTGCTCTGATAGCTTGTTTAAATGACTTCCCGGGTGGAAGTTCAACATCGTCAGGCCAAGCTGATGGCAACGTTGCATTTCATCAATAAATGCCGCGCGGGATTTATTGAGCTTTTCTTCTTCCGGCGCACCTAAATTAATCAAGTACGAATCATGCGGCAGGATCTGCTCGGCGGCAAAGCCCAGCATCTTACAATTGGCTTTAAACGCTTTGATGGTACCGGCTTCCAGCGGTTTAGCCCGCCACTGGCGTTGGTTTTTGGTAAACAGGGCAAACGCATTGGCACCAATTTCACGGGCGCGTAAAGGCGCTTGTTCTACCCCACCCGCAGCCGAGACATGAGCGCCAATAAACTTGTTTCCAAACTGGTTTTTGATGTTTGTCATTAAATCACTTTTGACTTTCAGTATAACCACCCAAACACAGGCAGTTATGTTAACGAGGTTAAGTTTCCGCCTTTAAATGTAGTAAAATTACCACAAATTACACATTAAACTATTTTTGATGATATCAAATATATCGCAAAAATCATGTTTTATAAGCTTTTGTTGATTTAAAACAAAAAATTTACCTTCAAATAATTAAGGTTTTTAGTTGTAATTTGACCTAAATCAATATTATTATAGTGGATATTAGCTATATAATACTCAGCTCAACAAAATTTGAAAATTAACACCAATAAATGCCACACAAGTGGACTAGGAGAAAGTGATGATCCAAGGTATCCAAATTACTAAAGCAGCAAACGACGAACTACTGAACTCCATCTGGCTACTAGATAGCGAAAAAAATGAAGCACGTTGTGTTGCCGCAGTCTCTGGCTATGAAGCTGACCAAGTGATCGCCATCAGTGACCTGGGTGAATACGAAAGCCGCGAGGTTGCCATCGAAACCGCACCCCGCATCGAAGGCGGTCAGCACCTGAACGTCAACGTGCTTAAGCGTGAAACTCTGGAAGATGCCGTCGCGAACCCAGAAAAATACCCTCAACTGACCATTCGTGTTTCGGGTTACGCAGTACGCTTTAACTCATTAACTCCTGAACAGCAGCGTGATGTTATCGCACGTACTTTCACTGAGTCTCTGTAATCACGAACGATTCCGGCAGATATTAAAAAGCGGCGCTCAAGGAGCGCCGCTTTTTTTAATTCAACTGTTCCGTCCTAAATAAGGTTGACACTTTCCAACCCCAAAATTGGAGAGTGTTATGAAATCAACAAATAAAAGAACTCAGCGCGATTATTCCCTCGCTTTTAAACTCACCGTAGTGGATGAGG
>NZ_JARHUF010000023.1 GCF_029223195.1 Vibrio sp. CAU 1672 | reverse complement strand
CTCATCCACTACGGTGAGTTTAAAAGCGAGGGAATAATCGCGCTGAGTTCTTTTATTTGTTGATTTCATAACACTCTCCAATTTTGGGGTTGGAAAGTGTCAACCTTATTTAGGACGGAACACATAACAAAAAAGAGGCCATAGTAGTCACCATGGCCTCTTTTTCACAGAACGATTAGAAGTGCAACTGAATCACAGATACCACTACAGCTCCAGGTCGACGAACGCCTTCGATCTCGACTTTGATTTCACGCTCAATCTCAAGCCCTTTTTTGATAGGAGTCACTTTCTTCAGAACGCTTGAAGCCCGAACGTTATTACCAGCTTTTACCGGGTAAGGAAACCGAACTTGGTTCAATCCCAAATTGACCACCAGCTTGGCGGTTGGAAACTGCTGTTTATCAGGATCCACCGCATCCGTCAGCTTAGGTAACAGTGCCAAAGTAAGGAAACCATGTGCGATGGTCGTCTTAAATGGTGATTCAACAGCGGCGCGTTCCGGATCGGTATGGATCCATTGCATATCCTCCGTCACTGAACCAAACTGGTTAATACGCTCTTGCGACACGTGCAACCAATCGCCAACATGGATCACTTCACCAACTTGATCTGTTAACTCATCGTACAGCTTTTGCGCTTCTGGCTTCAGTACGATCGGCGCTGGCTGTGGCGCTACTTCTTCGTTTACTGCTGGTTTCTGGTGATCACGAACATTAGAAAATAGAAAACTATTTTGCGCTTTACCTAAGAAGTCACTCCAGTAATCGCGTAGCGTTGGAGACATCCAATTCATAAACTCGGATTGATGAGAAGAAATAGCATCAACTTTGTCTTTAAACAGATTAGTGACCTTCATAAATACCCTTAGATAAACTTAGCACAACTGGCTATACCAGTTAATTTTGAATTACTTCACAATCTCATGCAAACACTTTCGGGCGAACACATGTTTCCTGAAACCTATAATAACCATAAATATCAATAATATATCAATAAAACACTATTTTATTAACCGTTCAGTTTTTAAAGCTATTACTCTACGAACTGATGATATATTACCCAGTCAGATATCGGTTCAAGGAATATCTCGGTTAATGCTGAGCTGATTAGAAAAGCAGCAAACGGACTTTCTGTACCAACGTTAAACTTTACAAGCGTAAAATCCCTTATTATGATGCGCGCTCAAAGGAGAGATGGCTGAGTGGTTGAAAGCACCGGTCTTGAAAACCGGCATACGTTAATAGCGTATCTAGGGTTCAAATCCCTATCTCTCCGCCACATTAATAAAACCCAAGTCATTGACCATCAAAGACTTGGGCTTGTTCTTGTCTGTGATTTTTTTGCGTGATCCTAAAAGGTGTCACGATCATGTATCTGGCCAAAAACCGAAGCGCGAACTACGACACTAAAGTCGGCTTACCTAATCATCTCAAAGCTATGGGTTACCCTAGCGAGATATGCTTCTCACCTCATACAAAAAAACGGCTCTCAGGCCATAGACCTATCGGTAGTGGTTTTTGGGTATCGCGCCCCCTTGGCTTTCATCGCAAAGGCACATAGTTTTATATGTGACAACTTCAAGAACCTAGTAACTGCTACCCCAGAAGAATGCAAAAATTAGGTTATATAATGAGCTTATTTATTTTTAGGGTGAATGTTTGACGATCATCAAAAGGGATATAAATTGCTTCGCCACAAATAAATACAAACTAACTCATTACCGTCCATCCGCTGCATTCCCGTAATAAGCTCAAACCGCATAACATCCGGCTCAACTGAATTGCGCACTCTCAAAGTCTCTAGCGTAATCTTCGGTTGGTAGCTAATAGCTTGTTAAAACCGTAGCAAATCGATTAAATATTTAACTCCAACAGTTAACTAGGATTTTCCTTTTTATTATATGTTTCGGTCTTTATTCACCAAAACCTGCTCTCTGGATTAAAACGCATCTCACATGTGAGACTTAGATGCTAGTCATAAAACGCCTCTCGCGGTTATTCGCCGATATTCCAGCATCTAAATTTACATTCTTGTAAAACATTGCTGTAATACAGTAAAACGACCAATAAGAGTTCGTCACCGATATACGCCCAGAGAGCAATGGGTGCATTTCCTTTATTTTTCAATAAAATACAACAAACCCAGTTCGGCATTCACGCCGAGTTATCTTTCATCAATCCATTAAATTCAAATTAAAAACCGACAAACAATGACCTTGTGAAATCTGAGGCAAAATTTATGATGTACGTCGAAACGTAATGAATGTTTCGACGTATTATTATTAAACGAGTAGAAGAAATGAAAATCACCACTATTGCAGCCATTGTCGGAGTTACAATATCAGCCCCATCATTTGCTTTCGATGTAACAGAAGCCACAAATAATCAAAACATTTCTCAAATTGAAAGAATTAAGACCCAATTAAATATCCAGCATGAACGCATTGACGCTTTGTAAAAATCACCGTCGACTAAAAGTCAAAATGACTTTAATGCGCTTGAGTCACAAGTTACTGAGCAAGACACTGCAATATCTAACAACAGAGGTGACATTCAAGTACTCAGCAAAGACATTGCAGCATTATCCAGAGAAACGATTTCAGCGGGTGAAAGAGCTAAAAATAGCCATGAACAAGTGATTGAAAATTCAAAACGAATATCTACTAATGAGCAACGGATCACAGAGCAAAATAAAGACATTACCGTAGCAATAAATGAAGCAACCATAGCCAATGAAACCGCTGAAATGGCCGAATCAAAAACTGTTGAGAACTCAGGACGCCTTGACAGCCATGAAAAGCTGCTGGAAAAACACCATAAGGAAATCTACGGTAACCTGGACGGCTTCCGTTCCGAAATGAGCCAAACCGCTGAACGTGTTGCAGAAATTGCTGAACAAAGCGAACAAATAACCAAAAAAAAAGCGGATATTAAAGAGACTCGTAATGAAGTCGTTTCTACTGCAAACCGCGTCATCAGCGCAGAAAGCAATTTGCTGCAGGTAGAGCAGCGCTCCGAGAAGAACGCAACAGCCATTGCAGAGAACAAAGCAGCGATTGCCAGAAACAAGCAAGACATTTCCGATTTACGCCGTGATCTAGAGCGCCAAAGCGAACAGTACGCGGGCGCAATTGCCGGCGTCGCTGCGACGACCAATATTCCGCATAACTACGGTAACGGTGATATTTCTGTCGGTGCCGGTGTTGGCTACTTTAACAGCCAATCTGCTGTCGCGGTTGGTGTAGGCTACCGGGTGACCAATGAAGCGACTGTTCAGGCTTCTTTTGCTGCCGACTCAGGTAATGATTTCAAACCCGTCGTGGGAGCTGGCATGTCAGTATCGTTTTAATTACCAACCACTTCTTAAAGGCGCGCTTCGGAGCGCCCTTTCGAGTAAAGAACAAACTAAGGCCAATATAAATGCCTTCATCGTCACGACAAAAATATTTTGCTGTCTTTTGAATGTATATATATTGCGCACCTCTCCCAATGCTTTTACTATCCCCCCGCTTCTTGATGATAGCCAATCCGAGTACATCACAACTATTTTGTGGCAAGGCAATAGAGCAACTATCCAAGAGTGACTTTGATGGCGCATCGCGCTTTTTTTGACGCTCCACTTGTCACCCACCATCTCAATGACAAGTGCTCTTACAATAGGCTGGAGGTTAATCATGGCTATTACTCACTCAGTTCTGGATTTTGACTCTTTTTCTACTGACGCCCTGTCGGGCGAAGAAACTCAGCTGATTGAATCATCTGTCAAACAGTTCGGCGCGCCACTACTGATGTTGGACTGCGATATCATTCGCCAGCAATACCATGCCTTATCCAGTGCCTTGCCTGGTGTAACACTGCATTTTGCCTTAAAACCACTGCCGCACCCCGCGGTGGTCAGAACCTTGTTAGCGGAAGGGGCGAGTTTTGATTTGGCGACCAGTGGCGAAGTCAGCCTGGTGGCACAACAGGGTGTCCCAGCCGAACGGACTATCCACACCCACCCGATAAAACGGGATAGCGATATCCGCGATGCACTCGAGTATGGCTGCCGGGTGTTTGTAGTGGATAACATCAATGAGTTAGAGAAGTTTAAACCTTATCATGATGAGGTTGAGCTGTTGGTGCGTTTAAGTTTTCGTAATGCCGAAGCATTTGCCGATTTATCAAAGAAGTTCGGTTGTTCACCACAACAGGCGATCGTACTGATCGCCCAGGCAAAAGAGTGGAATATTCATATCAAAGGGCTGTCGTTCCATGTCGGTTCTCAGACCATGAACCCACAAATGTATGTTAATGCAATCGAAACCTGTCGCCAGGTCATGTCACAAGTGGTTGAGCTGGGGTTACCGGCCTTAAGTACACTTGATATTGGTGGCGGATTCCCGGTCAGCTACAACTCACAGGTGATGCCGATAGAGCAGTTTTGCCAGCCAATCAACCAGGCATTGAGCAAGTTGCCAGAAACCGTTCAGGTCCTCGCCGAGCCTGGACGCTTCATCGTGGCACAAGCAATGACCAGTATCGCCTCTGTAATGGGCCAGGCCGAGCGTGACGGGCAGATCTGGTACTATCTGGATGATGGCATTTATGGTTCTTTCAGTGGCCTGGTATTTGATGATGCCAAATACCCGCTGACTACCTTAAAGAAAGATGGCAAAAGGCAACCGAGCGTACTGGCAGGGCCTACCTGTGACAGCATAGATGTCATTGCTGAAAACATCATGCTGCCAAAGCTGGCAAATGGCGATTTGATCATCACGCGTATGATGGGCGCTTATACCAGTGCGACAGCAACGGATTTTAACTTCTTCAAGCGCGCCCAAACCATCGTGCTCAATGAAGAAGAGACCGGCCAAGTTTTTTTGATGGGCTAATAGACTCAGTTATAACACTGGTTTTAAAGGGTAATACGGCTTCGGATAGGAACCGTATTACCTGTAAATCATACGGCTTAATCCAGATAGCCATCAACAAGCTGCTTTAAACAGACTTCATAGCACCCTTTCCGAACTACCCCCACTAACTAGCACAACCCGCACCACAGCCGGATTCCAGCGCCATCAAATAAATGTTAAGATCATCACATCAAAAGCTGGCGTGGCGACAGGCAAACACAAAGCTTAGCGCCCCTTTGGTACCTATTAACTTGTACAATAAGTTTGGTCCCCTACCAGCTCACCATAAACAAAAGGCATATTATTCAAATGGTTAATAACAGCATCCAATGGTTTCCCGGCCACATGCATAAGGCGCGTAAAGAGATTGAAGAAGCCATTCCACAAGTGGACGTCATTATCGAAGTACTCGACGCTCGTATTCCATTTAGTAGTGAAAACCCAATGATCTCCCAAATTCGTGGAGATAAACCTGTAGTAAAAGTCCTGAACAAACGTGACTTGGCCGACCCGGAAGTCACCCAGCTTTGGATTGAGCATCTTGAAAAAGAGCAGAATGTGAAAGCGATGGCGATCACCACCACCCAGCCTCAGGAAGTACAGAAGATTATGGAGCTTTGCCGCAAACTGGCTCCCCACCGTGAAGAGATCGGCAAAAATATTCGTACCATGATTATGGGCATCCCAAATGTGGGCAAATCTACCATTATCAATACCCTGGCCGGCAGAACCATCGCTCAAACCGGTAACCAGCCGGCCGTTACCCGCCGCCAGCAGCGTATCAACCTGCAAAACGGTATCGTACTTTCAGATACCCCGGGAATTCTGTGGCCCAAAGTAGAAAACCCTCACAGCGGGTTCCGCCTCGCGGCAACCGGTGCCGTGAAAGATACCGCAATGGAATACGATGAGGTCGCATTCTACACTGTAGAATATCTCGCCAAAGCCTACCCGGAGCGTTTGAAAGAGCGTTACCAAATTGAAGAGCTGCCGGAGACTGACATTGAGTTGATGGAAGAGATCGGTCGTCGCCGAGGTGCACTGCGTGCCGGCGGACGAGTGGATCTGCACAAATGTTCCGAGATCCTGTTGCATGAACTGCG
This sequence comes from Vibrio sp. CAU 1672, assembly GCF_029223195.1. Taxonomy (GTDB): domain Bacteria; phylum Pseudomonadota; class Gammaproteobacteria; order Enterobacterales; family Vibrionaceae; genus Vibrio. The sequence goes on along the minus strand of NZ_JARHUF010000023.1, from coordinate 60,099 downwards.
CAATGGCACACTGGGACAACTCACTCTGGAGCGGCCTGAAATGATCACTCAGGAGCTGATTGAAGTCGAGATCGAAGCCGCAAGAAAAGCAGAAGAAAAAGCGAAGAAAAAGGAAGAACGGCGTAAACGTTACCTGCGTAACAAACGTTAAGTTTCTTACTTTGTTTATTAATTTTTGGGCGCGTCTATCGCGCCCTTTTTGTATCTTATCCTTATCGCTCTGGCAGCCACAGCCATAACCCAGCCAATAGCAAGCTTAAACTTAGTTAGACTACTAAATCATTTGGAATCTGCCCGTATTTAAACGCCAAATATTTACTTTGCTAACATATGCAAAATTATGCAAATCAAACAATGACACTCCTTCCATAATCCGCAATATAGATATAAGTCAGCGCTGGCGTTTTTCAGTTTTACAAAGAGAAATGACTATGAATATTATGTCTAACACCAAACAGCTACCCTCTTTTGTCGAGGAACGCCTGAACTTTTATGTTCAACTTCTGATTGAGCCAAATCAGAACAAAAAACCATTAGTGATCGGGAAACGCCCTGACAGTAATGCAGTGATCATGCAAAGTAATGATTACTTATCTTTGTCTCATAACCAGCAGATCCAATCCGCCCATCAACATGCCATTTCGGAACGTGATGATAATGTCGTCATGTCGGCGGTCTTCTTACAGGATGAGCAGGCCAAGCCTGATTTTGAGACCCAGTTAGCCGAATATGTCGGGATGGAGAGTTGCGTTTTGTCTCAGTCTGGCTGGGCAGCCAATATCGGGCTGTTACAAACCATTTGTGCGCCTGGTATCCCGGTCTACATCGACTTTCTTGCCCACATGTCACTGTGGGAAGGAGCGCGGATCGCCGGTGCCGATGTGCATCCGTTTATGCACAACAACACCTCACATCTGCGCAAACAAATTGCCCGGCACGGTGCTGGGATCATTATCGTCGATTCAGTCTACAGCACAATAGGTACCATAGCTCCGCTGGAAGCTATCTACGAAATAGCTGAGCAGTTCGGCTGCGCCCTGGTGGTGGATGAATCTCATTCCCTTGGCACACACGGCGCACACGGCTGCGGCCTGATCAATGCTGTGGGTGTCAGACACCGGGTTGACTTCGTGACAATAAGTCTTGCCAAGACGTTTGCCTATCGTGCCGGTGCCATCCTCGGGCCAAAATTACTCGGAGAGATTTTGCCTTTCGTTTCATATCCGGCCATTTTCAGCTCAACGGTACTGCCACAAGAAGCGATAAGACTTGAGAAAACACTCGAGGTTATTAAAACCGCCGATAAAAAAAGACAAACACTTATCGAGCGGGCAAACAGGCTGCGCACCGGATTAAAGCAAATTGGCTTCCCGATCCGCGGCGAATCACAAATCATAGCACTGGAATGCGGAGATGAAAGAAACACCGAACGTGTCAGAGACTTCCTTGAGCAACGCGGCGTATATGGTGCGGTCTTTTGCCCGCCAGCGACAGGCAAAAATAAGTGTATTATCCGCTTTTCCGTCAACGCAGATATCACACCAGCAGAAATAGACCATGTAATCAGCGTATGCCAGGCCGCCTACAACAACCCAGGCCTGCAGTTCGTTTAACTACTGTACAGGCATAGTATTGCCTGATATTGAGTAACATCATTAGAGAGCCCGGTGTAATGCCGGACTCTTTGTTATATCCAATTGGCGATTTTGTCGAAAAGTCGGTTTTTGTCCGCTGGTTTGACAATAAAATCTGACATACCTGAGGAACCAATCCGATCTAATGTGACGGGTGAGCTATCACCAGTATGGGCAATGATCGGCACGTCAGCATACTCCCGGTTCGAGCTTCTTATGCGGCGTGAGGCTTCAACGCCATCCATAACCGGCATCTCAATATCCATCAGTATTAAGTCGACATGTTCATCATTCAAGGCTTCAAGGGCTTGTTTACCATCTTCACGCTGAATGACATCAAAGCCCTGTTTTTCCAGCAACATAGAAGTAAACTTACGCAAAGACTCATTGTCATCGACCACCATGATGGTTCGTTTGCTCTGCTCTGGGGCGGATACTTGAGGGGCTCGGGCTACTGTATAGCTGGCATCAAACATCAGCCTGTCAAACATGATCCGGGTATTAAGCAACCATGCCTGGGTTTCGATCCAAATCGGTTCGAAGCCTATTTTAGTTGGACGCAAAGCAGGATGACGCTGGAACAAATAGATAATTCTGGCTTCAGTAAAGGTTAAAAGTGACTCCAGCTTTTCCTGATGATTGTTCTCTGCACTGGCGTGATCAATATCAACCATGATCAGATCATATTCAAACTCATACTCTTTACGCTGAAGAACAGAATCTACCGTTTGTAACTCTAACTGGAACCCCAGCACATTAGCGATTTCCGTTGCTTTGGCAGTCAAGACATTGTGATCACTGATGAACAGTACTGACTTGAGTTTGGTCAGGTCACTTTTTATCTCACTGACTTTGTCCGAATCAATCAGCGGAAATCTGAGCGTAAATCTGGTCCATTCCATCAGCTCTGATTCACATTCAATTTTTCCGCCAAACGAACGCAGCACCTTTTTACAAAAAGGCAAACCTAAACCATAGTTTCCGCTGCGTCCGGTGGTGTAGAAGTCCCGGAAAATATTACCAATGATCTCCGGTGGAATACCGGGGCCATTATCGGTGACGACAATCCGGTTTTCATGCTGGGCGACTTTCATTTCAACGTGAATATGAAAGTCATCATTGGCTCTGTGATGAAAGGCATTTTTGAACAGATTATAAACCACGTACTTAAGCAATGTATCACTGCCAAGAAACTCAAATTCATCACGAACATCCAGAGAAACAGCAAAACGATCGGTCGCCCGTTTGTAACTGAAACTCTCGATAGCACTCTCTACCACTTCTCGTGCAGCGTGCTTTTTAAATGTGGAACGCGAGACCCGGTTTTCATCAATAGAAGTTAATAACAAGTCGATGGTTTCATTACCTGAGTGGATGATTTTCATTGCATCATCACTGACTTCTCTCAGTAATGTAATATCTTCAAAACTCAACTCATAACGAGATTGCTTGGCTGACTTCGGGTCAGGCACGATGGACTGAATGATATCAATAGAGGTACATAAGCCACTAAGTGGATTTCTCATTTCATGCGCAATCCCCGCACCAAATGACTTAGCCAATGACACTTTTGCTTCATGTTCAACCTGATTGCGGAAATAGAACAAATTACCAAACAGGTAGATGAAGAAGAAAATAGGTACATGAGCCCAGTTCAGGGTCAGCTCCAGATGGAAGCCTTTCAACGCCCACACTGAAAAAGTCGCCGACGTCAAACCAATAAACGTCTGAATAAACATCACCCGGGTGACATGGACTAACAAAATATGCAGGAAGATAGCAGACATGAATGACATCACCCACACATTTGACCAGTCATTCATCAATAACATGAAGAAAAAGAAGTACGGCAGGCACAAGGTGATCACGCCTTGGTAATAATACGGCATAAGCTTGCGCCAGGTATGGCTAAGCTTATTGCGAAAGATAATCACCAGAAACAACAGGGCACACACCATCCTGAGCCACCAGTTTTCATAAGGCTGAGGAAAAAAGTTCGCCCAGACAAAATAATACGTCGGAAAGCCTAAAAAGCCCATCCACCCAACCAGGGTTAGATTAGGTTCCGCATACTGATAAACCTTGCGTATCGCTTCCATACTTCTTACTTTGTCAACTCGCCAATTAATATGTTCTTAGTTTTACTGTCTGCGCACTCATAATAAACGTGCTTAATAATTATATATTAGTTAATCTGCACATGCAGCGGGAGGGGGTGTTACAAATTCGCGACACCAGTCTTCAATTAATGCAGACACTTCCAATAGTTATGTGACATTGTTCCACCAGGAAGGCCGTTGCTAGAGGCATGAAAAAGGGCAGCTGTGTAAAGCTGCCCTACTCACTAGTTGGAATAACCAGCAATTCTAGGAGTAAATGACATGTGATTCAATCCCACTGACCAAGGAGTGAGCACTCGGCCAGCGAAATACTTTGTCCATCACTTCCTTTCCGTCGGGTGCTGACCACAGGCGCTCTGCCCCTTCCTGGCCGCCAATATGGCGGTAAAACTCTACCGCAGGCTCATTTTGCGCGAACACTTCCAGATATAGACCACTGCCTGCAAAAAATTGTGCGTGCCATTGCGCAGCTTCCAGTAGCAACTGCTTACCAATACCGCGTCGATGGTAATTATGATCGACATGCAGCGCTTCAATGAAACTGCCGCGCTCAAAGTCATGATTACCGAAGACACAGACAAAACCAAGCAGCAGCCCTCCCTCTTCAGCCAGTACGATGTGTTGATTAAATGGGGGGTTAGTCAGGCGAGCCTGCCAAATCAGCAACTTGTCATTGATCAGATCATTGTTTAGATAGCTATCATTCAAAATGCCACTGTAATGACATTTCCAACTTTCGGCATGCAAATGCGCGATTCTTTCATAATCCTTATATTCTGCAATTCGTAATTCCATTACGTCTTCCTGTTTACTTATTTTTGCACCACTCAGATAGCTTGAGTGTTTTTCATCTACTAGTTTGCAGTTTCTTAGCAGATATGACAGCTACAAACTCATAGCCTAGATTTTTAATACTACCCATAATTCCATTAAAAGCAAAACATACCATGCGCATTCTGGTACAGAGCAACAGTTGCCCCTGGCTATTGTTTAGTTACCTACCCACAGCCGCGTTTCATTAGCGGTGGCACAAACCCAGCTTAAGCTCTCGGGATAAATACTGCTGACACTTGTTGACACAGAATAAGTTTGACTTACACATGTACGCTGATATTCTAGCTTACAGGTGTAAGCTTAAATGTTAGGAAGACATCGTGAAACACAATACCCCCCCAATTCTTTGGTTAAATATCGTCATATTTACCAGTAGCTTTTTACTCACCTTTTTTGTTACACCCTGGTATGCCTATCAGTACGGACTGGCTTGGCCACACCTGGTTTGGTTAATTATCGCATTTAGCTTCACTAACCTGTCCATCACTGCCGGCTACCATCGATTGTGGAGCCACAAAACATACAACGCCCATCCCCTGTTACGGATAATATTTGCTGTTGGCGGCGCCTTTTCCCTGCAAAACAGTGCATTACATTGGGCGTCAGACCATCGCGTCCACCACAAACATGTAGATGACAATGACAGGGATCCGTATTCTGCTAAACGTGGATTTTGGTTTTCTCACATTGGATGGATGCTGCGCGACTACAATAATTCAGCGCAAAATGATTACACCAATTGCCGGGATCTTAAGCGAGATAAGATCGTAATGTGGCAACATAAACATTACGTGCCACTAGCAATCGCCACTAACTTAGGCTTTCCAATCGCGCTTGGTTTGATCCATGGCGATATCGTGGGTATGTGGTTGGTGGTCTGCGCAGTACGCCTGTTCTTAAGCCACCATACCACCTTTTTTATTAATTCACTGGCGCATATTTGGGGTAAGCAGACGTTTACCGACCGGAACACTGCCCGCGACAATGGATTATTGGCTTTCTTCACCTTTGGCGAGGGATACCATAACTTTCACCACCTGTTTGAAAACGATTATCGCAACGGTATTTACTGGTGGCAATACGACCCAACCAAATGGTTAATTAAAGGTTGCTCATGGATTGGGATGACCTCTAAATTGCGCACAACATCGACGTTTCGTATCGAAAAAGCCCGCGCCACGCAAATGTTGAAACAAGCCAAGCAGAAGTTACAGGCAAAACCCAATGCCCAGTCCCTGATGTACCAGCTTCAGGCTGAGTTTGATTCTTTTATCAGCCAGATGCAGGAATACTACGAGATTCGCAAACAGCTCATGGAAGAAAAGACCGCTAATGTTGTAGAAAAATATGAACGTTCAGTGTTACTGGCAAAATACCAACAGATTCAGCAAAAATTCAGACATCAGCAGCGCAGCTGGACCTTATTAGTCCGCCGTTACGGTTAACCTTCCGGTAGTAAGAGCCCCGATTGAGGGGCTTTCCCTGACAAAACGCCCTTATCTCACCGACACTGCCGCAAACCGCCACACTCTCTGTTTATACTCATCAACACACCCGCTTTTCTACCACATCAGCCTTTTGCATCCTTTTGCTTACTGAGAGCAAACTAGCACATAACACTATTTAAACGCATTTAATACAAGATATTCTCCCGGGATTGTTTATTATTCTATTATTTGTTTTAGATCATGCCGACCCCAATTTTCTCTCGTGCCACAAAGAAGATTTCTGTAAATTCACCGTCATATATTGCAACAGTTTGTTTCTTTTTTTCATAACATCTGGAGAGACCTTATGTTAGAGCTTTTAATTGGCTTGCTCGTGACCATTGCTGTGGGTTACTTCATTGTCAAAGGCTACAAAGCGGCCGGCGTTTTGCTGACTGCAGGTATCAGCTTACTTCTTTTAACCGGCATTCTCGGGCATGACATTCTGCCGTCAAAAATCACCTCGACAGGTAACATGGTTACCGATGCGTTAGAGTATGTGAAATACATGCTGCAGTACCGTGGGGGTGGTCTGGGTATGCAAATCATGCTGTTGTGTGGTTTTGCATCTTATATGACACACATCGGTGCCAATAACGTGGTCGTAAAACAGTTTTCTAAACCGTTGTCTGTGATCAAATCGCCCTACGTTCTATTGGTCGCTGCATATATTGTCGCCTGTCTGATGTCATTAGCCGTCAGCTCAGCAACAGGCTTGGGCGTACTATTAATGGCTACTCTGTTCCCGATGATGACCGCTATGGGTATCTCTCGCCCGGCAGCGGTTGCCGTGTGTGCCTCTCCTGCCGCAATCATCCTTTCTCCTACCTCAGGAGATGTCGTCATTGCCGCCGAAAAATCTGGCTTAGCATTAGACGTATTTGCCGTCCAGACAGTACTGCCTGTTTCCATTGCAGCGATCATTGTGATGTCGGGCGCGGCATTTTTCTGGAACAAGTATCTCGATAAAAAAGAGAATACCCCAATGGAAAAAATCGACGTGTCTGAAATTGAAGCCGATGCGCCGGCTTTTTATGCAGCACTGCCATTTCTGCCGATCTTCGGTGTTTTTCTGTTCAACGGCCGCACGATTCCTGGCCTGAGCCTGGATATTTATACGATTGTTGTCGGTTCAATTTTCGTCGGAGCCCTGATTCACTACGTTGTAAACAAATTTGATGGTAAAAAATCATTAGACGATCTCGATTCATGCTATGTCGGGATGGCTGATGCATTTAAAGGCGTGGTCATGTTGTTAGTTGCAGCTGGTGTGTTCGCACAAGGCCTGATGTCGATTGGTGCAATTGATAACCTGCTTCACCTTGCGGACAAAGCAGGGGCTGGCGGTATCGCCCTGATGCTTATTTTAACCGGCCTGACTGTCGCAGCTGCAATTGCTACCGGCTCAGGTAACGCACCATTCTACGCATTCGTTGAATTAGCACCGTCACTGGCAGACAAAATGGGGCTCAACCCTGCGTTCTTAATTATCCCTATGCTACAAGCTTCCAATTTGGGCCGCACAATTTCTCCGGTTTCCGGTGTAATCGTAGCGACTTCAGGAATGGCGAACATCAGCCCATTTGAAGTGGTGAAACGGACTTCTGTACCGGTATTAGCAGGCTTGGTTACCGTTATTATTGGAACCCTGTTCCTGGTACCAGTCACTGCATAAATAACGCTTCCCCCTATAGCAAAAAGGCCAGTAAGTTTTCTTACTGGCCTTTTTGCTATCTGGTCGGCCGAGAAGCAACTCAAGCTCCCTGAAGTGCCTGTGGAATCTTAGTAATACTCTGGCGGTAACTAAACCACAAATAGGTAACCACAATCGAGAAAAACAGATATGACAACGAAAATACAAGCGGAGAAGAAATCAGATTCGCCGACAGCCCCCACATGACCCCGACGACAGTCACGGTCAGCTTTGACAACGCGCCACAGATCAACAAAAACAGAGCCAGTTGTGGAAAGCGGGTACTACGAAAAGCGAAAAAATAACAACTCCCTACCGCTAAAGAAGCCAGAGAAAGACCCAGCATAAAAGAACTGATGTGATCGGCAGACGCGATGCCTGCTGAAACCGAAGTCATTAATAGTATGAATAGTTTCATAACAGCAACCTTCTAAGAAGTCCGAAAACTGCACTTTCATAAATGCAATCTCACGTTGCATTCAGTTTTGCCCGTTTAACCACCAATTTCAAGCCCCCTCACGTGCGCATTTTAATGCACACGCCTCAAGTTGCATCAATTGGTTACAAATAACTAACACACTGGCATTTATAAACCCTTCAGATACCTACGACCGTCTATCCAAGATGCCCAATCATTACAAATTGTTACACAAAACCAACAATTGCGCTTTTTTTTCTTTTTATTCCTGAACTGTGAACCTGGCGACAAAGTTAGCAATCAAAAGGCCGCATGCCACCTCTTCGTATTTTTCCAAGGCAAATAAGCATCATTAAAACATTAATCCAACAAACCAGTAACTATCAATCCATAAGCAATGTAAATAATGTTTAAATACTTAAACTTTTTTTTATTGCAGACAGTGAAAATTGATTCCAATCACACTTATATTCGCTATAATCCGCGCGCACCACGCCTGGCGCTGAAAAATGCAAACTTATTTTGAGTAAAGCACCTTTTTAACTAAATCTCCTCTGCGATAAGCAAGAGGCAATACCGAGATATATAATGAGCAAGATTGATAAAGCGATGCGCATTCTACTAGCGGGGTTCTGCATTAACCTTTGCCTTGGCATTCTGTATGCCTGGAGTGTATTTAATAAAGCCCTGGTTACCGATTTTGGCTGGAGTGCAGCTGACGCATCGTCTCCCTATGCTATTGCAACAATCACCTTTTCAGTTTGTCTCCTCGTTGCCGGCATTCTTCAAGATCGCATGGGTCCGCGAAAAATATTAATCCTGGGCACAACACTCACCGGATTGGGTATGATTGCTTCTGGTTTTGTCTCTTCAGTATTAATGCTGAACATCACCTTTGGCGTGATTACCGGTGCCGGTATCGGTTTCGGGTATGCATGTTTATCTCCTTCCGCCATGAAGTGGTTCCATGCATCTAAAAAAGGCATGGTGAACGGCCTTATCGCGGCAGGATTCGGTCTGGCCGCAATATATCTGGCCCCATTAACCTCCAAACTGATCAGCCAGGTTGGTATTAACACCAGCTTTATGATTCTGGGCGCGGGCGTACTGGCGATTGCTGTTCCTCTAGCCTTCACAATCAACAACCCACCTGCAGGTTACGTTCCTGAAGAACCAAAAATGAAAGCTGGCCAGGCGCCAAAAGCAGTGAAAAAGGCAGCAGACATCAGTTGGAAAGCAATGTTGAAAACACCTCAGTTTTATTCTCTGTGGATCATGTACGCATTTGCCGCATCCGCCGGTCTGATGATCATTGGCAACATTACCAATATCGCCAGTGTTCAGGCCAATCTGCCAAACGCGGTTTACCTTGCGTCAATTCTCGCGGTATTCAATTCCGGTGGACGCGTCGCTGCTGGTATTCTGTCCGACAAGATTGGCGGTGTGCGTACCCTGCTGATCGCCTTTATCCTACAAGGCCTGAACATGGCTTTGTTTGCGACTTTTAAAACTGAACTTTCGCTTATCATTGGTACCGCGATTGCCGCAGTCGGTTATGGAACACTGCTGGCAGTATTCCCATCGATCACTGCAGAGTATTACGGGCTGAAAAACTACGGCACCAATTACGGTGTGCTTTACACCGCGTGGGGCATTGGCGGCGCAATCGGAGCCGCAGTAGTTGGTTATTCCATGACTCATGGCGGTGGTTACGGCCTGGCTTACACCACCTCAGCCGTTATGATGGGGGTATGCATCGTGCTGGCACTGGTAACCAAACCTGTTACCTTAACAAAAACAACCGCAGCTACCGTGAATGCATAATCGGTATTGATTTGCGAACAAAAAGGCTTAACCTAAGGGTTAAGCCTTTTTGATATTTACTCATAATGGAAACCTCTGCCGAACTCGCGCCAGATTACTATTTGACCAATTTCTATAAACTGATTGAACATGCCACGCAATGGTATGAGGACCTGCTTTCCTCTCAGGAGCATCAGTGGCTGGCTGATTTTTCCCGACTTCCCCATTCCGCACAGTGCCTACTGGTCAGACTATACAGCCGCAAAGGCTGCTGGTTTCGCAGTGACAAGCTGAACTATCCCGAGATTTCCTCAATTGAACAGGCACTGGCAAAATTGTACCAATCTGGCTTTATAACCCTTAACCCTTGCTTACCGATCCCGCAACTGGCCAATAGCCTGTTAACCAAAGCCGAAATCCTCGCCCTTTGGCCTGGTTTGCCTAAAACACAAAAAAAGGACCTGTTGATTGAACAACTTGAGCACGGAGAGTTCCATCAGTTCGAAAGGTTATCGTTCAAAATCATCCGGCTCGAATCGGCGCAGATGATCGACCTATTACTGACGTTATTTTTTGCTAACACCCGGCAGGATCTGAGTCAGTTTGTCCTGGATGACCTAGGCCTACAGCAATTTGAAAACTACTCACTCAGTCAAGCCCGTCGATTCTTTGATAACCGCTCGCAAGTCCAGCACCTTATCACTCTAAGCTTGCTCACTGAGCAGTACTGGCAAACTGACCGGAAACAAAAAGCTAACCTTGATGCACTGGCAGGCGAGCTCACTGGTGCTGTCGGGCACCACTATGTCGACAGAAAGCGCGAGCACCTCATCAATGATATCGCGCGTGATTATGAACGCCTGGAAGAGTGGAACACGGCGCTATACTGGTTTGAACAGACCACTCTGACTCCCAGCCGCGAGCGACGGGCACGAATTTACGACAAGCTGGATCAAAACCAGAAATTTAGTGACGTTGTCACAGGTATGCTAACGTGCCCTATTGATGATTCTGAGCTAGAGATCGCGCAGAAGTTACAACAACGGCTTCAGCGTAAGCAAGGGATGAAAATCCCAAGAACAGCCAGACCGGAATTCACAACGCATAACCTGGTGCTGGATTTAACCCAGCAGCGCGTTGAACTGGCAGTGAAGTCCTATTTTGAGCAACAAGGCTGGAGCGTATTTTACACGGAAAACACCTTGCTCAACGCTTTATTCGGCCTGACGTTGTGGGACGCAATCTTTGCCCCGGTCGAAGGCGCGTTCATTAACGCGTATCAACATCGACCACTCGATTTATATCATTCGGACTTTGTGAATAAACGCAGCGCAAAAATAGAATCGGCATTACATCACCTCGCCGCTGGTGAGTATCATCACCTCTACCGCACCTATCAGACCAAACTCGGACTCAGCAACCCATTTATACAGTGGGCCAAAATTGAACCCCAATTACTTAAACTTACCCTTGATACCATTCCATCACGGCTGCTGGTGGCGTTAATTCGTACTCAGTTAAGAGATCTCAAGTTATACCGTAATGGTATGCCCGATCTGATTGCTTTTAAAGGTAATAAATTTGAATGGATAGAAGTCAAAGGTCCGGGGGATAAACTGCAAGACAATCAGCTGCGCTGGTTTAAACAGTTCCAACGGCTGAATGTCCCTTTTTCTGTTTGTTACGTCGAGCACACAGTTTAAAACCGGCTGCCCTGGCAATCCACAGCCGGTAAAAAAAAGAACATTCCTCTTACGGCCACTGTTTATCGCTATTTGCCCCCTGTCCTTTGCGATGACCTTTGGTATTTGAACCTCAATTTTGCTTTAATTAAAGTAAATTGAATTTACTAAAAATAACGTCATGAATTTGCGACTGATTTTTTTGCTTTGCATTGCCTCACTTTTCGCGGGCTGTGCCACTTATGCCGGCCTAAACTATAACGCTCTTTTTGGCCCGGAACTGGTCCGTCTGCGCACAAGCGACGTTGACACCCCCCATGCGGACTTCTTCCTACAAGAAGTGAAGCCAATCATCGATAATCGCTGTGTTGTGTGCCACGCCTGTTACGATGCACCTTGTCAATTGAAGCTTTCGTCAGTTGAAGGAATAGACCGGGGAGCAAGTAAACAACTGGTTTATGAAGGTACCCGCCTCACCGCTGTCGCACCCACCCGCCTGTTTGAGGACGCGGAGACCACCCAGGAGTGGCGTAATGCTGGTTTCCACCCGGTATTAAACGAACGTGAGCAAAGCACGGCGGCTAACCTGGACGCAGGGTTAATCGCGCGCTTACTTCTACAGAAAGAGCGCTATCCTCAACCGGATCAAAAGCAACTCGACGGATTTGACTTTTCAATTGACCGCGAGCAAACCTGCCCGACAATTAATGAGTTCGACCAGTATGAGCAAGAGCATCCCACATGGGGGATGCCATTCGGGATGCCTAATTTAAGTGAACGCGAACACAATACTTTGCTTACCTGGCTGGAAAATGGCGCGTTCATGAATGCCCACCAGCCACTCACCCAGCAGCAAAAATCCGATATCGCCCGCTTTGAAGTTTTTCTTAATGATGAAGGATTAAAAAACCAGCTCGCAGCACGCTATATCTATGAGCATCTGTTTTTGTCCCACCTTTACTTTTCGGAACACGGTGGTCAACCGCGCTTTTTCACTCTGGTTCGTTCATCAACGCCGCCGGGAACAGCGGTTAAACGTATCGCCACCCGTCGTCCCTATGATGATCCGGGCGTTGAGCGGGTCTACTACCGCCTGATCCCTGAACAAGGCACCATTGTCGATAAAACCCATATGCCATTTGCTCTTAATCAACAACACCTGAGCGACTGGACAACATGGTTCATTCACGCCGACTACAACGTGAGTCAGCTGCCAAGCTATGAAGTGCAGGTAGCGGCCAACCCTATGACTGCGTTTATTGACTTGCCTGTTAAGTCACGGTTCAAGTTTATGCTGGACAACGCCCAGAACACCATCATGGCTTTCATCAAAGGCCCGGTATGTCGTGGCCAGCTGGCGCTGAACGTGATCAACGACCGTTTTTGGATCTTCTTCCTCGATCCGGATAAAGCCGACATCCCGGAAGTTAATGAGTTCTATCGTTCACAGGCCGACAACCTGAAGCTCCCGGGTGAACTGGAAAGCAATACGGTACCTGTGACCAACTGGGTGAAATATGCCCGCCAGCAGGCCCGTTATCTGGAGGCCAAATCGGAGTTCACCAACCAATGGTTTAATAACGGTACCCACCTGGATACAAATGTGATTTGGGACGGTAATGGCACCAACCAGAATGCGGCTCTGACCATACTCCGTCATTTTGACAGTGCATCGGTGGTGCAAGGATTAGTCGGCGAACAACCCAAAACTGCCTGGGTGCTGGACTACGCATTGCTGGAACGTATCCATTACTTACTGGTTGCGGGTTTCGATGTCTACGGTAACTTCGGCCACCAGCTTATCACCCGGATGTTCATGGACTTTCTGCGTTTAGAAGGCGAAAGTAATTTCATTTCGCTGCTGCCCAAGGAGATGCGCCATGTCGAGCATGCCAGTTGGTATCAGGATCAAAGCCCTCAACTAAGTGATTTTTTACAACGTAACGTCCAACCGTTTAACCAACCAACTAGCGTGGTGTATCAGACAGACGATCCTAAATCTGAATTACTCGCTATGCTGCGTAACCAGGTTTCGCCAGTATTAACCGACCGCTATAACATCACCGGTACCAGGCTTTCTCGAGAAAACGAACGGCACCTCGCATCACTGGGCCAGGTTCGCGGGACTGGATTAGCCACCATTCCACAAATCACTATGTTGATGGTTCACACTACCTCAGGTCACGATGAACTGTTTACCCTGTTACACAATAACGCCCATATTAATATTTCCTGCCTGTTCGATGAGGAGGGCAATCGCGACTACGCCAACGACGACATGACCATCGTCCGGGGAGTGGTAGGCAGCTATCCTGCGGCATATTTTTCCATCGAAGAGAAGCAGATAAAAGAATTTGTCAAAAGTTTTGCTGCCATTCAAAGCGAAGAAGATTACGTTAAGTTACTGGATCGTTTCGCAATTAGACGCAGCTCTGAACAATTTTGGCCGTTCAGCGATCGAGTTCATCAGTGGTATCGTACAAAACAACCGATCGAATTTGGTTTACTTGACTATAATCGGTTTGAGAATCGGTAATTAACGGTTAGGGGGTTCTCATGAGTATCCGAGACAACATTGCAGCCCTGGAACAACAGATTTATGTCGCCTGTTCAGAAGGGGATTATGAAACGGTCAATATGCTGGAACACCAACTCGAATACTTACGCGGAAAAGTGGAGCATCCTCTCGATGACGACCCTTACGCTTTAGATACTCAGTTCGAATGGGATGACGATTTGACCAAATAGTAATAAACCTCCGGTAATTACCGGAGGTTTTTATATCCGCTTAAGATGACGGGGCCATTAGTTCGTCCAGGGCAAGCCCGGATTGACTGACCAACAACTCCAGTTCAGAGCGCTGCTCCTGGTAGCTGGCCAGCGGATCAGAACTGCTCTCTATTGCCTGACACAATACCATCAGCTTTTCCAAACCAAGGCTACCAGCACTGCCCTTCAATTTGTGTACCACCTGTTTGATCTCATTGCTCTCACCACGCTCAGCCGCCGATTCAAGTTGACACATAGCCTGCTGACTGGATTGTTTGAACAGTTCAACCAACTTAAGCATTTGAGTAGGTCCCAGTACACTCATGTCGGACTCCACCACCTGGCGGTTAACCAGTACCACCTCGCGGTTTGCTGCCAGAACCGGCTGTGCAGTTAGCGGCTCCGCTGTTTCAAACTCAGGTACATCCGGAGAAAATACCTCTAACTGAGACAACACCAAATGTTTGCCATCCAGCATACCCTGAATTAATGAAGCCAGTGCTTCCTTGTCCAACGGCTTAGGCAAATAACCATCAAACCCGGCCGCCAGATAGCTTTCCACCTCCTCGTTAAACACGTGAGCTGAAACCGCAACCATCGGAATAGGTGTCCGAGCTCGCTCCGGTGAAATAGTTCGCTCAATGCGCTTGAGACTGTGTATCAGGTCGATACCGTTGCAATCCGGCAAGTTGATATCCACTAACGCGATATCAAAATCCTGCTGGGCAATGATTTGCTTCGCTTGGCGTCCATTTTCAGCCATGACCACCTGATGCCCCATACTGGTCAGAAAACCTTCGGTGACTACGCGATTGACCTCGTTGTCCTCAATCAACAATACCTTGGCACGAATATGGCCCTGTGGTTGTGAACTCGTGCTGATTTCAATCGGCTGACTCAGTGACAAAGGAACCGAGAACCAAAAGCGGCTGCCCTCACCCAGCTCTGATTCAACCCCGAGTTCACCTCCCATCGCCTCGATGATTCGACGGCTGATCGCCAATCCCAGCCCGGTTCCCCCCGTTTGCGCCGAACCACTATCAGCCTGGGTAAACGCATCAAACAAGGTTGCCAGATCTTGTCGGGCGATACCCACCCCGCTATCGGTGACCTCAAACAAAACCTGCGTTTCATCATCCGGATTGAGGCTGACATAGATATCTATCTCGCCTTGTTCGGTAAACTTAATCGCGTTACCAATCAGGTTGTTCAGCACCTGACTGATGCGGGTCACATCACCCCGCCAATACTGACCGACTTCACTCTCAATGTGGTATGAAAACAACAGCTGTTTCTCTTGTGCCCGGCCGTTCATCAGCTGGAAGGAATCCTCAACCATTTGATGTAAATCGAAGCCCGCCTCACGGATCTCTAAATGACCGGCCTCGATTTTAGAGTAATCCAGTACATCATTAAGAATTGCCAACAAGGTTTTGCCGCTTCGGTTGATGATTTCAGCATAGCGTTTCTGTAGTGGGTTCAGTCCCGAGTCGATCAGCAGACGCGCGGTACCGATTACTCCGTTCATTGGTGTGCGGATCTCATGACTCATTGTCGCCAGGAACGCGGATTTAGCCCGGTTGGCCTGCTCGGCCAGAGAGCGCGCTTTTGCATGGTTGGTCACTTCTTCGTTTAAGCGCTGATTGGCCTGCTTAAGCTGAGAAGTTCTCTGTTCAACAAGTTCTTCCAAATGTTCTTTATGCTCTTGCAGCTCGCGCTTGGCTTTGGCCTCCCCTTCAGCCACAACTTTAAGCGCCTGGGCAGTATTGCGTGCGGTGATAATGGCCTGCCCCATATGGGCCAGCTCATCTTTGCCTTTGACTTCCAGATTAATAGCCAGGTTACCCTGTGCGACCGAAAGCAAAGCAGAGGAATATTCGGTCAGGCGCTTGATCACCGAGGTGTACACCACACGCCAGAGGATCACCACCACCACAATCAGGCCGGCAATAGAAATAAAGGTCAGAGACCACTGGGCAAGCTGCAGGGTACGGGTTAGCTCCTGAACAGCCCGTGTTGTGGTTTGGTTCGAATCGTCGACCAACTCGTTCACTGTCGCGTTTAACTCAGTGAACAGCGCCAGGTTTTTTTGCATCAGTCGCTGCGCCTGCTCGTTGTTTTCGTACTGCTGCATTAAAATGGTAAACACCACCTGACGTTGCCCCAGCTCGTTCAGTAAGCGCGTCATTTGCACCGACCGGGTTGGATCTTCTACGGCTAAGACCCGGCGCTTCATGATACTCAGATTGTCCTGAAACGCGGTTTGAATTTCCTGAATACGCTCGATATGCGTAAGGGTACGCGCCTCCTCAATCTGATTAAGCATTTTAAACGCCAGTAAATGCAGCTCATGCAGGCGTTCAGCAAGATCCAGGTCTACTTCGACCAAAGTATCCAGAGCCTTATACACTGCTTCACCACGTCCCTGCTCAAGCAAATCATAGATGTGAGTGACATTAGCAACCGCAATCGTGCTGGTATTCTGCACTTGGGTACGGGTTAGTTGTTCGAGCTCCTCACTGAGTAAACGCATCTGCTCAACCCGCGAATCAATCTCTTTGGCCAGCCAGAGCTTGCGCTCAACCGAAACACCGAGATCCGCCAGGTTATCAATCACGTTTTGTACATTAGCTTCCAGTGCGGATAACAGAGTGGCATCAAACGACTCACCACCAAGCTGTTTTATATGCGCAAGTAGCGACTCTAACTGCTCAAACAGTACTTTACCGGCTCGTTGCCGCTCTTGCTCCGTTTGCGCATTAGACAGCATTTGCACCGAAGAAATAATCCGGGTACTTAACTCTGATACCTGTCTGGCCTCCAGCATGGCGGGAATTGCGCCCTCGACTACATTCCTCTCTGTTCTTGCCACCAAAGAAAAGCCTGATACACCAATCAGTGCAGAAAGTAACACCAACATTGCCATGGCAATGAAGGAGAGCAGCAGCTTGCGTCCGATGCTTGCGGTAGCTAACAACATAGTTTCCTGACCTTATTATTCGTTTTCGGCGTCATAATACGTTATATTTTGCAGTGTTTACTTAATCTATGCCAACGAACTTCATTTCATGGTTATCAATCAACGTGTTTTTTTAACAGTTTTCCAGCAATCCCTGCTCCTGCTCTCCATGCTGCTAGCTTTACCGACGATAGCGGCGGAGAAGGTTTGTGCCATCTACCCCCATCTTAAAGACTCTTATTGGCTATCGGTGAACTACGGTATGGTCAAGGAGGCGCAAAAGCAGGGGATCGAATTGCGCGTTCTTGAGGCCGGAGGCTATCCGAACAAAACACGCCAAGAGCAACAATTAGCCTTATGTACCCAATGGAACGCAGATGCCATTATCCTCGGCACCGTCGATCCGCAAGCGTATAAACATAACTTGAAAAACTGGGTCGGCAATACGCCAGTCTTTGCTACCGTCAATCACCTGGAACTGGATGAAAACCAACAGACACTGTTAAAAGGGGTCGTTGGCGTGGACTGGTACTGGATGGGTTATCAAGCCGGGAAATTTTTGGCTGAGCGCCATCCTGCCGGCAGCGGTCAGACTAACATCGCGCTCCTGCTTGGCCCACGCACCAAAGGCGGAACCAAGCCCGTAACCCGGGGGCTTAACGATGCCATTAAAGACAGCGACATCCATGTAAGCCATCGGCTTTGGGCAGACAATGACAAAGAACTGCAACGCAACTTAGTTCAGAGGACTCTCGATCAGGGCAATGTCGACTATATCGTCGGCAGTGCCGTGGCAATGGAAGCCGCCATCAGCGAACTGCGTAGCGCGAACAAAAGCAATGAAATTGGTTTAGTATCCATCTATTTAAGTCACGGTGTTTACCGCGGTTTGCTGCGCGATAAAATCCTGTTTGCGCCAACCGATAAAATGGTCGAGCAAGGACGCCTGTCACTGCTCCAGGCGACCCGTTATCTGCGTAATCAAGCATACGAAAAACAAGCCAGTCCAACCATCGAGCCACTCACCCCGGATAACTTAAGAAAAGATACAATTCAAGATTCGTTATCTCCATCCGAGTACAGGCCGACATTTCGCGTTAAACCAGTTGATTGATAGTAGAAAAACGTGTTCTATAAACGCCAGAAAGAAAATCAATACAACGGAAACAATTTGATGCAAAAGAAGACTCGTACCATGCCAGCAAACAAACACGTCGCGCTGGTCGCTCACGATAACTGTAAGCCTGAACTATTACGCTGGGTAAAAGAAAACAAAGAAGCATTACAAAGCCACTTTTTGTACGCCACCGGCACAACCGGCCATATGCTGAGCAAAGAAACCGGCCTTGCGATTAAAAGCATGATCAGCGGCCCGATGGGCGGCGACCAGCAGTTAGGTGCACTGATCTCTGAAGGTAAGATAGACGTATTGATCTTTTTCTGGGATCCACTCAATGCTGTACCGCATGATCCGGACGTAAAAGCGCTGCTCCGTATCGCAAGTGTATGGAACATTCCAGTCGCCACAAACCGCGCAACGGCCAAATTTATCTTTAACTCACCGTTAATTGAACAGGAAGTTGACGTGGAAGTGCCTGACTACGAGGCCTATCTGGCAGAGCGGACGTAATCGCCTGCGGCCCCAGCATCAACTCAACAAAAAAGGCGATAGTTACCTATCGCCTTTTTTGATCGGCAAAACCGCTATTTTGACAGCACGATCGGGTAATCACCATTGACCAGTTCTTGAACAAAACCAGATCCAGCTCCGGTATGAGTGATCCATACCTTTTCCTTCGCCCTTGTCAGCGCAACATAAAACAAACGGCGTTCTTCCGCGTAAGGATAATCATCACCTGACGCTGTCAATGCCCCATCAATGTGCACCGCTTTCTTTTTGGCCGGAAACTGCCCTTCGTCCACTGACAAAATAACCACAAAGTCCGCCTCGCGTCCTTTACTGGCATGGCACGTCATAAAACGGATATCCAGGTTGGGAAAACGCTTCTGCCAGTCATCATACAAATCCGGTTTATGGTAGTGATTACGTCCCAATAACAGTACAGACTTCACTTTCTTCGCCTGATAGTTCAGCTGATCCAGAATCTTTTCCACCTGACTGCTCGGTGCGGAATAGACGCACTTTTGCTTCTTCTGCTTATAGCTGTTCAACGTTTTTGACAGTTGAGATGGGTTTTGCTGGACAAATACATTAGCCACATCACCAATCTGATTATTAAAACGATAAGTTGTATCCAACCGGTGTACCGTTGCGTGCTTAAACCGTTGCTCGAACCCGGTGGTCAAATCCACATCTGAGCCGGCAAACTGGTAAATTGATTGCCAATCATCACCAACAGCAAACAGTGTCGCACCGGCTTGTTTGCCTGTTTCGGCACACAAGGCTTCGATCAAAGCCAGGCGATCTGGTGAGATATCCTGATACTCATCCACCATAATAAAGCGCCATGGTGAGACAAACTTGCCCTTACGGATATAATCTGTCGCACGGCTGATCATGGTAGGAAAATCCACCTGCCCACTCTCTTTGAGCATTTTTTGCCACGCGCTGTAGCACGGCCAGCACAGAGCGAGTTCGCTGTTCAGGCGTGTATAGTCCGGGTGGCTGACTAGCTTTTCCTGCACCTGTTTTTTTGTCAGCCCCATCGCAGCCAGTTGCGACAGCTGGGCATCCAACCACGCGATAAGCTTCGGGTTTTCAGAATGGCTGCCCAGTTCATCATCGCCTGCCAGATAGGCTATCGGCCATTTAGCCAGGTGCTTTTGCCAGCGCTTGAAGTTGGTTGGTGTCATCCAGTGCTTTTTCAACCAGTCGATGCACCACGCCGTTCTTTGGTTGCTGTCCAGCGCCAACGGGCTAATTTCAACCGCAGAAGACTCTACCTGATTGAGAATTTTTAACCCCAGCTGATGAAAAGTGTTGACGCGTACGTTTTCCGCAGACATACCTACTTTATCTTTCAGCCGTTGTGCCATTTCGGTCGCGGCATCGCGGCCAAATGCCAGCATCAGCAACTCATCTGGTTGAGCCTGATGACTTTGTAATAAGTAAGCAACCCTTGCTGTCAGCACACTGGTTTTACCTGAGCCTGCCCCGGCCAACACCAGGTTATGGTCATCATTGAGTAATACCGCATACTGCTGTGAAAGATTCAGTGGCGAGGATTCGACCTGATTAAACAGCACTTCCCAGTTGGTGCGCTCTTCTTCCAGCCATGCATGGTTGCGCTCTGCCAGTGTCTGGCAGGTTGCCAACAGCCAAGGTTCAAGTACCCCTATGCGATTTGGCATCCGCAGCTTAGCTTCACTCAGACTGGTTTGAATCTCTGTAAGATCTGTATTGACTTGATTTAGCCAGTAGCGAACCCGGGAATTGGATAAGTAAGCCGGGAGGTGCTGTAACCCATATAACCCCTCTTCCCACTTGGGCAGATATTGGGCCAGCATACGGCACTGATTGTTGTGCCACTGCTGATAATGGCGCACGGCATCCTGAGCAAATTTACGACATTGTGGCCAAGGTAGCCCCTGAACCAGCCATGAATGTTGCTGACCATCCTGCTCATGGGCGAAAAACTGTAATGTACTCCAGATCAACCCGCGTTTCACCGAAACCTTGCCATTCCAGACAGTGAACGGAATGTGCTCTTCACTGCCTACCGAACTTAATAAAACACTGTTTTCTTTAACTTCAACCTGGTAGTACTCATTTTGAATAAAAAACTGTGCTTTATCAGAGGCTGTTAGTTGCATGTGTCGAAGAGCCTTTTCGTCATAATCTTGTCGGTTTATATCATTTTCGCCAGGTGAATTGTAGCTCAGGATGCCTTGAGCGCGATGTTCTGCCCCTTTCCTTAAATAAAAATCACATTACTGTTGTTTTTATAATCTTTTTTCCGGCTTTACATTCATTTGATGCCATTGCTGTTTATTTCATGCGCAAACAACTTTTTTTCTTATATTTTGACCTAAACACGCTATAGTGCGATTGCTAAACTGGCATTGTTTTCATCATATATAAAGGCGCATTGTGCAACCGGCTTTAAAACTTCGCCTCTACTGGGCTAATAGAACCATTAACTACAGTATCCTTATTTTGATCACCTTACTGGGTGTGGTTATTCCCGCCTGGTATTTTGAACAAAACACGCTGATCACACCGCTGATTTTAGGTGTCATCGCCGCCGCACTCGCAGAGAGCGACGACAGCTTCATGGGGCGATTAAAAGCGCTGCTTCTGACGTTTGTTTGTTTCGCTTTCGCCGCCTTTTCCATTGAGATCCTGTTCAACACCCCGTGGCTATTTGCCGGCGGACTGTTCATTTCGACCTTCGGGTTCATCATCCTCGGCGCCTTAGGGCCAAAATACGCCAGCATCGCGTTTGGCTCGCTGTTGATCGCCATCTATACCATGCTCGGCGCTCATGAAAGCCCCGCTATCTGGTTTCAGCCGCTGTGGCTGCTCAGCGGTGCCGCCTGGTACTATCTCATGTCAATGCTGTGGCAAATGTTCTGGCCACTGCAACCGGTGCAACAAAGCCTGGCAACAGTATTTTTCCACCTGGCAAACTACTTAGATGCAAAAGCAAAGCTGTTCCACCCGGTCACGGACCTAACCCCGCAACCGATGCGCATTGAAGCTGCGCGGCTTAATGCTGCCACCGTCACCGCACTCAATGCATGCAAAGCGACGTTACTCAGCCGCTCAAAGCGCGGTCACATAGATGGCCCGAGTGACCGTTTCCTGAATATCTACTTTATTGCCCAGGATATCCACGAGCGCGTCAGTTCCAGCCATTACCGCTATCAGGATCTGGCCCGGGAGTTTGAACGCTCAGATGTTCTGTTCCGCTTTAAATATTTGCTGGAAACACAGGCGCAGGCATGCCGTGATATTGCCCATGCCATCAAGCTGGGCAATGAGTACAGCCACACCGCCCAGTGCGCTAGCGCTCTGGCTGAACTGCAAAACTCGCTCAATTACCTGCAAGAGCAGCAACACGGCCACTGGAAACGATTGTTGGCACAACTTAGCTATTTATTTCGTAACCTTGCAACGGTAGAAAAGCAACTGTGCAATATTAACAACCCCGATGCTGAACGGTTAGAGGAAGACACGCTTGATGATACTAACCCACACACGCTTAAAGCGATGGGACAACGTATCTTAGCGAACTTAACTACGGATTCGATACTGTTTCGCCATGCTCTGCGTATGTCGCTCGCTTTAACCATTGGTTACGGCATCATTCAGGCTTTCAGCATCGATCGCGGCTACTGGATCTTATTGACCACACTGTTTGTGTGTCAGCCCAACTATAGCGCAACCCGGAACAAACTGACCGCACGGGTGATTGGCACTCTGGCCGGGCTGCTGATTGGTGTTCCACTGCTGACTTTCTTCCCGTCTCAGGAGAGCCAGCTGGTGTTTATCGTGGTATCCGGGGTGATGTTCTTTGCATTTCGGATCAATAACTATGGCTACGCCACAGGCTTTATCACCTTGTTGGTGCTGTTTTTGTTTAACCAGCTTGGTGAAGGCTATGCCGTAGTATTACCACGGCTGGCGGATACCCTGATTGGCTGTGCCCTCGCCGTAGCCGCGGTGATGTTTATCCTACCGGACTGGGAATCCAAGCGGTTACACCGAGCGATGGCAGACGCCATCAATGCCAACAAAGACTACCTTGGTCAAATTATTGGTCAGTACCGTATTGGTAAAAAAGACAGCCTCAACTACCGTATCGCGCGCCGTCAGGCACATAACGCGGATGCCAGCTTGTCATCTGCGATTAGCAACATGTTAGCTGAACCCGGTAAATATCGTACTGCGACAGAGGAGAGCTTTCGCTTTTTAACCCTCAACCATGCCATGCTTAACTACATCTCCGCTCTGGGTGCGCACCGCACTCGCATCGAAGACCAGGCAATCCATCAGTTGGTATTGGATGCGCACCGCAGTATTCACCAGCACTTGGATATTCTACAGCGCCAGTTACACCAACAATGCGAAGAGTGTGACCTTTCTGTCATTGATGACTCGGATATTGAGCGACGCTTGAATGAGTGGCGTGACGAAGACGATGGCTCGGCCCGCCTGGCACTCCAGCAACTCCACCTGATTTATCGTATGCTGCCTGAACTTCACTCACTGGCGTCAACATTTGCAGTACGAGTACACTCATGATCTGGCTTAGAGAAAAGTACCCGGGTACTTTTCTCTAACCGCCTGATTCTTTTATGACTCGCAAATCTCTTACCAGCAGTTTGACAGCCTTTGACATTTTTCGGACAAAAATCCATCACTCTCGCCCTACTCTAACCTTATTGGATCAGATGTAACTAGCTATTACCAAGTAAATGAAGGTGGTGGGTATGGTTATGGAAAAGACCGGGTATCATGAGGGTGAAGCGATGACAAGCAAGCAATTCAATGAACTGAAACAAAAAATTAGTGAGCTGACTGCCAACCAGCTGAAATCATTGCAGGGCGAAATTAACCAGAAGTTGAATCACAATATTTCCCCCGTACTCTCTGGTGAAGAACGTGAGATGTTATCTAAGCTGTTTTCTTGATCTCATCTTTCTTGTCAATGAGTTGAATATTTTTTCGCCTCAAGATATGCTATCCGCAGCATAAGGAGCGGAGGAGCTATGTCAATATCAGGAATTCAGGCGGGACATCAAATACTGCAGTCATCGCAGAACATGGTTAAAGAAGCAGCCCATGATCTACAACAGGCAATACCCAAAGTCGATGACGCACTCAATTTTAACAAGGCTGAACTGGTAAAGACCGGCATTGAACATGCGCCATTACTCGTTGGGTCAGAAGCCATTGTCCCGGTCATCGCGCTGACTCAAGCCGCCGGTTACAATCGTATCGGTGCGTCAGTAGTAGAAAAAAACAACGAAGTGATCGGTAGCCTACTCGACATTCATGTATAGCGCCGTAAACTGGCCGCCACTGATTAATTTTTTCAACTCCCTTCTCTCACAGGCTTCCCCAGATTAACTGCTATAGCAGCGCATAGACACTGCTACCAATCAGCAAAGGCACAAAAGCAAACACCACATCAAACACTCGGGTCTGTTTCGCCAGCCAGATCATTAAAGGTGCACTGAAAAAAGACAATAATAAGTAGTGTATCGGATACATTGGCGGCAAATACCACAGCAAGATAAGATGCGTCAGAACATGC
Source organism: Vibrio sp. CAU 1672 (assembly GCF_029223195.1). Classification (GTDB taxonomy): domain Bacteria; phylum Pseudomonadota; class Gammaproteobacteria; order Enterobacterales; family Vibrionaceae; genus Vibrio. The sequence continues at coordinate 35,477 of NZ_JARHUF010000023.1, read as the reverse complement.
ACCGTGCAACTCCACATATCTGGTTTTATTCGTTGTATCAACATAAAAGAAAATAACAGGCTTATCGTTGCAGGCATGGTACACCTTTGTTGGTAATGATTATCATTTGCAATGATAGCCTGATTTTACCTTTCTGTTCAATATCATTTTCATTACCAGTCGCACAACAACCATAAGCCATAGCGATAATTTGAATCGCATCCGATTTAGCCCTTAAACGTTTGCGTAATCGCTAACCTTCTCTTAACCTTAAATTGATGCTTTCATCACGGTTTTTCAGTTGCTATAGTCTTGCCATCAGAACGAACTAGACCATTCGAGGCACGGAGCTTCCTCACTTATCTCAAGAAGAGAAGAATTGGTACCGACAGAATTCGGCAGATTTAAGAGGGTCAAATAATGGAAATGAATATGGTTGAGATTCTAGGCTACGCTGCATCTATCATGGTCGCAATCTCGCTGACAATGAAAGACATCGTGAAGTTACGTGTTCTAAACTTTATCGGTTGTGCACTGTTTACCGCCTACGGCCTGGCGATTGATTCATGGCCAGTAGTACTGACCAACGGCTTTATCGCTTGTGTTAACGTCTACTTCCTGGCGAAAATGCAACGTGAAAAAAAAAGCCTAGAACTTGAAAAAGCCTAAGCAAAAAGAATTACCAAAGCCCGTAAGCGCAACGCTTGCGGGCTTTTTCTTTATGATTCCCCCTCTTCTCGCCTCCGGACCAACGCACCTTTCCCTTTTCGATCATGCACATAAGCCCGCATTTCAAGCGTGACTTTTGTTTTACCCTTGCCTGGCCCACTCTGTTAATGTGGCGGCCCAAACGTTGAATACACCTCGTCTGAGATTGCCAAAAACACATAACAGGATATACTCAAGCCGTTGATCATCAGCGTCATTGAGAAAGATTATTATGAATATTGGTGAAGTCGCAAAACTGACCGGACTTTCTGCAAAATCGATTCGACTTTATGAAGAGAAAGGCATCATTTCGTCACCTGCACGTAGTGACGCGGGTTACCGGGAATATTCTGCCACACATATTCAAGAGCTTAACCTGGTATCACGAGCCAAAAGTGCCGGTTTTTCCCTGCAAGAATGCCGGGAGTTCGTCCAACTGGCTGGCAATCCCAACCGCAAGAGTAGCGAAGTCAAATCAAAAACCTTGGACAAACTACATGAAGTTGAGCAGAAAATTGCTCATTTGATGGAAATAAAACAGCAGTTAGAGAGTTGGGCATCTGCCTGCCCGGGTGATGCGAAAAGTCGCTGCCCCATCATTGATGAACTGATCAAATAGTAGCCTTGCTGTTGGGCGAGAACATTCACAACAAACCAGCCTTGATCTTTCTTCGATGAAAGACACGAGGATTTGCTCTGTTAACCTCTAATTTATCGGCCTCCAAGCTTTCTAAGCGTAGCAACATTATATATTCTCAAACCATTATAACCGGAACCAATAACTGTTATGTACTCAGCACCGTGTAATAGAAACTGAGTCACCGACATGGAGTAGATGATGAAAAAACTGATTTTGATGTTCTTCGTAACGACAACACTGATGGCCTGCACTGAAGTTGGCAGCGAAGAATGGTGTAATGATATGAAAGAAAAGCCAAAAGGTGAATGGACCGCCAATGAAGCGTCCGATTTCGCAAAACACTGTGTTTTCTAAAAACCGCCTTACAACATAACGCAGAGACCCGATAGCCCGCAGCATTAGTCGCGGGCTATTCGTAAGTCTCGATAAATGCCTTTAATCCAGCCTCATCGACGATTTCTAATCCATGTTCCTCTTTTCGGATCAGCCCCTTATCCATTAGATCTTTCACCGCACGGCGATAGACTCGCCCAGAGGTACCAAAACGCTCTGCTTCCTGGTTGACCTTACCAAACCCACCCAGCAAAGTGTTGGCCTGTTTTTGTACCAACAAGTCGTAAGCAATGTTGTACGTGATCGGATGCAACAACCGATTGGTATAAATATCCATCGAATCCTGATAGTCCTCTGCTAATGCAGAAGCAAAAAAGAACAACATTTCAGGATGTTTGTGCAATGCTTCAGTGAGTTTTTGTATGCAAATTACATCCACCTGCATATGTTCATCCACTACTACATTCCACTGGCACGGGGTCTGAGTAAAATACTCCATCTCACCATAAATGTGATAGTCACAATTAGCCTCACCGAGCTGAAACCGGCGACCATTGGCGGCAATGATACTCATCGAAACACGGCCAACAGGAACAACATAAAGATACTGGAGTTGCTCACCCTGGCGCAGGATCGCTTCACCGGCATCAAAATATCGGCTACTGATCTGGCACTGATAAATCAATTTCCGAAACTCAGCACGTTTCTGCTCTAAATAGCTTTTAAAACGACCATTTGGGTAAGGGGCAATTTTCACGCGCCATTCTCTTTATTGATAGCAAACTCAAGTCGATTGTAACTGCTACATCCACCCGATGGTAGCTAATCCCAATCTGAACACTTACTTATCCAGATTGGGATAATAAAAAAGCGACAACTGGGTGCCGCTTTGAACGTTGATCAAATGAGATTGGCTCAGCTTTGTGCAATAAGAGCTTCCAGCGCTGCCAGGGATGCCAGTTTTTCTCCCGCCATCATCACCTGCGCTTCATCTACGTACTGACCTACCCCTTCTTTCACATCTTGTTGGTAACGTACGACGTTGTTCAGGATAGAGGCAACCTGTAATCCCCGCAGACGGCCAACCGTAAATAACGCTGAGGTTTCCATATCAGCACCAAGAATGCCCTTCTTGTTCCAGTACTGGCATATCGCGTCTTCCTCATCGGTATAAAAACTATCGTGTGAACGAACGACACCGAGATGATATGGCGTGGTTTGTTTTGACAAATAGGAGTCCAGCTCTTTCAGCAAAGAAAAACTGGCATAAGCCGGGTATGCCGCACCGACATACGCTTTCGAGCCGCCTTCGTCTCTCACTGCGCCCTCTGCAACAATCAACTCCCCGAGCAGAATACCCGACTGCATTGCCCCGGCTGAACCAACACGAACCACATGCGTTACACCGCACTGTTTTAGCTCTTCCACGGCGATGATCATCGACGGAGCGCCAATTCCGGTACTGCAGACAGACACCGCCTTACCCTTGTACGTAGCGGTAAATAGGCGATATTCACGGTTCTCCGATACCAGCTCAACATCATCACACAAGGCTGCGATGCGATTCGCCCGGTCGGGCTCGCCACAGACAATAACTAACGGGGCAACTTGTGTTTCATCCACTCCAATATGGGGTTGTTTAACCATGGGACTATCCTTACGCCGTTGCCTGAATCAGTGTTTTCTCACCATTGCGTTTCGCACTGCGAGCCCATTCACGCGTGCCGTTAGCGGCAATAAACATAAGAATCGCATACTGCACCGACATCGCATACACACCTTGCGTCGCATAAACGCCGACACTGATGATGTTGATCACCACCCAGAGAACCCAGTTTTCTACGTACTTACGTGTCATCAGAATTTGAGCAACCACAGACAATACCGTCATCGTTGCATCCCAGAAAGGGAATGCATCCGGCTCAAGTACCGGCTCAACAAGATTGGCACCAAACAGATTCAGTGTCTCTACGGCAATGTTTGCCAGTGCGAAAAAGAATGGGTCGATATAAATGGTCAGTAAAGCAATCGCCACCACACAAACAGAGCCGGTTGCAATCTGTTTCTGTTTACTCAACCAACGAACTTCTAATGTTTCACCCTGTGCATTTGGCCTTGTCCACGCATACCAGCCATATATGTTGGCACAGAAGAAAAACAACTGCAGCAGCAGTAACCCGTATAGCTGAATCTGGAAAAAGATAACCGCAAACAAAGTGACGTTCAGTAAACCAAATAAGTAGTTGATGGTTTTTTCCTGGCTCGCGAACCAGATACACAGCAAGCCGAAAACGGTGCCGAACGCCTCGATCCAGCTCATCGCATATCCGCCGCCAACCGGGATAGTAATGAGGCTGTTGTTAATGTCTAGCAAGGCAAATAAATCCATAGAGAGGTCCTTTGTTATTGTGCTTGGAATACGCTTATCTTATGGTGCCGGAGCAAACAAAAAGGAGGACATTTGTCCTCCCTTCGATGTAACGGATCATAAAACAGGTCAATACTTTGGTTAACGTACTATTTTCGACCATCATATATGGAATACGTTATGAACCATGACCTAAATAACGTTTTTTGAAAGCTGATGCTGAAGCAAAAAGCAATGACAGAAGCAGCGTAATTACAAAACCCAGTGAGTACTCAAACGCCTCATTCACCAGTAGCTGATAGCAGCTCAATAAGAAAATAAACACCACTGCAATTACGTTAACGCAGTGTAACCGTGGGTGCTTAACCGAAAACTTTGCGTATCCCTTTGACAACATATTGCTCGTCCAAAAACATGTAATTAATATTTTTATCTGTAGTGAGGGATAATTCTAAGCCTTTATTATTAAAAGAGAAATGACTTACTTCATTTTTTGGTAAAATATCACAACGGTTAATGTGATCAATTAACTCAATAAAACCTTGACACTTTTTCGTTCAACGAGTGTCGGTTCTAACTGGACCACCTGAGCTTCATCAGATTTGTCATTCAGTTTATGCAATAATGTTTCGACTGCGGCCTGGCCCAGGCGGTACTTGGGCTGGTGAATGGTAGTCAGTGATGGTGACATGTATTTGGCAATATGGATGTCATCATAGCCAATTAAGGACAAATCTTGTGGAATGTGTAATCCCTGTTCATTGGCCGCGTTGATCACGCCCATTGCCATCATGTCATTAGAAACAAAAATCGCACTGGGTAGTGAACCACGCCCGATCATGGTGTTAAGAGCCTGATAACCTCCTTCACACTCAAAATCCGATTCCACAATCCAGTCGGCATTAAACGCTAAACCGGCTTCGTTCATCGCCCGCTTGTAACCTTCATAGCGCATCTGTGCCTGATGTTTTATCAGCGGACCGGTTATACAACCGATGTCTTTGTGGCCACAATCGATCAAGTATTTTGTTGCCAGGTAACCACCGCGCAGCGAATTATCCTGGATCTTATCGCTGGTAAACAGCATTGGACCCCAGTCCATCACCACAACCGGAATGTCCGGATAGCGCTCAAATACATCAATCCGCTCCCCTTCCAGCGAAGAACACATCAGGATCAGGCCATCAACACGCTTTTGCAGCAAAGTATTGATCGAATCCCGCATGCGCTCGTTGTCCCCTTCGGTGTTGCACAAGATAAGGCTGTAGCCCTTTTGATAACAACTGCGCTCAACGCCTTTGACCACTTCACCAAAAAACGGGTTAGTTGAAGTCGTCACCAGCATGCCGATAGTTTTGGTTCGGTTCACTTTGAGGCTACGCGCCAACGCCGAAGGCGCATAGTAATTCAGCTCCTTTGCCGCTTTGTTGACCCGCTCCGAAATTTCCTCACTGACAAAACGGGTCTTGTTGATAACATGGCTCACTGTGGACGTCGATACGCCAGCCAATTTTGCGATGTCTTTCATCGTCGCCATGTTATTCCTCTCCTAAATCTTTTACTTAATACGTTTGTGCTAAAAACCCCTCAACCTCTTCTCGGCTTGGGATCGACGTTTGCGCACCAAAACGCGTCACCGAAATCGCGGCCGCAGCGTGTGCAAACTTAATCGCTGATTCTAAGGGCAAATCTTCCAATAAACCAGTCACTAATGCCCCATTAAACGTATCACCCGCTGCGGTGGTGTCAGTTGCATCAACCCGGAACCCGGAGATCAGCTGGCCGCGCCCGCTCTGGCTAAGCCAGACCCCTTTCGCACCCAGTGTGATCAACACTACGTCAATGCCTTTACTGTGCAGAACATTCGCCGCTTCCTGAGCGCTGTCATTATCAGTCACCGTCACCCCGGTCAGCACCTCGGCTTCTGTTTCATTCGGGGTGATCACATCGACGCTGGCCAGCAGCTCGTCCGATAACGCCCTTGCCGGTGCCGGATTGAGAATGACCTTAGTCCCCGCCTCTTTTGCAGTATGTGCCGCTTTTTCAATGCCACAGATTGGCGTTTCCAGTTGCATCAGCAGGTAACTGGCTTGACGAATGCGGTTTAAGTCCGGTTCAATCACCTCAGCGGTCAATCTCTCATTCGCTTCAGCCGAAATGCAAATGCTGTTTTCACCACTGTCGGACACTTGGATCATCGCGATCCCGGTCGGGCAGTTGGGCTGCATTTTCACCCCAGCGATGTCAATGCCATCCATTTTGAAATTCTCACGGATATTGATACCAAAGGAGTCGTCACCCACACAGGCGATGAATCCGATATCCGCATTTAAACGCGCCGCAGCAACGGCTTGGTTGGCGCCTTTTCCGCCAGGAATAACTTGATAGTTGTGACCATAAAGCGTCTCGCCTGGGCGAGGGAAAGAAGGCACTTGAAGAACATGGTCAGCGTTAACACTACCTAAAACCACTAACTTATTCATACGGTTATCCTCGGTTCTGTATGAACCCTTTATAAAAAAACAGAGAGAATAGATGGCTATGGGTTTTCACCTGATAAAAAGCCAGAGGCATCTATTCTTGCTCTCTCCGCCCAACGACAGAAAAAGGAGAAGAGAGCAAAGAAATGCCTGCGTATTACTTAGAGACGACTTTCAGTGGTACCGGAATGTACTCGTTAACCTTCTCACCTTTAAGCACTTTGTCTGCCGTCTCGACGCCCAAAGCACCAATCAGATCAGGCTGCTGAGCAATGGTAGCGGCTAACTTACCGCGCTGCACCGCCGCAATGCCGTCTTCAGTGCCGTCAAAACCAACAATCGTGATCTGTTTACCGGAAGCCTGCACAGCACGCATTGCCCCTAGCGCCATCTCGTCATTCTGTGCAAACACAGCTTGTACATCCGGGTTAGCTGCCAGTAAGTTTTCCATTACATTAAGGCCTTTAGTGCGATCAAAATCCGCTGGCTGGCTGGCAAGCAGCTCCATCTCACTGCCTTTTACCGCGGTCATAAAGCCCTCGCCGCGTTCACGAGCCGCAGAAGTACCGGCAATACCTTCCAGTTGGATTACTTTGGCTTTTTCACCTACTTTTTCCATGATGAAGTGACCGGCCATTTCACCGCCAATCACGTTATCCGAAGCGATATGACTGACCACTTTACCGCGGCTGGCACCACGGTCTAACGTTAGCACCGGGATTTCAGAACGGTTGGCCATGCGGATGGCGTTGGAGACCGCATCTGAGTCAGTTGGATTAATCAAAATCGCTTTCACACCGCGAATCGTCAGGTCTTCGATATTTGACAGTTCTTTACTCGGGTCATTTTGCGAGTCAAGGACAATCAGGTCGTATCCCAGTTCTTTCGCTTTCGCTTCTGCGCCGTCTTTCATTGTGACAAAGAACGGGTTGTTCAGCGTAGAAACCACGATAGCCATTGTATCTTGCGCATGAGCGGCAACCGATACAGTGGAGGAAAGAAGCGCAGCAGAGATAAGAGTTGCAAGTTTTTTCATCGTTAAAGTCCTTTGTGTAGGGGATGCTTAGAGCATTCTTTTGTTTTGATTTCACCAATAAAGGTGACATTCAATTATCGCTATCTGTATCAGGGCTGAGTGATGCCTGAGTCAGACAAAAATCTTATAATCCAATTTATTATGACGTTCTCTTTTAGCCGTAAGTCTATGTTTTATCGAAACTTACGGCTAAGCTTCGTCATTACTTATTTTTGTTATCCACCAGTACTGCCAGCAGAATTACAATTGCTTTGGCAATCATCTGGTAGTAAGAAGATACATCCAGCAGGTTAAGCGCGTTATTCAGGAAGCCAATGATCAGTGCACCAATCAGGGTGCCCATGATGCGGCCTTTACCACCCATCAGGCTGGTACCACCCAGTACCACCGCTGCGATTGCGTCGAGCTCATAACCCATACCGGCTGTTGGCTGCGCCGAAGACAAGCGCGAGGTAACAATGATGCCAGCCAATGCCGCCAACATACCGCAGATGGCATACACACCAATCTTGACACGATCGACATTAATGCCCGATAAGCGTGTCGCCGATTCGTTACCACCGAGGGCATAAACGTAGCGGCCAAAGCGAGTGTGGTTAAGCAAGTACCAGGCAGCCGCGAACACAATCATCATCAGCCACACCGGAACCGGGATACCCAGAGCGTAACCGGTACCAAACCAGGCAAAAGCATCCGCGGTATCGGTAAAACCTGTCGAAATTGGTCGGCCGTCGGTGTAGACCATAGTCACACCGCGTAATAACGTCATGGTAACCAGTGTGGCAATAAACGCCTGCACTTTACCTTTGGCGATAATCACACCACTGATAGCCCCCAACACAGCACCGGCGAACAACGCAGTTGGTATCGCCACCAGCACCGGCACTTCCAGTGCAATCATACTGGCAGCGAAAGCACCACACAGTGCCAGCACAGAACCGACACTCAGATCGATCCCCGCCGTTAAAATAACCAGGGTCATACCGACAGCGATGATGGCATTGACTGAGGTCTGGCGCAGAATGTTCAGAATATTGTCAACGGTGAAAAAGTTAGGGTTTAAAAACGACACCACAACAATCAAAAACAACAGTGCAATCAGTGATTTTTGTTCAATCAACCACTCTTTGCTGAGCCATTTTTTGCTGCTCGTTTCAATTGGTTTGCTCATGGTATTGGTACTCATGCTGCTTCCTCATTCATTTGTTTGCCAACGGCACATGCAAGTAGTTTTTCCTGATCGGCGTCTTTGGCATCAAATTCACCGGTAATGCGACCTTCATGCATCACCAGGATGCGGTCGCTCATGCCCAGCACTTCCGGCATCTCGGACGAAACCAGGATGATACTCATGCCATCGGCTTTAAATTTATTGATCAGCTGATAAATTTCCTTCTTGGCCCCGACATCGACACCGCGCGTCGGCTCATCCAGAATCAGCACCTTCGGCCGGGTCATCAAGCCCTTGGCTATCGCCACTTTCTGCTGATTCCCCCCTGACAGGTTGCCGATGATTTGATCTCGGGTCGGGGTTTTGATGTTAAACAGTTTGATAAAGTCCTCGACCGCCGTTATCTCTTCACCGTGCTGGATCTGAATGCCTTTGGTTAACTGGTCAAGTGCACACAGAGACATGTTCTCTTTTACTGACAAGCCCAGTACTAAACCATCGCCTTTACGGTCTTCCGAGATATAGGCAATGCCGTTTGCCAGGCCATCTTGCGGACTCACCGGGTTAATGGTTTTGTTGTCCAGGTTGATCACGCCCTTCTCACTCGGCAGTGCACCATAAATCACCTTCATCAACTCGGTACGCCCGGCTCCCATCAGGCCGGATATACCCAGAATCTCACCACGGTCAAGCTTGAAACTTACGTCATGCACGCCTGACCCGGTTAAACCGATCACTTCCAGGCACGTTTCCCCGTGTCGGACATCAATACGTGGATACTGATCTTCCAGCTTACGACCAACCATCATTTCGATCAGACCGTCTTCATCGGTATCTTTAACCTGACACTCACCAATAAACTTGCCGTCCCGCAGCACCGTAATGTCATCACAAATTTCAAAAATTTCTTTTAATCGATGTGAGATGTAAACAATGCCGCAGCCTTGTTCACGCAGTTCATTGATGACGCTGAACAGGGATTCCGTTTCGGTATCGGTCAGGGCATCCGTCGGCTCATCCATAATGATGACCTTAGATTCAAAAGACAGCGCTTTGGCGATCTCCACCATTTGCTGCTCACCCAAACTGAGATCACCCAACAAGGTTTTTGAACTGTGTTTGACATTCAACCGGGCCAGTAAACGATCCGCTTCCCGGTACATTTCCGCCCACTGAATGCGTCCCATCGCTCCGGTAATTTCACGCCCAAGGAAAATATTTTCCGCAATCGTCAGTTCCGGGATCAGGTTCAGTTCTTGGTGGATAATACTGATCCCCGCTTCCTGCGAATCACGCGGGCCGTTGAAAGCCGCTGGGCGGCCCTGATACTGGATACTGCCAGAGTCAAGGTGATGAATGCCGGTCAGCACTTTCATCAAGGTCGACTTCCCTGCCCCGTTTTCTCCCATCAGCGCCATAACACGCCCCGGATACACATTCAGGCTGGCCTTATCCAGAGCCTTCACACCAGGGAACGCTTTTTCAATCTCGCTCAATTGTAGGATGGCTTGAGTCATAATCTTTCCTTTATAATGTCTGGCTTAAAACACCACACCAGCTTGGAAAATCACATTCGCGTATGGCGTACATTCGCCAGTACGAACCACCGCACGACTTTGCCCGGTACGGGTTTTGAATTCTTCATGGCTAAGGTATGAAACCTGAATTGGTTTCCCGTTAGCTTCACTCTCTGCACTCAATGCTGAAAGCAAGGCATCATGATGAGCCGGGCTGACCTGCGAAAATTCTTCCGCAATGATGACCCCTTCAATTTGCGATTCAGACAACATCACCCGAACCGTCTCTAAAAAACCGGGAACACCATGAGTCAGAGCTAAATCTATGCGTTGAACGTGTTCCGGAATGGGTAAGCCCGCATCACAAATCGTGATTTCATCCGTATGCCCCAGTGTCGCCACCAGGTAAGAAATATCTGAATTTATTAGGGTACTTTTTTTCATCTTAACGACCTTTCACTTGCACGTTTACGCTGCCGAGTGTTTGTCGCCTTGCTCGTTATAATATTCACTGGCGCAAACCCATCGAAACGTTTCGATGTCATAATAAACTCGCTCGGCAAATTGACCAGCGACAAAACGACAAGGTGTGATAGTGATCTGCTATTAATTAAATACTCAACATCAAAAAAGCGTATAGATCACACTGCATCATCGAAACGTTTCGATGGCAACACAAATAGAGCCGCTATCCGGATAAGCAAAGGCGTTTTTCCAACAGCGCTTTAACCGTCACCTTTCTTACCTGGCACATCAGTTTTCTGTGACTGTTGACCAAAAGACCTGATTAAGTACAATCAGCCCGTGTTTAATCCCTATCTTTCTCAGGAGTGCATATGCCAGCGGTAAATTACTGCGCCACTGCATGCACTGCTGCCGTTAAAATTGCTTACCTTACGCAACCTTATATTGCTTAGCTACCGCGGTGATGAGCAATACGCTTAGTCACTGCGACCAAACACACGATATTTTGAAATAACCAGCGTCTTACACAGTTCAGGTCGAATCCCGCGTTTTTGCCTGCTGTTTAAAAGGTAGCGTGGTGATGTGTTTTTATTTGAAGCGTTGCCTGGAGATGACAGTTTTTGTCGCTATGGCCATAACTGCCACCAGGCTATTCGGTGCAAGTATTCGTCACTTTCATAGTGATAAAGGCGCCCGCAGCTAAATCAGACAGGTGTAAAACTGCAAGTAACCATGTTGGTGGGCCGGACTTCGCTATCAGACCGCACTTTTACCATATTAACGCCGAGTCACACGAAGACTGGTGTAATCCGCTATAACACAGAGAAATACCCACGATTAAAGGGCATGTCCCGAGGTAACGAATGGAAAGAATCAAACACTGGACTCGCATGGAAATGCTCCACGAGACAGTACAAAACAAAAATATTATCCTTAAAGGTACCCACAGTTATTACAGCGATGCATACGACAATGGCTTTGAACGATCCGTTGTTCGTTATCTGCACGGAGATGAAGCCACACGCCACAGAGAGCCGCGCTGGGAAATAGATAAGCTCTATATCGGTGACTATGTCTGTATTGGTGCCGAAGTGGTGATCTTAATGGGTGGCAACCATAACCATCGAGATGACTGGTTCTGTTTATACCCGTTCATGGATATGATTGACACAAGTTATCAATCCAAAGGCGATACCCATCTAAAAGATGGCTGCTGGCTAGGTATGCGCTCAATGATCATGCCTGGAGTCACGGTGGGTGAAGGTGCCGTTGTGGCAGCCAACAGTGTGGTCACAAAAGACGTTCCCCCGTACACCATTGTCGGTGGTTCTCCGGCCAAACCGATTCGCCTGCGTTTCCCGCAAGAGACTATTGAGCGGTTGCTGGCCCTGGATATTTATAACTGGCCAGAAGAGAAGTTTAATGCACTAAAAGACTTGATTTGCAGTGCCGATATTGATGCGCTGGAGAAAGCGCATCATCACTATAATGGTCAATAAAATCTCGCCCCAATGACCATGGTGAGTTCTGCTACTGCAGGAAATACAACAGAGGCCTGTTTAAAGCAGGCCTCTGTTCGCTTCTCAGCTGCGCGCCATTTCGGTTCGGTTCCGGCCGTTATTTTTGGCCTGATAGAGGGCATTATCAGCATTCTTAATCACCGTTTCGATCGATTGGGAGTTACCCAGCCAATGAGAAACGCCGATGGATATCGTCATGTTGCCAATCGTGGGAAAATAATGGGCCGCCAACGACTTCCTGATCCTCTCTGCGACATCGTAGGCTCGGTTCATCCCGGTGTTAGCCAGAAAGATAATAAACTCCTCACCGCCCGAGCGACACACAATATCGTGCTCCCTTGCCTGTTCCTTCATCAGGGTAGCGACTTCACACAACAGTTTGTCACCAATATCATGGCCGAATGTGTCATTGACTCTTTTAAAATAATCCAGGTCTAATGCCAATACTGCAAACGGAATATTATGATCACTAAAGCTCTCAATCGCCATTTCTAACCCACGGCGGTTTAATAACCCCGTCATGGCATCCGTCAAACTGTCTGAGTGCAGTTTATCAATGGTACTCGACACAATACCAAACGCTTTTAAAAAGCTCCGCTTTAAATGAGCCGCTTCAAAATACCAGGGCTTAATTAGACCAAGCTCAGCTATTGTCTCTGTGTGATTTTCGAATCCCCGCACCGTACTGGCCAACTGCCATAAAGGTCTGGAGATAAACAGCGCCGATATCCAAATAAGAAGCAAAGTGAGTAAGCTGATCGGGATAGACTTCAGGAAGACCTTCCACATCTGTTCTTCAAGTGCCAGCAATGTCAGCGCCTTTGGACGCTGAGCAACGATACCCCATCCTGAGGCACTAACCGGGGCATAACCGGCCAACATTGGGATGCCATTAGAGTTGATAAAATCAACGCCACCGCTTTCCCCACTAATGACAGCGCTAATCGCTTCATTATCAACCATGATTTTGTTTTTATCCGGGTGATAGATCACAGTACGATTGCGGTCAACAACGTACAGGTACGATCCATCCTGGTATGCATGATTACCGAGTAACGTCGTCAGGACATTTCTCTCCTCAAGGTAAATGGTGCCACTCACGTAGCCCAAGTACTCCCTACTATCAGAAAAGATCGGGTAAGAAATGCTGGTGAGATAGTTCCCTGCCGGAGAAATAAATGGATCGGTAATCAGAGGACGTTTCGCTCTTAGCGATTGTAACGCGCCTTCTTGGGTTAGTTTTAACCCTTTCACTTGAGCAATTTCGGGTGAAATAGAAACAACGACACCATCGGCATTAACCACAACAACGGAGTTAAAAGAGTCGGTTTGCTTTTTGAGGCGATCTACTTCTGAACTTATCGCAGCAAGGTCAGCCATGCTGTTACTCAGCAAATCGGCACTGTATTTCAGTTGCGACATAGATGTATTAATGAATGCATCCGTCATTTCTGCCATTTTTTCAGCGTAAACCCGGTTTGATTCGATGGTATTACTAATGATCAGATCACGCTGTACCCGGTAGATAGAATAAAAAGCATTAAGAAGTGTAATGGCAACGCTGAACACACATAAAAATAGAATCAGCGCTCTTAAATTTAATTGATCTTTACCTCTTCGAAACACCTGATTAATCCTTTACCATTCATTACCGCCGCCAATCTAATTGACGACAATAATAATAGCAACCGATAATTAGTCGAAGTCAGAGGTTGTACTTATCATTCGCCATCAGGTGATATCGTTGCTCAATCAACTAATAAGAATATTGCCGAAAATGCCCTGCTACATTCTCAGCCCGCCATCGACTTCCAGCACCCGGCCGGTAAAGTAGTCGTTTTCCAAGACGTATTTAACCGCGTGGGCAATCTCACTCGCTTCCGCCATTCTTCCCAGTGGGATCATTTTGTTGAGCCGTTCTATCGCCTCTGGCTTCATTTGCTCCGCCATCGCGGTTCTCACCACCCCTGGTGCAATAGCCGCAGCCCGAATACCGTATCGCGCCAGCTCTCTTGACCAACCAGTGGCCATAGTCGCCACGGCCGCTTTGGAAGCGGAATAGTTGGTTTGGCCGATATTGCCCGCTCGGGAAACACTGGAGATATTGATGATCACTCCGCTGGACTGGCTTTGGATCATTTTGGCCGCCGCTTCACGGCCGCAGAGAAATGTCCCGGTGACATTGACATTCATCACCAGATTAAACTGCTCCAGCGACATTTTGCTCATCTCACCGTCTTTCACTTTGACCAGCATCCCATCACGTAGTACGCCAGCGTTATTGATCAGGCCATTCAGCTGACCAAAATCCTGCAAAATCGCCTCAAAGGCCTGCTCTACCTCGCTTTCACAAGTGACATCGACACGATAGGTTAACGCTTTGGCGCTCAACATATGGCACTGGTCCTGCGTTTCACGCAGGCCCTCTTCATTGACATCGAGTAACGCCAGATCAGCCCCGGCATGTGCCAGGGTTATGGCCATCATTTGCCCCAGCCCCTGCCCGGCTCCGGTAATTGCAATTACACTGCTTCTGATATCCATCCCATCCTCGCCATATCTGGTTTTGGGCTAGTAAGGTGACACTGTCATCAAAATACCGATTATTATGCAGCACTTTGTCTTTCACTCTTCAGTTACAAGTGTATAGCCCGGCTGATAACGGCGTCACCGCGCGTATTCAATCTTTCTTTTGGTAGAACTCAAACAAACTTGAGAAATCGAGTTCACCATTGCCTTGAGCGTTATGAATGGCATACAGGTTGCGCGCCAGTGAGCCCATTGGCACCGAAGAGTGGGTTTGCAAAGCCGCATCCAGCCCCAACCCGAGATCTTTTAGCATCAGCTTACTCATAAAGCCCGGCTGGTAACCATGGCTGGACGGGACGGTTTCCATCACCCCGGGACACGGGTTATACAGTTCCAGCGCCCAGTTGCGCCCGGAACTCTGCAGCATGATATTAGATAACACTTTAGGATCCAGGCCATGGTCGATACCGAGATTAAGCGCTTCACAGGCACCGGACATCAAGATTCCCAGCATCAGGTTATTACAAATTTTGGCCATTTGACCATCACCGGGCTTACCGGCATGGAAAACGTTTTTACCCATATAACGCAAAATGGCATTGGCTTTAGAGAACGCTTCATCGCTGCCACCGACAATAAAGGTTAAGGTGGCGGCTCTGGCCCCGGTTACTCCTCCGGAAACTGGCGCATCAACAAAGTGGACGTTTTTGTTGGCCGCTTCATTTGCCACCAGCCGCGCGGAGTCGGGATCGATAGTCGAGGAGTCGATCATCAGGGTGTTTGGTGGCACCAGGTTAAGTATGCCAACGCCACCGTGCAGATCCCCTAAGTAAACGGAACGAACATGCGAGCCGGCCGGCAGCATAGTGATAACGATATTGGCGCCATCAACCACCTCTTCAAGTGACCCGGCCACTACCGCACCAAATGGTTCCAGTTGTTTGGCGTGCTCGCTGTCAATATCAAACACCTGGACATTGAACCCTGAAGCAAGCAGGTTTTGCGCCATTGGACTGCCCATGTTACCCAACCCAATAAATGCAATAGTACTCATATTTTTTCTCCTATTGTGTTTCTAATTGAGCAAGCGGATGTTCGCCTTCCAACCACATCGAAGTGAAGAGTGTATCGATAACACTTTCATCCACTTCACTTACGCTGCCATACATCCATTTTGGTTCGCCGTCCTTATCAATCAGACGGGATCGCACTCCTTCTTCAAATTCACCCAGCAGTGCACTGCGAACTGATAGGCTCAGTTCCAGCCGAAAACATTCCGCCAGTGAAAGCTGATGACAGCGCTTCACCTGGCGAAAACAAATATGTGCGGTGATCGGGCTACCCGCGGCAAACGCCTGTTTTGCGTTCTGTAACCATGGGCTATCACCTTCAAGTGCCATGATGTTCTTTGCGATTTGACCCAAATCGTCACCCGAGCAAGCTTCTTTAATATCGGTGATATAAGGTAATATTTGCGATTTCGGCTTGCTGTCAACCACGTCACTTGCCATAGATTCAAGCACCATCGACACCAAATCATGGTGGCTGTCTGTTTTCCAGTCGGCGTATTTGAGTTCTTCGAGTAACGCCAAGAACTGTTCTTCAAGCAGAAGGTGATTCGCCAAACCTATAGCAACCGCATCGGTTGAATTGACGACAGCCCCGGTCAGGCCAAGAAACAGGCCGACTTCCGGTTCGATCTGATTTAGAAACCAGGTCCCGCCGACATCAGGATACAAACCAATATGGATCTCAGGCATCGCCAGAAGCGATCTCGTCGTTACAACCTTATGGCTGGCCCCCATGAACAGCCCCATTCCCCCCCCCATAACAATCCCGTCTCCCCATACGATGATAGGTTTTCCATAGGTATGAATCAGATAGTCACACTGGTACTCCAGAGAAAAGTAATGAGTGCAGAAGGACTGGATGGCCTCTTTGGTTTTGTTGTGCATTACGTGATACATGGTTCGTACATCACCACCAGCACAGAATGCTTTATCACCTTCACCGGTAATAAGCACACACACTACGTATGGATCGTCCTGCCAGGCCAGTAACTGATCATTGAGCTGCTCCAGCATGTCGTAAGTCAGTGCATTGAGTGATGCAACATTATCTAACGCGGCAACGCCAATAGTGTGGACACCGTCGTCACATAGCAAATCGGTGATATTTACCTTACCCGACATGTTTGCCTCCTAATGATTTTTCCAGTTTGGCTTACGCTTTTCGAGAAATGCCTGAACCCCTTCCGCCTGATCTTCGGTGTCAAACAGATTAATAAACAGTTCTCTTTCTTTAACCAGGCCATGTTGGTGTGGCGCTGAGCGCATGTTCTGAATTAATGTTTTACACGCGGTTACTGACAAAGGTGACTGATTAGCAACCGAAGTCGCGAGCGCCATCGCTTTTTCCAGCGCGGTGCCTTGTTCCACCACTTCCTCCACCAGGCCGATCTCTAGTGCTTTTTGCGCGGTTACCTGCTCACCGCACAAAATAATGCGTTTCGCCCACCCTTCACCTACCAGTGCCGTCAAGTTCTGCGTGCCGCCAGCACAAGGCAATAAACCGACTTTCGCCTCCGGCAGCGCCAAAACCGCTTGTTCTTCAACCACCCGAATGTCACAGGCAAGCGCGACTTCAAGCCCTCCGCCCATCGCATAGCCGTTGATCGCAGCGATAGAAACACCACGAAAACCCGACAACGTTTCAAACGCCTCACCAAAACAACGTGACATGTTCACCGCAACCGCCTTGTCTCCATCAGCAAACAGGTTTAGATCCGCGCCGGCAGAAAAAAACTTTTCGCCCTTTCCAGTGATCACTAAGGCATACACCTGTTTGTTATCATTAAGCTGCAACACCAACGCCTTCAAAGCTTTGAGGCTATCAGCCGTCCAGGTATTGGCCGGAGGATTATCCATGGTGATCAAAGCAACATGTTGCCTGATACAGTGGCTAATGGCCGGATGTTTCGTTGATGACATAACCAAAAATCCTTTTTCTTTGGTGATTAAATTAGCTCTGCCTCTTCTGAGAGTAGACGACGTGCGACGATTAAGCGCATGATTTCGTTAGTTCCCTCTAAGATTTGATGGACGCGCACGTCACGAAAGTGCCTCTCCAGCGGATACTCTCTGATGTAGCCATAGCCACCAAACAGCTGCAGCGCCTGATCACACACGTTAAAACCCACGTCGGTGGCAAAGCGTTTGGCCATGGCGCAATAGGTGGTCGCGTCCGGGTCACTGCGATCTAGTTTACTGGCTGCCAGGCGGACAAGCTGCCGCGCCGCCACCAGTTGGGTGGCCATATCGGCCAGTTTGAACTGCAACGCCTGAAACTGTGCCAGTGGCTGGCCGAACTGTTGGCGCTCCTGCATGTACTGCCGGGCCAGGTTGAGTGCCTGCTGCGCCGTTCCTACCGAGCAGGTCGCAATATTAATCCGGCCACCGTCCAGCCCCTTCATGGCCAAGGTAAATCCCTGACCTTCTTCTCCCAGTAAATGGCTGGCAGGTACCGTGACATTATCAAAGGTGACCGAACGCGTTGGCTGGCTGTTCCAGCCCATTTTCGGCTCTTTGCGCCCGTAACTGATGCCGTCGCCATCAGCCGGAACAACAAAAGCCGAGATCCCTTTCGCGCCGGCACCACCGGTTCGGGCCATCACCACCAGTACTTCGGTCTCACCGGCTCCGGAAATAAACACCTTCGATCCGTTCAGCCGGTAATGCTGGCCCTGCTTGACCGCACTGGTGGTCAGTGAAGCCGCATCAGAACCGGCATTCGGCTCGGTTAAACAGTAGGATCCCAGCCACTCGCCGCTGATTAATTTGGGGCAGAACTGAGCCTGCACCTCTGGTGTGGCGTAGCTTGCGACCATCCAGGTGACCATGTTATGAATGGTCATAAACGCGGTGGTGGAGGTACAGCCCATTGCCAGCTGTTCAAAAACAATCGACGCATCGAGACGGCTGAGGCCCAGTCCGCCCTGCTCTTCAGGGGTATACAGACTGAGAAAACCAAGCTCACCCGCTTCACGCAGTGCCTGTTTGGGAAAAACCTGTTTTTCATCCCATTCTGCCGCCATCGGGGCAAGCCGCTCTTTGGCAAACTGCCGGGCCGTGTCGGCAAACGCACGCTGATCCTGATTTAATTCAAAGTCCATTTTCCGCCTCCTAGCGCAGCTGAATGGTCAGATTAGGCCCACCCGGGATATCATCTTCGAACCAGCGTGACGTCACCGTTTTGGTTTCGGTGTAAAAGCGCACCGCCTGCTTGCCGTAGGCATGTAAGTCACCATAAAAACTGCCGCGCCAGCCGGTAAAAGAGAAAAACGGCAATGGCACCGGGATCGGTACGTTAATCCCCACCTGTCCGACCTGAATGTCATGCTGGTATTTTCTGGCTGCAGCACCACTGGCGGTAAAAATCGACGTCCCGTTGCCGTAAGGATTACGGTTAACAAGCTCAATCGCCTCTTCTAAGCTATCGACTTCCATGCACACCAGTACCGGGCCGAATATTTCCTGGGTATAAATAGACATCTCCGGGGTAACGCCACTGAACAGAGTCGGCCCGACCCAGTTCCCCTGAGGGCAACTTTTAACGCTATAGCCACTGCCATCCAACTCACATACCGCGCCCTGCTGTTTACCCTCTTCAATTAATTTCAGCACACGCGCTTTGGCCTGCGGGCTGATCAGCGGGCCATAGGCCGCATTGTCGTCGTCCCACACTCCCGGATGGAGTTTGGCCATTTCGTTTTTCAGCTCCCCGATCCACTGGCTGGCACTGCCGACAAACACAGCGACAGAAATCGCCATACAACGCTGGCCCGCCGCACCGACCGAAGAGCCAACCAGATTATTGATTACCTGTTGTTGATTCGCGTCGGGCATGACCACCATGTGATTTTTTGCTCCGGCAAAGGCCTGGACACGCTTGAAGTGACGGGTAGCGGTGGTGTAAATCGACTGCGCAACCGGTACGGAACCGACGAACGAGACCGCTTTGATATCCGGATGGGCAAGCAGCAAATCCACCTGCGGCTTGCAACCGTGCACAATCTGCAACACACCCTGCGGCGCCCCTGCCTGCTGGAACAGCTCGGCCAGACGAATCGAGGTCAGTGGCACCTGCTCGGATGGTTTGAGCACAAAGGTGTTGCCACTGGCAATCGCAAGCGGAAACATCCACAGCGGGATCATCGCCGGGAAGTTAAACGGAGTAATACCGCAGCAGACCCCCAGCGGTTGGATCAGTGAATAGCTGTCAATGTCCGGCGCGACATTCTCCACCGTTTCGCCCATCAGGTTGCCGGCAATATTGGCCGCCTGTTCGACAACCTCAATGCCTCGCCATACGTCTCCTTTCGCATCGGCGAGTGTTTTACCGGTTTCCTGAGAAACAATCGCCGCAATGTCATCGTGGTGCTCTTTCAGCAAATGCTGGTAGCGCAGCATCACCCGGGCGCGCTCAGACACCGCCACCTCTTTCCAGTGGTCAAACGCCTTAAGGGCGCTGGCGATGGCGCTGTGTACTTCTTCTTCCGTCGCACACGGCAGGCGGGCGATGACCTCGTTGGTCGCCGGATTGGTGACTTCCACCCACTCCGGGGTCCGAGACTGACGAAACTCACCATTGATAAATAAGGGAACCGAGCGAATCATAATCTAGTCCTTTGCTGAGTAATGATTAAGTTAAACCACAACTTCAATACCAATCGCCGTGGCTTCTCCACCGCCGATACACAATGACGCCACGCCGCGTAGGGATCGCCGGGGCTGGCTACCCGCCTCCTGCGCCTGAAGTTGGCGCAGGCTGTGAACTAAGGTCACCAAGATCCGCGCACCGCTGGCCCCGATCGGGTGGCCCAACGCACACGCACCGCCTTTGATATTCACTTTGTTTTTATCCAGGCCGAGCTGCCTGACCGCAATCTGGGTCACGACCGCAAACGCTTCGTTGATTTCCCACAGATCGACGTCATCCACCGACCAGTCGAGCTGCAACAACAACTGCTCAATGGCAAACACCGGTGACAAGGTAAATTCCGCCGGCTGGCGGGCGTGAGTGGTATGGCCTTTGATGATCGCCAGTGGCTCCAAGCCCTGTTGGCGCGCCTTTTCAGCATCCATCAGCACCAGTGCCGCGGCACCATCAGAAATTGCGCTGGAGTTGGCGGCGGTGATGCTGCCGTGTTTGGCGAAAGCGGGCTTCAGTTCGGGGATTTTGTCCGGTTGAATGGTGCACGGATGCTCATCGTAATCCAGCCGTGTGTTGTCATGTCTGGTCACGATTTCCAGCGGGGCGATTTCATCAGCAAACAGGTTTTGCTCCTGCGCTGCCAGCGCACGCGTTGCGGATAAGCTGGCCCATTCGTCCATCTGCTCGCGACTGAACTGCAGCTGATTAGCAATCCGCTGGGCATAAACACCCATCAGGTGCCCTTCATAGGCATCCTGAAGGCCATCGAGAAACATGTGGTCAAAGGTGGTTTTATGGCCCATGCGCATCCCGCTTCTGGATTCTTTGAGCAGATACGGCGCATTGGTCATGCTTTCCATCCCCCCGGCAACGACCACACGAACAGACCCCGCCTTGATCAAATCATACGCCAGCATGACCGATTTCATCCCTGAACCACAGACTTTATTAATGGTGGTACAAGCGGTTGAGTGGGGTAACCCTGCTCCTAATGCCGCCTGCCTTGCCGGAGCCTTGACCACAGCCCGCCGGTAATACGCAGCCCATCAACACTTCCTCGACGTCGCTGCCATTTGCGGGCAACCCTTCTGTCGCCGCCGCAATCGCACAAGCGCCAAGTTCAGGCGCAGAAAAGCCTTGTAGCTGGCCCTGAAAACAGCCGATAGGTGTTCGTTTAGCGCTGACTATCCAGATGTCTTTCTGTTGCATGCTTTGTCCTCGCGAGCCAGTTGTCATCGAGCCCTGCGTCGCGGCGCTGACCTCTATCACCCCAGCGACGACAGGACTTTTCTGCCCGGCTTCCTTGACGTTTCTGTAAGCATAGCACTACCATTTACGTTAACGTTAAGAAACAACCCAATAACAATTCCAAAACACGGCATCTCATGCCGGAAAGCCTTGTCAGAAGCTTGGTTGACGCGAACATTTTTTCATTTCAACTGAAAGGATGGTGGCAGGTGGAAAAATATAAGATCAGCGACCTCGCCAAAGAGTTCGATATCACCACACGCAGTATTCGGTTTTATGAGGATATGGGCCTCATTGAACCTGAGCGCCGCGGCAACACCCGTGTTTACCAGCGACGCGACAGAATCCGCCTGAAACTGATCCTGCGAGGCAAGCGGCTGGGCTTTTCTCTCGCTGAAATCCGGGAGTTATTCGAGCTGTACGATACCCGGCGCAATGACAGCCAGCTGCTAAAAATGCTCGCCTTAATCGATGATAAGCAAGCCCATCTTGAGCGGCAGTTGGATGACATCCGTGTCGTTATGGCAGAACTGGAAGCCGCCCGCACAAGGTGCAAACAGGCCCTGGGGCATCAGGACCGCTAGCCCCACACAAAACGGCTCGCAATCACGATTGCCCGTAAGCAGTATCACGATGGATTGTTAAACAACGCCACTCTCCGCCTTTTGATCGGCATAGGGAGGGGGCAAGGAAAGAGTAACCGGTTATGAGAACGAGTTATCAACCGTTGGACTTTGGGTTAGGTGAAACCATCGACATGCTGCGCCAGCATGTTAATGCTTTCGCCACTGAACACATCGCCCCTATCGCCGCCCGGATCGACAGCAGTAATCAGTTTCCCCGCCAACTGTGGCCACATTTCGGTGACATGGGGCTGCTCGGGGTGACCGTCAGCGAAGAATTTGGCGGTGCCGGCATGGGGTACCTCGAGCATGTAGTCGCAATGGAAGAAATCAGCCGGGCATCGGCTTCCGTCGGGCTCAGCTATGGCGCGCATTCTAACCTGTGTGTCGACCAGATATACCGTAACGGCTCACCCAGCCAACGGGAGAAATACCTGCCGGGGCTCATCGACGGCTCGCATATCGGTGCCCTGGCGATGAGCGAAGCCAATTCCGGCTCGGACGTGGTCAGTATGCAGCTTAAAGCCGAACCGGACGGCGATCACTACCTACTCAACGGCAGCAAAATGTGGATCACCAATGGCCCGGACGCCGATACCCTGGTCGTGTACGCAAAGACCACTCCGGACGCTAAGGCACACGGCATCACCGCATTTATCATCGAGCGCGGTTTTCCTGGTTTTAGTCATGCGCAGAAACTCGACAAACTCGGCATGCGCGGCTCCAACACCTGCGAACTGGTGTTTAACCAGTGTCGGGTGCCCAGGCAAAATATCCTGGGATGCGTCGATCAGGGTATAGAGGTACTGATGAGCGGGCTCGATTATGAACGGGTGGTACTGTCCGGCGGGCCGCTTGGCATTATGCAGGCGTGTCTGGATCTGGTGGTACCTTATATTCATGAGCGAAAACAGTTCGGCCGCCCGATTGGTCAGTTCCAGCTGGTTCAGGGCAAACTGGCAGACATGTACACCCGAATGAACGCTGCACGCGCGTATGTGTATAGCGTGGCCAGGGCTTGTGACCGCGGTGAGTGTACACGCAAAGATGCGGCCGGCGTCATTCTCTACAGTGCCGAGCTCGCGACCCAAATGGCTCTGGACGCCATTCAGCTGCTGGGCGGCAACGGATATATCAATGAGTTTCCCGCAGGCAGGTTGCTGCGTGACGCCAAACTGTATGAAATTGGTGCCGGCACCTCTGAAATTCGCCGCATGCTGATCGGCCGGGAGCTGTTTAACGAATCGTGCTAGGCGCGATTTCACCCCAAGGACGGTATTTATGGCAATCATCCAAACTCACATCAAACCCGGTGAAGCACTGTTTGTCGCCAACCAGGAAAACATGACCAGGCTGGTACACAACCTCCATTCCAACCTTGAGAGCATTAAACAAGGCGGTGGAGCCAAGGCCATCGAACATCAGCGCCGCAAAGGCAAGCTCCCGGCCCGCGAACGGGTCAGACTGCTGTTAGACGACAACAGCGATTTCCTCGAAATCGGCCAGTTCGCCGCCTGGCGTGTGTATGACGAGGCTGTGCCCTGTGCCGGCGTGATTGCCGGGATCGGCCGTGTATCAGGCGTGCTGTGCATGGTGATCGCCAATGACCCTTCCGTCAAAGGCGGCACCTACTACCCGCTGACCGTAAAAAAACATGTGCGCGCACAGGAGATTGCCGAACGCTGCCGCTTACCCTGCGTCTATCTGGTCGACTCTGGCGGAGCAAATCTTCCCCATCAGGCCGAGGTTTTCCCCGACAAAGATCACTTTGGCCGGATCTTCTTTAACCAGGCCCGGATGTCAGCCAAAGGCATTCCGCAGATCGCGGCAGTCATGGGACTGTGTACCGCCGGAGGGGCGTACATCCCTGCCATGGCCGATGTTTCAATCATCGTCAAACAGCAAGGAACGATTTTCCTCGCCGGTCCGCCGTTGGTGAAAGCAGCAACCGGCGAGGAGGTTACCGATGAGGAACTAGGGGGAGCCGATGTGCACTGCCGCAAATCAGGGGTGGCCGACTACTACGCCGAAAACGACCAGCACGCCTTAAGCCTGGCTCGCGAAGCGATCGCCAACACCAAACAAGCCACAGCGCCGCCATTGGAGCCAGAGGCACTGCCCCCCCGCTATGACCCCCACCAGATCTACGGCATCGTCAATGCCAACCTGCGCCTGTCGTTTGATGTTCGCGAAATCATCGCCAGGATCGTCGACGACTCCGATTTCGATGAGTTTAAAGCCCTGTATGGCAAAACCTTAGTCTGTGGTTTTGCGCGAATTAACGCGCATTTGATCGGCATTGTGGCCAATAACGGTATCCTGTTTTCCGAGTCGGCGATGAAAGGAGCCCACTTTATCGAACTGTGCGCCAAACGCAGAATCCCGTTGCTGTTTTTACAGAACATTACCGGTTTTATGGTGGGTAAAAAGGTCGAAGCCGAAGGGATCGCCAAAAACGGCGCCAAACTGGTGATGGCGGTTGCCTGTGCGGATGTGCCCAAATTTACCGTGATCATTGGTGGCTCCTATGGCGCGGGCAACTACGGCATGTGTGGCCGAGCCTACGATCCGACGATGATCTGGATGTGGCCCAATGCCCGCATTTCCGTCATGGGCGGCGAACAGGCCGCCGGTGTGCTGACGCAGGTAAAAAGAGGGGTGAAAAAACGTCAGGGCGAATCATGGTCAGAAGAGGATGAAACGGCTTATCGGGATTCTATCGTAGACTTATATGAGTCTCAGGGACATCCCTATTATGCCAGTGCGCGATTGTGGGATGACGGTATTATCGATCCAAAGCAGACGCGGCAGGTATTAACTCAGGCCTTAGCCGCCGCTGCCAATGCCCCTGTTCCTGACAGCCAGTTCGGTATTTTCCGAATGTAATTCCAGGAGAAAAGGAGAAATCCAATGCGGGAGATACAACCGGGTATTGTTCCTGACCCCCAACGACAGGAAGAGGTATTGTGGCAGGTTGACGAGGCTGGCATCGCGACGCTCACCCTGAATCGTGTCGCCAAACACAACGCATTTGACGCGTGTATGATTGATCTGCTGATCCACCGGCTTGACTATCTGGCGCTAAGAAATGATGTCCGCTGCCTGGTACTTAGGGCAAATGGCCAGCATTTTTCCGCCGGTGCAGACTTAAACTGGATGCAGTCGATGGCCGGTAGCAGCCGTAAGCAAAACATTGGTGATGCCACCAATCTAGCCCGGCTAATGCAGACTCTGGATACCTTTCCTTACCCGACCCTTGCCGTGGTGCAGGGCTCGGCATTTGGAGGGGCTCTCGGGCTGATTTGCTGTTGCGATATTGCCCTGGCCAGCCGCAACGCCCGTTTCTGCCTGAGTGAAGTCAGGTTAGGCCTGGTTCCCGCGACCATTGGCCCCTATGTGATAAGAGCGATGGGCAGCCGGCAGGCACGCCGCTACATGTTAAGTGCTGAACCAATCACTGCCAAACGTGCCGAGCAGTTAAACCTCATCCACCAAATACACGGTGATGATGACTTAGAGCAAGCACTGTCGACACAGCTCGAATACTTACTGCAAAACAGCCCGGATGCACAACGCAAAGCCAAAATGCTTTGCCACCAGTGCGATCACCATCCGATGGATGAGCAGCTTATCCACTACACCAGTCAGTTGATTGCAGAGGTGCGTACCTCCCCTCAGGGGCAGGAAGGCTTACAGGCTTTCTTGGAGAAACGCACACCGGACTGGGCATCCAGCGGTCACAAGGAGCGGCAATGAGACTGCCCGAACCGGTGACCATTGACGAACCCGGGCGGCAACCGCTTCAAATGGCTCCCTGACGCAGCGCAGCCGTCATCAGCCATAAAGACTTTTCTTTAATGCCCAGTAACTTAGCGTGGCCAATTTGTTTGAATAGACTCGATATGCATATGAAGTTAGGGTACCATTAATAACGTCTGCTGACTTATTATCCCATATCAAGGAAGGAGGCTTGCTGTGCGTAAGATGGTTATCGTGCTGCTCAGTCTGTTTATCACTACCACCGCGCCGGCCTCGCCAAGTTCCAAGTGGCTGTTTCACAAAAGTGAAAACAACATTGTGCTGCACTATCGCGAGCATGCCGGCGGCTTAGTTGAGATCCGTGCTCAAACCTTTATCCCCACCAGCTACAGCGCGTTTTTGCTCTTGCTTGAAGATGAAGACAACGTTCCCAGGTGGATTGACAATGTCAGCAGCGCGCAGGTCCTTAAACAAATCAGCCCCACAGAGAATATCGTGTATACCCGCTTTGACGCTCCCTGGCCGGCAAAAGATCGTGACATGGTCACGTATTCTAAATTCAGCCGCTCTCCATTCGGGTTTGTCCTCACTATTACCGATGCCCCGGCCAGTGCTTTAGAGACCCAACCGGGGTTTATTCGCATCCGCAGGGTCAAAGCGAGCTGGACGCTGGAAAAGCTCACCAATAACACCACGCACATTGAATACCGCGCATTTGCCGATCCAAGTGGGGCCCTCCCCAACTGGCTGGTGAATCAACTCGCCTTAGATAGCGCCTACCAGACATTTTTAGGCTTACAGCGCGAACTACCCAAATACCAGGGTAAAACCCACCCCTATGTTGAGGAGTAGTGATTAAAGCGTTAAATTCACGGACTCCAGTAAACCTTTTGCCGCCCTTAATATTCAGCCAGTCCGCCATACCAGCCTGCTTAATCTGTTTATTATTTAAGTCATTACTGGACTAGACTCTAAGTAAAGTGAACGTTTTATAACTTATACCTATCTGGATAATCAGGTGTTCAGATAATGGTGTAGATTGGTATAAATAAAACGTTAGCCACTCTTCTTAGATCAGGAAGCTTTAGCATGTCTGACAATAACCATAACAGTACAAGCAGAGATTCTGAGGATATAGCGAAATCGGTTGTTAAGATTGTTCGCGCCCTGACTCTTGAATTAGATCCCGAAGCACCATCAGCTGGCACGATTGGCTTGCAGACTGACCTTGACCGTGACCTTGGCTTTGACAGCCTGACGCGAGCCGAGCTGTTAACCCGTATGGAAACCCAGTTTAAAGTCTCACTACCGGAACACGCTCTTGCCAGTATCGAAACCCCTGAAGATATTGTTAATGCAATCAGACAAGCCGTCCCTTCAGAAAAAACCGCTTTGCTGAGTACGCCAACAGATCAAATCAAACTGGAAACCGTCGACCGCCAGCCCACCGAGGTCAATACCCTTCAGGCTCTGCTCGACTGGCATGTGGAACACCATCCAGAGCGGCCTCATCTCTATGTCTTTCAGAACGCGGATGAGGTGAACGAAATCAGCTATCGGAAGCTGAGGGAGAAAGCACTGGAGATCGCCGCAGGGCTGATAAATGCCGGGGTCGAGGCGGGCGACTGCGTAGCCATTATGCTGCCGACCAGCAATGACTACTTTTACAGTTTTTTCGGCATATTGTATGCGCGGGCTGTTCCCGTGCCGATTTACCCTCCGGCGAGAATTCAGCAAATCGAAGATCACTTAAAACGTCACGCCAGTATCCTCAACAACGCCCAGGCCAGATTATTAATCACGGTCCCCGAAGCCAAAGCCCTCGCCCAGTTACTCAAATTACAGGTTCCGTCAATCGATGCCATTGTAACTGCAACGGATCTGGAGAGTGATGTCGCCTCGGTTGATGTTGGTGAAGCCGAAGCCAGTGACATTGCCTTTCTACAGTACACCTCCGGCAGTACCGGCGTACCGAAAGGCGTAACGCTGACCCACACCAACCTGTTAGCCAACATCAGGGCGATGGGTAAAACCGTTGGTGCCAACTCTAATGATGTGTTTGTCAGCTGGCTGCCTGTCTATCATGATATGGGCTTAATTGGTGCGTGGCTTGGCAGCTTATACCACGCCATTCCTCTGGTGGTCATGTCACCTTTGCTCTTTCTGGCAAAACCTGAGCGATGGCTGTGGGCGATTCATCACTATCGCGGCACCCTCTCCCCGGCACCGAATTTTGCTTATGAACTCTGTGTGGCGAGAGTGGCTGAAGACGATCTGGCCGGGCTGGATCTGAGCAGCTGGCGCCTGTCGTGGAACGGCGCCGAGCCAGTTAGCCCGCAGTCGATTAAGAATTTTACCGAAAAGTACGCCCAATATGGCTTTAAACCGGAAACCATGTCGCCGGTATACGGCCTGGCGGAGTCCTCTGTCGGGCTGACCTTCCCGGTAAAAGTCAGGCTGCCCCGTATCGAGTATTTCCAGCGTGAAGCATTAAGTCACTTCGGCCGCGCGGTTATCACCCAGAGCCAGGAGAGTGACGCTATCCCCATGGTCGGGCTGGGCCACCCGCTTCCAGGCCACCAGATCCGCATCGTCGATGAATTAGGCAAAGAGCTGCCTGAAGGAGAAGAAGGCGATCTCGAGTTTAAGGGCCCTTCTGCCACTCAGGGCTACTACCGCAATCCGGAAAAAACCAAAACACTCTATCATGATGACTGGCTGGTGACCGGTGACCGCGCCTTTACCCTCGGCGGCGAACTGTTTCTTACCGGGCGCAGCAAAGACATGATCATCAAAGCCGGCCGGAATATCTATCCTCACGAGCTGGAACAGGCGGTAGGCGGAGTTGCTGGCATACGCAAAGGATGCGTCGCCGCCTTTGGCAGTCAGGACCACCGCTCCGGAACGGAAAAACTGGTGGTTCTGGCTGAAAGCCGCGAAACTGATGCAGAAAAAATAACCCAGTTCAAACAACAGATAAACGCCCTCGCGATGAGTCTGCTTGGCAGCCCGGTCGATGACATTGTGATTGGCCCGCCTCATACCGTACCAAAAACCTCCAGCGGGAAAATTCGCCGCAGTGCCTGTAAAGAGCTTTACCAGCAGGGAACATTAACCCAGCGGCAAAGAGCGGTCTGGCTCCAGGCAATCCACCTGGCTGCCGCCGGCGTCGCACCGCAACTGCGCAAATACGCACGCACCCTGTCAGACATTGGCTACGCAGCATATAACTGGCTGATCATGGGGGTACTCGCGCCGGTGGTCTGGCTCCTGGTTGCACTACTGCCCGGTAAGGCCCTGTGTTGGAAAGTGACTCAACTGGGCGCAAAAGCGTTAATCCGGCTGACCGGCACAAAATGCACCATCAAAGGACAGGAAAACTTGCCGCCTGATGAGCAGCCCTGCATCCTGGTGGCGAACCACAGCAGTTATCTCGATGGGCTGGTCGTAGTTGCCACAACCGGATTAAAGTGTCGCTTTGTGGCCAAAAGTGAGCTGTTGAGTAACCCGTTTGCCCGCATATTTTTAACCAAACTGGGCACGGAGTTTGTTGAACGGTTTAATGTTGAAAAAAGCGTAGTGGATGCGAAAAGGCTCTACGATGGCGTACAGGATTGTCAGCCTCTGGTTGTCTTTCCGGAAGGAACCCTGTACCGGATGGCCGGTCTGCACTCGTTTCACATGGGTGCATTTATTGCGGCCGTCCACTCCGGCGTGCCGGTCATCCCGATTACCCTGTGCGGTACCCGCTCTAAACTCCGGGGAAGTTCGCTGTTTCCGCGCCGGGGCGACATCAGTGTCACGATTGGCAAGCCACTCTACCCTGAGGGCAAAAACTGGCAGGCGGCGGTTTCCCTGCGAGACAGAGCGAGAGGCGATATCCTCCGTCACTGCGGCGAACCCGATATGGGCCACAGCCCGGTAAGGTAAATCGCTGACGCAATGCCCGGCGAGTAGTAGCGCGGGTTGCGTCAGCGAAGGGGTCAGCGGTTACTTAGTTGGCATAGGCAGAATTTCAAACATGCCATCAAAGTGGTCGAGCGCCTCGGCAAACGGCTTAAGCAACTCACCATTGCCTTTCAGGCTGGCTTTGCCTGATTCAACCAGCTCATCCAGGGTTGTTTTACCTAACACCATTTGAGTCAGGTCCGCTTTGCGAATACTTAAGGTCACATCCGTTTTCGGCAACTCTGCTACCTGGATATTCGCCATGTTTGCATTGGATACCTCACCGTAATAGCTCTCGTTCAGCTCCGGATGTACCACGCCAAAGGTGAAATCAAGCCCTGCCTGCTCCGCTTTTGTCGCGTTAAGTTGTACCGCGACAAAATCCAGAAACATGCCGGTTGGGGTGTTGGCAATCACATCTGGCGACGCAAGCTTGATTGATGGCTGGATCTCACCGGTACGAAGCTCCACTGCCCCCTGCAGATAAGAGTTACGCCACGCCATGGTTTCAGACTGATAACCCTGCTGCTCAAAACTGTCTGCCAGGGCAAAGCGGTATTCAACATTATTCGGGTCACACTGGACTAAGTCATTAAACAGCTGTGACGCCGCCTGATACTCACCTTGGTCAAAGTGTTGCATTCCTGCCCGGTAGAGCTTGTCTGCACCCGCAGCCTCTACATAAACACAAGATTTATCCTGGGTTTGTAGCGGGTTAGTGTTGACCGGGTTGAGATCATGATAGCCCAGGTAAAGGTTCACCACCGCCCGTGCATTGTGGCTGTAAGAACCGTGATAACCATTGGTATGCCATGCCGATTTCTGAGCCTGTGGAACGATTTTTTCTATCTCCCGGCCTACATCATTAATGCTGACGCCGTGGTTTGCCAGGCGCATCGACTGATTGTGAATAAAACCGTAGTTATCTCTTTGCAGCGCAATGTACTCAGAAATTTCGTTGCTGTCGGTCGTTGGGTCATTCCATACCGGCGCGGAGTGGGCGGCATGAATATTATCGACTAACCCACTGTCGACAAAGCGCAGTTTCAGCTCAGTCAGGTACTTGGTCCAAACCAATGAATCACGCACTTTCGCCCCACGGAACGTGTAGATATTGTGCATACCATCATAGGTCAGCTCTGCGGTGTTCAGTGAGCGGTACTCCGGCACATAAAGTACAATTTCTGCCGGGGCTTCGGCTCCGGGCATATTGATGGCGAGAAAATCCAGGCCATCGATAGTGATCATTTTTTCCCGTTCCTGAATTTCATGGGTCGGTGCCACCAGGGTGACCTGCCCGCGGGAAGTACCCAGCCCCAGCGCGTTATCGACAATGCCTTTGGCATTGTTGTCCAGCGTTGTCCCGTACTGGTAGTTGGCGCGGCGGCTCATTGCAGTACCCGCAATCACGTTCTCATCCGCCAGCTCTTTGATGAAATCTTTGGGCGCATAAATCGGCGCGCCTTCGACAAAATCGCCGGATTCAAAAATACCACGCGATCCGCCGAAATGGTCACCATGCATATGAGAGTAAATCATACCGGTAATGTCATGCCTGCCATTGATTTTCGGCAAGTGCATTTTGGCAAACTCCCATGATGCCGCTGCCGCTTCCTTAGATAACAGAGGATCGTGTATCACGTAACCGTTGTCTGTGCGGTAGATGGTCATATTGGACAGATCGGCACCACGGATTTGATACACCCCATCGGTCACCTCATACAATCCACCCGCGGCATAGTTAAGCATGCCCTGGCGCCAGATCGACGGGTTTACGGTGGTCGGGATCTGCTCAACACTCATCTCCGCCATAAACGCAAAACGATTTTTCAGCTCACCGGCCTGATGGGTGCCGAACTCCGCAATCAGCCCTTTTTGAGTGCGTTCAAACGCAGTGGTGTCGTTCCACGGCAGTTGCTGCGCGAGTTGCGCATTCATACTTTGGGTGTGGTCACTTGCGGCCTTTCCCTGGTAGCTCTCCAGGCTGGCGTAGTCAGCGCTTGCGTTAAAAGAAACAACAATCGCCAATGATAGTAGTGATGGTGCAAAACGGGTTTTCATAGGGAGCCTCATTAATGTCACTGTTTTGGGTACAGGGGTAATGTAGCTCGTTGACACATACTGATATATACATGAAACTGTATACAAAACATCACAAAGTGTTATGTGAATCAGCAGATGGGTAGCGCATTGGATTTAAATCTTTTAAAAGTATTTCTCGCCGTCTACCGCCACCGCTCCATTACCCTGGCAGCAGAAGAAATGGGGCTTACTCAACCCGGCGTTAGCGGGTTACTCAAGCGGTTACAGCAACAGCTGGGCGTGCAGCTGTTTGTCCGTTCCGGACGTGGTATTGCCCCGACGCATCAGGCCCAGGAGTTAATCCGTCAAATCGAGCCCGCCCTGATCCAAATCGACAATGCCCTCGAGGGCATCGAACATTTCACAACCGAACATGCCCGAAAATTTGTGGTGTACACCAGCGAGCCAATCATGCTGATGCTGCTGCCCAAAATAGAGGCGGATAATAGCTTGGGGAATGTCACGATCGAACTGCACCCGACCCTGCCGAGCGAAGAAAAACTGATCCACAGCCTGAACCAGCAACAGGCCGATCTCGCCATTGATTTCGCCAACTACTCTGCCCCGTCTTTTTTTTCAGAAAACCTCTTCCGGGATGATATCTGCATCATCGCGCGCAAAGATCACCCGAGATTACACTCGAGTATTTCACTCGAACAGTTCTACCGGGAAAAACACGTCACACTGAAAATGCGCCGGGAAGATGCGTATTTAGCGGATTACTACACCGAAGAAAGAATGGGCGAACGAACCGTGGCCGCAGAATGTGACTCACTGGTATCACAAATGTCGATGGTCTCAAACAGTAACTGTGTCGCTATCGTCGTCACCAGCTTAGCCAGGCTATTTGCCGAGAAACTCGGTATTCAGGTACTCGACGCACCATTTACCAATATTCCGATCACCTATCGCCTGATGGTGCATAATCGCATGCGCCATAGCCCGTCCAATCGCTGGCTGAGGGAAAAGCTGCGCGGCTACTTTGCTGAGCTGCCGAACTGATCTGGTGCTCTAAACCGGCATACTCAGCCAGATGTCTGCTGGCGTTGCAGTAGCAGTTGGAAAAATAAATTAAAAAAGTGTGCATCCTTTTGCGACCTCATCCGTGTTAAAGGTAAACCGTTTTAAGGATGTCACTATGTTGCAAGTTTTTACCCGGCTTGCGGACTGGCTGACCTACTCCATTTTCAGTCTGGAGCCAGGTACGCCGGTTGCGCAAGGGGTCCATTTCTTTATTGAAGACACCAGTAAAATCCTGGTGTTATTGTTCGTGTTAATCTATGTCATCTCCGGCTTGCGGGCGAGCCTGAGCGTGGAAAAAGTTCGTACCTATCTGCAGGGCAAACACCGTGGCGTGGGCTACTTCCTTGGCTCCATGTTTGGGGCGATCACACCGTTTTGCTCATGCAGTTCCATTCCCTTGTTCATGGGCTTTGTGTCGGCGCGCATCCCCATAGGTGTCACCATTGCGTTTCTCATCACCTCACCGCTGATCAACGAAGTGGTCGTCATCATGCTTGGCAGTGTGCTGGGGCTTAAGTTCACCATCATGTACGTTACCATCGGTATGCTGCTCGGTACTCTGGCAGGTTTCATCCTGGACAAGCTTCAGGCTCACCGTTGGCTACAACCGTTTCTCGCCCAGGCCTACCAACAAGCCGACGGCACAGATTTAGCCACTCAGGCACAGCTTAAAACAAACCCGATGAGCCTTAAGCAGCGCCATGAATTTGCCGTAAACGAGACCACCACCATTGTTAAACGGATCTGGATTTGGGTGTTTGTTGGCGTCGGCATCGGCGCGTTTATTCATGGCTTTGTACCCGCACAGTGGTTTGAGCAAAACTTCGCCCACGGCCAGTGGTGGACCGTCCCTCTGGCGACGCTGAGCGCTATTCCGATTTACACCAACGCCTCGGGCATCGTCCCTGTCATGGCATCGTTGATCGACAAAGGCATGCCGCTCGGCACCACGTTAGCGTTTTGCATGGGCGCGGTAGCCGTCAGCCTGCCGGAGTTCATGATGCTAAAGCAGGTGATGCAATACCGCTTACTCGGCGCGATTGCCGTTTATCTGCTTATCGCCATCTCGATCACGGGTTGGTTATTTAACTCTTTCTACTAATCAAGATTTCTATTAACCAAAGATAGAGCGCATGCTCACAGGAGTCCGTTATGAAAACAATTCAAGTTTATGGTTCTGGTTGTAAAAACTGCGTCGTCACCGCTGAGCGGATTGCCGACATCGCCCGGGAGCTTGGCCAACAAGTCCGGATTGAAAAGGTCACCAGTTTGGAAGCCATCATGAAAGCGGGGATCATCAGTACCCCAGGGGTCGGCATTAATGGTGAGATAAAACACACCGGCTCGGTGCCATCAGTTGATCTGGTTCGCAAACTGCTCAAAGAAGATGTTGTAGCTTAACCTGAGCAAACAAGATCCGCCGCGCTGACCCAACTGCGGGTAAGCGCGGCAGATGACCGAGACCCGTACCATGAAATGTTTGATGCAAGCGTGGAACCACGCTGAACCGAGCCTTTATGGCTGGCTGATAAAACAAACCCACAGCCACCATGAAGCGGAAGATATAATGCAGGAAGTGTTTCTCAAAGCGATGAGTAACAGTGAGCGCTTTTGTAGCCTGCAGGATGGTAAATCCTGGCTGTTCAAAATCACCAAAAATCATCTGATAGACAACTTACGCCGCAAAATACAGGCGGTGGATATCGATGACCTGCCGGCGCCAAGTGACGTCGTTCCTGCCGTGGCGCGGCTGCAACACTGCCTGCCCAAAGTACTGGTGAAGTTATCGGATCAAGAGCGCGATGTGATAGAACAGTGCGACTTAAATGGGATGACCCAACGAGAATACGCACAGCGACATCAACTGAGCTTACCGGCCGTAAAAGCCCGTTTGCGCCGGGCGCGAGCCGAACTGAAATCGATATTAATCACTGAATGCAAAGTCACCCAGGATCAAACCGGCGTCTGTTGTTTCGGGCCAAACTTTATCAATAGCAAATAAGTTAACCCACCAGCCATTTACCCACCATGGCCTGATTAATCCGCCGAGTACGAATTTGGAGCAGCCCTGAAACACTGGTGTCGGCATGCGCGCCAGTGACATCTAGTCGGGTTCGACCCTGCAACTTACTTTTGGACGTGCGACGTGAAGTCGTATGAAGCGCTGTTCACCGCTCAACGAGTGAACCATCTGTATCACCAGATGAACCTAAGAGCCTGAATAGAGCAGCGGCTCTGACAATGTAACGAAGATTGGTCACAGACCGATCGGGATTGAAATCGTGAGAGGACGATCCTCCTGATAACCACATAATCGGGTAAGTGCTAGGTAGTCA
>NZ_JARHUF010000022.1 GCF_029223195.1 Vibrio sp. CAU 1672 | reverse complement strand
TAGCAGAATCCGTAGAGATCTATAATCAAATGAGGCCTCATACGGCTTTGAAATACAAAACGCCCGATGAAGTACATCGAGCGTTTTAGTTAAAAAGTGTCAACCCATATCAGGACGGGTCACGGTTAAAAAATGAGATGGGCGACACCAGCAATCACCGGAAGCGTTATCAGCGTTCGTAAGATGAAAATCACAAACAGCTCTACAACATTGACTGGAATGCGGCTACCCAGCAATAAGGCTCCGACCTCAGACATATAGATCAGCTGAGTTACTGACATTGCTGCAACCACAAAACGGGTCATTTCATTATCAATGGAAGCGGCCAGAATCGCTGGAATAAACATGTCGGCGAAACCAACTACTACGGTTTTTGATGCCGCAGCGGCCTCTGGGATCTGTAATAATTCAAGGTATGGAATAAACGGCTGGCCCAAGATTTCAAACACAGGAGTGTACTCGGCAATAACCAGAGCAACGGTACCCAGGCCCATAACAACCGGTAGTACACCAAACACCATGTCGATGGCATTGTGCAGGCCTTCTTTTACTACCGTTTGGAAGGAGGTCACCCGACCTGCACGTTTCAGCGCTAAATCCATCCCCCAAGAAAATGTGGTATGGCCTGCTGGCACAGCATCCAGATCTTTATTTGGCTTGCTGCCATCCATATAACGATCTTTTTTCAGGCTAAGCGGTGGCAGACGAGGGATAATGATCGCTGCCACTACGCCAGCTAAACAAATCGCAGCATAGAATGGCAAAAATAAGTGTTCCAGGCGGACTTGAGCAATAACCACCAAGCTGAAGGTAATGGATACTGCAGAGAAGGTGGTACCTACGACCGCTGCTTCACGCTGTGTATAAAAATTGTTTTCATATTGTTTGCTGGTCAGCAGAATGCCTACGCTACCGTCGCCAAGCCAAGACGCCATACAGTCGATCGCACTACGTCCAGGAAGGTTGAATACCGGACGCATGATTTTGCTGAGTAGTGCACCGAACAACTCGAGCAGGCCAAAGTTAAGCAGCAGCGGCAGCAGCATGCCAGCAAAAATGAACACCGCAAACAGGGTTGGTAGCAATCCTGTTAGTACCAGGCCACCAGTGTTTTCTTCCCAAATTGCTTTTGGTCCAATTTGGTAAAAGGTCATGATTACTGCGGCGCCACCGATCAGGCGAACAACCAGCCAAAGAATACTTGGATTAAACAAACCATTTAAAAAGCCATTCCGCAGAATAGCGGCAGGTCGAAAAATTTTGCAAAGAACAGAAGCAACCGCCATAAACGCAATGATAACTGTGATTATAGCAACTAATGTATCACCAAGCAGTGCCGGGATTAGTTTCGCCATTACTGCAACAGGAATAGTCAGATCGCCCTCATAAGAGATCGGTGCCATAAACAACAGCAGGCCGATGAGAGAGGGAA
The DNA here is from genome assembly GCF_029223195.1 of Vibrio sp. CAU 1672. GTDB lineage: Bacteria > Pseudomonadota > Gammaproteobacteria > Enterobacterales > Vibrionaceae > Vibrio. The sequence goes on along the minus strand of NZ_JARHUF010000022.1, from coordinate 67,442 downwards.
TGAAAAACAACCAAAAGTTGCCTTTTGGTGCTTTTACGGTATCGGTGTTATTTTGCATAATTTTCTCGTGTTACAACCAGTCAATACTTGCCACAATCCATGACATAAATATTCACTAAACATCCGTATTTAATCACTATGATGCGGAGGTTAACCGCAATTCAGTATTAATGCAATACTATTCATTAAATACATCTAAGTATTCAGGAATATTCCTCGGCAAAACGGTATTTACACAGGTTTTTGTATGTAGTTTTGTGTTTAATGTTAGTAAATTGTAGCACGTCAATGGTGCTTTATGGGAGTGGTATTAGAGATGAGGAGATACAGAGCTATAACACATGCGCCCGCCTGGTAGTACTGAGGGTGAGAATATGACTTGTGGTGTTCTTGTGGGCATGTGCAGTGAGTCGGCGATAAGTGCCCAGACTTATAGGTAGCTTATTGGCGACCAGCCACTTTTCAAAATGCACTGGCCGTTATCATTGTGAGGTCATGTGGCGACGGTGTGACACAAATAAGTAAATCCAGTAAGCAACCGCAATGATATACGCCAGCCCTGCAGGGAAAGCCAATGCATGCAGTTGATAGGATTTAAATAGTGCTGCACCCAAAACACCGCCGAGTAGGAAGCCACCAAAAATAAACAGGAATAGTTTGGCTTTTCTATGATCAAACTGACGGCCACGCAGGCTTTCTCCAATCATGATCCCGAGATCGGTAATAATACCGGTCATGTGGGTAGTACGCACTACCGCACCGCTGAAGGTGGTGATCATAGCGTTTTGCAGTCCACATGCCGCGGAGGCCAGATACTGGCCGTATACATTGCCCTGGATCAAGAAACCCAGGCTCATGAGTAGCAAGGTGCCTTCAATACACAGGGCAACACCATAACGGCGTCCCAGCTTGAGTGCGCTACTTTCAATAAAAAAACCACTAAACGCGGCACCGACCAAAAAACTGACCACTATTAACATCAGGTGGAAGGTGCTGCTGATGTCATTAAAGAAACTGTTGCCAAGTTGGGTGACTGTGCCTGACAAATGGCTGATTGCCTGGTGCTGAAAACCCAGTAATCCGATAGCGTTAACACACCCAGCCAGCAAGGCAAGCATAAATGCGCCGTATTCTACCCAACGGGGAAGTTTAGAAATCACGTTAAAGCCTCAACTTAGATTAAGAATCGATTATAACGCTCTGAAAATCGGTGGGAAGGGCTTACTGATTGAGTTGATTGATCGTCCGCAATAAATGCTCAACTTTATTTTAGATTGATCAAATTTTGTTGATGTATTCGGAGGCGCATTCAAATGCCACCCAGCCGTGCTGGCGCTCTTCGTAAATGGAGACCGTGGGCGCGGGAAACTCTTTGTCATTGAATAACCCGACCGGGATCACCACGCTGTCCGGAAAGGCGGAAGCTATAAGGGTAAGTGTTGTCCCACAAACCGGACAAAAAGTATAGCGAACATCCTCGCCATCACTGCTGATGCGTTTGTAACCGGTGACTTCTCCATCTATGATGACTTGGCTCTGATGAAATCGTGCTTGGGCACTAAACACACTTCCGGTGCGTTTTTGACATTCAAAACAGTAGCGGAGTGAGGTTTGAACCGGGGCTCCTTTGCAGCGAATCTGAACAGCCCCACAGGCACACTCGCAAGAGTGGATTCTGGTCGTCATTCTTTTTACCTTTCGTTGACTCATCATCAGTTTAGACGATAATTGGCATCACTGAGTAGCGGCTCTGCTGTGATGTGGTGTCGTTTCTTTTCGCCGCCTTAAATCATGTAGTGAAAAACTTGTTATACTCGCCCAATTGTTGATAGCAAGATTTAGATTAAGGGGTGTGCCTGTGAACCGAAAATTACTCTTACCTATCCCATTGATTTTGTTGATACCAGTACTGTTATTGATCGTCGTCGTTGCCGCCGGTTTGTATCGCTTTACTCTTTCAGATGACGACATCATGGCCAAGTTTCCCCAAGCAGCAGACCCGTCGAATGTGATTGTCGCTGAGTTGCTCGGGATCCAGTCTGCCAACCCATGGACGCTGCACGTTCCGGAGGCGGGCGCGGTGAGTTTTCTTGATGAGTGGGATAAAGAGCATCAATACCTCAAAGGCGATTACGATGCAGGTGCCGCTCGCGGTGAAGTGTTGCTTCCGACGGATTTTATTCGTTCAACCCAGATTGACGGCACGCCCTGGATCGTGTCACCGCTGATTGTGACGAGCCAGGGAACGGGGGCATTTTATTATCTGGCCTTGTTTAAGTTTGACCCGGCTGTGAGCCGTGTGGTGATGGTTGATAGTATTTTTATCGGCGATCGAATAAAACTGGCGTCGTTAAATTGGCACTCTGATCACGAGATCAGGCTTGTTTATTTCGCTCATGGAGAAGAGCAGGCAAAAGCGGAAGAACCTAACCAATTGATTGAGCAAATGTTTCGCCGCTCTGCTAATCAGCTGTTGATTCGTTAGGCATTTTTTTTGCATAGAGCGATAGAAAATCGATGTTTTCTGCGCAAAATCTCAAAATTCGCTAGTGATTTCTTGGGCAGGAATGCATAAGCTATGGAGCCTATTAATAAGGAGATGTCGTTTCCGTGTCTGCAAATGTTATAACAAGACGATTTCTAAACCTGACAGGCCGCAAGGCGCTTTTACTGTACTCCTTACCTGTCTTGGTGGCGATTGGTGTGTCTCACTCTCTTACAGAGTCACCCTTGACGAAAACCATCGCATTGAACCTGCCAGAATCCCAGGTAGTAGAGCAAATCCTTGACGCTGCAAATGCCGGGTTTGTTACGCCTCCTACATTTGAGTACCAAATCCGGGAAGGTGACAACCTTAGCACCATTTTTAATCAACTGGGCTTTGGTTATAGCGTGTTGATGGACGTGATGGAGACCGATTTAAACTATTTGGCTCTGGACACGCTTAAACCCGGTAACACACTGCGCTTTTGGCGCCAGGAAGGTACAGGTGCACTAAGCAAAATGGAACTGGAGTTTTCCATTGCTGACAAGGTTGTTTATCAGCTTAACAGTGATGGGGGCTATGACTTTAGTGATATTTCTATTCCGGGTGAGTGGCATCGACAACCGGTAGTGGGAGAAATCCATGGTAGCTTTTCTACCTCGGCTAACAACATGGGTTTAACATCAGCGGAGATAAGCCAAGTTGTAAATTTGCTGAAAGATCAAATTAACTTTGGTCGGGATCTTCGGGCGGGCGATCGCTTTGAAATTGTTCGTCGCTCCCAGTTCATTGAAGGCGTGCCGACGGGTAAGAATGAAATAGAGGCAATCAAGTTTTATAACCGGGGGCGTGAGGTTACCGCTTATCAGCACTCCGATGGGCAGTTCTACAATGCCAAAGGGGAGAGTTTGCAGCGGGCCTTCCAGCGCTATCCGGTAAGCCGGCAATGGCGTATCAGCTCTGGTTTTAACCCGAACCGGCTGCACCCGGTAACCGGACGTGTAGCACCGCATAACGGTACTGACTTTGCGACGCCGACAGGGACGCCGATTGTGGCGACCGGTGATGGTACAGTAGTCATGACACGTAAACACCCATACGCGGGTAATTACATCGTGATTGAGCATGGCAATAAATACAAAACCCGCTATCTCCACCTGAGTAAAATAATGGTGAGAAAAGGACAGAAAGTGTCGCGTGGTCAACGGATCGGCCTTTCCGGCAGTACCGGCCGTGTAACCGGGCCGCATTTGCATTATGAACTGATTGAATATGGACGTCCGGTGAACGCGATGCGCGCCAATATTCCAATGGCCAACTCTGTGCCGAAGAAGGATATGTCAGCATTCGTTGCCAAACGCGACGAAATGAACAGTTTGTTGGATGGAGAACGAAAAGCCACTCTCTGATTAAGCCTGACAAATACAAGCCGAGCATACGCTCGGCTTTATTGTCTCCGGGAGGGGGAAAGGTGCGCTATGCGCTTCTCACCTGCCTGTTCTGAATGATCTCAATCAGTGCCTCGATATTATTAGGCCTACAGTAGTAATACCCTTGAATGTGCTGGCAGCCCATGTCTATCAATCTGCCTAGTGCCTGCTCGTCTTCTACGCCTTCTGCGATCAGTTCAACGTCGAGTAATTGTGCGAGTTGAGCAATCAGCAGCACTACTTGTTCGGATGTGGTGTTGACGGCCATATTCTGCACGAAGGTGGCGTCGATTTTGAGGCTGTCAATCGGGTAACTATGGATGTAGTTGAGACTGGAGTATCCGGTACCAAAATCGTCTAAGGCGATCTTAAACCCAAGGTAACGCAAAGAGTCAAGCACCAGCTGCTCCTGACTGCTCTGGGAAAGCAGTACTGTCTCCGTAAGCTCAATTACAAAGTCTGATGCTTTGTGGTCGTATTTCTCCAGCATGGCTGTCAGGTGATTAATATAGCGGTTCGAATCGACCAGCTCATAAGCCGAACAGTTAACGGAAAGGGTGACAGGAAAGCCTAACTGTTGCTCCAGAGTTTGCTTTGCCCGGCAGGCGAGTTCGAAAATGTGTTCACCAAGCCTGACGATCAAGCCTGATTGCTCAGCTGCTTCGATAAACTCCGATGGTGGGATTGGGCCGAATGTTTTACTTTGCCACCTTGCCAGCACTTCAAAATGATCCCAGCGTGTCGAACTGACATCGACTATCGGTTGAAGAGCAATGTCAAACTCATTGCCTTCTTCTGCAGGGAGAAGAAGTTGAGTACGCATCGCCTGAATTAATTGAGTTTGACGCAGATACAGAGCACTAAGTTGAGTATCGTAATGCTGGATGCGGGTGTTCCTGCGTTTTTTACATTCTTTCAGCGCCAGACTGGCGTGCAGGATCAGATCATCGCTGTTGAGCATATGCACCGATGCCCTGGCGATGCCGATACTTACATTGAAGAGGATCTGATTGGACTTATCGCAATAGCCTTTTTCAATTTTGTCGAGGATCTGGTAGCAAACGGCAACAGGATCTTCGTCAAAGATAATAAAAGCAAACTCATCGCCAGCGACACGAAACGCATTATTGGCGGTGGATAAGCACTGCTCTATTACGTTGGCGGTGAACTTGATAATTTGATCGCCAATGTAGTTACCGTTGATGTCATTGATCGACTTAAAGTTGTCGATATCCAGGTAGGCTAGACTGAATGGCCCCGTAGTCTGCTGGGCAAGTACTTCAAGTTTATCGGCAAGGCAACTGCGATTGAGCAATCCGGTCAGGTTGTCATGTGATACTTCGTAACTGAGTTGGTTGAGTAGCCGGTCAGAGCGTTCACTGCTCCACTTTTCTCGCAAGCAGTGGATAATGAAATTAGCGTAGAGGCGGTGTCTTCTGAGGAAAGCTTGCATTTCGTGATCAGATATTTCCCGCTGAAAACTGGACAGAAGAATGCCAAACACTTCCCCGGACTGACTGTGTAAAGGTAAGCCCAGATAGGCTTGAATGCCGGCGTCTCTCAGGCCTCTGTCGTTGGGAAATAGTTGGTATACTTCCTTATTGTAAAATACAGCCTTACCAATATCTCTGAGAACTTGTTCACAGGGAGTGCCGGTCAGACAGTAATCAGTGTTATTATTGATTGAGTGGTTGTGGGCGTACGAAAGCGTACTCGCACGGTGCTGGACATGAGCAATTTCAACCACACAGGTGTGATAGGTATCTAAGCTCTGGTGTAAGTTCAGTGTCACCTTATCGAGTAGTGCTGTGCCATCAAGGTTCAGCAACGCTTCTAGCTCAGCGAAACTGATTTGTGTTTCATCCATTGAACACTTCATCTGACGTTATCTCTTCCTTACCGCTTTTCTATTTTTTGTTAGCTTTTTCAGCTTTTATTAATATTGGCGCGGATTATCTTTTATATGCATCGTTTTTACTATCGCTGAAATTACGCGAGTTTTCAAACTCTAATCGTCGGAGTTCGGCGTATTTATACCGTATGTAATGTTACTTTAGCCGGTAGTTCCGCTCAGGTTTAAGTGGGCCACTATCTCGCAAACTATTGCTGATATTTTCTTCTTCGAGGCGAGTTTTCAGGTAATCTAAAAACAGCTGGGTTCTGGTATGCTTGTAAGCCAGTTTTGGATAATAAGCATAGACAATGGCTTCATCTGCAGTGATCTTCGGCAAAATAGGGACTAATGCGCCAGATCTAAGCTCTTCCTTGATCATGACATTATTGGTCAGTAATACCCCCATTCCTCGCTTCGCGCCATGAAAAAGTGCTTCGGGATTGGTGGTGGCAAAGTTACCTTTTAAGGTGAGACGTTTCCCGGTGTTGGTTTTGATTTCCCTGCTGGGTTTTTCACCCCAAATCAGCACATTGTGATCTGCAAGATCCTCAATCACTTGTGGCGCGCCAAATTTTTCAAGGTAGCTCGGCGCGGCGTAAAAGCGCGCTTTATGTTCAAACAGCGGGCTGGCCTTAAAACTTAATGAGTTGAGCTGATCGATTTCCCGGCTGATAAACAGATCCAGGCTCAGCTCAGGCAGTTGGCCTGCCAGCGTGGTGGTCAGCTGGATGGTGATGTCGGGGTATTTTTCCAGAAAATCATCCAGGTAATGGACAAGAAATTTTGAGCCGACAGCCAGCGTCGCCCCTATTTTTAATAAGCCCGCCGGTGACTGATTGACTGAGCGCGTTTCATCCAGCACGGATTGCCAACTGTCGAGTTGAAGCTTGGCCCGTTCATAAAATAAAACCCCGGCTTCGGTTTGGCTGATTGAGCGGGTAGTGCGTTTAAGTAACTGAACGCCGATTTTGTCTTCCAGCCACTGAATGCGTTTACTGATCGCTGAACTGGTGGTGTTCAGTTTACGCGCGGCGCCGTTGAAACTGCCTTCTTCAACGACGCGTATGTAGCTGCGTATGTTTTGAATCCAATCCATTCTCTATTCCTTCCTGTTGGGAATTAATTACTTTCCAAATACGTCAATTATCACTTTTAAATAACTAATATACACTGTTGGTGTTCATTAGAGGAGAGTGTCGATTGCGTAAAACCCCGTTATTACTTGCGATGATGATCATTGCAACCGGCCAGGTTGGCGTGAGTATTTATTTGCCTTCACTGCCGCTGATAAGTCAGGAATTATCTGTCAGCCAGAATGAGATCCAGTATTTGGTGACGTTGTTTTTGGTTGGTTTTGGTGCCTCTCAGCTATTTTATGGTCCCTTATCCGATGCGATTGGCCGAAGGCCAGTCTTCCTGATTGGCCAAGGGGTGTATTTGCTAGGAACAATAGTGTGTATTGTCTACTCGGATAATATCACTGCGTTGGAAATGGGGCGCTTACTTCAAGGGCTTGGTGCTGGGAGTGCATCGGTGCTGGGACGTTCAGTACTAAGAGACAGTTATGACGGTGCTCAACTGACTAAAGCGCTTTCTTATATTTCGATCACCGCCTCGGTAATGCCAATTGTTGCCCCGTTGTTTGGGGGGTGGATTGCCTATCATATCAACTGGCAGTCGGTGTTTACTTTTGTATTGGTTTATCTCAGTGCTATTTTTTTCCTCGGTTATCAGGTGCTACCGGAAACTTTACCATACCCCAAGAGCCGTTTTGAGCTGGTAAAAGTAATACGTAACTATGTCAGATTGTTGACCAATGCTCAGGTCATCGGCAGTGCCGGATATAATTGGTTGAGTTATCTTGCCAGTCTGGTAACGCTGTCCCTTTACCCATTTTTAATCCAACAGGAACTGGGTTTGACTGCGGCGGATTATGGCGTGTTGATGATAGTGCCTTCAGTTGGTTTGCTGCTGGGTAGCGTAACCGTCAACATTTTGAGCCGAAACGGTTTCCGTGTCGGGCAGAGCTTATCGGTCAGTTTTACCCTGGTTGGCATCTCTGCGCTTATGCTTTTATTCGGTTCGTTTTCGGTCACTACATTGCTGGTGAGCTTCACCTGTATGAGCTTTGCGCAGGGGATATCTTTTCCTTTGTCTGTCAGCTTGTTATTAGCGCCTCATAAGCACCAGGCAGGAGCCGTATCTGCGTTGTCCGGTTCGATTCAAATGTGTTTGGCTGGGGTATTAGGCGGGTACCTGGTTGATAAGTGGGTGACAACCCAAGCCCAGTTGGGGATGTTTTACCTGATTGTAGCCATTGGATCGGGTGTGATCCTGTTTTTCAACACCATCAGGGTAAGCCGTGAGAAGATCTTGAAAGTTGAGGCGGCCAGTTGAATCTGCTTGCAAGCGCATCTGCTGCTTTTTACAATGCGCCAATTTCGAAACCTGAGTAAGAGCCTGTAATGTGCTTGTTGCTCTGGTCATCTTCCAAGAAAAGAAGTAGGTGTAAAATGCAACAGAATGAATTTGAGTTGTTGGTGAAGAATGTTTGCCAGCAAGAAAGCATGCCAGCCGCCCTTGAATTACTAAAGGCGAATGAGAATGAGGAAATTGCCCAGGCTGCCCAGTCACTAACCGGTCAGTTTGGTCTTGCCGAAGTTGCTGGTGAAAAACGCATCTATCACGTTACCCTGCAGAAGGACGAGTCTGGAGTAGAACAAGAGTATGTTGAACATGTGATGAATGAAGGTGACCATTTGGTCAAGTTTGCAGCGTGGTTTTTTGAAACGTTTTTTGAAATTAAACAGAAAGATACCTACAGCGCAGCCGGTAAAACTTATCAGCAACCCAAACGTTGATTGATACCCGGCGGAAATAATCACAGCTAGTTTCGCCGTCATTGCTGAAAAAAAATTACAAAAAAATGTGATCTAACTCTTGATAACTGCCTTTATAGGTGTAAAATTACAACATAAAGAAAGTTAATTACATATCAGGAGATGGTCATGGGTAACGAACTAGGTGGTTTTTATATTGGCCAGATGGTAGGCCGTGATGCGATGCACAAAGCAATGTACGGTAAAGCGAAAAAGAAAAAAGCGTCTGTACTGACTCGCATTTACAAAAAACTAGTGAATTAATAAAAAGCCCTGATGGAAAATCAGGGCTTTTTTGATCCCGGGGTTAGGCTGATTGGCTGGGGATCTCGATTACGTTATCGGGAGTTTTGTCTGGCTGGTGTAGTCTGAGCCACTCTTCCAGTGCATCTGCTCCACCAATGTAATTGCCATTGAGCCAGATCTGCGGGACGGTAACCGGGGTTTTTTCGCCAATAATGGCTTTGACTTCCGGGATCATACGATACAAAGCGGCACTGTTTTTCACCACATCGTGATAGTGGTAGTCGATACCGGCATCATCCAGCAGTTGCTTTGCCTTGATACAGAAAGGGCAGGTTGCTTTGCCGAAAACGACATTTCCTTTCAGTTTATCGCGCTTTGTCCACTCGGTAATGACAGATTGCACCAGTACGCCTCGATTCAGCGCCTCCCCCTGGCTGATGACTTTACCCTCAACGATCAGGATTGGCGCATGCCAAGCTCCCATTTTAAGCGGCTCCCACCAGTGGGACAGCCAGTCTTTCACTTCTAGTTCGACAGGAACACCGGCGAGTTCATTTTCAAACGTATCGTTGAGGATGTCTTTGGTTAACGTGCATTCTCCGCATGGGATGTTGACTTTAAATGGTCCCCAACTTCCTGCCCAGCGGTATAATGTTAATTTGATTGGCTGTACCATACATGGTTCCTCATGATGCTTTCCTCCAAATATAGAACGTACTTCAACCAGTTTTCTTTCAGGCGACGCGCTTTTTAGTTTCCCAATGGGTAATGAAAGCTACGGATCCGATGATGATAAACGCTCCGAGCCATAACCGGCCTGGAGGAACCCAACCAAATACCATCCAACCCGCAAGGACGTTCAGTGGCAGTTTGGCATGATCAAAGGGCTGTACAAAAGAGGCATCAGCAACGGCGTACGCTTTTACAATCGCCCATTGTGCCAATGCAGTCAGGCCACCTGCGACCAGCAACAGTGCCCAAACTAACGGTTCTTCCGGCAGAGCAAACTCTGGCAGTGCTAACAAAACGTTAAATGGTGTGATCAACAACAGTAAGTACACAACCATGGTGGAGGGAGGATCATTAACCGATAATTTCTTCACCATCAAAGAATAGGCGGCCCAGAAAAAGGCGGCACCGACCGGCAGCAGCGCGGCCCAGGTAAAGGAATCTGCCCATGGTTCCAAAATGATCATCGCCCCGGCAAAGCCCATCAGTGTGGCAGCCCAACGAGCAGCCCCCACTCTTTCCTTCAAAAGCAACCCGGACCCGACCGTGGCAAACAGAGGTGAGGTCATCAACAGAGCGATGGCTTGCCAGATTGGAACCGGGTAGGCCAGTGCCCACAGCCAGAGTTGTATGCCGATCACAGAAAAAAAGACCCGTAAAGCGTGCCAGCCGAAATGCCGGGTTCTTAATGAACGTCGAATTCCTAAGGTGCGCAGGTAGGGAAGAATGGCGAGTAGGGCGATGGCATATTGAAATAAAGCGAAAGTTGTTGAAGCAACGCTAAAATGGATGCTGGCGATCTGGGCAAAATTGTTCACAATCGCAAATGCTAATCCTGCGGTCAGCATCCATGATGCCCCCTGAATAGGATGATGATTCACTGGTGTTTTTCCTAAAGATGTAGAGTGAAGGGATCATACGTTTTAAAGCCGGTGTCGCCAATAAAAAAAAGCCTCCCGGAGGGAGGCAAGTGACCAATTCAAAGGACGTTCCTGCCAGAGCAGGGACAAAGAACGAGAAGCACAAACGCTGCCATGCATTTGCTCAATATTAATATTGCAGATTGCATGCCAGTTTTTAAGTTGCTGATTTTAATGTGTTTGTTTTGATTGTGGTTTAGTTCAGTAGTGTGATTGCACTAATGGTGGGAGAAACTGCTTTAAAACGGGGCAGGAGGTGTTCTGACGTACAGCTCTAGATGCTTACTATACGAAAAAGGCCGACATCTTGTGTCGGCCTTACTTACCCCCATAGGCGGGAATTAAAAATCGTAACGAAAACCTGCCTGCAGCTCGTCATCAGCATTATCGATTTGTTGGAACTTGTAACCCACATACGTACGCAGGTGACCGTTGAACTTGTAGACCGCTTCAATCGCCAGTTTGTCCACTTTATCTTCAGTTGAGCCCACTTTTGGGTCCATTTCCAGGAAGTTATATACCCCAACCAGCGCCAGTTTCTTCATCGGCTTGTAGATAGCCGAAATTTCGTAGCCGGTGTAGTCGTCATCGGCTTTGGTACCCATAGTGAATAGTGCGCCCAGGGTGAATGCATCCATTGAGTACTGGCCTGCTAAGTTGAATTGGTCGTCATTGTCGCTGCCGTTGCTTTGCGAAACGTAGCCCGCCCCCAGATCAAATGAGCCAAAATTGTACAGAGCTGCGATACCGATACTATCGCTATCTTTGCTGTTGTCTGCATCTGCGGCCAGATAGTTGACTTTGAGTGTCAGGGCGTCAAATTCACCAGAATACAGGAAGTTGTTTTCACGCTTATCTTTGTTACCAGCAACAATGTCGGCTGCTTCGCCGCCAAATGTTGCCATTGTGTCAGTGATGTCTGTCAGCATTACTTGGGCAGAATCTTGTTTACCGTAAGAGAACTCACCAAAAGAAGTCCCCAGACCGGCGAAGAAATAACGGTTAGTGAGGTCAGACTCACCATCGAGTTCTGCTTCGTATTTGCCAAAGCCGTACAGGCCTTCAGAAATTTCAGACTTGCCTTTTAGGTTAACGCGGGCACGCGACTTGTCTTTGAAAGCATCTGTGTCAGCGCTTTTATTTTCATCTGAAAGGTTAAAACGCGCTTCTGCACGGCCGCCAACTTTCAGCGTGGTTCCGTTGTTGTCGTAAACGGTTGCTGCCAGAGTGGGTGCTGATACCAATGCCGCCAGGACTGCAGTAGTGAGTGCTGCTTTTTTCATTATCTTATTACCTTAATTGTAATTAGTGAGCTTACATGCCCGATGTGTTTGATGAGGCTAAGGTAAACGGCAAAAATGAAAGATAGATTTCTATTAGATTATGATTTTATTGCAGTTTTATTGAAGTGAGATGTCAGTTTTCGAGGTTGCAAAAAAGTAATGAGAGAGGCTTTAGCTTTTTTGAGGTGCTTTAGTTCTTTTGAGGCGGGGCGGGGCGTAAGGAATTTCAGCCGCGGACAATGGCAAAAATTGTAACTGTGGATCTGTGTTCTAAAGCCCAGCGTACTGCTGTTTTGGTGATGGAGCTCACGTAAATCTGCGGCGTCTGTAACTAAATGTAATTTATAGGTGAGTGACTACTGAGCAGAACGTTGGCTGCTTGAGGTGAACGTTTGCGGCTTTTTTTTTAATTATATCTTTTCACTCTGCTGTGGTTGCCAGATGCAATACAGTGAGATTCAGTTGTTAGGCAAAAGTGACGGGTTTGTGCTGCCGAAGCTCACGTTGTCCCTTTTGTAAAGACAGCCTTATCAACTGATTAAATGAATACATGGACTTTATAATGAACAAAAAAATTCTCGCAGCAGCGATCGCAGCAGCCACGTTTGGCACTCAAGCCGTAGCGGTAGAGCTATACAACAATGACGGCACAACATTCGCTATTGGCGGTCACGTGTCAGTTAATCTTAATGGTTCAGAACAAGGTGATACGGATGTAGGTACCAATTCTCCACGTATCAACTTCAATGCGACTCATGATTTAGGTAATGGTTTTACGGCGGATGCTCGCGGTGAGTGGGCGCTTAACTACCTGGATGGTGGCGAAAACGCGTTTACGACTCGTCTGGGCTACCTGGGTTTAACTCATGAAGGTTTTGGCCGAGCGGTTGCCGGTACGCAATGGGCGCCGTACTATGATGTGGCGGGCGTTGCCGATATGCCAATTGCGTTTGCCAACGATTTCATATACGACAACCACGGCAACCTGGGCACGGGTCGTGCGGAAAAAATGTTGTCTTACCGCAATACGTTTGAGTTAGGTGACGCTGGTGCACTTAACCTTGGCCTGGGTTGGCAGGGCGCTAATGCTGATGATGGTGTTGACTACGATCAGCGTGCACAGGTCGCATTGTCTTACTCTGTCATGGGGGCAACACTTGGCTATGCCTACACCGGCGGTGATTTCCAGCATCAATCATATGTTGGTAAGCACAGCGCTGAATCTCACCTGGTTTCAGCATCCTACGGCTCATATGGTAAAGGTCTGTATGTAGCGGGTGTGTATGCTTCTAACGAAAACATGAACGAGGGTAACACTCTTCTTGCAGAAAGTGATGCGTACGAAGCGTTGATCGCTTATGCGTTGCCTAGCAGCCTGAATCTGAGCCTGAACTACGAAAAAGTGGAAGGTAAAGAGCAGAAAGGTTCTTCAACGCAAACCGCACGTGAAGAGATGGCTGTACAGGCTGAATACAACTTCACGCCTAAGTTCGTCGGATATACCGGTTACCAGTTTGATCTTAACGACAGCAACGGTCGCAATACTGATGACAAATGGACTATCGGTGCTCGTTACTACCTGTAACAGTCAATGCTCCTAATAGTTTGAAAAGCCGGCAACAAGTCAGCATTAAAACGCTGAATTAACGGTTGAACAAGCTTTTGCCTGGCACAAAACACCCGCAAACTTAGCGTTTGCGGGTGTTTTTTATTTCAGCTTAAGCCTTAGCTATGCTGACTATATTGTTTGTGGTAACCATTTGGGTATAAAACAAGATATAGATTACCGTTAACTTGTTACTCTGGTTACCTAAATCATCACCAATAGCCACCATAAGGTAGCTAGAGGTGATTTTAGTCAGCAAGTTGGATCTGGTACTGATAGCGGATGCCATGTTCAGGCAAGCTTTAAGTCAACCTGTTTTCGGTAGGTAACCATATCTTCAATGGTTAAAACCGGCATATTGTGTAGTCGGCCAAACGCCACTATCTCGGCAGTTTTCGCCATCGTGCCGTCTGGATTAGTCACCTCACATAAGACACCAGCGGGCTGGAGCCCTGCCATTTGCATTAAGTCAATGGTGCCTTCCGTATGGCCCCGGCGGGTCAGCACGCCACCTGGGCGGGCTCGCAGAGGGAACACATGCCCTGGCCGTGCCAGGTCGTCTGGTTTTGCGTTCGGGTGGGCGGCGGTTTTAATCGTTGTGACCCGATCAGCGGCAGAGACACCCGTGGTGACCCCTTGCTTTGCTTCAATCGAGACCGTAAAGGCGGTCTGGTTCGCACTGTTGTTGTTGACGACCATCGGTGGCAACTCCAGCTTATCTGCTTGTGCGTCGGTAAGGCACAGACATACAATGCCGCTGCATTCACGAATCATCAGCGCCATTTGTTCATTCGTCAGATGTTCCACTGAATAAATAATGTCGCCTTCGTTCTCGCGATCTTCATCGTCAAGTAACAGAACGCCCCGGCCTTGCTGCAGGGCGGTTAATGCGCGTTCAACGCGGGTGATCGGGTCGCCGAATTCGGCAAGTAGTGATGACTGATTCATGGTTAACTCCTTAAATATTACCAGAATCAGGGCGGTATGAGTGATCCGCTTTGCGGGATCGAAAAGAAATACGCCAGTGTCCTCCGACAAGGGTCAGAAGCTGGTGTTTTCTTAATTCTCTTTCATCCGGACTGTAACCGTCGGCTCTGGCTTCTCACCAGATCTGCTGACCTCGACGAATCGAGCGCTCGCGGGCTCACTCTTAGGAGTATACCGCCGGTGGGGAATTTCGCCCCGCCCTGAGAACAATTCAATAAGCCGATAACTCTCTAAAAAGTCCGGCAGCAAGATAATACTGTTTACGCAATCGATTGGAAAGCCAAACAGTGCGATATTGTATAAGTTATCACTCTGTTAATGTGAGTGGAGGAAGGAATCATGGCGGATAAAATAATCAATCTGGCGTGGAACAAACGTATTGTAAATCAAACTGGTGTGGGTCTGTTTGACGAGTATATGATCTTGCATGCCTTCTAAGCGGGTTTCTTCTACCGTTACGGTACCATCAGACATGGTATTGTCATCCTGGATTAAAAGCGGCCGGGCGCCAATAGGCATAGTACCGGCGATACTGCCGAGCTTTTGTGGGAATGACCAAACGTCTTCGTGTTTGTTCAGCCCGTGATGGGGAGAGTTACCCAGCAGTGCGCCTAAGCCGAGATCCTGAATCCGTGACACGATTGAAGCGCCTTTTAGGGGAGAACCAATGGCGACCACATGAGAAACCAGGTTGGTTGTCGGGTGCCTGCTGGCGAGGTAGCGTTTGATCATTAGGCCACCTAAACTGTGTCCAACCAGGGTGTTGGGGCCTTTTGGATTAAGGGCTTGGTCAAGACGTTTAAACAATGCTTCTTCATTGATAGCAATCGTGTTGTAGCTGAGTACCTGAGTGTCATAGCCCAGCTTGCGCAGGCTTTGGCTAAGAGGCTGCATGACCAGCCCATGCATATAAAGACCATGTAAAATAATGATTTTCATCAGACCTCCCGGAATAGTACCTTTATCTATCCTACTAGAAACCGTGCTTAACTGCTGTCAGTTTATGAGTAAATATTGCCCTTTTTGTTGTAACAAATGACGACTAAAAGCTTTTGAATAAAGCCACTTATTATAGAAAATTCGGTTTTCTGCCAACTCTCCTGGTTAATGGGTGATGGTCTGGTTATTTGGCAGGTTTTGGGTGACTGCAAGCTTAGATCTGGGAATGGTGGCGTGTGGTTTCTAACCCTCGACTTCCGCTTGTAATTGCGCCAAATACTGTTGCATGAATGCTTTGCGCTTTAAGGCTTCGTGTTTTGCTGAATCGGTATGCATCGTGTCAACGATTTGGAATAGTTTGGTACGAAAGTGATCGATGGCATAGCGTTTGTCATCAAGTTTACGCTGATTGGCAAACATGTCATCGTGATCATAGAGCCGGGCGTCAAAGTGTGTGCTGACCTGAATGCAGCGGCTTATCCCGATCGCTCCCAGTGCATCTAATCGGTCGGCATCTTGCACAATTTGCGCTTCGAGTGTTTGTGGGCTGATATTGGCACTGAAGCTGTGAGCTTCAATGGCATGAGCGATAGCATCATGGTACTGGCTGGGGTAGGCAATGCTTTCCAGAAATTCGATGGCTTTTTGGGCCGCAACCAACGAGCTTTGTTTTCTGTTGGGGTGATCTTTGGGATAGGTGAAACAGTCGTGTAGGTAGGCTGCCGGCAATACTACTGCTAACTCTGCCCCTTCTTGCTCGGTGAGGTGTTTGGCGGTTTTGACTACGCGTTGTATGTGGCTGATGTCGTGTGCGCTGTCGGTTCGCATTTCTTGTGCCATATACTCAAGCAGCAACGGCTCTATTGGGGTTAATAACGTCATGGATAGCATTTTTGAATATTGGTTTGGGCAAAAGTATGCCCAACTCTAAAACAAATTGCTAAAAAATAGCGTTGTTATGGGGATTAGGTGATTGCTTTTTCAGGTGATTGATATAACTAAGAGCCAGTTTGCCTCAAATCGCGAGGAGTGGTCTGCGGGAGTTGGTAATGCTTAAAAGAGAGCAGCCGTGGGCTTCGTTGGCGGATGACAAGTAACACCAGCTAATTTTTGGAGCTGGGTTACCAAGCTGAAAGTGAGGCACCTTTTAGTTGTTTGAGTATTGAGAACTGCTGCCTTACCGTAAACGGATAATTTAGTTTGAAGCTCATTTCTTTTGTTACTTGTTTAATTATTCCAGGCAATAAAAAGGGCCAGCAATTGCTGGCCCTTTGCTCCTATCTTCTTTGTTGATTTTTCTTATTAATAGTTGACGTTGCTAGTATAAATCTGCTTGATAGCACACTATTGATCCTTTTGTTAGGAAGCTCAATAGAGGCTTTAAACGATAGTATTAGTCGTCGCGATGTGCAAATATTGAAAGCATCATTTTTCCGTTACACCAGCGAATTTCGATATAGAGCACGTTCTTTGGATTCCTCACCTGGAATTAACATTAACCTCATGAGCTGGTCATTATTGATATTTAAAGCATGACCAGGCTAGCGGTGCCTAAAAAGGCAAAAAAGCCGACCACGTCGGTCACGGTTGTTAGGATCACTGAGCCAGCCAGAGCCGGATCCAGTTTAAGTTTGTCCAAAACAATCGGGATGATTACCCCAAACAGAGCAGCGGTAATGATGTTGACGATGATCGCAAGTGAAATCGTGGCACCTAAAATTGGCGACTGAAACCATAAGCCTGCCAGGGCTCCGATGATCAGCGCCCATACCAAGCCATTTAATGATCCTATCCCCAGCTCATTTTTAAGCAATGCCAGACGGTTACCGGGAGTGATCTGGTTAAGTGCCATGGCGCGCACCATCAAGGTTAATGTCTGGCTGCCGGCAATGCCGCCCATTGAGGCTACAATCGGCATTAATACCGCCAGTGCGACCACCTGAGCGATCACATCCTCAAATAACCCAATCGTCACCGAAGCCAAAATTGCGGTGAGTAAATTGATGCCCAGCCATACCCCGCGTTTTTGCGAACTTTTCATTACCGGAGCAAATAAGTCGTCACCTTCGTCCATACCGGTACCGGCCATCAGGCGTGCTTCGTATATTTCGCGCTGGGTGCTGAGAGCAAACTGCCAGTCGACCTCACCAACCAGCGTCTGGTCTTCATCGGTTACCGGCAGAGAGGGGAAGGCACTGTGTTCGAGCGCTTCAACGGCTTCAGCCAAGGGCAGTTTACTGTCCAGCACAGTGATGGTCTCATTATCGAGGCTTTTCAGGCTTGTATTAGGCTCACTGCGTAAAATATCGTAGTAATTGACGACACCCCGCAGCTGTTTTTGACGGTTGATCAGGTAAACCTGTTGAGGAGTATCGTAACTATGGCGCTCCATCAGTCGGCAGGCACGGCCGGTGGTAATATTGAATGGTAGCGTAATGACTTTACGTTCAGCCCAGCGGCCGAGTTGATCCTCTTCATACTGGTTGGCCTGGTCGTAAAGCTCAAGTTCATCTTTCTCGACCAGCTCCAGTGCTTCATTGATAATGCTTTCCGGAAGCGAGTCGGCCCACTCTATCAGTGCCAGGTTATCGAGCTTGGCCAGGGTAAGCTTGAGCTCGACCTCAGTGAGGGCATTAATGATCGAAAAGCGTACATCGGCACGCATTTCAGTTAATACGTCAATATGCAGCTCTAACGGTAGTGCCCGCCAGAGCCGAACACGCTCTTCAATAGGAAATGCTTCGAGAATCAACGCAACGGCACTAGGCTCCAGCCCATGCTCAATAGACTCATTGAGCAACGTCATTTGCTGTGCTTCATCGGCTTTGACCACTTGTTCAATTAGCGTCGAGAGGTCTTGAAATTTGCTCACAGAATACCCCGAGAACCCGGTTATTATAGTTGACTGCTGTTCAAGTTACTTGAAAGTGGGAGAAAAACAATACCTTGATGGTCCGGTCAGTCAAGATAAGGCAGAACCATCCTGCGAACGTTGACTTTGGCTCCAGTCCTGGCTGCGAGCAAATACAACCCCGCGATTTTACGATGGAGAAAGAGCGCATCTGCCGGCGGGGTATGCCAGTAGTCCTGCTCCATACTCAAAATTGTACCGGCTTTGCGTAAGCGCACAGCTAACCCACTGGCCTGGAAGTCATACTGGTCGTCAATGAGCATTGGCTCGCAGGCCATTTTGACCAAGTCAAGAATGGCCTGCCGCTGCTCTGGCAGTATAGCCTGACTGAAAAAACCGATCTGTTGCAGGGCCTGATTCAAACCATTCTCATCATGATGGATTACCGCTTTGAAAGCTTGTCGGTAGCCATTGCTGAAGTGTGTACTGTATTCACGCGTGGCGCCAAAATCTAACAAGCCGATTTGCCCGGTGTCCTTGAGATACAAAAAGTTGGCAAAATTCGGATCCGTTTGCACCATCTTAAATTCAAACAGCTCAAGGAAGAGTAACTCGAGTAAGTTTTTCATCACCAAATCACGAGTTTGCTGATCTCTGTGCGCAATGGTTTCGATAGGCTCTCCCTGGATAAATTCCATCGCCAGTACAGAGGCTGAACAGCTGTCTGGGTAAATCCTCGGTACTACGAATTGCGTATAGGGTCGGAGCAGATCATGATAGCGTCTGGCGAAAGCGGCTTCGCGCTGGTAATCTGCCTCGTCATGGAGCTGTTGTTTGGCGTCTTCAAGAAACCCTTTGTAATCAATAGATTCCGGGATTAAGTTGACAACCTTTAATAAGGTACCGACATTGTCAACATCGCTGTCAATGCTTTGCCGAATTCCCGGGTACTGCACTTTTACCGCCAGTCTGTCACCGGTGTCGCTGTAAGCCTGATGGACTTGGCCGATTGATGCGCTGGCTATAGGTTTAAAATTGAAAGCCAGAAAAGCCATTTTCCAGTCAGGCCCTAACGCGGTTTCTAATACCGCATTGAGCTGTTTGGCTGGCATGGGGTCGGCGTCAGATCGCAGCCGGGCAAGGATCTCGGCCAGCTCTGGTTGCAGCATATCACCGGCGTCCATTGACAACATTTGGCCCAGTTTCATCGCTGCGCCGCGCAACTGTGCCAACTGTGTGGTCAGGCGGGTGATGTTTTGTGGGGTCAACAGCAAGTCTTTTGCCTTCGGCCGTTGGCCTTGGACGATTTGCTTGCTGCCTTCCGCTATCACGTTACCGGCTACCCGCGTTGCCAGTGACGCAAACTTTCCCAGCCTGGTGATGCGATGAACGGGCAGGCTTTTATCCTTGTTTGGCATATTAAGGCTCCTGGTTAATCTTCCTCTTATACGCCAAACTAACTCGATAGGGCACAAGCCGACAAACAAAAACCGCCAGTGTTCTGGCGGTAGTGGGTTAAATTGAGTAGAAGAAGTACAGCTGAGATTTCATGCGGATGATGATGCCGCGAATGACATCCAGGAATGCCAGGAAGCTGATCGGTTTCTCGCCACTTACCCACGCCAGACCGACTGAGCCAACCGGAATGTCATAGCCTTCCGTTTCGTTGATTTTCAGACGGACAAAATGGTGCTTGTTCTGAAGGTTCTTCCCGGTGGTAGCCCGCACATTATCATCGAAACCGAGCAGATTACCCTGCGCTTCACCGGTTGCTTCGACAATGCCCTCGACACTGGCTGAGAAAATCTTACCCGGGTACACCGAAGAGGCGAACTCCGCTGTCTGTCCCGGCTTAATATTACGGATCGCCTGATGGTTAACCCGCATCAACACGTATTTTTCATTGGTGTACATGTTTAACCGGGGCATCATTGACACGCGTTGCCCTTCGCGCAGGATAAAATTCGTCACAAAGCCATCCGTTGGTGCGTAGACTTTAGTGCTGTCCATGTCCCACTGGGCTTTCGCGACCTTCTCGATGGCCTGTCGCTGTTCTGCTTGCCGGCTCTCTACTGCTAGCTCGGCTTTGCTAATTGCGAGTTTAGCGCGAGAAATATCAACCTGCTGCTTTTTGATCTGTGATTCAAGCGTCAGGACATGCTGACGTGCCGTTTCCACCGCACTGGCCTGTTTATCAATGTCACTACCGGTGATGGTATTGTGTACCACACGATTCTGCTCCTGGTAACGCGCGAGCATTTTTTGTTGTAACGCATAGTCGACTTCGGCGGCAGCAAGCTTGCTTTTTGAGGTTTCCAGATCCTGCAGCAATGCCTGGTGGCTGGCCTGCTCGATGGCGACATCCCCTTGGGCGGTAGCCAGTGCCACACCTGCCGCTTCGGCTGACACGTTAGCTTGATTTAAGGCAATCTGATAGCGCGTGCTGTCCAGTTCGTAAATCAGCTGACCTTTCTCAATTTGTTGATTGGGCTCAATATAAATATGCTCAACTTTGCCTCTGACATCTGTTGAGTCGGGGCGTAACTGGATATGCGGTGATTGCACGACCGAACCACCGGATATGTCCATGGGGGTAAAGTTAATCAGCCCGACCCAGACAAACATCAACCAGCCTATACCGCCCAAATAGGCGAAAGACTTGGTGACTTTATTCCAGGGCATACCGACCAAACGCAGTAAGTAAATAAACAGGGCCCAAACCGCCAAACCTTCTAACATTACGCTTCCTCTTGTGGTTGATGCTCAGGGTGTGGTTGGCCTTTCCATGTATCCCGCAGGTTAATAATGGCTTTTTCCATGTCGACAAAGGCAAAAATCACTGCCAAAACCCACACCCAGTGCCAGACAAAGCCAATCCACGTCATGGCGGTGATCAAGCCGATTTGATGATGATCTTTGCTGTGGGCCTTGTTGATAGGTAACTCGTGGATTTTCCAAAAGCCGTAACAGGCACCTGCGACGCTTGCGACCAGCACCACCGCTGCGACGACGTGCAGTGCGGTATCTGCACCAGTACCGACAAATGGGACACTCAATAAGCTCATTCATAACTCCTATTTGGACGAAGGAGCGTATTGTGTTGATCAATTGAAATGGAGGGGGTTTTATGACAGATTACTTTATAATGTACTTAATAATGATGCGTTCTGTTACCTATGATCCGATTTATCCGCGCATTGGGCATTGTGAATGTTCACCGAAATGCTCGCGCTCATTACCAGTTGCCTGAAGGGGCTCTTGGGATTCCGGACAGTGTCTTCCACAATCCGATGAATTTGATACCAATGCCAGAGTTGAACAAATGGTATATGAAACTGGAGGAGAACAGCCAGGATCCGGATGTGTATCTCAATATGAGTCGTCATGTTGAGTTGCAGCAAATTGGCCCAATTGGACGATGGCTTTATTCCGGAGAGGATCTTGCCAGCACGATTCGACGGGTTAATTATGGCATGAGCAATATTCAGTCGGGGGCGACGCTGGCAGGTGCTCAGTCGGGAAGCATTATTAAGTGGACCTACGCTAACCGCTTTCTTGATCCATCAGTCAATGTGCATGACAGTATTCGTATTGCGATGCTGATGTTAAAGGTCTTGCGTGAGTTCCTTGGCGCAGATTATGCCCCGCTGCGAGTGCGGTTATCTGGTTCTCGCAAAAATCACGAACTCTACACAGGATATTTTGGTTGCGAGGTCGACTGGAACCATTCCAGAACAGAAGTGTGGCTGCATGGTAATGATCGTTTAGCGTCGCGGCAGGCAAACCCTCCCAAAGCTCAGCGCCTGGCGATGAATTTTTCCGACTTGGATGAGCTGCTGAACATGCCGGATCCGGAAGATGAGTTGAAAGCCATTTATGAAGTCTTCAATTACAGCCGCCATTTTGGTTTACCTTCACTCGGCCGGGTATCTGGCTTACTGGGGCTTTCAGAACAACAGTTCCAGCGGCGCTTACATAAGTTTGGCATGAACTTTTCCACAGTGCTCGGTTACGTATTGAGTAATGTCGCGGTACAAATGTTGGTCAATGGTAAAGGAATCGATGAGGTTGCCGGACTGTTGGGGTACACCAATACCGCCAGTTTCAATCGAATGTTCAAACGAAATCGGGGGCTGACCCCAAGACAGTACCTCGAACGCCATGTGCATTAGCGCCAGAGTGTGACGTGTCGCCAGTAGTTGTGAGCCGCTGGCGATCAAAGCGTGACAGGCTTTATGATAATGTCGTTTCTGTCTGGTTCTTTTTTCTCCATTGCTTCCATGGCAGTGAAAGCACGACAAAAATGGTGATGGCGTACAGCATTGACCAACCCAGGCAGATAAATACGCCGCTACAGAGCAGCAAAGAAACTCCCGCCAGCACTCTGCCGATCCCTTGCAGGAGTTTTACGGCGGAGAGCATAGAAAGCAGGTAAACCAAGACAAATATACCGTTGGCAAGTTTGAGGAAAAACTCCAGGTTCAGTCCTGATAGTGAGCCAATTAAGCAGGAAACCAGTAAGATGCTGCCAACCAGCAGGGTGGCATTGGCGGGTACGCCACGAACCGAAAGGCGGGCAATGGGATCATTCGGGCGATGTTCCCTGGCTTGTGCCCACACCATACGGGCAAGGCTTTGGGTGTAAAGGTTGATACTGGCAAAGCATGCGGCAAAGCCAATCAGGCTGATGAGCCATTTTAACCCATCGCCAAAAAGGTGAGCGCTGAGCCAGGGGATGGAGGCACTGTCCATTTCGGCATTGCCGTAGGCACCAAACTTTAATATTACTACCGAGCATGCCCAGTAGGTCACACCTGCGACGAAGCAGCCAATGATGATGGCAACCGGGAAATCCCGCTGAGGGTTTTTAAATTCTTCGCCCATATGAGCGAAAGCTTCAATGCCAACGAAGCACCAGAACATTACGCCAAGCGCAGCCGCGATTGGCCAAGAGGTTTCAGCCGTGATGTCAGGCATGGCCAAATCGGCACTGCCGATATCGCCTCGCCATACAAATGCGCCCACCAGGGCAAAAATGCTCAGGGCGATTAAGGTCTGTAAGCGCCCGGAAGACTTGGTCCCGAGCAGATTTACCCCAATTAACAGTACAATGGTAATCACCTGGGCAAAAAGGTGATTGCTGAACGATGCCGGCAGAAGCTGCTGTAAAAAACCTGCCGCCAGCGCGATAGCTGCAGGTACGCCGACCGGGATCACGCTGACAAACAGCCAGGCCACACTGCTTTCCAGTTTGCTGTTGAATGCCCGACGGACAAAATAAGCGGTACCTCCGGCGTTGGGGTAGCGTTTGCCTAACTGAGCGAAAGTCAGCGCAATAGGGCAGATCGCGATAAACAGAACGATCCACGCCCAGAGTACGTAGTGGCCCGCGATGCCAGAGGCGATAGCCGGGATCATAAATAAACCGGTTCCCATCAATGTGGTTGATAGCTGACTTATCCCGGAAGTGAGCGTGATGTCTTTTTTGAGTTGTTCCATAACTGTTGTTTGGCGTCCTGATCTTTTTACGTTTCTAGCTTACCCAAATTCTCAACAACAAAATGCGCTTGTCTACCAGCAAAATGACGGTTGTTTGGGTTGTTACCAACAAAATGGCCGTTTAACGCCGGATTTGCTGCGCCATGTTGGGGATTTATAAGGTGTCGGCTGTTGCAGATCTCGCTTATTCTGCTTGTTTGGGTATAGAATGGAAAAATTAAGGAAAGCTAGGTAAGTTTATGGACAAATTTGACCTTAAAATCATAGACATACTCCGGCACAATGCCCGCTTGTCAATAACTGATATCGCCGACAAAGTGAATCTTTCCCGCTCTGCGGTAACCGCGCGTATCAAAAGACTGGAGAATGACAAGATTATACTGGGCTATCATGCGGAGATCGCTGCAACTGAGGGCACGTCAATATGTGCCTATTTCGCGCTGAAGTTTGATACGTCTTCATCCAGCCACTACTGTGAGTCTTATGTGGATGAGCTGTATAAAATTGATGGGGTGAAATGGTGCCATGCGATCAGTGGTGAAACCGACATGATGCTGTTCGTCGAGGTTCCCCATATGAACCGGCTTAACCAAATTCGTGATCAAATTCAACGTTATCCGGAGCTTCGGCATCTTACAACCCATACCGTACTGACCGAGTTTTTTAATACCACAGGGAACACGTTCGTTAAATGACAAGGCAAGACGTTGTGCTTTATTGTGAGCAAGTGATGGAAAGCCATGATGTCCACGCTGGCAGCAAGTGGCGAGCAAAGGGGGCAGAACGTGCTGAATAACATCAATCTCAATTTATTGCGTTCATTACACGTGCTTTTAGATGAGTGCCATGTCAGCCGGGCGGCACAACGACTGCACATCACTCAATCTGCGGTCAGTCGCCAGTTAGCTCAATTGCGAGAGTTGTGTGGTGATCCCCTGCTGGTGCGTCAGGGTAACCAGTTACTCCCCACTCCCAGAGCCCTGGTGCTGAAAAATAAGCTGGATGCGTTGTTGGCTGAGTTTGATCACCTGTTAGATGATAAACCGTTTAATCCAGCAGAGTGGCAGGGTGAGTTGGTGATTGCGTCAAGCGACTATGTTGCTCAGTATGTGCTGCCAGATATTGCGGCGCATTTAACCGCGTGTGCGCCGCAGTTAGATATCGACTACCGGCTTTGGCAGCCGGACTTTCTTGATAAGCTGCATGAAAGCGGCATTCATATCGCATCGACCATGTACCCGGAAAAGCCTCCCGGCGTGTCAAGTATCAACATAGGGGCGGATACTGTTGTCTGCATGATGAAGGCTGGTCATCCACTGGTGGATAAACGCACACTCAGTGTTGATGATCTGATCCGTTATTCTCACATTAAAGTGACGGGAGGCGGTGATAAAGATTCCAGTACGGATGTAGCGCTAAAAGAGCGGGGGCTGTCACGCCATATTACCCTCAAGGTGCCGTTCTTTTCTGCGGCGGTTAATCGCCTGGTTTCGAGTGAACATTTGATGATTGTCCCGGAACACATTGCGCATAATCTGGCCAGACATTGGGCCTTGGTGCATAAGCCTTTACCGTTGGAAACGCAAACGTACCAGTATTGGCTGATGTGGCATCCAAAGTTTGATAATGATCCTGCGCATAAATGGGTACGTGAAGAGATGCGTGGGGTGATGCAGTGGTGTGAGTATTCGATCCGCTGAACATTTGTTGCCAGGTTATGATTAGAAATCATAACCATTATGAAAAAGTCTGATTTCTATTTATATCCTTTCTATTGATAAATTGTCGCCAAACAGGAGAAGTTTATGACACTGACAGTTTGGTTATCACTTTTTACCGTGTGTTTGCTTGGTGCGATGTCTCCGGGGCCGAGTTTGGCGATGGTTGCTAAGCATTCGCTTGCCGGCGGACGTGTAAACGGTCTGGCAACGGCTTGGGCGCATGCACTTGGCATCGGCATCTACGCTTTTATTACTTTAATTGGCCTTGCCGTGGTGCTGCAGCAAAGCCCGGTATTATTTAAAACCATCAGTTTAGCTGGGGCCGCGTATCTGGCGTATCTGGGTTTTAATGCATTACGCTCGAAGGGAGGTGTTGCAGCGAAGCTGGAATCCGGTCAACAGACCAAAGTGCTCCAATCAGCACGTGAAGGGTTTCTGATTTCGATTTTGAGTCCGAAAATAGCGCTGTTTTTCATCGCTCTGTTCAGTCAGTTTGTGGCACTGGGGAACGGTTTGAGCAATCAAATGATCATCGTCGCAACGCCGTTTGTTGTTGATGGTTTGTGGTATACCTTCATTACTTTGGTGCTTTCCAGTTCGCGACTGGTTGAGCGTATTCGGTCGAAAGCCGTGTTGATCGACCGGTTGTCGGGGGTTGTATTGATACTGCTGGCGCTACGAGTGGTGTTAGCAGTTTAGCTGTAAGAAAAAGCGGGTTATACAAAAGCAGCCATCCCGGCTGCTTTTGTCTTTTGGCTTGGTATAGATATGGAAAACTGTCACGCACAGGCGTTAATTATTTATTATTAAACGGGTTGCATATGAAATTGACGTTGGCCGTAAAGTGGTCTTTATTTGATAAAGAACTTATGTTGGGATTTTCCTCTTACTTATTCATCGATGATGGGATTGGTGTAAGGCTTTCTACTAAAGTGAGAGAAATATGAAAAAAGCAAGTTGTTTACTTTCAGCTTTTCTGGTTACCGGATTCTTCTCTACTGCTTGGGTTTTGTTGACAGGCAAAGGCTTTGGTAGCTTTGTTGGCCTATAGTCAATAATCGTGGCTGGATTTGGGATTATAGCCATGGTTTTACGCCAGGTGGATCCTAATAGTTTTAACTTTGTGCGTGATAGAATTGAGAAACTCAAGCAAGAAGGGCGCAATGCCTATCTGCGAGGTCTACCGGAGGAAGCCAATCCTTATGCATCTATTGATGCAGAGTTATGGTGTGAGGGTTATCGCAACGCTAAAGCATCAAAATATGACTCAAACGGTTCTCGGGACTGATGATACATCAGCTTTCCGCGCTGTCGCAGGCCGACTTTATATCAGGTAAAAAAAATCCCGACTCATCAGTTGAGTCAGGATGTCAACAAGGAAGGTTGCTCAGGAACATATGGGGGAGTTAAGTAACCTTGCTTGTTAAATTCTAACGACGAATCTCTTCAAATTCGCCTTCAATGGCGTCAGCTTTTCCTGTATTGAACTCATATTCTTCATGTATTTCTTGTTGCATCTGCTTGACGCGTCTCTCAATACGTTTACCGGTAATCAGTGCTGCAATCGTCAATGGAATCGCCATAACTAAGCTAAAGATTAAGGTAAAAAAACCGGTAATCAGTGCCAATGTTGTAACGACAATTCTGTTCATATAATGACCTCTTTCACAATCTATGTATTGAGATTAACGGCCTGAAGATGAACGAAACATGAACACGTCGTTCAAACCGGTTCTGATTTGTCAGAGGATGGTTAAATTAGCTTGAGAAAGAAAAAACGCCTGAGGATGAGTCAGGCGTAAAACGGGGGAGTTTAAAATTATTATTATGCTCACATTGAGCGAATACTAGAACAAACGTTGGTTTCGTTGTTACCGGCTGTGGTTAACGTTGTGGAGCAAAGTTTACCTATCGAGGGAAAGTCTGGTAACGAACGCCCATCATTTGTTCCATACAGTGCACCACTTGGCAGCTGTATCCAAACTCGTTGTCGTACCAAATGTACAGTACGCAACGCTTGTCTTGTGCAATCGTGGCTTGGCCATCGACGACGCCGGCGTGACGCGAACCGACTAAATCACTCGAGACAATTTCGGTCGAGTCAGTGTAATCGATCTGAGCTGACAGCGCGGAGTTAAGGGCCATCTCACGCAGGTAATTGTTTAGGTTATCTCGGTCAACCTCTTCTCCCAGATTGAGGTTTGCTACTGCCATCGATACGTTTGGTGTCGGTACGCGTATTGCGTTTCCGGTCAGCTTTCCAGCCAGTTCCGGCAGGGCTTTAGCGACCGCTTTTGCCGCGCCGGTTGAGGTTAGCACCATGTTCAGAGAGGCACTGCGGCCACGGCGGTCACCAGAGTGGAAGTTGTCGATCAAATTCTGGTCATTGGTGTACGAGTGTACGGTCTCAATGTGGCCAGAAAGCACGCCATACTTATCATTGAGCGCTTTTAGTACCGGAGTAATGGCGTTAGTCGTACAACTTGCGGCAGAGATAATGGTGTCATCTTTATTAATTACCGATTCGTTGACACCGAAAACCACGTTTTTGATGTCACCTTTACCCGGCGCCGTGAGGAGTACTTTTTCAGCCCCCTGACATGTCAGGTGCTGGCTCAGACCTTCAGCATCACGCCAAACGCCGGTGTTATCGACAACCAATGCATTGTTGATACCGTATGTCGAGTAATCGATGTCCGCTGGCTGGTTTGCGTAGATAATTTGAATATAATTTCCGTTCACAATAAGTGCTTTACGCTCTTCATCTACGACAATGCTGCCGTTGAACTGACCATGAACAGAGTCGCGGCGGAGCAGGCTGGCACGTTTTTCTAAATCGCCTTTCTTACCACCACGCACCACGATCGCGCGTAATCGTAGCGGATATCCCGGGCCACTTTTTTCAATCAGGAGCCGCGTCAGCAGACGACCGATACGGCCAAAACCGTACAGTACCACATCACGGACTTCTAGTGAGGAGTCGGCATCACGAGCTCCAGCAAGAGCGGTGTGTAAAAAATCGCTGACGGCAGAGGCGTCATCATGCTCTTTCCAGTACATTGTCGCTAGCTGACCTGCGTCAACGCGGCAGGAAGATATGCTCATCTCACACAGGGCTTGAATGATTGGCATGGTGTGCTCTAGTGATAGCGGGCTTCCGGTGTAGCGTCGGGCGACACGGTGAGTTTTGAGAATGTCGATCGTCGTTGCATTGATGAGTGTTTTCCCGAACAGGACAACTTCGATGCCTTTCTGACGATATAACTTACCAATAAGAGGGGAGATGGATTCAGCAATCGTTTGGCTGGTTTGCCAGTCTTGGAGATATTTCTCTGGACTCATTGTTGTATTGGACCTTTCACGTTAGGGGCTGGCCTTACTCTCTCCTGCAAGCTGTGATGCGTTGTTGGAGGGTTTGGCTGGTAATGTAATTAAGTTGTAACAGTTATGTGTGCAGAGTTTACAGGTAGAGCACTTATTCTGCTAGGAAAAATAAATTAAGGTAAATCTGTTGTTTAAGCTGACCGAATTAGTTCAAAACTATGACTAAAAGGGCATCTTAGGCATATTGACTTTTTAGGAAGTGAAAACTTATTTTGCGAGGATAACAAGTCAGTTCAAAATATTGCTATGAGATTAAATTGATATACACGAAAACTATTGAATGCCGATCAAATAACACACCAAAAAAGTAAACGACAAGTGCGGTTTAAGTCTGCGGCAGTATTTATGCTTTGGTTTAAATCAGGGTGGGCGATACTCAGATAGTATAAGTTGCCCCAAATGGGTTAGAGATCACGTTTTTATGTTAAAAGATGCAACGTCGTAATAATTAGCCTCACCCTGTTTGGCCAATAATGTTCGGTCGATGTTTCTTTTTGACAATGCATGGTTTGCTGCCAGACGCTACTGACACTAGGCTGTTTTGACTGGCGTACCCAGAGCTCTGTTCTCGGCTTTTATAAAATTGGTCTAGTATTTAATGAAAGTTCGTTCACTGAGTGGTCTGAGCAAAGCATGGCTAGGTATAAAATAAAAACTCGACTGGCTCTTTTGGCACTGCTACCGGCAGTCGTGATTGCTATGTTTGCTGCTCAGCAATTTTCCCGATATTCCGCTCAGATTGAGCGGCTCAATCATGTGTTGTATGACATCCAGACTTATAAACTGATCTCTTTGTCTTCTAATTTGGTGCTGTCACTGGAAAATGCGCATCGTATTCCTGCTCTGCAAAGTGAAACCGCCAGCCATCCAACCCCGACTCATGCAGACGTTGAGTTGTTATATTGGCAATTCCGCCAAAACCCGCATACACGGGAGTATGCGGCTGAACTTCATGATGTCATGGTGGGCGCCCTTTCAGACGATAATCAAATCCGACTGGAATCAGGAGAGTGGGCATTTTCTTTACTCAAAGATATAGCGGACTCGCTTAATTACCAAGTTCAGCTGGACAGCAGGAAAATACTGTGGATGCAAGACGTTATTGTCTCTTTAGCACAACTGTCGTACTGGACCCAGAAAGAGGCGTGGCTTACCTATCGTCAGATGTATGATGGAAATTTAAAGTTTGATAAAGCCCCCTTTTTCCAGGCGATCGAGCGACAGCAACAGAGCTTGGATCACTTTCTTGGCTTAGGTAGCAGTTATCACCATACCGAACAATTGTTGGCATTCTTTTCTTCCAATCGATTTCAACAAAATCTGCATGAACGGGAAAATTTACTCAATGGCCTCATGGCAGACAATGATCATGCTGAATACCTGAGTGAACTGGATTACAGGGTACAAAGACTGCAAAACATGGTCGATGGTTTTTCTCTGGAGGTTGAGTCGGCTCTGCGTCAGGAGGTGGCGAAGCAAAAAAGAGCCAACATCATCATGAGTTTATTTGTTGCTGTGCTTATTGCAGTTTTGTGTTGGCTGGGTATCACAACCTGGTATCGGGTTAGTGGCAAGCTAAACTCACTGATTCGATCGCTGAGTGCGTTGCTTGATAAGAATGAGAAAGGCACTCAGATCACAATCGATGGGAATGATGAGTTCACGATATTTTCCCGGCAGGTCAATGGCATTATTGAGGCGATGCGCGACCAGACCGATGCTATCGTGCAGGCAAAAGAATCGGCGATATCTGCGAACCGTGCTAAGTCAGTATTTCTGGCCAATATGTCACATGAGATCCGCACCCCGCTGAATGGCATCATTGGCATGACAGAGATCTTGTCTCAAAGCAATTTAACTTCACAGCAGAACGAAGTACTGATGGATATCGATTCATCATCGCACTCTTTGTTGCTGTTGCTCAATGATATCTTGGATCTGTCTAAGATCGAGTCAGGTAATCTTAACCTTTCTTATGTTGAAGCTGATATACGCGAAGTGGTGTATCAGTCTCTGATTTTATTTCAATCTAAAGCCACCAGTAAAAACATTGCATTGGGTGTCAAGCTGGCAGAAGGCATACCGGCGCGCGTAATGGCCGATGATCATCGGATAAAGCAAATACTCACCAACTTAGTTGGTAATGCTATCAAGTTCACCCATGAGGGGAATGTTGCTGTCAGCGTCGGGTATCAAGCGTTACAGAGTGATAAAGGGCGGATTACTTTTCAAGTGACTGATACCGGGATTGGTATTGATCAAGCGAAACTCAAGACGATTTTTGAACCTTTCACTCAAGAGGATACTGGTATTACCCGCCAGTTTGGTGGTACGGGGCTTGGACTGGCAATTTGCCGGCAACTGGTTGCGTTAATGGGAGGAGAGTTGACGGCCAAATCGACCAAGGGGATTGGTAGTTGCTTCCAGTTCTTTGTTGATGTTGATGTTCTGGCGGTACCGCATTGGACCACAAAGAGCATCCGCTGTGGGCTCTTGATTGCAAATGGATATGGTTACACCCGTCAGCTGGCCAGTGAATGCCGTCTTGCTGGCATTCAGTTGACTAACGTGTGTGATCTGGAACATGCGATCGGTATGCGCGATGAATTTGATGTGGTGTTCTATTGCCATACGAACAAAAATGATATCAACCGCGCTTTGGAGCAGCTTGAGAAAACTTATCCATTGAGCAAGGTCGTCGTGTGCCAGCATCACCTGTGGGCATCGGACATAAATGCTGAGCATATCCATACGGTTTTAACTCAGCCGTTTTTAGGTAATCGGTTTAAAACCGCGATGGATGAGTTAGCCGCGATACGACAGTATCCGCAACAAGACGCCGTGGTATCGAATGGGGCACATTCACGCAATCTGGTGACAACACGGGCCAGACGTCGCATTCTTGTCGTTGAAGATAATTTAATGAACCAGAAGATCGCCAGCTTCTTTTTAGAGAAAGCCGGGTATGATTACCTTATCACCAGTAATGGTCAGGAAGCCCTGGAGGCCGTCACACAGGATGGACCATTTGATGCGATCTTAATGGACTGCATGATGCCGGTGATGGACGGGTTGACCGCAACCCGGGAAATCCGGCGTTGGGAGAGAAATGTCGGCAACGAAAAAGTGACGATTATCGCGCTCACCGCCAGTGTGCTCGAGGAAGATATTGAGAAGTGTTTCGCCGCAGGAATGGATGCATATTTGCCTAAACCGTATAAATCCAACCAGCTTTATGAGTTGTTTAATGAGTTAAAGCTTGCTTAAATCCGTGGGTTAATCCAGCGAAAAGTCAGTATTAGGCGGAAAAGGAATCACTATGTATAAGTTGGCGGTAATAGGTACTAACTGGATCTCGCGGCAATTTGTTGAAGCCGCGTTACAGACGGAGCGGTTCGCGCTGCATGCCGTCTATTCACGCGATATTGATAAGGCGCGTGAGTTTGGCCAGTCATTTTCGGCTGCGGTGTATTATGATGATTTGGATCGCTTGGCATCTGATCATGATGTTGATGCAGTATATATCGCCAGTCCTAACTCGTTACACGCCCCCCAGGCGATGAGAATGATGCAGGCAGGTAAGCATGTTATTTGTGAAAAGCCGATGGCGTCGAACTATACGCTGGCGCAACAAATGTTTGAATGTGCAGAACAGAATCAGGTGGTGTTGTTTGAAGCATTCATGTCACCTTATACACCTAACTTCGGAGTTCTGAAACAAACCTTACCTGCTATAGCGCCTTTGCGTCATGCAACCATCAGTTATTGTCAATATTCTTCCCGCTACCAGAAGTATTTGGATGGGGAGATGCCAAACACCTTTAACCCCGAATTCTCGAATGGTTCGGTGATGGATATTGGTTACTACTGTGTCGGAGCGGCTGTTGAGTTATTTGGTGAACCGAAAACCATTCAGGCCAGTGCGTGTCTGCTTGCTTCCGGAGTGGATGGATGCGGTAGTGTTACTCTGACGTACGATGGCTTTAATGTGAATCTGCTGCATTCAAAAATAAGTGACTCTCTGATTCCAAGTGAGTTTCAGGGCGAGCGAGGCAGTGTACTGGTGGACATGATCTCAACGGGCAAAAGCATAGAGCGTGTGATGCGTGGCCAGCAAGCGGAAAGCTTAACATTGCCCCAGGTAGAGAATCACATGTTTTATGAAGCCAGGACGTTTGCTGACCAAATTGAGACCGGCTCTATTTGTCAGGTGACCAAACAACGCTCACTGACAGTCGCGAAAATCCTCACAGAGATACGACACCAGACCGGGGTCGTGTTCCCGGCGGATAATTAATCTGCCGATAGCTATTAACTAACAAAGCCCTCCAATGAAGGGTTTTGTTGAATGTGCTATGGGGTGTGCAGAGCCGTTGATGACAGGCTCTGGATGGCCTTGCGGTAGTTCAAATAGGCGAAGATGCCGGCCAATATGTTACCCAGACAGGCCCCCATCAACAGGCCTTGTATGCCGTTTAACTGTGCGCCAAGCCACAAGCACGGCAGGAAAAACAGGAACAGGCGCAACGCTGAAATCCTCAGAGCGGTATAGGGTTTACCCAGCGCGTTGCAAACGGATACCATTAACATACATACCCCCAGAGAGCCCAGGCTTACCGGAACGATCATGAGGTGCGATGCCAATATTTGTTCAACACTGCCGTCGCTGGTCATGAGCAAAGCTAAACGTTTGGCGGAAAGAAAGCTGATGGCGGCAATAAGTAGCTGAAAAATAAGGATGAATTTTATCGCGATGTTCACCAATGAACGAATATCAGGATAGTTTTTTGCTCCCAGCAGGCGGCCAATCATCGGCGGCATGGACATGGTTAGTGCCAGGACCGAAACAATCGCAAAAAATTCAAATCGGGAACCCAACGCCCATGAGGCAACGGCCGCCGTACCAAAGCCGGCAAGGAGTTTGGTTGCTAACATTGAGGAGAGAGGTGGCAGAAGCTGGCTGACCATCGCCGGTCCCATGATGTTGCCAATTGATGCGATGCTTTTCAGTACGTTTAGATCGTGCCACTGGAACGACGACCAATGGTTGCGTTGTACCCGTGGCGCAACCACAGTAAGGCCGACAGCAAACGACACTACGGTGGCAATTGCCGCACCGTTGATCCCCATGTCCAGGGTGAAAATGAACAGCGGATCCAGAAGCAGGTTTATCCCACTGGTAACCATCATCATGGTGCCGGGAAGCATGGTATTGCCGTTCGCCCGGCAAATACTGTAATAGAAATACAGCAGCGCCCCCGTCCACGAGCTGAGAATCCACCATGGCCAGTAGCTGTCTATAATCGGCATAACCGATTCTGGGGCGCTGAGCAAAGACAAAATAGGATAGCGCAACAACCAGATCAGTGCGCCGAACAGTGCCACTCCGATAGAACCTATCATTAATACCAAGCCGCCAAGCTGTTTGGCGTATTTGTCTTGCCTGGCCCCAAGAGCTTTGGCGATTACGGCAGTTGTTGCGATGCCAAGTCCTACCTGAGTACCAATGATCACCATCTGTAAGGGCAGGGTAAAGCCTTGGGCGGCCAATGGAAGTACGCCAAGTTGGCCAATGAAAGCGCTGTCGACAAGCTGAAAGCTCATTAGGGATAGCACACCAAACAGCATGGGCCATGTCATGGTAAACAATTGTTTGGCGAGTGTCGGTGGTGCAGAGGTAGTAGGAGATGGCATAACGTCGCGATGGCAAGTGAGCTTAGATTAGCCGCATTGTACATAGACGACGATAGATTGACAAAATAACCCCCACAAGGGGAAATGCTCGCGGGGGGATTTAACCGGATAACGGTTTATTTTTTACCGCTGCTCTGTTTATCTTCTTCAGTCAGTTCGCGGATGCGACGGCTGATGTCACGGCGAGCTTTAGAGATTTCAGCGCTTTTGATGATGTGGTCATCAACACGATCTTCGTAGTCAGCCTTCATGTTTTTGATAATAGCCAGAATTTCATCATGTGTCATTTCTGGTTTGATGTAGTCCAGCAGGTTTTCCAAAAGATCAACGCGCTTGCGGTTATCACGAACTTTTTTTTCATTGTCTATCAGCTCACGCTTCAGTTTGTTTTTACGACGAGCCTGATTGACGATTTCAAATACGCTACTCATAGTTCCCTTTCCTAAATGGTGAAAATGGCAAATATCTTTATCGATTAAAGCACAACACGTCTTTGCATAACAGACTTTAGATCAAACCGGATGCAGGGTTGCACATTTATCCATCAATTCTGCTGTTCGGTAACAAAATGGACCGGGAATGTACTGGTCAATGACTTTCATCGTGCATAGATGCATTGTCATAAACCAGGCTTCGCTATATCATCATCGACATTAGTGACAATATGATGAAACTTGATATGAACTCTGGTAACGCTCCTCAGCCTGCTGAAAGTCAAGAGCATGAATCAGTGAAACGCTCGGTGGCTGAGAAGTTAAAAGCGGCTTACATTAGAGAAAGAACCAAATTAGAAATTACTGAGGTTGAACTTAACCGCTCGAAAGTAATGATGATTGATGAGAACGGCAATATGAAACGGGTGCCGATTCTTTCAGAACATTGATGACCCATTCCATTCATTAGAATGCCGGGTCAAAGCATGCAGCTCTTTTCCCGGCATTCAACCTCAAATGCAAACAATAATAAGGAAATGCATGATGAAAGTTGAGCTCACGGCAATTGAAG
Source organism: Vibrio sp. CAU 1672 (assembly GCF_029223195.1). Taxonomy (GTDB): domain Bacteria; phylum Pseudomonadota; class Gammaproteobacteria; order Enterobacterales; family Vibrionaceae; genus Vibrio. Next base: position 31,890 of record NZ_JARHUF010000022.1, on the reverse strand, counting down.
CAAGAGTGATTGGCTGCTTAATTGAAAAAGAAGCCACTACCCCAGATCAGTACCCCCTAAGCCTGAATGCGTTGACCAACGCCTGTAACCAAAAAAGTAACCGAGACCCAGTAATGTCTTTGTCTGAGGCAGAGGTTTTGGATGCCGTTGATGCACTGATAGAGCGCCGGCTGGTCAGTGATGAAAGTGGCTTTAATAGTCGGGTTAGCAAATACCAACATCGTTTTTGTAATACCGAGTTCGGCGATCTGCAGTTAACTAAGCAGGAGAAGGGTATTATCTGCTGCCTGCTTTTGCGTGGTGCACAAACCCCTGGTGAAATCCGTACTCGTACTAATCGCCTGGCTACGTTTAATGACGTCAAAGAAGTTGAATCGGTTGTTGAACAACTGGCCGATCAAGAGCGTGGCCCCTTGGTGGTGAAACTACCGCGTGAGGCCGGAAAGCGAGAGTCTCGCTATATGCATCTGTTTTGTGGTGAAGTTGACGTGACTGAGGTTGCTATGGCGTCAACAGTGAGCACACCAAGCTCTGACCGCATTGCTCAGCTGGAAGAAGAAGTCTCTCAGTTACGCGCAGATTTAGAGACGTTAAAACAGCAGGTAGATTCGTTGCTTTCATGAATCAACCGACGGGCACTTATTGGAGCGTCTACCTAATCCGCAATAACCGTAATGCTCTCTATTGCGGGGTGACTAATGATGTGGAAAGGCGCTTCAAACAGCATCAATCAGGAACCGGGGCGAAAGCGCTCAAGGGTAAAGGGCCGCTGCAGCTGGAGTGGTCGATGCCTGTCGCGAACAAAAGCCAGGCACTCAAAACTGAGTATTTTATTAAGCAGTTGTCAAAAGAGAAAAAAGAAAACTTGGTTAATGGCCGAGCCATCTTGAGTTACAGTGTCACGAGTGCCGTTTGCTACACTGTTCTCGAAGATTAAGCTTGAATAATGTCATTTGGACTCTATGGTCATATAAGTAAGCAACCACGGCAGTAAATTCTCGATTTTGGGTATCATTTCCTATAGCTCTGGCTCATAATGAGTTCGCACCCTAATCCATTTGAATATGGTTAGTGTGCCAGCGTTAAAGGAAAATAACGCTCATATATGAAGTAGGATCGGCTAGGTGAAAAGAGCAAGATAGCGCTCGTAAAAATTAAAAAGATAAAAGAGCACGAAATGAGAACAACGTTGTTATTTTCTTTGATAGCTATGGTTGCGGCATCCCCCGCATCCCCCGCATCCCCCGCATCCCCCGCATCTCAGGCATCGCAAGTGCTTAATGGCTATTGGGCATATAAGGATTTTCTTGAACAGTTTCCTGAGCAAAAGCAACTAACCGAGCAAATGAGCGAAGCGGTGCGTGGCAGACCGGTGCCGATTGACCTGGAGAAGCAGCGACCAATCAAAATTTCGGTGGTTTATCCGGGACAGCAGGTTTCGGATTACTGGGTGCGTAACATTGCGGCATTTGAAAAGCGCTTAGATAAGTTGGGTATCAGCTACCAAATCAACCAAGTGTTCACCCGACCAAATGCGGATGTGAAGCAGCAAAGCGTTTCTCTGATGGAGGCATTGCAGAGTAAATCGGACTATCTGATCTTCACTCTGGATACGACCCGGCATCGTAAGTTTATTGAACATGTTCTGGATTCCAAGAAAACCAAAATTATTTTGCAGAACATCACCACACCAGTGAGAGAGTGGGAAAGTCATCAGCCTCTTATGTATGTGGGATTTGATCATGCTGAGGGCAGCCGTGCTTTGGCGGCAGAATTTGGTTATTACTTCCCCAAGCATAGTTCCTATAGTGTGCTTTATTTTTCTGAAGGTTATATCAGTGACGCTCGAGGTGATACGTTCATTCAACAGGTAAAGCATAATCACGATTTTGAGCTGCAGTCTGCGTTTTATACCAAAGCCACCAAAGAGTCCGGTTATCTGGCAGCCAAGACCAGTTTAGAGAAATACCCTGATGTTGACTTTATTTATGCCTGTTCAACGGATGTTGCGCTTGGTGCGGTGGAAGCGCTGGAAGAGCTCGGGCGAGAGGACGTCCTGATTAACGGCTGGGGCGGTGGTTCGGCGGAGCTTGCTGCCATTCAGCAGGGTAAGTTGGATGTAACGGTTATGCGAATGAATGATGACACAGGGATTGCGATGGCAGAAGCGATTAAATGGGATTTAGAGGGAAAGGCGGTGCCTACTGTGTACTCAGGCCGTTTTGAAATTGTCACTAAAAATGATTCGCCTGAACGTATCAATAAACTTAAGAAACGCGCATTCAGATACTCAGATAATTGATGACAGCGAAAGTAACCCCAGCTAAGCGTCGTTCATTGGCGACGCTCATTACCCGTATCATTGTTTTGGTATTAGCTCCGATCATCTTCGGTATCTTCATCCAGAGCTATTATTTCTCTAAGCAGATCATTTGGCAGGAAGTGGAGCGAAACCAACAGCAAACTTCGGCGTTGATCCACAACATCCTCGATAATCATTTAGCGGCTATCCAGATCCATCAGGACAGTAATGCCAGGAGTCACGCTGTAAGTGGTTTCTTTGGCCAGCCGGATCTGGATGCACTTAATTATTACTATTTGAGCATTGATCAAAACGATCCTTCCCATACACCTGAAATTCGTTTTCTGGCTGATCACAATCAGATCATCTGGGATGATGGTAATGCGCTTTTTTATGGGTTAAATGAAGCTGCTCTGGAGTCGCTGGCGAACAAAATAAACTATAGCAATAACTGGTACTACTTAAGCCCACAAACACTGATGGGGCAGCGACATATACTGGCCCGCAGGGTACCTGTTTTGAGCCCCCAGGCCAGTGAAGTGTTGGGGCACTCCTATATCGCTATTGTGTTGGATAACAATTTTGCGTTGATGGAAAAGCTGAAAAGTGACAGTAACGTCGATGATGTGTTGCTGGTGGTTGGTGACCGAACTCTGGCCAAATCGGTGGACAAAAACCACGCATACAATGTAGAAGACATTGGCGTTGGAAGTGAGAGCCAATACTTATTAGATAGTTTGCTGGTTATCAGAACACCGATAGAGGTGAACTCTGTGACAACTGAACTGACTTTGTTGACGGTTCAGGACAATAAAAATGTGGTCACGCTGCAGTTTCAACATGGCCTGGCGCTGCTGGTTTCGGTTATCGGTTTGATGATGATCGCGTTGCTAAGTAGAGAATGGATCGAAAGTAAGCTCACCAGAGCACTAGATTCACTTATGTCCTACACCAAGTCAGCGCGGGGCGAGTCGGGTTTTGCCCGTTTTTCGGGTTCTGACATTGAAGAGTTTAGCCATATTGGTTACACCCTGGAAAGAACTTTTGAAGAGTTAGAGTCACAGAAGGAATCGTTTCGAGACCTGTTTAACTTTGCGTTATCACCGATTATGGTTTGGTCAGAGCAGCGGATTCTTATTCAGATGAACCCAGCGGCGCGCAAGGAGTTGGTAGTTGAACGAGATGATACCTGTGACACGATGCAGCCAGTTTTCCAGTTGTTCAAGCACAAGTTATCCCCTCACTTAACAATGGCAGCCCAGGGTGCGACGCTGACTGGAGTCAATGTCCCCATTGGAGATAAGATCTTTCGCTGGAACTTGTCGCCTATCCGGGTAGAGGGGAATGTGAGTGGAATTATCGTTCAGGGGCAAGATATCACCACTCTGATTGAAGCTGAAAAACAAAGTAACCTGGCACGTAGGGAAGCGGAAAAGTCTGCCCAGGCGCGAGCTGATTTTCTGGCCAAAATGAGCCATGAAATCCGTACGCCAATCAATGGTATTCTTGGCGTCGCGCAGCTTTTGAAAGACTCGTTATCTGATCGGGAGCAGCAAAAACAAATCGACGTTTTATGCCAGAGTGGTGAGCATTTGCTCGCTGTGCTGAATGATATTCTCGATTTTTCAAAAATCGATCAGGGTAAGTTTAATATTCAAAAGTATCCGTTTTCTTTTTCCAATAGCATCAGAACGTTAGAAAACATCTACCGTCCGATTTGTGATAAAAAAGGCGTGATGCTCGAAATTGATAATCAGCTGGCTGACAATCTTGAGATCTATTCCGATCAAGTGCGTTTGAATCAGATTTTGTTTAATTTAGTCAGCAACGCGGTTAAGTTTACTCCAAGCGGAACCATTAGCCTCAGTGCGTCCCTCGTTCAAGATGGTGACGTGAATGACAGCGTACTGAAGGTAGAGCTGCAAGATACCGGTATTGGTATTGACGGTAAAAAGCTCGATCAGATTTTTGAGCCTTTTGTTCAGGAGGAGGAAACTACGACACGTGAGTACGGTGGTAGCGGTCTCGGTTTAACGATTGTAAAAAATTTGGTTGAAATGCTGAACGGTAGTATCACAGTGAGCAGTCAAAAAGGGCATGGGACACGATTTGTTCTAACGTTACCAGTCAAAGCTCAGCATAAGTCGTATTCCACCCGAGCGGTCGAAAATAGTCTTCCTGCATCAGAATTATTTTCTGAAAAATTGAAAGTGCTGATGGTTGAAGACAATCATACCAACGCTTTTATTCTCAAAGCGTTTTGCGACAAGTACAAAATGCAAGTCGAGTGGGCGAAAGATGGCCTGGAAGCCATACGTTTGCTTAAGGCTAACAGTTACGATTTGATCCTGATGGATAATCAACTGCCCCACTTGGGAGGGGTGGAAATTACTCAGGAGATACGTCAAACCCTCAAACTGGGAACGCCAATCTATGCGTGTACCGCTGATACACAGCAGGAGACCAGCGACGCCTTTATCGCGGCGGGAGCAAACTATGTGTTGCTTAAGCCGATCAAGGAAAAGGCTCTGCACCAGGCTTTTGTCGACTTTAAACAGCGTTTTTGGGTCGAGCGATGAGAACTCGCTGTAACTGACCTGTGTCGCAGTGGACTCAGGCTAGGGTTGCAAGTTGGAGCTGGCGGCAAAAGACAGTTCAATTAAGTTGTGTTTTAGTTCTTCTTTCATCTCAATGGGATGGCTAAACTGAATACCGATGATCCAGCCTTTGGTCATTTTCTTGATGTTTGCTACTTTGCATTGGTTGTCTTTGCCAATATCGTTATCGAGTGGCGACGTAATGATTACCTCTGCCCCGACTTTGAACTCCGGTTCGATTTGGGTTGCAATACCACATCCGGAAAGAGAAAAATCAACTAACGTACCTTCATAAATATTGTTCTGATGATCAATCTGGCAAGGCTGATCAAGCTTGTATCTGCCGTACTCTCTGATTGGCTTGGTTGCAAAATTGTTTGGTATGCGAACAAATAATAACGGAGAGGGCTTAACAATATGCATCAACACACTGGTTTTAAAAGCAATGACATGACCCAGTTCAGTATCGGCCACTCCGCGAATGATCACATCCGCATTATTCAGTTGTCTTAAAGCCAGTTCTTCAAGTAAGCGTATTGGGATATCAAGGATCAGATACGCATTTTCTTTTAAGCCGAGGTAGGTTGAGGTGTAGGTGTATTTGTCGGTGGAGTTAAATTCAAAACAGACTGATAACTTAATCCCTGTTTTTAGAAAACCATGCAGTTCTTCTTTGTTGTGAGTTGCCGGCATAACGTCTGTTTCATTCCTTGATTTTATTCGTTATAACGCGAAGGATAGCTACCGATGCTTTGTGTTTCAAGCGCTTACTGCTGATTATCCTTTTTTTTACCTCTATCTGCGAATGTGAGGTTGATATTGATTGTGCTGAGCTTGATTCATAAACACATTGCTAGCCAGAATGCTTCCTCCGGTTACAAACATCAATGCGATCAAAGTGATGTTGTCTGGAATTTCATTAAATACCAGGTAAGCCAACAAAGTTGCCACAACGGGAGTTAAAGATCCCAACGCGGCACTGGCTTCGGCGCCAATGGTTTTTATTGAATATATGAAGGTAAAGGAGGCCAGTAGCCCTGCGCCAACGCCTTGCAGTAGCAGGTGCCAGGTTAATGCTTTCCATGGCCACTGCTCAACAGGGGTTTCTGCAAGTAGGCTGGGTAACCACCCGAACGAGATGGCAGCCAACAACATCACAAGCGAGAATATAGCAACCAGCCCGGCACAGGCGTATGTGTTTAAGTTGGCAACGCGGGCGCTAATGGTAAAAATGGCCCACATCAGGCTACCAAGCAGGAGTAGCCCATGGCCTTGAAGCAACTCCGATTGATAGCTTCCCCCCAGATTGGACAGGAGAAAGCTACTGATGCCGAGCAACACTGCTATCAGGCCAATAATACGCTGTTTGCTTAATGCTTGGTGGTAAAACAGCACAGCGATTGCTGAGACGAACAGAGGTAGTGTCCCGGGGATCATGGCACTGCCGTGTGCGACTGGAACGGTTTGCATTGCGGTACCGGCGACCAGCAGGTAAGGCAAGCCGCTGCCCAGAGTCACACCGAACAGGTACTTTACCGGTGTGGCTTTTAGTTGGGCACGGTATTTAGCAACAAATGGCATTAAAACCAGAGTGGGAATGACAAATCTTGCCAAGGCGATATCGGCTGGGTGCAGACTGGTGACCGGTCCGCCTCTTAATGATAAGAAAAAACCGGACCACAAAAACAGTGTTGCAGCCATTGCGATGTACCCTAAAACCATAGTGCTTTATCCTTGTGTGAATTATTTGTTAATTATGAGGTGAAAGCATGGTCCAATGGTGGCAAAATCAATTAGTAATAAATGGGTAATTAGCAAAAATCACTCAAATTTCCACCCAATGTGCCAAAAATTGGCTGAAGTTAGTTATGGATAGAATAGATAAGCAGCTAGTAAGTCTGCTGCAAAAAGATTCGACATTGACCACAAGTGAGCTTGCCGATCATGTCGGTTTATCGTCGTCCCCTTGTGCCAGAAGAATAAAACGGCTTGAGCAACAGGGGATTGTTCGTGGGTACCGGGCAGTTATTTCTCGTGAGAAAGCGGGTATCGCCATGACCGTTTTTGTTGAAGTCAGCCTTAACAATCATCAGGCCAATTCGATTGATGAATTTGAACAGGCAATATTAGAAATGGAAGAAGTAATATCCTGCAATGTTGTATCTGGTGCATATGACTACTTGTTAGAAGTGGTGAGTAAGGACTTAATGGGGTATGAGTCTTTTACTCGTAAACTGCAGCGACTGGAGAATGTGAAAGATATCCATACTCATCTGGCAATCAGACAAGTAAAAGGCAACAGTTCGTTGCCGATATATTGTTAGTATCCCACAGTAGTAGCTATGAAATTAATTGATAGATTACGTATTGCCAATTATCACCGTAAACGCTCTAAACAGTTTGGCTCTCAGCGAGCGAAGGTATTGGGCTGGCAGGATGAGCACAGTCAGGTTACGCGTTTTGAAGCATTGAGCCGTGCATGCCATTTTGACGGCCGCTCCGTGTTGGATCTCGGCTGTGGTTTTGGGGATTTATTGGCGTTTATTGAGGCTGGTAGTATGCGTCCTGCAGAGTATGTCGGGATCGATCAGCAGAGAAGCTTTATCCGAGAGGCGAGAAGACGTCAGTTTGTAACACCGGCACGCTTTATTCGTGGTGATTTTTCCCGCATGCCTTTACCGCAATCTGATTATGTGGTTGTTTCGGGGTCGCTTAACTATCAATCTTCTCAGGCCGATCATACCGCAGAGATGATCAAGAAGATGTATCAGGCATCTAATCGGGCTTGTGTGTTTAACCTGCTTGATCAGGCAAAACTGCCCAACATGCAGTTGTTAGAGTCGCATAATAAGCAAGGGGTATTGAGGTATTGCCGTTATTTATGCCCACAGAGTGAATTGATAGAGGGCTACTCAGAACATGATTTTACTATTGCGATGATCAAAGAAGCGGAGCCAGATGACTGACTCCGCTTCGGTAATTTTATGTTTTACTGACGCTTATAATTGGATATTTCACAGCTACCAGTAAGGCGGTCTATTCGAAATGAAAATGCTGCTGAGTGGTATTCCCTTCCATCGCTCCAGATAGTTTCACCAAATATTTTACATAAGTCCAATTCGCTGATTGAACCGAACTGTTTAACGTGCCTAACTACTGACAAAAACTTGGCATGCGTAGAATCGGGGCGATCCATATTATTCATACGATTGATAATCATGCGCTCTTTGTTGTCTCCAGCCAAATGTGAATTTTTATTAAAATTTGTTTATAGATACAGTACCCAAAAACCGTGCATTAGTAAAGTATTATTGTGACGTAGATCTCGAATATTCTGTCTAGTTGGTTGAATGTTGCTCAGCTATTGATTTAGCCAAAGAAAAACAGCATCCAGCTCAATTGCTTAGGTGTTGTGCATCAGATAGCGCATCTGCTTCTTTGTCATAAAGGAGGGCCAGAGATAAATATTGTGCGTGCAATTGCTTAATGTCACGGTGTAATTGTTGAGTGGTAATGCTATACCACTCAGCCGATATCTGATTGGTTTTTGACCCGTGACGTTGGCAATGATCTGCGATTTCTACCCAAGTTTGGGTGATGGAGTCGGAGAGCTTGGTAAGATTTGCTATCTCGTTTGCTTTTGTATTCAGTTGTTGGCTGTACTGTTTAGCTGCTTGTAATTGCCGCTTGAATATATTGACGTTAGCTTGGGCACGCCACAATAGCACGAGTTCATGTTGAGAAAATTCCTGCGATAGCAGTTGGCGTTGATTATGTTCAGCCAATAACTGGTTAAAAGTCTCGGCGTGTTGATTGAAGTTGGACTCTAGCGCTCTGAAACGGGTAAGATTGTCATTCCAGGAAGACTCGTTACACCCGATGCCGGCGATGGCATCGTGACAAAGCAAATTAACCAATAACAGCCATTTAAGCGAATTCATCATCGTAGTATGTGTATAGGTCGGGGCTCTCTTTAGTATAGATTGTCACAGCAACGGTGCTGGTCTGGTTGAGTATGGGCTCAGCGAAGGAAGTAAAAATGAAGAAGATTATCATTGCAGTGGTAGTTCTGCTGATATTAGGCAGTGCAGGAGCCGGGTATTATTTTTTCTTTATGCAAACTGAAGAGTTACCAGCCGACACGCCAGTTGATGTGCCAAAGGAAGCTTCATCAGAGTCAGAGCCGCTTAAACCCATTTTGGATCTGGAAGCCGGTCCGGCTGAAATTACCGATTACTATGTCATTGAACGTAGTATTGATGTGTTCAATAAACCCAGTACTTCGGCTTTGTTGGTGGACAAACTGTACAAGGGTGAAGAAGTCGCCGTATTGGAGAAAGTCAACGGCTGGTTTCGTATCTCGGATTATCTGGTTTATGAAGAAGGTGGAGAAGAAACCGCCGAGTGGATTTATCAAGATGGTGTTTCCGATGCTGAGCCAATAATTAAAGAACAAGAGCGCCTGGAAATACTCGATACTTACCTGCAAAAATCCGATGATTTGCAGTTGTACCTGGATATGTTCCGTAATAAAACCCAACAGTTGTTAGATGATAGAACGTGTGACCCCAGTGATTTTGAAGAGTTAGGTGGTTGGGTGCGTTCAGTCACTTATCAGCAGCGTAAGGTGTATTTCATTTATTGCGGCGGCCTGAATCAAGAGCATAAAATCTATTTAGACGTGGATACCGGTGAATTATTCTATCGGTGAATACCTTGTGATCGTTTGCTTAACAGTGGTTGCGAGGAACCGAAGCAGAGATTTATAACTTTTTAGTTGTTTACCATAAGCAATAGGAATACTATCAGCGGGCAGAGTGAAACAACTCTGCCCGTTTTGTTGTTTGTGAGCTGTCATGCCTTGGATTAACGTTAGAAAACTGTTTTTACTGTTTCTCGCAATGGCGTTGTTGCCAATGTCGGCGTTGGCTGCTGCGCAGGGTGGACAAACAGTTCACTTACCTCACCTCTCATTGCTGCAACCTTTTACGGTCAGTCAATCTGCATCGAATTCTCCGGTCGATGTTACTGAGCTAACAGAACCAACCACGCAGTCTCCCGTCTCTGAAGGTCACGCAAACCAAGATTCGTTTGCCATCATGAATTCTCAACGCTGGTCATCCCACCTGCGTGAGAATATCGACGATGAGCATGTTGATGTGGTTAGCGATTTAACTGCACCTTTCTATGCAGATGCAGGCTACGCTTACAGCTTGGTGGATATTAGCTGGCGTCAAAGCCTGTCTACCTTTAACCATTTTGTTGGCGACTATCGTATTTCCGGCTGGAAAGATACCAATGCCATGTATGTTGCGCTCAATAGTCAGTTTTCTGCCTAGACATCATTACTTTGCACAACTTGTGCATTCTTAACACGGCAATCTTACTTAACAGGGCTGTAAGCGGCTCTGACTACTCCGCACCTGCTTAGTGTCAGGTGATTGCTTTGTCGTGTCTTGAAGCTAATTAATTGAAACTTCACTGATAAGTGAAGGGATGATGTTTACATGAAGAAAACACCAACACCAAAAAAGAACAGAAAAGTGCTGAATCATTACTCAGCATGGAAATACGTCGTGCTTATTACGACCATTATTATCTTAACCCTTAGTGCTATCCCAACCTGGTTTGGTGAGCAGCCTTCGATTCAGGTGGCATTCGCCGGGCAAAGTAACAGTCCGATGTCAGTAGTTCAGCTCGATCAATTGCTTAAATCTAACCATATTTCCGCATCTCAAATCGTCGAGAAAGGTGGTAAAACCACCATAGTCTTTGAAGATGAAAACGAACAAAGCAAAGCCCGGACTTTGCTGGGTCAGGAGCTAAACAAAGAGGACAGCATCTCGTTTTCCTACGTATCCGTGGCTCCGGAATGGTTAAATGAAATGGGTTTTAATCCTATCAAGTTGGGTCTTGACCTTCGTGGCGGTGTGCAGTTCCTATTGAATGTCGACGTGAACAAAGCGTTTGAAGAACAACGTGATGCGCTTGTGGATGAGATCAAAGCAAGCCTGCGTGAACAACGCATCCGTGGCGTTCAAGTTCGTGCCGAAGCACGCAATCAAATCGCACTAAGCAGTGAAAACGAAACGGGTCTGAAAGCAGCCAGCCAGTTTATTCATCAAAACTACCCTGGCTGGCAAATGATAAGCTCAGGCCGTGGTTTCACGCTTCAACCAAGTGAACAGAACATCCAGGAGTTCCAGACCACAACATTGCAGCAGAACTTGAAGATCATGCGCGGGCGCATTGAAGAGCTGGGAATTACTGAAGCCTTGGTTCAGCGCCAGGGTAAGGAGAGCATTCGTATTGAGCTGCCCGGTGTGCAAGATCCGGCACAAGCGAAAAATGTAATCGGAGCAACTGCAAGTCTGGCGTTTTATGAAGTCAAAGATGCCGCTCAGGCTCGCACCAGCCAAGATTTGGAGCTACAGGATAATGACGGTCGCATTGTTATATTGTCAAAGCGTCCGGTATTAACTGGTGAGCATATTGTGAATGCTCGGTCTGGTGTGGACAAAATGGGAATGTCAGAAGTCAATATCTCTCTGGATCATGCTGGAGGGAAGAAGATGAGTGACTTTTCAGCGACGCACATTGGTAAGCAAATGGCGACGGTTTACCGTGAATATAAAACCAATGCACGTGGTATGACCGAGCGCAGTGAGCGCGTGATTAGTGTGGCAACCATTCAATCCCAACTGGGGAGTCAGTTCCGCATTACTGGTGCCGGTAGCATGGATGAGGCACAACAACTAGCGCTGCTTTTGCGTGCGGGGTCTCTTACCGCTCCGGTAACGATTGTTGAAGAGCGTACTATCGGCGCTTCTTTGGGGGCGGAAAACATTCAAAACGGTTTTGCTGCGCTAGCGTTGGGCATGGGGCTGACCCTGACATTTATGGCACTCTGGTACCGCCGTTTAGGTTGGGTAGCAAACGCAGCACTATGTGCCAACATGCTATGTTTACTTGGTCTGATAGCACTGCTGCCTGGTGCGGTGCTAACTCTGCCAGGTATCGCTGGCTTGGTTCTGACGGTTGGTATGGCGGTCGATACAAATGTCATCATTTTCGAACGTATTAAGGACAAAATGCGCGAAGGTCGTATTTTTGCGCAAGCGATTGACCTTGGTTTCGATAGTGCATTCGCAACCATTCTTGATGCCAACATTACCACTATGATCACGGCTGTAATTCTGTACGCGATCGGCAACGGCCCCATTCAGGGTTTTGCGTTGACGCTGGGGCTGGGTCTGTTAACCAGTATGTTCACTGGCGTATTTGCTTCCCGGGCAATGATCAACTTAATTTGGGGCCGAGATGGCCGTCGTGATGTGAGGGTTTAATCATGGTTGAAATGTTAAAACAAAATATTCGTAAAATTCGTTATTTCACGACGTTGGTTTCGGTAGTACTGACGGTTCTTTCTCTGGTTGCCCTGGGGATACAAGGGCTGAATCTAGGCCTTGATTTCACAGGTGGTATGGTTACAGAAGTTAAAGTGGATAAACAGCTAACCAACCACGATTTGCTAAATGTGCTGCAATCAAAGTTGGATGAATCAGCTTCGGTCACCCGCTCGGGAGAAGATGGCCGTTGGGTAATTCGGTACTCGGCGCCTGAAGATGGCCAAACAAGACCAGGTGTGGCAGATGTTTTAAAATCTATTTCTCATCAAACAGAAGTTGTGAGTAATAGCATTGTTGGCGCGCAAGTGGGTCAGGAGCTGTTTGATCAGGGAGGGCTGGCATTATTGGTATCGGTGCTGATGATTCTTGGATATTTGTGTATTCGTTTTGAGTGGCGCTTAGCAAGCGGCTCTCTGTTTGCGTTGGCGCATGACGTCATCTTGGTTCTGGGCTTTTTTGCTATTACGCAAATGGAGTTCAACCTGACGGTATTTGCTGCGATTTTGGCGATTCTGGGTTACTCACTGAACGACTCGATCATCATCGCTGACCGTATTCGTGAACTACTCGTGGCGAAGCAAAGTTGGAAAACAGAGCAAATCAACGACGAAGCGGTACTGGCGACGTTCTCGCGTACCATGGTGACATCCGGAACAACCTTGATCACTGTAGGTGCGCTATGGATGATGGGCGGCGCTGCACTGGCTGGTTTCGCTACTGCTATGTTTATTGGCGTACTTTCTGGTACATGGTCATCCATTTCTATTGGTACGGTTTTGCCGGAGTGGTTGAAGCTGGAGCCTAAACACTATTTGCCGGTTGAAATTGACACGGCACCTTAGTTTCCCGAACGGACAAGCACCACTGGCTAGAGTGGTGCTTATATTTATGGGGCAGGCATTGGGTGTTATTTTGTACACATCTAACGATGTTGTATCTCCTCAAGGTGAAACTCAATGACCTGCGAACAAGTCATGGTTTCAACCTGAGTTAACCTGGCTGGGCTATAACCTTTGTATTTTATCGACTGAAGAGGCTTAGAGAAATCGTCTTCATTTATTACAAATGATTCCTCTTAATGTTCACCAGAACAGACGTTGACAACCTAAATTCTGGTTTGATAATCCCATATGTTACGTAGTGATGGTTTTGTCTTGTAGAGAAAAGCCTTCATGCTGCTTAATTTATGGCTAGCTTAGCAGCAGCCAAATTCCCACTCCCATCATTAAAGTGCCGGCGACACGGTTCATCATGCGTACATTCTTAGATTGGCTGAGCGCGCGTTTCAATCCTTTACCACCGGTTGCATAGAGTGACATACAAATGAACTCAAACAATAGAATGATAGAAACCAAGACGATCAATTGCGGAGCAAGGTCGTTACTTTGATCAATAAAAGGCGGAAGCAGGGAAATCATAAATGCCCAGCCTTTCGGGTTAGCGATCGCAGTGATAAAGCCCTGCAACACGAGTTCCCAATTACCGGCCGGCAGAGCGGTTTCGTTGTCGGCACTGACCGCCAGTTTCCCTTTCGAGCGCCACATCTCTATACCGAGGTAGAACAAATACCCGCCGCCAAGCAGTTTGAGTGTGGTAAACAACCAAGGATGACTCAACATAATAGCGGCAATCCCTAAAACAGCAGACACAGAAACCAGCGCAACGCCGACTAACTCACCGATCATCATCCACAAAGCACGGCGGTAGCCGATGCTCATACCTAAGGTAAGAGCGAGGGTCATACACATGCCCGGAGTAATCGATACTAAAAAGAAAGTCGGTATAAACATGCCAAGTAGTGTGGTGTTCATTCAGTTTGAAAATTCCGTTAGTGCCTAATGTTAGCGCCTAAGATAGTGCAAATTGTTGGGGGATACCAACTCTATCTGGCCGATGATAAACCTGAAAATTATATTTTTCTGGCATTTAATGGAATGGGAAGGAAAGTTAAACACTAATATCATATTGGTGCACGTTGCACTATGTTTGTTCATTAATATGTTCACATTAATAAAGTGAATGGCGTGGCCAGTATCATTTAATAGAATTGAATAATTACTCTGTTAGTATTAGAACGGCTTAGATAACTATATAGTATTTATCTGTTTGTTAATTAACTCACAACGCTCTCGAATATCTTGCATTTATTTTTCTTTATTATCAATAATTAAGAAAAATCCGCACACTCACAAATAATAAAGATTGTCATTTTTGATTATTTTGTTACTAGCCTGAGATATACGCTAGAAAAGGTCTTTAGCCACGATTGAATGAAATCTTGTTGCAATAATGTGCAACTCATTGAGTTTAAAGGTATTTTTTGGGATAAAATGAAGCATATCATTAAAAATAAGCCTTAAATTTCATTGGCTTACTGCAATTTAACGATCGATTAACATTTCATTGCAAGTGAGAGGTAAATCAATCTTATGCAAATAAATTGTATTTTTATTTGAAATGTAATATTTCTCGTTTAACTTAAAATATAAAGACCTGTTTAGGGTAGGTTGCTGAAGAATATAAAAACACGTCTGTTGGTGAAGTGATTCGCCAGTGTAAAAATCGCTTTTTAATGCTGTTAAGAATGGAGTCTTCAATGAAGAAAGTCGCTTTGATCACTGGATCAAAAGGCGGAATTGGTTCTGCTATTTCCTCTCAATTAGTTAAAGATGAATACCGTGTGATTGCTACTTATAACACAGGCAATTATGAGTGCGCTTTGGAGTGGTTTAATGAAAAAGGCTTTACTCAGGATCAGGTCCGCCTTTTTGAATTAGACGTCACTGACACCAAACAATGTGCGGAGAAATTAGCTCTGCTCTTGGAGGAAGAGGGCACCATTGACGTGGTGGTAAACAACGCTGGCATTACCAGGGACGGTGTGTTTAAGAAAATGACAGCCGAGGCATGGCATGAAGTGATTAATACCAACCTCAACAGCCTGTTTAACGTCACACACCCTTTGTTCGCTGCAATGTGTGAGAAAGGTGGTGGTCGTATCATCAACATCTCTTCTGTCAATGGCCTAAAAGGTCAGTTTGGCCAGGCAAACTATTCAGCGGCTAAAGCCGGAATGATCGGCTTTACTAAGGCGTTGGCATACGAAGGTGCTCGTTCTGGAGTAACGGTTAATGTTATCGCACCGGGCTACACTGGAACTCCAATGGTCGAGCAAATGAAGCCTGAAGTCTTAGAATCCATCACTAACCAAATTCCAATGAAACGTCTGGCGAAACCCGAGGAGATTGCAGCATCAGTCAGCTTCTTGATCAGCGATGCCGGAGCGTATATCACGGGTGAAACGCTTTCGATTAACGGCGGCTTATACATGCATTAAGGATGAGAACCATGGAAAAAGTATTTATTGTCGCAGCCAAGCGTACTCCCATTGGTTCATTTGGTGGGACGTTAAAAAATACCTCAGCAGGTAACCTCGCTGCTATAGCGATAAAAGGGGCTTTGCAATCTGCCTCTCTGTCTGGTGATCAGGTGGATGAAGTCATAGTCGGTAACGTTATCGCTGCGGGCCAGGGTATGGGGGTCGGCCGTCAGGCTGCGATATATGCGGGCATTCCTGAGTCAGTGCCTGCCTACGGCGTGAATATGGTGTGTGGTAGTGGCATGAAAGCCGTGATGGATGCAGTTTCTCATGTTCGCAGTGGTGATGCAGAACTTGTGGTGGCCGCGGGTGTTGAGGTGATGTCGCAAATCCCTTTTATCGTGCCAAGTAACGTGCGTGATGGCCACAAAATGGGCCACATGGAGCTCAAAGATCTTCTGATTGCTGATGGTTTGACAGACGTTTATAACCAATACCACATGGGAATTACAGCGGAAAACGTAGCGAAAGAAGTCGGATTGACTCGTCAACAGCAAGACGAATACGCGCTATCGAGCCAACAAAAAGCAGTGGCGGCCATCGAAGCCGGTAAGTTTAAAGATGAAATCGTACCGGTTGAAGTGAAACAACGCCGTGAAACAGTTGTTTTTGATACCGATGAATACCCGAAAGCAAATGCAACACTAGAAGGCCTGAACAAGCTTCGACCGGCATTTGACCGTGAAGGCACAGTAACTGCTGGTAACGCGTCGGGTATCAACGATGGGGCAAGTGCAATCATTGTTGCTTCAGAAAGTGCGGTTAAAGCGCATGGCCTGAATCCTATCGCAGAAGTAGTGAGTTACGCGCAATCTGGCTTGGATCCGAAAATTATGGGCTTAGGTCCTGTTGAGTCAGTTAACAAAGCGCTGCAAAAAGCAGAGCTTACCACCAGTGATATTGATGTGTATGAGCTGAACGAAGCCTTTGCCGCACAAGCGCTGGGCGTGATTCATAAGTTGGCTGAAACAAACCAAGTGCCAGTGAACTCTATCCAGGATAAAGCAAACTTCAATGGTGGGGCGATTGCTCTGGGTCATCCTCTGGGTGCCTCTGGCAACCGTATTCTGGTTACGCTGGTACACGAACTTCACAAACAAGACGGTCAGTACGGTGTTGCTTCACTATGTGTGGGGGGCGGTATGGGCACGGCTGTGGTTGTAAAAGCAGTTAAATAGTTATTTAAACGGATATTATTAATACTTTCTCTAGGAGATAAACCATGTACACTGATTTCTTTAAAACGTTTACGGATCAAACAGAAAAGAACCTAGAACCGTACTTTAAGTTCAACAAGCTGGTGACCAAAAATGTTGAAGTCTTGACCGAGCTTCAGCTAAACGCTATTCGTACTTACAGCGAAATGGGTTTGACACAAATGAAAGCGGCATCAGACATTAAAGATGTTACGTCGCTAGCTGCATTCAATAGCCAACAGCTGAATGTGCTGACTAAACTGTCTCAGCAGATGATGGACGACAGCAACAAGCTTCAGTCAATAGCCAAAGAGTTCAAAGAAGACGTTGAAAAACTAACTTCGGAAAATCTAAAGACAGTGACTCCTGCGTAATTTGTCTCAATTCCGCCGCCCAGCCCATGTCTGGGCGGCGTTATTTTTCCGAATATAGGAGTAAGAGTATGTTTCAACACTTCTTTTCGGACTATCTTGTGAAGCTTCAGGAAACCAATCAACAGTGGTGGCATGATCTCGAAGTCAACAAGGCAGTCGTGAATTCTCCGTTGAACAAAGCCATGCAAGAAGTGAACTTTGAAGACACTGCCAAGTTGTTCGAAAAGGCTGCCAATCAGCCGGCAGTGATCCTTAAACTTCAGGCTGAATGGTGGGAACAACAACTGCAAATCTGGCAAAATGTAGCCTTGGCAGGAAACCAAAGCCAAATTATCGATGCAGAAAAGGGTGACAAGCGTTTTTCCCATGAAGCGTGGCAAAACGAAGCGATGTACAGCTTCATTAAACAATCTTACCTGCTGTTCAGCAAAACTTATCTGGATACTATCAATGCCATTGAAGGCTTGGATGAGAAAACCAAAGAGCGGATCTCGTTTTTCTCTCGTCAGGCCATCAATGCCCTTTCGCCCTCCAATTTCATTGCAACCAACCCGGAGCTGTTAAAACTGACTCTTGAGCAGAAGGGTGAAAACCTGTTGGCCGGGCTTGAGAAACTGAAAGAAGATGTGGAATCCAGCGCTGATATTCTCAAAGTTCGCATGACCAACAATAATGCGTTCCGGGTGGGCGAAGATGTGGCAACAACAGCCGGTGATGTGGTTTTTCAGAATGAGTTGTTCGAGTTAATCCAATACCGGCCGATGACGGAAAAGGTTAACGCTACGCCACTTCTGATTGTCCCGCCGTTTATCAATAAGTACTATATCCTCGATCTGACAGCCAAAAATTCCATGGTACGCTGGTTGCTGGAACAAGGACACAGTGTGTTCATGATCTCTTGGCGCAACCCGGGTAAAGCTCACTCACAAGTCGAGTTTGGTGACTATGTTACCGAAGGGGTGGTCAAAGCCGTTGCAGCGATAGAAGACATTACTGGTAAAGATCAAATCAATGCGGCGGGCTACTGCATCGGTGGGACGGTACTGGCATGTACTGTGGCTTACTATGCTGCTAAGCGGATGAAAAAGCGCATTAAGTCGGCGTCATTCTTTACTACGTTGCTCGATTTTTCTCAGCCAGGAGAAGTGGGCGCGTATATTAATGACACCATAGTCAGTGCTATCGAAAGCCAGAATAATGCCAAAGGTTTTATGGATGGCCGTTCTTTGAGCGTGACTTTCAGTCTGCTGCGTGAAAACAGCTTGTACTGGAACTACTACGTTGACAATTACCTCAAGGGTAACAGCCCGGTTGATTTTGATCTGTTGTACTGGAACAGTGACAGCACCAATGTCAGTGCGGCATGCCACAACTTCCTGCTTCGAGAACTGTACTTAGAGAACAAACTAGTACAGGACAAGGGAGTTAAAGTTGGCGGTGTATGGATCGATCTTAACAAGATCAAAATCCCAAGCTACTTCGTGTCGACCAAAGAAGACCATATCGCTCTATGGCAAGGCACATACCGTGGGGCACTGAATACCGGCGGAAATAAGACATTTGTTCTGGGTGAATCAGGTCATATTGCTGGTATTGTGAATCATCCGGCAAAAAACAAGTATGGTTATTGGTTAAACGATAATCTGGATGATACGGCCGATGAATGGTTGGGTAACGCTGAATATCAGGATGGATCCTGGTGGTCGCATTGGCATCAGTGGTTGATGCAGTTTAATGCCGATGAGCAGATTGAGCCGTTTAATGTTGGATCAGAGCAAAATCCAGTGGTTGGTCAGGCTCCCGGGCAGTACGTTAAGCAGGTATTGCCGATCGAAGAATCTTAATTGATACCTGACTTGATAGTAAGCGGCGGCCTGAATGGTCGCCTTTTTTAGGGCTGGATAATCATTACGGGTTGAATATAAGTTAGCAATCGCTGCGGTGAAGGTTTTGTTTGTCAGGCTGGGCTGACAGGAGTCTGGTTGAATGTTGTTGCTGCATCATTAATGTAAAAAGCGCCAGGCAGGAGCGTGACGCTTTTGGTCAGGAAATCAGCTAAAAGTGATGATTCAGGAGTGACTTAAACCTGTTTATCTTTACCGAGTGACAGTAACCAGAGCGAGATGGCAGCAACCACCACAAAGCCACCAAGAATAATCACCGGCATCGCACTATAGCCGAGGATGTGCCAAATAATGGATTCTAATGTACTCAAAATTGGTCTCCTTATTGCCAGCCTTCGACGCCGTGCATGTCAGGCAGTTTGTGGGCGATCCCCTTGTGGCAATCCACGCATGTTTTATCACCATTTGCCAGCGCCGTTGAATGTTGTTTTGCACTTCGGGAACCTTGTTCAGAGAAGTCCATGTACTCGAATTCGTGACAATTACGGCATTCCAGAGAGTCGTTCTTCTTCAAACGTGCCCATTCGCGTTCAGCAAGGTGAGCCCGGCGAGCCTGGAACTTCTCTGGTGTATCGATGGTCTTAGTGACGAAATGGGCGAATAGTTCTTTTGATGCCTGCACTTTACGAACGATCTTGTCCGTCCATTCATGAGGAACGTGACAGTCGGAGCAGATAGCGCGCACGCCAGAGCGGTTAGAGTAATGAATCGTTTCCTGAATTTCTGCGACGATAGGTGCGTGACAACCTGAACAGAATTCTTCTGTGTTGGTCGCTTCCATACCTGTGTTAAATGCGCCCCAGAACAGAAGACCACCAGCAAAACCCATGAACAACACTACACCAACGGCAGCTTTACTCGGACTTGTTAGTCGTTTCCAAAACGCTTTGAATAATTTCATAGATAGCCTCTTTTTCTTACGCGTCACTTATTTCAGTG
This sequence comes from Vibrio sp. CAU 1672, assembly GCF_029223195.1. Taxonomy (GTDB): domain Bacteria; phylum Pseudomonadota; class Gammaproteobacteria; order Enterobacterales; family Vibrionaceae; genus Vibrio. Next base: position 11,790 of record NZ_JARHUF010000022.1, on the reverse strand, counting down.
CGTCTACGCTCTTGAATTCATTTGCTACAAGTGGCTTTGCGTTTGCTTGAGGAACGTGACACTGAAGACAGAAATAACGACGAGGTGACATATCTGCGAGTACTGCGTCATCACGATTCACAAAGTGGGTCACACTGATTTTTGTTGCGCCCATTTCTTTAGCGTTTTTCCAGCTATGGCAAGACAGACATTTATTGGCATTTAACGAAACTTCATATCCACGGATGTTATGTGGAATTAGTGGTGGTTGATACACGAAACTGCTATCAAGCACTTGTTCACGCGGGTACTTTTTAAAGTCATCAGCCGGACGGGTTGCTTCCAGCTCGCTTGCACCACGCAGTGACTCCAGGCCACCAATTCCGCCTGGATTGTCCAGCTCAGCAATCGCAGTACCGCTGATAAGAGCACCCACAGATAACAGTGCGATTAATAGTTTTTTCATTATTAACTCTCCGCCTCATGGCAAAAATCTTGGTACTGACTGCCCGCGCTGTGGCAGTCAGGGTACTCGTAATTAAGCAATCTTAGTGATCTTAACCGGACACTTTTTAAAGTCTGTCTGTTTCGACAGTGGATCGGTTGCGTCCAGGATTAACTTGTTGATCAGAATGCGAGCGTCAAAGAACGGCACGAATACCAATCCTTTTGGCGGGCGGTTGCGACCACGAGTCTCCACACGGACGCGGACTTCACCACGCTTGTTGGCGATCAGCACTTCTTCACCCCGACGAACACCACGGGCTTTGGCATCCTCTGGGTGCATATAACACACAGCGTCAGGTACAGCTTTATACAGTTCAGGAACACGACGGGTCATGGTGCCGGTATGCCAGTGTTCCAGCACGCGACCGGTACAGAGCCACATATCGAACTCGTCATCAGGCGACTCTGGTGGTGCTTCGTAAGGCGCAGAGATGATCAGTGCTTTACCATCTGGCTTCCCATAGAAGTCCCAACCTGAACCGGCTTTTGCGTAAGGATCGGAGCCTTCTTTGAAACGCCAAAGCGTTTCTTTGCCATTCACCACTGGCCAACGCAGACCGCGCACTTGATGATAGACATCGTAAGGTGCGAGATCGTGACCATGGCCGCGGCCAAACTGAGCGTATTCTTCAAAAATACCTTTCTGTACGTAGTAGCCGAAGTGGTGAGCATCGTCGTTGAGTTGCTGTGCTTCTTCAATCGGGTACTTGTTGACCACGCCATTGGCGAACAGCATCTCGTACATGGTTTTACCGCGGTATTGTGGTGCCGCCGCAAGTTGTTCCTCGGTCCAGACCTCTTCCATCTTGAAGCGCTTAGAAAACTCCATTACCTGCCAAAGGTCAGATTTGGCTTCACCCACAGTTTTAACCTGCTGATACCAGGCCTGGGTGCGGCGTTCGGCGTTGCCGTAAGCGCCTTCTTTCTCTATCCACATGGCTGTTGGCAGAACAAGGTCAGCGGCCTGAGCTGTTGCGGTCGGGTATGGGTCAGAGCAGACGATGAAGTTTTCCGGGTTGCGGTAGCCTGGCAGGCGCTCTCCGTTGATGTTCGGGCCTGCTTGCAGGTTGTTGTTACACATTACCCAGTAGGCATTCAGCTTGCCGTCTTTTAGCATCCGATCCTGAAGCACAGCGTGATAACCTGGCTTTGGCGGAATGACGCCATCAGGAATATTCCAGATACCTTCGGCAATCTTACGGTGTTTAGGGTTAGCAACCACCATGTCGGCAGGCAGGCGGTGAGCAAAGGTGCCAACTTCGCGAGCCGTACCACACGCCGATGGCTGGCCGGTGAGGGAGAACGGGCTGTTGCCCGGGGTGGCGATCTTACCGGTGAGCAGGTGGATATTGTAGATCAGGCTGTTCATCCACACACCACGAGTGTGTTGGTTCATCCCCATCGTCCATAGCGACATCACTTTGGTGTTTGGATCGGCGTATTGCTTTGCCAGCTCAATCAGTTTTTGCTCAGAAATACCCGAAATTTCTGACGCTTTTTCAGCGGTATAGGGGGCGACAGACTGTTTGTACTCTTCGAAAGAGATGGCGGTCATTTTGCCGGAATTTGGGTTCTTGGCCGCTTGTTGCCGCGGGTCACTGTCACGCAGGCCATAACCAATGTCGGTTGCCGTTTGTTTGAAGTTGGTGTGCTTGTTGACAAAATCCCAGTTCACCGCATCGTTTTCAATGATGTAGTTGGCAATAAAGTTAGCAATCGCCAGATCAGATTGAGGATGAAAAATGTAGCCGTGATCTGCTAACTCGAATGAACGATGGTAATAAGTAGACAGTACATTAACTTTTACATGAGGCTGACTAAGGCGTCGGTCAGTAATACGGGTCCATAGCACTGGGTGCATTTCGGCCATATTTGATCCCCAAAGTACGAAAACGTCGGCGTGCTCGAAGTCATCGTAACAGCCCATCGGTTCATCAATACCAAATGTGCGCATAAACGCCCCAACGGCCGATGCCATACAGTGGCGTGCATTAGGGTCAATGTTGTTAGAACGAAAGCCGGCTTTCATCATCTTAGCTGCGGCGTAGCCTTCCATTACCGTCCATTGCCCAGAACCGAATATACCAACGCCCGAGGGGCCTTGCTTTTTCAGTGCCTGCTTCCACTTTTCAGCCATGGTGTCGAACGCCACATCCCAGGACACGAGAGTGAAATCACCGTCTTTGTGGTATTTGCCATTTTTCATGCGCAGTAGTGGCTGGGTTAAGCGATCCTGGCCGTACATAATCTTAGACAGGAAGTAACCCTTGATGCAGTTCAGCCCTTTATTTACCGGCGCTTCAGGATCACCCTGCGTGGCGACTACTTTGCCATTTTGAGTACCGACAAGAACAGAACAGCCAGTCCCACAGAAACGACAAGGCGCTTTATCCCATGTAATTTTGGTTTGATCAGAGCTTGCAATCAGGTTGGTTGCAGAAGCTGGTAGTGTCACACCTGCGACAGCAGCAGCTGATGCAGCCGCGTTTGCTTTCACAAACGCACGTCTTGTCATTTTCATACATCACCCTCAAGTTGGGATTGTTGTGTTGCGGTGTCTTGCTCGTCAGTTAAGCTAGGCTCGGTTTCAATTTGGTGATACACCAAAACCGTACTTAAGACGTTTGGTAAATTGTTAATCGCGTCAATGGTGTCGGTAATGAAACCTTGGTTTTCGGTTTCCAATACCACCACGATTTTGCCTTCAGGGCTGTCACCGTAGACTTCCGCGTTCTCAAATGCGCAAATCTGGCGTTTAATTTCAGCCAGGTGCTCGGGCAGCACGTGGACCACTAAGCTTGAAATGTGCACCTCGTTTAGTGCCATACCTTTCTCTCGCTCGTTATTGCCTATTCGGCTGTTATGTTGCTCACGCTGATGGATGACGCGGGGCAAACTGAAACGCAGGCACCGCAGCCATTACATTCATTAAGGGTTATACTGGGTTGTGCGACGGTACCTATCTCTGGTCGGAATTTAATCGCCATGGTTGCGCACATTTCTCCACAGCTGCGGCACTCGACATTTTGCTTGGCTAAACAGCTATCGGCGATCACCGCTTTTGCTTGCCAAGGTGTCTCTGCCTTGGGCAAAAACAGTGATTCAGGGCACGCATCGGCGCATTGATAACAAAAGGTACATTCACCGCGCGAAAAATCGATTTCGGGAAAGCGGCCATCACCTATAGTGATGATTTGTGTTTCGCAGGCTTCAATACACTGACCGCAACGAGTGCACATATCAGTAAAATCAGCGCGATTGGCTAACCATGGTAAGCGCGCAGAACGGTCAGGAACTGTGTTTCTGGCGAAGAGTCTTCGTTTGGACAGATCAATCACTGCGACACCTAATCATTGAAGGCTTTCCTAAAAATTACCGACAATGCTGTTATTCATAATTTGATATTTAAGTTCATAATAATTGTAGTTTTTGACACATTTGCTTAAATACCTCGAAGGGGGTAATTGGGATGCTATATTGTTTTAGATCAATAAAATCCAGTGAGAGTGATCACATATTGATGTCGCTAACCAAAAAATGAGGGTCAGCGGTGTTAAACGTCGTTATTAAGTCACAGATGAGGAATTGAGATTGCTTAAAACGGTAAAAAAGTCGGTTGTGCGTACGATTGCTTTAGCTATGTTTTTGATTTTAATGCTATCTGTGGCAACAACCGGCTTCGCTATTTTCACACTGGCGTCGAGCCTGAACGATGCTGAAGCCGTGAATATTTCCGGCTCAATGCGAATGCAAAGCTACCGCCTTGCTTATGACATTCAGGCCAAATCTGAAGACTATGCCACGCACATCGATATGTTTGAGCAGTCGATTTACTCGCCTTCAATGAAAGCGCTCCAGCACTGGAGTGTTCCAGCGGATATTACTCAGGATTATTATCTTCTTATCCAACGCTGGCATGAACTGAAATCCGTGTTAAGAAGCGAGGAACGCTTACGTTACCTGACGCTGGTGGCCAGTTTTGTCGCACAAATCGATGATTTTGTGCTTAAGCTGCAAAACCACTCTGAGCAAAAACTGATTAATCTGGCTTGGGTTGGCGGGCTTGGCTTGGGCGGCATTTTGTCGGTCAGCCTGTTTGTGGTGTATTTCATCCGTCTTGAAGTCGTGCGCCCGTTACGTGCTCTGGTGTTGGCCAGTGAACAAATACAAAGCCGCTCGTTTGAAATCTCGCTGGACGCATCAAAAGACAATGAAATGGGGTTATTGGCCCATACGTTTAACCGAATGGCGAGCGAGCTGGGCAAACTGTACCGTGGCCTGGAGCAGGCTGTGGATGAAAAAACCCGTAAACTGCAGCACGCCAATCAATCATTGCAGGTTCTGTATCATTCTTCACAGGAGCTGACGGCTTCACGCATTAGTTCGGAAAACTTTCAGGCGATTCTCCAGCATATTATCAGTATTGAGGGGATTCGCGCCGTGAAACTTGAGATAGATCAGCAAGGCGAGCCCAGCCAGATTTTGATGGAGGGAGAGGAGTGCCACGCGTGCGATCACGAATGTCACTCTAAACCGCTGACACTTGATGGAGAGCATCTCGGCTATCTTCACTGGAAAGTGGGCCTGCCTTGTCCGGATGAGGCTTTGATAGATAACTTTGTGCAAATCTTGTCTCGCGCGGTGTATTACAACCAGGCACAACGCCAGGCTGAGCAGCTGTTGCTGATGGAAGAGCGTGCGACGATCGCCCGCGAGCTGCACGATTCATTGGCACAAGCATTGTCTTATCTGAAAATCCAAGTGTCGCTATTAAAACGCAGTGTTAAGCAAATACCGGACGACCAGGCGATTGAGCAAACCAGTCAGGCGATTGCAGAGCTGGATACCGGGCTTTCGGCCGCGTACACTCAGTTGCGCGAGTTATTAACCACCTTTCGCTTAACGATTAAAGAGGGCAGTTTTGGTCAGGCGCTGAGTGAGATGCTTAATACATTAAATGAGCAGACGCCTGCGACGATTTCTTTAAGAAATCAGCTTTCCTCGACAGAATTGGATGCCCATCGGCAAGTACACTTGCTACAGTTAATCCGTGAAGCTACGATCAATGCCATCAAACATTCTCACGCCAAACATATTGATGTTCAGTGCCTGGAATCCGACGGCAAAGTGTGCGTAACGGTCAGTGATGACGGGATCGGATTTGAACAACAAAATGAAAAAGTAAACCATTACGGGATAAGCATTATGCAAGAGCGAGCAGCTCGCCTGAACGGAGAACTGCATGTTGAGGCTCTGCCACAACGAGGGTGTACCGTAAGGTTAGAGTTCAGGCAAACGAAGGATATAAACAGTGACAGTGTGTAAAGTGATGTTGGTGGACGATCATCCACTAATGCGACGTGGTATCAAGCAGCTTTTAAGTTTTGAACCTGAATTTGAAGTGGTTGACGAAGCGAGTAACGGTACCGATGCGGTGGCTAAAGCTCATGAAGCGGAACTTGACCTTGTCCTGCTCGACCTGAACATGAAAGGCATGTCTGGTTTAGATACGCTGAAAGCCCTGCGGGCGGATGGTTGTGCAGCCTGCATTGTTATATTGACAGTGTCGGATAGCCCGGCAGATATTGAAGCGATGGTCAGAGCCGGTGCGGATGGTTATTTACTCAAAGATACTGAGCCGGATGAGCTGGTGGAGCTGCTCAAAAAAGCCTATCAGGGTGATAAAGCCTATAGCCAGGCGGTCGCGGCGTATTTGAGTGAACGCTCCGGCTGTGAAGATGTCTTCTCTTTACTGACGGATCGCGAGACTCAAATTTTACAGGAAGTCGCACGGGGTTTTAGAAACAAACAGATTGCAGACCGGCTGTTTATCTCTGAATCGACGGTTAAAGTGCACATGAAAAGCCTGCTTAAGAAGCTAAAAGTACCGTCACGTACGGCTGCCACTGTACTGTATTTAGAACGCTTTGGGGACATCAAGTAGCGAGCGTGGCTTGGTTGAATCGTTTAAACCCGTGTGTCAATACACGGGTTTTTTGATCATATCGGTACCAAGATCACTGATCTTATCTTCTTATTGATAAATGTGGTTAAATATAACGCTTTTGAATGCGACAAGGTTCACTCAGTCGCGTATATCTCGTATGCTAAAGCATATACTGATGTTATTGCTCGTCAGTTATCTGCAACACGCACGATAGCCGTTCTGCATCATTGAACGGTGCCAATTATTAAAGGTGGTCGAATGTCTTATCCTGTACTCATCTGTGATGACTCAGCCTTAGCGCGAAAGCAGATGGCGAGATCACTGCCTGCGACGCTAAATGCCGATATTACCTTTGCGATTCACGGTAAAAATGCGCTCGAAGAGTTAGCGCAAAAAGAATTCAAGTTAATGTTTCTCGACCTTACTATGCCGGAAATGGATGGCTTTGAAACATTAGAGGAAATGCGCCGCCAGGGGATAAATGTTCCCGTTGTGGTGGTGTCGGGAGATATCCAGCCTAAAGCTAAAGAACGGGTATTATCGCTGGGGGCGAAAGCTTTTATCCAGAAGCCGATTGCCAAACAAGATTTGAAGCTTGCTTTGAATGCGTTGGTTGAACCTCGGGAAAAACCTCAGTTTGTGACGCCAACAACGGTTGAGCTGCCAGTTTTACGCCGCCGAGATATATACCTGGAGGTATCTAACCTTGCGATAGGCCGCGCAGCCGACGCATTGGCCCGCCATTTTGATGTTTTTGTTCATTTGCCTTTGCCTAATGTCAATATTTTCGAGGTGAGTGAGTTACACATGGCATTGCGTGACCTGGCTTCTCACGACAACGTGTCGGGTGTGTGCCAGGGATTCAGTGGAGAAGGCATTGCGGGCGAAGCCCTGGTTATTCTGAGTGACTCCAGCGTTTCTGATTTGAAGAAGCTGATGAACGTCCCTGCCGAAAGCGACGAGCTGGAAGAGCTGGAAATGCTGATGGACATTTCCAATATTTTGGTCGGTTCGTTCTTAAACGGGCTGGGTGAGCAGGCCGAGGTGCGCTTTTTCCAAAGCCAACCCGTGTTGCTGGGCCAGCATATTTCTATTGATTCGATCATCGAATCCACCACTGGCGCTTTCCAGAAAACCATGACTTTCGAGGTGAGTTATAACATTGACGGGACATCCATTCGCTGCGACTTACTGTTTATGTTTGTGGATGAGTCTCTGCCGTTACTGGACGAGAAACTTTCCTATCTGATGGAGGAATTCTAATGTTGCATTTACCTGCTGAGTTTGAGCAGTTCCATTGGATGGTCGATATGGTACAGAATGTGGATCTGGGGCTGGTGGTATTAGACAAAGACTACACGGTTCAGGTCTGGAACGGCTTTATGACCCACCACAGTGGTTTGCATTCAAAGGATGTGATTGGCCGGTCTATTTTTGATATTTTCCCGGAAATTCCGCAAGAGTGGTTTGTGCTAAAAACCAAGCCGGTATATAACCTGGGGTGCCGCAGTTTTATCACCTGGCGTCAGCGGCCATATTTGTTCCGTTGCCGTAACGTCAGGCCCGTGACCCAACAAGCGGAGTTCATGTATCAGAACGTTACCCTCAACCCGATGCGCTCGCCAACCGGTGAAGTTAAGTCGCTGTTCTTGTCAATACAGGATGCGACCGCCGAAGCCTTAATGGCACAGCAGAAATAAACCTTTAAAAGCCAAGGAGAACCTTGGCTTTTTTGTATACCCTTTATGTAGAGACCTGATGATAGGGTGGAGCACCGATATGGATTTCAGTCTGGCATTAAAACTATACACTGCTGAGCAAGTGAAAACCGGTGAGGTTACGGCGGCGCAGATGGCAGGCGTACCTATGTACAGTCTGATGCAACGGGCCGGTATGGCGGTTTATGAACGTTTCCAACGAATCTACCCCCGAGCCAAACATGTACTGGTGGTCTGTGGTAAGGGCAATAACGGTGGTGATGGTTACGTGTTTGCAACGCTGGCAATGCAAGCGCAGCTCAAAGTAAATGTTTACCAGTTGGGCGATCCGGTGTCGTTGCAGGGTGATGCCAGGCAAGCTTATCTGGATTGGCGTGCTCAGGGCGGTGAGCTCAGAGATTGGGGTGAGTGGCGAAATGATTTGTTTGAAGCCGATGTCGTGATTGATGCGATGCTGGGGACCGGATTAACCGGAGAGGTCAGGGATGAGTTCCGCCGCCGTATCGAGCAGATCAATGATAATTACAGCCCGGTGATTGCCATTGATATTCCCTCTGGTTTGTCTGCTGATACCGGCGCTGCACTGGGCTGCGCGATTAAAGCGGCCCACACGGTCACCTTTATTGGTGTGAAACAAGGCTTGTGCACCGGGAGTGGCAGAAATCATGTCGGAGAGCTGCATTTTTGCGGATTAGGGGTCGACAAAGAGTTTGAATCACTCAGCCAGGAAAGCGCACTCGGGATCGACCATAAAATTATTCCACGCCTGTGGCCAAAAACCGAAGCATGTGCCCACAAAGGTGACCATGGCCGGTTGGTGTGTGTCGGAGGTAACCAAGGTATGGCCGGGGCAATCCGGCTGTGTTCAACCGCGGCAGCAAGAGCGGGCGCCGGGCTGGTGGCGGCCATTACCCATCCTGACTCCGTATTACCACTGCAGACCGGCTGCCCTGAGGTAATGAGCGCCGCGGTTTCAGCGCAATCGCTCAGTGAGCGGGATAATGCTTTGGCACGCCGAATTCAGTGGGCTGATATATTGGTCTATGGCCCGGGCTTTGGCGTGGATGAATGGGCTTATTGTGCTTATCAGCAACTCTCGGGGGAAGCGAAGGTGAAAGTGGTCGATGCTGACGGGCTTAATATGTTGGCCGCGCAGCACAAGCCGGCGCCGGATCAACAGCGGATCATTACGCCACATCCGGGAGAAGCGGCGCGTTTATTAGGTGTTTCTGTTGCCGAGATCGAGCAGGATCGCTTTGCTGCGGCCCGTCGCCTGCAGCAGGAATATGGTGGGGTGGTGGTGCTGAAAGGGGCGGGTACACTGATCTATGACGGCCAGCGAATGTACGTTTGCCTTGCGGGCAATCCCGGCATGGCGAGCGGAGGCATGGGGGATGTGCTTTCAGGCGTTTTGGGAGCGATGCTAGCCCGAGGCTTATCTTTAGCGATTGCTGCTCGCTTGGCGGTAGTGATCCACAGTCATGCTGCTGATCTTAATGTGACCAAATTCGGAACTGTCGGGTTGCTGGCCAGTGATGTCATTGATGAGTTAAGAACCGCTATCAACCAGCGCGTCAAATGAATCGGATGACGACGGTCAACCACAAGAGCGGTTTATCTGTGAAAAGGAAATTTGCAGTTGATGTGGTTCAATTTACCGGGCGAAGAAGATTGCTGTCTCGGTAATAATGCATCCAAACAGCGGGTAAACCGGTGGTGAATGGCGTTCGTAACGCAAAGGGTTGCGCAAGCGTTTGGTTAGGTTTGTGTTTTAACTCTATGAATTAAAAGAATTTAGTTCTAATAAGGGCTGCTGAAGGGGGATTTTGATATGCAATGTATCGAAATGATACCACAAAAAAAATTGCAATATCAGACTTGTACGAATTAAATCACAGCCTATAATGCTGAAAACCGGAGCGTCTGCCAACGCTCCGGTTTTTTTGTGTCCGAAGAACAGTGAACTCGTCTGCCAACGCGTTCACTACGCACTCTGAGATGACACATATATTTATGAATCAAGGAATTACATAATGCGTATCGAACAAGAACTTAAGTTAGGTTTCAAAGATGTCCTGTTTCGCCCGAAACGTTCTACCCTAAAAAGCCGTTCTCAAGTAAATTTAACCCGCGAGTTTACCTTCAAGCATAGTGGTCGTCAATGGTCTGGCGTACCTGTCATTGCCGCGAACATGGATTCTGTCGGTAGTTTTGAAATGGCATTCGCTCTTGCCCAGCATGGTGTGATGACGGCGATCCACAAACACTACACGGTTGAGCAGTGGAAAGAGTTTGTTAACCGTGCAGATAAAGAAACCCTGAACAAGGTCTTTGTTTCTACCGGTACATCGGACGCCGATTTTGAAAAAACACAGCAAATTATGGCGTTGAGTGACGACTTGGAGTTCATCTGTATTGATATTGCCAACGGTTATTCTGAGCATCTGGTTGAGTATGTTGAGCGCGTGCGCAAAGCCTTTCCGACCAAAACCATTTCTGCCGGTAACGTCGTGACAGGTGATATGTGTGAAGAGCTGATTCTTGCTGGTGCGGATATCGTTAAAGTGGGGATTGGCCCGGGCTCAGTATGCACAACTCGGGTAAAAACCGGTGTGGGTTACCCGCAACTCTCTGCGATCATTGAATGTGGTGATGCCGCGCATGGTCTGGGTGGTATGATCATTGGTGACGGCGGCTGTGCCTGCGCGGGGGACGTGTCGAAAGCCTTCGGCGGCGGTGCTGATTTTGTGATGCTGGGTGGTATGCTGGCCGGCCATGAACAGTCTGGTGGAGAAATCATCGAGAAAGACGGTGAGATGTTCATGAAATTCTACGGCATGTCTTCTCAGTCGGCGATGAAGAAGCACTCTGGCGGAGTGGCGAAGTACCGCGCAGCAGAAGGAAAAACCGTATTGTTACCGTTCCGTGGTGACGTCAATGACACCATCTCCGATATCCTTGGCGGGGTGCGCTCAACCTGTACCTATGTAGGCGCGGCCAAGCTTAAGGAGCTGACAAAGCGTGCGACTTTTATCCGCGTTCAGGAACAAGAGAACAACGTGTTCGGTAAAGAGTGAATCGACCAAATTTCCTAAAAATCTGTTGAAACAACCATAAATTGATATTGCCTCTTCATGGTCTAAGCTTCTGTAAGTTTACGACATATTTATGAAGAGGCAATTTTTATGTCTTCTCTACCAACCCTCTCCAATGCCACACTCATTGCCCTTGAGCGTGCCTTCCAAACTCCCGCTCGTAATTTAACTAAGTCTCGTGGAAAGAACATCCACCGGTTTGCTAGTTCAAAAATGGGAAAAAGAGTTACAGTAGAATTGGACAGTTACGAACAACTAAAACAAAAAAGTGCTCAAAATTGAAAGTTATCCATACTCTCAATCTTAAACCATATTTTATGGAATAACGCAGTAAGAGACTCATTAAAAGGCACACCAAATAGTGAAGCTGAATACTCCTTATTCAAATGGAAAAGTTCTTGATTTTAAGTGGCTGGAGAATCAGGGCAAGATTACGAAGCCCCTTGCCCCGCAAGGACTTGAGAAAGGTACGCATTACTGCGATTCGCTTTCTTTTGCTTTCTCTTGATCCCTGCTTTAAAACTTTTCTCCGCCGTAAGCAAAT
>NZ_JARHUF010000021.1 GCF_029223195.1 Vibrio sp. CAU 1672 | reverse complement strand
TGGATGGACTACTACAACAATCATCGTACTCATCAAGGAAAAATGTGCTGTGGCCGAACGCCAATAGAGACATTAGAGGATGGGAAATCAATCTGGTCTGAAAAGAATCTAGCCCAGATATAACCTGACAGCCACCGAGTCGAAAAGTGGGTAACTGTCAGATCAGGTCTGAATTAGTACAAATTACATTAGGCCGTGCTAATTTAATAATGCCTTATAATAAAGCAACAACTCCCTTCACGTTGAAGGGAGTTGTTATAATTTAGCTTATGCTAATTAATTGCTTCGATCTTCTTTTTCGCAGCTTCAACCAGAAAATCAATACTCACTTGGGACTGGCGTGGGCTTGGCTGCCATCCGGTGACGTATTCGATAAACCCCCGCCCTTCCAGGTTTTCTTCATCCCAGACCGGTAGTTTCACTGGTACAGCAGACCACTCTAGAGACTGCCCGGTTTCTACATTTACAGGCTGTGAAAAATATGACAGAAAATCTCCCTCACCGGCTGATCCGCATTGCCCAGGCATAAACTCCGGTTTGAAACGTTGACCTTGAACGGTTACGTGCCAGCAAATATCAACCATTCCATCTGTACTCTGTGATCGAGCAACCTCTACCCATTTTTCGAACAACTCATATGCACTCAAATCACCTGTGTAATCATATGCCATCGCAGAGTGATCGATTTCGTATTTAGCAATAAGCTCTCCTGTAACCGTATAGGCTGGATTACGTAGATTATAAAAATGACATAAATTACTGCTCATAAACTTTTCCTTTGATGTAAAGTTTCAACATATTCACCGTCATTCCCCCAGCATTCCCACACTGAAAGAGAACGGTATAATCTATTAATTTCTATGGGTTAAATTTGGTTTTGTTCTATTCCCCCTATTCCCCCCCTATTACCCTAACAGTTGACTACCAACGTATTTACGTTATCGCTTACGTAATAGAAACTTAGGATTTAAGGCAGTGAACAAGGGGAACGACGCCATTAACCCGCGACAGGCGTTGGTGTTACTGGGTTTGCCTGTTCACCTTCCGTTCCCTTTTGTTCCTTCTGTTCTCCCATCATTTGCATTTGATCTTTAATGGCGAAGTAACAAGTGGAACCTGTGACTTGGTCTGTTACGATCCCAATAGCCTCCATCGCACCCGCTGTTGCAAGTAATTCGTCGAGATATTTCGCTGATTTTTTGGACTGTTTGACCAAAATCGCCCGTGGCATAAGCCCCTTCGAGAGTGAACCACGATGGCGGTCGAACAGTTCCCCCTTACGAGTCTTACTGTAAGTTTTAGCTTGGCTAATGATTGAAATCAGACGGTCAATCTCTTTACTCGTAGAAGTGGAACCCGCTTTATCCGTCATGAACTCTAAGGTGTAGGCCATAGACCACTTCACAAGATCAATAGCCTGTTCCACATGACCAACTTGAATCATACCCTCTTCTGAAAAATTGCCCTTCCCGTCAGTAGGCTGCACAGTATCCATCCAGTAAACGAGTGCTAAACGGCGAGCATTCTCCTCGGCGCGATTCAGTAAGTTACGCTCCATACTTTGAGCGCTTCGCATCGCAATACGATTCTTCTGCCCAAAATCATCTAACAAGGCCTCGGCTTCTGTCGTTGCCGGAACATGAAGTGGATATTTGCGTTTGTAGGCCAAATCACCTTTCCAGTTAGTGAAGTTGTATGCCCATTTCAGCCCCTCTAATGCATGTGAACCCAAACCTGCAGGGTTAAACTGCTGTTTGTCTGGTACATCATAAACGGCGGGGAAAAATAACAGGCGTGGCAGCAGGCCCGTAGATGAATCTTCATGAGTCAGCGCGTCAGACAAGGTACTTTCCGTTGTAAATCCCATCAAACAGATGTGTGGATGTTCAATATCAACATCACTGTTACGCTCTTTGTCCGCGTATACCGTCGGCTTCATGACGGTACTGCTTGCTGAGTACCCCTGAAGAAAACAATCGTATAGCTGGGCTAAATACTCTCCCTTATTGTTTTTGATCGCACTGAAAAGGAATCCGCATTCATCGGCGAGCAGGAGTACCTCTTGGCTCTTGTGACCCAAGAAGTTCCAGAATGCAGGCCCACTGGCAAATTTATTCTGCACTTTTTTGTTTAATTCCGGGCTGACTATCCGCGTAATACTCTCGACTTTGTTGATGTTATGCTGTTTGCCAGATCCCGACTCGCCGACACAAATGAACATCAGGTTTGAGCGAACATGAGTCTGAGTCCCAGTTAAACGACCACCGCCTAGCATTGACATAATCATCAGTGTTGCAGCCAACGCAAAGGTAGGTTGAGGATAAATTGCTGTGTTCATGATGTTTTCATAGATGTCCTTACCAATACCAGAAAACACGAAGCAGCGTTCTGGTGGTGGTGCAACATCATACTTGGGAGGTTCAACGCTTTCCGATTGAGTCGTTTGTGCTTTCCCAAGAAAGGTATCCAAGTCGAAAGCAGGTAAGGCTGAGTACGCTTTTTTCATCTGAAATAGCTTTTGATTGTGCTCATTCACGCTCAGACCCTCAGCGGTTTTCAGCTCGCTTCCTAGTGTCTTAATTGCAGTTCTGACATTTCCCTGATGTTCAAACTGAACATAGACGTCAAACGCGTCAAACGACTTGCCACAGTAGGGATCACAGCCATGATGAGAATACGCGCGATCACCTTCAGGAAACATGTAAATACCAGCACTGCCACTTTCGCTTTTCGGGTGAACGGCACGATTTTTCGACTTAAAAATATAGCCATACTGCAGCATCACTTCGCGAATACTCATCGCCTCGTTGTACACATTAATGGGGCTAAGTTGATCATCCTCTTGCTTAAAATTTCGTGGGGCGACGGGTTTCGCTTCCAAAGACATGTTGACCAACTCATCCAACTTAAGAGCCTCACTTACAATCGGATGGTTGTCATCATTGATGTCCAACGGCTCGCCATTATCAACGATTGAAAAATCGTACTCTCCATTAGCGGTAACCACAGGCAACAGCCAGGCTTGTGCCATCGTCTTGCTGCAGTCGTCGGAATCCACGAACAAAACATCGTTCAGGTAGCGGGCAACCACCAACCAACGCGCAGATTTAGCGTGTTCCGCTAGCGGTATAACTACACGATAGCGAGGTTGCATGTTGGTGTGGCTCAAAGATGTGTATAAACAGAAACGCTTAACGTTGGCATCGGCTAGCAAGTGAGAAATGCCTTCGACATCAGCCGTAGTATTGTCCAGGTCAAGTACAATCGCGCTGAGACCAGCAGCCTTAACTGCTTTGTTGCTACGTGTACGAGCTGGGCTAGTAATGAAATACGCCTGAGCCTTCTTAATGTCACCGCGTTCCGCAGACGACATTTCCTGGTATTGAACAGCAGTCAGGGCCAACTTTGCGGGTTCACGCACTTGGCTTTGGAGATCGGCGTAAGTCATACGAGTCAGGCCCGTAGTCGTAACTAATGATTTCGCAGTACTTAATTCCATTGCAGTCCCCCTATTCCTTGTCCATGGCTTCAGAATGACGTGTTGTCGCAACTGATTGAAGCGCTAGGTATGATTCAACATCCGTATAACGGTAACGAACCGCTTTCTCGATCTTTACGAACGGTATACCACGACCTTGGAAGCGCTGATTCGCCAGAGTTTTCTCTGTAACTTGAAGCAATTCCGCCAACTGTGCCGGTGTAAGAAGTGTATTCATTTTATTTCCTTTGTTTCTGTTTCAGTCCATTTGGGACATAGGAAATACTAATCGCAAGGAGAGAGGGAGCGGCTAGTGGGCCAGGGGGGCGGAAGGGATAAAAAATTAGAGACTAACAACGCACAAAGCCACTGTTTCTGTGGCTTTGTTCGGGGGGGCGGTGACAGCTTCACTTTTTGTTGTCGCGTACTTCGTTGATCATTTTTGCCACAAAGTGAGCATCGGTTGCTGATAGGTGTTCATGACTGCCCTTAATGATATTTGTGATGGTTTCTTTACTTTTATCACCCACATCATGCTTGGTTCCTTGAGCGATATTTCCAAACTGCCCCTCATACCCTAACACCAACAAATCATAAGCATCTTTAAACTTGCCACTATACTTCTGGAGATCGTGTAGCACGCCTAATTCGTTGAACATCTTTTTAACTTGCTCAACCATTTCGTTTATGTTTTTCGTCTCCGTAATTACAAACAACTCGGCTAAGGGCTCGATTTCACCAAGGTCATGCTTTCTAGTAAGAGGAGTGCCAAGCTCCACTGAGGGAAAACTACTCAGCGTAGGTACAATAATATCTTTTCCGGGTGTCATTTCAGGGTTGATGCGCGGAGTGACTCGCTTTAAACCGTAAGCCTCCACATACTCATCCACTGAATAGGTTGGAACATTGTAACCATCAGCTATAACATTAATCCCCGCTTCTAAAATCACCTCGTTCCCGTTCAAATCAAATAACGAATGAACTTTGTATTCAGAGATGCTTTCAAAAGGGATTACACATGACGTACCATATAAGCCGCTATTGTGACGATTTCCACCAGCATCAACAAAGGCAAAACCAAGGTATACGCTCCGATGCAATTTCCCCTGATTAATTAAATCTTTAGCTAACTTCTCCTGCTCCGACAAGGTAGGCCAATTATCCCACCATGGATCAGCATCACCCGTTTCTTTTTCCCTAAGGTGTTCAAACAACTGCCTAGGTGTATAAAATCTAATTTCCATAACGTTCCTTCATAGAATGTCAATACAAAAGAAGGTCACGCTAATACATTACGACGACTTAAGCAAGAACAACAAAAAATATAACCCATTGAATATTAAGAACTATTAGCCAAATACTTGCATAATAATTGTTGTTCAAGCACCGTCACACCTAGCATCAATGACTTGACTCCGACACGGATTAGAATAAACTAAATTAGTACATGCTAACCTGAAAAATTAGAAGGCCCCTTGTATGTCAGCACCAATCGGAAACGTCAATAACAACAAGTACAAAGCAGAATATGCAGACCAAGCTTACAAGCTGTGTTTAATGGGTGCCCGTGACCAAGACCTGGCAGACTTCTTCGAGGTGCATCGAGATACGATATTTAACTGGGTTAGCCTGTACCCTGAATTCGCGGATGCACGTAAGCGGGGTAAAATGCAGGCCGACGCCGAGGTGGCCTACCAGCTATTTAGACGAGCGACAGGGGTAACGCTGCGCAAAGAGAAAGTATTAAGATCTGGGGAAATTGTAGCCTATCAGGAAGAGCTGCCTGCCGATGTTCGTGCAATGGAATTTTGGTTGAATTGTCGCAGCCGCCACAATTGGAACCCTAAACAGCAGGTACAAGTGTCAGGGGACAATAACAACCCATTGGCTTTCATTCTGGCCGATATCGCTCAGGAGGCGGAAACGTCCTCTGCCCTGCCAAAATATGATTAAAAACCAGCTACATTTAACATAATAACGATAATCTGCACCAAACAAGGCGCTCCATTCTAAAATGTCCGCTGAAATGCTTGTTTTACTATGTTATTTCAATAAAAGTGACTGAATAGAGACTGCATAAAACGTGCATATTTGAAGCCATACTGAAGTTTGCTCGAAAACCTAGTTTTACTCACTCTTCGGTCATTCGGAATTTCACGACCCTGTAACCTTCTAACATCGCCAATCGCATAGAGACAGCACATAAACAACTTTCGTCACTAGTCTTTGCGATACTCTCGCCTCAATCAATAGAGCTAATAGCTTGCGCCCACTGCCACTCCTAAAAAGAGCACACAAAGAACACTGTCCAATATTTGCTCAATTACAATTTGTTGCATATATTTCTATTGCATATTGTAAACAAATGTATCAATACGGACTCATAGTTCGTTAAGGATGAACGTGTGAAGACTACATCAAAAATTGCTACGACTCTCTTTCTACTCACATTATCAAATGGTACTTTCTCAAATGAACATCGTGAAAGCGAGTCCGGATACAACGATATCTACTTTGGCCTTGGTGGTGCATTTGCAACTATCGATGCAGATGGTACGTATTACAATGCCGCAGATGACACTATCCTCACGGCAAGTGCCAATATTGATGATAATATTCTAATTGGTGGTTTCGTTGGCTACCGGTTTAACCCTTGGGCATCACTAGAAGCCCGTGCCTATTTTAACGCTCACGATGGTGAATTTTTTGGTGTTCCTATCGAAATTAGCCGATATTTTGGTTTATTTGCACGACCAACGTTGCCAATCCATGACAACTTCAGCCTGTATGGTTTACTGGGTTACGGCTCGGTCACAGCCAAGGCCTTAGGGGTAAGCGAAACTGAAAGTGATCTCGCGTATGGCCTTGGCATGGAAGTTGGCAACGGAAACAAAGTAAAATTGCAGGTAGAGTGGATGCTTTTTCATGATGAATCGTACGGCTTTACTGAGTCTAACGGTGATAGATACAATGCAAAGCTTGAGGCAAGCAGCGTAAATATGAATCTCGCTTGGTACTTCAATTGATATACCTAAAAACCGAACGGCTAACAGAAACATAAGCACCTCGGAATATTGTCTTCACCTGAAGCCAAGAGCAACAACTTAAGTCAACCTGAAGACTCAGTACAAGTTGCGACTCTTTCAGCAATATCATGTGATGATATAGAAGGGAGGGGGGGCGGATCCAATGGGCGAACCCCTCCCCCCACCTCGATATATCGGAGTCGGAAATTTCACTAATTTTTGAAGTCTGAAACTTTCCCAAAGATATGTATTGATAACCTAATCAAAAAGTCTTGTCGCTAAAGCTTCAGCGTCTAGCTTCACGTACCTACTCAATACTCGATGATCCCGATGCCCCGAAACCTTTGATACCAATACACTGTCATGCCCTGCTTCTATCAACTTGGATAGCCTGTAATGCCGAAGTGAGTGCAAGACGAACTCATGTAACCCTTCTTCGTCGGCTGCTTTTCGAAACTTTTTACTGACATATTCAGGTAATGCACTAAAGACCGAATATGTCGGTGCTCTGTCCGTAGTTAACTCCATCCTTTTACCCAGTATTGCCATTGCAGTTGTAGAAAGCGGCACCTTACGGTCTTCACCGTTTTTCGTGTTCCATAGCTGTATATAGCGGTGTTCGAGGTAGACGTCGCACCTTCGCAGTTTCAGAACTTCATTCCTACGACAGGCTGTTTCACTCAACAGCATACAAATGTCTCGTAGTTCTTCGGTAGGCAATCTGGCGACAACCGCCTTAACTTGTTCATGAGTTGGAATGAACTGACGAACGCCGTAATCTTTTGGCAACCGTATCTGTTTAAAAATATCTGGTATTTGTAATCCGATATCCCGACGAAGCCAATTAAGCATCGCTTGCAGTGCGGCGGCATCTTTCCGAACAGTACCTGGCTTGACACTAGATAGACGATGAATGATGAAAGAGTTGATGTTATCCCTGGCATAAGGGCTTGTGGTGAGATCTTTGATTAAATAAGAAGAAAAGTAGCGGCTGATGCGCTCTAATCGGTACCTTAACGTTCCGACGTAAGTTTTATGGTATTGCGCTCGAATTTGAACATAGCTGTCGATACAAGACGGAATTGGGGTGTTTAAATTAAGGTTTTGTGGTGGATTTTTTGTGAGATCGTTCACTAAATACATGACACAGTCCTAACGGTTTTGGATAGGAAGACTGTGCTGAGGGTAAGAATGGCACGCCCTGTAGGATTCGAACCTACGACCACATCCTTAGAAGGGACGTGCTCTATCCAGCTGAGCTAAGGGCGCGCTACAGGGACAGGATTATACGAGTTCAACGGGTGAAATCAATGGCTTTTAATAACATTCTGTTCTAACTGCCTAAAAAAAGGGCACCAAATTAATAAACGTTCAAAAACACCACAAGGCAAACGTTTGCGTATAGATGTTAAATAGTTTTTCTGCGACAATGCGCAGAAACTAATTTGCCCTCTCAATTTGTTAAGGAAAGCCATGACTGCTCAGAATATTGATGGAACGCTTATTTCCCAGACCGTTCGTTCAGAAGTTGCCGCTCGCGTTAAAGCGCGTGTAGAAGCGGGCTTACGTGCACCTGGTTTAGCGGTAGTCCTTGTCGGTGAAGACCCGGCATCACAAGTGTATGTTGGCAGTAAACGCCGTGCTTGTGAAGAAGTTGGCTTCGTCTCCAAATCCTTTGACCTTGCCGCAACAACGTCTGAAGAAGAGCTATTGACGCTGATCGACGAGCTGAATAAAGATAGCGAAATCGACGGGATTCTGGTTCAACTGCCCTTACCGGCCGGTATCGACTCGACCCATGTACTGGAGCGCATCCTGCCGGAAAAAGACGTGGATGGCTTCCACCCATACAACGTGGGCCGTCTGGCGCAGCGCATTCCAAAACTGCGCTCTTGTACGCCAAAAGGTATCATTACCCTGCTTGATCGTTACAACATTGAGCTACGCGGCAAACATGCCGTCATTGTCGGTGCTTCTAACATTGTCGGCCGTCCGATGACCCTGGAGCTGCTGCTGGCCGGCTGCACCACCACCACCTGTCACCGCTTTACCAAAGATTTGGAAAACCACGTCCGTCAGGCCGATGTGGTTGTCGTCGCGGTCGGCAAACCAAACTTCATTCCCGGCGATTGGATCAAGCCTGGTGCTGTAGTGATCGATGTGGGTATTAACCGCCTGGAAACCGGCAAACTGGTGGGTGATGTGGAATACAGCAAAGCGCGCGAACATGCCAGCTTTATTACTCCGGTCCCTGGCGGGGTCGGACCGATGACAGTGGCCAGCCTGATTGAGAACACCATGGTCGCCTGTGAACAGTTCCATACCAAGAAAAAATAGCCCTTCTTGTCAGTAGCCGGTTTTCGCCGGCTACTTTTTAGCCCCCTGTAGCACATTTTAGTTGTTATATTTCATTAAGTTACAAGGTCTACCTCACAAATTTTACCAATCCCCTGCCCCTCTGGCGATTTGCGGCTTTGCGATCACGGTATTGCACGGAAAGATGAATAACTATGAAGCAACCTAATACAGATTCATCTTTACTCTGGAGTTGCTTACTATGTTTAAAAAAAATGCTGTCATCACTGCAGAAAACGGTCTTCACACTCGACCTGCTGCACAGTTCGTTAAAGAAGCCAAAAAATATTCGGAAGAGGTGGAGCTAATCTCCAATGGTAAATCGGCCACGGCCAAAAACCTGTTCAAACTGCAGACCCTAAACCTGGTCAAAGGCACAGAAGTTACCGTTCAGTCCACCAACCGCCAGGCGGTGGATGAACTGAGCAGCTTCCTCGAACGTGTCACCGGATAATTCCAGTCTGACCGGGAGCCAAAGTATCCCGGTGGCACTTTGGTTCCCCAACCCGCCCCGCTGATTCAGTTGCTCATCGCAGTTCGGTCAGCCCGGCGGTTGCCGCCACAAAGTAATAAAAACTCTCGAACCAAAAAAAGGAGGCTCACTATGGAGCCTCTCAGATTGATGACGAACCCCGCTTTTTCAAGCGGGGTTCTTTTTTGGAAGCGACCGTAGGTCGCGATCGCGATATTTTTTGCTATATCGTGCGCAGAAGTTTCTTTTCATTACATAGGCATACAGAAGCAAGTATTTGCCTTATTTCTGCCATGTTTAAGCCCATTTTTCGGAGATAGCTCATCACCAACGCTATCTTCTTGATGTTTTGGGCTGCCGCTGCCAACCAACATTGCATTTGCACATTGGCTAGACCGCGGAAGCGAGCATAACGATGACCATGATGTTGCTTGGCGTCTGCGAAGCTCCGCTCTACGGTTTCACTTCGACGTCGATAAGTCTTTTTTCCGTAGGAAGAGAGCCGCATTTGGTTCGCCCTCTCTACTGCGTCACTATAGATATGCCGAGTAATCACTTTCTTCATGTTTTTACTTTGAGTGCAGTCATCTCTCATCGGGCAGAACGCACACTCTTTAGGGTCTGAGTGGTATTCACGATAGGCATCGCGTGATGTGGTCTTATAAAGCAACGCCTGACCATTTGGGCATTGGTAGCTGTCTCTTTGCGCATCGTAAGTAAAGTGTTTCTTTTTGAACGTATTCTTCGTTCTAGATGGGCGTCGATAACCGAACACGCCAAGAATACCTCGACGTTCAAGTGACTCGGCCACTGGAGCGGTAAAGTAACCTGCATCCAGTCCAACGGCTATAGGGTTCAGTTGGAATGTGGCAAGCGTGTAATCTAAGCGTTGAACGTAAGGCTGTGAGTCATTGATGTTGCCCGCGGTGGTATAGGTATCGAGGATAATCCCGTGTTGACCATCCACGGTTCGATGGTCGAGATAGAAGAAGCCTTGTGGCTTATGGTCACGAGTCATGAAGCCACTCTCAGGGTCAGTGGTACTGGTTTTGGTATTCTTTGTTTTTGGCTCTGATCCCCGAGCCTTAAGCGGTTTCTTACCCGCTTTTTCTCGGTCTAGAGTGACGTCTTCATCCAGCATATCAAGGTAGGTACTCGCGCGAACCGGCGTGACTTTATTGATGTGTTTATTCTTGTTGGCGTTTGCTTTTAGATGAGTACTGTCCGTAAAGAGCTCTTGACCCGCGACCAAGCCTTTCGACACGGCTTGCTCTACGATATTAATGAAAATACGTTCGAATACATCCGTGCCATTAAAGCGACGAATGCGGTTTTGGCTGAGAGTAGAAGCGTGAATGACTTTCTCTGTTAATGACATCCGCAAGAACCAGCGGTAAGCGACATTCACTTCAATTTCTTTGACGAGCTGACGCTCACTTTTTATGCCAAAGATGTAGCCAAGTAAGATGATTTTGAAGAGGCGAACAGGGTCAACAGGTGGGCGTCCATTATCTTTACAGTAAAGATGAGCGACTTCATCTCGAATGAATTCGAAGTCGATAGCATTATCGATTTTACGTACTAAATGGTTTTTAGGAACTAACTGTTCCATCGTCACCATTTCCAGTTCGTATTGTTGCGGAATAGGTTCTTGAAGCATATCGGAGTATCCATATTTCGATACTCCTATTAGATCAAAGGTCTAGCTCGAAAGCTAGACCTTTGTCAGCAGTCTGGGAGGCTCACTATGGAGCCTCTTTTTGTTTGTACTGATACTCGGGTTACAAACTCAAAATCACACCGGCAATCGAGGCGCTCATCAGGTTTGCCATCACCCCGGCAATAATGGCGCGGAAACCGTGCTTTGACACAAACGCGCGCTTTTCTGGAACCAAAGAGCCTAAACCGCCAATCAGCATTGCCATACTTGAGATATTGGCAAAACCGCACAGGGCAAATGTCACGATCGCTTGTGAATGCTCGCTAAGCTGTGATTTCACATCGGCAAGTTGGATGAAAGCGACAAACTCATTGACCACGATTTTATTACCAATCAGCGAGCCTGCCGTAATTGCCTCCTCCCAGGCAATACCAAGCAGCCATGCCACCGGGGCAAACAGGTAGCCTAACACCAGCTCAAAGCTCAGCTCGATACCAAACAAGCCGCCCACCCAGCCGAGCATGCCGTTGAGCAGCGCAATCACACTGATGAAAGCCAACAATGTACCGCCGACAGAAACTGCGATCCGCACGCCAGCCATTGCACCGTCAGCTAACGCCTCAACCACATTGGTGGCGCGAGGAATTTCCACCTGGCTGATATCAATATCCTGAGTTACCGCTTCGTCCTCTGGCATTAGCATCTTCGCCATCAGCAGACCTGCAGGTGCCGACATAAACGCCGCCGCAATCAGGTAGTTCAGATCCACGCCCAGCGAGGCATACCCCACCAAAGTACCACCAGCAACTGAAGCCAGGCCACCGGTCATTACCGCAAAAAACTGCGAGTCAGTCATGTGCTTAAGATACGGTTTGACCATTAGCGGAGCTTCGATTGTGCCGACAAAAATGTTTGCTGTTGCGGAAAGAGATTCTGCACGGCCAATCCCGAGCAACTTGCGAATGCCGCCACCAATGAAGTTGATCACTCTTGGCATCACACCAAGATGGTACAAGCCCGAGATCAAAGAGGAGAAGAAAACAATGATACCGAGTACATTAATTGCAAAGGTGAAACCGCCGGTTGCCAGGTTACCAAACAGGAAACCGATACCTTCTTGACCATAATTGATCAGATTAGAAACCACGTCACTGACTGAACTTAACGCTTCACGGCCTGCTGGCACATATAAAACCAATAGGGCAAACAGCACTTGCAGGGCAAATGCCAGTGAGACTGTTCTTAGTTTGATATTTTTTCTGTTTGTAGAAAGTAGCCATGCTAAGACTAGAATGGCAACGATACCAATAATAGAGTTCATAAAGTGGTTCCGACAAAAGGAGGACAGGAAAGACGCCGGATTGTATAGCCAGCTAGAAATGCTGCAAGTTGAGGATGTTAACAGGGTGAAAAGTTTAGCCGCTCACTATTTAAACAGCCAGATAAACCTATGAATTAATTAAATATAAACGTTTGCCTCTGATTATTATTTCCATTTGGAAAATATGTTTCTGAATTGAGAAAAATTTTGTGATGGCAATCAGCTTATGTGCCGCTTATTTGGGAATGGTGAGATAAGGTGCTAAACGCTGATCCCAATGGCACGGGGTGCCTATTTTTTGTTTGATGAAATCAATCACTGCTGAGATCCGTTTCGGCATATGCTGGCGACTGGGATAAACCGCATAAAATGGCATGGATTGACTGGCTTTCCAGTCTGGCAGCAACTGAATTAGCTTCCCGGTACGGAACTCATCCCCGAGCAAATACGTCGCAAGATAAGCAATTCCCCAGCCTGAAACGGCCGCATCTCTGACCGCCTCCGCCAGATCAACCGAATAGTTTCCCGATACCTTCACATTGAGCTCTTGCTCATTTTTGGTGAAGGCCCAGCTGGTATAATCGCGCTCCCAGCTTCTATAAATCAAGCAATTATGCTGAGAAAGCTCATTCGGCTCAGTCGGAGTATTGTGCTTTAGTAAATACTCGGGAGAGGCGACGACAACAAACTGGCAGTCGGCCAAGCGCTGGGCAATATAACCTTCCGGCAAACGTTCATTGTTGGTCACCCACAGATCAAGACCTTCTGCCAGCATATCGACTTTGTAATCAAACAAGTGTACTTCGACCTGAAGCTGTGGGTATTGCTCCCGCAACTCCTGGATCGCCGGAATGATGTGTAAGGTGCCGAAAGACTGTGACAGGCCTAAACGGACTAAGCCCGCCACCTCATCGCGCTGGCTTTCCATTTCCAGTGTCGCACTGTTTACCGCTTGAACCACCTGTTCACAATGATGCTGAAAGGTGCGACCTGCGTCCGTTGGGGTAAAACTCCGGGTCGTACGCTGAACCAGCTTGATGCCTAATGATGCCTCTAACTGGCTGAGCTGCTTACTGACATGTGACACCGAGACCCCTAGGCTTTTGGCTGCCGCGGTAAAGCTTTTATGTTTGATCAACGCAGAGAAGATCACCATCTGTGCAGCACGTTCAGATAACACGCAATACCTCGAATTTTTAGGAACGAAAAAATAAAGGGCTCCGAAAAGCCCCTGAAGATGATAGTAGTTTTAGTCGATGATTCGGTCAGCCAGGTGACTGACGGCCAGAGCAAAGTAGTAGGAACGATTCCATTTCATCAACACGTTGTAGTTGTTGTAAACCAAATAAGTCCGGCCATTTTCATCATCAGGCATGATCAGCCAGGCTTTGATATCCTTGTCCAGCTTGGGCAATGGACTACCATCATATTTAGTGATCCCCAACTGGCTCCATTGCTGCAGGTACTTACCTTGATCTGCCTCGCGTCCTTGCAGTGCCGGGTTGATCCCCTTAGGTACCTTAACCTGGCGCCCCCAGGTATAGCTGTCATCCCAACCGGACTCACTCAGGTAATTGGCCGTCGAGGCAAACACATCAGCCTGCGATTGCCAGATGTCTTTCCTGCCATCACCATTGCCGTCCGCGGCAAAACGCAAGAAAGAGCTCGGCATAAACTGACATTGCCCCATCGCACCGGCCCAGGAACCTTTAAAATTATCCAGTTCAATATGCCCCTGATCCAGGATCTCTAACGCCGCCATGGTTTCGCCGCGAAAGAAGGCTTCGCGCCGCCCTTCAAACGCCAGGGTCGACAACGCATCAATCACGCGGAAGTTACCGGTAAACTTACCGAAATTACTCTCAACGCCCCATAGCGCGACAATAAAACGCGGCTGGACGCCGTAATACGCACCAATACGCGCCAGCTCCTGCTGATGTGTCTGATACAGCGCTTTGGCCTGTTCGACTTTCCAATCCGGAACCGCGCGTGGAATGTATTCGTCCAGGGTTAACCTTTTCTCGGGCTGATTCCGATCGGCGGTTACCGCACGCGGTTTGTACTCCACATTGGCAAACGCCGCACTGATGGTTTGTTCAGAAATACCTTTATCCCTTGCTTCTGCCCGCAACTTATCAAGATAAGCCTCAAAACCTTCATCAGCAGCCAATGCCGAGCAACAAACGCCAATACTGAGCATGGTTGCAAGTAGTGTTTTCATATTGCCCTCCTTGAGCAACTGACAGCTCTCAAACCCGGGTAAATTAATTACTCGTCGCGTTGCTGAGCTTTTTGTTCTTTGTACTTTTCCAGTAGATTTTCTGGTGGTGGCGGCACTTGGAGGAAAAAACCGTCCTGCTTTAACGAAGCTTTCACTTTTTCCACATCGACCTGTGCCAGCGAGCGACCTTCAAGCTTGATCGTCATCACCGGGATAGGCTTACCAAACATTTGCATCAAGGTGTCAGGAACCTGGGAAAAATCATCCTTTTTAGGAATGTAGAGATAAGTGCCTTCTTTTTTGGCGCTTTTATAAATAGAACAAAGCATGACAAGCCTTTTATGCTAATTTCCGCAACTTGGGTACGGAAGTGGTGTAAACGTAAAATATTCGCAATCTAAATAGCAAGTTTGAGACAAAAATAACCGATTTGCCGCCAAGATAACTTGCTGCGTTCAAGGATGAAATATAACATGACATACCTAGTTTAAGGCAACGCTCTTTCAACAGAGGCAACAAGTCCACGATGACCCAATCACCTGACCTTAAAGGTAGCAGTTTTACTTTGTCAGTTTTACACCTTTCTGACAACAATATCGTCAAAACTGTAGAATTTTTGCAAGAAAAGGTTTCTCAGGCTCCCTCTTTCTTCGCATCCGCACCTTTGGTAATCAATATTGCAAAAGTCGAAGGCGATATTGATTTCTCCGGATTGAAACAAGGCATCGCTGACGCCGGGTTTATTCCAGTCGGTGTCAGCGGTTGTAAAGACAAGCGGACGCAAAACCTGGCCTCTGAAGCTGGCTTCGCCATCATGACCGCCAGCAAGTCGCCGACTCAGGCCCCCGCTAAAATCGCACCGACCAAAGTTATTCGTACTCCAGTACGTTCCGGACAGCAGATCTACGCCAAAGATGGTGATTTACTGGTACTAAGCCACGTCAGTGCCGGAGCCGAGGTCATTGCGGATGGCTCGATTCACATTCACGGTACGCTGCGCGGTCGTGCTATTGCAGGTGCCAGCGGGCAGAAAGACGCACGTATTATTTGTCACGATTTACAAGCTGAGCTTATCTCCATTGCCGGAGACTACTGGCTGAGCGATCAAATTGCGAGTGAGTTTTGGCAGCAAAAGGTAATGATCAGTAAAGCCGAAGAGTCATTACATTTGGAAACGCTCACGATTTAAGTTTAAAAAGGAAATATAATGGCACGCATTATTGTTGTTACGTCTGGTAAAGGCGGCGTGGGCAAAACCACGTCGAGTGCAGCCATCGCCTCTGGCTTAGCACTCAAAGGAAAGAAAACCGCGGTGATCGACTTTGATATTGGTCTGCGTAATCTCGACCTGATCATGGGGTGTGAACGTCGTGTGGTTTACGATTTCGTCAATGTCATCAACGGCGAGGCGACACTGAACCAAGCGCTGATCAAAGATAAACGCACCGATAACTTGTTCATTCTGCCGGCTTCACAAACGCGCGATAAAGACGCACTGACTAAAGATGGTGTGCAACGCGTGTTTAACGAACTGGGCGAAATGGGCTTTGACTTCATTATCTGTGACTCACCAGCCGGTATTGAACAAGGCGCACTAATGGCGCTTTACTACGCCGATGAAGCGATTGTAACCACCAACCCGGAAGTCTCATCAGTGCGAGATTCAGACCGAATTCTTGGCATTCTTGACTCTAAGTCACTGCGCGCCGAGCAGGGCCTGGAGCCGGTCAAACAACACCTGCTGCTCACGCGCTACAACCCTGGGCGGGTCAGCCAGGGAGAAATGTTAAGCGTTGAAGATGTAGAGGATATCCTGCATATTTCTTTGCTCGGTGTCATCCCGGAAAGCCAGGCGGTACTGAACGCGTCCAACAAAGGCGTGCCAGTCATTTTTGATGAGAACACCGACGCGGGAATTGCTTACGCGGATACAGTGGAACGCCTACTCGGTAACCAGGTAGATTTTCGTTTCCTTACTGAGGAGAAGAAAGGACTCTTTAAACGTCTGTTCGGAGGCTAATCATGTCACTATTAGAATTTTTCCGCCCGCAGAAAAAAACTTCGGCCAACTTGGCCAAAGAGCGCCTGCAAATCATTGTCGCCGAACGCCGTAGCCAGGACGATCCTGCACCGTCTTACTTGCCACAACTGAAAGAAGATATTCTGAAGGTGATCAGCAAATACGTCGCCATCGATCCGAATATGGTGGATTTGACCTTTGAACAC
The DNA here is from genome assembly GCF_029223195.1 of Vibrio sp. CAU 1672. Taxonomy (GTDB): domain Bacteria; phylum Pseudomonadota; class Gammaproteobacteria; order Enterobacterales; family Vibrionaceae; genus Vibrio. The sequence goes on along the minus strand of NZ_JARHUF010000021.1, from coordinate 53,289 downwards.
AAAGACGATGATATCTCTGTCCTTGAGCTTAATGTGAAGCTGCCTGACGACGAGAAGTAACCAAGCCGTCAGGTGAGGTGCGCAAAGCTGAAAGTAGGCGCTCATTGCTCAGTTCAGCTTTAGCCTTCCACGCGCTGATATCCCAGCCCGGAGGCTGGCATTTATTGCATACGCGTATATCAAAAAAGGTTGGCCAATGGCCAACCTTTTTTCTAAAACTACTTCATTACCTTGTTCATTTTCTCACCGAGCAGCTCCAGCCGCCAGCCTTGCATTACATCGGGCACTTTGGCCGGGTCACGATCTTGTTTCCAGACCCAGCTGATCATCTGATTGATCTGTTTCTTCGAGGCGAGGAACTCGGTGGCCAGTCCAGAATGCTGCGCCACACTCTTCACCACATCTTTCATGTTTTTGAACAGCTGTTTATAACCAGGATAGTCCATCAGACGTTCAATTTTAGCCGGATGGTCGTCGGCTGGGGTTTGCTTCGCTTGCTTGACAATCGCTGCGATTTTCGCCCCGTGGCGATTGATGGCACGGGGATCAATCCCCTCCGCTTCCATCTTTCTGAAATCGGTGAGGCCAAGTCGCGCCACCGTCAGCAGGTCGTTCTCTTTAAAAATGAAGTTCAGCGCCAAATCACGTTTCAGCGCTTCATTATAGCGCCACTTCGCCAGTGGTTTGAGAATCGCCAGTTCACGTGGCTTCAACTGCCAGGCACCTTTAATGTCCCGATAGATGCTGTCGGGGTGAACGTCACGGATACGCTTTGCAACCAGTAAGTCACTTTCTTGCTGCACCGCTTCCCACCAGCCTGCATCAGCAACACGCTCAAACAGTTTTTCGTACAAAGGCATCAGGTAATAAACGTCAGCGGCGGCGTAATCGAGCTGCTTTGGCGTCAAAGGACGAGCCACCCAGTCGGCGCGTGATTCACTTTTATCGAGTTCAACGCCCAGATATTCCTCAACCAGGGTGGCAAAGCCAGTTGACAGACCATGGCCTAAAAAAGCCGCCATTAGCTGGGTATCAACCATCGGCAGTGGTGTACAACCGAAGCTATTTTGAAACACTTCCAGATCTTCACCACATGCGTGCAACACCTTTAACACAGAGGTGTCTTGCATCAATGCCACAAACGGGGTCATGTCAGTCAGTACGGTGGGATCGATCAAAGAGAGCTGTTGGCCATCGAAAAGCTGAATCAAACCCAGTTGCGGATAGTAGGTCCGGACACGAACAAACTCGGTATCTAACATCACAACGTCTGCGTCTCTGGCCAGAGCACACACTTCTTCCAGGTCTTTGTTTTTCGTAATAATTTGGTAATTCACATGCTTCTCGCTATAAAAAATGCCAGCAAAACGCTGGCATTCTAACATTAATTTGGCCATAAATGGTTGTCACATCGACAAACTGACCTTATCAGGCACTCTTCTTGGCCAGTTCGGCGTCATTCTCTTCCCGCAACACACGGCGCAGGATTTTGCCGACATTGGTCTTTGGCAGCTCTTCTCTGAACTCGACCAGTTTCGGCACCTTATACCCAGTTAAGTGCTGACGACAGTGCGAAATAATCTCTTCTTTCGTCAGGCTAGGATCGCGTTTGACCACATAAAGCTTCACCACTTCACCAGACACCTCATGCGGCTGACCGATAGCGGCCACCTCCAGCACTTTACCATGTAGTGCGACCACATCTTCAATCTCATTCGGATAAACATTAAAACCCGACACCAGGATCATGTCTTTTTTACGGTCAACAATATGTAAGAAGCCTTCCTCATCGAACTTGACGATATCACCGGTGGATAACCAACCATCTGCATCTACCACGTCCTTGGTTGCCTCCGGACGCTGCCAGTAACCCTGCATCACCTGTGGGCCGCGCACCTGCAGTTCACCGGTGGCCGAATTCGGCAGTGGGTTACCTTCATCGTCGACAATACGGATTTCTGTGGAAGGCACCGGCAAACCAATCGAACCATTGTATTCGATCAGATCATGCGGATACGCCGCCACCAACGGCGAACACTCAGTCAAACCATAACCTTCAAGCAGGTAACAGCCGGTCGTTTTCAGCCATTTTTCGGCAACCGCACGCTGCACGGCCATTCCGCCGCCGACGGCAAGGCGCAGGTTGCTGAAGTCCAGTTCATGGAAATCTTCGTTGTTAACCAGTGCGTTGAACAGGGTATTAACACCGGTGATCGCGGTAAACGGATACTTCTGCAGTTCTTTGACAAAACCCGGAATATCGCGCGGGTTGGTGATCAGCAGGTTACGCCCGCCCATTTCGATAAACAGCAGGCAGTTTACCGTCAGGGCAAACACGTGGTAAAGCGGCAGTGCGGTCACCACTAACTCACGTCCGGCGCTCAATACCGGACCGTATGCCCCTTTGGCCTGCATTACGTTGGCAATCATATTGCGATGAGTCAGAATCGCGCCTTTCGCAACCCCCGTCGTGCCCCCAGTGTACTGGAGAAACGCGATGTCATCGCCTGACATAAACGGCTTCACATACTGAAGGCGGCGTCCTTTGTGCAGGGCTTTGCGCATAGAGATCGCGCCCGGCAGGTCGTACTTAGGCACCATGCCTTTTACGTACTTCACCACAAAATCAACCAGGGTGCCTTTCGCCCGCGGTAGCATCTGACCCAAACTGGTCAGCACCACGTGCTTAACTGGCGTATTATCCACGATTTGCTCAAGGGTATTGGCAAAATTTGAGACGATGACGATCGTCGTCGCTCCAGAGTCATTCAGCTGGTGCTCAAGTTCACGAGGAGTGTAAAGCGGGTTCACGTTTACGGCGATCAAACCTGCACGCAAAATACCGAACAGCGCCACCGGATATTGCAGCAGGTTTGGCATCATCAGCGCCACACGATCACCCTTTTGCAGTTTCAGCTCATTTTGCAGATAGGCGGCAAAGGCACGGCTGCGCTCTTCCAATTTACGGAAGGTCATCACCGAACCCATGTTCATAAATGCCGGCTGGTCGGCATACTTCTGCACCGACTGTTCAAACATTTCCACCAGCGATTCGTACTGCTCTGGGTTAATGGTTTCAGGTACGTCACTTGGATAACGTGAAAGCCATGGTTTATCCACGATGTTACTCCTCGTTTATAACTGGCTAAAAATAGCGCTCTTATTATCTTGAGCGCTATTACAGCACAGCAGTTATGCTTGAGCACGAAACTCTCAAACACTTGTTTAAATTTTGTTAACTACACCAAGAATTCGCTGTGCGACTTCGAGTTTTTGCTCTAAATGACAGTGATGCCCGCCCGGAACGGAGATCACCTCAGGTGGATTTCCGCCCCAGTCTGCTGGATTAGACTTTAAATTCTGAAACCCTTGCTCACCAAGAATGAGCAGATGTGGGCATCGGATCTGACGAGTGATTGCATTGGCATTCTCATGCGCCATCCGGTACAACGAATCACATTTCAGTTTGGCATCATGACGCCAGAACCATTGATTATCGCGTTGCTCAGTGCCCCGTTCGACGACCGCCCTGATTTGATCAGCGGCCAGACGGTTCGCCTGCATACGCAGCTTAAGCGCCAGTTCAAATGAAGCCAAAGCACGTTGCGGCTTTTGACGCTGTAGCGCCCGGCTTAACACCCCGTCACGCATCCGCTGAACGCTATTGGCCGGGGTTTCGGCTAAGGGGCCCGCACCTTCAATCTGGATTAGGGCGTCAACTTGCTCTGGAAACGCAGCACTATAACAACTTGCGATCAAAGCACCAAGAGAATGACCGACCAACACCAGTCTGTTTGGCGATAAAACGTCCAAAAGCTGATTTAAATCAGCTATGTAATCATGAAAAGGATAGTAATTGTCGGCAGATTTGTGGCTGGAATGACCATGACCAAACAGATCAATCGCCAATAAATGCAGGTGCGGCTCAAACTGATGGAGCTCGAGCATCAACTCATAAAAGCTGGCGGCATTATCCAGCCACCCATGAATAAAAACGACTGAAATTTCAGTCGTTTTTATGTCGCCGATTTCAAGTGCCGCCATCGTACCTGACGGCAAGGTAAATTGACGTTCAGTAATCATTCCTGTGACTTATTTGACCTGCTTAATTACCTTCCCATCCTGTGGAAAGTCACTGCGCATCATCCGACAATTGAGCGAATAACAAGGGGAAAGGTAGGTCGGTGTATCGTACATGCGCACCCGCTCTTCGATTTTCCACAAACGGTAACCCGTTCCATTCACGACCGGAAAGGTGTAGTCATGCTCACCAATCATACCGGCTTCTTCACCACCCGGCTGCCCGACCACAGTGATCAAGCGCCCCTGACTGAATGCCACCGGCTCTAGATAACCCTTGATATACACCGCAAAACGGCCCGATGGCTCCTTATCAATATTCGGCTTACCTGATTTATTGATCGGTAAATTAACCACTTCAAGACGAGTCTGGTCTTTCATGTTGTCGACCCGGGCAATAATACCGCCCAACCTTACATCTTCACGGACTTGGCCTTGCGCCCGCGCAAACGCTTCATAATCTGTCACCACCTGCTCGGTGCTGGCATTCAGCTCTTCGGGTAATGAGCTACAGGCAGACAAACCGATGGCAGCTAACAGCGCCAGTAACGTGCGTCCGGATAATTTCATACACTCCCCGTGATTATTCTGATCAGATGTAAATGTCGACACCAAGTAGTTGGTTAAGTTCCTCTCTTTTCGCCTGGTTCATCACTCCCATATACTCTTCCAATGCCTTACGGCCACGGCCTTCGGGAAGGTCATACTGTACCTGGGCACGATGGAGCTGCGCTTCATCCACCTGCTTTATGGAATGCGCAACGGCGTTTGCCACCTTGGAAGGCTGGCCAACCGGTTGCTTGTCCTGAGCTTTCTTTACCTGGCCTTTTTTACCGGCCTTATTGGTGCGATTTGCACCCGGTATTGACGCAGGAGGTAAACCATTGATAGACGCCATAACGCTCCATAAAAATTCAGGGCAGAGCCCTGAATTTTGTCATACTAATGAAAAATCAATTACTCGCGACCCGGAAGTTTCTTCCACGTCACATTATCCCGTAAATAGACCGGGCTCGACTCTTCCACTGCAACGGTATTGCCTTTGTCCAGTTGTTGTTTCGCGAGTATCACGATGTCTTGTGAGTCTGGGTAGAGGATCTCGCTGCTGGTCAGGCTGAACGGCAGACCAGCAAGCTCATTTTGATAAGCATCCCAGCCGGTGCCGGCTGTGGTCCACGTTTTCTCATCTGCTTGTGCTTCTTCCACTAAGCGTGCCGGTGGGATAACACATTCTGCATCCACGCCTGTCCATTCGCCGCTGTCCTGGCGGGTGTAACGAGCCCAGTAAACTTCGCTCATGCGGGCATCAATAGCAACCGCTACGTCAGTCGCACCGTGGCGGCGATAACTGCCTTGTGCCATCGCGGCAAGCGTCGAAACGCCAATCATTGGTAAGTCAGCACCAAATGCCAGGCCTTGTGCGATACCAATACCGATGCGCACGCCAGTGAAGCTGCCCGGCCCCTGGCCAAACGCCAGCGCGTCCAGTTCTTGTAGAGTCAGACCTGCTTCTTTTAGCACTTCATCTACCATAGGCAATACCTTTTTGGTGTGGTCACGCGGTGCAACTTCGCTGCGTGAAATCACGTGGTCGCCCACCAGTAACGCGACTGAACAATTTTCCGTCGCGGTATCGATAGCAAGAATTTTTGTGCTCATGTAACTCTCTACAATTTATCTTTCAATTGGTTAAACCACATTCTGATGAAGGTGGTCAGTTATTCTGACTGTAAGAACTGCTTGATCCGTTCTAAATCACGGGTTCTTGGAATCGGCGGTAAACTGCCCAAAAAGATCCCACCATAATCCCGGGTAACCAAGCGGTTATCACAGATGATCAATGCGCCCCGATCACGCTCATCACGAATCAAACGCCCGACGCCCTGCTTGAGGGTAATGACCGCATCAGGCAGTTGCACTTCCGTAAATGGCTCGCCGCCACGCAGGCGACAGTCTTCGATGCGCGCTTTGAGCAACGGATCATCCGGCGCGGTAAATGGCAATTTGTCGATGATAACACAGCTAAGCGCATCACCTCTAACGTCGATACCTTCCCAAAACGCCCCGGTCGCCACCAGCAGCGCATTACCTAACTCCATAAACTCCGCCAGGGTTTTTTGCTTGCTCATCTCACCTTGTAGCAACACCGGTAAATCGAGCAGCTCTCTGAAACGCTCCCCCAGTTCACGCATCATACTGTGAGACGTGCACAAGAAGAAGCAACGCCCCTGGTTTTCTTCAATCACCGGTGCCAGCAGCCTGGCCAGTTTATCGGCTAAACCATGGCTGTTTGGCTCTGGCAGATAGCGCGGCACACACAACCGGGCTTGTTGCTGGTAATCAAACGGTGACGGCAAGGAAAACTGCTGCTGGGGCTTGAGTCCCAAGCGTTCAGTAAAGTGCTTAAAATCGCCCGAGACCGCTAAGGTGGCCGAGGTAAAAACCCACGCCCCTTGCTTGATCTCGATTTGCTCATGAAATTTATCCGCCACCGACAAAGGGGTAATGTGCAGCGCAAAATGGCGCGGTGAAGTATCATACCAGTATGAGTAACCGGTAATATCGACATCACATACTCGGTCAATCCGGCCTTTGATCAGGTTCGCCCGTTCAAAGGCCGCATCCAGCAGTTGGCTGCGGCCAAGCGCCAGTTTAAGTACATCGATGGCCAGATCCAAACTGTCTGTCAAACGAACCAGTTCGCGCTTGATCGATTCAGATTGCAACGCTTCACGCCAGTTACCGCGAAACCCCGGCTCGCCGAGTACAATGCGCATGTCCAGCGCACTTTGCATTAACCTGTCACCGACTTTTTGCAACTGACGCATGTCTTTTGCTTCGGTGCGATAGGCCATCTCTATATCTTTCGCCAACTCGTGAATTTGTCGGCTCGACAAGGACTGGCCAAAGTATTCACTGGCGATATCTGGCAACTGGTGGGCTTCATCAAAGATAAAGACATCCGCCTCCGGGATCAGCTCACCAAAGCCGGTCTCTTTGATCGCCAAATCTGCCAGAAACAAGTGGTGATTGACCACCACAATGTCGGCATCCATGGCTTTCTTACGTGCTTTGAGGACAAAACAGTCACTATAGCTTGGGCACTCCTTGCCCAGACAATTATCATTGGTCGAAGTAATGGTCGGGATGATCAGGCTGTCTTCAGGCAGGTGATCACAGTCACCCAAATCGCCTGTTTTGGTCTCAGATGACCAGCTGCGCACTTTGACCAGTTGCGTCAGCAGAGTCGGGTCCGCCTCATTTGAATGGCTCTCCACCATTTGCCGGCTCAGGCGGTCTAAACATAAGTAGTTGGAACGGCCTTTGAGCAGGGCCACCTGGCCGTAAAAGCCCAGCGCCGATGTCATCAGCGGCAAATCACGATGATAAAGCTGTTCCTGCAGGTTCTTTGAGCCGGTACTGATGATGACCTTCTTGCCGCTAAGCAGCGCCGGCACCAGATAGGCGAACGTTTTACCGGTTCCGGTTCCGGCTTCCACCACCAACTGCCTCTGTTGCTGGATCGCTTGGTGAACCGCTTGCGCCATGTCGATTTGCGGCTGACGAGCCTGAAAACCGGGTATGGCTTTGCCTAGTGCGCCGTCCGAAGAAAAAGTTTTTGCGATCATGCCTGATTACTGGTGGTCAAAAAGTTGCGCTGAGTATAACAAATCTACGCTTGGGATCACCCGGTGAAGTTACTTAGCGTATGACACCATAGCGTCATCGCTTTACATAAGTGAGCCGGGGCAAGACGACTGCTCGCCCCGCCCCGGAAGGTGTTCTGGTGTGTGTTTTGAATGGCGTTTATTTGCGGCTGAGATAACGGTTAAGCCACGCCGGGCCATGAAATGCATCAGTGCTCATCAGCGCTTTGGCTGCCTGAGCAGGAGGAGCTTTACTATCCCACATCTGCTCAAGCGTCTGTTCGTCTATAGTTAGATCTCCCACTAAAGCGCTAACGCGCTCTTGATAGAGTTTGCGTGCTAGTAGTTCTTTGTCCATACGCACCACCTTGGAGTTATTATAATTTACTATCAGCCAACAAGAGTACCTGCGGATAAATTCGCTTCGATAATTTGTTGAAACCAACTCGATAATAGATTATTTATGAGGGTCAGATTGCGGCATAGCTCACCCTTATTGGCGTAAACAATTTTTCGTACGCTAAAATAATTATTTCATGGAAGTACCTTATATATGGAAAAGAAAACACTACTGACTCACTGTACAGATGCACCCGGCCTGATCGCCAAAATCACCAACATCTGTTATAAGCATCAACTGAACATCATCCACAACAACGAGTTTGTAGATAACACCAGTGGGCACTTTTTTATGCGCACGGAGTTAGAAGGTTACTTCAATGATCATACCTTTCTCGCCGATCTGGACCAGGCGCTGCCGTCTGGCGCGAAACGCAAGTTGATCAGCTCGCCACGCAAGCGCATCGTGATCCTGGTGACCAAGGAAGCCCACTGTCTGGGCGATATTCTGATGAAAAACTATGACGGCAGCCTCGATGTCGAGATTGCTGCAGTGATCGGTAACTACGATAAGCTGCAAAGCCTGACGGAGCGCTTTGACATTCCTTACCACTGTGTATCTCACGAAGGCCTCAGCCGTGAAGAACACGAGCAGCAGATGCTGGAGGTAATCGATCAGTACGAGGCGGATTACTTAGTCCTGGCCAAATACATGCGCGTACTGACCCCGGCATTCGTGGAAAAGTACCATCATAAGATCATCAATATCCACCACAGCTTTCTGCCAGCGTTTATCGGCGCAAAACCTTACCAGCAAGCCTACGATCGTGGCGTGAAGATCATTGGTGCTACAGCACACTTTGTTACCAATGACCTGGATGAAGGGCCAATCATCAAGCAGGACGTGATCCCGGTAGACCATACCTTCAGCGCGCAGGATATGGCGCAGGCGGGCCGGGATGTAGAGAAGAACGTATTGAGTAAAGCGCTCAATAAAGTGCTCAACGATCACGTGTTTGTGTACGGCAATAAAACCGTCCTGCTCTAAACGCATGACATTCTAATACAAGAAAGGGTTACTCATTTGGTAACCCTTTCTTATTTATAACTGGCTTAATTACGCTTGCTCAGATGCAACAATGTGTTTCAGCGAGTGTGGGTGAAGCTTGATACATACGCCCTGGTATTTAAAAGCCACGGTGGGGTTGCTCAGTCGCTCTCCCTCGCCTTTCGGACTGGACAGCTTCATTTTCACGCCCAGTTTTTCCAGTTCATTGCATCGCAGGCCAAACGCCGGGTAAGTATGTTTGAGATCCGCCAGATACTCCTCGGCCGATTCGGCATGAGAAGGAATGACAAACTCAACATGCTCCCAACCCTCAGCCGGATAGAGCTTACCCTCTGCCGGGTAAGGCAGTTCAAGGCACTCGATTTTCCAGCCCCGGCTCTCAAGCGCGTGAGCAAACTCAATCACAATGATCGGGCGGCCATTGATTTGCGCCTGGGAAATCACGCTCCCGTAATCGCACCAGGCTGCATGGGCCTGCTGCGCGGTCTGCGGGTCGTTAATACGCAACGCGATATGATCAGCCTGCGCCAGGCTCACATCCAAATCAAGCATCGAGGCCAGAGCGTCGATCTTAGCCATAAAGGCATCTAAATCTTGGATCATCAAATCTGGCGTCAGGCGTTTTTCTACTAATTGCGTCGTCATGGCAGCTCTCCATTGGGACTGATGTTGTCATTACTTTGCGCGCAATAGTAAACCCAAACCGAATCACATTTCCATTCCATCAAAAAAGTAAAAAAATTCCCCAAATCCTCTCTGTATGAAAAGCAATAAAGTTGTTATCATTAGCCCCATTTTTGTGAACTCCAACAGAACTCGGCTCCTATTTTGCCGAGTTCTTTGTCCTTGAACTGAAGGAAACGCGTGTGAATATCCAAGCACTTATTAATGACAAAGTATCTCAGGCTCTAGAAGCCGCTGGCGCACCAGCAGGCAGCCCTGCAGCCGTTCGTCAATCAGCAAAGCCACAATTTGGTGATTACCAAGCAAACGGCGTAATGGGCGTTGCTAAAAAACTGGGAACTAACCCACGAGAATTTGCACAGAAAGTACTGGATGTTCTGGATCTTGATGGTATTGCAAGCAAAACAGAAATTGCCGGCCCTGGCTTCATCAACATTTTCCTGAGCGAAGAGTTCCTGGCCAAGCAAGCGGATGCCGCGCTGGCGGATTCACGTCTTGGCGTTGCAGCAGAACAAGCCAAAACTATCGTTGCTGACTACTCTGCACCAAACGTAGCCAAAGAGATGCACGTTGGCCACCTGCGTTCAACCATCATCGGTGATGCTGTAGTGCGCACGCTGGAATTCCTGGGTCACAAAGTGATCCGTGCCAACCACATCGGTGACTGGGGTACTCAGTTCGGTATGCTTATCGCCAACCTGGAGCGTGTACAGCAGGAGTCCGGTGAAATCTCAATGGAGCTTTCTGATCTGGAAGCCTTCTACCGCGAATCGAAAAAGCTGTACGACGAAGACGAAGAGTTCGCAGTTAAAGCACGTAACTACGTAGTAAAACTGCAAAGCGGTGACGAGTTCTGCGCAGAAATGTGGAAGAAGCTGGTTGACGTAACCATGATCCAAAACCAACGCAACTACGATCGTCTTAACGTATCACTGACCCGTGAACACGTAATGGGCGAAAGCATGTACAACGACATGCTGCCTAAGATCGTTGCTGACCTTAAAGCACAAGGTCTTGCGGTGGAAGATGACGGCGCACAAGTTGTATTCCTGGATGAGTACAAAAACAAAGATGGTGAGCCGATGGGCGTTATCGTGCAAAAACGTGACGGCGGCTTCCTCTACACCACAACCGACATCGCCTGTGCGAAATACCGTTACGAAGAGCTTGGCGCTGACCGCGTGCTTTACTTCATTGACTCTCGTCAGCACCAGCACCTCATGCAAGCCTGGACGATCGTGCGTAAAGCGGGTTACGTGCCAGAATCTGTCTCTCTTGAGCACCACGCGTTCGGCATGATGCTGGGTAAAGATGGTCGTCCATTTAAGACTCGTGCTGGTGGTACGGTTCGCCTTGCTGATCTTCTGGATGAAGCGGAAGAACGTGCAGCGAAACTGATCGAATCAAAGAATCCTGCGCTGGACGCAGAAGAGAAAGCGAACATCGCAAACACCGTGGCCATGGCGGCAGTGAAATACGCAGACCTTTCGAAGCACCGTACGACTGACTACGTGTTTGACTGGGACAACATGCTGGCGTTTGAAGGTAACACTGCACCATACATGCAGTATGCTTACACTCGTGTCGCTTCTATCTTCGCTAAAGCTGGCGTATCAATGGATGAGCTTCAAGGTGACATCCAGATCACTGACGAGAAAGAAAAAGCCCTGATCGCCAAGCTAATGCAATTTGAAGAAGCGGTTCAATCTGTAGCGCGCGAAGGTCAGCCACACATCATGTGTAGCTACTTGTTCGAACTGGCCGGTCAGTTCTCTAGTTTCTACGAAGCATGCCCTATTCTGGTTGCGGAAGATGAAACGGTTAAACAAAGCCGCCTGAAACTTGCAGCACTGACCGCGAAGACCATCAAGCAAGGCCTGTCTCTGCTGGGTATCGAAACGCTAGAGCGCATGTAAGCTGCTTTATAGTTTTCAAAGCAACCAAGCTTAATGATTAAAAAGGTTGACGTGAAAGCGTCAACCTTTTGTTTTATCTGGCGTATACTGATTCAAACTTAATTCAAAAAACGAGTTGGAAAACAATAATGAGTTTTGAACTACACCCTCAACTGGCAAAAGATACGACCGTTATTGGTCACTTTCCACTTTGCGTTGCGCTGCTGCATAAAGACAATGCCGTACCGTGGGTCATTCTGGTACCTAAACGTGCGAACCTGAAAGAGCTACACCACCTGCCAATGCAGGAGCAGCAACAGTTCCTGCTGGAATCGCAAGCCGTCAGCCAGGCGCTGGAAGCGACGTTTCAGCCAGATAAACTCAACCTGGGTGCCCTCGGGAATATGGTACCGCAGCTGCACATCCATCATATCGCACGGTTTAAAAACGATGTGGCCTGGCCTGGTCCGGTTTGGGGGAACACCAGAGGTGAATTTCGCACTGAGCAAGAGCAAGCCGAGCTGCTTGGCCGGATTCAGAATGTGCTGTCACTGAGTTCCATCTTCCGTAAAGCCTGATCTGAGCGCTCTGCTATACAGCCAGGTACAAAAAAACCGCATCATTGCTGATGCGGTTTTTTATTGCTGGTGATTACATGGTCACCGTGAGTGACAACCCTTCTTGTCTGGTCACCACATAGCGAACACGAGTCACATCAGCACCTTTAGTAGTATCAACCAGACGGGAGATTCGCCCTTTGGCAATCCATACGTTCAGCATAGCATCAGCACCGTCTTCACTCATTCCAAACTGCTTTGCCAGCTCAGACTGAGAAACGCTTCCTTTGTCGGCAATGTACTGATAAAGCTCCTGCAGGATCATGCCATTTGTGCCTCTAAACTTCTTTGCTTATCCCCAACACGCTTACAGATGCGATAAGTCGCGATGAAGATTGCCACAATACCCGCCATCCAAACTGTGCTGCTAACAGGATGCTCCATCAGGTGCGTCGCCTGGTAGTAGAAGGTCGCACCAAAGTAGGCTAATCCCATCGTCCAGACGGCAATAAAGCGTGCAAACATCTGACCAAATTCGCGGACATAGGCTCCCATGGCTGCCACACACGGGGTATAAAGCAGAATAAAGATCAAGTAAGCAAACGCCGCATTGCCGGATACAAACTTTTCTTTCAGGTTACCAAAAATAGTAGCGTCCACGTCTTGCTCTTCGGCCACCGCATCTGAGTCCGTCAGATCACCCACTTCGATACCCAAAGGATCGGAATAACTTAAACCAGCCAGATTTTCAGGAATAGTCATCAGCGCTTCTTCCAGGCTGGCCATAAAATCAAATTCGGCTTCTTCATCATCACCGGGCGTGGTGTACAGGCTGTTCAGTGTACCCACTACCGCTTCTTTGGCGAAGATACCGGTAATGATACCGACAGTAGCCGGCCAATTGTCGTCCTGGATACCGAGCGGTGTAAATACCGGAGTCACCACCTGCGCCGCTTTTGACAGCACTGAGTTTTCACTGTCTTCATTGCCAAAGCTGCCATCGGTCCCCAAAGAGTTCAGGAAGCTCAGGATCGCAACGACAACCACAATGGTCTTACCGGCACCAAGGACAAAACGCTTGAGTTTCTGCCAGGTTTTGAGCAGCACGTTTTGCATGGTAGGCAGTTCATAGTTAGGCAGTTCCATCACCAGACTGTCACTGCTCCCCGGATAAAGGGTCTTTTTCAGGAATAATCCGGTAAATACCGCCGCCACAATCCCCAGTATGTACAGGGCAAACACCACGTTCTGACCCGCGCCCGGAAAGAATGCCGCTGCAAACAGAGCGTACACCGGCAAACGCGCGCCACAGGACATGAACGGCGCCATCGAGGCCGCAAGCTTACGTTCACGCTCCTGGTCCAGAGTCCGGGTCGCCATGATCGAAGGTACGTTACAGCCAAACCCAAGCACCAATGGGACAAACGCCTTACCTGGCAAACCAATTTTTTGCATGACTTTATCTAACACAAAAGCCGCACGGGCCATATAGCCAGAGCTTTCCAGTAAGGCTAAGAACAAATACAAACACGCGATAACCGGAATAAAGGTTGCGACCGTTTGGATACCACCACCGATACCATCAGCAAGTACCGTCACCAGCCAAACCGGCAGATGATCATCAAGCAGGTAGTGACCACCGTCGACCAATAGTGCTCCGACACCAATATCAAAGAAATCGATGAAAGCACTGCCCACGTTGATCGAGAACATGAACATCAGGTACATCACCACAAAGAAGAACGGAATACCGACCCACTTGTTGAGAATAAAGCGATCAAGTTTCTCCGTCAGGCTGCGGCTCAACTTGCCTTCACTGCGACGAATCCTTTTACACTGTTCATGCAGGAAGGTGAATTTAGTGTCAGCCACATGCAGGTCAATGTCTACCGTTAGCGCCGACGCCGCCATATTAACAGTGTTACGATCGGTATCGGACAGGCTATTCAACACTAGCGCATCCTGCTCTAATGCCCGGATAGCCAACGCACGCGGTGCAACAGACTCTTTGCCAAACAGATCTTGGATGCCGGCAATCGCCAGTTCCATCTCAGCACCATAGTTTAATGGCCGCTCAGTTAAAGCCACGCCCTGAACCAGGATACGGTGCAGCTTTTCTTTAAACTCCGCAACCTGCTTTTTGTTGGTCGCAGACAAGCTGATCACGGGGCAGCCCAGCGTTTTCTCTAACTCGGCCACATTGATGATCTGGCGCTCGCGGTTAAGTGCATCCATCTTATTCAGCACTACGATCATCGGACGCCCTAACTCACGTAACTGCAATGTCATGTACAAGCTACGTTCTAAGCTGGTCGCGTCTACCACGTTGATGATCAGATCCGCTGGATGAGTCAACACGGCACGTGAGGCGATCGACTCATCGATACTATTGCTGTCATTTCCGCTGTCTAAAGAATAAATCCCCGGCAAATCGGTCAACAGGAACTCATCCCCTGAGTGTTGGTATTGGCCGGTTTTCTTCTCTACGGTTACGCCAGCCCAGTTGCCTACCTGTTGTTTCGCACCTGTTAAACCATTAAACAGCGTCGTTTTACCACTGTTAGGGTTACCAACGGTTAAAATCTGATATTGCATCAGCTACGCTCCACTTCAATCATGCATGCGATGGTTTCGCGCAGGGCGAGAGAAACTCCGCGAACCTCTACCTGAAGAGGGTCTCCCATTGGTGCACGGCGAATCAGTTTTACTTGTGTGTTTGGCAGCAAGCCCATCACCATCAGCTTTTTGCGGATGTCATTTGACAGGTCTTTAAATCCAGTAATGGTCACGACATCACCAGCTTTAAGTTCGGATAACTTCATAGTAGCCCTTCGGTTAGTGCTAATGAGAAATATTTTTATTTGTAATATAGCGTCGCGATAATACCTCCTCTCTATGTGCTGATCCTTGCGTAAAATCAAAGATTGCATTTTTGTCGCCCGTTAACTCCGTTAATTCTACTCCGTCGATTTTGTCAAAATCGTTCCTGCTACCATCTCTCTAAACGACAACAAATGACAGAATGCAACTCCCAAACGCAAAATAAAACTTAAAATACAATGACTTACCAACTAAAAACTAAGATTGTCGTGTTTCTCATAGTAACATGGCGTTATTTTTATAAGAAAATTAAGTCAACTTTCGTATAGTAATTCCATCGAGAGGGACATCTCTCAATAGAATTCCAGAGGTGGCATGGCAACATGCCACTCCGGCAGCAAGCGAAGGTGTCGTTGACACCCGTGGTATAGTCCCCCCGGCTATACCACGATATTTTTTTTACCCTCTTCTGCTTTTACATCGATGCAGATATCGCCATTTACTGCATACCTGACCTGTCAAACTGCACAATATTTGCCAACTCCTAGCGTTAAACACCCTATCTCTAAGATAAGCTTTACCCGCATGGCATCTGCGCGATTTCACATGTCCTGGCCCGGCACTCGGTGCTGTCATCGAAGCCTTTTAATACCAATCAGGGTAAGTCAGTATTTAGATAATTGAGCAGAAAAATGAACTGACACTCATGTAGATTGGTATCAAAGCTCGAACACCAACTGAGGCCGCGTGAAGAGTTGGCTTGTTATGTAGATAAGCGTTTTAGCAATTCTCTGGCCCGCAATAACGGCGATGTACAGCCGCTGTCATGCACTAAGTAACCAACACATCGCACTACACATAGAATCGGCAATGGCATGCTGCACTTTACCCACCACTTGCTTATCGGCTAACCAAACCTCATCTCACTAATCGCGATAGATAGTGGAAAGTATCACTGCAGATGGAGCAGGTACGGCCCGGCTGTGTCGGGGGCAGCTAATGTTCTCGACCATAGATGAAAGGTAAATCCGTTATTCCGGGTACCGCAGAAAAGCGGTTAACGACTCTTCACCAGGCGATTAAGAGGTAACTGAACTACTTTCCTGATGACTGGCAAACTTTGACGGGGATAAACCGAAGTGGAGCCTGAATTTTTGGCTGAAATACGATGGATCGTTAAAACCACAGTTAAACGCGACATCACTGATTTTTTCTCCCGCCAACAGCTCTTCACAAGCGGTTTCCAGGCGAACCTCTGTCAGGTAATCTTTTAGTGTGCGTGAAGCCGCAGACTTAAATCGCCGCTGTAAGCTGCGCTCGGACATGAAAAGCATTTTCGCCGCGGTTGCGGTACCAAAATCCGGGTCGTGATAGTTATTTTCTACCAGTTGGTAGACTTTTTTCAGCCAGGCCTGCTCCGGAGATTCTGGCTTGGAATGCACGACTTCAACAATCTCCTCAAGCGAGCTAAAGGTATCTTCGTGATGGTTGACCGGCTCAGCAACCGGCCAGCTAATCTGAATTTTATTTTGTGCCTCTGAGCTAAAAATCAGCAACTTGCCACCACTTTCAGCAACAAGAGAAGGCAAATTACTAATGTTCAAGTCGGACGGTGAACCAGTCGCCAGCCGCGCGGGAGCAGGGTTGCTTGGCATTTGCTGGCCATAATCAAGAAAGCTCAAATCAACCGTTTCTGCAGCCTCCTCGATCAGGACTTTGATACACTGGCCACGATAACCTCGTTTGAGAATATTAGCCAAAACACTATTGAAGATCACATCAAGATTAAATCGTTTCAGCGCAATACGGCTCGATTTTTGTGTATCGACCACTTCCACCGACAGCCCCGCCTTCGCCAGATCCTCTTGCCAGACGTCGACGACAGATTGGGTGATCTGGCTCAGGTTGTAACTCTGAGTTTCAGGCGTATTCTTGTGCGAGGAGCTCTCCAACTCATTTAACTGCCAGTAGGTTTTATTAAGATGATCCTGTGTTACGGGGTCTAAAGACGGCGGCAACTGGGCTTTGAGGATATTGACGCTAGCTTTGATCGAGCTGGCAACATGATCGACCAACAGATTGCGTACTTGAATCTGCTTCCTGAGCTGTTGGTTACTGGTGAGTAACACCCGGCTTTGATGCCGCAGTTGGTTTGTTTTTAGCGTTACCTGAGCACTTAATTGGCGGTTTGCCTCAAGCATGTAACGTGAACGCCAATACATCACTAGCATCAAAATAGTAAACCCAGCCAAGGTAAACCCCAACAGCGGATATTTGGATAAATACCACGGTTTTTTGACTAAAAACCGCGCTTCCACGCCAATTTGATCCTTAGCTAGCTGGCTATCATTGCTGATCTGAAGGGTGTAGCTACCTGAATTGAGGTGTTCCAGGGTCAAATAGCCCCCTTCGAGCAGTTGCCACTCATCAAGTGCACTTAAACGGTAGAACAAGTTTTGATTGTCTGGCATTGGCATCACCCCAAACAAAAAGCTGATCGACGCGCCGTATGGCAGCTCCACGTTTTGCAACTCACTACTGCCGACTTGAAGTACCCGATTTTCTTGAGCTACCCGGCTGATGATCAGGCGAAACTCTGGTACAGACGCCACTAATAGGTTAGCCGGTTCTGCACTGACCAAACCATATTTTGACCCGAAATACATTATCCGGTCATGCTCATCACCGCGCCGGGCCATCTCACAAGTGCCAGGTAAGAACTCATTGGTGATCAAACCGGATGATGACGAAAAGTGTTTCACCAGGTCACCGGCCAAATTGTAAAAACTCAGCCCCGTAGAGGATGACAGCCAGACACCATCTGAATCACTGAGCAAGCAGGCCGAACGGGCATTCTCCATTTTCATTGACAAAACGCGCGGGACATCGCTGTCGTGTCGAGTTTTGTACAACCCATAGGCGGATGCATACCAGTTCGCACCATCAGAAGCTGTTATCATATCAAGCGTTTCGCCGTAGTTGACAGAAAAACGGTTAAAGCGAATCCTCTCACCATCATACTGATAGTATCCATGGTCTGTTCCAATCACCAACAACGCACCGGATGAATAGAGGCGCCGTATTTTGGCGGGTAAATACTTACTGACAATCCAGTCACCGCCAAAATTTCGCACGTGTTGCTGGTCTACATCGACGCTGTACAAATTATAACCACTCGACAACCACACTTTATCCCGCCCCATAGAGACAATATGCTCTACCGAGCCACTTGCAATGGCTTGTAGGTAAGGGTAAACCACCGGCTTTAAACTACTACGCTGATAAACCTGTAACCCATCTTCGGTCGCAAGCCAGATTTTTCCTGCCAAAAGGGCAAATTCATTGATTCGCGATGTCACCTCGAGAACTGGCCTAACATCGTGATCCACCTTCTTGTACAACTTGCGCTCATCAGCAAGCCACAACACTCCCTGTTCATCGGTTAGCATTTGTCGAACACGTCCCGGGGTGTCCTGCCGCTGATGATGGTTGAAGATCATGCGCTTAAACTGTTGACTAAATAATGAGTAATAACGAATACCTTGGTTGGTCGCTATCCACATCCCGCCCATATTATCATTCAGTAACGCATAGATTTTGCTCTGATCGAGGTCCAACTCCTGAAAACTGGCCGAAGAAACTCGTGTTGTCTCTCCGGTCATAAATGAATAAGTGTATAAGCCATGTTCAGTACCAACCCAGTAGGCTTGATTGGTTTCAGCAAACGCCAATACATGTGAGTTACCAATTTTGGCCTGCCGGACTCCGGTTTTATCCATATTAAACACCAAAGCACCATCCAGTAAGCCGATCAACACCTGGCGCCGGGCATGAGAAAAGTACACTTTCTCGACATAAGATCGACCTGACGCGCTAATGTGATCAAAGTGCTTATTCTCCGACAAGTAAGCTCCGGAGGTGGTTGCCAGCAACCACTTTTCTTTAATAAAAATAGCGTCGTTAATATAAACACGGCTGCTGTTACTAAATTGGTAAAGCTGCAACAGTGAGTAAGTTTCTATTTCTCTGCTATCAAGATGGTAAGTGTAAAACTGCGCCCCGTCACTGACCCAGACAAAGCGGCCGGAAGCACCGATTTTGCGGATCTGGGCCCCCGGACTCAAGCTAAAAACAAGTTGTCGCTCTTGATTGGGTTTGGTTTGGTAAACTTCGTTATCAAAATAGGTCCAAAATGCCCCGTCCTGATAGGCCACTTGTTCGACGGTTTCATCCTGGAGCAAACTGCCATTCTTAGGCAAGATGCTCCGGCCATCATAAAACAGCACCCGGCCATGAACATCATGAATCCACAGCCCCCCTTGCTCCCCTGGAAACAAATTTTTTGCCACCACAAAAGTACCCTTCACCTGAGTCGGCAAAGGGTAGAAAATAGCGTTGGCGCTGTTCAATGCAAGCGCTTGAAACGAAATAATAAACCCCAATAAAACCTGGGTCAGCTGGCGCAACAAAAGTAAAACCTATCATTGAGTAAACCAATACGGCGATAACAAACCCGGGCAACCATTCCTGGTTGCACTGTTGTTATTTTGAGCCGCTAATTAATGCAATGATATCTTAATTCCCACAAGAAAAAAGCGTCACTTGGCAATAGCTTGCAATTCTTGTTGTTTGATCACGTTCGCCCTCAAAGCGTTGTAACTATTGCGCCTTATTCGTCACTCAGGCACTGGCTCAAGCTATCCGCCATATCGTGCAACAGGCGAAAATAACTGCCCGGAGCGACTTCAAGTTGGCTTCCTAACGGATCCAATGTGCCTCTGCCAGCCTGACTCCCTCTCATCACACTATCCACTATCGCCGGGGTAAACTGAGGTTCCGCAAAAACACAGGCAACCTCTTCCTCAGATAAGGCCTTGCGAATGCGGATCAGGGTTTTTGCTCCCGGTTTACGGTCCGGCGAAACCGTAAAATGACCCAGGTTAGTCATTTGGTAGCGATCCTCAAAATAGCCGTAAGCATCATGGAACACAAAATAGCCGCGCTGCCTGACAGGTGCCAGCTGGGTTTTGATTGCACTGTCAGTCAACATCAGCTGATGTTCAAACTTTTCCAGATTCACTTGGTAGCGTTGTGCATTGGCAGGATCCACTTTTGCCAGCTCTTCCGCCAGAGCGTGAGCGACTTGCAACGTTGGTTCAATCCCCAACCAGAAATGGGGATCATGCATACCATGTTCATGCCCATCATGATCGTGATTGTGCTCGGAACCAAACTCACGTAATGCCAGTTGCGGTATGCTACTCAGTGTGAGTGTATTGGCTTTATCAGCGAGGATTTTTTCCAAAAACGGCTCCAGATCACGGCCATACCACACAATCAAATCGGCTTGATTGATCTTTTTTACGTCAGAAGGACGCAAGGCATAATCATGCGGCGAAGCGTTGGCGTGCACAAGCAGGTGTGGTGATGTCACTCCCACGGTTAACTCCGTGGCGATCATTTGAATCGGTTTTATGCTGGTCAACACGTTGACCGCATGGGCTGGCACCGCTAACAGCGCAGCCGTAATGAGAATAATGGCTCTGTTCATCGTTTTACTTGGGATATAGCATGGAAAGTGCAATAATGTTACATTATAACATTATTGATTTGCAAATGAGTTTCATTTATGTCGTCTTTAATCCGTCTGGAGAACCTGTGTGTCGAATTTGATGGCCGTCGGGTGCTCGACAACATCAGTCTGGAGTTGAATAAGGGCAGAATCACCACTTTGATTGGTCCCAATGGCGCGGGAAAATCAACCCTGGTTAAAGTTATTCTCGGTTTACAATCCCCCACCCATGGACAAATCAGCCGCCAAAGCAAGCTGAAAGTCGGTTATGTACCGCAAAAGTTGAAACTCAACGACTCATTACCGTTAACCGTAAAACGGTTCCTCAACCTCGCGGGCCGCTACAGCCAGCAGGAATGTGTTGATGCGCTTAAGCTGGTTGGCGCCGAGCATCTGCTGCACAATAACATGCACCGCTTGTCCGGCGGTGAGAATCAACGTGTATTGCTGGCACGAGCCTTGCTACAACGCCCGGCGCTATTAGTGCTTGATGAACCCGCTCAAGGGGTGGATGTCCAAGGGCAAATTGATCTGTATGAACTAATTGAGAGCATTCGTCACCGCTTTGACTGTGGTGTTTTTATGGTTTCACATGATCTTCATCTGGTGATGGCGAAGACCGATGAGGTGATCTGTCTGCAGCACCACATCTGCTGCTCCGGTTCACCGGCGGCCATCACCCAGCACCCGTCGTACATCGCATTATTTGGTCATGCAGCCCGTGAGTCACTGGCTTTCTACCATCACGATCATGATCATCACCACCACGATTTAGCCGGGCAACCGGTACAAGGAGACGCCTTGAGTTGTTCACATCACAGTCACGGACATCACCATGATTGAGTTTCTGCTTCCTTCTATCCTCGCCGGCATCGGTATCGCCATAATTTCCGGCCCGCTCGGGTCATTTGTCGTCTGGCGCAAAATGGCCTACTTTGGCGATACCCTCGCCCACGCCTCGCTAATGGGTTTAGCCCTCGGCTTTTTACTGGATGTTAACCTGTATTTTGCGCTGCTGGTCTGTTGTTTGGCCTTAGCTATCCTGCTGGTTACCTTGCAGAAACAGCAGCTGGTTGCAACGGATACCCTGCTTGGTATTCTGGCACACAGTTCACTTTCCATCGGTTTGGTCTCGGTCAGCTTTTTGGATAACGTACGGGTTGACTTGATGAGTTACTTGTTTGGCGACCTGCTGGCGGTATCGCTGCACGACCTGATGTTCATTTATGCCGGCGTGCTGGCCGTCAGTATCTGCCTGTATGTATTTTGGCGCCCACTGCTTTCCAGTACGGTCAGCGAAGAGCTGGCCGCGGTGGAAGGCGTCAACACCGATCTGGTTCGCTTGGTCTTAATGCTGATGGTCGGTTTAGTCATCGCGGTTGGTATGAAGTTTGTCGGTGCCTTGATCATGACCTCACTGTTGATCATTCCAGCAGCAACCGCCCGGCGAATCTCATCGACACCTGAGCAAATGGCCTTTTTTGCTTCGCTCATCGGTGCTATCGCGGTGCTGATGGGACTGAGCCTTTCCTGGCACTTTGATACTCCGGCAGGGCCTTCGGTTGTAATCAGTGCAACAACACTATTTATGCTCAGCCACCTGATCCAACGAAACGCTTAAACGACTCTGTAAAACAAAAAAGCCTGGCATCTGCCAGGCTTTTTTAGTCACTCAATTCAGCTGATTACCAGCCGGTTACCTCACGCAGACCTTGACCGATCTCTGCCAGAGATTTCACCGTCTTAACACCTGCCGCTTCCAGTGCGGCAAATTTGTCTTCTGCCGTGCCTTTACCACCAGAGATGATCGCACCCGCGTGACCCATACGTTTACCCGGTGGCGCAGTCACACCGGCAATGTAAGAAACCACTGGCTTAGTTACGTTTTCTTTGATGTAAGCCGCCGCTTCTTCTTCTGCCGTACCACCGATTTCACCAATCATGACGATTGCTTCAGTTTCTGGATCGTCCTGGAATAGCTTGAGGATATCAATAAAGTTTGAACCCGGGATAGGGTCACCACCGATACCAACACACGTTGATTGACCGAAGCCTTCGTCAGTGGTTTGCTTAACTGCTTCGTATGTGAGTGTGCCCGAGCGAGAAACGATACCCACTTTACCTTTCTTATGGATGTGACCAGGCATGATGCCGATCTTACATTCATCAGGCGTGATAACACCCGGACAGTTAGGACCAATCATACGAACGCCGGTTTCTTCCAGCTTCACTTTCACGTCGATCATATCTGTGGTTGGAATACCTTCCGTGATCGTTACGATCAGTTCAATACCTGCATCAATCGCTTCCAGGATTGCATCTTTACAGAATGGCGCTGGTACGTAGATAACCGTGGCTGTCGCGCCTGTGACTTCTACTGCTTCACGTACTGTGTTGAATACCGGAAGGCCCAGGTGAATTTGACCGCCTTTACCTGGCGATACACCACCAACCATTTGTGTGCCGTAAGCAATCGCCTGCTCTGAGTGGAAAGTACCTTGACCACCAGTAAAGCCCTGACAGATTACTTTGGTGTCTTTATTAATTAGTACAGACATTATTTGGCCTCCGCAGCAGCAACAACTTTCTGAGCAGCATCTGTTAGCGACTCAGCAGCAATGATATCAACATCAGAATTAGCAAGAACTTCGCGACCCAGGTCTGCGTTAGTCCCTTCCAGGCGAACCACAACCGGTACATTTACACCTACCTCTTTAACTGCACCGATAATACCTTCTGCGATCATGTCACAACGTACGATACCGCCGAAAATGTTTACCAGTACTGCTTGCACATTGTCATCAGACAGGATGATCTTAAATGCTTCTGCCACGCGCTCTTTGGTCGCACCGCCACCAACGTCCAGGAAGTTCGCCGGCTTACCGCCGTGCAGATTTACGATGTCCATTGTACCCATCGCAAGACCTGCACCGTTAACCATACAGCCAACGTTACCGTCCAGTGCTACGTAGTTCAGCTCCCACTTAGCGGCATGCGCTTCACGTTCGTCTTCTTGTGACGGATCGTGCATTTCACGTAGCTTAGGCTGACGGTATAGTGCGTTTGAGTCGATGTTGATCTTACCGTCAAGACACAGTAGGTTGCCTTCAGCAGTAATCACCAGTGGGTTGATCTCTAGCAGCGCCAGGTCGTACTGAGAGAACATAGTGCCAAGACCCATGAAGATCTTAACAAATTGTTTGATTTGGTCACCTTCAAGACCCAGTTTGAACGCCAGCTCGCGACCCTGGTAAGCCTGAGGGCCGACTAGTGGGTCGATGGTGGCTTTGTGGATAAGCTCCGGCGTTTCTTCCGCAACTTTTTCGATTTCTACCCCACCTTCAGTAGAAGCCATGAATACGATCTTACGGCTTGCACGGTCTACAACCGCACCAAGGTAAAGTTCATTCGCGATGTTAGACGCTTCTTCGACCAGAATTTTAGTAACCGGCTGACCATTTGCGTCTGTTTGGTAAGTCACCAGGTTTTTACCCAGCCATTTTTGTGCGAATTCTTTTACGCCTTCTTTGGTATCGTGCAGTTCAACACCGCCCGCTTTACCGCGGCCACCAGCGTGAACCTGACACTTAACGACTTTTTTCTCCGTAGAAATGCGGCCAGCCGCTTCAAACGCTTCTTGTGGCGTATCACATGCGTAGCCTTCAGGCACTGGCAAACCGAATTCTGCAAATAGCTGTTTGGCTTGGTATTCATGCAAATTCATTTTGATATTCCGTTTGTTATTCCCTTAAGGGATTTATAATTTCCATAACGCCGCTTTCATTGCGGTACGTCTGTAGGGTCTTCTCAAATAAACTGCTTATAGGTTATATCGGGGGCAGTTCAGTTGAAGGCCAGACGCTGAGCCAGTCTAGCCTTGGATGCTGGAGACGTCGAGCTATCAGGGACAACTCGACGTTTCAGCGATACTAAACGTCTAATAGCAGACGTGCCGGATCTTCCAGTAGCTCTTTAATCGTTACCAGGAAACCCACTGATTCACGACCATCAATTAAGCGATGATCATAAGAGAGTGCCAGGTACATCATCGGCAGGATTTCTACCTTGCCATCAATCGCCATTGGACGCTCCTGAATCTTATGCATACCCAGGATTGCAGACTGAGGCGGGTTGATGATTGGCGTTGACATCAATGAACCAAATACACCGCCGTTAGTGATGGTGAAATTACCACCCATTAGCTCGTCAACCGTTAACTTACCGTCACGGCCTTTGATCGCCAGCTCTTTGATGCCCTTTTCGATATCCGCAAAACCGAGTTTGTCACAGTCTTTCAGTACAGGAGTAACCAAACCGCGTGGCGTGGATACCGCCATACTGATATCGAAGTAGTTGTGGTAGACGATGTCATCACCATCAATCGAAGCATTCACTTCAGGGAAGCGCTTGAGTGCTTCTGTGACTGCTTTCACGTAGAAAGACATAAAACCAAGACGGATACCATGACGCTCTTCGAACTGATCTTTGTACTGCTTACGAAGGTCCATGATAGGCTTCATGTTCACTTCATTAAACGTCGTCAGCATCGCGGTATTGTTCTTCGCTTCAAGCAGACGATTTGCCACTGTCTTGCGCAGGCGGGTCATCGGTACGCGTTTTTGGCTACGGGCTGCTGCCGGCGCTTCTACCACAACCGGCGCTTCAACCGCTGGTGCGTCTTTCGCTTTTGCTAAATGGGCTTCAATGTCTTCGCGAGTAATACGGCCACCAACCCCTGTGCCTTTTACCTGATTTGCTTCAAGACCATGCTCTGCCAGAAGACGACGTACCGCAGGGCTGAGCGCATCGTTGGACTCTTCCGTTAATGCCGCTTTATGGCGCTTATCAGGAGAGGCTTGCGAGGATTCGGTCGTATCTGTCGTCGGTTCACCGGCAACCGCACCAAGTTTAAGTTTGGCAATCAACTGTTTTGAAAGTACAGTCGCACCTTCTTCTTCAACAATGGCTTCTAATACACCCGCGTCCGGCGCTGGTACTTCCAGGACCACTTTGTCCGTTTCAATATCAACCAACACCTCATCGCGTTCGACTACGTCGCCTGGTTGTTTGTGCCATGTCGCTACGGTTGCGTCAGCAACTGATTCAGGTAAATCTGGAACCAGAATTTCAATTGTCATATCTGTTTCTTCCTTTAACTTCTAGCTCTTAATTCGAAGTTTGTAAGTTCACGTTCAGAGCGTCTTCAACCAACGCTTTTTGTTGCTTCAAGTGTACCGACATGTAGCCGACGGCCGGCGAAGCAGAAGCTGGACGGCCCGCATATTTCAAATCAGCACCGGCAGGAATAGCTGCACGGAAGTTATGCTGGCTACAATACCAAGCACCTTGGTTTTGCGGCTCTTCCTGACACCATACGTAGTCCACTACATTGGTGTATTGTGCGAGCGCCTCTTGAACCGCATCCATCGGGAATGGATAGAGCTGCTCGATACGTACTATCGCGACATCATCCTGCTCATTATTGCGGCGCTGCTCAAGCAAATCGAAATACACTTTACCGGAACAGAATACAACACGTTTTACTTTGCCAGGCTCCAGGTCATCCACTTCTGGAATTGCTGCCTGGAATGTACCTTCCGCCAAATCTTCGATGGCAGAAGTACAAAGTGGATGGCGAAGTAGCGATTTTGGTGACATCACAATCAAAGGACGACGCATTGGACGCACAACCTGACGGCGAATCATGTGATAAACCTGGGCTGGCGTAGATGGAACAACAACTTGCATGTTCTGCTCAGCACACAATTGCAGGTAACGCTCCAAACGCGCGGAAGAGTGCTCAGGTCCCTGGCCTTCATAACCATGCGGCAGCAACATCGTCAGGCCACACAGGCGGGCCCATTTCTGTTCACCGGAAGAGATAAACTGGTCGATCACGACCTGTGCACCATTGGCGAAGTCACCAAACTGCGCTTCCCAGATGGTCAGGCCGCCCGGCTCTGCGGTGGCATACCCGTATTCGAAGGCCAGGACCGCTTCTTCAGACAGTACCGAATCAAACACCTCAAACGGGCCCTGTTTATCGTGGATATTTGCCAGCGGAATATAGGTACTGGCGTCCGTCTGGCTATGCAGCACTGAATGACGGTGGAAAAAGGTTCCGCGGCCGGAATCCTGACCTGAAATTCGAATGCGCTTGCCTTCATCAACCAAAGTGGCATAAGCCAGCGTCTCAGCCATACCCCAGTCGATAGCTTTCTCACCGGTCATCATTGCTTGACGGTCGTTATAAAGCTTGTTTACCCGGCTTTGCAGTTTGTGGCTTTCCGGGTACTGACACATACGTTGCCCCAGTTCCACCAAACGTTGCTTATCGAATTTTGATGCCCACTCTGTATCCCAGTCATGACCAAGGTATGGCGACCAGTCTACCGAATGCATCGTCATTGGACGCCACTCTTTAACAACCACCTCACCTTTGTCTAGCGCATCACGGTACTCATTAACCATCTGCGTAGCGGTTTCGATGTCAGACTCTTGCTTATCGATCAGTACATCGGCGTACAGTTTACGCGGCGTCGGATGTTTCTTGATTTTCTGGTACATCAGCGGCTGAGTCGCATTCGGCTCATCAGCTTCGTTATGACCGTGACGGCGGTAACACACCAAATCAATCAGGACATCGCGTTTAAACTCATTCCGGTAATCCAGTGCCAAACGAGTCACGAACGCCACCGCTTCAGGATCATCGGCATTTACGTGGAAGATCGGCGCCTGTACCATTTTGGCAATATCAGTACAGTACATGGTAGAACGCGTATCACGTGGGTTTGAAGTGGTAAAGCCGACCTGGTTGTTGACCACGATCCGTACCGTACCTCCAACCTGGAAACCGCGTGCCTGAGACATGTTAAACGTCTCAGCTACCACGCCTTGGCCAGCAATCGCCGAGTCACCATGGATAGTGATCGGTAACACTTTGCTGCCATCTTCATCAACCAGACGATCCTGACGTGCGCGAACCGAACCGATCACCACCGGGTTAACAATCTCGAGGTGTGACGGGTTAAACGCCAGTGCTAAGTGAACATTACCACCCGGTGTGGCAAAGTCTGCCGAAAATCCCTGATGGTACTTAACATCACCAGTGCCCCAGGTTTCATCGTGCTTGCCGGCAAACTCATCGAACAGATCTTGTGGTTTTTTGCCCAATACGTTAACCAACATATTCAGGCGACCACGGTGTGCCATGCCAATCACGACTTCACGCATGCCGCTTTTACCCGCATGGCGGATCAGCTCTTTGGTCATCGGGATCAACGCGTCACCACCTTCTAGCGAGAAACGTTTTGCCCCGGGGAATTTTGCGCCAAGGTAACGCTCCAGGCCTTCTGCTGCGGTAAGCTCGGCTAAGAAAGTTTGTTTTTCTTCCAGATCGAAAGATGGTTGGCCGACAACTGATTCAAGGCGCTGCTGAATCCAACGCTTTTGCTCAGTGTCTGTCATGTGCATATATTCTGCGCCAATTGAGCCGCAGTATATTTTTTTCAGAGATGAGTAGATGTCTTTCAACTTCATGGTCTCATGACCAATGGCAAACGAGCCCACGTTGAAAGTCTCTTCGAAATCGTCTTCGGTGAGTGTGTGGAATTCAGGATCAAGCTCCGCCACCGTAGGGCGTTGCCATAAACCTAATGGATCTAACTCTGCAGCTTCATGCCCGCGGAAGCGGTAAGCGTTGATTAGCTGTAGAACTTTTACTTGCTTAGCATCGACATCTGGATCACTGACTTGGACACTGTAATGCTTTGTTTCTTGAGCGAGTCGTCGGAAGTAGTCACGGACACGCGAATGTGGCTGTTCCACCACTTCTTCTGTTGGCTTGGGTAAGCCTTCAAAAACACGTTTCCACTCCTCACTTACCAGATCGGGATCACTTAGATACAGTTCGTAGAGATCCTCTACGTAAGTTGCATTGGCGCCAGCCAAGTGTGAAGACTCGAGCCATGCCTTCATCACGCCGTTGTGCATATTTTCCCTTAACCAGTAGTTTTCACGTTTGCTGCGGTCTTTGCCGAGCTATTAAGAGCCGACCCCAGGGGCCGGCAATTTTTGTTGTTACATTAAACCGAACGATTCACCAGCATTGTCTTAATATGACCGATGGCTTTCGTAGGATTTAGTCCCTTAGGACAAACACTTACACAATTCATGATGCCATGGCAACGAAAAACGCTAAATGCATCATCAAGATCAGACAGACGTTCCTCTGTTGCAGTATCACGGCTATCAATCAGCCATCGGTAAGCAGCGAGCAGCCCTGCCGGGCCAATGAATTTATCCGGATTCCACCAGAACGAAGGACAAGAAGTCGTACAACATGCACACATGATACACTCATACAGACCGTCTAAATGCGCCCGGTCTTCTGGTGCTTGTAAGTTTTCACGTGATGGCGGCAGAGCGCCGTCATCAATTAAGAAAGGCTTCACTTTCGCATAATTATCATAGAATTGCGTCATATCAACGATCAAGTCACGCACCACAGGCAAACCCGGCAACGGACGAATGATAATTTTGTCCCCCTGCAAGACCGAAAGTGGGGTAATACAGGCCAGGCCATTCTTGCCATTCATGTTTAACCCATCAGAACCACACACCCCTTCACGGCATGAGCGACGAAACGCGATACTCGGATCTTGTTCTTTCAGCAGGATCAGCGCATCTAATACCATCATGTCTGAACCTTCATCCACTTCAAGGCTGTAGTCCTTCATGTATGGCTTAGTATCCACATCTGGGTTGTAACGGTACAAAGAGAAGTTCAGTTTCATCGTTGTATCCTCCTCTTAGTATGTACGTACTTTCGGTGGGAAAGCTTCACGGTGAACCGGCGTCATATTCACATCACGCTTGGTCATCGCTTCCGTTTCCGGGTCATAAATAGAGTGGCACAGCCAGTTTTCATCATCGCGCTCAGGGAAGTCGAAGCGAGCATGGGCACCACGGCTTTCTGTACGGTAGTTGGCTGCCACAGCGGTTGAGAATGCTGTCTCCATCAAGTTATCCAGCTCAAGACACTCAATGCGCTGGGTATTGAACTCTGAAGACTTATCCGCTAAGTGGGCATCTTTCAGGCGCTCACGAATCACTTTCAGCTCTTCCAGTCCTGTCGCCATTGCCTCACCTTCACGGAATACCGAGAAGCTGTTCTGCATGCACGATTGAAGATCTTTACGGATTTGCACTGGGTCTTCGCCACCGGTGCTGTTCTCCCAACGCATAGTGCGCGCCAGAGACGCTTCAATATCCGACTCCGTTGCAGGACGGGCTTCAGCTTGAGCCGCCAGTGTCTCACCAAGATGCAGACCAGTTGCACGACCAAATACCACAAGGTCAAGCAACGAGTTACCACCCAGACGGTTGGCACCGTGTACCGATACAGACGCGATTTCACCACAAGCATAAAGGCCTTGAACTTCAACCTCGCTACCGTCTGCGGTTTGTTTAATCGCCTGACCGGATACCTGAGTTGGAACGCCACCCATCATGTAGTGACAGGTTGGGATTACTGGGATTGGCTCTTTGACTGGATCCACGTGTGCAAAGGTACGTGACAGCTCACAAATACCCGGCAGGCGCGATTCCAGTACTTCTTTACCCAGGTGATCCAGTTTCAGTTTAATGTGTGGTCCCCAAGGGCCATCACAGCCACGGCCTTCACGGATCTCGATCATCATTGAACGCGCAACAACGTCACGACCAGCAAGGTCCTTCGCGTTTGGCGCATATCGTTCCATGAAGCGTTCACCGTCTTTATTCAGAAGGTAACCACCTTCACCACGACAACCTTCCGTAACCAGAACGCCGGCGCCGGCAATACCCGTTGGGTGGAACTGCCACATTTCCATGTCTTGCATCTGAACGCCTGCACGCAGTGCCATACCAACGCCATCACCCGTATTGATATGGGCATTGGTAGTCGAAGCGTAGATACGGCCTGCACCACCGGTCGCCAGGATAGTAGCCTTCGACTTGAAGTAACAAATCTCACCCGTTTCCATGCAGATTGCAGTACAACCCAGGATGGCACCGTCTTGGTTTTTCACCAAATCTAACGCATACCACTCAGAGAAAATGGTGGTTTTGTGTTTAATGTTTTGTTGGTACAGCGTATGAAGAAGCGCGTGACCTGTCCGGTCTGCCGCTGCGGCTGTGCGTGCCGCCTGCTCACCGCCAAACTCTTTTGACTGACCACCAAACGGGCGTTGGTAGATAGAGCCATTATCAAACCGAGAAAACGGCAGGCCCATTTTCTCTAGCTCGATAACTGACTCAGGACCATTTTTACACATGTACTCAATCGCGTTCTGGTCACCAATGTAATCAGAACCTTTTACCGTGTCGTACATATGCCACTGCCAATCGTCCTTATGCGAGTTACCCAAAGCAACAGTAATGCCGCCCTGCGCAGATACAGTATGAGAACGAGTTGGGAATACTTTAGACAGCAACGCACAAGATAAGCCTTGCTCTGAAATTTGCAGTGCAGCGCGCATACCTGCACCACCGGCGCCGATTACTACGGCATCAAACTCACGAACTGGAATAGACACTTACGCACCCCACAGAATAAATAGACCAGAGAAGACATAACCGAACAAAACTGCAATTACGGCCAGCTGTAAGCCACCGCGAAGTTTCGCACACTTGATATAGTCAGTTAGCACCTGCCATAAGCCAACCCATGCATGGATCAGCACTGATAGTAGTGCCAGCATGGTGAAAACTTTGGTAAAGGTGCCGCCAAAAAACTGCGTCCATGATGCGTAAGAGATATCTGAGAAAGTGCAAAAGCTCACCAGATAAATCGTGTAGAGGGTCATAATGATGGCTGTCGCACGGATTAAGAGGAAATCGTGCACCCCATTACGGCCGAATGAAGATACGTGTTTTACCATACCAAAATCCCCGCCAAAAGTGACAACACTGCAGTGGCACCGAATGCAACCTTCGCACTCATTGCCCCCGACTCCAACTCTTCAAAGTGGCCCAGATCCATCAATAAATGACGAATGCCACCTGCAATGTGGTAGGCTAATGCAGTTAAGATACCCCAGAGGACGAATTTCACCAGGAAGCTGTCAACGATATCGCTGGCTTCCATAAAACCCACTGGGGAGGACAGAGAAATGGACAGTAACCAAAGCAGGATACCCAGCGCAACAAACGTGATCACCCCAGACACACGGTGCAGGATCGATGCGATTGCTGTGATGGGAAAGCTAATGGTCTGTAAATCTAAATTAACAGGTCTTGACTTTCTTTCTTTCACGGGCTTGCTCACTCAGCTCCATTGAGCATTTATTGTTATAACCAATTTCAGCTACCAAACCTACAAAAGTTAACATTTATTTAACAATACAAGCCTAATTCACATCGGATACATTGTAAATAAACCGTTAACACCCGGGCACTTTCAACAAACCTCACTTTTGTTCCAGCCCCGAACTTATAAGGATTTAACTAAAATTTTCTGTGCCAATATACGGTCAGCAACATTCTAATACAATTGGTGTAACAAATTATGCTACATAGAACAGATTTTTAACGATTTTCATGAGAAAAATCATAACAAGTGCACACAAAAGTGGAGAAAAATTGACTTTAATCGTTAACACCAGTAAAAAAACGGCACAGAAACATCCTGGACGGATTAAATAATTAACAAAGGAGATTGTTATGGCGGATAAGAAAGCGACCCTTCATATTGAAGGTCAAGCGCCAATCGAACTGCCAATTATGGACGGAACTTTAGGTACCCCCGTAATTGACGTTCGTAAACTGGGAGCCAATGGATTCTTCACTTTTGACCCTGGTTTTCTTGCCACTGCATCCTGTGAATCTTCAATCACGTACATTGATGGCGGTAAAGGTATCCTGTTACATCGCGGTTACCCGATCGATCAACTGGCGAATAATGCCGATTACCTGGAAGTCTGTTATATCCTGCTGTACGGGGAAGCACCTACCCGAGACAAATACGAGAAATTCAAAACCACGGTTACGCGTCACACCATGGTTCACGAGCAAATTGCCAGCTTTTTCCACGGTTTCCGACGTGACGCACACCCAATGGCCGTCATGTGTGGCGTCGTAGGTGCTCTCGCGGCGTTCTACCACGATTCACTTGATATCAACAACGACACGCACCGTGAAATCACCGCTTATCGCCTGTTGTCAAAAATGCCGACATTGGCAGCGATGTGTTACAAGTACTCTATTGGTCAGCCATTTATCTACCCACGTAATGACCTGAGCTACGCTGAAAACTTCTTACACATGATGTTTGCTAACCCGTGTGAAGAGTACGAAGTCAACCCGGTTGTAGCCCGCGCAATGGACAAAATCTTCACCCTGCATGCTGACCACGAACAAAACGCGTCAACATCGACAGTCCGCCTGGCTGGCTCGTCTGGTGCTAACCCATTCGCGTGTATCGCTGCAGGTATCGCTTCTCTATGGGGGCCGGCGCACGGTGGTGCCAATGAGGCCTGTCTGAAGATGCTGGAAGAAATCGGCAGCGTAGAAAACATTCCTGAATACATTGAACGTGCGAAAGACAAAGATGATCCATTCCGCTTGATGGGCTTTGGTCACCGGGTGTACAAAAATTACGATCCTCGTGCGACCGTAATGCGTGACACCTGCCACGATGTACTGAAAGAGCTCAACATTGACGATCCTTTGCTCGACGTGGCAATGGAACTTGAGCGCATCGCACTTTCAGACGAATACTTCGTATCGAAGAAACTGTACCCGAATGTCGATTTTTACTCTGGTATCATCCTCAAGGCAATCGGTATTCCAGTTTCAATGTTCACCGTGATCTTTGCCCTGTCACGAACCATCGGCTGGATCGCACACTGGAATGAAATGCACAGCGACCCACTCAACCGTATTGGCCGTCCTCGCCAGCTATACACCGGTGAGAGCCAGCGAGAGTTTAAACCGCTGCACGAACGCGAATAATCATAGCTCGGCAGAGTAGAATTAAAAAAGGTTGGCCTTAGCCAACCTTTTTTTACTGTTTGACCCTATACCGGATTATCGATGTCGATGAACTCCACCGCCATCCCGTGTTCGCTTGCCAACCACTCTCCTAAAGCCTTAATACCATAGCGCTCAGTAGCATGGTGCCCGGCGGCAAAGTAATGAATATCCAGTTCACGTGCCGTGTAGGTGGTACGCTCAGAAATTTCACCCGAGATAAATGCGTCCAGACCACGCTGCGCCGCCAGCTCGATATAGTCCTGGCCACCTCCGGTGCACCAACCGACTGTTTCAATCAGCTTGCCAGCATGATCTGGCGAGATGTGTAACGGCTCACGCTTGAGAACCCGATTAATCTTGGCAGCAAATTCACCGCCGGTCATGGCCTGCTTCAAGCGACCAAACATCGCAACCGATTGAGGGTGGCCTTCCAGACCACCTTCAACGTCAATATCGAGCAAGCGCGCTAACTCCGCGTTATTACCCAACTGCGGATGAATATCCAGTGGTAAGTGGTAACCATACAAATTGATATCGTGCTTGATCAGACTGCGGATACGCTTGCCTTTCATGCCACGGATTGGTTCTGGCTCACCTTTCCAGAAGTAACCGTGATGCACCAGCAGTGCATCAGCTTGTAACTCAATCGCTTTATCAATCAAAGCCTGAGAGGCTGTGACACCAGTCACAATACGAGACACCTCGGTTTTGCCTTCCACCTGCAAACCGTTAGGGCTGTAGTCTTTGATCAGCTCAGGAGACAGTTTTTCGTTGAGTATTTTTTCCAGCTGTAAATGATTCATTCTGGCGTCCAGTTTGTTATTGTGGCTAAAGAGTATGTCGAATGCACTCAATCATACCAGAGACTTTCGCCACCGCTAACCGCGATTGTTCCATACCATGAACATGAGTAGCCACAACCGTATCAGGGGCAGAATCAGCGATGAATCAGATACAACGCTTCTATCATTGGATCGCATCCAGCGCACCGATTTTCAAACCACAAGGACCGTTTGTCTCTTTGCAGGATCTGGTGGCGGGCCCGCTCCAGGACGAAGAAGGTTATGCCGGTAACCCACGCCTTGGTTTTGTTTATCAGCACTTATGTAGCAAACTACTGGCGAACTCCGAACAATATGAAATTGTCTTGGAGGAAGCGCAACTCAACCGCGAAAACGGGCAAACCTTGGGCGCGATTGATCTGATCGTCAACAACCAGTGGCTAAACCAGCTTGAGCACTGGGAAGTGGCGATTAAGTTCTATTTACTGTATCAAGGAAGCTGGTATGGGCCCAACGCCCATGATCAGCTTGATAAAAAGCTCGCTCGCATGCTCTCACACCAATTAAAAATGAGTACCTCAGACGAGTTTATCCGCCGCTTCCCACACCTGAACGTCGCATCAGAGCAGCTGCTGATGCAAGGGCGTTTATACATTAACCCATTCCTCACAGAGCCAGTACCACACTCATGCCTTGGCTACGCTTTGGATCCTGAGCAAATAACCGGGTTCTGGTGCTTCCGGAGCCAATGGGAGCACATTGCCGAGCCTGTGTTTAAGCTGGAGAAACCCTACTGGGCAACGGGTCTTAGCCAGTATTCTCACCCGGCATCTTGTCCGGATGATGAATTTATCCATGCACAAACGCGTGACGGTCAATTTTGGTTTATCGTGCCTGACGACTGGCCCAACAACCCGGGCAAACAATCCAAATCATAAAAAAAAACAGGCGGCCAAATGGCCGCCTGTTTATTGTACATCTCGTAAATCAATCTTGGTTACAGACCAGCGGCTGCAAACACCTGATTAACGATCTCTTGAGCTTCCGCTTCAATCTGTTTCAGGTGCTCTTCACCCTTGAAGCTTTCACAGTAAATCTTATAGATATCTTCAGTACCAGACGGACGCGCCGCAAACCAGCCGTTTTCCGTGGTCACCTTCAGGCCACCAATCGCAGCACCGTTACCCGGAGCATGTGTTAAACGAGCTGTGATTGCATCACCAGCCAGGGTTTCAGCCGCCACCATCTCAGGTGACAGTTTCTTCAGTACGTCTTTCTGCGGGCCGTTGGCTACCGCCTGGATTCGGTTGTACTTCGATTCACCGTGCTTAGCCGCCAGCTCTTCGTAGTACTCTTGAGGATTCTTACCAGTTACAGCCGTGATCTCAGCCGCCAGTAGACAAAGCAAAATACCGTCTTTGTCAGTTGACCAAGGCGTACCATCTTTACGCAGGAATGAAGCCCCGGCACTCTCTTCACCACCGAAGCCAAACTTACCGGTGTAAAGGCCATCAACAAACCACTTAAAGCCTACTGGTACTTCACAAAGCTCACGCCCCAGATCAGCAACCACGCGGTCAATTAACGCACTCGATACCAATGTCTTACCCACAGCGACATCTTTACCCCAAGCCTCACGGTGACGGTACAGGTAGTCGATACATACCGCGAGGAAGTGGTTTGGATTCATCAGGCCTTTTGGCGTGACAATACCGTGGCGGTCATAGTCCGGGTCGTTACCAAATGCCAGATCGTATTGATCTTTCAGTGCCAATAGACCAGCCATTGCGTAAGGAGAAGAACAGTCCATACGAACCACGCCATCTTTGTCCAGCGACATAAACTGGAACGATGGATCAATCGCTTCGCTTACTAACGTCAGGTCCAGGTTGTACGCCTGACCAATTTGACGCCAGTAATCAATGCCGCTACCACCTAATGGATCAACACCGATTTTCAGATTCGCTTTTTGGATCGCTTCCATATCGATAACGTTGACCAGATCATCGATGTATGGCTTAACCAAATCTAACTCAACAAATAGCTCCGAGGCTTTCGCTTCCGCTAATGGCAGGCGCTTCACCCCCTGCAGGCCTTCAGCAATAAGCGCGTTCGCCCGGTCTTCAATTGCCTGGGTCAACTCCGCTTCTGCCGGGCCACCATGAGTTGGGTTGTACTTAATACCACCGTCTTGCGGTGGGTTATGTGACGGCGTGATCACAATGCCATCAGCTTTAGCGTCATGCTTGATATTGTAGGTTAGGATCGCGTGAGAAATACCCGGCGTTGGGGTATAACCATTATCCTGCTGAACAATAACTTTTACGCCGTTGGCGATCAAAACTTCGATAACGCTTGAAAATGCAGGCTCAGAAAGCGCGTGAGTATCTTTACCGACAAACAATGGGCCTGTCGTACCTTGCTCTGCACGAACTTCAGCCACCGCCTGAGCGATCGCTAAAATATGGTTTTCATTAAAGGTGTGCTTGTCCGCTGTACCACGGTGTCCTGAAGTACCGAACTGAACTTTATGTTCTGAATTGTCTGCATCAGGTTGTAGCAAGAAGTAATTGGCAACCAGTGCCGGGATATTGTGAAGATCTTCTTGCTGTGCTTTCTGCCCAGCGCGAGGGTGCATCGCCATGTTTGACATCCTTTCTTTAAAAATAACCCAAAAAAAAGCCTCATAATATCTGCAAATTGCTACACATTATGAGGCTTCTATCAGGTTTTTAGATTGAACCTGTGACTTTTTCTATTAAGTCTGGTTGGAACTCCATGTGTGCCATCACCTGCTCAACCATCTGCCGCTTACGGCTGGTATTGTTATTGGTGATAACCCAAAACGGCGTGCCTGGAATAGCTTTCGGTTTGGTGGTGTTGCCATTGGCCAGCAAAGTAGCCTCATTATCGGCAAAGTAAACCCGCTTACGCCCTTTGACTTTGGTTGCCTGAGAGAAGCTGTCAGGATTTAATTTGTGTAAGGTTGATAATACCAACATAAAGCGATCAATTGCTTTCTTCAAAGAGGCAAATTCGTCAGAGATAAGCAGTGAGCGCATCTCTTTCACCATATCAACTTGCGCTGCTTTGCCAGCATCTTTACTTACTACGATTCCTTGTGGCTGCTCTGCTACAGTCGTGATTGTCTGTTTCTGCGGTTGGCCATCCATATCTAAAAGGCGGCGCAAAATATCCGAGGCACTTTCACCGATATGGCGAGTTTGACTCGCGATGTAACGGTATAGATCCTCATCAACCTCAATTGTTTTCATTCGCTTTTCACATTCTCAGTGTTTAAACTCTGGGGGATTATAACGAGATCCTTGCGGATACTCCACGTTAAACCCATCACGAATAAGATAAAATGTCAGCATTACTCAACTATAAGCAGGAAGGCCAAGGCCAAACCGTTGTTTTGATTCATGGATTGTTTGGTAGTTTCAGTAATCTGGGCTTGTTGGCACGCGATCTTGCTGAAGATCATTCAGTGATCAGTGTCGATCTGCGCAACCACGGCCTCTCTTTCCACTCTGACGTCCATGACTACCACTCCATGGCAGATGATCTTGCCACGTTACTGGGGCACCTCAACACAGAACCGGCGATCATTGTTGGCCACTCAATGGGCGGAAAAGTGGCGATGAAACTGGCTGACCTCGCGCCACAGTTAGTCCAACGACTGGTGGTGTTGGACATGGCTCCGGTCGCCTACCAAACCAATCGCCACGATACTGTTTTCCGCGGCCTGGAAGCGGTGCTGGAACAAAGACCTGCCAACCGCCAGCAAGCGATGGACATTTTGGCGGCGCATATCGAAATCGACGGGGTGAGACAGTTTTTATCCAAATCGCTGTACAAAAACGGCGACAAGATGGACTGGCGTTTTAACGTGTTGAGCCTGCTCAACAATTACCCGGATATCATTGGCTGGCAAGAGTTCTCCCCAACGAACATTCCTACTCTGTTCATAAAAGGGGGCGATTCTGATTATTTGATGCCACAACACCAAGCTGCCGTGCAGCGCCAGTTCAGCAACGCCAAAGCACATGTGATTGCCAACACCGGGCACTGGTTACACGCAGAAAAACCCGCTGAAGTGTTACGCGTGATCCGCAAATATATTACCAGTTAACAAATTCGACACATGGACAGTGATTATTGCGTGAACCACTCTTGCAGTGCATTAACTTTACCGTTTAACAGTGGTATAGTGCGCGCAACAATTTTTGGCATGAAGGATAGGTATGCTATACGACTATATGGATATCCTCGAGTCAATCGGGCTCGATCTTCTTTTTGCTGCGATCTTCTTTTTCATCGGGATGGCAATTAAAGATGTGTTGAAACAAGGTAATGTCCCTGTTTTTGGTCGTCGTATTGTATGGTTAGTCTTATTCTTAGGCTGTGCTGGTTTTATCGCCAAAGGATTAATTCAGCTCAGCTGGGAAGGTACTGGTTTGGGTTAAACCCCACCAGCTTCATTGCCAGTAACAGACACAATGTAAAGGTATAGACTCTATGGCAAGTGTAGGTATCTTCTTCGGTAGCGACACAGGTAATACTGAAGCCGTTGCAAAGATGATTCAAAAGCAACTCGGTAAAAAACTGGTTCATGTTCAAGACATCGCAAAAAGCAGCAAAGAAGACATTGACAACTTCGACCTGCTGCTGCTGGGCATCCCGACCTGGTACTACGGCGAAGCCCAATGTGACTGGGACGATTTTTTCCCAGAGCTAGAGCAAATCGACTTCTCGACTAAGCTCGTTGCCATTTTCGGTTGTGGTGACCAGGAAGATTATGCAGAGTACTTTTGTGACGCAATGGGTACAGTTCGCGATATCGTCGAATCAAAAGGTGGCACCATTCTTGGCTACACCTCAACAGAAGGCTACGAGTTCGAAGCCTCTAAAGCACTAGTCGAAGGCGATGACAACCAGTTCGTTGGCCTCTGTATTGACGAAGATCGTCAACCAGAGTTGACTGAAGAACGCGTCAACAACTGGGTTAAGCAAATCTACGACGAGATGTGCCTGGCTGAGCTGGAAGATTAACCTTTCACCATTCCAAAAGACCTTCATTCGAAGGTCTTTTTGTTTATCCTTGCCACTTATGAATCCAGCGCTATCGCCTCTTGTTCACGATATTGCGGTTTTTTTCTGACATACAATTTACGCTGTACCTCTGATACCACCCTGCCCTCACGATCTTTCACATAGGTGATAAATTCAGGGAAACACTTTTCTCCATTGCGCGTCGACTGATAGATGGCCTGCAACATCCCCTCCGTCACTTCAAACTCCGCATACAGATCACTGTGACCGGGTTTTATGAAGTTAATGCTTGCTTCTTTATCCCACACGTAATACTCCTCACGCAAGATTCCCATCAGCATCAACGAGTAAATAGGATCTGTCAGCGAAAAGATACTTCCGCCGTACTGGGTACGATTGGCGTTTTTATTCCACCAACGCAGTTTCAAGCGTACTTTTACACTGCGGAAGTCATTAGAAATGTTAACTATTTTTATCCCTGCCCCCCAAAAAGGCGGCCAGATATTCAGGGCCAGTTTAACGATCCCGGGTTTATAGATCTTAGCTAATCGCTTGTTCATTGCCGTCCGTGCTCTTCCTTGAAAAATGTTACCTGATTGTAACTGGTCTGATCTGCAATATAAGCGACCTATTTCCAATTTACAAAATTATTCTATTAACCCTTTGAACTTCGTGGTTTATTGTTTCCAACGGTTCACCTATAATGACAACTATTGAATTCTGTTAAATCGCTGCAGATGATCCAACGGGAAAGTATATGCCAGACAACAATAAGGCGCTGAAAGACGCAGGTCTTAAAGTAACCCTTCCAAGACTAAAAATTTTAGAAGTACTACAGCAGCCAGACTGCCAGCACATTAGCGCTGAAGATTTGTATAAGAAACTTATCGACTTAGGCGAAGAAATTGGTCTTGCAACCGTTTATCGAGTTCTGAACCAGTTTGACGACGCCGGTATCGTCACCCGTCACCATTTTGAAGGCGGAAAATCTGTATTTGAACTCTCGACCCAACACCACCATGACCACCTGGTGTGTCTTGACTGTGGTGAAGTGATTGAATTCTCAGATGAAGTCATCGAAATGCGTCAGAAAGAAATTGCGGCAATGTATAATGTTCAGTTAACCAACCACAGTTTGTACCTATATGGTAAATGTGGTGATGGCACTTGCAAAGACAACCCAGACGCACATAAACCGGCAAAATAAGCGCCGATTGCTTTATTCAACACATCATCAAAACGTCAGCACTTGCTGACGTTTTTTGTTACCGACACCGCTACTACCAGTCTACATAAATCTCTGATCATTCTTGATGGTTAAAATCGCTGATAACTGTGTTGTAGATTTGGTAATTAGAATAACTAGGTAACCTAAACCTACGCCTTGTTCTAGGCGATTTTTCCTGCGCAATTCTCTGGACACCTAACCACCTAACTATCCAGATTGGTATAAAAAAATGCCAGCAAACGCTGGCATTTTAATGTGATCAGATTGTCGTTCGCTTATTAACAGTCAATCTTTGCCCAAGTATCACGCAGGCCAACCGTACGGTTGAACACCAAATGCTCCGGAGACGAGTCTTTTGAGTCCGCACAGAAATAACCCGTACGTTCAAACTGATAACCAGACTCACCCTCGGCTACCGCCAGACTTGGCTCAACAAAGCCATTGAGCACGACCAGTGACTCTGGGTTAATCGTTGCGGTAAAGTCCTCTGCCGCTGCCGGGTTAGGTACCGTGAACAAACGGTCGTACAGACGAATTTCGGCTGGTAAAGCTTTATCTGCCGATACCCAGTGAATTACCCCTTTGACTTTGCGGCCATCTGCCGGGTTTTTACCCAGCGTATCAGCATCGTAAGAACAGAAGATGGTGGTGATATTGCCTTCCGCGTCTTTTTCAATACGCTCAGCTTTAATCACGTATGCACCGCGCAGACGCACTTCTTTACCCAGCACCAAACGCTTGTACTTCTTGTTCGCTTCTTCGCGGAAGTCATCACGCTCAATCCAAATCTCGCGGGTAAATGGAACTTCGCGCTCACCCATTTCTGGTTTGTTTGGATGGTTCGCAACCGTCAGCGTCTCAACCGCACCTTCAGCGAAGTTCTCGATAACGATCTTCACCGGCTCCAGCACAGCCATAGCTCGTGGTGCGTTTTCGTTAAGATCATCACGAATACACGATTCCAGTGAACCGAATTCGATCATGTTCTCTTGTTTAGTGACACCAATACGCTTACAAAACTCGCGGATAGACGCCGGCGTGAAACCACGACGACGCAGACCAGAGATGGTCGGCATACGCGGATCGTCCCAGCCATCAACCAGTTTTTCAGTGACCAGTTGGTTCAGCTTACGCTTGGACATCACCGTGTACTCTAGATTCAGGCGGCTAAACTCGTACTGGTGAGGGCGGCATTCAATCGTAATGTTTTCCAGTACCCAGTCGTACAGACGACGGTTATCCATAAACTCCAGCGTACAAATTGAGTGCGTAATCCCCTCAAGAGCATCAGAGATGCAGTGAGTGAAGTCGTACATCGGGTAGATGCACCACTTATCACCGGTTTGATGGTGAGACGCAAAACGGACACGATAAATTACCGGATCACGCATTACCATGAAAGAAGAAGCCATATCGATCTTAGCACGCAGACACGCTTTGCCTTCTTCAAACTCACCCGCACGCATTTTTTCGAACAGGACTAAGTTTTCTTCTACTGAACGCTCACGGTATGGGCTTGGTTTTCCTGGCGCTTTCAACGTTCCACGATATTCACGAATCTGCTCTGGACTTAGCTCATCAACATACGCTAAGCCTTTATTAATCAATTCAATTGCATATTCGTAAAGCTTGTCAAAGTAGTTGGATGAGTAACAAACCTCACCATCCCACTCAAAGCCCAACCAGTTTACATCTTTCTTGATAGACTCAACGTATTCGATGTCTTCTTTTTCAGGGTTAGTATCATCGAAACGAAGGTTACATTGACCCTGATAGTCCTGAGCAATACCAAAGTTCAAACAGATAGACTTCGCATGACCGATATGCAGGTAACCATTCGGCTCCGGCGGAAATCGAGTATGCACGCTAGTGTGTTTGCCATCCGCTAGATCCTTGTCAATGATCTGGCGAATAAAGTTTGATGGACGAGCATCAGCTTCACTCATCTATAGCACCTCAAAAATTAGTATTGTCAGAGAAAACGAAGCTCTGTCCACCATTTACGGTTTACAGAGCGCATTGCTGCTAATGATCCACAATTCTAAGCAAATAGACAATAAGTTCTGGCCGCTAATTACTATATTTTGCCGAAATTCAGTCTAGAAAGTGACTTCTTCTCCGACTGAAACAAAAAAACCCTCCTTAACCAAGGAGGGTTTGTTGAAAAAGCGTTCAATTAGACCGACAGTTGAACCTTGCTGAGGTCTTCGTCAGCCGGGATTTTTTTCATTTCACCCGCGACAATTTCAGCCAGTGGACCAAGAATAACCTGCAGGTTGTTGGTACCCAGTTTCACCACACCCATCGCACCTAAGTCTTTCAGGGTTTTCTCATTAACTACACTGATGTCTTTGATAGTCAGACGCAGACGTGTAATACACGCATCAATGTTCTCGATATTCTGGTGACCACCCAGTGCTTTCAAGTATTGGCGCGCCAGCTCAGATGAATTACCGGAGCCACTTACCGCTTCGGCTTCTTCACTGTCATCTTCACGGCCAGGTGTTTTGAGACCGAATTTCACAATCACCGTGCGGAACACGAAATAGTAGATGCTGAAGAAAACCAGGCCTTGAACAATCAGCATGTACCAGTTCACTGCTAACGGGTTGCGGCTTGACAAGAACATATCCACCAGGCCCGCTGAGAAACCGAAACCTGCAATCCACTGCATCGATGCTGCGATAAAGACAGACACACCGGTCATGAACGCGTGCAGAACATACAGTGCTGGTGCCAAGAACATGAATGAGAATTCTAGTGGCTCAGTAACACCGGTAAAGAAGGATGCAAATGCTGCCGCCAACATGATCGATGCTACTTTTTCTTTATTCTTCGCTTTCGATGTGTGGTAGATAGCCAGCGCCG
Organism: Vibrio sp. CAU 1672; assembly: GCF_029223195.1. Taxonomy (GTDB): domain Bacteria; phylum Pseudomonadota; class Gammaproteobacteria; order Enterobacterales; family Vibrionaceae; genus Vibrio. Next base: position 9,679 of record NZ_JARHUF010000021.1, on the reverse strand, counting down.
CACCAGGCAAGCCAAACATCATGATTGGGAAGAAACCAGCTTGATACATGCCCGTAACACCAACCGTCGCCGTGCCTTCAGCCAGTGACTTCGCACCGCCCAGGAAGTTCGGGATATCGTTAATACCTGCAACATCAAACCAGAACACCGAGTTCAGGGCGTGGTGCAGACCAACAGGAATCAACAGACGGTTAAAGAAGGCGTAAATACCCGCACCGACAGAACCCAAACCCTGAATTGACTCACCAAAGCCAACCAAACCACCGTAAATCGCAGGCCAGACGTACATCAAGGCGAACGCAATAATAATGCCGGCAAAAGAGGTTAAAATTGGGATCAGACGTTTGCCCGAGAAGAATGCCAACGCTTTGTGCAGCTCCACATGCGAGAAGCGGTTGTAGATTTCTGCAGAAATAATCCCGACGAGAATACCAACAAACTGGTTGTTAATTTTTGAAAACGCCGCAGGGACTGACGATGGATCAATACCCTGAATTTGCGCCACTGCCCCCGGAGAAAGCAGAGTCGTAACAACCAGGAAGCCGACAAAGCCAGACAATGCCGCGGCACCATCTTTGTCTTTCGACATACCATACGCTACACCGACCGCAAAGAGTACCGACATATTGTCGATGATCGCCGCACCGGCTTTAATCAGAAATGCTGCAAGTGCGCTGTTCGCACCCCAACCATTTGGGTCAATCCAGTAACCGATACCCATAAGTATCGCTGCCGCAGGAAGGGTGGCAACCGGCACCATAAGCGCCTTACCTACCTTCTGAAAGTATCCAAGAATGTTCACCTTTAGTTCCCCCTATAGGATGTAATCTTCTTCGAATGACTTATTTCAGTCGTTCAATTTAGTCCATTTCAGTTTATGAAATTAATTTTGCTCCGCAAATTAAAACCTCTTCGTTTGTGATCACAGTCACCACAAATGCTCATTCCGCATGGATTTTGCTAGCCAGATCATAAAACTTATTTTATTATGCGAAAAAATAGCATTTTGGCGATAGGGTTTTCCTACCTAATGCTCAAAATGTTCCGCGTTTTTTTGGTATATTAGTAGGTAACAATTAGTAAGTTTGCTGTGGAAAATAACCGTAAAAGCCAATTAATAATATATTTTTCAGGCGCTTATAGTAAAAACAATATCCATATAACGCACCTTGCTGTATTTAACTCGTGATCTAATTCAGTGGTAAAAAGTAAGTCGCTACTGATTTCGCCACTCAAGCGCCAGATCACGAGATAGACTTGAAAATCTCTAGTATAAGGATTAGCTGACTATGTACGCGCTAAGTAACTGTAAAATCTATACCGGTAGCGATGTGCTCACCGATCATGCGGTCATCATCAACCACGATCAGATTCATTCGATCGTGCCAGTTACTGAACTACCAGAAGGCATCGAAACAAAAAATTTGGATGGTGCGAACCTAAGTCCTGGTTTCATTGACCTCCAGCTAAATGGTTGTGGTGGCGTCATGCTCAATGACGAAATCACCCCAGAAACGATGCAAATAATGCACGAAGCCAACTTAAAATCTGGTTGTACAAGTTTCTTGCCGACGTTAATCACCTCTTCTGATCAAGACATGCGCACCGCCATCAGTGCGGCACGTGACTATCACGACAAATATCAAAATCAATCGCTGGGATTACACTTAGAAGGCCCCTATCTGAACGTCGCCAAAAAGGGCATTCATAACGTTGAGTTCATTCGCCGTTCTGACGACACCATGATCGACCTTATGTGCGCTAACGCTGACATTATTGCGAAAGTAACCCTGGCACCAGAACTAAACGATCCTGAGCACATTGCACGCTTGAAAGCAGCTGGCATCGTCGTTTCGATTGGACATACCAACGCGACGTATGCCGAAGCCCGCCGCGGTTTTGAAGCAGGCATTACATTTGCGACCCACCTGTTCAATGCGATGACACCGATCGTTGGCCGGGAGCCGGGGGTTGTTGGTGCCATCTACGATACACCGGACGTGTACGCCGGCATCATTGCCGACGGCTTCCATGTCGATTATGCCAACATCCGAATTGCTCATAAAATCAAAGGCGATAAGCTTGTTTTGGTGACCGATGCCACAGCTCCGGCAGGTGCAAACATTGATCACTTTATTTTTGTCGGTAAGAAAGTATATTACCGAAACGGTAAGTGTGTTGATGAAAACGGCACACTCGGCGGCTCAGCACTGACAATGATAGAAGCAGTTCAGAATGCTGTTGAGCACGCAGGCATCGCTTTAGATGAAGCATTACGAATGGCCACACTGTATCCTGCTACCGCAATCGGTGTTGAGAATCGCCTTGGCCGGGTACGAAAAGGTATGGTGGCAAACCTGGCTATTTTCGATCGTGACTTCAACATTAAAGCGACGGTGGTTAACGGACAATACGAGCAAAAATAAGCATGAATGGCGGACAGATTGGTAATGTAGATTTAGTAAAACAACTAAACAGCGCAGCTGTTTATAGGTTGATTGACCAACAAGGTCCAATCTCCCGCATCCAAGTGGCAGATGTGAGTCAACTTGCCCCCGCAAGTGTTACCAAAATCACCCGCCAGCTTCTCGAGCGCGGTCTGATCAAAGAAGTCGCGCAGCAAGCATCCACCGGTGGGCGCAGAGCAATCTCGCTCACCACTGAAGTCAAACCGTTTCACTCCATTGCGGTTCGTTTAGGGCGAGATTATGTCCATTTTTGTCTCTATGACCTGGGTGGAACCGCACTGGCAGAAGATCAACATGAACTTCACTACACCAACCAGGCTGATCTTATTGCCGGTTTGGTTGAACTCATCAAAGAGTTTATCGCCCGCTTCCAGGATAAAATCACGCAACTGATCGCCATTGGCATCACCCTCCCGGGCCTGGTAAACCCGACGACGGGCGTAGTTGAGTACATGCCAAACACCGATATCGATAATATGGCGCTGGGTGAAATCATCCGGGAAAAATTCAATACTGCCTGCTTTGTCGGCAATGATGTCCGCGGTATGGCCTTGGCAGAACACTACTTTGGTGCCAGCCAGGATTGTCAGGATTCCATCCTGGTCAGTGTCCACCGGGGCACCGGGGCCGGAATTATCGTCAATGGCCAGGTATTTCTTGGTTTCAACCGCAACGTCGGTGAAATCGGTCATATCCAAATCGACCCTCTGGGTGAACAATGCCAATGTGGCAACTTTGGTTGTCTGGAGACCGTAGCGGCAAACCCAGCCATTGTACAACGAGTGAAAAAGCTCATCGCACAAGGCTATGAGTCGAGCCTGACTCAGCTGGAAAGCATTACGATTGAAGATATCTGTACCCATGCAATGAACGGTGATGAACTGGCGAAACAAAGCTTAGTCCGCGTTGGTAATCAACTTGGCAAAGCGATAGCCATTACCGTCAACTTGTTTAACCCACAGAAAATTGTCATTGCCGGCAGTATTACTGCCGCCGAAGAGATTGTCTTTCCTGCAATCCAACGCAATGTCGAAAATCAGTCACTCAAAACATTCCATAATGAGTTACCAATCGTCGCTTCTCAGATCGACAAACACCCCACCATGGGCGCTTTTGCTATGATCAAGCGCGCTATGCTTAATGGTGTTTTATTACAAAAGTTACTTGAAGACTAAGTTTATACAACTAATTGAGTTACAATTACGGGCTGTGAATTCACAGCCCGTTTTTATACATCAGGGATATAGCTCAACAGTATGGAAATTATTCTAATAACCACAGCATTTATTGCTGGCTTCATTGCTCTCAAATGTCACCTTCCGCCTCTGGTTGGCTTCCTGTTAGCCGGATTTGGTTTACACACCTTTGGCTACCAAAGCAACGAAACCATTATTACCTTAGCGGATCTCGGTGTGACCCTGCTGCTCTTCACCATCGGCTTAAAACTCGAGATCAAAACTCTGCTCTCGAAAGAGATCTGGGCCGGCGCGACTGTGCATAATCTTCTCTCGACCGCTTTTTTTGCTTTATCCTGTTTCGGCTTAAAACTGTTGGGGATTACATCACTGGCGAGCATGGACAGTGGGCAAATTTTGCTGCTGGCGTTTGCCCTGTCATTTTCAAGTACCGTCTTTGCCGTTAAAACCCTGCAGGAAAAAGGTGAGATGAACGCCACATACGGTACCCTGGCGATTGGCATTCTGGTCATGCAGGATATCTTTGCTGTGATCTTCCTCACCGCTTCGACCGGCAAAATCCCCGAATGGTATGCGATCGGCTTATTCGCCCTGCCGCTGTTGCGCCCCCTTGCTTACCGCCTGCTCGACAAAGTAGGCCACGGTGAGATGCTGGTTTTGTGTGGTATCTTTTTTGCGTTAGTCGCCGGTGCCGGCTTGTTTGAACTGGTCGGCATGAAGCCCGACTTAGGCGCTTTGATACTCGGGATGCTCCTGGCTGGCCACCCGAAAGCTTCAGAACTGTCTAAAGCGCTGTTTAACATGAAAGAGCTGTTTTTGGTGTGCTTTTTCCTCAACATTGGCCTTTCGGCATCACTCAGCAGCACCGGGGTGGGCTTAGCGCTGCTGTTCCTGTTACTGCTGCCGATCAAAGGTGTGTTGTACTTTTTAACCATCAATCATTTCAAGTTCCGCGTTCGCACTTCTTTGCTCGCCTCATTATCCCTGTTTAACTACAGCGAATTTGGCCTGATTGTCAGTGGCCTTGCTTACAAAATGGGCTGGATGACAAACGATATACTGGTCGCTATCGCCGTCGCCGTTTCGCTATCATTCATCATCGCAGCGCCACTGAATCGCCTGGGACACCAGATTTACCAGCACTCCGGCAAGTGGTTACAGGAAACCGCAGCAGAAAAACTCAACCAACGTGACCAACTCATCAACCCGGGGCATGCGCAAGTATTGATCCTCGGGATGGGCCGGATTGGCACTGGTGCCTATGATGAACTGCGCGCACGTTACGGTAAGATTTCCCTGGGGGTCGAAGTAAGGGATGAAACCGCCCTCCAGCATCGAAACGAAGGACGCAACGTGATTGCCGGTGACGCCACTGACCCTGATTTCTGGGAACGTATCTTAGACACCGGCCATGTCAAACTGGTGCTGTTGGCCATGCCTCATCACCAAGGAAATCAAGTAGCCTTAGCGCAGCTCAAACGACGTCATTATAAAGGCCAAATTGCCGCCATTGCCGAGTACCCGGACCAGCGCGACGAGTTACTCGAGAATGGCGCTGACGCAGCATTCAATATCTACAGCGAGGCCGGGAGCGGTTTTGCCCGTCATGTGTGTGATCAGTTGCATCCCAGCTTCTCGCCAAACTAATCGCCTGAATTCGCCCGTCACCGCCAAGCCTTCTCTTAGAGAAGGCTTTTTTGTGCGTTATTCATACCAAACCTTGATTTTATTCACCAAAACAAGCAATAAATTAAATAATATTTACCCAACAAGTCCTTTTATCATTTTTATCGGTACTAAACGTTGCTTTTTTTACTCATAGTGGCAAATTGAAGCCATACCGATTAAATAGTGTTTAGTTTAAAAAGGATGTTGTATGTGTTCAGTATTTGGCATTTTAGATATTAAAAGTGATGCAGCGGCATTGCGTCCAATTGCACTGGAGATGTCGAAAAAGCTTCGCCACCGTGGCCCGGACTGGTCTGGTATCTACGCCTCAGATCGTGCAATTCTGGCTCACGAGCGTTTGGCGATCGTTGGCTTGAACAGCGGTGCCCAACCTCTTTATAGCCCTTGTAACAAACTCATCCTGGCAGTAAATGGCGAAATCTATAACCACAAAGAGCTGCGTGCCCGCTATGCGGACAAATACGATTTCCAGACTGACTCAGATTGTGAAGTGATTTTAGCGCTTTACCAAGAAATGGGTCCCAAGCTACTTGAAGAACTAAACGGTATTTTTGCTTTCATCCTTTATGATGAAGAAAAAGATCTCTACCTGGTGGGTCGTGACCATATCGGTATTATTCCTTTGTACCAAGGCTATGATGAGCATGGTAACTACTACTTAGCATCAGAAATGAAAGCCTTGACGCCAGTGTGTAAGACCATCAGCGAGTTCCCTCCGGGCTGCTACTACGCCTCTGGAGACAGCGCACCTCACCGCTACTATGTTCGTGACTGGAACGAATACGCAGCAGTGCAGAACAACACCACCAGCAAAGAAGAGCTGACCGAAGCGTTAGAGGCGGCGGTAAAACGTCAGCTAATGACTGACGTGCCTTATGGCGTATTACTCTCCGGTGGCCTCGATTCTTCAATTACGTCTGCGGTAGCCAAACGTTTTGCGGCAATGCGCATTGAAGACGACGAACAGTCAGAAGCGTGGTGGCCACAACTGCACTCCTTCGCCGTCGGGCTTGAGGGTGCGCCAGACTTAAAAGCCGCCCGCGAAGTGGCAGAGAAAATCGGCACCGTGCACCATGAAATGACTTACACCATTCAAGAAGGCCTGGATGCGATCCGCGATGTGATATACCACATTGAAACTTACGACGTCACCACAATCCGTGCTTCAACGCCAATGTTCCTGATGGGACGTAAAATCAAAGCGATGGGCATTAAGATGGTACTGTCTGGCGAGGGTGCCGATGAGATTTTCGGTGGCTACCTGTACTTCCACAAAGCACCAAACGCCAAAGAGTTCCATGAAGAGACGGTACGTAAACTGCTTGCCCTGAACATGTTCGACTGCGCCCGGGCAAACAAATCACTGGCGGCATGGGGTGTCGAAGGTCGGGTGCCTTTCCTGGATAAAGAGTTCATCGACGTGGCAATGCGACTCAACCCGGAAGATAAAATGTGTGGCAACGGCAAGATGGAAAAACACATCCTGCGTGAGTGTTTTGAACATTACCTGCCAGACTCAATTGCATGGCGCCAGAAAGAGCAGTTCTCTGATGGGGTCGGCTACAGCTGGATTGATACCCTGAAAGAGGTGGCAGAACAAAAAATCTCTGACCAGCAAATGGAGACCGCGAAGTTCCGTTTCCCTTACAACACACCGACAACCAAAGAAGGTTACGTATACCGTGAAATCTTTGAAGAGTTGTTCCCGCTACCTTCAGCGGCAGAGTGTGTACCAGGCGGCCCGTCTGTGGCGTGTTCTTCCGCGAAAGCAATTGAGTGGGATGAGTCTTTCCAGAACTGCGTTGATCCATCAGGACGTGCGGTACAAACCGTGCATAACGATTCTTACTAAGCAGTACAGGCCACCTGCCCAAGCAGGCGGCCTGTGCAAAACCATCAAAAAAGGTGCCAATGGCACCTTTTTTTACATCTTTCAATCCGCATTCAGTTTAAATCCAAGTTCCGGTTATCGATGCTGACCGGTACACTCTGGGAGATCATTTTGACCAGCATAATTGACCGCTTCTCGCCATCCTGCTCCTGAAATATGGCGTCAATGCCGGCAAACTGGCCACTTTTGACCCGAACCACATCACCGCATTTGGGCATACTTTCCACGGCAGCGTCTTCACTGCTGGCCTCTAACTGCAGCAACTCAGTAACCAACCCCTCGTCCACCTCTTTGGGTAATGCTCCAAAACGAACAAAATCAATCACCCCCCGGGTTGAACGTACCGAAGTAAAACTGGGGCCCTGTTCATAATCAAACCGGGCAAACACATACGAAGGAAAAAGCGGCTCTTTGACCTTAGTTCTCTTCCCGCGCGAAATTTTTTCCACATCTATCGTGGGGTAAAAGCACTCCACCGATTGATTACTTAAATGCGCGACAGCCCGTGCTTGCTCACCACGCTTACAATAAAGGAGGTACCAACGTTTCATTTATACTAGCCAATTCTGTTTTGGATTAATCCTAGCATCATCGACTACCTCAGTCATGAACAATCCGCTCAATAATCCGAAACGGCGCACGGAAATGCATGCCCACCCCAACTCCTTCAAAAAGACACAAAAATTATACAGAACCAAAATTGGAAATTAAGTTTGTAAATTACATCAAAAGTAGTCATAAGCCCCATAAAATGGGGACAAAGCAGTTACTTATAGGTAACGAGACAACTCAAGCCAACATATTATCATTTGTCACGTGCAGCATTGCCATGTATATGTAGGACACGATAGAAAATGTAATAACTACGATTAGCTGATCTTATGTCAAACCAACATCAATACTTCGGCCACCCACGTGGCTTGTTCCTGCTGTTCGGTACCGAACTCTGGGAACGTTTCTCTTATTATGCAATGCGTGCCATTCTAGTCCTGTACCTGACAGATACGACGATGAACGGCGGGTTGGGCTGGTCCACCAAAGATGCGCTGGATCTCTACGGTATCTACACTGGCCTGGTCTACATTACCCCACTTATCGGTGGTTACCTTGCTGACAACTGGCTGGGCCAACGTCGCTCTATTCTGATCGGTGGTGCACTAATGGCGCTGGGCCAGTTCTCACTTGCCCTGCCTGCCGATGCCCTCGGCTTGAGTAACCTGCATGCATTTTACCTTGGTCTGGCTCTGCTTATCGCAGGTAACGGCCTGTTTAAGCCAAACATTTCCACCATGGTCGGGGATCTCTACTCAGAAGGCGACCATCGCCGTGATGGTGCATTCACGATTTTTTACATGGGGATCAACATTGGTGCCCTGCTCGCGGGCGTGGTGTCTGGCTCGGTAACCGATTCATTTGGCTGGAAAGCTGGCTTTATCGCAGCGGGTATCGGTATGGTGATCAGCTTAGTGATGCAAATGAGCTTTGCGCAATCATGGCTGGGTGACATTGGTCGGGAGCCGGCGGCAAAACGCGATATGGCACTGAAAAACGCAAACCAAAAGCAGCCACTGACCAAAGAAGAAGTCGATCGTCTGAAAGTTGTCCTGGTGATGGGACTGTTTGTTATCGTGTTCTGGGCTGGCTTTGAGCAAGCCGGTGGCCTGATGAACATTTACACCCAACAATACACCGACCGTATGATTGGTAACTTCGAAGTACCAACCGCCTGGTTCCAGTCCTTAAACCCATTCTTCATCATTACCCTGGCGCCAGTACTGGCTGCGTTTTGGGTCAAACTGGGTAAACGCGAACCAAACTCACCAGTTAAGTTTGCCCTGGCACTGTTCTTCTTGGCACTCGGCTTCGTTTGCATGATTGGCGCGGTACTGGAGCAAGGTGGTGACACCAGCGTGAAAACCTCAATGCTGTGGTTAGTCGGTGCGTTTTTCTTCCACACTCTGGGTGAGCTGTGCCTGTCGCCAATTGGCCTGTCTCTGGTCACCAAGCTGGCACCACTACGCCTGGCGTCACTGATGATGGGTGCCTGGTTCGGCTTCAACGCGATAGCCAACTACGTAGCAGGCTATGTCGGCTCTCAAGTCGGTGAACTTGGTGCAATGGCTATCTTCAGCGGCATCGCGATTACCGCCACCATCAGTGGTGCGTTATTGCTGATTTTTGCCGGTACCCTGGTTCGCTGGATGCACGGTGCAGAAAACACCCACAGCAGCGCAGCACAAAATGAAGAGCTTGAAGAGCCACAGGCGCAAATCGCTTAACCGCTCAGCTGCAAATAAAAAGGGTCGCCATGGCCTGTCTCTTGATCACAAGTTTTGCTAATCAAGAGACATTGCTAACTCGTAGCCCTCAAGGATGGTTTGTAATTTGAACCATCCTTCCCATAACACTTTTATTGAGGCCCGCCCTGTTCGTTT
>NZ_JARHUF010000020.1 GCF_029223195.1 Vibrio sp. CAU 1672 | reverse complement strand
GTAGCAGAATCCGTAGAGATCTATAATCAAATGAGGCCTCATACGGCTTTGAAATACAAAACGCCCGATGAAGTACATCGAGCGTTTTAGTTAAAAAGTGTCAACCCATATCAGGACGGGTCACAGATAGGCGTTAATGTTACTGAAGTTTACTCTGAACAAACGCCAGAATTTCATCCATCAAAGCATCATCGACTTTTTTCAGGTTCAGTGCCAGTGCATGTCCTTTACGGCTGTACGAAGCGCGTCCTTTGATCAGTTCGACCTTTTTTGCCTGGCTTGATGGCTTGGCCGGGATAAGATCAGAAATCCAGTTTTCCAAGCTTTCAGTCACTTCTTTGGTCAAACGAGCCACGCCTTGTGCGTTGCTACGCTGCCATAGAAAACCCTCAGCGGTGCGGCATTTTTCCAACAAAACTTGTTGTTGTTCATCATTTAATGCCGAGTACTGCTTGTGCAGTTTGACAATAGTTGGACGTCCCAGCTCGCCGACATTCGGATAGGCTTGCAATAATTCAAGTGGTAGCGCCGCCGCTTTTAGAGCCCCGCTCACCAAAGCTTCGCTGCACTGAAACATCTGAGCCAGTGCTTTTTGGTCTTCTGCTTCGCCGCTGGCCAAACGTGCCTGCATCTCTTTGCCTTTTTCATACAGAGAAAGCGGTTTGTGCGCATTGGCGACGTCGGAAAGAAATTTAGCATGGTCAGTGTTGATCTTCTCACCCACATAAACCAGAAACTCTTTTCCAGCCAAAATACACGACATTCGACGACGGCTACCATCCAGCACTTCAATGATGCCATCCGCATTGCGCCGCCCGACTGCCGGGTACTGCTGGCCACGATCTTTCAACGTGATCAGCACATCCGACAGTGCATGCTCGTTGAGGAAAGACTGCTCACGTGCATTATCAGAAAAAACCGTGGTTTGAGTTTCAATTTGCTCAGCAGGCACACGAACCAACTCAAACTGGACGGTATTTTCACCCGCAACAGCCAGTTCAATCACCTGTGCCTTTTCTTTTGCCGCCGTTTGCGCTTCTTGCGGAGTCGCGACACGGCGTTTGTTGGTTTTACCAAATAGCTTGGCGTTTAATTCAGACGTTTTTATAGCCATAAGTCATTACCCCTGATTCAGTGACGGCCAGTGTGAATGCAGTACCCGTTCAAGCTCTAATGCGCTCTTTTGCACCGCATCTTGTGCCGTCGCCAAAGTCTTTTTGCCCCCTTCAAAATCACCTACCGTGAGATCAAACACAGTACTGTAAGTATCAGCACAGGTTTCGAATGCGCGACTACGGGGAATGGTCGCCATCATCACCTGATCGCCAAGAAGATAATTCATCTCTGTCAGCACTGATACTTGCTTTTTATTGTCATCTTCGAACATGGTCGGCATCAAGCGAACAAACTCCAGCCCTTTCCAGTCTTCCGGGAACATTTCATACACTGTAGGCAGGTGCTGGAAGAAGTTAACCGTCGAAGCCCAATCGAGACGCTTCGCAGCACAAGGGATCAACAATGCGTTAGATGCGTACATCGCATTCCATACTAAAGGATCGACGTGTGGACCGGTATCAATCATGATAATGTCAAAGTCGTCAGCAATCTTATCAATTAACTGCTCTTTTAACAGACGGACAATGTCCAGTGACGGATCTTCAGTCAAAGTTTGCCACGCTTCCGCGTTAAACATGGCGTCTTCCGGGAAGGCTGAAATAGACTTTAAGTTCGGGTACTGAGTAGGTAACAGCACGTTTCTATGTAAGAACTCGCGATCAATCTCAACACCTTCCGGGACGTTGTTGAGCATAATATCCACCGCAGAGTAGATATTCTCTTGCTCATTGACACTGATCTGCGGATTCAGGAATAAACGCAGAGAACCCTGTGGGTCCAAATCAATCAGACAGATACGGTAGCGTTTATCCAAATTAAGCGCTAAGCACGCTGCCAAGTGGACCGCAGTCATCGACTTGCCGGTGCCACCCTTCTGGTTTTGCACATTCACGATCCAGGGTTTGTTCTCAACGTTTTTCTTACGCTGATGGAACTTTTGCACCCCTGCCGCATCCATTAACATATGCGCTTCTTCTAATGTAATCGAATAGTGATTCGCATTGTTCTTGGTAAACTGGTGACCTTCTGCTTCCATTTTACTGATCGCGTCATCCAATTTACGACGAGTCAAACCGGAACGGGTCTCCATCATTGCTTTAGACATTGGCGGGAAGTAATGATCACTTCGCTCTTCCAAAACAATTTCGATACGATCTGCTTGTACCTGTTGGGTAAGTTCCGCTAACTCCTGAAGATTTTCAATCGTTTTTATTCTTTGCATGCCAAATTCCATGGGAAGGATGTATGAATTTGATTGTACAGCAATACAAAGCAAAAACAACTAAAAGGTGCACGTGCATTTTGAGTAATCATCACATAAAAAACATAGCCAAGCGACCGTTTTATGAATTGTCGTATAAAACATTACAAAAATTAATCGATTTTGACCGTGATACAGTAGTGAAAAGCTACCCAAATTAAAAGTGTTACCGCGTCACCAATTTACATTGTAAAGATAAAAACAACCGGAACGATTGGTTCAACCAGCTAAACTACGGGAGATGCAAGATGGAGCAAGGGGGTGATTTATGCGCCGACAAGAATAACCCCTCCCGACGCTGGCATCATGATCATCGTTCCAGTAATATCGTCAGTAATCCAACCGACTCATACCGAAAACATGATCAAGAGCGCTACTTGATCATGCTTCCATCGGCTATGCGAGATCAGAAAGCATGATCAAGGTAAAAATACTACTTTGAAACGAGCAAGATCAGTCAACCCAGCGGATCCTGAGATCGGAACAATGATCAAGTAATGAAATTATCGGAAGCATGATAAATCAAAGCTAAATTACGGTGAGGTGTAGGCAGACTGGGGCGTCAGAAGACATTCGCGGATTTGAATACGCAAAGATGTAAAACCAAACAGCAACGGACAGTCAGGCAACGTCATGATCATGCTTCCGAACTCGTATCCAATTCAAGTGTTTATCAAGCTACACGCCATTTATGGCACATAATTTATTCACCTGGATAAAAAAACATCAAATCATCATGTGGAAACATCACCGTTACCCAGCTTGATCATCGTTCCAGACGCTTAATAAGCTTAAATAGACTGACAGCAATGCAACCTTACTCACTGACATGGCCATCTTCTGTGGATAAGGTGTACACATATCATGATCATTGTTTCGAGCCTGAGATGATCATCTTTTCGCTTGACTGATGATCATGCTTGCCTGCGTTTTTGATCATGCTTTCTGGGCTGTGTTGATCATGCTTTCTGTTTCTATATGATCATGCTTCCGTGTTTGTTCAAAAATATACACTGCCAAAACAATAACTTAGGCAGAAAAATCCCACCAGATCATTAGATCATATAATCAATATAGATCATATTAATCAAAAAGATCAGTTATTTAAAAAACCAATCTTTTTTCTTTATTTATGATCTGTTTTTCTTTATTCTTCGGAACCATAGCGTAACTACGGCTAGTGTGATCTGGATCTAAAATGACAGCTGATGAAAAAATTCTTATTAAAGCACCAAGAAGTCATAAAGATGGACATCTGTTTGAAGTCCACGAAGCTTCTGCAGATTGGGTAGAACAGTACCAACACTTCAAAGGGGTAACGAAGAGTATCCTTGAGCTATTGAATCTGATCTCCTTACGAGGCTTCAGCAGTAAAGATGGCCTGGTTTCAACCACGGAGATTGTCGAAGCAACGGATGGCCAGTTAACCCGTGCCGCATTACAACAGCGTCTGAGAGCTGCGGTTAATATCGGTTTATTTAATCAAACCCCGGTACGTTTTGAAGAAGGCTTGGCCGGAAAAACCATGCTGCATCGTTTTGTGAATCCAAATCAACTGATTTCCGCGCTCGGGGCCACCAGCTTAGTTACCGAAAAAGTACGTCAAAACGAAAAACAAAAACGTTCTAAAGCGCTGGCACAAACTCAGGTGAATAAACGCTTGTTGAATGAGCATGGCTTAAATATCCCCCCAGGAATGAAAGATGAAGCCGATCAGTTTGTCGTATCTCCGACTAATTGGGCCGGGATCATTGATCAAGCCCTGGCTCCACCGAGAACCCGCAAAAGCTACCAAAAATCTATGGTCTCGATCTCGGGCACTAAAGCTGTAATTGAAACCCGATCATCAAAGAATATTATGACCGTCGATGATCTGATGACCCTGTTCGCCCTGTTTACCCTCACCGTACAGTATCATGATCATCACAAGGATCATTACCATATGGATGCAGCCCACGTACCTAACAAGACTCCGCTCTACATCACGGATATCTTGTCGTTGCGCGGTAAAAAGGACAGCGGGCCTGCTCGTGATTCAATCCGGGACAGTATTGATCGTATCGAATTTACTGATTTTCAACTGCATGAACTGACAGGGCGTTGGTTAAGTGAAAATATGCCGGAAGGCTTTAAAAGCGATCGCTTTCGCTTTATCGCCCGTACGATCACCGCGTCTGAAGAAGCACCAACCGAAGGGAATGATGGCGAGATCCGGATCAAACCTAATCTTTATATTTTGGTATGGGAACCATCATTTTATGAAGAGCTGCTGACGCGTGATTATTTCTTCCTGTTCCCGCCGGAAATCCTCAAACAACATACTTTGGTGTTCCAGTTGTACTCATTTTTCCGTAGTCGTATGGTGCGGAAACACACCGATTGCATGCTGTTGAGTGAACTAAACCAAAAACTGGCGCGTAATATTGAGTGGCGCCGGTTCTCGATGGATCTGATCCGTGAGTTAAAACGCCTTTCTGAAGGCAAAGGCGGTGATGATCTGTTTGTCGTTAACCTGTGGGGTTATCACTTGACGATCGAAGCAATGATCAACAATGGCAAAGTGATGGACTATCAGATCGATATTAAGTGTGATGTTGAAGAAGTGCTGCGTTATTCCCGAGCACGAACGACCAATGCCGGTAAACGCAACCTGGCACCGACGCTGCCTAATCCGCTCCGTAATGAGATGGTGACAAAACAGCAGCTTGAAGCGCTATCCGGGATCATTGATGGCGAATTTGAACCTATTCAACGCAAAGCGCCTTCTCCGCGTGGCAACTTAGGCCGGCGCGTTAAACAGAAAAAGCACCTGGTTGAGATCAACGCGGACGAAATTACCATTACTCTGTCGAAATATACCTCTTCAGAAGCGCTGGAACGCAGTATAACGGCGTTATCTGCCATGACCGGGCATTCCTATGCCTCAATCAAAGAAGAGTGCACAGGTTACATTGAGAAGCTCGACTGGCTGCGAATCGGGGAGGCGATACTCCCTTATGAAACCCTGAGTAAAACAGTGGAACTGTATAACAGCCAGAATGAGGTGAAACACCTTACCATCGAACGCTTAATTGCCGGTTTGGCCGTGCGGCGTAAAGTTAGCCGCCAAATCTTCGATGGCCATCTGGATGAAACGGTTTTCCGTGCTCTGGATGAAATGGCGATGTAACTACAGGAAGTCGCTTTAAGCTGAGATGCTGCGTTTTATCTTGTTGATTTTGAATGTAACAAATCATTGCAATGATGGAAAACAGACCGAACTCTTACATAAGGCTGACATTGATGCTGCAGGTAACGACTACTATTAATCACGAATAGACAACCTTTTGTCCTTTCTGATGATTAATAGATTGGCTCATATTGTTACATTCATTCTGAATCGTATTTGCGAGTTTCCCCGGGAGACTCGCTTTTTTTTTTGCCTGAGAAACGCCTTGATCATGCTTTCGCAATGAACTTAATCCCCTTGATCATCTTTCCTGATCCCGTCTATCTGTTATGGTTCACCACCCGCCTGCGGGTGAAGTATCATGCTGTGAAAAGTAATGCGCTGACATTATGCTACCAGTCTATGAAATGGATTACTTTGTTACCATTATTGATTAATGTCTTTGAATTATCAGGGAAAAATATAGCTAAGATGAAGGGCGTTTATTGACAGAAAATTGTCGTTTTAATGCTGTTTTTGGCATTGTAATGACAAAACTGTCACTAGCCTTACGGATAATTATCAGGTGGGCAGCAGCTAGCTTTCTACAATTTCATGAAACAGGCGTTCGTTGCCTCCAACAGCGGTCGCCAAGAGGGAGGACGTCGCCGTCCTCTCTTTTTCAGCCTTTCCTTTTAAGTCTTTCCCCAGCCAGCCAATGATCATTGCCGATACCCTTGATCATCTTTCCGTAGACAGTGATAACTAACATAGTGCGTCAGGGCAACATGTGCTTCGATCACGTTGTTAGCCTGATGTTGCCAGTAACCTTGATCAATCTGCTTATTACAAAACTCTAAACACAGCACGGTTAAATGCTGTAAGCGTTTCATACACCAGTTGCGGATATCTTGATCATTGTCGAAACGACAGGCAGCCTGCTCCAACTTCGCTGAGGTATATTGCAAAATCCGGTAGGCTCGATGAGGATGCTGCGTTCGTGAGTGCTGGAACACCCGCAGACAGCCATCCAGCCAGCACGCCAGCGCTTTGCTTTGCTGTGTGGTCAGTTCTGGCCCAAATACTGAGTCAGGGACTTGATAGAGCAGTTGTTCAAGCGGGGTGATTTGGTCATGGTACCCATTGCGGTACCACTGGGAGATCTGATCTTGCCATGTGGTTAAGTTCATGCCGCGCCTCTGCTTTGTCAGGGCCGTTTCAGATCTTAACGGCGATCAAAACGGTCAGAATGTTGCTGGTCAGTTTATTTAATAAGTGTGGTTCAGGATCAGTTGGATGCCAACTGGCGAGTGGGGTTGCTGAAGGTGACGGAAAATGCCTCGGGGCTCAGAGCGGCGAGGCAAAGGAGGAAGCGGTATTGGGGGCAAAAAGTGAGAGCTTGATCGGTTTACTTTTTTAAGGGTAATCATTTAAATGTAATCGCTTCGTACGCCTTTGGCAAAAGGTTAGTGATGATTCTATTAGCGACTTTATGAAAGCTCGAAACCTATCACATTTCCCTACTGTTTTGCTTACCTGCGGGATAGGGGTTTGCTATAGATTAGGCGTCGAAAACATGGTGCGTTCGGAGGAGATATGTCCATTAATTCAATTGACCATGAAGAGATGACCAATATGGCGCACAAATGGGAAGTTCTGGAAGAAGAGACCGTTGAGCAGCCAGTACAAAAGGTAAAATCAGCAGAAGCTAGACGACGCATTGAAGTATTGCGCGAAATTCGTGAAAGCGGTTTGAGCATTGAAGAGGCCAGGGAGCTTGGCCTAATCCACTAATCAATGGCTTTGCCGATTTACAAGCAAGGGTGGTCGTGCGACCGCCCTTTTTATATTCCATCTCTCTGGCTGTTATTGACTTTCCTGATTTGACTTACTAACGCCTGGATCAATACCAATAAGCCTTTTGTTTGTATGAAACAAGTGGCAAATCTCGAGCGTTGGTATCTATGTCCCGATCCTTTTCTATCAATCCGATGGGCCACATGGCTTTCTTTCCAACTTCTGTCCGGTAAGCATAATGCTCGCCAGCCAACGATGGCCCGGTAGCGAACACGATTATCAAGTACAAACATTTCCTACTCTGTGGTTGCCGCGCCGAATCTAATACGCCAGCACGCCGTTTGAAGCGTTTGCCTTAAGCCGCAAATATCAGCATCTGCTACGTGACGATTAGCAGACCCTTGAACTCATCGTGATGGCATTTATTGGGCGGGAGAAGTATCTGCAACCCCCGGGACTGGCACGTAGGCTGATTCTGACCCGTAATGTGTGTTTAACCAAACATGCGCACCACGAGCCATTCTGGCGGAGGGCTGCGATGGCAACGGATAAAATCATTTGGGTTACATCATGATGAATGTTAGGGCAGAGTTGAGATACATATCGCCGTACAATCGGGCCTGTTTAATGGAGCAGGCGTAATTGGCCGGCAACGAAAGCTTGGAGCTCCGTTACTCGGCGAGTTAGCAACGTGAATTTTACAGTGTAAATGAGCTTTTTTGACTAGTTTCTGATGGTGTTTACCCCAGACCAGGCTGCACAAGTTAGCCAGGTTCGGCTACTGTGAGCATGCGTTTGCGTCATTATCGGAAAAGGCGTGTGCTCAGTGTTAATGCCATCAAACAAGACCCGCAGTAGCGCCGTTTTGGGGCCGGAATGAATGAGTTTGTCGTCAAGCCGGTTAGCACGGCGCACTTACAAGGGAATGTTCAGCGCTATATTTCCGCGGATATATTTGTTGGGGTCGGTTGAGCGGTGAGTTGAACTTGATCAAGTTAAACATGTTTTTATTCTGCAATGCCCGACCTGTATGCTATAGTTTGCGCCCAATTGTGAAAGTATCTTGAGGCTGAATATGTCGCTCAATCTATCCTTATTGCCGCCAGATGAAAAAAACAAAATTGAACTTGATAAGCAAGCTTCCTTTTTGGTTTGGAAACTCAAGCAGGCCAAATGTGGCCCGGAAGCAATAGCAGAGCAACTAGCTAAGATTAATGATGCGGATGAAAAAGCCTTTTTTCATCAGTCAGTCGACAAGTACAAACGAGTCATGGGTGTAGCCTGAAATACATAATACTGCTGCTTCGGCGGCAGTTATGTCACTCGCTCATTCCTCTGCAAAGTGAAAATTGAAATCGTTTTACTTTTTGCTAAAATCCTTCGCGTTAAATTGAATTAGAGAGAACATCCCGATGGGAAGAAGTTTTGAAGTGCGCAAAGCCTCTATGGCAAAAACAGCGGGCGCAAAAATTAAAGTTTATTCCAAATACGGTAAAGAAATTTACATGTGCGCGAAAAACGGTGGTGCAGATCCAGACATGAACTTGTCTCTGAAACACCTGATCGCAAAAGCGAAAAAGGACCAGGTTCCTGCGCACGTTATCGACAAAGCTATCGACAAAGCAAACGGTGGTGGTGGTGAAGACTACGTACCAGCACGTTACGAAGGCTTTGGCCCTGGCGGTACAAGCGTGATTGTCGACTGCCTGACAGACAACGGCAACCGTACATTCCAAGATGTGCGCCAATGTTTCGTTAAAACCGGTGCTAAGATTGGTGTTGAAGGTTCGGTTTCTCACATGTTCGATCACCAAGCTGTATTCCAGTTCAAAGGCGATGATGATGAAATCATTCTAGAAACGCTAATGATGGAAGACGTTGATGTGACTGACGTTGAACTGGAAGATGGTGTGATCACTGTATTTGCTCCTCATACCGAGTTCTTCAAGACGAAGACTGCGCTAAATGGTGCATTCCCGGATCTAACGATTGATGTGGAAGAAATTACTTTCGTTCCACAAACTCACACGCCAGTAGCGGGTGAAGATGCAGAGAAGTTCCAGAAGTTCCTTGATCTACTGGATGACTGTGATGACGTTCAGCAGGTTTACCACAACGCTGAGCTATAATTCATCGCCAAATCGAGAAAACCGAGCCTAACCGCTCGGTTTTTTTATGCCTGAGAGATGGCTTTTGATGTGGCTAGCCATGCGGACAAGCGGCGCACCTGTGGTAAAACCGTCAGGTTCAGCAGTAGTGCGCATGGCCAGGCTAATGAAAAGCTTTCCAGCCAGACTGGCGGCCATTCGGCGTTGAAGCCCAATCGGTAGCCGGACAGTACTCCCGACATGATCAAGGCCATAGTTAATGAAGAGAGCAGGGAAGAAATCCAAAATTGTTTGCGGCTCATAATTTTTCTCTTGTGATTGGTTTTTTAGTTTAAGTAAGGATATAACTATCCAATATCGAGAAAAATAGTCAGGTTCAGAACTATGGCTTCCATATTTGGAAATATTGATGATCTCTATTTGTTTTGCTGCGTGGTCGAGGAGGGCTCACTGCTGGCTGCCTCGAGAAAACTCGGTTTGCCGGTTTCGACCATGTCGCGTCGCCTGAGTGCGCTTGAACAGCGCTTGGCTATGCGCTTGCTGGAGAAAAACGGCCGCGAGCTGATGGCGACCCAAACCGGTGACTACGCGTTTAAACGCCTGAGCAGTGCGATGGAGCAGGTTGAATATGTGATGGGCGATCTGGAGTTGCAAAGCCAGCAGGTGCAAGGGCAGCTGAAAGTGATCATGCCCCATCGCATTTATGGCAATTTTGCCGGCGATGTGATTGCCCGGTTTATGCGCGAATATCCTAAAGTGAGCCTGGATCTGGTCCTCAGTCAGGATTTTGTGGTGCCGCAAACCGATCGTGATCTGGTGGTGACGTTTGATATCACCGGATTGGATGAGATGGTGGCCCGGCCGTTTTTTGAAGCTAAGCATGCATTCTTTGCCAGCCCGGAGTATCTTGCCAGCCACTTGCCGATAGAGGATGTCGGCGATCTCTCGCAACATCAGTGGGTGGCGGTCAGCCATGATAAAGACATCCCGGTCTACCATCAGCAGGCGTTAGTGGATATGGTCAAAATCCAGCCCCGGTTGGTGGTCAATGACATCAGTGCGGTGATCCGGGCGACGGAACAGGGCTTTGGGATCGCATCACTGCCACTGCGTCATGTGACTCCGGAACGAAACCTGATCCGGATCCTGCCGGATTATCACCGGGGAAAACGCCAGGCCTATCTGGTTTACCGTCAAAGAACTCATCAGCCCAAAGCGCTAAAGCTGCTGATCGAGGCTCTGCTGGCGAATGCGCCTGAGCCACAGTTGCATTTTAATCAGCCTGATCTACCGCAGTGAATGGCAGCAGATAACTTGGCGACTTAATGTCGCCCAGCTACTGAGCCTTTGCCATTAATTCCCGCCGTTTACCATTCACTCTCGCATATTACCGTTGGTCGCATGGCTCTGCCAGTGCCAGCCTATTTGCATATTC
Source organism: Vibrio sp. CAU 1672 (assembly GCF_029223195.1). Classification (GTDB taxonomy): domain Bacteria; phylum Pseudomonadota; class Gammaproteobacteria; order Enterobacterales; family Vibrionaceae; genus Vibrio. Next base: position 64,048 of record NZ_JARHUF010000020.1, on the reverse strand, counting down.
TAACCTCATCATTTCATGCACAACTAAGGACAGAATGATGATGGTGTTCCGCTTACTTGCAACTTCTCGTTTAAAAAGCATTGTTGGCATGCTGACAACGCTAGTGGTCAGCACTTCAATGGCGATGGCGAACCCGAGTGAACAGTTAATCAGCCAGTTTAACCAGGCCGCGCAAGGAGATTCGGCACTGATCAATGAGGTGAATGACAAATTGAGCCTGCTGATCAAAGAGCAGGGAGCTACACCGCTGACGTTAGTCTACCTCGGCAGCAGCGAAACCCTGCAAGGACGTGAGGCGTGGATGCCCTGGAATCAACTGAAGATCACCGAAAGGGGACTGGCAACGATCCAGAAAGGCATCGATTTAATGGCGAATCAACCAATACCGCTTCAGGAGCAACAGCGCCTGAACGGATTGCCGGAGTATCAACTGGCTACCGCGATGGCGGCAACTACCTTCACCGCTTTACCGGATTTATTTAATCATTTCGAACGTGGTTACGAGTTGTATTTGTCCCTGCTTAATAACCCGGGATTTACCCAGCAGCCGTTTCCTGCCACGTCATGGGTGTACCGCTACGCGATACAGGCGGCTTTACGCGCCGAAGACCGCTCACAAGCCGAGCGCTGGTTGGCTGAGATGTTACGTCAGGACAGCCAGAATATTGAAACTCAGGCGGCCCAAGCCCTGTTGTCCGCAAATCGCGGTTAAGGAGTGAGCATGATCCGTTTTTCTAGTCTTAGCCGTGACTACCAGCTCGGCAGTCAAAGCGTCGCTGCGCTGCGCGGTATTTCCGGGCAAATCGCTGCCGGTGAAATGGTTGCGCTATGCGGCCCGTCGGGATCCGGCAAAAGTACCCTGCTTAATATCATCGGTATGTTAGATAGTGGCTATCACGGGGAGCTGAGTTTTGCCGGCGAGCCTTATCCAACCCACCCCCACCTGGCGGCGAAAGTGCGCCGCGAACAACTGGGGTTTATTTTTCAGAAGTTTAATCTCGTGCCGGTGATGACGGCGTTAGAAAACGTAGCGTACCCTCTGCTGCTTAACGGCTACTCAAAATCAGAGCAGACCAAACTGGCGATACAAATGCTTGAGCATGTCGGACTGGGTGAGTTTGTTCACCATAGGCCGGATAACCTCTCTGGTGGCCAGCAACAACGGGTGGCCATTGCCCGGGCACTGGTGCATAAGCCCGCCCTGGTGATTGCAGACGAGCCGACCGCCAGCCTCGACAGCCGTACCGCCAATAAAGTGGTCGATATCATGAAACAACTCGGCCACGAGATGGGCACGACCTTTATTGTCGCCACCCATGACCCACGGATGGCGAGCCGTTGTGATCGCAGCATTGAACTGGTTGATGGTGAGATCGTCCCCCCAGCTATGATTATGCCGCAACAGGAGGTCTCATGGGCAAGTTAACCACCATTATCGTGCCAGGTGCGCTGCGTCTGGCCTGGCTCAATTTACACCGAAACCGTCGTCGCAGCTTATTGTCGGTAATAATTGTTGCTATCGCGGTGTTTGCCTTAACCAGCGCCGGCGGCTTCGGCCTGTATACCTATGACAGTCTGAAAGAGTCGACCGCGAGAGATACCGGGCATCTGATCCTCACAACCCCGGGGTATTTCACTAAGGATGAGGAAATGCCGCTGAGTAACGGGTTAAGTCACGCGGACGCCTTAGTCAAAGCCCTGATTGGCCTGAGCGAGGTGCGCGGCGTGCAACCTCGGGTGGAATTCAGCGGCTTGATCTCTAATGGTAATAAGTCTGCGATTTTTATCGGTAATGGTGTGAATGAACGTGAATTTGACATGAAAGGGCCGTTTCTTGACGTCAGGCAGGGACAGACCTTATCCAACATTCATGCCTCCCGTTATGATCCTTCCCAGCCGGAGGTGATGTTGGGTATCGATCTGGCAAAAAATTTAAGTGTCAGTGTCGGAGATTGGATCACCCTGTTGTCGACCACTGCCGATGGGGCGCTTAATGCTTACGATTTTAAAGTCCGTGGTATTTACTCTACCGGTGTACCGGAGCTCGACAAGCGCCAGCTCTATGTACACATCAGCAGTGCCCAGGCTTTGCTCGGCTCGGACAAAGTGAGCGCGTTGTCGCTGTTTTTGTTTGATACCCTGCAGACGGAACCAGTCCGTGCTGAGGTGACAGGTATTTTGGCCACCCTGCGGGATCAGAACGACGGTCAGGCGATAGAAGTTACGCCATGGCAGGAACGGGCGTTTTTCTATCTCAAAGTGAAGGATTTGTACGATCGCATCTTTGGCATTATGGGGGCGGTAATGGCACTGGTGGTGTTTGTGGCGCTGTTCAACACCATGGCCATGTCGGTGACCGAACGTACGCGTGAAATCGGCACGTTATCGGCGATGGGCAGCTACCCCGGTGAGATCATTGCGGGCTTTCTGCGCGAGGCTGGGTTGCTGGCTATGATTGGCAGCCTGTTTGGTGCGCTGTTAACCGCCTTACTGACGGTGTTTTTGATGCTGGTCGATGTGCAGATGCCACCACCGCCCGGGCAGACCCAAGGTTACCCACTGACGATCTATTTCTCCTGGGAACTGGTGATGATGGCGGCGTGTACCGTACTGCTGATCTGCCTGGTTGCCGCGTATTTTTCGGCCCGCAAAGGGGTTAACAAACCCATCACGGAGGCACTGATTTATGTTTAAAGTCGCAAAATTATGTCTTATCGCTCTGCTAAGTGCCCACGTCGGCAGCGCACTGGCTGAAGGGGCGCTTGACCAAGAGCAGGTGGCGCAACTGATAGAAAAAGCGGACCGTTACCGTCTGCAGGAGCAATCGTCGAAAGTGGTATCGCTGGTGCATTTGTACCACAACCAGCAACTGGATAAGACGCGTTTGTACCACGTTTACACCCGTTCTGGCCATGAGTCTTTGGTGGTGTTTAAGTCGGCGGTTGAGGCGGGGCAGAAGATGCTGATGCTGGGGGATAACTACTGGCTGCAAATGCCGAAAAGCCGCCGCCCGATCCGCATTACGCCGATGCAGAAACTGCTGGGCGAAGCGTCGATAGGCGATATTTCGACCCTGACCTGGAGCCAGGATTACCAGGGCCAGTGGCAGGCAACGGAGTCAGTGCGTATCGCCGATAAGGAGGTACCTGCCTACCGTCTGTTGCTGACGGCGAAAACTCAGGGGGCCAGTTATCAGCAAATCGATCTTTGGTTGAGTACCCAAGAGGGTTTTCCGCTTAAAGCCGATCTTTACCTGCGCTCCGGGAAACTGGCCAAGCAGGCTGAATATACCCGCTCGAACGATCGGGGTGGGGTGTATGTCAGTGCCATGACGTTGCTCGACAGCATTCAGCCGAGCAAAAAGACCGTGATTGAATATCAGCAGATCATGCCCTGGCAACTGGACGACAAGTTTTACAACCCAAGCTATTTGAGCAAAGTCAATGGCGAGCAATTGTGAAGGGGAAACGTAAGTGGCGTTATGCAGCAGGAAATGGCTTCATCCGGTACTGGTGACGTGGGGAACCTTGATGTCTTCTGTCGTCATGGCTGATGCTTTACCTCTCAGCTTTGAATGGGACTGGGCCGTGAGTTATGAGACGGCCAGTCAGCGTGACAGTGCGTTTATTCAGGCGCAGTCGGCAAGACGTAAGGCGCTGAACTCACTGCTGGATGTGCAAATCAACTATCGCAATTTCAGTGGGTTGTTTACCTTATCCAGCCAGGGCTGGTACCAGAGTGGAAACAACCAGCACGGTGGCTGGCACGCTCCACAGCATGACTGGTTGGTGCGGGAGTTGGTCTGGCAAGGGGAGTGGCAACTGAGAGCGACAACCTTGGATGTCAGTGCAGGCAAGCTGCGGGTGGACTGGGGGGTTGGTTATGGTTACCGGCCGCTGGATCTGTTTAAGCCTTATCGACAAAACCCGCTGGGTCTGGTGGCGGAAGAAGGGGCCGGAGTTGTCTCGCTTTCGTATTTTGATCCATTGGGCGACTGGACCTTGATCGCCACTGATTCGGGCTGGGGGCAACAAGCACAGAGTGCGCTTGATCAAGCTGCTGAGCAGCGCGGGATAGGCCTGCGCCGTTATATGTTGAGCGATGCTAGTGAATATCAGGCGATCGCTTACTACGATGATCTGCGGCGGGGTTTGGTCGGGGCGAGCGTTATTTCGCTTTGGGATGCATCCCTGGCCTGGCATGGCTCGGCGTTGTGGCAGAAACAGAGTGTCGGTTATGCGATACCAGACAGCGTTTATGCTCCGGTTGAAGTTGCACCGCAAGGAGACGCGTTCCAGGCGTTGCTGGGACTCAACTGGGCCAACCCGGCTGGCCATAACATTATTGCCGAATATTGGTATGACAGCCGTGCGTGGTCGAAAAGCGAGTGGCAACAAGCCATTGGCCGAGGGGAGTGGCTCTCGATTGCGCCCCAAACGGCGCCGCTTGCAGCGAGCTATGCCCAGGGGTTACAACACGCCAATATTGTCCAGCATAACCTGCTGGTGCACTGGAGTTGGGATTCTGAAGCCTGGCTGGCCTGGCAAGCCGCTACGCTGCCACAATGGCTTGGTGACTGGACGCCGACCTTAGATGTGATGATCGCACCGCAGGATGGCGGGATGATTGCCACCCAATGGCTGAACTATCAGTGGATAGATACCGGTGAGCAAAGTGTTGAATTGGAATTTGCCGCACGTTTTTTGATCGGTGATGACGACTCGGCATATGCACAAATTAATGATAAGCATATGATTGTATTTAATCTGAGAGGAAAATTTTAATGATGTCAGTCAAGTCGTTAGTGCTACCCGGCTGGTGGCGCAGCTTGTTCGTCACGACCTTATTCTGTTTGTTTATCTCGACCATGACCTTGTCGGTGTGGGGCGGGGGCTATTATATTCACGTTGCGATCAGCTTTGGCTTCGGTTATTCCGCCCTGTTTTTTTCCTGGTTGATCGATCGGTGGTTTCCTGCTGTGCCACGCATGATGGAAGTCGCGCTCTCGCTGACCGCCTGTCTGGCCGTTGGCCTGCTTAACGCACGGTTTTGGACCAGTGACTTTTTTGCTATCTCCGATATGGTTCCGGTTGGCCTGATGGGGTTGCTGTTCAGTGCCATGTGTTACTTCTACTTTCTTTCTAAGGAGAATCAGGCGATCGCCGAGCGAGAACTGGAAACGATTAAGCGTGAAAAAGCCGAGCAGGAACGTGCGCTGTTGCTCAGTCAGCTTAAGCAACTGCAAAGTCAGATGGAGCCGCACTTTTTGTTTAACACCCTGGCCAACATCAGCGCGTTGATGTCGCACGACGTTGATAAAGCCAAACAGATGCTGGAGCAGTTAACCGCGTTGTTACGTTCGACGCTGAATAGCTCACGGCAGGAGACAACGTGTGTGGCGGATGAGGTTGCACTGATCGAGGCTTATTTGTCGATCCAGCGAATTCGGCTTGGTGACCGGTTGCGTTTTCATATCGTGGTCGATGATGGCCTTCAGCAGACGGAGCTGCCGCCGATGCTGCTGCAACCGTTGGTGGAAAACGCCATCATTCATGGCATCGAACCCAAGCGAGATGGCGGCAGTGTGACACTGACCATCGCCCGGCATGAGCAATGCCTGAATATCGAGGTCAAAGACACCGGTGTCGGGTTGAGTCATAACAGCAGTCATAACAGCAGTCATAACGGCTCAGGGGTCGGGCTGAGTAACCTGAAGCAAAGGTTAGAGACCCTGTTTGCCGGGCAGGCATCGTTGTCTGTTACCGAGCCTCCCTGCGGGGGAACCTGTGTCAGGCTTAGCTGGCCATTAGCGTAACAGTGATAACCCAGAGAAACCGTTGGAGGCCGAGAATGAACCGAACCGCGACCGCAGTGATCGCAGATGACGAGCCATTGCTGCGTCACCATCTTAATAAAAGCCTTGCCGAAGCGTGGCCCGAACTGGAGGTCGTCGCAACGGCAGCAGACGGAGAGCAGGCGCTGCAGGCCATTGAGCAGCACGCGCCGGACGTGGCCTTTATCGATATCCGCATGCCGGTGATGGATGGGATGTCCCTGGCTAAGCAGCTCAACCAGCTGACCGACCCTCCTTTGATTGTCTTTGTCACGGCGTATGATGAATATGCAATCAAAGCCTTCGAACAAAATGCGGCGGATTACCTGCTTAAGCCCATCTCCGATGCACGGCTCCACACCACTTGTCTGCGGGTCAGGCAGCGACTGGAGGACGTTAAGCCGACGGCTGAACATGGCCAGATGAGTCGGTTGCTGGCACAGCTGCAGCAGTTGTCAGCGCCTAAACCGGCGGAATACTTGCAGTGGATTAAAGCGACCTTAGGCGAGGACATTCACCTGATTGCTACCTCGGATGTGCTGTTTTTTAAGGCGGATGAGAAGTATGTGTCGGTTCATGTGCAGCAGGGGAGTGGCCCGCGGCAAGAGTTTTTGATCCGCACTTCACTTAAAGAGTTGCTCCAGCAGCTTGATCCGGAGCTGTTCTGGCAAATTCACCGCTCCACGGTGGTACAGGTAGGTAAGATCAGCAAGGTAAACAAAGATTTTTCCGGGCGGATGTTTGCGCATGTTGGCGAGCATAAACTTGCGGTGAGCCGGGCGTCACAAAGCTTGTTTAAAGGAATGTAAGCCAAGCGGAGGGGAACGGTTCGGCACGCTGTGGAAAGACCCACGCCACCAGACTCTCAGCCTGATGGCGTAGCGGGTTATAGTTTGAAACGTGCGACTAGGTCGTACAACTCGTTGGCTTTGTGATTTAGTGATTGACTGCCGGAGCGGTTTTGCTTGGCCAGTTGTGCTGACTGACCGCTTTGCTGGGAAATGATTTCTACGCGTTGGGAGATCTCTTGCCCTACCTGGTTTTGCTGTTCGGTTGCGGTGGCAATTAAGGTATTCATCTCCATGATATTGGCGATCGCAACCTGGATTTCCTGCAGAGCGAGTGAGGCGGCATGGGCTTGTTCAACGGTTGCTGCCCCCCGAGCCTGGCTTGACGTCATAGCCTGTACCGCGTTATCTGAGCCCGATTTCAACTGCTCAATCATTTGATGGATGTCTCCGGTACTTTCTTGGGTGCGACTGGCCAGTTTGCGTACCTCATCAGCCACCACGGCAAATCCACGCCCCTGTTCGCCAGCACGAGCGGCTTCGATCGCCGCGTTTAACGCCAGTAAATTGGTCTGCTCGGCGATGTCTTGAATGACTGCCAGCGAAGAGGAGATGTTTAACACATCCGATTCTAAGCGGGTGATTACCGAACTGGCTTGTGAGATTTCTTTTGCCAGTGATTCTACCGAATCTGCAGCGGAATCGACGATACGTTGCGCCTGTTGAGCATTGGCATCCGCTTCTTTCGCTGATTGGGCTGCCTGATTGGCATTGCCAGAGATATCACTGGCCGTGGCGGTCATCTCTGTCATGGCTGCGGCGACCTGTTCGGTCTCCTCCCGCTGGCCACCAGCCAGTTCGTCGACTTGTGAAGCGCGCTGTGACATCTGGGTTGTTTCGGTTACCACATCCTGCCCGACGGTATGAACGTTTTGAATGATGCTTTGTAAGCGTCCGACAAAGCGGTTGAAATTGAGGCTGAGCTGTTTGAACTCTGGTACGCTTGATTCGTCCATCCGCGCGGTTAGGTCGGCGTCACCGTGGGCAAAAGAAGCGATAGAGTGATCAAACAGTTGTATCGGTCGCATGATGCTGCGATTGACTAAAACGGCAAAAATCGCCACCACGGCGGCGATCGCGGCACAGAACAGCATGATTGCTGACAGGGTGGTCTTTAACTCCTGGTGTGCTGACGATTCCATTGCAGCAACGACGGCATCGATATCGTCGGTGTAAAACCCGGTCCCTAACATCAGATCCCAGGCGGGAACAAACATCGAATAGCTCAGTTTGGGCAGAGGTTCCGATTGTCCGGGTTTGGGAAAGTAGTAAGTGGTGAACTTGCCGGCTCTGGCATTCTTGAGCAAATCCTGGATCAGATAGTTGCCTTTTTTGTCCTGCAAGTTATAAAAGCTTTTGCCTACTCCCTGGTCATTTTTGCCGGCGACGATGCGCACGCCTTTGGAGTCATAACCAAAAATGTAACCACTCTGGCCGTATTCCAGCTCCCGAAGTACCGGTAACGCTTTTTCCAGCGTCGCATTTTGTGCCAGTAACGGTGCGATAGCAGACTGGGCCATCTGAACATAGTTTTTCAGCTCAGCTTTTTTCATCTCCATCATCTGGCTACGCGTTTGCTCGATCTGGCTTTGATTGTAGGCGGTGGTTTGATGATAAGTGAACCACATCATCCCCAGTGCAATAGTTAAAACCGGAATAATCGAAAGGATGTAAAGTCGTTTTCTGATCGTTAGATTCATGGAGACGTCCTTGCCGGGGCTTGGTTAAAATAAGGCTCACCGATACTGGTTTGCCCGACGATGTGGTTAATTATGGTGCTGACCCGGTTAACTTTAACCGAGTTGCATAATTGATTACACAGCGTTTTAACAATTTACGACTAAAGGATGAGCCAAAGGATAAATGGATCACTGCTAGCGATACGCGAGCTCAGGGTTGCCGCGAGAAGTTCCGTTGAGCCGGTTTGAGAGTTGATTGCGGTGACAGGGAAAGTGCTGGCAGTCATAACCAGCCAGGGACGCCATGCCGGGTGAAACGGCGCATTTTGATCCCTCTGCTCAGCAGAGCTGAGGTTTTTGCGCCTTGATTGTGTTGGTCGCCCAAAGTCAGGTCGTTATTCACTCAGCAAGTTATTCACTCAGCAAGTAGTGGTGCCAGTTGGCGTGAATGGTATCGTAGTTGTCTGCACAGAATTCTTTTCGGTCGCGCAGATAATCTGGCTCCAGTTCATCGAGTAAGGAGTGATGTTGCTTGGGGTCGCTGCCATAAACCAGGCACAGAGTTGAGAAGTAACGCTGCAAATCAAAACTGTGCTCATCGATGTATTCGCCAAAGTCGTAATACTCGGGCCGGTCTTCGGACTCAAAAGCAAACATATCAGCTGCACTGATCGCCATGCCTGCGCCGTCTTCGACATACTCGATCAGCAACATGGTCGCAAAGTTATCTACGGCATCTTCCTCTTTGCCCAGAATTGGGATGTTTTGGTCCACCACGTAGGCATGCCCCGCTTCGTGTAACAGTGTGTGCAGCAGGGTCTCCAGCGCACCTTGCCGCGCACTCTTGCCAAAGCGCTGTTGATATTTGTTGGATTCGAAATAGTGCAGGGATTGCTGATAAAAAGAGTAGGGAATATGGATGGTATAGGAGTCGGGATCAAACAGTGGCCCGGCCTCGCCACCGTAACTCAGCGTCAGTTTGCGTTGAAACGGAAACCGCTCCGCTGACAACTGCATGACGGTTTCGTTTAGCCGGGCGCGCTTGATTTCGTTAATAACCTGTTGTTCCGCGGGGAGCTCTGTGGCTTGGAAAACCACTTCTATGTTGGCTGGACTGGCAGCGGAGCAGTGACTGAAGGTAAGACAGGCCAGAGCTGTAGGTAAATACGCTTTCATGTTAGTGACTTAGTGGTGAGTTAGCATATTCCTGGATTATACACGGATACCAGGCCTGAGTAGTGATGTCAGACAAACCCATAGCCGCGGGTGATGAAAAACGCTCGCCAGCAGGCTGGGTGTTCGGGGGGACTAGAAGCCGGATCCTGCCTGGTCGGTACCGCAATGTACGTAAAAGAGGTAAATTTGCGCTGAAGTGGTATAATCCGGCTCCGTTTTGACGATAACACCTGTTATCAACGTGAACATTTCCTGGGGATCGGCTCTTAAATTTCCACGAGTCAGAGTGATTGCACTACGAAAGGATCGGGTAAATTTAGCCGGTAATAGCGCCGTTTAGCGCTGGTTGTTCGTCATGACGGGGAAGGAACTCTGTTAGGTAGTGATGGTGGTTTTCCGTTTAAGTAAGGGAGCCCGAAAGCGGTTGGGAAAAACACCATTGCGAACATACATATGTACTGAGGGAGCTCGGTCGGACGGCCTGGTAGCTCCTTTTTGCATTTTAGGGACTGGTGCACAGCGTACAACAAACATCGCTTTATTTAGCCCCTAAAATTCACCCAGGCACACATGACGGCCTGCTGATGTATGTTGGCAAACGTGACTGATGAAGCGGCTACTACGCAGAGGAGAAAGTTAACACTCAATCATTACGGAGGATGAAGAGTATAAGAACAAGAGGTTATATGAATCATTTGATTTCTGTTGGTGCACTGGAGTCTTTTCTGGTTGCAATCAGTGTGCTGTTTCTCGGACATTTTATTAATGCCAAATTCACCATTTTAAACAAGTTCAACATCCCCGAACCGATAGTCGGTGGCCTGATTGTGGCCTGTGTGATCACCGCTCTGCATTTTCACGGCATTGATCTGGAATTTGACTTACCGTTGCAAAATACCTTCATGTTGATGTTTTTCGCCACGGTGGGATTAGCAGCGAATTACACTCAGCTGATGAAAGGCGGCGCTAAAGTTTTTGTTTTCCTCGCCATCGCATCGTTTTACATCATCATCCAGAACGGGGTCGGGATCTCGCTGGCAACGGTATTGGGCCTGGATCCTTTAATGGGGTTGATCGCCGGTTCGATCACCTTATCTGGCGGGCACGGCACCGGGGCGGCCTGGTCACAGACCTTTCAGAATGTGTACGGGATAAATAATGTCCTGGAAATTGCCATGGCATCGGCGACGTTCGGCCTGATCATCGGTGGCCTGATTGGCAGCCCGGTGGCGCAGCGTCTGGTTGATAAGCACGGATTTGAATCTGAGTATGGCCGTGGTTCGAAAACCCACGAAAAATTCCCGGAGCTGGTGACTTATAACGAGTACGAAGAAGACAAAGTGACGGCGAAGAAAGTGGTTGAAAAGCTGTTCTTTCTGTTGATTTGTGTCACCGGGGCCAAGTATGTCGAGCAGTGGGTCAGTACCTTTGAAATCTCATGGCTGATGATCCCGGACTTTGTTTATGCGCTGTTTATTGGTGTGATCATTACCAACTTCCTGGAAGTGACCAAGCTGCGTCAACTGGATGCCGAGACAGTGGATATGCTGGGTACGGTATCTCTGTCGCTGTTTCTTGCCATGGCATTAATGAGCCTTAAGCTGTGGAACATCTTTGATTTGGCCATCCCGTTTTTGGTTATCCTGGCGGTGCAGTCTGTTGTTCTGGCCATTTTCTCTTACTACGTCACCTTTAAAATCATGGGCCGTAATTATAACGCGGCGGTCATCGCTGGTGGCCATTGCGGATTCGGCCTGGGGGCAACACCCACGGCGGTGATGAACATGGGATCGATCGTTAACCGCTTTGGTCCGTCACCACAGGCCTTTATGGTGGTACCAATCGTTGGGGCGTTCTTTATTGACATCGTCAACCTGATCATTTTGCAGGGGTATATATCCTTTTTAGGGTAATCAGCAAGGGAGCCACTGGCTCCCTTTTTTTATCTGGTGGTTCGGGCTTTACTCTGCTGACGTCTGTTCTTATTCTAGAGTTATAAATCAAGACGTTATTATTTTGGTGTTAACAGTCCGGTACCGGCAAGGAGAGCACGATGTCAGAAAAACATTCGACTTCAGCCCTGGCAAAAATGCGCGGTCAGGACCCAAAACAGCTGTTTGCGGATCTGACCCGCGCTGGCTATATCACCCGCAGCCAAGACAAATGGGTACTGACGGAACTGGGCGCCCGTTTTGGTGGCGAGTATGTCGATCACCCTAAGTTTGGTCAGTTTATTGTCTGGCCCGCCCATCTGCATATCGAGCTTGCGGCAACAGAAGGGGTAACCCTGAGTGCAACCCAGTTAGGAGTCAAGCTGGCCCTGAGTGCCAAACGGATGAATCAGCTGCTCAGTGAGCTGGGCTGGATCCAGCGCAGTGACGATGGCTGGTTGGCCACAGAGGCGGGGATCCGCGCCGGGGCGCAGCCGCGGGCGGAAAAAGCTTCCGGGCATCCGTTTGTTGTCTGGCATGATTCGGTCCTGCGCAATAAGCGGCTTAAACAGTCCGTGGTGGAATTTCTCGGCCAGGATGCAGAATCTCATGCCACTGATAAGTCTTATTCGAGCTTTCAGCAGAAATTCTTAGCCAAACATCGTACGTTAGATGGGCATTATGTGCGCTCGAAAGGGGAGTTATTGATCGATAACTGGTTGTATCTCGCTGGTGTGGTGCATGCTTATGAGCGGCAGCTGCCAATAGAGCAGGACGTCATGAGTGATTTCTATTTACCCGGTGGCAAAGTGTATGTCCAGTTCTGGGGCAGTGATCAAGGTGAGGTTGCACCAGCGCAACGTGATGCGATACGCGCGGTTTACGAGCAGCATAATTTTCCGCTGATTGAAATTGAAGTTCGCGAATTAGACAAGCTTGATGAGGTACTTCCTGCGCGCTTACGCCGCTATGGAATTCGTGCTTACTAGTTTTGAGCATAAGACAGAGACAATAAAAAACCCGTGCTTGTGCACGGGTTTTGTGTAACTGGCAGCGGTAAAGCATCAGAAGCCTTTTATGTTGTCTGCTTCCAGCTCAGAAAAGTACTTGACGGTTTTCACTTTGAGTTCTTGCTGTGATGGTTCATCACACACGATGACTGATTTCGGATGCAGTTGCAGTGCTGAGACCGTCCATAGGTGGTTCACGCTGCCTTCAACAGCCGCTTCCAGCGCTAACGCTTTGTTATGGCCGGTTACCAGGATCATGATCTCTTCTGCATCCAGCAGCGTACCCACACCGATAGTCAGGGCGTATTTCGGTACCTGGTTGATGTCGCCCTCAAAGAAGCGCGAGTTGGCGATACGCGTGTCTTCGGTCAGGGTTTTGATCCGTGTGCGCGATGAAAGTGATGAAGCTGGCTCGTTAAACGCGATGTGACCGTCATTACCAACACCACCCATGAACAAGTTAATTTTGCCGTAGCTTTTGATTTTGTCTTCGTAACGTTTGCATTCCGCTTCGTGATCGTCTGCGTTGCCGTTGAGCAGGTTGATGTTCTGTTCCTGAATATCAACGTGGTTGAAGAAATTGTTGTACATGAACGAACGGTAGGATTCAGGGTGATCCGCTGGAATTCCGATGTATTCGTCCATGTTAAAAGTTACAACGTGTCTGAAGCTCACTTCGCCGGCGTTGTAAAGTTCAATCAACGCTTTATACGTCGCAAGAGGAGTTCCTCCCGTTGGCAGGCCCAGTACGAATGGGCGCTCAGCCGTTGGTTGGAAGTCGTTAATACGCTTCGCGATGTGGGCGGCTGCCCATTTACCGACTTGTGCAGCTTTAGTTAACGGGATAAGTCTCATGTTTGGCCCCTAATGATTGGAATTCAAGTTGTACTGTGACATTAATTCGCATTATAAAATAAGTTATTGGCAACTGCTATTGTTTTAGGTCAAAAATTTGCCTTATGTTTACTTTTTGTTGAGCTATGGTCAGTAAATGCTTGAAATTTGCCGTTTTACTTCGGTTCTTTCGATATTCTTTTAAAGCGTTAAAGATAAAATTCATGATTGAAATTAAGTTGGCTTATGATCTTAAGCAAGCTTCAATGTGGCATGAACGTTTTTCGTTTACCATACTTACAGCATGTCAATGGGCGAGGATATCGCGATGAAAAACGAACTGGATCCCAGCAAAGTATTGCAAGCTTATGAATGTGTTATGGAGAAGGGTACCCCGACTGAACTGGGGAAAATTTATGAAGGGGTAGAGGCGTTTTCCGATTACGACGGTTACACGGTATATCTGCGTGGTAATGGGGTGGAACTCAAAGTTGGTTTTCACAATACCTATGAACTGGAGTATGACCAGGAGCACCTGCGTGACAGTTTTCTGAAAAAAGTGGCGATGTTGGCCAAGTGATGACGTGAGATGAATAAAGCCCCAACAGAAGTAACCGGCTGGGGCTTTAGGAGAAGAATAACGGTCAGTGCGGCTGCTTTAGCGATTCGATCAGATAGCGTAGGTTGGGTTCAAGGGCTGAGTCCCGGTCATCAAAGCGATGGAAGGGGCGTAATAACCAACCGCGTTCAACCATTTCGTCGATCAAATCTAAATAGCGATAGCTGCATTTCCCTATCAGCAAATTATCTAAACTGCGTTGTGTTTCCAGCTGCAGCATGTGTAGAAAGCCGTCTAAGTACAAGTGATCTTTGGTAAATCCACCTCCGCGGTATACCCGCGTTGTGGTGGTAAATGCACTGTCTTTATCCAGGCCCAGTTCTTCATACAGGTAGCAGTAAGTATTGTAAAAGTTCTGCTCCTTCAGCATTGAATCAACCGCTAACACCCGCGTCGCCAATACCTGCAACCGTTCATGCGACATAAAGCCAGCTTTGTATTCGGCCATGATCGCCATACCTTCTTGGGTGATGGTCGAACCGGGCAAGCCTAAACGAAACACGTTAAGCGGCTGCATCCTGGCGTTAAAAGTAGTCGCCATATGCACGCCCAATTCGTGTTGGATCAGGCGTTGTATTTCCGCCTGACTGAACGTTCCGGTGGAATTGACAAACAACGTCGGGGGATTGGAACTGACCATGGCACGAGCGGCCAAAGAGGCATTGAGTGTAACCTTACACTTCATTCCCCACTGTTTGGCCGCATCAGCCATCAATGCCTTGGCCTGCTCTGCATTGTGGTCTGCCCCACGCTGCTCGGGCAAGGTTTTCGCGTAGAGCAAGAACTGGGCATTCTTAATCGAACAGGCTGCTGGTCTGCCATGGTAACGCAGTGAGTTATAGAGAAAAGTCTCCTGGCCCACGCTGGTGAGCAGGTCAATTTTTTCCCCTAGTTTATTTACCATGTCACTGTACAGCTGGCGCATGTCCGGATCGGCAATTTGCTCAATCGGCAGCCGGTAGAGCTGATGTTTAAACTCGTTGGCGTGCAGCGGCAATTGTCGATAACGGTAGTTGGGCTGATAGCGGCTTGGCGCGGCATTAAAGCGTTTGCGTTCTGCCGTTAAGTTGGTTGGCGTCACATACTTTAATGTCTCTACTTTACGCGCCAGTTTATACAGCGCTTTATCGACGGATTTGACCGCCGGTTCAATCGAGGAGCTCAGCATGTCCGTTTTACTGACGCTGCGCCGGCGGTTGTAGCGACGCTGGAAGAACGCACTGGTTTGACTGAAGGCTTCTTTCAGTCCGGACTGCAGGCTCTCCAGCACCAGCGGATAGACGGTCCCCGTCTCTTCTTCCATAAAGACTTTTTTGACTTCGGTCGGTAAGACCAGTGTCCGGTCAAAGTGAGCGTTGGTGTGGGAGATCAGGTAGCCGCGGCCTTCAAACACCGCGTCCAGTTCTGCGCTACTCGACAGGTTTGGTAATTCAATCTTGTTCAGTTCATCGCGAAAGCGTTTGACCACCGCCCCCCAGCGTTCAAGGTCAATTTGTGCGGTCCCGATATTGAAGACCGGTGCGTCTTGCCTTTGGCGCTTGTAATTGTAGGAGTGAATGTCAAACACGACCACCATGCCAAACTTGGTTTCCAGTTTGTGGATCAGCGCTTCATACAGGGTGTAAAAAGCGGCGTGTTTGCGGTGGCTTTCAGCACGCTGCTTCTTTGACAGCGGCTTGCCCCAAACCTGCCGGCTCCAGGCCGACTTGTAGTAGGTACTTAATGTTAAGGCACGATTGAGATCGTATTCAAAGCGGGAATCTAAGCCGACTAACGTGATCGGTTGCGACAGGATCATGTCGTCGGTAAAGGGGTCCTCTTCGAAAAACCGTTCTTCTGCCGTCAGGATGCACTGTTTGGCGATGTCATTGCGAAAACGTGAGCCCGCATGGATCGCCGCGCAGACCACCGGCAGGTACTCATCAATTTTGATCAGGCACCCGGCACCAATCAGTTCACCGGAAAAAGGCTGCTCCCGCTGGATAAGCGAGAGCATCTCTTCCATCGTATATTGTTTATGGTTCGATGTGTGCATTTTTAATTGCGGAGCGGAAGGTACTTTTACGTTGTTGAAGAAGTTCTTTGGAGTTGACAATGTTCTCTGCAAAGTCAATGACCTGACGTTGCAGCCTTACACGGTTGAGTTTGTTGATCCGGGTGATCCCGCCCGGGCTCAGTACGTTAACTTCAACCAGTTTGTTTCCGATCACATCCAGGCCGGTAAAATACAACCCATCTCGAACCAGCTTAGGCCCGATGGCGGCACATAACCTTTTTTCTTCTTTGGTGATCGAGTGTTTCACCACTCGGCCACCCGCGTGGACGTTCGAGCGGATCTCGCCGGTGGCCGGTACCCGGCGCATTGCCCCGATCGGTTCACCATTGAGCATCAATATGCGCTTATCACCTTCTTCTGCCCCTTCGATGTAATCTTGCAGGATCACATAGTTGCTTTGGTCTCCTTCACCGATGTAGAAATCCAGCAGTGAACGGAAGTTCTGGCGTGCATTTTTTTCTATCACGATCACCCCATGACCACCAAAGCCGTTGAGTGGCTTAAGGATCATTTTTTCACTGGTACTCTCTTCCAGTACGTGTTGCAGGTAATCGCGATTTTTAGATACGTGTGTTGCCGGAATAAACTCGCTGGCTGCACCGCCCATGCTTGCGGTGTAGAGTTTATTGTTGGCTAAACGCAGACCTTCAAGATCGTTGATAATGAGAGTGTCGTCCTTGATCGAATCCAAAAAGTTTAAGGCCAGGTTATCCAGTGGTGGGTTGGCGCGCATAAAAATCACGTCAAAGCCCGCCATTGGCAGGCGAGCTTTCTGGAATTGTGCTTGACGATAAAACGTTGGAATCTTCTCTGAGATCTTTTGCCCTTTTTTCAGGACCTGACAAAAACCGTAAACGGTACTATCACGAATGGTCAACCCGCTTGTTGTTGTAACTGCGACCGTGTGGCCCCGCGCTGCGCATTCATGGATCATCCGTAGCGTGGTGTCTGATTCAGGGCAAACACGGTCCCATGGATACATCAAAAAGCAAATATGCATTAATTTTCCTCAGTTAAGCTGGTGTCTTCTTCAGAGTAATCATCACTCGCGTCAGGTTTGGTGCGACCGTTGAGAGTATGAAAACGCTTACGACCACGAGCTAACTGGGCGTACTTAAGCCATGTGCGTTCTAATTTGGATTTCGCTTTGCCCGGGTGCTCAAGGACTTTGACAAAGTGTTTTTCCTCGGCATTGTCAGGTTGCAGTTCCCCTGTTTCCAGCCCAAGCATGGTATCCCCATAAAGTGTTAGGATTTCCTCTTCGGCAAGAGTAAAATCACCCGACTTTGCAAAGCCGCGTGGGAATTTTACGTTGTCGTAAAAACGTTTTTTGCCATGACGAAATTGAGTGTCAGACATAGTAACAGCCTCTATAACCGTGTTAACGATGAGTGATGAATTACGGCGAAAATTAGGCTGAAATCTGCCAAAAGAAAAACAAAACTTTTTTATCGTCAGGATAGGGTTTACTTGTTAGTCTGGTTGTATATTGACCAGGGGATATTTTATGGACGTAAAGGTCTTTCGAACATTTTTAGAAGTGGCCAAGGTTCGTCACTTCGGGCGTGCCGCTGAGAATCTCTACATTACCCAAGCGGCGGTCAGCGCGCGGATCAAACAATTAGAAAGTTACTTCGATACGCAATTGTTTATTCGTGATCGGAATAACATTAAATTGACCTCGGCGGGCGAGCGTTTAGTTGGTTATGCCCAAGTCATGGTGACGACGCTGCAACAGGCGAAACTGGAACTGTCGCTTGAAGATGGCAAAGCATTGCAACTGACCATGGGTGGTACCCCCAACATCTGGGATGCGTATTTGCAAAACTGTTTAAGCGTGGTCACCGATGCGTTTGGCGGCTATGGCTTCATGGCTGAGGTTATGGGCCGCGAAATGCTCAGTCGCAGCCTGGTTGAACGTACCCTGGATATGGCGTTTGCGTTTGATCAGATCAAAGCTGATGAGCTGCATTGTAAAAAAGTGGCCGATTTAGTACTGGTGTTGGTTTCCACTGAGCCCGATTCTTTAGATTCGGCATTTGAGCAAAAATATGTGTATGTCGACTGGGGAACCCGATTTGCGTCTGAGCATGCAGATCGCCATCCTAAGATCCCAGCGCCGTACCTGCGTACGTCGACGGCACGTATTGCTTTGGATTTCATTCTGGAAAAGGGCGGTAGTGCCTATTTACCGGTTTCATTGGTGGAGCCGTTTATTGCCAGTGGCCAGTTGCACAAAGTCCGTGGAGTCGCAGATTGGTATCGTCCGATTTATCTTAGCTACCGCAAAGCCAGCACTTCGCTGGATGCGATTAAACAGGTCGAAGAGTTAGTCAAAGGCATCGATCCTTTGACGGCTTACAGCTTGCAGCAGATCGGTGAACTACCCGTCGATGAATGACATGCTGCCTTCTCCGTTTGGTGCCGTGACGAGTGATGTCTGGTGGCGGGGTCGGATTTTGGCGGATACACACACGCAAAAAAAAAGCGCAGGGGGAGCTGCGCTTTCATGCTTAGTCAAAAGACAAGGAAGGGTTCTTACAAATTCATTAAACTCTCAAGAGATTCTTCTACATTGTGGTAGTGATAGGTGTGAATTGTTGCCCCATCGGTCGCGTTGATTTGTATTTCTGAAATATCGTGCTGTGAGTTAGTTTCCAGCAATTTAAGCGAATATTCAACTGAATTGCTGGTGATAACTCGTTGATTGCTAAGCATTATGATGCAAGTATGTAGATTCATAGCCAATTCCCTTTAGCCAACAGGTTGTCTTATTCTTACTTAAAATTAGCGTATAAAATGCAGAATACCAAGCTATCTCAATATTGAGTTCCGAAAATGGCTAACGGAACGTGTTCATCGGTTCTACAATCAAGTTATCAGACTAGCCAAGGGGCCAACCCTGAAGGAACACCCTATGCTTGTACACCCACATTCTGCGCTGACCGCCGAACAATGCCACAAAGCCCGAATGTCACGCGACAGCCGGTTTGACGGGCGTTTTTATGTAGCGGTGAAAACCACGGGGATATTTTGTCGCCCAGTTTGTCCGGCCAACCTGGCGCAAGAAGCCAATGTGGAGTATTTCATTGATAAAACTCAGGCATTAAAAGCCGGATATCGCCCGTGTTTGCGTTGCCGACCCGACAGTGCACCCAATTCATGGGCGTGGAAGGGGGCTGAGACAACTTTTCAGCGGGCAATTAAGCTAATTGACCAAGGTGTATTGCATCACCAGTCTGTCAAGGCTCTGGCGGAGCGGCTGGGAATTTCCGATCGTTATTTGCGCATGCTGTTTGAACAATATTTAGCCATGTCGCCCAAGCAATACGCACAATACCAGCAAGTGATGTTTGCCAAACAATTGTTGCACTCCAGTTCGATGTCGGTCACTGATATTGGCTTTGCGGCGGGCTTTAACAGTACCCGCCGGTTTAACGATGCATTTCAAAAACTGCTGAAACTGACACCCTCACAAGTGAGACGCAAACACTTTGATGCAGCGGGCAGTAACCGGATAGCGTTGCCGTATCGGGGTGAGCTCAACTGGCAGCATATGCTGGATTTCTACCGCTTGCGGGCTATTGACGGTATCGAGCAAGTAACCGGGCACAGCTACCAGCGCAGTGTGCTGCTGGACAGTGGCCAGGCCTGGTTCAAAGCCAGCCAGGGGCAGGGCTACCTTGAACTGGAGTTCGATCTCGATGTGGTTGCCAACTTACCAAACTTGGTCGCGGGTGTTCGTCGCATGTTTGATTTGGATGTGGATATTCGCAGCGTAGAGCAGCACCTTGATTTTGTTGCGGCGGGATTGGTGGCTAACTCAGGTATTCGGATTCCCGGTGTGTGGAGCTGCTGGGAAGCCGGCGTGCGTGCCATTTTAGGTCAGCAGGTGTCAGTGAAAGCGGCGATTACTCAGCTTAACTTGCTGGTGGCGCGCTTAAGTGCTGAGCAGCCATCATGCCACTTCCCTACCCCCGATGAGATCGCGAGTGCGGATGTGAGTTTTCTGCGCATGCCGCAAAGCCGTAAGGAGACCCTGGTTCGCTTTGCGCAGTTTATGCAGTGTCATCCGGAATCTGATCCAGAGCAGTGGCTGGAGTTGAAAGGTATCGGCCCATGGACGGTCAGTTATGCTCAGTTACGGGGCCAATCTCAGCCCAACTGCTTTTTGGATAAAGATTTGGTGGTGAAAAAGAACCTGCCGCGCTATCCATCACTCAATGCCTATACCGCTTCCCCCTGGGGAAGCTACGCAACCTTTCACTTGTGGAATCAATCATGAATACGACGTTTTACACCAATTGGTTTAGCCCGCTGGGGGACATTACCATTCAAGCCAATGCGCATGGTTTACTGGGTATCTGGTTTGAAATTTGTACAACCAAACCGGATAACTTAGGTGAACGCCATGATCTGCACCCTATTTTGTCTCAGACGGTGACACAACTAGGCGAGTACTTTGCCGGTCAGCGCAGTCATTTTGATCTGCCGTTGGCCGCGACGGGCACTGATTTTCAGATGAGGGTCTGGCAAGCACTCACGACAATTCCTTATGGTGAAACCTGGAGCTATCAAGAGTTGGCTAATGCCATCGGTAACCCCAATGCGGTGCGTGCCGTCGGGCTGGCGAACGGTAAGAACCCGATTTCTATTGTGGTGCCGTGCCACCGTGTGGTTGGCAAAAGTGGCAAACTTACCGGATACGCCGGGGGGGTTGAACGTAAGCGACGTTTACTGGCATTAGAGCAGGGCCAGCCGGTTTGAGTGAAGCTATTCTCAAATTCCGGCCAGACTTGCATCATCCGTAATGTTTTATGTGTAGGGTTGCCTGAGTAAACCAAACAACCTACGAGTAAAACAAGGAAAACATGGATATGTTTTGCAAAACGGATTTTGATGCATTTATTAATCAAAGTTGGCAGCAGCTCGAAGTAAAACCAGAGCAGCTTAAGTTGTATCAGTCTACAACCCCCGCCGCCAAGCAATATTTCTGTGGCGAGTGCGGCATTTATACCCATCATCAGCGCCGTTCCGACCCGGGTGAGTTCGGCTATAACCTCGGCTGTCTGGAAGGGATCAATCCTTATCTGTTGGTGGACGTGCCAGTTATGGATGGGGTTAACCATCCATCCGAACGCCCACCGGCTAGAGGCTAAAACAGGCTGCCGTTGAGCCATAAGTGGGTCCAGATACTCATGGCGTAGCCAAGCGCAATGACCGGGGCCCACTTGAGGTGACCAAAGAAGGTGTATTGGCCGCGTGCTGCGCCCATCAGTGCCACGCCGGCGGCCGAACCGATCGAGAGTAAACTGCCTCCCACCCCAGCAGTCAGCGTGACAAGCAACCAGTTACCCATTGACAGGTTGGGCTCCATGGTCAGGACGGCAAACATCACCGGAATGTTATCCACGATGGCGGACAGTACTCCGACCATAACGTTCGCCCAGACTGGATCCCACTCGGTATACATCACCACCGAGACCAGTTCGAGGTAGCCAAGCAGACTCAACCCTCCGACACACATCACCACACCATAGAAGAAGAGTAAAGTATCCCATTCGGCGCGAGCAACACGGTGGAATACATCGAATGGCACCACAGAGCCTAAACGTTTTAACGCATAGTCATCCCCATTGGCGATGGCGAGTGCGGCTTTCTTGGCCAGTGAGTGTGACAAGGTTTTACGCAGAAAGTAGCCAAAGAACTGCAGGTAGGCCAGCCCCATCATCATGCCCACCACGGGAGGGAAATGCAGCACCGCGTGAAAGGCAACCGCAGTGGCAACGGTCAGAATGAATAATCCGACAATACGCCTTGCGCCGCGCTTCAGTTCAACGTGCACATGTACGGTGTTAGGTTTGGTGTCGGGGACAAACATCGACATCAGCAGGGCCGGGACAAGGTAGTTGACCAGTGACGGGAACAACAGCGGCATAAACTCGGAAAACTGGACATGACCGGCTTGCCACACCATCAGGGTGGTGATATCCCCAAACGGGCTGAAGGCCCCGCCGGCGTTGGCAGCAATGACTATGTTGATACAGGCTAAGTTAACAAAGCGGGGATTGTCACCGGAAACTTTAAGCACCACGGCACACATTAGCAGCGCCGTGGTCAGGTTATCAGCGATTGGAGAAATCACGAAAGCCAGTGCGCCCGTCAGCCAGAACAATTTTTTGAAGTCAAAGCCTTTGCCTACCATCCATGCTTGTAAAGCATCGAATAAGCGGCGTTCTTCCATTGCGTTGATGTAGGTCATCGCCACCAACAGGAACAATAATAGCTCTGCGTATTCCAATAGATTGTGTTCCAGTGCCGCTTTGGCTATTTCAGGCTGCTGGTGTTGGGTGTAGGTATAACCAATCAGGATCCAGATCAATCCGGCGGCGAGTAAAACCGGCTTGGACTTACGCATGTCCAGGTATTCTTCCAGCATTACCAGGGTGTAGGCGATAGCAAACAGAGCCAGCGCGGTGTAACCGACAGCTGAATGCGCCAGGTTTAGATCGGGTGTAGTCGCAGCGTAGCTGGGTGTTGTGAGCAACAAGCAGCAAATCGCGACGAGGGGATAGATTGGCATAGACATTTCTCCTTTGTCTTTATGGAGAAATATTAGCCACTTATTAAGAGGTTGAGTGTGAGAGAGTTCGAATTAACCGGAGTTGTTACCAACCCTGCGATGCAAAGCACTACTTTCTCAATGACGCGATACCTGCTGCGCCAAATAGACATACCGCGGCGTATAAGCCATAAGTTAACCAATGGCTAATTTCCAGCAAAGGAATAAGTCCCTGACTTGCCCACATACAGCCTCCGTTTAATGAGCAAAATTGATAGATAAGGCAAGCAATGTAAAATAACTCCGGGAGATTTTTTGTGAGTCGATACAAATTATTGTGGATTAAAGCGCTGCACTTAGCTTGAGTGAGAGAGAACTCTCATTTTTGTTCCAATCCGCTCTCTTACCAGAGAGCGTACGTGGATGCAGCGCTGTGAGGATGCTGTGACCTAGCGGAGCAGTAGCCCTTTTAATCGTGTCGCTTCAATACCTTTGACTAATAGTAATGTCACTACCAGGGTGGCCGGGTAGATAAACAGATCTTTGACTAAGCCATCAAGGGCTAACATACCAGCGATGTTCATCATGACGATGACAACCAGCAGGTGGCTCACGTATATGCCCAAAATACTCGGTGAAAGTGCCAACACCCAGTTCATTCTGCCAAAGTTAGGGTGGGCCAATAACCACATGAATATCCCAACGGCCCACAGCGGGGTGCCAAACAGAAAATCGTGTACGTTGAATGGTACCTCATATGACATTAGCCAATATGCTTCAGCAAGGTGGAGGAGCATGCCAATTAAGATCAGGCGGATGGTATTGTTGCGGGATATTTGCCATTGCTGCTGCCGGGCGAGATAACCAAGCACGACCATCAGGGTGCTGAAGAAGGGGCCATTGCGGGTAAAGAAGGGGACCGGTAGCTCTGTCAGTGTCTGATAGCTCCCGCCTAATACCCCGTAAACATACAGGGCCCCTGCTAACGGTAGCATCCATGCAGTAAGGCCGGTATGCACGGTGAGGGCAATGATTGCTACGGCGATGAGCAGTGCAGGCAAAAACCACAAGTGAACCAAACCACCTTCCATTAGTGAGTTAAGCGGATCCATCAGCAGGTAGCCCCAATAACCCATGCGCTCAGCAAGGTAGCCTGCTTCAGCAGTGGTTTGCCACTGGAATGGCATCAGCAGAGACAGCAGGCTCCAGACCAACCAGATTTTGACTAATGGCTTGGCGTAGTTTTTAAGGGTGGTGATGGGATCCTGGCTGAGTTTGGGTTGGATAAGGTACCCTGAAATCACAAAGAACAATGGTACACCGAAGCGGGCGAACTGGTTGAGTAGGTAGCCAATCCAAGGTATGCCGTCCCATTGCCAATAGGTCAAGGCCATCTGGCAGTGCAGGCCGATGATTGCCAGCATGGCAATGATGCGGGCAAACTCTAAACTTGCAATTTTGTCTTTTGTCGTCATCCTACTTACCTAATTAATAACGTGAAAATGGCAGAAAACTAACAGTTATGGGCGAAGTTGGATCAGAAAAATGTCAATTTTGTCGTAAAGCCAGATAAGAACGTGAGCTATTTTAGACACTGTTCAAATTTTCTTTGTGGTTGCGCCGGTTGCCTGGTTTCCCATCCGGGAAGGTTGTCTGAATGGCATGTTGCGTACCGCTGGGTCAAAAAACTTGCAAAATAGAACGAGCGTGCTAAAAGTATCCAAATGAAAAAAGGAAAAGTGACTAAAGAGCTGATTTTGCAGCGGGCATTTCTGCTGGCCAGTGAAAGCGGCCTGGAAAGCCTCACTATTGGTGAGTTAGCCAAACAGTGTGGTATGTCGAAAAGTGGTTTGTTCGCTCACTTCAATTCCAAGCTAAATCTACAGCTGTCGGTGTTGGAGTTTGCCAATCAAGTGTTCGCTGCGCGTGTTATCACCCCGGTTAGAGAGTTGGGCAGCAGCTGTATCGAGCGCAAGATTCGAGCGTTGTTGGATGCGTGGATGACATGGAACCATGCGTTCCAAGGCAGTTGCATGTTCCTTGACGCTTGGAATGACACCGCAGAAGAGGGATGCGCGCTGCAAGCGGCGTTGCGTAAATCGATTGATACCTGGCTAAATTACCTGGAAATTCAGATCAAGAAAGGCATAGAAAACCAAGAGTTTGCTGCCGATTTAGATACGCGACAAGCGACCTTTGATTTGTACGGGCAGTACTTGAGTGCGCACGTGTTTTACTCCATCAAAGGACAAGAAGAGAGTCAGAGATTGTTCTGGCAAGGCATCGATAACTTGTTTACTCGGTGGAAGCGCTAGCCCCGCGGTTACGGGCATAGCAAAAGATTAATAGCAAAGGGCGACACAGAGCGCTCTTTCTTATCAGCTTAAAAAGCACGACCGTTCTTTTTTGCAAAGCTGATAGCTAAGGAAACGATCATGAGTGAAAAAATCTACTTTAATACTTCGCAGCGATTCAGCTTGAAACGCAGTCTGGTCAGCATCACTACCCGTCTGCATCATACGTTTGCCCCATCACACGCGAAAAAGACCGCGCGTAAACTGCTGCTGACACCGGTACGCACTCAGCCAAAGAACACTGAACCACAAGGCTTGGTAAAAGGGGAAGTACAAGGCCATGCCGGTGGTATTAAAACTTATTCACTGGGCTCCGGTCCGGTTTGGGTACTGACCCATGGTTGGTCAGGCACTGCGAGCCAGTTCTACCCGCTAATGGAGCATATTGCCGCATCTGGCTACACCGCACTGGCTTACGATCATCCTGCCCATGGCGCGAGTGATGGCCAGTATGGGCATATTCCGGCGTTTGTTCGTGGTCTGGAGGACGTATTGGATTCCGTAGATGACGTTGCGGGTTTGGTGGGGCACAGCATGGGCACGGCATCGGCGCTTGAATGTCGCCACAGCAAACTGGACAACAAACCTCTACTGTTGATTGCTCCCGTTCTGAACTACGTTGAAAACCTGTTTGGCAGCATTGCACGCTCTGGTTATTCAATGAAACTGTTTCAGGCGGTGGTCTCAGAAGTTGAAGATCAGTTTGGCTACCCACTGCAATCGATCGACCCAGAAAAGCGTCTGGCAGAACGAGAAGCGAAAACCATCATTGTTCATGATCAGCAGGACAAGTTCACCAGGCACAGCGTGTCTGCTAAAGCAGCGAGCGAGATTGAGCGTGTTGAACTGGTCACGACGCAGGGTCAAGGCCATGGCCGGGTAATGAAGTGCGACGAAGTTTTCTGTAGCTTTGACCGCTTGATTGAAGCAGATTGATAAAGCGAGATCGCAAAAACAACAAAGGACAGCCGAAGCTGTCCTCTTCTTTTTAACTATGTTGAAAGACAGTGATGTTGGATCACAACATCTTAGCTGGGCTTAGCTACAGTTAGCTGGGCCAATTTCTTTCCAAACCCCCCATTCGCCAGACTTGCTAGGATCTTGACCCTGAGTCCACCACTTCGCTTGCCAAGTTTTACCTGCGTACGTTACTTGATCGCCGCCCGTGTAGACCGCTGTTGCATCCCACGCGTTAGTACACGTACCGCCGCCAGTGCTGTGTTTCGCGACAACCACGGTTGCGCTTGCTGAAGACGCTGCCTGGCCGTCGCTTACACTGACTGTAAAGCTGAGACTGGTGTCTTGTGGGTATTCAGCTGCAGTGAAGGTAACCTTCGCGCCGTTAACTGTCGCGCTTAGGCCTTGAGGGAGCGTCCAATCGAAGGTTAACGTGTCGTTGTCAGCATCGCTAGACGCTGACGCGTCAATCACTACCACATCTCCGGCATTTGCCGTTGCTGGAGCAGAAACCTGTGCAACTGGTGCGGTGTTTGGTGGATCGATTACGCCAGCAGGCTTCACCGTTACCACCACGAGATCAGAAGCCGTCGTGCCTTGGTTGTCTGTTACGGTTAGCTCGAATGTTAGCTGCTCTTCTGCTGTTACTTCTGCAACATCAAAGCTTGCTGTTGTTGTGTTCGTGCCAGATAGTGCCACGGCAGTACCTGATACCTGCTCCCAAGCGTAGCTTGCGATGGTGCCATCAGAGTCTGTTGAGTTGCTGCCATCAAGCACTACGCTTGCCGGCCCCGTAACTACTTGGTCCGCACCTGCCGCCGCCGTTGGTTTACGGTTTGGTGGAACAACTATACCGCCAGCCATACCTTCGTGCATTGCGTTTAGGATGTCGCCGTTGTCTGCGTCAATTTCCCACGAGAACAGACCAGCAAGACCTAGAGATTTCGCGTAGTTGCCTTTCGCCAATACAGAGCGGTGATCGTCAAATGTGATCAGTTCACCGGTTGAACGGTTCCACACCCAAGGTGCTTCGGCTTGCTCATCATAGCCATATTCAAAGCCGTTGATGCCGGTGTTGTTCGCTCCCAGCATGAATGACTTAATGCCTTTGTAGTCAATAACGCCATCTTCCCAAACGCCCTGAGCCGTGCTGCCTTTCAGTTTGCCCGTCGCCGTACCTGTCATAGGGTCATTGGGATCGGTTAGCGTATCAGGTGTTACCCCTTCCCAACCACGGCCGTACATAGCTGTGCCTAGTACAAGTTTGCTGGCAGGAACGCCTTGTGCCAGCAGAAGCTGGATGCCGTTGTCTGCCGTGTAGGCCGGGCCTTTGTACGGTTCACCGTTTTCATCGACACCGCTACCGTCACATTGACCTGGGCGCATGAATGAACCACAGTAAAGTGCAGTCTGGTGACCAGGAACGTTGTTCCAACCGCCGTAGAAGTCGTAAGTCATGGCAAAGATGTAGTCCATGTACTGCACGGCGTCAGCATAGTTAACGTCTTCAATTTTGTCATACCCCACACCGATTGCGGAAGTGAGTTCGTAGGTACGGCCTGTTTCTGCCTCCAGATCATCCAGCATGGCCCGCAGTTCACGCATCAGTGCCCCGTATGCCGGTCCATCGTTAACCGGATCGCCTTTCTCAGCCGCCGCGCCGCCACCGCCAGGAAACTCCCAGTCGATATCGACGCCATCATAGAACTTCCAGGTTTTCAGGAATTTTTTGACCGAAGCAACAAAGGTGTCACGGTTGGCTTTGTTGACGAAGTCATAGAATGGATCCGACAGTGTCCAGCCGCCGATGGAAGGGATAATTTTCAGATCAGGATTACGCTGTTTCAGCGCCATCAGCATGGCGTAATTGCCTTTGATTGGTGTGCTGTACTGATGACCGGCCTGGGGGAAGCTTTTTTGATACGCTGCCCAGGGATCATGGATCACCACTTCGTAATCATTCACACCACGACAGGCGGTTTGCAGGGCATTGAAGCTGTTACCGCCAACCGATTTTACTGACTCATTTGGACCACAAATGGGAATGAAGCCGTAAAGGATGTGAGTTAGGTTATCGACAGGCATGTTGTCCACGGTGTAATCACGACCGTAGATGCCCCATTCAACAAAATAAGTCCCCATCACGACGCTTGGATCGGTTTTGTAGGTCTTGTTATTCGGGTCGACATTCATCACCAGCGGCTTAAGGTGAGAGCCGTCTGTATCGGCAATGGTGATTTCCACCGGTGCACTTTTGGCACAGCCGGTCGCATCACATGCTTCGATTTCCATTTGATATAAACCACCCTGGCTGTATTCAAATGTTGCACTGGTTTGGCTGCCAGTGATAGGCCCTGTTGCCACCTCAACGCCATCGAAGTAGATATTGTAAGTGTCACCGGTTGTGCCACTCCACTGGTTAAACTTTACCGTAATTTTGGCCTGGTCATGGTATTTCACCATGTCGTAGTAGCCAGATGTGGTTTCCATTGCCAGTTCGATTTTGGAAAATTGCAGGTTATTTGAACCATACATATCGATACTTGGTATGCTGGGGGCAGCCATTGCCCCTCCGGATATCGCCATGGCAACCCCGGTTGCACATAGGTTGAATCGAATCATAACGTTACTCTCAATCCTTGAATTGGTGTTTAAAGCCGGACATAAACTGCTGATGCGCGGGCTAGTCATGTCAACCAGGCTGGGCGCAAAAGCATCCCAATGAGGATTTCAGAGAGTTTTTTTTCGTCAAAAAAAATTAAATTGCTTTTCGAGCCATTTGCGAGAACTTAAGCGCAACCCGAGCGCTGTTGCACGTCAATTGCAACCCTGAATCCATATTTAACATTTTTTTAGCAAATTTGGTTTTTGCTGCTAAGTGAGACGGGATGAGTTTTAGGTTAATCAATGCGCTGGTTAGCCACCACAGCAGTCGCGCCTGCCAGTGGCAGCACAATGCCGCAACGAAAAGGATTACTTGTTGTTGAAGTGTTGACTGAGAGCGGCGCGCCGCTTGACAGCGACCCCGGTTTCTGAGCCTTTCACCGTATGCTCAAAGCCTTTTTTGATAAAGCGTTGATCGGGTATTGAGGGCTCGATACGCCGGATTTGCGGCGACAGGTGGGAACCGGAGGTTTGATACGCGGTCTGGCCTAAGCCGGTGTCAATGGTGATAACTTTGCCGTCGAAATCGAACTGGGTCGCGATTAAGCGATGATCCCGGAACACCCCTTCGGCGGAGAACGTCAGGGTTTCGGTCCGGTACGGTGGTGCACCGATTTCGAGCCAGTCGCCGTACACGTTACTCGGGTCGGTGTACTCCTGATATGATTTGACGACCTGCAAGGCACAGACGCTAATCAGGCTGACCGCAAAGAGGATAAATACGCTGCGGAACAGGGCCGTCTGATGGCGAGACCAAAAAGAAGTCGCTGGCTTTGATGGTGTTTTTTTGTTGTGCATTGAAGTGGCCATGCTTCCTAAACAATTACCGATAAAAACATGGTGGGAATGATACAATCAAAAAACAAACGATCTCGTCTTTGAGACAGTGAAAGTATGATCTATTGTTCATTTTTACATTCTGAAACACGCTTTATCCCGGTTAGTTGGTAATAAGAATGTTAATTTGGAGCAGTTTTAAGCTTGAGTCATTGAGAAAAACATTGTAAAAAATAGCGGTCTTTTGATAAGGAAACCGAAATGGATATTAAGGAAAACAGTTATTTTGCAGGTGATGTTAAATCGCTTGGCTTTAATCAAAAAGGAAAGGAGATCAGCGTCGGTGTGATGCTGCCTGGTTCTTACACTTTCGGTACCCAAGCCCCTGAGCGTATGACGGTGGTGAAAGGTGCGCTGATTGTTAAGCTGGCGAATCAGGCTGACTGGGTGACTTACACTGATGGTCAGTCATTTGACGTTGAAGGGAACTCATCGTTTGATCTGGAAGTGAGAGACGCGACCGCCTATTTGTGTGAGTATTTCTAGCTATCGCTTTGCCTGGACTGGCCACCGTTAAGGTGGCCTTTTTGATCTGGCCGCGGGCATGGGGCTCGGATGCTTGATATCCGTGATGACGTTATCAGCTTGTTACTGCTTACTCTGCATGTTGCGCTTACTTAAGTATATACTTAAGTAAGAAACGTTTACCGAGTAAGGAGGACACGGTGGCCGTACATCAAAAGCATTCCGATCTCCCTCCTCGTTATGAGGCGCCGGATTTCACCAATGAGCAAAGGCACCGCTTTACTTCCGTAGCCAATGCGGCGCACAAGCGTCGTGCTTTCTATAAGCAAGCGCTGGAAAAAGGTTTAATGGCGAAGATGCATAAGGATGATGCACCGACTAACACGCCTAAACCTAGCAAGTTGAGGCAGGCTGTGTGGCTGGTTGTGGTTTTGCTGGTTGGCCTATGGTTTATGTATCTGTTTGCCTGACGTATTGATTCCGCTGTTTAGCGGCGCAGCGGGGTAACGTTGCTGTTTGTCTCCGTTTGAACCTGATGGCTTAGGTTTGCGGGATACTCACCGTTTTCATAGTAGGCGAACTGGTTTTTACCGTTGTGTTTGGCGGTGTACATGGCCTTATCTGCGCAACGGGTGAGTTCAGCCAAGTCATTCGCATCTTGCTGGTAGATGGCGGCTCCAACGCTGGTGGTTAAGCTGATCATCTCCTCATGCAGATAGTAGCCATGCCCGAACAGGTTGACAATCCGCTGCAAAATACCATCCAGATCCTGTTTATTGCGCACACCATACAGCAGTAAGACAAATTCATCACCGGCAAAGCGGGCGATTGAGTAATCGTGTTGGTGCTGGTCTTTACTGCGGCTGCGGAGGTTTTTTTTCAACCGAGTGGCAAAGTGACGCAGAACGCGATCGCCGGCCTCATGACCAAAACTGTCGTTAATCCGTTTGAAGTTGTCGATATCAAGGAACACCAGCGCGGTAACCGTAGCTGGGCCTCTGCGATCGCGGCTTATCTGGGCCAGTTTGGTGCGTGCCCACTTTTCAAAACTCCATCGATTGGCTAGGCCGGTCAGTTGATCAAGGTAAGCCAGCTCCTCAATGCCTTCCCGGTAAAGGGTTTGAATATAGTTCAGTACCTTAGTGTAGTAATAAGAGAAGGTATGGCACACGACGCAGGTGGCGATTAAGGTCAGCATAAACCGGCCGAACTCTAAGTGCTGTGGCTGGATAAGATGGATACCCAGTGATACTGCCAGGCAAAATCCCAGGCTTAGCCATAGCCCGAGTTGAAACTCGTTAATTAAGATTATCGCCGCCAGAATCGGGAACAACCACAGCAAATGGCCGGGTGCCGAGTGGTCAAACAGAAAAAGCAGTAACCCTGCCAGCAGCAAAATGCCACTGAGAATCAGATCAGCGTGATGATAATGATAGTGTTTAATCGCATAGAAGTTACTGGTGCACGCGAATGCACAAAGCGCGTAGAGCAGGCTTTGCGTGGGGTTGTCTGGTGAATAGTGCAGTAACGATCCTATCCCCATGCTGAGTGCTGTAATGCCACAGCACAGCGAAACTATCTTTTTCTTCCGGGTGGATCGTATGTCAGCCATCTCCTCTAAACGTGCACCAGCAAGTTTAGTCATTGACTTTCCTCTCCAAGAGTCGCTTGGTCTTCCTTGTCTAGTGGGTAAGTCTAGAAGGGAAATCAGCGCGCGCTGAAGGTGAAATGAAGAAATGTGATATGAATCTGGTTTATTACCTAAGGCGGCCCTGATGGTAATAAACTGACAGTTTGTGAAAGTTTTCATGGGTGTGAAAACTTTCATTAGTAAACGGCTCAAGCTGGGCGGGTTAGTCATCGTCTAACGTGATGACAATAGGACTTTGCGGTGAAATGAAAGCGATTTCAGCGTGGTATGAACACTCGCATGTTGGTTAAGGTATTGATATATTTGACTAAATATTGAAGAGGTAGGCTGGTGTTGTTTCATGGCTTTTCGTGATGTTTAACGCTGTGAGCCGTATGTCCGTTTTCATGAGTTTCATCGATTAACCTGTTTCTTGAAATAGCTAATGTCCATTTGTGTTATCGGTTAGTTCAGAGGTGGTACCTGATACCGATAACATACTTATTTCTTGTCTCTTAACGTTTTGCCTCCCATGCGGAGGCTTTTTTTTTGTTCTGGTATTGTGATTCTGGTCGGTTCTTGCCACTCCATGAAACTGTTTCATGGCGCGGGAGAAAACTGTAGAAGGTCTCATTGTTTACCAGATTGCCAACAACAGGCTAAAGTTGGATGTGATAGTTCTCACAATAACCCTGCGGGTGATGCTCAATAATGGCATTCATGAAAGCGGTTTCGGCATGTGTGATGAAAAGCAAATACAGAGTGTAGGGTGAGGTTTCTGGTGGCAACGATCAAAGATGTATCTGAATACGCTGGGGTTTCTCAGGCAACCGTGTCCAGAGTGGTAAATGGTACCTGTCGGGTCAGCCATGATAAGAAACTGAAAGTGGAAAAAGCCATCCAGGCGCTTGGCTATCGTCCCAACTCCATCGCCCAGGCCCTGGCGTCCAGCCGTACCGGCAGCATTGGCATCATCGTTCCGGAGTTGGGCGGGCCATTTTACTCTGGCATCCTGCAGAGTATTGAAGAGCGGTTGCGCCGTCTCGGTTACCATGCAGTGGTCACGGCCGGTTCCAACACCGAGCAAAGCCAGCGGGAGTCGGTCGAGTTTCTGCTTGGGCGCCGGGTGGATGCGATGATCCTCCACACTCAGCGCTTGTCGGATGATTTTTTAATCGATCTTGAAGGGAAAGGGGTGCCGCTGATCCTGGTGAATCGCTTTATTCCTGAAATGGCAACCAGCTGTATTGAGATCGACAACGAACTTGGTGGCCGCATAGCGACTGAACATTTGTTGCGAATGGGACATCGCAACATTGCCTGTATTACCGGTCCTCTGGACAGAGCTGACGCACGGGGGCGTCTGCAAGGTTATCGCAAGGCTCTGGAAGAAGCGGAAATCGAGTATGACGAAGCGTTAGTGTCCGAGGCCGGTTTTACTGAGGAGTCTGGCGTCAGTGCCATGCGCAAGTTACTCAAGCGGAAATGCCCGTTTACGGCGGTGTTTGCGTGTAATGACCACATGGCATTTGGGGCGTATGAAGTTCTGAAAGCAGAAGGCTTAGCGGTACCAGAGCGTGTCTCTTTGGTCGGGTTTGACGACATCTTGTTTGCCCGTTATCTCACCCCGGCGCTTACGACGGTGAACTTCCCGATCGAGCAAATGAGCACGGAGGCCGTTCAGCTGGGCGTTCAGATGCTGAACAAACAAAAACGCGACGTAAACTTTAAGTTGGCGCCGACGTTGGTACACAGAGGCTCGGTACAGGAACCCTACCGCCGATAAACCGATATTTAAGGACGATGACATGAAATTGAAGACTTTGACGCTGGTGATGACCGCGGCGCTGGGAGCGGGCGCGAGCGTGAACGCCGCAGAGCAGTCCATTCGCTTTGATGGTTTCCCGGATTTTGACAGCAGCCTCAAGGTGTTACTCCCGGAGTTTGAAAAGGAAACCGGTATTGAGGTGGATTACCTGATGAACAACCATGGCGATCATCATACCAAGCTTACCACCAACCTGGCGACGGGCTCCGGTGCAGGTGATGTGATCGTTGTTGATGTGGAAAAAATTGGTCCGTTTGTCTCCTCTGGTGGCCTGGTCAACCTGTCGGAAACATACGGTGCAGACAAATATGCGCAACGCTTTGCACCTTACGCCTGGGCGCAAGGTCAGGGGGCGGATGGTGGTGTGTACGGCATGCCCGTCGACCTCGGTCCGGGGGTGATGTACTACCGCACGGACCTATTTGAAAACGCCGGTATTGATCTTGGTGAGGCGCTCAAAGACTGGGATGCCTACATCGCTGCCGGTGAAAAACTTAAGCAGCACAACGTGCAACTGATTGCTTCGGCGGCGGACGTAGCGCAAGCGATCATCTTTACCACTGTGCCGGAAGGCGAAGGCGTTTACTTTGACAGAGACGGCAAGCCGGTGGTGACTTCTGAGCGTTTTGTGCATGCCTTTGAAGTCGCCAAAGCGATCCGTGATAAAGGCCTGGATAGCCGTATTCGGGCCTGGTCAAATGAGTGGTATGAAGGCTTCCGTAACGGCACCTTTGCCACCCAACTGTCCGGCGCGTGGTTGCTGGGCCACCTCCACAACTGGATCGCACCAGAGACCGCAGGAAACTGGGGGGTATCAAATCTGCCTGACGGTATTTACGGCAGCTGGGGCGGTTCATTCCTGTCGATTCCGACTCAGTCCAAACATCAGGACGAGGCGTGGAAGTTGATCGAATACCTGACCACTCGCCGTGACGTTCAGCTCAAACACTTTGAAACCATCGCCGCCTTCCCGGCCAATACCACCACTTACGATGACCCCATGTTCGAGGAGAAAATTGATTTTCTGGGGGGGCAGCAGGCGCGCCTGCTGTTTGCGGATGTGGCAAAGAACATCAAACCGGTGGCCCCGGCAAAAGGCGACCATGTGGCGCGTTCTATCATCCTGGAAAACGCCCTGATGGAAGTGCTGGATGAAGGCAAGGACATCAAGACGGCGCTGAAAGAAGCTGAGCGGATGATCAAACGTCGTACGCGTAATCTGTAATTATTGCTAATACTTAAGACAGGAAGGGGGCGTGCCCTCTTCCGGGTAAGAGATCGTTATTATGAATCGGGCAACGGGCAACGGGCAACGGGCAAGGTTATGCAAACATCACAACGTGACAGCATTTTTTCTCGGTTAAATTTGCAAGCGCTTACACCGTATGGGTTCCTGTTGCCGTTTTTGCTCATCTTTTCTGTGTTCGGAATATTCCCGTTACTGTTTTCGATTTTCCTTTCCTTTCATGAGTGGAATCCGGTGGAGGGACTGGGGGCGATGAATTTCGTCGGGCTGGAGAACTACCACATTGCTCTGACCGACCCGTGGTTATGGCGATCATTAAAGAACACTTTATGGTTAGCCATCACCTCCGGTGTGGCGCAGCACCTGGTGGCGCTGCCGGTGGCTTACATCCTGGTGTCTCTGGGGGAGCGTTTCCGTCACTGGCTTACTTCCGCCTACTTTTTGCCCTTCATCACCTCGACGGTGGCGGCTTCGCTGATTTTCTTCAATATGTACTCGCCCACTTCCGGGATTATTAACCAAAGTCTGATTGCTCTGGCAGACAGCCCGCTGTTTGGCTGGGCATTTTCCTGGGTGAACGAGTTTCAGCCTATCCGTTGGTTAGATGATGCGACACTGGTGAAACCCTCGATCGCCATCATGGTGTTCTGGAAATACACCGGCTTTAACATTGTCCTGTACACCACCGGCCTGATGACGATCCCGAAGGACATTTTGGAAGCGGCGCGTATGGATGGCGCTAACGCCTGGCGCCGATTCTGGAGCATCTCACTGCCGATGATCCGCCCATTTGTCTTCTTTGCGGTCACCATGACCATCATCGGTAATCTGCAGTTGTTCGAAGAGCCGTTCGTGCTGACCCGCGGTACCGGGGGCACCGGTCAGTCGGGGTTAACCATTTCGATGTACCTGTACAAAGTGGGCTGGGAATGGCTGGAGATGGGCACCGCCTCAGCGATTTCATGGTTGCTGTTTACCCTGATTGCAGGTTGTACGGCGGTTCAGTTCTTCTTTTTCGGTAAGAAAGGTTTGGGGGAGCCGTAATATGAGCGAACATACCTCACCGGCAGCGCTGGGCTGGCGTCCGAGCGATCGCAGCCTCAGGATCTTCACCAAGGTACTGATGGTGGTGCTGGGCTCAGTGCTGATTGTCTCTGCCATCATGACTGTGTTTCCGTTTATTTGGTCGGCGCTGCTATCAACCCGCGACCGAACCGAAATCTTCGGTAGCGGCATCAGTTTCGCGATTGGTGACAGCCTGGCCATCAATTACGCCAAACTGCTGGAAATTATGCCGTTCTGGCAGGCGATGTTTAATTCGATTTATATCGCGTTCCTCGGCACGGCGATTTCACTGCTGTTCTGTAGCATGGGCGGTTACGCCTTTGCGGTGTACCGGTTCAAAGGTAAGAACCTGCTGTTCGGTATGCTGGTCGGGTCGATGATGATCCCGCCGGTGCTGAGCCTGATCCCGTATTTCATGATCGTTAAATTTTTAGGTTTGCTCGATAACCACCTGGCGGTATGGCTGCCGTTCACCACCACACCATTTGGTCTTTTCCTGATGCGCCAGCACGTGGTGGCCTCGATCCCAAAAGAGCTGCTAGAGGCGGCGAAACTTGATGGGGCGGGCGAGTTCCGCACCTACTGGAGTGTGGTATTGCCTCTGATGAAACCGGCACTGGCGACGCTGGCTATCGTGCAGTTCGTGTTTTTCTGGAACATGTTTATGCAGCCGCTGGTGGTGCTGACCACGCCGGAAAATTACGTGATCACCCAGGCGCTGCGCAGTGTCCAGGGGATCCCCAATACGCCTTGGGGCGCGGTGATGCTCGGCACCACCATTTCCATTCTTCCGCTGGTTATCACTTATTTGTTTGCTTCGAAACAGATGATCAGCGGTCTGACGTCCGGTGCGGTGAAAGGTTAAGTGACACGAAAGGTACAATAATGAATACGCTCCAGCTGTCCCAGGATTCGCCCATGCCTCGTCCGACGTTCCTGTTTGGTGTCGCAATCTCTGCTTACCGGCAACGGTTTGGCATGATGGATGTCGGTTACCCTACCCAGAAACGCACCTTAAAGCAGAGTGCGATGGCGTACCGGAATATGCGGCTGGTGCGGATCGAGGAGAACAAATAATGGCAAAAGTAGAGTTCAAAAACATCAAGAAATCTTTTGATAATGTGGAAGTGGTGAAACACTTTGATTTCACGGTGGAAGATGGTGAATTTGTGGTTTTCCTCGGACCATCGGGCTGCGGTAAATCGACCACGCTACGCATGCTGGCGGGTCTGGAAAGCATCACCGCCGGTGAGATTTACGTCGGTGACAAGCTGATGAACAAAGTCGATGCCAAAGACCGTGACCTGGCAATGGTGTTCCAGAGCTACGCGCTCTACCCCCATATGACGGTATACGAGAACATCGCCTTTGCGCTCAAACTGAAAGGCATGGCCAAAGCGCAGATCGATGCCGAAGTGCGTAAGGCCGCTAAAATGCTGGAGCTGGAAACCCTGCTCGATCGTAAACCGAAAGCGCTTTCTGGCGGCCAGCGTCAGCGCGTCGCAATGGGCCGCGCGATGGTGCGTACGCCCAAAGTGTTCCTGTTTGATGAGCCCTTATCCAATCTGGATGCCAAGTTGCGTGGGGTAATGCGTGCAGAGATCAAACAACTGCACCGCGAGCTTAAAACCACCACCATTTACGTGACCCATGATCAGATTGAAGCCATGACCCTGGCTGATCGTATCGTGATCTTAAAAGACGGCTACGTGGCGCAGGTCGGGACGCCCACCGAGGTGTTCCAACGGCCGGCCAACAAGTTTGTCGCGCAGTTTATCGGCAACCCGTCGATGAACATGCTCGATGCAGTATTGGTAGGTGAAGATGATCACTGGTTAGTCGAACTGGGTGATGTCAAAATTCCTCTGCCTGAGCGTTTTCAAGCCCTTGCAGCAAACAAGCTGGCGCTGAACTTGGGCATTCGCCCTACCGACATTCACCTGCGTGCCGAACAAGTTGAGCATGAGCGGGTGTGGCCATTCGTGGCCAAGATCAAAGACAAAGAGCTATTGGGGGCAAGTACTTTGCTTAAAACAGAAATCGCCGGGCAGCCTTTGATGGTGGAAACTCAGGCCGCAGAGGTCAGGGGGGATGAGCTGACGCTGTACCTCGATTTAGATGCATTACATTTGTTTGATGCCGCCAGCGAACATTCTCTGGCGCGGTTCTGACCACGTAGCCAGAATCCGGAGGAACGCACGGGCTCTGGCCTCTCCATTTCTCCCCCTTTGGATAATTGAGCCTGGTTCATTGGTCATTTATATTTTTATTACTACACTTTCGCGGAAAGTTTTCCGCTGTTGGATGTTATGAACAAGAAAAAACGCTCGCCGTCGAT
Organism: Vibrio sp. CAU 1672; assembly: GCF_029223195.1. Taxonomy (GTDB): domain Bacteria; phylum Pseudomonadota; class Gammaproteobacteria; order Enterobacterales; family Vibrionaceae; genus Vibrio. The sequence continues at coordinate 26,116 of NZ_JARHUF010000020.1, read as the reverse complement.
TTATGATGTGGCCAAGTTAGCTGGGGTATCACCCAGTACCGTATCGCGCTTTTTGAACCGTACGACGTATGTGTCAGAGGAAAAGACGGCCAGTATCGAAAACGCGATAAAAACTCTGAGTTACAAACCGAATTATCAAATCAGTCAGGCCGGCAACCCCCGTTCAATGACGATCGGGGTACTGGTACAAAGCCCGGAAAGCCCGTTTACCAGCCGTATTTTTAACGATATGGAGAAGTATCTGGCACCGAAGGGCTATTCGCTGGTGATTGCATCGGGTTATTGGCAACGCCGCTTACAACTCAATGCGCTTGAACAGCTGGTAAAAAGCAATGTCGATGGTGTGATTGTGGTTTCTGGCAACCTCACCGGGCAGGACTTACAGACGTGCGCCAGTAAAATTCCGGTGGTGGCACTGGGTTATCAGGCAAGCGGAGACAACTTGTATTCGGTCAATATTGATAATGTGCTTGGTGGCTATATAGCTACGTTGCATCTGCTTCAGCAGGGCCATGTTAATATCGCCCACATCAAAGGGGTGCTCAATCAACCGGATACCATTGCCCGCTATGAGGGCTATCAAAACGCGCTGCAGGATGCGGGGCTCAAGGTGCACTCTAAGCTGGTAAAGCAGGGTGATTTCAGCAGTGAAACCGGTTATGACCGGACGGTGGAGCTGCTGCAAGCCAAAGTCCATTTTTCTGCCCTGTTTGCGGCCAATGACCAAACGGCCTATGGCGCGATCAAAGCCCTGCATGATCATGGGCTGAAAGTGCCTGATGATGTCTCGGTTGTCGGTTTTGATGATCTGCCCACTTCCAAGTACTTTACTCCAGGACTGACCACGCTGCGTCAGCCGGTGGAGGAAATTGGTGTGGTATGCGCCGAAGCAATTTTAGCCTTACTCAGAGGCGAGGCGTGTGAGGTACGACTCCCGCCGATTGATTTGATTGTCCGGGAGTCGACGATTTCTAAGTTTCGGGCTTAGTTATCTTCTGTCGGGAGCAGGTCTGAACGGTAGTCAGCCAGCGTGGCGGGCAGGATCGGATTGGTCAGATGGAAAACGCGTCGTTGATCCAACGCCAGTCCGGCCAGATCCGCGCCGTAGACCTGTTCAAACAGCTGATCGAGCTGGCCGCTGGCCCGGGCTTGCTGTAAACCGGACTGCAGCGCCTTGAGTAACGCCTGTTGCTGTGGATGGAAGTAAAAGACCAGTGGAAAAGGGTAGTACAGCAACAGGCTTGGCTCGATGATCAGATCCGGTGCCAGGCTGGCGTATTGTGCCAGGATCGCCTCGGCTTCATTGGCCCCTAGCGCCATGTAGTCACACTCACCGTTTTGCAGTGCAATCAGCATTTCTTCCAGGCTGCCTTGTTCTAACACCGGATATTGGTTGGCGCGAAACAGATCGGCGTCTGCCCAGGTGGCGGGGATCCCCACCGTCATTTGTTTTAATTGGGCTTCACTCAGCCGGGCAAAGTTGTGCTGACGGTGTCGGTGAACGATCAGCACCCGACAACCCAGTAAACCTTTACATAATGGCTGAGGCAACTGCAGAAAAGGGGTTTTAGCGAACTTTTTATTGCCGGCGACCGTCACCAGTACATCCGCGCCGAGGTTGAAGATGTTGCCTTCATCTTCGGCGCGGGGATAATCGGTCTGGTCATTATAGATCTCACCTGAGTGAACACTCTGCTCTAGCGCCAGTTGCAGTACTTTCAGCTCAAATGCTTGTCGAATCGCAGATTTATTGCCATTCCAGAAATGAATCATGCTATTGCCTCGTTATTTTGATGATTATGGGATGATTTCATCTCTAACATTGCAATGAAAGCGCTTTCGCATCTTGTGGGTTAGATTTGTGCTAAGACGCACGAATTAACCCAGTATTATGGGATTAGACTCGTGAGGTGGTGGCGGCCATGCTGCTTATCTTTAAGTGTGAGGACAATGCTAGATAAATTTGTATTGGCTCACAAAACGGGTAGCGAGACGTTATTGGTTAAGTTGTTGATTGCAAATAAGATGTTATTTTTTAACCAAAGCGCCCTCTATTTATGTTATTGATATTGCGTGGTTTTTTCTTATTGTGATCCAGCCGCTATTTTATGTAGGTGTGATTGAATCTCTGCCCAATAGCGGGGAAGATGACATTTAAGAAAGCGCTTTCTCTTGGGCGCGAATGGTGTGTCGCTACGTTGTTTGATGTTTACGATAACCCCAGTCCGCTGTGTTAAGAACTGATATTTTTTTACATACAAAAGAAAGCGCTTTCTTTGGCAATCTAACATTATAAAAGGACAATGTGATGCAAAAGAAAACTCTGCTCGCGACACTTGCTGCCAGTATGGTGCTTGCTGCTACAGCACAAGCTGAGACCATCAAACAGGGTGGAACATTGACGGTACCGGTCATCAATACCGGTTTTGTTGAAAACTATAACCCTTACACTTCCGGTGACACATTCCACGGTGTCATGTTTGAGCCGTTATTTGTTCTGAACAACATGACGGGGGAAACGCACTACCGTCTAGCAGAGTCAGTTCAGTATTCTGATGACCTTAAAACGATCACTTTGAAATTACGTGATGGTCTTAAATGGTCTGACGGTGCCCCTTTGACAGCAGAAGATGTTGTTTTCAGTTTTGAATTGACAAAAAAAGCCCCTGCTTTTGATGTAAAAGCAATTTGGCCAACAGGTAATTTGCAAAGTGTTAAGGCGTTAGATAAACACAACGTCGAATTTAAGCTTGCTGAAGCCGACTCTACGTTCTTATGGAACATTGGTGCTTACCATATTGTTCCTAAACATACGTGGTCGAGCGTGAAAGATTACACCACGTTTACCAACCCAAACCCGGTCGGCAGTGGCCCAATGACGACGGTTAAATACCTGAAGCCACAGCAACTGGAGTTGTGTCGTAACCCGAACTACTATCTGGAAAACCGTCCATACCTGGACTGTATTAACTACCGTTCTTACAACGATAACTCACAGATCCAGCCAGCGCTGATCAAAGGTGAAATCGACTGGGGTTCAAACTTCATTGCTGACGTAGAGTCAACGTTTGTCGGCCAGGATAAAGAGAATAACCACTTCTGGTACCCGGCAAACGATGCGATTCACCTGTATGTGAATACCAAGAAAGCACCATTTGATGATCTGCGTGTACGTCAGGCGCTGTCGATGGCACTTGACCGTGAAGCGATTGTGGACATTGCCGCTTACGGCTACCCAACGGTGAACTACAACGTTGGCGGTATTGCTGAACTATACAAAAGCCATATTGATGCTGGCGTAAACAAAAAATATGGCTACCTGACTCAGTATGATGTTAACAAAGCCAAAGCGCTGCTTGATGAAGCGGGTATTGTTGACCGCAATGGTGACGGCTTCCGTGACAGTAAAGACGGTTCAACGGTTGAGTTTGATATCGAAGTGGTGAACGGCTGGACTGACTGGATCCAGGTGGTACAGATGGTCACTGAGTACTATGCGGATGTGGGCATTAAAGCGAATGTTAAAACGGTTGACTGGGCGGTTTACGATAAGCACCTGAAAGACAGTGGATTTACTATGTCGATCAACTGGTCAATGGTGTCTAACAACCCAATTCTGGCATTCCAGGAGTACTACCACACCTCTCGAATCGGTAAAGGTTTCCACGCCGGTCACGGTGTTCATTCGCCTGAAATCGACAAGCTGATCGACAGCTTCGGTAAAATTGGCGATGCGAACAAGCAGGAAGCGATCATTTCTGAACTGCAGGAATTTACTGCTGAAAACCTGCCGTTTATTCCATTGTTCTCTAACCCGACCTGGTTCCAGTACAGCACGAAAAATATTGTTGGCTGGCCAAACGAAAAAGACCCTTATATTCAACCTGTTTGGTATGATGGCGGTAAGCGCGTGATCATCCTGAACAACCTACACCTTAAGTAGTTAATTCGTTTTTTTATTTTACACCGGAGCCACGGCCATCGGGCTGTGGCTCCTAGGTTAAAAGGTTTGTTATGTCGTTTTTAGCTCGCCGATTTGGCTTTTATTTTACTGCCTTTCTGATTGCGATTTCATTCAACTTTATGCTGCCTCGCCTGATGCCGGGTGATCCGGTTGATGCGTTGTTCGCGGCCGCTCAAGGTCGTATGGACCCGGCACAAATGGATGCGGTTCGTGAGATGTATGGTTTTGTCGATGGCAACGTTTTTGAGCAGTATCTGGCTTATATGCAAAGCGTGTTCACTTTAGACTTGGGCCCGTCAGTGCTGATGTTCCCGGTTAGCGTGTCTGAAGTGATTGCGATGGCACTGCCATGGACTATGTTTCTTGCGCTGGGTTCTCTGATCGTGGCGCTGATCATCGGGGTCAGCATCGGTACCTACGCCTCTTATCACCGTGAAGGACTGTTTGGTCAGGTGGTCCCACCAGTGCTCGCCTTCATCAGTAACTTCCCCTATATCGTCACGGCACTGCTGCTGTTCTATTTCTTTGGTCTGAAAATGGAGCTGCTGCCACTGGCCTACACCTATGATCCGGCACTGGATCCAGGCTTCACCTGGGAGTTCATCAGTAGTGTGGCGAAACACGCTGTGTTACCGGTGGGGTCAATGGTGGTTGTCGGTATCGCCAGTTGGGTATTTAACATGCGTAACGCGATGATCAATATCCTCGGTGAAGATTACGTCACCATGGCCGAGGCAAAGGGCTTAAGCAGCTACCGCGTGATGTACCGCTATGCCGGTCGAAACGCCATTCTGCCGGTAGCCACTGCTATCGCAATGGCGATTGGTTTCTCATTTGCCGGTTCGATCATGACCGAGGTGGTATTTAACTATCAGGGCCTTGGCAACATTTTGCTGAAAGGCATCGTTGCACGTGACTACCCACTTATTCAGGCCATTCTGCTGATCCTGGTGACCGCAGTACTGACGGCCAACTTTATTGCTGACTTACTTTACGTTTGGCTTGATCCGCGAATTTCGAACTAAGGTGCATCATGGACAAATTAATCACTAACTCAACACCTTCCGGGACGGCTGAACAGATGACACGCGAACCACGATTCTCTTGGCAACGGATCAAGAAAAGCTTTGGCAAAGTTTATGCCTTTTTCTATGGCAACCCACCTGCGATCATCGGCGGGTTGTTGCTCTCGATTGTTTTGGCCGGCGCAATTTTCGCCCCGGTACTGGCAACGCACGACCCAGATCGCCGCGTAGCCAGACCCCACGTGGCGCCGAACGCTGAACACGTTCTGGGTACCACCCGTAGTGGCCGTGATGTGTACAGCCAGGTGCTGCACGGCGCGAGAAAGTCACTGACAGTGGCCATCTCTGCCGGCGTGATCGCAATGAGTCTGGCGGTCATTATTGGTGTTTCCTCAGGTTATTTTGGCGGCAAGATCGATGAGCGTCTGAACTTCCTGACCAACGTATTCCTGGTTTTCCCACAGTTACCGTTGCTGATCGTTCTGGCGGCGTTTCTCGGCCAGGTCGGGTCCCTGGTTATTACCATATTGCTCGGAATAACCTCCTGGCCGTGGGGGGCACGGGTTATCCGTTCGCAAACCCTGGCGATCCGTAACAAAGAATTCATTATCTCTGCGGAAGTAATGGGCGAGTCAAAAATACGTATCATTTTGGTGGAAATCCTGCCGAACCTGGTTTCCATCGTATTTGGTGGATTCCTCGGTACAGTAATTTACGCGATGGGTTCTGAAGCCGGTCTGGGCATCCTTGGCCTGGGTGATGCCACCGAAGTCAGCTGGGGTTCCATGCTGTACTGGGCACAAACCTCGTCGTCACTCTACACCGGTGCATGGTGGGAAATGTTGGTTCCGGCGATGGCGCTGGCGGTTACAGGTGGTGCGCTGGCACTGATCAACATGTCGATTGACCAGGTAAGTAACCCGAAACTGCGTACTGGTCCACACATCAAGCTATGGCACAAACTGAAAAAAGAAGCGGATAAGCGCCGAGGTCTACGATGAGCAACTTACTAGAAATTAATAACCTATGCGTCGATTACGTCTCACCTAACGGTGTTGCTCGCGCGGTCAATAATGTCAGCATCTCCATTGCACCGGGTGAAACCCTTGGCATTGCGGGCGAATCCGGTTGTGGTAAAAGTACACTGGCGTTTGCGATTTCACGTTTGCACAAGGCTCCGGCACTGATCTCCGAGGGTGAAATCCTGTACAAAGGTCAGGATGTGCTGAAGATGAATGACAAACAGTTGCGCGATTTCCGCTGGAATGACGTGTCAGTGGTATTCCAGAGTGCGATGAACTCGCTCAACCCGGTGATCACCATCGGGGAACAGTTAACCGACGTGATCCTCGCCCACCGCAAAGTAACGTATAAGCAGGCGCATGAGCGTGCGGTTGAACTGCTGGGTGTGGTCGGTATTCACGGCGATCGCATGGCGAGCTTCCCTCACCAGCTGAGTGGTGGTATGCGTCAACGGGTGGTGATTGCGGTGGCGCTTGCCCTTGAGCCTAAACTGATCATCATGGATGAGCCAACCACGGCACTGGATGTGGTGGTTGAGCGCGAAATCCTCAACGAGCTGTATGAGCTGAAAGATAAATTTGGCTTCTCAATCCTGTTTATCAGTCACGACCTGAGCCTGATGGGTGAAATTGCCGATCGCATCGGGGTGATGTATGCCGGTAACCTGATTGAACTGGGCGAGGCGAAAAAGGTGTTTGGCGATCCACAGCACCCCTATACCAAAGGCCTGATTTCGTCATTCCCGACCATTCACGGGCCAAAAGAGCGCCTGTACGGCATTCCGGGCAACCCGGTCAACCTGTTGAATATCCCGCAGGGATGTAACTTCCAGGCTCGCTGCAACGAGTGTTTCGCAGCGTGTCAAAAGAGTGATCCGACGCTGACTAAAGTCAGCAACGGTAACCTTGTTTCGTGCCATCTGATGTAAACCGGAGAGAAGAATGGACAATGCAACCAACCCAGAAGTGATTCTCTCAGTGAAGAATCTGGTTAAGGACTTTCCACTCGGTCAGTCGGTGAAAAGCAACCTGATGCGCGCAGTCAATGATGTGTCATTTGAGCTGCGTAAAGGCGAGGCGTTAGCGATCGTCGGGGAGTCGGGGTCGGGTAAAAGTACCGGCGCCCGCGTACTGACGCGTATCTACGATAAGACCGACGGCGAGGTGATGTTTAAAGGCCAGGAGCTGAGCGAGTACATCAAACAGCACGGTGAGCTGGAGTATGCGCGCCAGGTGCAGATGATCTTCCAGGACCCGTTTGGTTCACTTAACCCGGTACATACGATTTATCATCATATCGCCCGTCCGCTGATGATCCATAATCGGGCAGAGAAACACGCGATCCCTAAGCTGGTGTACGAGCTGCTGGAACTGGTCGGCCTGTCACCGGTGAAAGAAACGGCAGAGAAATACCCTCATGAGCTCAGTGGCGGTCAACGTCAGCGTGTCGCGATTGCCCGGGCGATTGCGGTCGATCCCGACGTCATTCTCGCCGATGAACCTATCTCTATGCTGGATGTGTCGGTGCGGTTGGGGATTCTGAACCTGATGTCGGATCTGAAAGACAAACACGGCATTTCGTTTATGTATATTACCCACGATATCGCCACAGCCCGTTACTTCGCTGAGAAAACCGCGGTGATGTACGTCGGCCATATGGTGGAGTGGGGCAGCAGCGACAGCGTGACCCAGAACCCGCAGCATCCGTATTCGCAGCTGTTGCTGTCAGCCGTACCTGAGGTCGGCAATGCCGGTAAACGGGAGCTGATGGCCAAAAAAGGCGAAATTCCATTGTGGAAACCCAGCAGTGTCGGTTGTCCTTTTGCCAGCCGCTGCCTGAAGGCGACAGAGGTGTGTGCCCAATCGGTGCCTGACGCGACCAAAGTCGCGGAAGACCATTACGCACGTTGCCACCACCTGACGTAAGACACCGAAACAGCCTATTAAAAAAAAGCGCTCAAGAAAGCGCTTTCATAAAAGTTGGAAATAATCATATGAATTTTGCCCATTACTCTTGCCCTGCCGTTGACGGTAGTTTTGTGGATTTGGACGGCGAGCGTTATTACAAGATTGCCAATGTGGATCAGATGACTCCGTTTTTTATCAGTGTGGTTTCATCGAGTGATCACTGGTTATTTATCTCCTCAACCGGCAGCCTGTCTGCCGGTCGTATCCGCCCGGAGAATGCCCTGTTTCCTTACAAATCGGTTGACCACATTCATGAGAATGCAGAAAACACCGGATCAAAAACCATCATTAAAGTCGCCACTGAAAATGGAGTGGCGCTGTGGGAACCGTTCAACCGCCATCACGATGGCCTGTACCAGACTGAGCGTAATCTGTATAAGAATACCGTTGGTGACAAAATTGTCTTTGAAGAGCTTAACCACACATTAAAGCTGAAATTCCAGTACAGCTGGAACACCAGTGAAGAGTTTGGCTTTGTCCGCCGTGCAGAGCTGACGGACTTGGCGGGGGAGCTGCGTGAGCTTGAACTGATTGACGGCCTGCAAAACCTGCTGCCTTCCGGCGCCCCGCTGGGCGCATTGCAAACCCGCAGTGCGCTGGTTGACGCGTACAAGTGGAATGAACTGCTGGATGGCAGCTCTCTGGCACTGTTTACCATGTACGCGAAGCTGAGTGATCGTGCGGAGCCGGCGGAGTCCTTGCTGGCGACAACCGTATTTAGCGTCGACAACGATTACGGCCAGCGCCTGCTCAGCAGTGAGCAGCTGACGGCGTTCCGTCAGGGGCGAGAAGTGCGTAATGAGTCGCTCACCAAAGGGGTGCGTGGCAGTTACCTGATCCATAAGTCGACCAAACTTGACGCGAACCAAAGCAAATCTTGGCTGATCATCGCTGATATCGATAAGAACCACGGTGATATTACCCGATTAAGCAACCAGCTTGCCCAGCCGGTGAACATGGAGCAGTTGGTGGCGCAAAGCGTTGCGGCGAACCAGCAGGAACTGATCAGCCTGATGTCAGGGGCAGACGCATGGCAAGTAACGGCTGAAGAGGCCACCAGCGTCCATCATTACGCCAACGTGTTATTTAACAACATGCGCGGCGGGGTGTTTGAGAACAACTACAACCTGGATAAAAAAGATGTACTGGCGACGATTCGCAACTCAAACCGTGGCGTGTTTGAGCGTCATCATGCCCTGTTCACCGATCTTGCCGAGCAGTTTACCCATGCCGAGCTGGTATCGCTGGCCAAAGAGAGCGGCGATGCGCAGTTGATTCGCCTGGCTTACGAGTACCTGCCGCTGACGTTTGGTCGTCGCCATGGTGACCCGAGCCGTCCGTGGAACCACTATGAAATCAAGCTGAAAGATGAGAATGGTGAGCGTTTACTCTCTTATCAGGGCAACTGGCGTGACATTTTCCAGAACTGGGAAGCGATGGCCCTCAGCTATCCGGGCTTTATCCAGTCGTTTTTGGCCAAATTTGTCAATGCGTCGACGATGGATGGTTACAACCCATACCGGATTACCAAAGACGGTATTGACTGGGAGATGCTTGAACCGGATGACCCATGGAGCAACATCGGTTACTGGGGCGATCACCAGATCATCTACCTGCTCAAGTTCCTTGAGCTGGCAGACAAGTACCAGCGCGATGATTTGCTGGCGCTGATGCAGGCGGACGTTTTCAGCTATGCCAACGTGCCTTACGAGCTGTGTGATGTCGACAAGCTGTTTGCCAACCCCAAAGATACCGTGGCGTTCAATGATGATCTCCAGCAGCGCATCGAACAACGGGTTGAACATATGGGCAGCGATGGCCGTCTGGTGTTAACCGGTGGCGATGAGGTCTACACGGTTAACCTGACTGAGAAAGTACTGGTGCCGCTGCTGGCAAAACTGAGTAACCTGGTACTGGATGGCGGGATCTGGCTCAATACCCAGCGTCCTGAGTGGAACGATGCCAATAATGCCATCGTCGGCAATGGCTTGTCGATGGTGACGCTGTACTACATGCGCCGCTATGTGGCGTTCCTTCAGCAGCTGTTGGCCGATGCGGCGGATTCCGTCAGCATGTCTAAGGAAGTGTTTGAGTGGCTGTTGTCGACCACGCGCATTTTGTCTGAGGCGGCGAAAGAGATCCGTCAGGAAACCGTGACCCGTCAGACCCGTAAGGCGATTCTGACCCAGCTGGAAAAAGCGGCCGATGAGTTCCGCCAGCGCGTGTACCGTGTGAATGGTTTCTCTGGTAAAACGACCGTCGAGTCTTCAGCGATTCAGTTGCTGCTGGATGTCAGCCTGACCGTGCTGGATTCCAGCATTGCCGCTAACCTGCGCCAGGATGGCCTGTACAATGCCTACAACATTTTGACCTATTCGGGTGAGAGCCTTCAGGTGGAAGAGCTGTACCCGATGCTGGAAGGGCAAGTGGCGGTGTTGAGTGCCGGGGTGCTGACGCCAAGCCAAGCGGTAGCGCTACTGGACAACCTGTTTGCCAGTGAGATGTACCGCGAGGATCAGCACAGCTTTATGCTCTACCCGGATCGCGATTTGAGCCACTTTATGGACAAGAACTGCATCACTGCCGAGCAGATCAAAGCCAGTCGTTTGCTGAATACTATGGTGGCAAATGACGATCAGCGTTTAGTCAGTCTGGACGAGCAAGGCCAGTACCACTTCCATGCAAGCTTAGAGAACAGCGGCTATCTCCAAGCGCAGATCGAGTCGTTACGTACCGATTACCCGCAGGCGAGTGACGAAGACTGGGAAAATATTGAAGCGTTGTATGAACAGGTATTCAACCATAAAGCCTTTACCGGCCGCTCTGGTACCATGTTCGGCTACGAAGGTCTGGGCTGCATTTACTGGCACATGGTTTCCAAGTTGTTACTGGCGGTGCAGGAAAACTATCTGGCGGCACGTGAGCTGGATGCTAACAGTGTCGAAACCCAGCAACTGGCGGATTACTACTACCGGGTTCGTGCTGGGATCGGCTTTAACAAAACCCCGCAGAACTACGGTGCGTTCCCAACCGATCCGTATTCGCATACCCCAAAACACGCCGGCGCGCAGCAACCGGGCATGACGGGACAGGTTAAAGAGGAAGTGATCACCCGCTTTGCGGAGCTGGGTCTGATGGTTGAGTCTGGTGAGGTTCACATCGATCCGCGTCTGCTAAGCCGCAGTGAGTTCCTGACCTCATCGGTATCGTTCTCATGCCAGACGGTCAGCGGCGAAACGCGCAGTTATGTGATTAATCCGGATCAACTGGCCTTTACTTACTGCCAGATCCCGGTGATTTACCAACTGGTGGAATCTGAGTCACAAGCCGCGATTGAAATCACCCTGGCGGATGGCAGCGTGGCAACTCTGGAACACCTGACGTTACCTGAAGTTATTTGCGAAAAAATCTTTGCCCGTAACGGTGAGATTGAAAAAATGCTGGTGTCAATCCCTCAGACACGGCTACGTGTATAACCTGACTGAGTAAATAAGCAAAGGCCTCAAGTGTAAACTTGAGGCCTTTTTTGGTTGTATTGTTCAGTAAGTCGATCGAGCAGACTAAGCGTGTGCCCCGACGGAATCGCGCACCACTAACTCGGGCGTCAGTTTGTGTTTGAGCGGGTAAGTTTGTTTGTTGACCATCGCCATCACCCCTTTGGCGGCCTCACACCCCATTTCCCGGACGGGGAAGTTCACTGTCGTCAGGCGCGGGCGGACGTGCTGGCTATGGGTATCATTATCAAAGCCGACCACTGACAGGTCGCGGCCAATGATCAGGCCCCGCTCTGCGGCGACGTCATACACGGCGATGGCGATATTGTCATTCTGACAGAATACCGCACTGATTTCCGGATCACGATCTAGCAGGCGGCGTGCGGCGTCATGGTTACCATCATGATCAAAGCGGCCTTCGACAATTAAGTTGGCATCATAACTGATGCCATATTCTGCCAGGGCGTTACGGTAACCCTGCAGGCGATCGCGGCTGTCGATCTTGCTCATTTGTCCGGTAATACACGCAACTTTGGTGTGGCCCTGTTCCAGCATGTGTTTGGTTGCCAGATAGCCACCGAGCTCATTGTCAATGTAGATGCAGTTATCGGCAACTTCCGGAATATAGCGGTTGAGGATGACGGTCGCAGGGCTCTGTTTGATCACCTCGATCAGCTCGTCATCAGACAGTGTGTCTGAGTGGATGATCAACCCATCAACCTGCTTGGAGCGCAGAAAGTTGACCGAATCGCGCTCTCGGGTGTGGGATTCCTGACCGCTGGTGACGATAAGGTGAATGTTATTCTGACGAACCGTGTTTTCGGCGTTGTGCATCAGCGGGCCGTAGAACGGACCATCAAGCGATCCGACCAGCATGCCAATACTGTTGGAGCGGCTTGAGGCTAATGCCTGAGCAAATGCATTGGGTTTGTAGCCAAGTTTTTCAATCGCATCAAAGACTTTCTTACGGTTGGCTTCTTTTACCGTTGGGTGGCCATTGAGTGCTCTCGACACAGTTGATTGAGACACCTTTGCCAGCTCAGAGACTTCTTTAATCGTGATCAACGGAACGCCCTCTATTTTATCGCTGATTAATCTGGTCGCTATCTTACCCGCGCCAGCGGTGAACGCCTAGGTTTCTTGATGAACTTGGCGCAAATTTCTGAGCTATTTAACGTCAGATCGACGCAGGTATTTGCCCAGGTGTTAATTACACCGTTTAATCGCGCCCTATAATGTGACCCATGCACTAAGAAAGCGCTTGCTTATAGGCGGCGCTCACATTTTCATAGGTTATTTGTTTCTAGAATAGAAAAAGAGTCTCGGGTCTACCAGAAACCCTAGTGTTTGGGGTAAGGAATGGTTCGATTCTTATTAGACTTCTTTAGCTGTACATCATCAGGAAGTCTATTTTTAACCCCACAAAAGAAAGCGCTTTCTTTTGTGGTTGGTAGGTGAAATGAAAGATCGAAGCAAATAATAAGGAAAGATAGAATGAAAGTAACTAATCAGCGGTCTCGATTTGCCAAGGCTGCGTTATGTTCTGCGATTACCCTTGCGCTTATGGGCTGTGGTGAGGACAGCCTTAAAGACAGTACCAGTACTGCGCCACCAGAAGGGGGTGATACAGGCGGTAGTGTAACAGTGTCCGTTTCACCTGACTATAAACTGGAATTATTGTCTGGCGAACACCTGCCATTTGGCGGGGCGACGACAGAAGTCAATGCCGTTAACCCCGATAGTGTGGCCGCGGCCAGCTTTCAGGCGGTCAAGCCTTTGGGCACGGTGATCAAAACCACCAAACCGGCGACAGCAGAAGTGTGGGCGGGTACCACGTTACCCGATTCCAAAGCGCTGGAACTGAGCGAGGAACGTAGCCAGGTTACCATGTGGGTATACTCACCAGCGGCGGATCTTCCGGTGTTGTTTAAGGTCGAAAATGCCAGCAACGGTGACGAGTTTGCTGAAGTTGAAGTTAATACGACGAAGGCGAACGACTGGGAACAGCTGACGTTTGATTTTACCCAGTTAAAAGCCGGTGAACTAAACCCGGATTTTGTTTTTAACAAGAAAAGCGTTTTCTTTGATTTCGGCAACTCCGGCACCGAAAGAGTCTTCTACTGGGACAATGTTCGTCATGAAGGCTATGGACTGCTTGATCAGCCTCAGCCGGAAAGCTATCCGGTCTCGGATTCCGGCAAGCCGTTACTCGGTAACCCGGAGTATCAGGCCATCTCTTATGGCGCGTGGCGGACCAAAGCACGGGCTGACGGTGAAACCGTCCCATCTGTCGCGCAACATATTGAAGATATGAAGATACTCTCGGCGATGGGTATCAAGATGGTGCGTACCTACAATACCCAGGGTTTCAAAGGAACCGACGGTAAAAGTAATACCGAAAATCTTTTGGCCGCGATCCGACAGCTGAAAGATCAAGCCGAGGCTGACGGCAAGAGCTTTGAAATGTACGTGATGCTGGGAGTCTGGATTGACGCACTGAACTCCTGGACTGGTAACCCGATTGACTCTGCGGTGGACTCGCCCAATAACGCGTTGGAAATCGCCAAAGCGAAAGAGTTGGCGCTGAAGTACCCGGATATTGTCAAAGTCGTGGCGGTGGGTAACGAGGCGATGGTTGACTGGGCGGCTTCCTATAAGGTTCATCCTTCGATCATCTTAAATCACGTTAACGATTTCCAGAGCTGGAAGCAAGAGAACGAGAGTACCCAAAACCTTTGGATCACCACCTCGGATAACTGGGCGGTGTGGGCAGGGATAGACGCCAACGGCAATAATAACGACCAGCAAGATTTGAAAGCACTGATCCAAGCGGTGGATTATGTGTCTTTACATACCTACGCTTTCCACGATACCAAGTGGCACCCGGATTTCCGTGAAGACTGGAAAGTACCGGAAGCAGAGCAAGAGTTGAGCAAGGAAGCCCAAATTGCGACCGCGATGGACAAAGCCTACCTCCACTCATTAGAGCAGTACGCCACTGCGCAGCAATTTGTCCATAGTGTCGATCCGAGTAAGCCAATTCATATCGGGGAAACAGGGTGGGCCACTTTCTCTAACGAAGCGTATGGTGCCGGTGGTACCCAGGCAGCTGACGAGTACAAGCAGAAACTCTTCCACGATGATATGCGCGATTTCTCAGATAACTCAGGGGTGTCGCTGTTCTTCTTCCAGGCCTTTGACGAGCCATGGAAAGGCGACGCCGCTAATGATGGACATTCAGAGCAGCATTTCGGTCTGATTGATATCGACTGTCATGTGAAGTACGTCGCCTGGGACAAAGTGGAAACCCTGAATGAGCTGGGGCTGACCCGCGACTGTGCGTTCTCGGCGAGCTATGGCGGTGTATTTGAAACGTTACTGGCGGACGTCCAGCCTTCGCCTTTTGCACCAGTGGAACAACCACCGCTGGAAGGTGAATTTAAAGTGCTGGGCGCTGGCGCCTTTAGTGGCGCAAGTGCGATCGCATGGGAAGGCACCTCCTGGGCCGGAATTGACAGTGATGGCGTACTGACCGTTGCGACGTTGCCTGATGGCGCCAAAGACTGGGGCTGGGGCGCTCATATCGGTGATGACACCATGCGTGATTTCAGCAACGTCAAAACACTTAAGTTTGACATACGTGGCTACACCGAGGATGGCAAGGTGCTGGCTGAGTTCGGTTTTGGGGTTGGATTCCAGTCTGACACGGGCGGAGAGTGGGCATCTAACCACACGATTCGTTTTAATGAAGGTAGCCGCCAGTTAACCACTGAATGGCAGACCATCGAAGTCGATATCAGTGAGTTTTCCGGCACACCAGATCTCACCAAAATCGCCCAGCCATTTGTTGTGCATAACACGTCGAAGGAAGGGCTGACAGCATCGGATATTCAGATTCGAAACATATCCTGGTTCGAATAATTATCTCAGCAGTACTTTAAGAGGCGGGCTTTCTGGATCATGGGTTGATAAAGAAAGCCTCACCTTTGCGCTGTTCGAACGACAGCAAAGATGAGTATGCAGCGTTCGAACCAAAATAGATAAAAACGAGATGGTAAAAAGATGATGCAAAACAAGCTGGTTAACGTAAAGAAAAGTGCGTTACCTAAATTATCCTTAATGTCGATTTCGCTAATGGTGGCATTAGCGGGCTGTCAATCAACCAGTGAACCGGTGACATTTACCGCAGACGAACTGGTGGATCCGACCGGCACGCCAGGCCCGCTCTGGACACCGGTGTGGTCTGATGAATTTGAAGGTAATCAAATTGATAAGTCCAAATGGAGTCATGAAGAGAACTGTTGGGGGGGAGGCAATAACGAGAAGCAATGTTATACCAAACGCCAGGTTAACTCCTTTGTGAAAGACGGCGTACTGCACATTGTCGCCAAGGAGGGCAGTTATACCGGAGCCAATAACCCGGACGGGGACATGCGCAGTAAAGCGACCCTGCCTTTTACCTCCGCACGTTTGCGTACCGTCAATAAAGGTGACTGGAAATACGGCCGGTTTGAGATCAGGGCGCGTATGCCGTATGGACAAGGCACCTGGCCTGCCATCTGGATGCTACCGACAGACAACGTCTATGGCACATGGGCGGCGTCGGGTGAGATCGATATTGTGGAAGCGGTGAACCTGAAAACCCAGTCCGATAAAAAAGGAGCTCAACCGGGTGAGGTTGAGTCGCGTATTCATGGCAGCTTGCACTATGGCCGGCAGTGGCCGGAAAACGTCCACTCTGGTGCCCAGTTTAATTTACCCGATAACCTGAATCCCGCCGATGGGTTCCACACTTACGCGATTGAGTGGGAAGAGGGGGAAATACGCTGGTATGTCGATAATATCCATTACGCCACGCAGCGTCAGCAGGGATGGTACACCCAGTATAAAGACAATGGCCAGCTGGTGACCGCAGAAGCACCGGCGCCTTTTAACGAGCGTTTCCATCTGTTGCTCAACTTAGCGGTTGGTGGCTCATGGGCGGGCAACACCAATGAAAAAGGCATTGACCACAGTATCTTCCCGCAGACCATGGCGGTGGATTATGTGCGCGTATTCGAATGCTCTGTCGATCCAAAAACGGGCAAAGGGTGTGCAACCGTATCCGAAGAGGCGCAGTTTGTGGAAGGAAACAGTGCGCCAGCAATCATTGTTGCTGATGCCAGTTATGGTAAAGGCAAGCAACTGACCCTGTTTGATGATGCGCTAAATAAACACCTGATCATGAGTGGTTATGATCCGGAAAAGAATGTCTCTGTCAGTTATGAGGATCAGGCAGAGCGCGGCAAGGTGATGAAAGTGACCAAAACCGGCAACAGCGGGAATGCCTTCCTAATTTCACCTGAAGTGGATTTGAGTGACTGGTTGGCTGATGGCGAGTTGGTGTTTGATCTGAAAACGCAAGGCAACACCAGCGGTTCTGAGTTGCTGGTAAAAATCGACAGCGGCTGGCCTGCTGTGGGGGATTACTCAGTACCGCTTACCGGCAATGATGAGTGGCATGAAGTCCGCGTCAGGCTTTCGGACATAAAGCGCAACGGTAACCGCTTTGCTTCCGGCAGCACGGTAGATTTCAGCAAAGTGAAAAACCTGTTAGTCATTGAGCCACAGCAACCGATGACGGCCTACTTCGATAACATTCGTCTCGAACGATAACTGGATAATTGATACATCAACTGACGCTTTTCTGGAGTTTGAAAAGAAAGCGCTTTCTAAATGGATTAGAGGTAATGATGAGAATAACAACAACCGCATTGTGTATTGCTACGGTACTGGGCATGCCTAGTCTGGCCAGCGCTAACCAAACCGAGGGATTTGAGTTTCACGGTTACTTCAGAACGGGGATTATGCTGAGTTCTGAAAATGACTTTAAGCGCTCAAATTATGCCGGGCAGAAGGAAACCTTAGGCCGGTTGGGTCTTGAGGCGGACAATGATTACAACGCCAAACTGATCAGCAAATGGGATTTTGATGATGGGCGAAACTTCAAGATCCATTTTGGTTTGAGTAAACGCGGGGATGAGTCAGCGCTGACATCCAGTGCGGATTCGGTGGAAGCCGGCATCGGTAACGCGTTCTTTGAGCTGAATGGTGTCACGCCATCCGGTACGTTATGGGCCGGGCGTCGCGAGTACGGTAAAGAAGATAACTATATTTTTATGACCGACTTCTTCTACCACGACATGTCCGGTACCGGCCTGGGTGTACAAGGCTATGAATTCGGGGAATCGGTGGTGAATCTGGCCTACATTGTGAGTGATCGCGTCGATGAGAGCATTGACCGCTGGGAGACGGATCCGGCAGAAGTCGGCAACAATGAGACCAACCTGAATAACCTGCTTCATGCGGTGAATATCAGTTCGACTTTTGGTAACTTAAAACTGTCAGCCTTACTGAAGGCGATGCCCGACAACTGGGACAGAGAAGGCAAAGAGTGGGCGGAAACGGGTTTTGATTTGACCGCAACCTACAACTTAAGCAGTTTCTTTGGCTTACCTGGAAACGGTTTCTCCAATATTATTGTCCAGGCAGGCAAAGGGCTCGGTGCGGGTAACCTGCTCGGCGGTACGATCACCGATTATAATGCCTACCACCCGGGATCGCTGGCGCAAGGCCAACATAATGACTGGGGGCCGGCGGGCGATGCGACCTACCTGTTAACCCATTTAGAAGACGATGACACCTCGGCCCGCGCACTGCTTTGGGGCGGGTATTTCTTCGAGAATGGCATCAGCTTATTCCCGTCTATCCAGGCGCAGTACAATGATATGGCGGAGGGCGATGCCCGCTCTGACGGTGGTTACAACTACTGGGTATCAGCCATGGTTCGCCCAACGATGCCTATCAGCCAACACTTCTATCTCCAGGGCGAAGCGGGTTATGTCTATAACAACTGGAACGGCGGATCGTGGACACAGAGTAAAGTGACCGTCGCGCCAACGGTGATTCTGCCGACATCGATTGGTGTTGCGCCGGAAATCCGAATGTTCGCCACCTACCTGCCAGACTCCTGGACTAACATTGTCGATGGTGAGACGGAGTCTGATCTGATCCTGGGGATCCAGGCGGAAGTCTGGTGGTAACCTAATCTTTGCCCTGATGTAATGAAACCAGGGTCACATATAAAGCCTCAAATATGCTTTGGGGCTTTTTTAATTTCCGATGTAAATGGTTTCGGGTTTCTGATTAGTTACTGACAATGTGATTGCTCTCACTAGGAAAGCGCTTTCTTGGTGAGTTTGATCACTTTTACAACTGGATTTTGTCCATATAATGCCAATCAAAAGCGCTAGGGAGTAGGTTTTTACCGCTGATTTAGGTTGTTTCTGTCTTTTTATCTGAATTCAGGTGAATATTTATTCTTTGTGGGCAAAAAATTTTGCTCACGTAAGAAAGCGCTTTCTTATAAGGCTATATATAATAATGAAATGATGGAGTTATCATGAAAAACTTTAAGGTAGTACCTCTTACCCTTGCAGTGGCAGCTTCGCTTGCTTCAGTTTCAACTTTTGCAAACGCGGACGTTGATGCGCTACTAAAACGTGTAGAAGCACTGGAATCACAGCAAAGCTCGGATGTTCAGTTCACCGGTTATGCGCGCTACGGTTTCCATTTTGAAGCTGACGGCAACCGTTACGTTGGTGCTGCTGGTCAAAAAGCAGGTAATGCAGCGGGTCGTTTAGGCAATGAAACCAACGGTGGCGAGTTCCAGTTCACAAAACGATTTGAAGGTGCTAACGGCACGAAATGGGATCTGAACGTGATGATGGAAAACTGGTGGAAAATGCCGGGTGACGTTGATGGCGACATCGTCGGTAATGCCGATGTCTTCCTGAAAAAGTTCTACGCGGGCGTTTCGAACGTATTTGACGCTCAGCCTGATCTGTACATCTGGGCGGGTCGTGATTTCCACCAGCGTCCACAGGAAGGTCTGAACGACTACTTTCTGATGACCCACGATGGTCAGGGTGCCGGCTTTAAAAATCTCGATATGGGTGCTTTGAAACTGGACGTTGGTTTTGTCGGTCAAACCGATGGCAGCAACTGGACAGGTACCGGTGACAGTGGCAACTACGCGCTGACTTCAAAACTGCATGGCCTGTCTTTAGGTGAAGGTAATAACCTTGATATTTACATGAACTACGGTTTGTCAGATGACAAGTCAGACAGTGCTGATGTTGATGAAGCCTTCCAGGTTGCCACGGTGTTTGATTTCTCTGGCAAGAAACTGAGCCTGCGCTACAGCACCAACTCTGACAACACTGCGTTTAACCGTACAGAAGGTTTAGACACCATTTACGCAAGCTTCCAGTCTGGCATTTCTCTGGGCGACAAAACCAGCATGGATTACCAGCTGGCCTACCACAATTCAGAATACGCCGACAATGCTGCGCAAGATCGTACTAACTACAGTGTCATCGTACGCCCGATGCACGCATGGGATGATACGCACTCAACCTGGCTAGAAGCGGGCTACTCTCTGGTTGATTACGACCAGGCGAACGAAAGCAATGCGGCATGGAAGATCACCGTTTCACAAAACATGGCGATCGACAGTGTGCCTTGGGGACGTCCGATGCTGCGCTTTTACGCTACAGCAGGTGAGGCAGACAACAAAGTTAATGGTGATGGTGTAGCTGTCGCTTCTGACAAAGTGGATACATTTGCGGTTGGCGCAATGTTTGAAGCTTGGTGGTAATCCACCACTTGAGTTCTTAACTCTGGTGCGGTTCTTGGGGGGCCGCACTGAATCCACTTGGCAATATGCGAGAAATTAGTTTAAGTAGCGTCAGTTCCATTGAAGGACGGTTACTTGAATACTCAACGGGGGAGCTCGATTATATTGCACTGAATGGTCAACCATTCATAGCCGCTAATTTAGCGGCTTTTTTTTTGCCTGAGAAAGGTTCATCTTGCGGTAGGTTCTGGGGCTTTGCTGGAATCGTTGTTTGAAGCATTTCGAGAAATAGTTACTGTCGGCAAACCCGCACAGCTCGGCCACCTGTTGCACCGGGCGTTCATTTTCCTGATTAAGTAGTTTCAGCGCGTGATTAAGCTGAGTCTCGCGCAGGTATTGGTTGGGCGAGGTATTGAGGAACTGGCGAAACAGCCTTTCCAGCTGGCGTTTGCTGATAAATGCGGCCTGCGCAATCGTCTCACTGCTGATCCCAATCTCGTTAAAGTGTTGTTCAATGAACACCAGCGCCCGGCTCAGGGCTAATGTGGTTTGCGGCAAATCCTGGGTCTGATTCTGATATAAGCGCGACAGGGCAATGACCAGTTGCTGCATCAGGCTGGTGAGCATCACTTCAAATCCGGCGGTGCCCTGCTGGTATTCGTGATGAATTTGCATCAGTAACTGCTCAATTTCACCGAACTGTGGTTGGCTTAAAGTCAGCTTCGCCTGATATTCCTTGCTCTGCCGGGCGATGGGTTCGACTTTAAACATCGCCTGGTAGCCGGATAACTGGCGCATTGACGGCAGTTCAAAAAAAGGGGTCGAGGCATCGAACATCAGATTGATGATTTTCAGCTTATCGACATCGCGAAAGCCATGTTCAATATCGCCATTAATGACAAATACATCCCCCTGGCGCAGCGGGTACTCCTGATCAGCGACGGTGTGCTTACCGCTGCCACTGACCACTAGAAACAGCTCAGAGAAGTCATGCCGGTGCGGGGCAAAATCGCAATGGTGATGACCATCAACGTAAGCAAATTTGAGATGGCTGTGTTTCTGATGTGCTTTTAGCTGATAAGTAATGCTCATGTCGCGATATTCCTTTTAATTGTCGCCATATTGGTAGAATGGCGCAGCTGCTAAGCATACTATTTCTCCACGGCAAAACGAATATCTATCAGGAATTTTTGCTGTTTTCAGGCCGGTGGCACCGTATGCGAGAGAGCGTGTTCGCCGCGTCCGGGTACCTGGTGGATAGCGATAATTAATGAATATTGGCAATGCCGTACAACCGGGGGTTTTGGCCGGGTTGTGACTGGATTGCCGAACGTGAAACAAAAGTAAATGGTCGAGTGGTTGTGTATGAACAATAAACAAATAAGCCAGGTGCAAAAGAGGCTGGTCCCGGTGAGCCGACAGGCCGCCGCTGAAGGGATTGTATTACTGAAGAATGCGGATGCGGTGCTGCCGGTACGGGCCAGCGATACGCTTTCTCTGTTTGGCCGCTGTCAGATTGACACCTACCGCAGCGGTACCGGATCTGGCGGGGCGGTGAATGTGCCTTACGCCATCAGCGCGCTGGATGGTTTGCGTGCCAATAGCCGTGTGCGTATCAATGAAGAGCTGGTGGCCGTGTATCAGGACTGGATAGCGCAGCACCCGTTCGACGATGGCGGCGGTGGCTGGGCGGCAGAGCCCTGGTTCCAGCAAGAGATGCCGCTTACGGATGAACTGGTCGCAGAGGCGGCCGCTCAGTCCAACAAAGCCATGGTGTTTATTGGCCGCACCGCAGGGGAAGATCAGGACAACGCCGATGCCCCCGGAAGTTATCGCCTGACCGAATGCGAACAGGACATGCTGACCAAAGTGGCGCGCCACTTCTCTGAAGTGATCGTGGTGATGAACGTCACCAACATTATGGATATGGCCTGGTTAGACACCATTGAAGGTCATGCGTCGATCAAAGCGGTCCTCTACAGCTGGGCGGCCGGGATGGAGGGTGGCCACGGGCTGGCGGACGTGATTTCGGGCCGGCAGTCTCCGAGTGGCCGCCTGACTGATACCATTGCCTACCGGTTGGCGGATTACCCGTCGTCGGCCAACTTTGGTCGTACCGACCGCAATCTTTACGCAGAAGATATTTATGTCGGTTACCGCTATTTCGAAACCTTCAATCCTGAGGCGGTGCAGTTTGAATTTGGTGCCGGGCTGTCTTATACCGAGTTTCGCCGCGAGCTGGTGCAATACCGCCAGCAAGGTGAGGGGGTGGCCGCTGTGTTGCATTTTGATATTGAAGTGACCAACCTTGGCCGCGAGTTTGCGGGTAAAGAGGTGGTGCAGCTGTATGTTGAAGCGCCACAGGGTGAACTGGGCAAACCTGCCCGGGTCCTGGCGGGGTTTGCCAAAACAGAAGTGATCCTGCCGGGGGACAGTCAACTGGTGCGGGTTTCGGTTCCTGTCGCCTCCCTGGCTTCCTACGACGACGGCGGCCAGACCGGACACCGCAACTGTTACGTGCTGGAATCTGGCCGCTACCAGTTTTATCTGGGGGCGAGTGTTCGCCGGGCCGAGCCGATTGCGGCCACCCTGGAGCTGGCGCAGCTGTTGCTGGTGGAGGTGCTCAGTGAGGCCTGTGCACCGGTGCAGGCTTTCGAACGCATCAAGCCCGGAAAGCCGAATGACCTTGGCGTGTATCGCCTGGAACACGAAGCGGTGCCGCTGCGCAGCGTGTCGCTGTCGGAGCGTATTCACGCCAATCTGCCGCGTTCACTGGAAATGAGCGGTGATCAGGGCATCACGCTGATGGATGTTAAGCAGGGTAAAGCCAGCCTGGAAGCGTTTGTGGCCCAGATGACCCCGGAGCAACTGGCGATCCTGGTGCGTGGCGAAGGAATGTGCAGCCCGAAAGCGACGCCGGGTACCGCGGCCGCCTTTGGTGGTGTTTGTGACAGTTTGTTTGCGCTGGGGATCCCGGTGGTGGCGGCGGCAGATGGTCCGTCTGGGATCCGTATGGACAGTGGTCATAAAGCCACTCAGGTACCGATTGGCACGCTACTGGGCTGTACCTGGAACCCGCCTTTGAACCAGCAGTTGTTTAACCTGATTGGCCAGGAGCTGCGTGCCAATCAGATTGATACCTTGCTGGGGCCGGGGATTAACATCCACCGTCATCCGCTCAACGGACGTAACTTTGAGTATTTCTCAGAAGATCCGCTGATCACCGGGGTGATGGCGGCGGCGCAAACCCTCGGCCTGGATGAAGCCGGTGTCACGGGTACGATCAAACATTTCGCGGCCAACGATCAGGAAACGGCGCGGGTGGATGTGGACAGCATCATGTCTGAGCGGGCACTGCGTGAGGTGCACATTAAACCGTTTGAAATGGCGGTGAAAGACGGCCGGGCCTCGACCATCATGACCGCTTACAACCCGGTCAATGGCCATTGGACCGCCTCCAATTATGATCTCAATACCACGATATTACGCGGGGAGTGGGGCTACACCGGTATCGTGATGACCGACTGGTGGGCGAAGATGAATGATCCGATTGAAGCGGGCAAAGAAGATAAAACCTTCACCTCCTTTATGCTGCGGGCGCAAAACGATCTCTACATGGTGGTGGAGAACGATGGTGCAGAATGTAACGTGATGGGGGATGACACCCTGGAAGCGCTGGAAACCGGCCGGTTAACCCTGGGCGAGCTGCAACGCAGTGCGATGAACATCTGCCGCTTTATTATGTCGGCACCGGTAATGGAACGCCCGCTAACAGCATATGAGCCGATCAGAACCTTTGCCCCCCGGCCGCTAGCCCAGGACGAGATGGTGCACCCGGTCGAAAACGCGATTGAGCTGGCGACCAAGCTCGATACTTCCGTGATGGTGGCGGTATCGGAGCCGGGGGTTTATCAGGTCAGTGGGGTGATGAGGTATGAGCGTGATGCGCTGGCGCAATCCTCTTGCAGCCTGTTCCTCAATGATGAGTTTGGTATGACCCTGCCCATCCATGGCACTGACGGGGTGTGGATCAACGTCGAAGGTCTGCAGGTGAAGCTGGCGCCCGGCGTTTATAACCTGGATGTCCGTTTCGTCAAACCGGGTCTGGAGCTGGAAAAGATAGTTTTCACCAAGCAGTAGCGGGCGAGGTATAGCGTGGAATAATGCTTTGGTGGTCAGCGCGGCAAAAAGCCAATTATTTGCTGCAATAACATCAAAATAGGCGTGACATCCCGAACAAAAGCTATACAATTCGCGCCCAAAATCAGTCAATAGTGTTAACTGCCTCACAATTTGTTGTGGGGCAGTTTTTAGTTGTGTAGAGGGTAGCAGTATGGCGAATAGCCAGAACATCAGCCAGCGGATGTCGATTGTGGCACTGACCTGGCCGATACTTGTCGAAATTTTTCTGCGCACGGCGTTGGGAACCAGTGACGTGTTCATGCTGAGTAGCTATTCCGATCAGGCGGTGTCAGCGGTCGGGGTGATCACTCAGTTAACCTTCTTTCTGATCATTGTCTCATCCTTTGTCAGCAGCGGCACCGGGATCCTGATCGCCCAGTATAACGGGGCGGGGCGAGAGAATGAGTCGGTAGAGGTAGGCGTTGCCAGTGTCGCGCTCTCTGTTGGCGTGGGGATCGCCCTGAGTGTGTTGGCGGTGTTGGTCGCGGTGTATTTTTTGCCGTATTACGGCCTGGAGGTAGAGGTCGAGCAGTACGCCCGGGAATACCTGTTGATCAGCGGCGCGATGACATTCAATGTCACGATGGGGATTGTCTTCACCACCATTTTACGCAGCCACGGCTATTCACGTTCGCCGATGGTGGTGAATCTTATCAGTGGCGTACTGAATGTTTTTGGCAACTACCTTGCCCTGTATCAGCCGTTTGGCTTGCCGGTGTACGGGGTGGAAGGGGTGGCCGTGGCCACGGTGGTCAGTCAGGTGATAGGTACCCTGCTGCTGGCGTGGATACTGTGGCGCAGTAGCATTGCCCTGCCGATGTCGACGCTAAAGCAGGTACCTAAAGCGGTTTACCACAAAATCCTCAAGATTGGCGGGATGAATGCCGGTGAGGTGCTGTCGTATAATCTGGCGCAGATCTGCATTGTCTATTTTGTGGTGCAGATGGGCACGGCGTCGCTGGCGGCCTTCACTTATGCGCAGAACATTGCCCGGTTTTCTTTTGCTTTCGCGCTGGCGATCGGCCAGGCGGCGCAAATTCAGACCGGCTACTACGTCGGCAAAGGCTGGATCACCAGCATTGCCAGGCGGGTGCAGATCTATTTTCTGGTCGGTTTTGTGGTATCGACGCTCGTGACGTCACTGGTTTACCTTTTCCGTCTGGAAATACTCAGCGTGTTTACCGGCCAAACCGAGATATTGGCGCTGGCCGGCACTTTAGTGATGGGATCCATCGTGCTGGAGGCCGGGCGGGTGTTTAACCTGGTGTTTATCTCGGCGCTTAAGGGAGCGGGTGATATCCGCTTTCCGGTGCAAATGGGCATTCTCAGCATGTGGGGCCTGGGGGTGGTGTTTTCGTACCTGTTTGGCATCCATATGGGCTATGGCGTGCTGGGAGCGTGGATGGCCACTGCGCTGGATGAGTGGGTGCGCGGTATCATCATGGCGAAACGCTGGCGATCACAAGTGTGGACCAGGTTTAAAGTCAGTTAATCTGTACTAACTCATACACGATTAGACCGTGTTGATTAAGTCGTATGACCTAATCGTGTAATCTGCACACAAAATAACGTAACTCACTGTTGGACGTGCGACGTGAAGTCGTATGAAGCGCTGTTCACCGCTCAACGAGTGAACCATCTGTATCACCAGATGAACCTAGGAGCCTGAATAGAGCAGCGGCTCTGACAATGTAACGAAGATTGGTCACAGACCGATCGGGATTGAAATCGTGAGAGGACGATCCTCCTGATAACCACATAATCGGGTAAGTGCTAGGTAGTCA
>NZ_JARHUF010000002.1 GCF_029223195.1 Vibrio sp. CAU 1672 | reverse complement strand
TTAAGTGTACAACAGACAGCAAGCATAAAATGCCTGTTGCTCCGAACCTGCTGGCTCAGGACTTCAACGCAGCGGCTCCGAATCAAAAGTGGGCGGGTGACATCACCTACGTTGCCACAAGCGAAGGTTGGCTGTACTTGGCGGTAATTATTGATCTTTACTCAAGACAAGTAGTCGGCTGGTCTATGGATACCAGAATGACTGCTACGCTGGTCTGCGATGCGCTATCAATGGCCTTGTTCCGTCGCGGATTCCCTGAGCAAGTTATCGTTCACAGTGATCGAGGTAGCCAGTATTGCTCAAAAGACTATCGAGACCTCATGACCGCTTATAATCTAAAGCAAAGTATGAGTAGAAAAGGAAACTGCTGGGACAACGCTTGTGTTGAGAGCTTCTTCCATTCAATGAAAGTTGAAGCGATCCAATATGAGCCGATCATGACGCGAGACGAGATGCGCCAAGCGATCTTCGAATACATAGAGGTTGATTATAATCGGACGAGAAGGCACAGTGCTCTTGGGTATCTAAGCCCAGTTAACTTTGAACAACAAAATGTCGCTTAATGAAGTGTCCAGTCTGGCTGGAGCAGATCAGTTCTTGAGAGTCCGTCCTCATGTTCTTCCTCTTTCTATCATTTCAGTGGCTTGGGATGCCGCATCACCCATCATACCTTTTAAATCAAGGACATTCATCCCCATACCAGCCTGAGCATACAACGAGAGTGGATCTGACATATCTGGTACTGCATCAACGTCTGCATCGCTTGCCACGATTATCGCCTTCGGCTGGTAATCTAACTTAATAACAACAAAGCGAGATAAACGAGCAACAACTGAATTGAAAAGTTCCTCACTTTAATTCCGGCCTTTACTTGGATATAAACTAACTTATTGATCTTTACCGCGCTATTTCGAGCAATTTAGCTGCAACAAACAGGTCTTGAACAATAATACCTGAACTATCGAAAATGGTAATTTCCCCGTAATGCTCCCGACTGAAGAGTGGCCTGTTATTACTTCGCCTATCTCTGTTACTGATGAGTTGTGGTGTGTTGGAACTCACCGATCACGACAGATTGTGGCTGATAATCACAAAAAAGTCGGGCATGCTGGTACAACTCAACAGGCAACTCCTGCTTTCCGGATTTATCTGCCCCCATGGCAGAGATATGTGTGCCAGCCTTAACCCATTCAGCTCGAAACAGCGGTTCGTTAACCGTGGTTGCGGTTACTATAATGTCCGCATGTTCACAACCATACTGCGCAGTTGCTGCTTCAGCAGAAACTTCTTTGTTCATCAGGCGATGAACAAACTTGTCGGTATTGGTTTTATTTCGTTACTAAAACAACGTTTATCACCGGCACCTTGGAAGTAAAAGACTAATCAGAACTCCCCCACCCACGCCCATGAGCAGACAGGGCGCAAGATCGTATTACGCTTAAAATCAAACTGAAGGAATGGTTTGCTGTAACTGACGGAAATACTCAACGGTAAACTCAATAAACGTCCGGATACGGTTGGGCTGGTAGCGATCCCGATGATAAAGGGCCGAGAACTCTACGCTAGGGATCGTCCATTCGCTGAACACCTCTTGCAATGCCCCCTGCTCCAGCTCCTGCAGGCAGTACAACCTTGGCACCCGGATGATCCCATTGTCCGCTAACGCCCCTTTAAGCATCACCCGGCCATTTTTGCAACGCAACTGACCACGGACATGATACTCAGCAGACTGTTGGGTCATCTTGTGCGAAAAGGCCCAACGAGTGACGGTTCCTGTCAGGCAGTGGTGCTTTTCCAGATCTTTGGGATGGGCAGGGTGTCCATATTGCTGGAGATAGCCCGGGCTGGCGTAGGTTCCCATCTCCACATCAATGAGCTTACGTGACACAAAACCGGAATCCTCCAGTTTGCCCATACGAAAAGCGATGTCGAACTCATCTTCAATCAAATCAACCCGGTGGCTACTGAAATCCAGCTCAATACGCACCTGCGGATACTGCTTCATGAAGGCTGCGACCAGGTCGGCGACCACTTCTTCCCCTAAATAGCCACCCACACAGTTGATGCGAATTTCGCCCCTCACCTCTTCTACATCGTCGACGGCAGCCAAAACGGCCTGATCAATACGGTGTAGCGCCGCTTCGCATTGGGAATAAAACGTTTTTCCTGCCTCTGTCAGTTTGAGAGTCCGTGTAGTCCTGAGCAGCAGCGTCACGCCCATCTGCTTTTCTAACTGACTTATCTGGCGCGAAACATGAGAACGGGAAACCGCCAGGGCTTCTGCGGCCTTGGTAAAGTTGCCTAATTGCGCGATGAGAACAAATGAACGGATGTCCGCCAGGTTGATGTGTGTTTGCATGCCATATCTCTGTTTATCTAACCTCCCTATTGTTGCCGTATAGCAACAGAGTTTCAACCAAGTCGATATATATCAACAAAATGCTTTTGCCTAAACTAAGCCCATCCAAGACAACCGGTTCTATTGAGGGTAAAAATAATGAAAAAATTAATCGTGATTACAGGTGCAAGTTCAGGTATTGGTGAAGCCATTGCCCGCCGCCTCAGTGCAGAGGGCCACCCGCTTCTTCTGTTAGCGCGTCGTATTGAGCGCTTAGAAAAACTAGCACTGCCCAATACCCTGTGTGCTCAGGTTGACGTGACCGACAAAGCCACCTTTGAGTCCGCGATTAAAAACGCCGAAGCGCAATTTGGCCCGGCAGATGCACTGATTAACAACGCCGGCGTTATGCTACTCGGCCAAATAGATACCCAGGATACGGGTGAATGGAAACGCATGTTTGACGTTAACGTGCTTGGACTGCTCAACGGCATGCAAGCCGTCCTTGCGCCAATGAAAGCGCGCAATAGCGGAACGATCATCAACATCAGCTCGATCGCCGGAAAGAAAACCTTCCCCGATCACGCAGCGTACTGCGGCACCAAGTTTGCGGTTCACGCGATTTCAGAAAACGTTCGCGAAGAGGTTGCGGCATCTAATGTACGCGTCACCACGATCGCCCCCGGCGCTGTCGAAACCGAATTATTATCACACACCACCTCCGAACAGATAAAAGATGGCTACGATGCGTGGAAAAAGGAGATGGGTGGCGTGTTGGCCGCCGACGATGTCGCCAGAGCGGTATTGTTTGCTTATCAGCAGCCTCAGAATGTCTGTATTCGCGAGATTGCATTAGCACCAACCAAACAGCAACCCTAATTGCTAACAACCCAAGCCAGCTTCAACGCTGGCTTGGGTATGTGGCGCACAATGACATTGGGTATTTCTGACCCAAAGGATCCTGGAGATGGTTGGGTGGCTCGGTAAGGATCGCACGCAAGCTCACCCAAACATGCCATATTTGTCAGGGCCTGAGATCATTAGCAGGTCAGCTTGTTGTCAGCCCCGTAGTCCGGCCGCCGATGCTTTAAAACTGCTCGGTCTTGCTCTTCATCAACAAAAACTCCTCAACGGCTTTGACCAACTCAGCCCGATTAATGTACTTGGCTATGAAGTAAGGTGGGACAAAAAACACCAGGAGGTAAAAAGATTCATGCAAAAATGATATTGCGATCGCTTCTTCATGATTTAAGTAAGTGAACACCGCCAACATATCGAGCAAAACACCCAGTCCCGCCAACACCGTTGAAAAAATCAAAACCAAACCAAGAAAATCTCTAAAATACACTTTTGATGCGGTCATTTCATTCCCTCAAAAAAATACAAATTCGATCTAACCTACTCCTAACTGCTGAGCATTTTTTTGAACTAAATCACACTTTAAATCTGAGGCATGAAAAGTAAGATTTACTATCTGATGACAAATCAAGTTATTGATTTATTAGTAAATAAAGGCATGTTTACAACAAAGGTTTCCCGCTCAACGTTTCGCCCGACAAATAACAGCCACACCGTGAAAATCAGTCAGCCGATATAGCCACAAGCAGAAGGTTAATTAGCAAAGAATAAAAATCTGTTGGTATGACCGTCTTAACATTTGACAACGTGCCGAATGTGGCTGGATTTTGCCCGGAAGAGCAGTGCTGAAATTACCTCTTATAATCTGGCTCTCAGTTCAAAATATCTGAAAAAAGCTCATGACATAGTGGAGGTAGCTCAAATTTGTGGCGTAAAAGCGACTGTAATGCCAATAGTTTTCTATTCTTAAATCATTGAATCCTTTTCGTTGATTCGGGGTATGGAAAAGATGTCATTACAACACCAACTTCTTACTGTCATTATTTTCTTGGGTTTTGGACTCTTTCCTGCTCATGCCAAACAAAAGCTCATATTCGGTGTGGTCCCCCAGCAATCTGCGGCCAAACTCGCATCACAATGGGGGCCATTGATCGATGGGTGGGCTGAAGAAGCCAACCTTGATATCACCTTTGCTACAGCCCCCGATATACCAACATTCGAACAGCGCCTCGCCGCGGGAGAGTATGATATCGCTTACATGAACCCGTATCACTTTATCTTGTTTAAAGAATCACCGGGTTACACAGCAATCGCAAAAGCAAAAAATAAGCGCATTCATGGCATAGTGGTGGTGTCACAGGACTGGCAACAAGGAATGGATAAATTTGATGGCAGGACTATCGCCTTCCCTGCCCCGCGAGCCTTTGCCGCAACCATTATCAACCAATCAGAGCTCAAAGCACTGGGGATAAGTTTCGAGTCAAAATTCGTCGGATCGCATGACTCGGTATATTTGGGGGTCGCAAGAGGGCTATATGTGGCTGGTGGCGGCGTTTTAAGAACGTTTAACAGCCTGCCTGACAACGTAAAAGATCAGTTAAAAATCATCCATAAATCCAAGGGATACACCCCTCACGCCATTGCAGTTTTAAAAGATCTCGACAGCACTGCCATTGAGAAATTAACCAGGGCAATGGAGAACCTGGACAACAACGCTTCTGTTAAAAAAAGCTTTAACATGCTCAACATACAAGGACTAGAGAAAGCGCAAGACGCTGACTGGGATGATATTGCCGAACTTGATATCTCTATTTCTGGTGAACTATGACGTTACGTTCTAAAACGATTCTGGGCATAGCACTTATTGAAGCAATCGCTCTGGGCGTGTTGATTGTCAGTGGCCTGAACTGGCTCAAAAGTTCCAATGAAAAAAGTTTAGAGATTGGCAGCCAACAATTAGTGAGTGTCTTTGCGAAAGCGTCACGTGATGCCGTGATCGCAACGGACCTTGCCTACTTAGACAGTTTTGCTCAGTCTGTGGTCACAGAACACAACCTCGCCTACATTCGTATCTCTGATCAAAGAGGCACCGAACTCACCCGCCAAGGTGACTATATCAACATAAACACGGACGTCAGCCCTTTTGAGGCCGAAGACGGGATTTATGATGTCGCCAGTGAAATTACGTTAGGAGAGCGCTCATTTGGCCGGGTCGAAATGGGGGTAAGAATCGATGGGTTGCAACAAACCGTGCAATACGCCACCCGGGCGAGTGTGGTGATAGCCACCATAGAGATGTCCTTAGCGGCGATTTTTTCCTTTGCGCTCGGCTCTTACCTATTGCGCAGATTGGAGTCACTGCGTAAAGGGGTGGTCGAAATCACGCAAAAAGGCCCGGGTACTCAAATCTCCGTAACCGGTAACGATGAAGTGACACGGGTAGGACATGCTTTTAATGATATGTCGGCTTCGCTATTGAATGCACAATCTGAACTGACTAAACAGTTCGAGGCTCAACGGTTACTGTCAGAAAAAGTCTCTCTTCTTGCGGAGGTTGCAGAACATGCCCGGGATGTCATCATCATTACCGACGAAAAAGGTAAAATTGTCTGGGTTAACCGGGCTTTTGAGCTACTCACTGAATACACACTCGATGAGGTCAGGGGAAAAATTCCGGGTGAGTTACTGCAAGGCGATGAAACGGATCAAGCAGTTGTAGAAAAGTTGTCGCAAAGCATCAAAGACAAAACACCAGTTCGGGTAGAGATCCAGAACTACACCAAGTCGCAACGCAGTTACTGGGTCGAGTTGGAGTTATCGCCAGTATTAAATGACTACGGAGAGGTATTGCGATTTATCGCGGTCGAGCGGGATATATCGGAGCGGCGAGCAATGGAGGCTCAGCTTTCAACAGCTGTTCAGGAGTCTAAAAGAGCAGCGCAAGCCAAATCTGAGTTTTTAGCAAATATGAGCCACGAAATCCGAACGCCAATGAATGCCATCATGGGAATGAGCGAACTGCTGTTAGAAAAGGAAACCCGCAGTGAAGAAAAAAAACTGCTGACTCTGTTGCATCAGTCGTCGACCAATTTAGTCACCATCATTAATGATATTCTTGATTACAGTAAAGCTGCGGCAGGAAAGCTGACTTTAACGAATGAGTCCTTTGATTTACATGAATTAGTCGAAAACTGCATCAGTCTTTGCTCCTATCAGGCAAACCAGAAAAAACTCATTTTGCTTGCTGATATCCCCTTATCAATACCATCACAGGTTATCGGGGATAAGGGACGGATTAATCAAATCTTATTAAACCTTGTCGGCAATGCGATCAAATTTACCGAGCACGGCCATATTTCCGTTTCTGTCAGATACCTGGCCGGTGCCTATCGTTTTTCGGTGATGGATACGGGTATCGGCATTCCTGATGAACGTCTGCCTTCTATCATGGAGAAGTTTGAACAGGTCGATAATTCCATTACCAGAAAGTATGAAGGCACGGGATTAGGGTTAGCGATTGCCAAGCAATTAATACAGTTATACGGTGGGGAGCTGGTTGTCACCTCAAAAGAGGGGGTGGGCTCGACGTTTACCTTCTCATTAAATTTAGCCATCAGTTCTGCTCAGAAGAAAAAGCTTTCTAAACTTAATCGTGTTAATGTACTTCTTATTGATGATTACACGCCAAGAGCGGAGCACATTAAGTCCATAGCACAAGATATCCAACTACCGCTCATTCATAAAACAACCGCCGAGCTAAGCTCGATAGCGTCGCTGAAACAATGGGGTCTTAATGTCGTGATGCTGGGTTCAACTGGTATTAATGCTGATGAACTGCGCCTGCTATTACCCCAAGCCACGCTCGCTTTTCTTTTACCCAACATGGTTAATTGGCCTGTGGCAAACGCCCGAGCATTAGAACAGCCGATAACCCATAGCAGTTTATTAGATTTATTGAACTCTACCCAACCCCAACAACAACAACCGGTCTCCTGCGAAAAAGCCGAGCCGGACTTTTCGTCTATCAATCTATTGATTGCTGAAGACAGCAGTATCAACCGGATCCTGATAACAAAAATGCTGGAAAAGACCAATATAAACCTGACTTTAGCGGAAGATGGCGCCGTTGCCGTTGAAATGTACAAACAACTAAAGCCTGATATGGTGATAACCGATATTTCCATGCCCAATAAAGATGGGTTTACCGTGGCAAAGGATATCCGGGAGCTTCAAGCAAGCTTTGGTTACCCTTGGTGCCCAGTCGTTGCTTTTTCGGCGCATGCGCTACAAGAACAAAGAGACAAGAGCCATGAAGTTGGCATGAATGATTATCTTACCAAGCCGGTCCAGAAAGCAGAGCTCTTAGATATGATTGCAAAATGGACACTGGAATATGTTGAAACTACCTGATGATGTCTTATAACACATTGCAATATCTAACAAAAACGTGCCCCCTCCGCTGATTTATCGCTCAGTTTGCAAAGACCCAGCCGTCGCGCCCAAAGGTTAGCTAATCCATAAATCGCTGATTTGGCCGTTCCCCTGGCATCTTTTCCTGTATTAAGTCCATGCCCTCTTCTCGGCAACGTTCACGCGTGTCCGATACAGCCCGGTTTACAAATCAAAAATTTAAAACGTTTTAAGTAAACAATAAAAACCTGACTACACATGGAGATCGCAATCACATTCATATCAAAGCCAGGTTGAACATCTGTACAAACCAGTTAAATTTAAAACGTTTTAAAAATTCAGGTTAAGGTTGAACAATGGCCACACTAAAATCTCTAGCACAACAGTTAAACCTTTCCCCGGCAACCGTCAGCCGGGCTCTGAATGGGTTTCCCGAAGTGGGCGAAAAAACCCGTCAACGGGTATTACGTGCCGCAGAAGAACTTGGCTATAAACCCAACTTAAATGCCCGTAAACTGGTTACCGGGCACTCCGGTATGGTTGGTATTGTCCTAAGATCGCCCGATGAACTCATTGATGCCCCGACCTATGTGGAAGAGCTGGCGAACATCAGCCATCATCTGGGAGACTCTGATTATGATCTTCTTATCAACTCAGCCAGAAAAGGCAAAGCCCTGGAATCTTTCAAGCGGTTTGTATCGGGCCGGACCATTGACGGCCTGATTATTAAAGCGCCCGAAGTTAATGATCCAAGAATAAATTATTTACTGGAACAGAAGTTTCCCTTTGTCGTCCATGGCCGGACTGACACCCAGGTCGATTATGCTTACTTCGATATTGATAATGAAGGTGTCATTGCACAGTCTATCGATTTTCTCGTCGACTTGGGGCATAAAAATATTGCCTTCATTAACGCACCTTCACATTTGGCTTTTGCTGCACAAAGAACACATGCGTTTATTGCCGAAATGAAAAACAGAGGTATTGATTATCCTGAGTCCTATATTATCAACACCGCTATGATTGAAGATAAAGGTTATGACGCCGCAATGCAGTTGCTCGGTGAAAACGCTTCATCACCGAAACCAACCGCGATAATTTGCTCCAGTGTCAGCCAGGCCTACGGCCTCTACAATGCCGCCCGTAAGCTTGGTATTACAATCGGAAAAAATGTCTCGGTTATTGCTCATGATGATGTCATCGCCCATTTAAAATCAGAAAATTTCAATCCACCGCTGACGGTAACCCGTTCGCCGTTTAATGACTCGTGTAAACCATTAGCCGATAAAATTGTTGCGCTGATTGCAGGTGCTGATGCCAAAGATTTGCAAACCATAGCGCCGGTTGAGCTCATCGTCCGCAAATCAACACGAAGCATTACCGCAAGCTAATCACGCTACCTTAGCCCAATGCCCCAGGTGCTGGTTTGGCAAGCACATATTTATTACTTTAATTTTGTACTTTATGGTTAAAAAAATGAAAAACACTGCACTCAGTGATTTTATCCACCCTGACTGGACAAAATCAGCCAATATATATGAAGTCAATTTACGCCAGTTTACCGATGAGGGGACAATTGCTGCGTTCAGAACACATCTTCCAAGATTAAAGGATATGGGAGTTGATATTCTTTGGTTTATGCCTGTTCATCCGATTGGTAAGAAAAACCGTAAAGGTTCGCTCGGCAGCGGTTATTCTGTTCAGGACTATTATCAAATAAACCCTGAACTGGGGACATTTCAGGAGTTCCAACAGCTTATAAAGGAAATCCATGAATTAGGCATGTATGCAATTATTGACTGGGTGGCGAATCATACGGCATGGGACCATGACTGGGTAACTCAGCACCCTGATTGGTATAAAAAGAATGAATCCGGAGATATTCACGCTTATATCTATGATAACGGCGAGGAACTTGAATATTGGGATGATGTGGTCGGGCTCGATTATAACCATCCACAGCTTTGGGATGCGATGACCGACGCACTATCCTTCTGGGTACGCGAAACCGATATTGATGGGTTCCGCTGTGATGTTGCCGGATTAGTCCCGACCCCATTCTGGGAAGAGGCAAGGCGCAAACTGAATGAGCAGAAACCTGTATTTATGCTCGCCGAATGGTCAACCCCTGAGTTGCACGAAAAGGCATTTGATATGACCTATGACTGGGGGTTATATCAGTTAATGAAAGACATCCTTAGCGGCGAAAAAACCGCGTTAGACATTCAGCCGCACATTGAATCCACGGCCAAGACTTATCCTTATCATGCCTATCGTATGGCCTTTACCACCAACCATGACAAGAACAGCTGGGACGAATGCGATAAGGTTCTGTACGGTGATGCCTTTCATGCTTTTGCCGTGCTCACGACGACCTTACTGGGTATGCCATTAGTTTACAGCGGCCAGGAATCTGGATTAGACAAAAAACTGGATTTCTTTGAAAAAGATCCGATCAATTGGAAGACCTATGAAAATGCCGATTTGTTTAAATACCTTCTTAATTTAAAGAAGGATAACCCTGCACTTTGGAATGGCCAATATGGTGGAAAGACAAATATAATTAGCTCAACCACCGAGAGCGTGATCTGCTTCTACCGTAAAAAAGGCAATAACATGGTCACCGTGATAATTAACCTATCCAACCAGCCACAACATTTAGAGAAAGGTTATTATCACGACGCAATCAGCCTGGATGCATTTGAATATAAAATAACTGCATCTAATGATGAGTAATTTCTAAAAGAAAAATACCATAAGTATATATCTCGCGTTGAGAATCTTAAATTTTCCACAAATAAAACTGTACCCACATCTAATAAGTAGAAGGAAATTAGTTATGCGCAATTTATCAGCCCTTGCTGTATCAACCGTTTTAGCATTCACCTCTATGTCCGTAAATGCTTTCAGTGACGATGCTATTACTGTTTGGGTTCCAGGTGATAAAGGTTATAACGGCATTGTTAAAATTGGTAAGAGATTTACTGAAGAGACCGGAATTGAAGTCAGGGTCGAGCATCCTGATAAGATTGAAGTCAAATATGAAAAAATAGCCGCCACGGGTAAAGGCCCGGATATCATGATTTTTGCCCATGACCGCTTCGGTGGCTATGCAGAAGCCGGTTTAGTCAAAGAAGTGAATCCAAGCGAAGAGTTTAAAGCAAAATTTGAAAGTTTTACCTGGCAGGCACTTAATTATAACGGTAAGTATTTTGGTTATCCGATTTCGGCTGAAACGCTGTCTCTTATTTACAATAAGGATTTAATCTCAACCCCCCTCGAAAACTGGGAAGATATATTTGAGTTAGATAAAACACTGTCTGCTCAGGATAAAAAAGCGGCGATGTGGGACATCAAGTCACCTTTCTTTACATGGCCGTTATTAACAACTCATGGTGCTTATGCCTTCAAACCAACTCCAACTGGTTATGATGTAAAAGACATCGGGGTGAACAACGAGGGGGCTAAGAAATCAATGGCGTTCTTAAAAACTCTGGTCGATGGCGGGATCATCTCTCCGGATTCCGATTACGCCAATGCCGAATCGGCATTCAACCAGGGTAAGATAGCTATGACGATCAACGGCCCCTGGGCCTGGGCGAACCTGGATAAGTCCGGTATCAATTATGGTTTGGCTGTCTTGCCGAAATTAAATGGCAATCCATCGCGCCCGTTTGTTGGCGTACTCACGGCAGGAATTAACGCAGCAACGCCAAATGAGCACATTGCCAAGGAATTCATCGAGAACTACCTGCTTACCAATGATGGCTTAAGATACATGAACAACCATTCTCCGATTGGCGCCCCGGCCTTAAAAAGTTTTCTTGAGGAATTAAGTAACGAGCCCCGTGTGGTTGTGACCCTGGAAAACGCCAGATTAGGTGAAGTCATGCCGAATATTCCGCAAATGATGCCATTCTGGTTTGGTCAGCAAGCAGCAATAAACAATGTTATTACCGGGCGACAATCCGTTGAAGAAGCACTGTCAACCGTTGAAAAAAGAATGCTCCAGTAAACAAGCGTCATGACGGTTCACAGGAGAAAGGGGACGGAACACCTTTCCGCTAATACCACTATCATCAGCTGAACCGTTAGCCATTTTGCATGCCATTGACCATCAGACTTATCATGACCAATCCAATCGCCTCAAATGCGCTGTTGGATTGGTCATTTTTAATGCCCGCTCTGAAATAATCTCTGCTTCATGCGACAAAACACCGTATGCAACACTCCCGCCTAAAGCGCGGCTAATTTGCTAGCAACTGTCACCCTTTGGGGTTAAACGATAACCGCTTTGCTGCGTATACCGTGACATACCACACAGACGCTATTAATAAATTAATCAACAACTAAAACATTAACGAAATCTTAACCACATGGTGGAAAAGCCGCACTGATAAACCATACTTTTATCAAGTCTATGCCCTCTTCTGGACAACGTTCACTTTTGTGCGGGATGCCAAATTATGGTTAAAACTCTCTTTCACCAAGCACTGGCAGACAATGCCAACCTGCAAACCGATCCACACAAAGCAACATCTGCCCCTCCGCCAGTCATGGGACTGAGCGACGGCGGCCTTAACATCGGTTTCGAAGCGTTAGACCGCCACCTGAACCAGCCCGGTCAGGATAAACTGGCGCTGCGCTGGATCAGCAAAGAAAACCAAACTGTTGATTTTACGTATCACGAGCTCAGCCAACAAACCAACCGCTTTGCCGACCTGTTATCGAAACTCGGTTTACCAAGGGGAAGCCGGGTGTTCAGCCTCGCCGGACGCCGGCCTGAACTCTATATTGCTGCACTCGGCACGTTAAAGGCAGGTTGTGTGTTTACCCCGCTGTTTTCCGCTTTCGGCCCGGAGCCCATCCGCTCGCGTATGGAAATTGGTTCGGCTAACCTGGTGATCACCACCCGCAGTCTGTACCGGAAAAAACTCAAAAGCTGGTGGCAGGAACTGCCGCATCTCAAGGCAGTATTGCTGATTGACGGTAATCCGGATAACGAACCCGGCTGCTATGATTACAGTACTCTGATGGCGGATACCAACCCGGAATATCACAGTGAGCCAACCCAGGCCGAAGACATGGCGCTGCTGCATTTTACCAGCGGCACCACCGGCAAACCCAAAGGGGTGATCCATGTTCATCAGGCGGTTGAGCACCATATCCACTCCGCGTATTACGCGCTGGATCTCAAACCTGATGACATCTATTGGTGTACCGCCGATCCCGGCTGGGTGACCGGGACGACCTACGGCATCATTGCCCCGCTCTGTCTTGGGGTCACCATGATCATCGATGAAGCCGAGTTTGATGCCGAGCGTTGGTATCAGATTCTGCAGGATCAGCAGGTGACGGTCTGGTACACCGCGCCAACCGCGATCCGGATGCTGATGAAAGTCGGTGATGCCCTGCCCAAGCAGTTTAACTTGTCACAATTACGCTTTATGGCCAGTGTCGGTGAGCCGCTCAACCCAGAGGCAGTTGAGTGGGGCGAGCAGGTGTTTGGTATGCCGTTTCATGACAACTGGTGGCAAACCGAAACCGGCGGGATCATGATTGCCAACGTCCCAAGCTTACCGGTCAAGCCCGGTTCAATGGGTAAGCCCCTGCCCGGCATTGTAGCCGATATCATCAACCCGGATGATAACGGCACGCTACAGGTAGAGACACAACCGATGCAAGTTGGCGAGCTGGCACTGAAAATCGGCTGGCCGTCGATGTTCCGCGGTTACCTGAATCAACACGAAAAATACCAGTCCTGTTTCAGTGACGAGTGGTATCTCAGTGGCGATCTGGCGATGAAAGATGAAGATGGTTACTTCTGGTTCGTCGGGCGCAAAGATGACCTGATCAAATCTTCCGGCCACCTGATCGGTCCTTTCGAAGTTGAAAGTGTGCTGATGGAACACCCTGCCGTCGCCGAGGCCGGTGTTATCGGCGTACCCGACCCGGTCGCCGGGCAAATCGTCAAAGCCTTTGTGGCGCTTAAGCCCGATATAACCGGCGATGAAGCGCTGCAACAATCCCTGCTCGGCCTGGCCCGCAAACGTCTCGGTGCCGCTGTTGCACCAAAAGAAATCGTCTTTCGCCACAACTTACCCAAAACCCGCAGCGGTAAAATCATGCGTCGCTTGCTCAAAGCAAGGGAGCTGGGTCTGCCGGAAGGGGATATTTCGACCTTGGAGAGCGATGAACAATGAATAAAAGACTCCACATCAACCGTCAGCACTTACTCGATCAACTGGAACAGATGCTACGCATACGCCGTTTTGAGGAAAAGTGTGCCGAGCTTTACGCACTGGAAAAAATCCGCGGCTTTCTCCACCTGTATATCGGTGAAGAAGCGATTGCGGTCGGGGTAATGTCTGCGCTCAATGAAGAAGACCAGATCGTCGCGACCTATCGCGAACACGGTCATGCGCTCGCCCGGGGAATGAGTATGGGCAGCGTGATGGCCGAAATGTACGGCCGCACCAACGGCTGCAGCCGTGGCCGGGGTGGCTCAATGCACCTGTTCGATAAAAACCTGCGTTTCTATGGTGGTAACGCGATTGTCGGTGGCGGTCTGCCGTTAGCCACCGGCCTGGCGTTGGCGAACAAAAAAATGCAACGCGATGCGATTGCGGTATGTTTTTTTGGTGAAGGTGCCGTCGCCGAAGGGGAATTCCACGAAAGCCTCAATCTTGCGGCGCTGTGGCAACTGCCGGTGCTTTTCATCTGTGAAAACAACCGCTACGCGATGGGAACATCCCTCGCCCTGTCTGAATCCGAAACCAACATTGCCAGCAAAGCGCGCAGCTATGGCATTGAGACGGCGCGGATCGACGGCATGAACGTGGTGAATGTCGAAGCGGCGGCCTCTACCGCGGTCGATTACATCCGTAATCAACAGCGCCCCTATTTTATTGAATGCCAGACTTACCGTTTTCGTGGCCACTCGAGCTTTGACAGCCAGCTGTACCGGGACAAAGCTGAGGTCGCCGAATGGGAGGAAAAAGGCCCGGTCAAACAACTGATCCAGTGGCTGCAAAAAAACAGCCATTTCCAGGATCAGGAGCTGTCCGCAATCGAAGCGAAGGTCGCCCAGGAAATTCATGATGCGATCACCTTCGCCGAAGCCGGGGAATGGGAACCGGTCGAGCAGCTGACCCGCTTTGTACAAAGCCCTCTATCCGCTCCACCGCCAACGCCGTTGGTTTCTAGCCAGATCCCAACCACAATTACCTACCGGGAAGCGCTGCGAGCCGGTATTAAAGATGCGCTGGACAACGATTCGCGCACCTTCCTGATGGGAGAAGATGTCGGACGCTACGGCGGCTGCTATGCGGTGAGTAAGGGGCTGCTCGATCAGTTTGGTACCAAGCGAATCATCGATACGCCATTGTGTGAGTCAGGTTTTGTCGGGGTGGGAATTGGCGCCGCACTCGGCGGGATGAGACCAATTATCGAGGTGATGACGGTCAATTTTAGCCTGCTGGCGATGGATCAGATCATCAATACCGCCGCCACCCTGCTGCACATGTCGGGCGGGCAGTTTAATGTCCCGGTAGTGATCCGCATGGCGTGTGGTGCCGGTAAGCAACTTGCCGCCCAGCACTCTCACAGCTGGGAGAATTTTTACGCCCATGTTCCGGGGCTGAAAGTCTTGAGCCCGGCAACCCAGAACGACGCCCGCTATATGTTGAACCAGGCACTGGCAGACCCCGATCCGGTGCTGATTTTTGAACATGTGATGCTACTCAATGAAGACGGTGCGGTGGGGGATAATCCCGATGCACCCATGGACCAGGCTCTGGTACGCCGCCGCGGCAGCGACATCAGCCTGGTCACATACGGGGGCAGCCTTGGCAAGGCCCTTGAGGCGGCAAAACAGTTAGAAGAGCATGGCATTGATGCCGAAGTGATTGACCTGCGTTCGCTCAGGCCACTCGACACCGAGACAATCATCGCCAGCGTCACCAAAACCCATCGCGCGGTGATCATTGACGAGGGCTGGTATACCGGCAGCCTGGCCGGAGAAATCAGTGCAATCATTATGGAACAAGCCTTCTGGCAACTGGATGCGCCGGTCGCCCGGGTATGTACCGAGGAAGTGCCCATCCCCTACCCGCACCACCTTGAACAAGCTGCCATTCCCCAGGTCGACAGCATTGTGCAGATGGCAAAAGCCACAATGATGTCCCCCGACTGGCAGGCTGAGGGAGGAGGAACCACTGATGGCAAATAACAAGCAAGATGACTCCCTGGTGGATATCACCATGCCGGCACTCGGTGCAGACATGCGCGATGGTACGTTGATTGAGTGGCAAGTAAAGCCAGGCGACCGGGTCGACAAAGGCGACGTCATAGCCGTGATCGAAACCAGTAAAGGTGCCATCGATATGGAATCTTACCATCAGGGAACGATCACTGAACTTCTGGTCCAGCCGGAGATCAAACTGGCCGTAGGCAGTGTGATGGCGCGGATGGAGACCGACATGCCCGTTACCGCCGTGGCTAATGACGCCCCTTCGCTCACAGTCCCGGCAGATAACGTTACGCCACTGGTGTCTGCGTCAGATGAAGCGCTTCCCCCTTACATTCCACCCAAAGCGGCAAGAACACCAGTGGCATCTTC
Source organism: Vibrio sp. CAU 1672 (assembly GCF_029223195.1). GTDB lineage: Bacteria > Pseudomonadota > Gammaproteobacteria > Enterobacterales > Vibrionaceae > Vibrio. The sequence continues at coordinate 391,803 of NZ_JARHUF010000002.1, read as the reverse complement.
CACATCGGATACAGCGCCCCCTGCCGGCGCTGAGACACTGAGCCAGGATACGGCCGGCTGGTTTGCCACCAGTCAACCTTTTCCCAACCAGCCTTTTACCCACCAGCAACGACGTTACGTGTCACCACTGGCGCGGAAAACCGCCTACTTAGCGGGAATTGATCTCTCCGGCCTGACCGGCAGCGGACCGCACGGTGCAATTGTCATGCGCGACCTGCCGACGGGCACAGGCGCGCCAACTCCGCAGCCGAGCGAACCCGTCCCCGCTCGCAGCCAAGAACAGGAGGCACCCTCCCCGATGCGCCAGGCCATCAGTGATGCCATGAGCCTCTCCAAAAAAGAGATCCCCCACTATTACCTGGCATTGGACATTAATCTGACCAAAGTCCAGGCCTGGCTGGCAGAACAGAACCAGCAGCGCGAGCCGGAGCAGCGGCTGCTGCTTCCCGCGGTTATCCTCAGCGCCATCGCCCGTCAACTGGTTCGTTTTCCGCAGCTGAACGGGTTTTACCGTGACGGCCGCTTCGTCGCTGCCTCACAGGTCAATATCGGCAATACCATCAGCCTGCGCGAAGGCGGGCTGGTCATCCCGGCCATTCTTGACGCCGACCAGTTAACCGTCAACCAAACCATGGACGCACTGCGGGATCTGGCTGAACGCAGCCGTCGTGGACGGCTACGCAGCTCAGAGGTCAGCCAAAGCACCATCACCGTAACCAGCATAGGCGAACGCGGTGCCGACAGCATTACCGGCGTGATCTACCCCCCACAGGTAGCGATCATCGGACTGGGCCGCCAACGCAAAGCTCCGATAATCAGAGATAACCAGCTTGAAATTGGCGACATCATGACGGTAACGCTCGCCGCCGATCATCGCGTAAGTGACGGCGTCACGGGTGCGCGTTTTTTACAGGCACTGGCTAAGCAACTTCAACATCCGGAGGCTTTATGAACACCATCAATATCCCAACCACCATCGCCGACGCGATCAAACACATCGCACCAGAAATAGAGATGGATGAGATTGATCTGGATGAAGACCTGCGCGAAGAGTGCGATCTCGACTCAATGGACTTCCTTAACCTGCTTGCGTCACTGAAAAAAAGTACCGGAGTCAGTATCCCCGAAAGCGACTACACCCAAGTGCGCAGTTACAACCAGCTAAAAACTTATTTACAGGAACGATGCCAGTAAACGCACCATTCTCACGGCAATGACAAGCAATAAAACGTTAAAATCAGAATAAAGGATGCCGACTATGTCTACAGATACCGCACCAGTATTGATTTACCGCTACCGAGAGCTACATGCCAAAGACGTCAGCCTGGTTGGCGGTAAGAACGCCAGCTTAGGCGAGATGCTCAGCCAGCTCAGTGAGACTGGTATCCGGGTTCCGGACGGGTTCGCCACCAGTGCCCAACTGTTTCGCGACTACCTCGAGCAAAACAACCTCAACGGCCCGATCAACGGATGGTTAAATCAGATGAACAGCGGCGAGATAAGTCTTGCCGAGGCCGGACGGCAAATCCGGGCATCCATCAGCCAGGCAGAGTTTACTGAACACCAGGCGCGCACCATCCTGGATGCCTACCATGAGTTAAGCGCGCAAATCGGGGAACCAAACGCCTCAGTCGCGGTGCGAAGCTCTGCTACAGCAGAAGACTTACCCGAGGCCAGCTTCGCCGGTCAGCAGGAGAGCTACCTCAATATCAGCGGCGACCAGCAGGTACTTGAGGCCTGCAAACAGTGTTTTGCCTCACTGTACACCGATCGCGCCATCGTTTACCGTCAGGAACAAGGGTTTGAACACCAGCAAGTCGCGCTTTCTGTCGGAGTACAACAGATGATCGAATCACAGTGCGCAGGGGTGATGTTCAGCCTAGATACGGAAAATGGCTTTCCGGACGTGGTGATGATCAATGGCAGCTGGGGGCTGGGTGAAACCATTGTTAAAGGTTCCGTTACCCCGGACCGCTTCATGGTCTACAAACCCTTACTTGAACAATCCGGTAAGCGGCCGATCATTGAAAAACAGCTCGGTAACAAACTGGAAAAAATGCTGTTCAATCAACCGGGAAATACTGACCAGCCGACCATTACCCTGCCGACCAGTGCCGAGGAGCGCCAGCAACTGGTACTCAGTGATGAGGAAGTCCTGCTGCTGAGTCGCTGGGCGGTCATCATTGAACGTCACTATGGCTGCGCGATGGATATGGAATGGGCCAAAGACAGTCACAGCCAGCAACTGTATATGGTTCAGGCAAGGCCAGAGACCGTCGAATCCTACAAAGACAGCGCCGTGCTGGTCAATTACCAGCTGGAAAAAACTTCGGCAGCGGTGCTGCTCGAAGGCGCCAGTGTCGGCGGTGCGGTCGCAATTGGTGAAACATACACGGTCTTATCGCCTGACGATATCGATGCGTTTCCTGACGGGGCAATTCTGGTCACTGAGCGTACCGACCCGGACTGGGTACCGCTGATGCGCAAAGCGGCCGGGATCATCACCGACTCCGGCGGGCCGACCAGCCACGCCGCCATTGTCAGCCGAGAACTGAAAGTGCCCGCGATTGTCGGCACCGAACACGCCACGCAGACTCTTTCCTCCGGCCAAATCGTCACCCTCAGCTGTGCCAAAGGCGCGACCGGGCAGGTGTACGACGGAGTTGTCAACTACACCACGCAGGAAATCGACCTCAAAGCGCTGCCGCCGACCGAGACCAAAATCATGATCAACGCAGCCATGCCGGACGGCATTTTCCACTGGTGGCGCCTGCCGACAGCCGGGATTGGCCTGACCCGGATTGAGTTTATTATTTCCAGCCAGATTGGCCTGCACCCGATGGCGCTGCTACACCCGGAGCAGATCAGCGATCCCGGTGTCGAGCAGGCAATCCGCGCACGCTGTAAAGGCTTTGCCACTCTGGCAGACTTTTTTGTCGATAATCTGGCACTAGGCGTCAGCAAAATTGCTGCCAGCCAATACCCGAGACCGGTAATTGTCCGCATGTCCGATTTTAAATCGAATGAATACCGTGGCCTGCTCGGGGGCGAGTTCTTTGAGTTGCATGAAGAGAACCCGATGCTGGGATTACGCGGTGCTTCGCGCTACTACCACCCCCGCTACCGTGAAGCGTTCCAGCTTGAATGTAAGGCGATCGCCAAAGCCAGAGAAGAGATGGGCTTTGACAATATCATCGTCATGATCCCGTTTTGCCGCACCGTCAGTGAGGCCGATAAAGTGCTGGAAGTTATGGCACAAGCCGGACTCAAACGGGGTGACAAAGGGCTGGAAGTCTATGTGATGTGCGAGATCCCGTCGAATGTCATTCTGGCCGACCGCTTTGCCGAACGCTTCGATGGTTTTTCGATCGGCAGTAATGACTTAACTCAGCTGGTGTTGGGGATTGACCGCGATTCGGCCGAACTCAAACCAATGTTTGACGCCCGGGATGATGCGGTGAAAAGCCTGATTGAACAAGTTATCAGGGTTGCCCACAGCAAAGGCTGTAAAGTAGGCATTTGCGGCCAGGCTCCGTCGGATCACCCGGAATTTGCCGAGTTTCTCGTGGCATATGGCATTGACTCAATTTCACTCAACCCAGACTCGTTTGCCAAAGGCTGCCAGGTGGTGGCTAAGGCAGAGCAGGCCCTCGGCAAAAACCGCAAACCTTAACCTTTAACGCACACCTAACCAGCCACTATGCGAGGTGTGCGCCCACATCGGCCCAGCGAAACGTTGGGCCCTGGGTGCAAACGTACTGGTTTTTCAGATAACAGTGGCCACACAACCCCACCGCGCAGTGCATCCGGCGCTCGACAGACAGGTAAATATCTTTTGCGTCGATACCATAGGCGACCAGGTACTCACTCACCGCACACATCATTGCCTCCGGCCCGGCGAGCAGGACGCGATCCGGCTGCTCGCCAAACGAGTGCAGCACTTTAGGCAAAATGCCTGTAGCCGTACCGAGATAGTAATCCTGCTCATCCAGCCCGCTGGCATCTTCAACCACATTAAACATCGGGATACAGTGCTGCCAATGGTCTCGCTCCGGGGTAAGCAGCAAATTCTGCTTATTACGCGCGGCATACACCACTTCCAGCTGAGAAAAATTCTGTTGTTCAATAAGCTGTTCAATAATGCTGACCAACGGTGCCATCCCGCACCCGCCGCCTATGATCAGGATTTTTTGGTCAGTGAGCTCGCTGGCCTGCCACCCCTTACCCATCGGACCACGTGCGCCAAGGATATCCCCGACTTGTTTATCAAACAGGGCCTGGGTTACGTCCCCCATTTTTCTCACCAGCACGCGAAAGTTGCCCTGAGCATCCGGTAAGCCGGTAAACGTAAACGGCGCTTCCCCAACGCCCGGTACACACAGCATGAAAAACTGGCCACTGTAGGCTTGGCGCCACTTCGCGGCAGGGCTGAGGAGGCGGAACTGATAATGACGGGTGTTTTCACCATCTTGATAAAAATCGACAATTTCGATACTTTCCGGGGTTAGGCTAAACATCATCGGCAATCCTTTTCATCAGTGAATGCACTCCAATGACGCCGGGACAGGTCTGTTCACAACGACCACAACCGACGCAACCATAACGGCCAAACTCAGCGATAAAATCATCACTGAACTTGTGGTACCAAAACCGCTCAACACGTTTGCCGGCCTGTTTCGCCGGGTTATGAAAACTCGCCTCGCGTTGAAATCCTTCATACAGGCAAGAATCCCAGAAGCGCACTTGCGTGGTGGTCTTTCCGTCAGCGGAGGCCTGAGGAGCAGAAGAGCTCGAACGGGTACCAAAGCAGGAGCAGGTCGGGCAAAGTATGGTACAACCCGAGCACCCCAGACACTGGAACCCGACCTTGTGCCAGAACTCATCCGGAATATCACCCCGTATGATCTTGCTGATACCATCGCGCAGGTACTGGTCGTCGGGAAATGCCTGCTCACAATGGCTGATGTTCTCCCAGCGCAGGCTCAGTTCGTGGGGAGTAGCGGGTTGCAGTTCCAGCCCCTGCAGCGACGCCCTGCCTGACTCAGACAGCACCACCAACAACCAGTGCTGCTCATCGAGCGGATGCAGTACCAGATCCGCACTATAGTCACGTACACTCGGACCGGCATCCACAGTGGGGCAGAATCCATGCGCACAGGGCGTGGTGCAATCGAGCCCAATCAATAACGCTTGCGAACGACGCGCCTGATAGTAAGGATCTTGTTCAAAAAACTGATCCTGATAGTAAATCGCCATCAGATCACAGCTCTGAACCCCAAACAGGACAAACGGCTCAACCGTGGGCAGCGTCTCTTTAAAAAACTGGCCATCAAACACATACAGCGGCTCCTGATCGGCAAAAAAGAACGCTTTAGCTGAATGAGTGGGCTGATGCTCAACCAGCGGCGGCAGGTTATTCTCTTCAACCTGTTGCCAATGGTAGTCCCCCTGACCTTTGTCTTCTTGCGCCACCACCTGATAAAGCGTGCGCTGCTGCATCAGGTGAGCTCTGAGTGTATCAAGTGAGTCTAACAGGTAAGTCTTATGCATGTTATTGTTCTCCCTGTCGTTGCCATTCGGCACGCGGCGCCTGGCCAGCCGGCAATGGTTCAACCGCAACCGCACACGCTTTCAGTTCCGGCATTTTGGTAACCGGATCTTGCGCCGTATTGGTTAACTGATTAGATGGCGCCTCTTTGAAGTGATACGGCATACTCACCACCCCCGGCGGCACGTCATCCGTGATCATCGCCCTGGTTTCAACATACCCGCGCCGCGAGCGCACCGCCACCGGCGCATACAGTGACAAACCCAGGCTACGCGCATCTTGCGGACTAATAAACAAAATACCCGGCGGGGTCTCTCGCTCCAGCAGCGGAGATTTTCGGGTCATTGAGCCACAGCCATAGTGAAAATGCAGACGGTTGGTAGTGAGCACAAGTGGGAACTGTTCATCCACCGGCTCAGCAATCGGGACATAGTGCACCGGCGTTAAGCGCGCGCGGCCAATCGGAAAACGCCCCTGGTGCAACACCGCCGTCCCCTCTGGCGCATCGTCGTTACAAGGCCATTGCAGACCATGCTGGTGCGCCAGTTTCACATAATTCATTCCGCAGTAAGATGGCGTCAGCGAAGCCATTTCATCAAACACCTCTTCACTGCTGTGCCAGCTTAATCCGTTGTGTCCCATTCTTTCCGCCAGGGCTTTTAACCATTGCCAGTCTCCCATCGACTCACCGATAGGTGGCATTGCCGGGCGGATCAATTGCACACGCCGTTCACAATTGGTAAATGTACCGGCTTTTTCGGCAAACGACGCAGCCGGTAGAACATAGTCGGCCAGTTTTGCAGTTTCGGTCATGGTCAGCTCAGCCACAACAAACAAGTCCAGAGCTTTGTAGGCTTCACGTACATGATTCTGATCAGGATCGGTGACCACCGGATCTTCACCAAACAGCAGTTGGGCACGGAACTGCCCGTCTCGTGCCGCTTTGGTCATGCCAAGTGAGGTTAAGCCTGGCTTATCCGCCACTTCACAACCCCAGGCGGCGGAAAAATGCAGCTGGACATCCGGATCATCCGCCGCTTGGTAACCCGGATACACATTTGGCAGACAGCCCATATCACAGGCACCCTGCACGTTATTCTGCCCCCGCAGCGGATTAATCCCGCAGCCGGCTTTACCGACATGACCACACACCAGAGCCAAATCGGCCAATGCCATTACACCGGAAGTACCGCTGACAAACTGGGTGATCCCCATGCCATATAAAATCATTGCCCGCTCTGCCCGGCTGTAGCACTCTGCAGCCTGACGAATCAACATCGCGTCCACCCCGGTAATCGCCTCAACCGATTCCGGAGTAATGGTTTCAACGCCTTTTGCCAGCGCATCAAAACCATCACAGCGCTCGTCAATAAATGCTTCATCGTGCCAGTGGTTACTCAGTATGGTGTGGATCATGGCATTGATCAGCGCAATATTGGTACCCGGAGTCAACTGCAGATGGATATCTGCCAGTTTGGCCAGCCGGGTCACGCGCGGATCGATCACAATCAGTGTGGCACCGTCCAGTTTGGCGCGGATGATCTGCCCGCCGAGCACGCTGTGATTCTCGGTAGGGTCTGCACCAATAACCACGATAACCTCGGTTTCAAACAGGTCTTTAGTACTGTTGGTCATTGCCCCCGAACCCAGCACCTGTTTCAGCCCCGCGACCGTCGGGCTGTGGCAGATACGTGCACAGTGATCGATATTGTTGGTGCCAACCACCGCACGGGCAAATTTTTGCGCTGCATAGTTGTCCTCATTGGTCGCCCGGGCGCTGCTGATCACACCGATAGCGTCAGGGCCTGACTCACCGATAATATCCTTGAGCGTCGCACTTATCTCGTCCAGAGCCACATCCCAGCTTATGGGGACAAACTGGTCGCGAACCCGCTTAAGCGGCTGAGTAATCCGGTTCTCGGGGGAAATGGCATACACACTGTTCCACCCCTTTTCGCAAAGCTGGCCCTTACTGACCGGATGGTCATACTCAGGGCTGAGACCGCAGACCCGGCCCTGCTGATCGGTAGAAAGCAGCATCCCGCAGCCGACCCCGCAAAACGGACAGACGGTTTTCACTGGTGGAGAATGGAGAGTAGACCGGGCGGGATTGGCACGTATTCTGGCTGCATTTCTCCTCTTTGCTGAGGACGGTTGTGACGACTTCGTTTTGTTTGATCGCATCGCTATCACCTTGCCACTTGAGCCTGGCTAAATTATAGCAGCCAGCTCAAGTCTTTTCCCTGCCAGTAAATTCAGTCACGTTTAACCGGTTGGGCGCGCAAATAGATGACATGATAAACCAGGCCGACAAACACACTGCCACCGACAAGATTCCCTAAAATTACCGGAAACAGATTGCTTACCAACCCCCACATGCCCACAGAGCCAGCGACCTCTACCGTGCCTGAACTCTGCAACATCATGCCAAGGGGGATAAAATACATATTGGCAATACTGTGCTCAAAACCGGCCGCCACAAAAGCCGAAATAGGAAACACGATCGCAACGGCCTTATCAATTACACTGCGGCCGGCCAGCGCCATCCAAACGGCCATACAGACCAAGATGTTACACAGCACACCACGGAAAAACGCCGTCCAGAACGGCATATCACATTTCGCTACCGCGATCTTGGCGTAAGTGGCAGCTATTGTGCCCTGATTCATCTCCGGATGGCCGGAAAGAAAAACCAGCGTAGCCACCCCAACCGCACCAACCAAGTTAGCCAGGCACACCACGACCCAGTTTTTCAGCAGTTCCAGCGTCGTGATTTTTTTGTCAGCCCAGGCCATCGCCAGTAAATTGTTACCGGTAAACAGCTCTGCTCCGGCGACGATCACCAGGATTAATCCCAGGGAAAAAGTGACACCGCCCAGGACTTGCTGGGTGGCGAACCCCAGTGACGCATCAGATTTGACAATGGTGAAATACAACCCCCCAAGGCCAATAAACGCCCCGGCTAATACCCCGAGCATCACCATCGACAGCAGCGGCAAGCGCGCTTTGGTTACGCCGATTGAGTCAACCTTCTCGGCAATTTGCCTGGGTGAAAAGGCATCAAAACCATAGATATCAGCCATGCGAACCTCCGGGCATTCTCATCACACAACACTGAGTTGAATGTGTTGCTGCTAATGAGCGCAGCATTGATGCAACCAAAGCTTGCCCACTTTGCAAAACAACTGACCTTTCTTGGGTTAAACTTAGTTCATATCGTATAATTATCAATAAATAATCATATTCTCCAGCGCCCCGCAGCAGGAGGCTTTCTCATGGATGAAGTACCTCATGTCTGGCATCATAAATCGGTTGAAGAGACGTTTGCTTCACTCTCTTCTCAACCCGATGGCCTGAGCGAACAGGAAGCGTCGCACCGCCTGAAAATGTTCGGAGCCAACCGCCTGCCAACCGCCCGGGGCAGAAGCGTGCTCCAACGTTTACTCGGCCAGTTTCACGATGTACTTATCCACGTACTGCTGCTGGTCATGGTCGTCACCGCTGCGATTGGCCATTGGGTCGATGCCGGGGTTATCGCCGGCGTGGTGGTGATCAATGCGATCATTGGCTTCATCCAGGAAGGCCGGGCGGAGAATGCCCTCAGCGCCATCCAGGCTATGCTTGCCCCTACCGCACTGGTACTGCGCGGCGGCCATCAGGTCACCATTAATGCCGACCAACTGGTGGTTGGTGATGTGGTGATCCTGCAATCAGGCGATCGCGTTCCTGCGGATCTGCGCTTATTTCGTACTTATGGTTTCCAGGTTGCGGAAGCGGTACTGACCGGTGAATCGGTTGCGATTGAGAAAACCTCTGCACCGGTCAGTGCCGACAGTGAATTAGCCGATCGACGCTGTATGGCCTATTCCGGCACGCTGATCACTCACGGGCAAGGTACGGGAGTCGTCGTCGCCACAGGCCTCAATACCGAACTGGGAAAAATCAGCTCTCTGGTTTCTCGGGTTGAACCAGCCACTACCCCGTTGCTCAAACAGATGGCACAGTTTGGCCGTTGGCTGACCGTCGCAATCTTGCTTATTACTTCCGTGACGTTTGCTTTTGGCCTGATCGTTCGCGGTTATCCGCTCACCGATATGTTTCTCGCCGCCGCCAGCCTTGCGGTGGCGGCCATCCCAGAGGGCTTGCCAGCGATCATGACTATCACGCTCGCCATCGGGGTAGAGAGAATGGCAAAACGCAATGCGATCATTCGCCGCCTTCCGGCAGTAGAAACCCTGGGCGCGGTAACGGTGATCTGTACCGATAAAACCGGCACACTGACCCGCAATGAGATGACGGTAAAAAAAATCGTTACTACCGCTCATCAATATGAGCTCAGCGGAACCGGCTACGATCCCCATGGCGGGGTAACGATAAACCAACAGGCTACCTTCCCCGAGCAACAACCGTTACTCATGGATGCGATACGTGCCGCCGTACTTTGCAATGATGCCGCACTAAACCACCGTGATACTCAATGGCAGATAGAAGGCGATCCAATGGAAGGTGCGCTGCTGGTTGCAGGGATCAAAACCGGCTTTGACGCAGAGACGGAAAACAAGCGCTTCCCCAGAACGGATCTGATCCCGTTTGAGTCCGAACACCGCTTTATGGCCAGCCTGCACCACAGCCATGAAGGAAAAGCGTTCATCTTTCTCAAGGGGGCTCCAGAAAGAGTGCTTGAGATGTGTAGCAGCCAAAACAGCGGTGAAGGCATCACTCCGCTGGATCGTAACTACTGGCAACAACAAATCACCACCATGGCTCAAAACGGGATGCGGGTATTGGCCATGGCCTACCGACCAACCCAGGGCGACCAGCTGGAACTGACCTTTAATGATGTCAGGGACAATCTGATCCTGCTTGGACTGTTTGGCTTTATCGATCCTCCCCGAGAAGAGGCGATTAAAGCGGTCGAAGAATGCAACGCGGCCGGGATACGCGTCAAAATGATGACTGGCGATCATGCCCTGACCGCCCAGGCCATCGCGCAGCAGTTAGGACTGGTAAACACCCGAGACACCCTTAGCGGACAGCAGCTTGACACGCTCAGCGATCAGGAGCTGTTCGCCATTGCGCCGGAGGTAGACATCTACGCCCGGGTCAGCCCGGAGCATAAAATGCGTCTGGTCAACACACTACAAAGACACAACCAGATCGTGGCGATGACGGGAGATGGGGTCAATGATGCACCAGCGCTCAAGCGCTCGGATATCGGCACGGCAATGGGCATCAATGGGACCGAGGCGGCGAAGGAAGCGGCGGTAATGGTGCTGGCGGATGATAATTTCGCATCAATTACGGCCGCCGTCGAAGAAGGCCGGGCAGTTTACGATAACCTGAAAAAGGCCATCCTGTTTATCCTGCCGACCAACGGTGGCGAGGCGTTAATCATTCTGGCCGCGGTTATATTTGGTTTTCCCCAACTGCCGCTGACGCCGGTACAGATTTTATGGGTCAACATGATCACCGCAGTTACGTTAGCGCTATCGCTGGCTTTCGAGCCCAAAGAACCCGATCTGATGCAGCGACGCCCCCGTCCACCCGGCTCCCCATTACTCACCGGGCACCTTATCTGGCGGATTATTTTTGTCTCGCTGATCCTCGTAACCGGCACGCTGGGGATGTTTATCTGGGAAATGGGCCAGGAAGACAACATCACCAAAGCGCGGACCATCGCCGTTAATACGCTGGTGATGTTCGAAGTGTTTTATCTGTTTAACTCGCGGTTTATTCTCGGCTCGGTGTTTTGCCGCCAGGGTCTGACCGGTAACCGCTATGTATTGATTGCGATCGCTGTACTGGCGGTGTTTCAGGCCAGCTTTACCTACCTGCCGATCATGCAGCAGCTGTTTGGCACCTGTGCGCTTGAAGCCGAAGTGTGGTTCAAAATATGCTTGGTGGCTTCTTCCGTGCTGTTTTTAGTTGAACTGGAGAAGCATTACCTGCGCAAAAACGGCGCTTAGGCAGACAGCACGCTCGTATACCCATTTTAAACCTTAAAGAGAGGTTTGATTATTACTGGCTAAATCCCTAAATGATCATACCCACCTGCCATCCCCTCCTGATGTAACTACCACTCTGCTGTTTGTCCCTGCGACGACCATGAGTTTCTACTTCGTTGTAGCGTACATCGCCTTCTGTTTTGGCAGCGCTATCACGGCTTACGCTTCACTGGTAGGTGATTTCGCTGGCTATCTCACTAACTATCCAATCACCTGATAACCAACAACCCAAATTTACTACTAAGCTGTTGGCCGTTAACTGAGTCCATTGGAAATAGTCACATTCTGTTAAAGAGTAATAGTAACCACAAAGGTCCGAGGGAACACCGGACCTTTGTTATGTTTGTCTGGCACGATTTCGTCATCAGCCCGCCAGCTGATAGTCCCTGCGCTGAAGCGCATGCCGGCAATAATTGATGCCCAACTGATCCAGCTCAGTCAAATGGTTGTTCAGTTTAGACAGAAAATGATCCCACTGACGCGATTCAGACCATGCGACTTCTGCGGCGGCAAACAAGCGCGGATAAAGCAGGTAGTCGAGGGTTTGCTCATCGCTGGCAGTTTCACACCACAACGCCGCCTGAACCCCCAGCACTTGGCCCCGTTTGGCCAAAGGTACACTGGTCAACGGATCGTAGTGATAGACTTTCTCAAGAGGCAGTACCCCCGCCCAGTCCAGTCCCGGCTCATCGACACAGTGGCTTTGAACCATATCGAGATAAAGCGCCTGACCTGGTTGCAGCACAACATCATGACCTTTGGCGATGCATTCCAGCGCTGCTTGCTCGCTTTGCCAGGAAAACACCACGGTCTCCGTGCTGACCTTGTCACCATGAACCACTTCTTCCCAACCCAGCATCCGGCGGCCTTTGCTAGCCAAATGGTGCTCAACAAAACGCAGTAAATGGCCCTGAAGCTCTTTGGGTTCCGTGTACCCGAACTGTGCCATAAGCCGCTGGCAGCCCGGGCTTTCGCGCCATACGCCTTCCGGCACTTCGTCGGCGCCAATATGGACATACTGGACCGGAAACAGTTCGCAGACCTCATCAAGCACCGTACGTAAAAAGGTATACGTTCCTTCAAGTGCTGGTGACAGCACATTGTCGTTAAAATGCTGAACACTAATATAGTCAGATTTATCCTCAGTATCCCACAGCAGCTCTGGCAGGGCTTGGATTGCCGCGCGTGAATGACCGGGGATATCGATTTCCGGGATCACCATGACACCACGGGCAGCAGCATAAGCAACAATATCCCGGATATCCTGCTGCGAATAGTAACCACCATAGCGCTCCGTTATATGGCTATATTGGGCCGGCAACCGCTCATCGGGTCCGCGCCAGGCACCGACTTCCGTTAATGCCGGGAAGGCCTTGATTTCAATCCGCCAGCCTTCATCATCCGTCAAATGCCAGTGGAACACGTTGTACTTGAGGCGTGCCAGCTTATTGATGATCTGCTTGACCTTACTCACCGGGTGAAAGTGGCGGACACAGTCCAGCATCATCCCGCGATAACCAAACCGGGGCTCATCCTGGATCTCAACGCAAGGCAACGGGAATGCTTCACCGCTCTCTGCTTGTAATGGGATTAACTGAAGCAAACTGGCCACTGCTGAATAAAAGCCCTGCTCGTCGCTGGCCTGGAGCAAAATATTCTCAGCGTTGACGATCAGGCGATAAGCACCTTCATCAAGCTGGCTGTCCAGCAGGAAATCAATCATCCCGCTGCACATTGTGCCACTGCCGGACAAAAGCGTCAGCTGATGGCGCTCCTTCAGCTCATCGGTTAACCATTGTGACGCCCCCTCGGCAAACGGCACGCCACAAAGAATGTCACACTGGCGGTCTAAGCGAAACGTTCCCGGAAGATGCGTTAATTGTGCCGGTTGCGGAATGATCGCAATCTCAGCCGTTTTTTGCGGCATTGGACCAATGGCCAAATCACGAAGCGGCAGATGTTTACCCAGCTGCAGGGGACGCACGTCGATATCATGCATGCCTTGCTCGGTCACAACCGCCGCCGCAGTGATGCCGTAACCCTGCAGGGTAATGTGAGGAAGGGTAATCTCAAACTCGGTATAGAATTGTTCTCCGGGCGCAAGCACCTTTTCCGGCTCAGGGGGAGTAAGCCGGCAATGACTACCGATCTGTTTGAGATTACCACTTGTTAGTGAACTGGCTGCGATACGACGGAGGCAGCAAAACTCCATATGCCAGTTATCAAATATTTGGTCACTCTGGTTGCTCAGGGTCAGCGCCAGATGGCTGCCGGTCTCGCCATGGGCGACCAGGTGAAGCTCTAAATGTAGATGCATTCCACTGTCTTTTTTAATCATAATCTGGATTTAAAGCAGAGGGGAAGACGAATGTCCCCCCTCTGAAGGCCTTACTTAAAAACAAAAGTGCGGATTTGTTTTGGCTTAAACAGTCCCAGTTCGTAACGGCCACTGAAAGGTTGTGACTCTGCGATAGCTTGTTCCAACAGGTTAACCTCGGTCACGCTAGTGCTGCCAACGGCGGCCTGAATACGCCCAGCATCGACAAGGGTTTCACTACCCGGGTTGTAAAGACGCACCACCACCCCTTGACCATCTTGCGCCGGTTTTACTGCGCTTACCACCAGGTTCGGGCTATCAAGTTCTATACCACTACGATGATCAGCAACCTTTGACGCCAGTGGATGCATCACAAAATACTTCAACGTATTGGTAAACTGGTTGAGCGACTGGTTCTGGTAAACCAAAGGCTCAATCGCGTACTCCTGCCAGCCTTTCTGTGCACGCGCCGGATCAAAGCTCTCTTCAATCACCAAGGCACATTCACAATGCAGTGCACCACGCAACTGGCTGTCCGGGGTCGGAATGTATTTGAACTGCTGACCGGAAGCGATACCCGGGCGACGGATCAAATCAGGCTTACCTAACCACCCTACACTGCGGAACAGGGTCAGGGCGATCTGGTTGTTTGCCCGGATCTCATACTCCTTAATCCCCTTGGTAAGCAGAGTCAAGCTGTAAGAGTGATCATGCATGTTCGCCAGATGCAGCATCGGATAAATCGGACTCGGCTCCTCTTTCCAGCCCTGCTCACGCCAGTCGTGCAGATGCTTCGGCACATTTTCACGCTCAACCACACCAAACGGGGTATCAGACCAGTTAGTGGTGGTTTCAAACGGCGTAGTTACCACCAGCTGAACCCGGTGATCGTTCACCTGGTTATCGAAATGTGCATCAACCGTCAGTGGCAGCGCTGACTGATGGTCAGACTGCGAACGTTTCTCCAGCCGGAGTGTAATGCGGTATTCCATCGCCGCACTGCATTGCTGCTGCGCACGCTCAGCCAGGTCCGCCGGTAATGCCCACACACCTTCGACTACAATAGATTCGGAGAAGCCTTGCTTCACCACCTTCATGCTCGCCTGACGCCAGTCAAGCTGGAGCAGCCAGTCCTTCTGTGGCGGGGAGTAATCATAGGTATCCCCGTCATCACCCATATCAAGCAGGTTAAGACAGTCCGGCCAAACCCGGTTGTGCGTTTTATCCAGCAGCACAAACTGCCCCTGCTCATAGCTCAGGCGGTAATCATCATTTTCAATCTCAATCTGCTCTGAACCGGCTGCGGTATTTTCAGCCTCGCCATCACACTCAACCACCTGCAGGCAGGTATAGCCGGACGGCGGCAACGCTGAGCGGAACTCAACCTCACTCTGGTAGTAATAGAGCGACGGATCATTCATCGATTCATCACGCTGAATGCTGCCGCGGTAGACACGTTGCGACGACAGCACATCAACGTCGATTTCCTGGCCGTCCAGATCCTGTAGTGTGAAACATGGCGAAGTGCTGGAAATCGCCGTCTTAACCTGCGCATCCCGTGCATAAGGCAAGGTGTTGAACAGCGTTAAACGCCCGTCAATACCGCCTTGTTCTCCGGTTGGCTGTGACTCAGCCAGTTTTCTGACCAGATAGTCCACCGCCGAGGCCGACGTCTGATCCGCTTCTTCAAAGCGGGCCAGAATGATCTTGTTGGTTTTATCGGTGTTACACCCGCCGGCACTATCATGGGCATGGTTGCGCATGATGGTTTTCCAGATGTTATCCAACAACGCCGGTTTCGTGCTGATGCCTTCCGCCTCAGCCATCACCATCAGCGGCTCAAGCTGATAAGACAGGCGTCTTTCTACTTTATCGTTAAGATATTTATGATCATAACGCGAAGAGTAAATCGAACGGTGAATCTTAGACACCTGGCCGTCAATCAGCTCACCGCTGATGGTCGGCAACTCAAGATTTTCCGCAGCAAGGTCTGCAAACAGCTTATCGTAGCTGCTTTCAATCAGGCGGTAATCGCTCGTTGACGCATTACTGATATCCAGGCGGGTTTTAAGTGCCTTATCAACAAAGCGCTGATCGCCGCCCAACGGAATCGCGATATTAGCGGCCAGCGAGCCCTCTTCAGCCTGATGACACAGCGGCGTCGGATCATCTGAGTACATCACATGAGAACCAACAAAATAACCGCTCTTAATGTTGTATCCCGTCACCTGACTGCCGTCTTCACACTGCCAGTTAAATTCCCGGGTCTCACACACATCAGTCGAAAGGCCACGCCAGAAGACCGTTTTATCAATCCCGACCCCTTGGTAGATCTTCGGCATATCAATACTCTGACCAAAGGCATCCGGCACATAGCCGATGGCCATCACCGGCCCCAGCGCTTCAGCCAGGCGAATACCGGTCTGCAGGTTACGCACAATCGATTCGCCGCTAATGATCAGCTGATCCGTTTGTGTATACCACGGCCCGATTTTCAGCTTGCCCTGCTGAACCAGGGCACGCAGGCGCTCCAGCTGCTCAGGACACTGCTGCAGGTAATCTTCAATAATACTCAGCTGGCCATCGAGTAAGTAGGTATCATTGTCGCCATTTTCAAGCGCCGACATCACCTCGTCCATATGGTAGACCAATTGAATCAGCGATTCGTGGGCAGAAAAATACCACTCATAATCCCAGTGGGTATGAGGAATAACGTGAAAAACTTTTTGCATAATTCAGTACCTTTCCACAAACTTAAGCAATGGCTGCAGCAATGGTTAAATCCACCTCTTTGCTGTCTTTGTGGCTCAGTGTTTCCCTGAACTGGTCGTTCATCATGCTACGGGTTAGCTTAGTCAGAATTTCCACACTTTTCTCATCACCTTCGGCAGGAATGCTCAATGCGACCGCTGTAGTGACCGGCTGATCGTCCATGGTTTCCCAGTCAATCGGGTTACTGAAGCGAACCACAAACACACCGGCATTTTTCGCTGCTTTGGTTTTACAGTGCGGAATGGCCATACCATCTTTAAAGCCGGTGCTAGACTGGCCCTCACGTGCTTTCAGACCTTTTGCATACTCTTTTTCTGAAGAGACGTAACCCAGCTTATGTGCCTGCTTGGCAATGAAGGCAATCGCCTCATCTTTAGTTTGGGACGTGGTATCGTTTAACACGTGTTCTGGTTTAAATACTTCTCTTGCCACAGCTGCACCCAGGCCGGCAATGTTCGTTCCTTCAGCTTTACTGCCGGCACCACCAGTTGACACCACAGGCTTACGCCACAGACCGATGATCAGGGCCGTCAGGGTAATACCTGACATGGTACATAGGATCCAGGTTACAAACGGGATTGGCTGTTCAATATAGCCGATGAAGGTACCCAACGGAGAGCCAATACCGCCGTAGAATTTGACATCGAAGAAGCCAACCAGTCCGCCGGCCAATGCCGAGCCTGCCACACTGGCAGTGATCATCTGCACCGGGTGCGCAGCCGCGAATGGAATCGCACCTTCGGTTACGCCGACAATCCCCATACCAAATGCAGAGTCAGCCGATACTTTTTCCGTATCCGTAAACTTATTCTTGAACAGTTTTGACGCCAGGAAAATACCCAGTGGCGCGACTGAAATCGCTGCCTGAGCCGCAGTGCCCGGTACAAAGTTAGCACCTTCGATACCGTATTTGGCCACGGTGTCTGTCCAGACTGCCGTACCAAAAATCAACGCAGTTTTGTTAACCGGACCACCAAAGTCAAAGCCGATCATCGCACCAATAATGGCACCGATAATGAAGGTTGAGGATGCATAAGTCGTCGTCATCCAGGTCAACCACTCATACAGGGCACTCATACCCATAGCAATCGGGGTACCGATCATGTATTTCACAATAACAGTGATAAGGAAAGTGGCAATCAGTGGAATGATCATGATCGGTAGCAGTGGCTTACAAATCTTCGGCCAAGGCACCATCTTCAGGTAACGCACCATGTAACCGACTAAAAACGCAACCAGGATAGCTGACAGGAAGCCGCCGCCGGTTTCCGTACCAAGGAAGCTCGCGTCGTTCGCAATGTAGGCACCGATCATCGCCGGAGCGATCGCAGGTTTAGACGCGATAGAGTTCGCCACAAAACCGGCAAACAGTGGGATCATCAACAAGAAACCCACCTGACCCACTTTGAACAAGTGGAACATCAGTTCACCAATTGGCGTACTTTGATCGAAACCCCACGCCACTAGACGGCCAAGCTCATCACGCTGGAATGCAAACACATTGGCAATAGCCAACAGCAGACCTGCAGAGATAACCATAGGTACCATGTAGGAGATACCGCTCATCACGTGCTGGATGAATCCGTTCTCAGAGGTTTTGCCTAAAGTGATATTACCCACTTCCGTGCCTTTACCACCAAACACCGTACCTTCTTTCATCGCCAAATCGACCAGTGCTTTAGCATCTTTCATCGCCACTTTTGGTCGAGTGACATAAATCTTCTTACCGGCAAAACGGGCTTTATCCACTTCAATATCAGAAGCCAACACAACCACGTCGGCTTTTGCGATGTCTTCTTCAGTCAGGACATTCTCTGCACCGATAGAACCATTGGTTTCGACTTTAATGTGAAAGCCGTGTTCTTTACCTGCGTCTTCCAACGCTCTGGCGGCCATATACGTGTGAGCGATTCCCGCTGCACACCCTGTTACCGCTACTACATTAATTGTCATTAAATGAAGCTCCATACCTTACTAAGTCAATTCGGCTGCCATTATGTAAATTTTTTCAGCAGGGTAATGTGATCCACCACTCAACACTCGAATTTTGGTAAATTTTTTCATGACAACAGCAGCCACATGGCTATATAAACATCACAACAGGACGCAAATCGCCATAAAAGTGGCTTTTGCACCATAAAAACACGAAATTAATGAAAATACTTTCACCAACATCGCAATGAAAATATTTTCATTTACTTCAAATCCCTTGAAATCGTTAAGAAGACGCGAATTATGAGCTTGAATTTGCTTTCATCAACAGCTGCCAACCATCACCTGAACCCTGATCAGGGTCATCAGCCTGATCTGATCGCCCATCATTTATCGCGACTGGTTGACCAGCCACATGCGATCAGCTCGATCAGCCTGGCGGCTGCCAACCACAGCACACCACTGAAGGCATGGCAACTCGACATGCCGCGAATCGACATTGTACTGGAAGGCAGCATCGACATTCTCTATTCAATCGACGAACACAGCAGCCAGTTGCGCCAGTTCTCTTCCGGTGAGGTGTTGTACATTCCTAGTATGGGGTGGAGTCAGCCGCAATGGGCAGAGCCGGTAACCTTGCTCAGCCTGAACATTGCGCCCCACAAGGTTGGGTTTAGCCTGCATACCTGGAATGGAAATGATTTTTCCGAGGTTCATAAACGGCCGTCTGTTCGCCGTCACCAGTCAATTGGAAACGGGTTAATTCAAGTATTACAAGAGCTCGGCAGTGCCAACTCTGACTCTCATACCATCAGCCTGGTGGTCCGTTCACTGCTGAGTCACCTTATGATAATGGAAAATGCCCCCGATAAGCTTCCCAGCCGTCAGGAAGAACTGTTTCAAAAAATAACCAAATACATTAATGATCATTATAATCAAGCGCTAAGTCGCGAAGAGGTGGCAAGAAAATTCCACATCTCACCCAACTATCTGTCGCACATTTTCCAGCATCAGGGAAAAACAAGCTTTAAGGACTATCTGTGCCACAAGCGAATGGAGAATGCCCTGCGCTTACTGGAGCTGAACCACCACAGAGTCAAGCAGATTTCCTCACTGTGCGGCTTTTCCGACAGTAACTATTTCTGCAGGCTTTTCAAACAGAAGATTGGGGTAACACCTTCCCAGTTCCGGGCGGGACTGGCAGCTTAGGTAGGAGTTCTGCGGGTTGCCAATAAGCGGCAAGCGATCAAAAGGGAAAATGAGCATCAAATGGCTCCCTCTTCTCAGAGGGAGTCAATCGTTTGGGATAAATATTACTCTAGCCATGGGGTAGACTGGCCAAAACCAGTCGTAAGAATCGGCTATTGGGTTAACCAGGCCGCACCGCGCACCCCACTGCTGTCACCGAAAGTGGCAGCTCTGACTGTCACAGTAGGCTCATCAGAAAAGATATAATGGCGCATTGCTGCTGGCAAATCCTGATACAAGCGCTCAACATTCGACATCCCGCCGCCAAGAACAATCACATCCGGATCGAGAACATTGCAGATAGATGCAAAACTGCGTGCCATTTGGTCAACCATCAAATGATACGCGGCTACTGCCTGTTGGTCACCGGCATCGACCAGCGCCATAATTTGCCGGGAGTCCAGATCAGCCTGAAACTTGTGGTTATATTGCGCCGCAAAGCCAGTGCCTGAAATATACTGCTCAATGCAGTTTTTCCGGCCGCAGTAGCATGGGCCAATATCCCCATCTACCTCGGGCGTATAACCAGGCAGCGGATTATGGCCCCACTCACCGGTAATGGCATTGGCTCCGGTGATGATACTTTGATTGACAACGATGCCACCACCACAGCCGGTTCCCACGATGGCCCCAAACACAACACTCCCCGTCGCTCCGGCACCATCAACAGCTTCGGACAAGGCAAAACAGTTAGCATCATTGGCAATTTTCACCGCTTTACCGGTTGCATTACGTAAATCAGACACCACATCCCGGCCATTGAGAAATGTACAGTTGGCGTTTTTCATCTTGCCGGTTTTCGGACAGATGGCTCCGGGTAACCCGATCCCAATCGCACTGAAATCGCCTAACTCGCTTTCGACAACGTTAACCATTTCATGAACCTTGTTAATAAACACGTCATAGTTATCTGGTGTTGGGCGGCGGAGCTTATATAGCACCTCTCCTTGAGCGGACAACACCTGAACCTCAATTTTTGTTCCGCCAATATCAAAGCCTACTAGCATAATTTCATCTCATTAATTTCTTGGTAAACGAACTTTAATTCAAAGAATAGATACCCACATCAAATAATATTACGCAGGCATATAATACAGTAAAAAGCACCAAAAAATTGGTCGCTTTAATAAACAATAAATACAGACATTTTATCTAAACAAAAGAATAGCAATAATAAATAAGATGACATTATTATATCTCTCATCTTATTTATTAGATCTAGTCTTCAGGGCAGGCGTTTAATACCACTCCCCTCTGATATTTGGTTTGGTCATAGAGGAGAGTGTAAAAGTAAAAATATTAGTAGAGCTCAGGTTTTATAATCTCAATCACTACTCTTCAAATGTTTGCTCTGTTCTTACCCACTTCTGAATGGATTCACGGAATAAAGACACGTAACGGAAATAAATGTGGTCAAAGGCGATAAGCATTGGTAACTGCCCGGATATCATCCCGGTCGACTCTTCCCCTCTGAGTGACACTGTCAGCAGCGACCGATCAGCATAATCCAGCAAACGTGAACGCTCATTTGCTGTGACACATAACAGCTGTACCCCTTTGGCCTTCATTTTCTGCGCTGATTGGATCATCCTGCTATTGTTGCCTTTTAACGATAACAACAATACCAGCTCACCTTCACCGATAATCGAACTGATCATATCCATCGAATCACTGTCATGGACAATTTCCACAAACTTACCCAAGCGAGTTAACCTGAACTTAAGATCATGTGCGGCAAACGCACTATAGCCCAGGCCAAAGACATAGATAACTTTATGCTTATTTATCAGCTCACAGAATACATCAATATCCTCTGGCTTAAGGCACTGATCAAACTGCTGCAACATTTCAAAATACTCATTTTGCAATGTCCGTGTTTCATAAAACTCTGGATTCTCAGAATCGAGCTGATTTTGATATAAATAAAGGAACTCTTTAAAATTATTGAGCCCTATTTTTTTACAAAAACGGGTGATAGACGCAGTTGAAACACCGATTTCTGCAGCCAGTTCCTCAATGTTCTTGGTCGGGTTAAGTGCCAGAAAGTAATCCGCTATTTTCTGATCAGTATTGGTGAACTTGAGACGGGCAAACTCAAATAACAACCGGAAATCTTTGTTCATATCTATCCGCTTTAGGTTTTTCACAGTCATATACTAAAATCACACCACAATCTACAATGAAAATACTGCCATTTCAATCCGGCACCACCGTTTAACCAAGGGATGAGACTGGTGCCCATCCCTTGCTACTACTTACTAACCAGTAAACCTGCATCGGCTAGAAGTAGTACTCCATACCGAGACGCACTTCGGTAATATCTGTGTCGTTAATTTCCATCGATTTAACTCGGAAATACACAATAGCCGGATCATCCAGGAAGTAGATCGCCTGGCCAGAAAGAACGTTGTCTGCCGTTCCGCTGACCTTACGGTTGTCAATTTCCAAGTCACTGTTCGCGGCATAACCGACTTTGAACTGCCAGTAGCCGATGTCGTACAACGCGCCCACGGAGTACGATGTTTGATCTTGTCGCTGACCAATAATACGCTCAATCGAGCCCGTGCCTGCCTCTCCGTTATCGTAGTCGGCATAGTCCGCAGACATCACTTTATAAGCACCAAACAAACCAATACCATTGTCAAATGCCAGCTCAAAACCAGCGATATAGGTTTCATAGTCAGAGTTGGCCGTCATCATCGACCCGGTTCCTGCATCTTCCAGTTCGACCAGACGCTCAGTACCGTATTCATAACCGGCATGGAGCTGCAAAGGGCCAGTGCGGTAGTGCGCCGAGGCACCGTAGAAGTTACTGCTGGAGTTTTCCAGATTGTTACCGCGACCGGTCGCCAGTGTCATCGAGAAACCATTCCAGTTCGGGCTGTCCCAGCTGATTTGATCAGACTGACGGTCATAGTAAGCACCACCAGCAATATCATCGCCCCAGTCAAATACGTTACCCAGACCCGGGTTTGAATAAGGCCAGTCGATAATCGCATATGCCGGAGTCAAAAAGCGGCCAAAGCGTACACGTCCCCAATTGTCACCCTCAAAACCACCATAGGTATCACGCAGTCCTAACTGGCCGTCACCACTGTTTTCGCCAGAACCAACGTTATTGCCCTCGATTTGCCATATTAGTCTCGGCGAACGTTCGAGCTCTTTGGTACCACGGAAACCAACCCGTGACTCATTATCCAGACGATTGACGGTATCTTTGCCATCTTCGGCATAGCTATACATAGAGATTGCAATTTGGCCGTACACTTCAACATCGTCATTTGCTGTAGCTGCTGAGGAGAGTAAAGCTGCAACACACATTGCAGTACAGTACTTAATTTTCATAAAACACCCTATTAGTAATAATTAATATGCGAGCTAAGCCAAACTGGCAAACATCTACCAGTTTAAAGATGTTAATTTAAAGTTATTAAATGCGCTTAGCTGACAACAAAAATAATATCGAAAGGATAATTTTATGGATATTGGATATTTATCTACTTTGTAGCACAAAGATCCAATGCGCAATAAAACATGATCTTATTCATGTTTTTCTTACAAACCTAATTCAGTAATAATCCTTATAATTAATGAAGATCTAATCATGCGAGTTATTACACATTTATCCAGTATATTGCACTTATTTCTTCTTTATATAAACGCAGGCATTTAATAATATATTCACCAATGAATTTTAAAATATAACACTCACTCAAGGAGTTCTTAATGTCTACTTTATTACTTGATGGTAATTGGAGGCTGGCATCACCACAGCGCCCTAATATCGATATTTCTTGCGCACTACCCGGTGACATCCACTCAGCACTGATCGAAGCCGGTCTGCTTGAGAACCCTTACCACGGATGTAATGAACGTAATGTTCAGTGGGTTGGTGAATGCGAATGGCATTTAGAGCGAGAATTTCACCTTGATGCAGACTTTCTCGATGCTAACTACATTGACTTAAAGCTGGAGTTTGTCGATACCCTGGCTGAGTTTATTATTAATGATCAGCATGTCCTGAGCTGTAGCAATATGTTCCGGCGCTATCGTACTGATGTGCTCCCTTACCTTCAGCCAGGACAAAACCAGATTAAAATTGTTCTCAAACGTGCAGATATTGAAGCCGCTGAACGGGCGAAGCGACTACCGTTTCCGGTACCGTGGGCAGTGGGTAACAATCAGATTCCCCATATGAATACCCTACGTAAAACCCAGTGCCACGCAGGGTGGGACTGGGGCATTTGCCTGCTGGTCAGCGGTGTATACCAGTCGATTATACTTGAGCCGGTTCATCAGACCCGCCTCAACCGTGTCCATACCGTACAGCACTGGCAAAAAGACGGCAGTTGCGATCTTGAGATTAAGGTCGACTATGACGTAACCGCCTGCAGCACGCAGCCAAGCCTGATCGAAATTGAGTTTGATGACCAACTCCACCATGTGCCGGTCAGCATGACTCAACTCGGGGTGCAAACCACCAGCCTGACCATTCGGGTGGCCGATCCAAAGCGTTGGTGGCCGGCAGGCTATGGTGATGCACACCTTTACCCGCTCAACGTTACGCTCAACCAACAGCACATCGCTAAGAAAATCGGCTTGCGCAAGCTTGAGCTGGACACCTCTGCCGATCACATCGGCCATGCGATGACCTTCAAAGTAAATGACCAGGCGATCATGGCGAAAGGTGCCAACTGGATCCCATTAGATGCCCTGCCATCTTCCCACACTCCCGAGCATTACCGCCGCTTGCTGGAAGATGCCAAAGCGGCAAACATGAATATGATCCGCGTTTGGGGCGGAGGCATGTACGAGCACGACATCTTCTACCAGCTGTGTGATGAACTCGGGTTACTGGTCTGGCAGGATCTCATGTTTGCCTGTGCCCTGTATCCGTCAACCAAAGAATTTATGCAAGACGTTGAGCTTGAAGTGATTGATCAGGTTCGCCGCTTATCGGATCACCCTAGCCTTGCCCTTTGGTGCGGGGATAATGAAGTCATTGGTGCCATCGGTTGGTACCCTGAGTCTAAAGCCAACCGCGAGAAATACGTCGTGAACTATGACCGGCTGAACAACATGCTCGCACAGGTGGTAGAAAAAGAAGATCCGACCCGCCGCTTTTGGGCCAGTTCGCCATGTAATGGGGAACTCGACTTTGGCGATGCGTGGCATGATGACGACAGTGGCGACATGCACTTCTGGGACGTGTGGCATTCCGGCAAATCACTCGATGCTTACTATGGCGTTAAACCAAGATTCTGCTCCGAATTTGGTTATCAGTCCTGGCCGTCCCTGCCAACCGTGACAACCTATGCTGATGAGAGTGACCGGAACGTCACCTCCCCAACGTTTGAGCAGCACCAGAAAAATGGCCGCGGTAACAGTATCATCACCGAAATGTTTACCCGCTATTTCCGCTTCCCCAACAGTTTTGAGAACATGCTGTACCTCAGTCAGGTGCAACAGGCACTGGCGATCAAAACCGCCAGCGAGTACTGGCGGGCTTATAAAGATCATTGCCGTGGTATTTTGTACTGGCAGCTGAATGACTGCTGGCCTGTCAGCTCGTGGTCAAGCATTGAATATACCGGTCGCTGGAAACAGCTGCATTATCACGCCAAGCGCTTTTTCGCCCCGCAGCTCGCGACCTTGATCGAAGAGAATGACGTGGTGACTCTGCATCTGGTCAACGACCAGCACCAACCTGTAACCCTGTCAGGAACCATCAGGAAACTAAGCTGGGATGGCGAAGTACTTGAGTCCTGGCCGGTTGAGTCCGTGCTGGCTGCTGACGGCGTAGCAAAACCCTGGTCTATCACCTTAGACAAAAGTGCCCCCCACACAGGTTACTTCCTGCATGTGGAAATGAACGACGGTCAGCAGAAACTGGAAAATACCTTTTATCCGGCACTGTACAAACATTCGGCAATGGAAAAAAGTCACATTGGATGGCAAATCATTGACGAAGATGGCCAGCTATCTATTGAACTTGACTGTGATGTACCCGCGCATTTCGTCCATATTGAGTTTGATGGGGATGGACGTTTTGATGATTCGAGCTTCACGCTACTGCCAGCCACGATTTGCGGCACCAAACGCAAAGTGAAATATTTTGGCCAGTCATCTGCTGCGGCACTCAAGGCCGGGATCAGAATCTATGATCTTCGCAGCACTTACTGAGTAGCCGGTAACTGATCGCCCACAGAGGTGGCCATCACCGTCCCTGCTGTTTTGACCAAGCCTGACTTCGTAACGTAACCGGAGTCAGGCTTTTTAACTGATAATGCCGCATTCAGCATTTTGCTGTGAAAGTAACCCACTCTTGTTTGCGATCGTTAGCTGTAGGTCACCGTAAATGAGCTCTCCCACAACTGCAGATCAGATATAACTATATCAAACCACCGTATTAACCCCATTTAATATCTGCGAAGAGTCTCCCCAAAACCGCCCCCTCAACAGTTAGCTTACTTTTCAGTCAACTGTTCACCTATCCTTGGGCGAACGCCGATTCCAGTCAAACTAAACGTTTACCTGGTTCAAAAAAAAGCCATGAACTGATGTTTATTTGTCACGGAAATGAGAAACTTGTTAATACAAAAACAATGATAATAGCAATAACCCGAAAACAACATTTAGTAACACAAGAGCCATAAATATGAAAAAATTCAAAACAGCAGCAGTGGCAGGCATCATCGTTTCTGCCTTAGCCGGCTGTCAAAGCACAGAAAAAGATCAAAGTGCGGTGACAGACCTAACCAACAACCAGTCGGTCGAAACTCAAGTCGATGCCTTCAGTCTGTTTGAAAAAATAAAAACGCAACAAGATGAATGGAGCGCCAAGCTGGCGGATCTGGACTCTTTCAAGCTGTATTCCGCCTCTAAGGTCCGCGATCTTCAGGATTCCTGGGAAGAGACCACAGAGGTCTACAATGACATTGCCGAAGATCCAAGCGAGGCAACAGAAGACTATTCCCTATTCAGTTCCACCACATACGCTGAGAAATACTCAGAATTACTTGGCGAAACAGAAACCTTGTACAATCAACTGGTCGCCCTGAAGGTGCAAGCTGACGAGCTCCTGGCAGAGTCTATTGCCCAGATGGATTACTTAGACATGCTTAAGGCTAAAACCATATTTTCGACCACCTATGGCCAGGTACGTTCAAGTTATCTACAACTCTTTAAGTATGTGGATAGAAATGAGATCAGCGATGCCCAGTTCGCTCAGGTTAAGTTTCTCGACGTTGCCAAGCAGTTGGAAATAAAAGTTATTCTCAAAGAGTACGTTGACCCGCTCAAAGCCCGGCTTGCTGAACTCCGTACGATGAAGCACGACAGCCGCGCTCCGCAAACCTACAAAAAAGCCCAAGCTGAAGTTGCCAAAGTCGAGCTTACGGTTAAAACCGATTCTCGCAACTTCGCTGCCATCGAGCAAGCGGTGAAAGCAGCGGAATTCAGGCTCGCGCACACGGTAAGCGTTGCCCACGAGGTGACACGCTTGTCATCAGTCAAGAGCAAAAGATTCGAGCCAATCGTGCTGGCATACGAGAAATCTTTACTTAAGATTTCTCAGATGGTCAATGGCACGGATTACCGTGACAAACCACTCCCCCAACAGGCGGCTTCAATCCTTGCATCGCTGCAAACCAGCAAAAAGCAGGAATCGCGCCAAAACGATGAACTGGCACAAGAGCTTGCCAGCGCTAAAGATGAGCTAAGCGCACTAACAGTGAACCTGGAAGAAGCAGTTGCTAAGCTAGAGCTGAATCAAAAAGCGTTACAGCAGGAAAAAGAGCACAGTCAGCGCTTGTCAAAACTTCTCGAGTCTTACACCAAAACGGTTGAGAACGCGATTACCAGCAATTCTGCTACTGAAATGCCCACGTTAGAGGATGTGACTGAAAAAGTAGAAGCACTGGTATCTGCAGCAACGGAATAACCATTACGGATGCACTACCATCAAGGCAAGCTCTGTTCCAAACGCCTGGTTCAGAGCTTGTTTTTTCTGCAAGCCATAAATGAAGTGATATTTTTTCCTAACCTAACCATTCCATGGGCATCACAGCAACTATTCGTTATCGTATGCTTTTATAAGCACTGATGTGTCCATGCGACCAAACCCTCTTTCTTGCAAAGAATGATATTGCTTATCTACCTCTTCAGTAAGGGACAAAATTAAACCATTTTTTCTTGCTTCGTTTAGACAAAACCCGAGATCTTTACGCATCCAATCGATTGCAAAACCAAAATCAAACCTGTTTTCAGACATGGTGACTGCACGATTTTCCATCTGCCACGAACCGGCAGCTCCATGTTTGAGTACATCAACAATCTGCTCTATGTCTAATCCGGATTTTTGCGCAAGCAGCACCGCCTCACTAAGCCCCTTTAACACCCCGGCAATGCAGATTTGGTTTACCATTTTACATCTCTGCCCCTGTCCATTTCCCCCCACTAAAACCGCTTGGTTAGAGTAGCTTGAAAGTACGGGAGAAACGGCTTCAAAAGCAGCTTTTTGCCCGCCGCACATAACTGTTAGCACCCCATTCTCAGCACCTGATTGGCCACCTGACACCGGTGCATCAATGAAATGTATACCTCTCTTTGCACACTCTGTCGCAAGCTCCTCAGCCAACTCTGCTGATGTTGTCGTGTGATCAAGCAAAACAGAACCTGCACGCAGGCTATTGAGTACCCCAGAGTCTCCGTATACCACACTCCGCACATCCTCGTCATTTCCGACACAAAGAGCAACAACGTCCGCATCCAGAGCAGCAGCTGAAGGGGTTGTTGCTGACTCACCTGCATACTCAGTTGTCCATTTTTGCGCCTTAGACTCGGTACGATTGTATACCGTGACACTAATACCTTGCTTCGAAAGGTGTCCCGCCATTGGATATCCCATGACACCCAGGCCGATGAAGGCGACTTTCGAAATCTCGTTGACTTGATTCATTCATTATTTCCTTGTTGCTGATGATGTCTGAGTACATTGAAATACCTTAATCGATCGCATTGACATATGTCAATGCGATCGATTACCTAAGTTAATTAATTTTCCAATTCAATTAAACTAAGTCATAATCTAAGAAAGTGATTGAAGTATCTGTAGGAGAACATGTGAGCAGCGCTAAGTTTGTTAAAATCGCAAAGGTTATTGAAAGGCGAATCAACAAGGGCGAGTACCAGCCTAACTCAAAGCTACCGACTCACCGAGAACTAGCATCTGATTTGGATACAACGCCTGCTACAATCGCCAAAGCCTATAGTCTGCTGGTTGATAAAGGTCGGGTCGAATCACATGTTGGAAGAGGAACCTATGTGTGTGCAAAGTCTGACTTAGGTAAAGCCATTCAGGCACCTGACGATAAAGACGATTACAACTTTTCTATTCTCCAGCCCTGCCTGTACAAAAATGTTGATGCAATTCAAAAGGCATACAAGCTAACTGCTGACTCGGTTACATCTGAGCTAATAGGGTACGTTGAACGTTCAGGACATGAAGCACATCGCCAGGCCGGTAGTACCTGGGCTAAG
Organism: Vibrio sp. CAU 1672; assembly: GCF_029223195.1. Taxonomy (GTDB): domain Bacteria; phylum Pseudomonadota; class Gammaproteobacteria; order Enterobacterales; family Vibrionaceae; genus Vibrio. Next base: position 362,441 of record NZ_JARHUF010000002.1, on the reverse strand, counting down.
CATTTTGGATTAGAAGGTGGAAATGCGGCAAATACGATACTAACCAATGGCGCACAACATGCACTTTCTCTGCTCATCAATGCCCTCACTAAACCAGGTGATACCATAGCTGTTGAGTCTCTGACATACCCGGGTATCTTTGCTATAGCGAATCTTTCTGGCCGCAATATCGTCGGAGTTCCGCTGGATGAGCATGGTGTATCACCAGAAGCTTTAGACTCGGTGATTGTGGAGCATAAGCCCAAACTGGTTATTATTATTCCGTCCCACCAAAACCCTACTGGAATAACCATGCCCGCGTTCCGTCGCGAAGAGGTGGCTAAGGTTGTCAGTAAACACAACATCTGGCTCGTTGAGGACGACATCTATTGTTTTCTGGATGAGAAGCCAATACCTGCCATCAGCAATTTCATACCTGAACAGGCTTTTCATATTTCAGCGTTATCAAAAGCTATAAGTCCCGCGATGAGATGTGGATTTATCAAAGTACCAGACAGCCAAATTGGACTGATAAATGCTCATGTTCGGGCTAGTATTTGGCTTCCTTCTCCTATTAACTTTAGTGCAGCCACTCACCTTATTGAATCTGGTGAAGCGTTTGATCTGGCGCAGTCTCAGCGCATCACTGCTCAAGAGCGACAATCGTTAGCTCGCCAAATCATGCCATCCATCCAGTGTCGGTCTACTGGATACCATATTTGGTTACCGTTGCCGAACCCGTGGAAAGCAGAACATTTGGTTCAGGAAGCCAAAAACCAAAACCTTCTTGTCAGTAGCGGCAGCTATTTTGATGTAAACGGAATGGAAGCAAGTCATATCCGTCTTTCATTAATGTCTGTCAGTACAGAAGAGAGGCTACAGGAAGGAATGAGTAAACTAAAGAATCTGTTAAGTTCAAGCGTAAATACGCTATTTCCGTGTTAACCATGTTTAAAGAGATTCGGGAACCAGTCCGCAAGTAGCGTTCCTTATATAAAATAAACGAAATGTTGGTTTTGGGAAGATTCCGCGCATAGATACCGTGCGGTCTGCTTTGAGTAAAAGTCAGACTATATTGTATCAATCAAACGTATCGCCATACGGCATTTGCGTTGCTTTTGTGTTTATATTGGAGTTTATATGTTCTTTGAAGCGAAACCATTTCTGAGAGAAATTGAATTAAAGCGAGACAAAATTGAAAACTTTGAACAATTTCCATTTTGTGTTCCTTCTATCAAAGAACTGGATTTTCTTGAGTTTCACCCTGATGTGACGTTTTTTGTTGGTGAAAATGGTTCAGGGAAATCTACGTTAATTGAAGCGATAGCCGTTGCTCTGGGGCTCAATGCTGAGGGCGGAAACAAAAATACTGGCTTTGCTACCGAAAAAACGCATTCTGAACTAGATGGTTTTATAAAAACAATCAAAAGCTTTAAAAAACCTGAAGACTATTACTTTCTCAGAGCAGAAAGTTTTTATAATGTTGCTACATATATGGATCAACTAGTACCTCCACCGATACAAGGGTACGGAGGAAAATCGTTACACAAACAATCGCATGGCGAAGCATTCATGGCCACAATCACGAACAAACTTCGTGGCCATGGCCTGTATATTATGGATGAGCCAGAAGCGGCACTATCACCCACCAGGCAACTGGCCGCGATTTCAGCGATTCATCAGCTTGTTGAAGATGGTTCACAGTTCATCATTGCTACACACTCTCCGATTCTCCTGGCTTACCCCAGAGCAAAAATTTATCAGTTTAGTGAAAGTGGGATTTACGAAACAGCCTATGAAGATACGGAACATTATGAGGTCACAAAAGATTTTCTGAGCCGACACCAACAAATGATGAAAATTCTGATGGAAGAATGATTGGTTGGAGTAGCGCGGCACAAAAAGTAACCAGCACACCACTTAGTGACTTTGTTGTAATACGCATGACACATGGTCTCAATACGGAGGAATGAAGCGAGTTGACGTTTTTTGGTTAACAGGGAGACTTTCAGATCGAATGGGAAACCACGATCACGAAGGTTTATCGGCAAACAGATACATATCTAGTGGTTGCAGCAGGCAATTTTGAACTGGTTCATTGTTTCCGTCAATCCTATGGTTTGACTTCACCCCCTTCAGATACGAAAAAGCCGCTGTACAAACAGCGGCTTAAGACAAGCCACCAAAAATCGATTTTGCCTTATGTCTGATACAGACAAAACATATATCGGACTAAGTATCAATCGCCTGATACAGTGTAATTCACAGCCACTTTTTCAATTATTACTTAAAGTTATTGTAAGCAAGTGATTTGTAGCTTAGCACTTGGGGATCGTTCGCTAGCTCCTGAATCCACTCTGCAATATTGCTACCAAAGGAGTCAATTGTAATCGCTTCACCCTTGTGGTTTGTGAATCCTGCATTATTAAACGCATCAGGCACATTGCCGTAAACTTGAATAGTTTTGATGAATTTAACCAGGCTTTCATGCTTTGCTTGCGCTTCCGCTCTAGTCTTAGCTACCAGAAGGTAGTTAACCATAGAGCCGCGAGTGGTGTAATCACCTGATGTAAGCAGGCTGTTTACTCCACCCTGCGCCAGTTCTGCCATTTTAGCCCATGTCCATAGCTCTTGTTTAGCGAACACAACTGGAATACCTTCTTCCATGAATCGCGTCTCAAGAGTGTCATAGATTAGCGGTGCTAGCTCAAGAGCTTGAGTGTACACCATCATGTGAGTTAGCTCATGATTGAACACCTTTGCGTCAAACTCAGGGAATGAGCTAAGGTTGTTCGGCATGTTAATGTCGTAACCATTGTTGTACTTGCCTTTTACCTGATCGCCCTGGTAGTTAAAGCCTGTAACATAGATTTGAGCAGACTTGTTGACACCAAAGACTGAAGCCATCTGGTTTAAAACAAACTCGTTAGTGTCACCTTGAAGATTACACATAAGTTGTGCAGATGTGACACTTGAACACAAGCCATCGAAGTAACTTACATTTTCTTCATGCTTAACCGATACTGAGCGAAGGATTTTACCTGCTGTAACTTGCCAATCAAGTTGCTGCGCCTTGACTGAATCCAGATAACGAGTTGCTTTACAGTGGCTTGCCGTGTAAGCGCCGTAGCCCAGTTCTGAACAAGTCTTGCCACCGAATGACACATTCTTTGCGTCAGCTAGAATGGCAGAATCAATTACTGTCGGCATAAATGCATCTTGACGATCAAGATCATAAGCGATTAGCTCTGCAATTTCCTGGTCAAATCGCTTGAATGTGAAAGATACTGCTGACAATAGATCAGTGGTGCTATCGTAACCCCAAAGCTCTGCTTGTTTTTCAATGTAGCCCTGAAGCGTAAAGGCTACTGTGGCGATATCATCCATACTCGTGCTCTCTGAGAGAGGAATATTGTACGCAACATCTTTGTAGCTGTAGTGCTCACAAGAGCCCACAAATGCGCTATAAGTACAACGCTCATCGTTAGTCTCATTAACGTACTGAATGTCCGCACCAAGAGAGTCGTATGTTTTTTGCACAACGCGCTCTGCGCTATACGGCATGATTTCTGAGCCGCCATTGTCAGGCGTATTTGGATCAGTATTTCCACCTGCAGTTGTGCCGCCGTCACCTCCACCACACGCGGTTAGCACAGTCATCGCTGTAAGCGCAGATACGACTGCCACCAACTCTTTCTTAAACATCATTAAAACCCTCTGTTATATATTATTCAGCCAGTTGTACTCTCAGTACAAAAGCGCTTTTATTCAGGTGGCAAGTATATATAAGCTTTTGTTTTAATTTTGGTTAATCATGAACAACAATGATATTAATCATATATATATGGAGTTGAGTGCAAGGGTTGACCAGTTTCTGACTAATTCTTAGCCGCATGCAAAACTGAATAATACTCGCCGACTTTTTCCTTTTCATCCCTCCCTAAAAGGCACATATGATAAAGAGTTAAGAGAGCCTTCTCTTGCCCGCAGCTTGCGCAAGTAACTAAAGAGAAATGGAACGCCTTTGGGTAGCCCATAGAGAGAAGAGAAAGAGGGGTTACTACGCGCTTGAAGTACATGCTGTCTGGTAGTCTCGACAAATACATCTGTATCATCCTGTTGTATTTGTCGGCTATTGAGGTATAAAAACGAAAAAAGCCGTTGATAATCAACGGCTTTTTTACTGAAAAGTGGCGGAGAGATAGGGATTTGAACCCTAGATACGCTATTAACGTATGCCGGTTTTCAAGACCGGTGCTTTCAACCACTCAGCCATCTCTCCGTAAGTGCGGTGAATAATACGGGTTCAGCCGCCGGGTGTAAAGGCTCTTTCTGCGCTTTATTGACCGTTCGCCCAACAAGTGTGCGAAATGCTCAAAATCGCGTCAACTAATTGTAAGCGCGGGCAAATTTACCTGCTGACGTGGCCAGATAGCTGCCTGCATTAGCGGGAACAAACACCGACTCGCCCTTCTCAATCGTCACGTTGTCACCGTCAGCATGCGCGAGCGTCAGCGGGGCATCAACCGCAAACAAAATTTCCGCACCTTTAGTCCGGAGCAGTTGATCATGGCTCTGCTGGTATACGCTGAACTTAAAATCGGCCACCGGAATGGGGTAATGCTCTGTCCCCTGCTCTCTGTTTGGTGCCAGGCGCAATGTATCGGCAGAAATGGGCACGCAACGGGTGCAGGAAACCAGTTCCGGGACATCCATATATTTTGGTGTCAGGCCAGCGCGTAACACATTGTCCGAGTTGGCCATGATCTCCAGCCCGGTGCCTTTGATATACGCGTGAGGCGTGCACGCATCCAGGAACATCGCTTCGCCGGGCTGAAGCGTAACGGTATTCAGTATCAGCGGCGCGAACAGGCCGATATCCCCCGGATACTGCTCTGCCAAATGCAGGATAAGCGCGAACAACTCCTCTTCCTGATTTGCGTTGGCATAGGTCAGTAGCCCGGCCAGGCTGCGCTCTTTCACTTCACCTTCCAGCGATAGCATCGCAGTAAAAAACGTTTTCAGGCCAGTTTCGTTCTGGTTCACTGCCAGTTCATCAACAAGTGAAACGAGCTCTGCTATCTTCAGTGAGCGAAAGAAAGAAACGATATCAGCATACTCACGGAAACCGTTCATCGCCTGGTAAGGGGTTAACGCATAGACCAGTTCAGGCTTATGGTTTGGATCTTTATAGTTACGGCAACCGGCCGTTTGGTCGATACCCATCTGTTCTTCTTTGGCATAGCCAACTTCGGCCTGTGCTTTGCTCGGATGCACCTGAATAGATAATGCTTTTTCAGCGGCCAACACTTTAAAAAGATATGGCAACTCACCAAATCTCTCCGCCGTTTCCGCACCGATAACGGTTTCTTTATTGGCGGCTATAAATTCAGAGAGTAAGGTCGGCTGGCCTTCGACTTCAATTGTCGAACAACCATTTTGGTGTGCGCCCATCCAAATTTCCGCTTGTGGTTTCCCTTGCGGATTTTCTGTGCCAAATAATTGTCCAATCGATGTGGGGCTGCCCCATGCATAATCCTGAATCACATTACGCATAGGATAAAAGCGCGAAGAAATAATCATAGCGTTCCTTATTTCAAAATGCAGATTTCATAAAAACCCCAATTTATTTATGAGGTATTGATGAAATCCAATCAGAAATTATTAGCAGCAAGAAAAATACAGCCCATTGATGCGGACTATGAAAGGCCATTCATTCTATTTATTAATTTGCTTTGGTTAATAATAATAACCAAACACAACGACACCCAATAAAAAGCCCCCTAAAATAAGGGAGCTTATAAATAGTTAGCCATCAGAATTAAATAAGGCATCCGATTGAGAGAGAGATATTAATTATCAGCTTTGCATTATCAGGTTACATACTCATTGCGATGACTAAACCAATTAATACCGCGCCAATAATCAAAAACGGAATTTTCCGCGATGAGTCATTGTTCACCGGAGAGGAGCTGGCGGAACACACTTCAACCACATCTACTTCTTGCTCTATCGCAACCTCATCGGCTGATGCCTGATATTGCGGTGACACCAAAGCTTGATTAATCAAACCATGGGCATCTTTAATCGCCGCCTTGACGCCCGCTTTTACCAGGCACTTACCAGCAAAGCGGTTCAGGTCGACGACCTTGTCACAACTTACAATGATCGCATCGGCACGCTCAATTTCTTCGGCGCTGGGACTATTCTGAACCCCAAGCGAACCATTAGTTTCCACCTTGATTTGATAACCGAGCTCTTGCGCTCCCCTCTCCAGTGCTTCCGCCGCCAGATAGGTATGCGCAACACCAGCAGGACAGCCCGTGACCCCAATCAGAAAGCCCTTATCTGCCTCCTGGGTCACTTCTGTTGCTTTTTTCTCTAACAATAAAGCCAATGCTTGTTTTTCCGACTTCGCAGCAAGAAACGCGTCAATAAATCCATCTTCAATAAGTTTGGAAGAGAGTTCCGCCAGCACTTCAATGTGGTGATTTGCACCACCGTCCGGAGAAGCAATCATAAAAAAGAGTTTCGAAGGCAGGCCATCCTCGGCACCGTATTCGATCCCGCTTTGACTTATACCAATGGCCACCGCAGGCTCAATCACCGCTGCACTCTTGGCATGTGGCAGCGCAACACCGTCTTCAAAACCGGTATTACCCTGCTCTTCACGCGCGTATATATCAGCTAAAAACTGCTGCTGATCACTGACGCGGCCCTGTTTGTGCAGCAGGTCAATCATCTCAATAAAAACCTGCTCTTTTGATGTTGCCTTGAGATTAAGGCAAATTAACTGCTCATTAATCAAGTTGGTGATCATGAGTGCTCTCCCGTTAAATTTTTCTATCAGCATACTGGTTGCCGTTAAGGGTATTATCGACGTTTTCATTTATCGCTTACAGAGTACCAGTGTGGCTTTTACTAGAGATTTGTAATACGAATATTTTTACGTGATCGAAATCTCATAATCAGAGCAAGTAAGGAATCAACCAAAATAGAAGTCAACACTATGCATTCGCAATGAGTCATAGATATTTTGTATCAAATAAAAAATAAACACGAGCTATCGTGAATATCACATTTTCTTGTTAAAGAAGGTAATTTGTACGACCAACTTCACAATATAATATCTAGAGCAAAGACGGTTAAATAGAGAGGAAAAGAAAATTTCGGCAACGGGCCTGACCCAACAAGCGAAAAAAAGAATAAAAAAAGGATCTGATTAAAATCAGATCCTTAATAGTTTATTTATTAACCTTGCAGTTATTCACATTTTTCAAACAGCAAGCTGCCTTGGTCTTTGTTGTCCGCATCCAGTGTCAGTTTTACACTGTAGCTTGCGGCACTTAGACTGATGCTGTTATTGGATGAACCGGCATCATGCTTAAGCGCTTTGTACTCCACACCTTCCAGTAGCTTGATGTACTGGCCGTTCTCATTAACAGAGTACTGCACGCCCCAGTTGTCGGAATCATCAGCGATTTTGAACTCGGTTTTGGTCGCACTATCGATAGTGAAATATGCCTGGTAAAGGTTATCGCCCTTGTAGGTCAGCTGGTAAGTAGGCTCTGCTCCCCAACTGGACAGTGCACCACGGACAAACAGCTTGGTTGCGCCTAGTGGAGCGGCCTCGTCACTGTCAGGTAGTCGGCTGCACGAGCCTCCCTCAATCGCCTGAACCAAAGTCACGCTTACCGTCGGTTTGTCCGCATCTGCAGATGCGTCCAGCGTAAAGCGGTAAACCCCTTTCGTTGCAGCGTCAAGGCTAATGTTGCCACCGTCATCCTTCAGTTCCAGTGAACCTTTACCTACAGTAATATTACCGAAACCAAAGTTAGTTCCATCGGTCCAGTCGGCATCTGCAATCTTGAACTGCTGCGCGCCTGCCTCCAGTACCGTTTCAACTGTATAGATGCCGTTAGCAAATGACAGGACATTGTCGTTTGACCAGCTGTTCATGCTGCCTTTCAGGTAAATCTCCGTACCGCCGTAAGTTGGCACGTTTGACATATCCTTCTCGGCAACCGGAACGCCTTTACCCTGTGCACCGTCTTGTTTTTTAACAAATACCGCTGTAGTCAGGGCTGGTACCGTGAACTTGCCATCGGCAAAACTTGCTGTCTGCACGATTGCATCTGCAGATTGCTGCTGTACATCATGCAGGGTAAAGCCTTCGGCACCCGCAACCGGCATGACTTGTTGGTGAACCGTCGAGTTAACCACAATCACTACCGCATCAACGTTGCTGTCCAGATCATCAACACCGACACCATCATCGACAGACATCACGATCACACCCGAAACTTGATCTTCACCAGTATTGTGGAAGTCAATACGAGAATTGATCTGTTCAGCCGTATCCAGATGGAACAGTTGGCTGCTGGTACGGATCTTCAGCAATTCTTTAAACTGAGCGTCAGCCAGCAGAACTTCATCACGACCCGGTTGAGTTGCATCGTTTGCAATTAGGTGTTTAATGACATCGTAGAAAACACCATCCTTATCTTCACGTGGCAGACCAACGTTCCAGTTGTTGGTCAGTTCCGGGTTATCCAGCTCGAAGTCCACCTTGTTATACCAGTCACCAGAATCGTAGCTGTCGCGCTGCAAAGACTTGGAACGAAGCAGTGATGTACCCAACTGGAAGAACGGAACACCCTGGCTTAGGATCACCGTACTGTTGCCCACATTTTGCATTCTCACCCGATCTGCCAGGCTAACACTGTCAGCAATCTTGTACTGGTTAATATCCCAAAGCGTCTGGTTATCATGCTTAGAAATATAGTTGATGGTTTCTTGTGGATTCTCAGCGTAACCGGCTGGCGCACTACCATATTTGATATCCTGACCGCGTTTAGTCTGGCCATTTTGATCTTCCAGCAGGTAGTTTTTCAGGTTACCGGCCATACCCAGGCGAACAATGTCCGTCTGATGGTTTAGCTCTGCTTGACTTTCCTGGTTATCAAACTCCGCACCAGCATTACCAAAGCCTTTACGGGTTCTGATCGTATCAGGCGTATCGTTGTATCCGGCACCACGAACAGCATCACGCAGACGGTCACTGTAAGTACCATAACCGGTACCACCCATGTTCCACTGTGAACCGTTCACACCACGGCGGTTGTTCACTGTTTCAGCGTAGTCCCAGCCTTCCATATAGAAGTAGGTACTTGGGTTAAACTCGCGAATCTTATCACGCGCCTTAAGCAGGTTGGATTTCATGTGGAAACCGGCAAGGTCGAAACGGTATGAATCAATCTTGTAATCCTGGGTCCACATAGCCAGTGAATCAATCATCACTTTTTCCATCATCACCTGCTCGGTTGCCGTGTTGTCACAGCAGGTCGAACGTTCGACCTTACCGGTAATTTCATTCAGGCGGTGGTAATAGCCAGGAACCAGCTTGTCCAGTACCGATTGCTCATTCAGGCCTGACGCATTAGTGTGGTTGTAAACCATGTCCATCACGACTTTAAAACCCATGTTGTGCAGAGCCTGCACCATTTCACGGAACTCTTTGATCCGCACCGTTCCTTCAGCATCCGTTGAGGTACTGCCCTCAGGCGCGTTGTAATGGTACGGGTCGTAGCCCCAGTTGAAGCTGTCGAACTTACGCAGATCATTCATCAACGACTGAGCGTCTTTGGAAGCAGGGTCGTAGCTTTCCAGCAGTGATTTTAATGTCTGGCTTGGATCCGCACTCTTACATAACCCGGCAGTCGCATTCAGTTTGCACAGTTCAGCAACGGTGTTGTTCAGATCCACCCGTGTGGCCGGGTCTTCGTTCACCGTACCAATATCAAAGGTTGGCATCAGGTGAACATAAGTAAGCCCGGCTTCCTTCAGAGATTTCAGGTGTTTAACACTATCACGATCATCTTCGGTAAACGCCATGTATTTACCGTTGTACTCCTCGGTACCTTTGGTGTCGTTGACACTGAAGTCACGGATATGAACTTCATAAAGCACGGCATCAGACGGCTTGGCATCTTTGTCAAACTCGTAGCTATCCCAACCGTCCGGTTTGAGCGTTGGATCGTTCATATCAACAACCTGTGAGAAGCGGCTGTCGGTAGAGAAGCTCAGGGCATATGGGTCGGTCGTCTCGAAGACCTCGATCTTATTGCTTACCGGATGGTAAACCTTAACCCGGTAACGGTAATAATCGCCCACGGCAACATCATCAGGTGTCAGTTTATACACCCCGTCACCATCTTGATCACTCATTGTGTAGGTGTTTTTCAGCTTGCCTGTGTCAGCTTCGCTGTAAACGAGCAGTTCAACACTCTGTGCCGTCGGTGCCCATACCCCGAACACCACGCTGCTGCCATCCAGTACCGCGCCAAGTGTTTCTTTATCAGCATTCTGATCCTCAGCGTCACCACCGGTATACAGTACATCCAGTACGCCAGGGATCTGAACCTTGGTCGCCTGTACGATCTCGCCATCGCTATTGCGGGCTACCGCAATCAGCTGACCCTTGAGGATGTCACGTTTAAAATCAACATCACCATCAATAGAGAATGCCGCCCAGTCACTCAGGTGCGGGAAACGCTTCTTAACACTGTCAGTGGTGGAACCATCTTTCAGCTCAACGACCTTACCGCCGGAGATCGACTGGTTCTCGCCGTCAAACACCACATCAGCAGTTTTAGAGTAGTACAACTCAACTTTAGTAGCGCCTTTAGCCTTATCCCACAGCAGAGTATCTTCATCTACCCAGTGCGCTGACGCCCCAGAGAGTTCGACCGGAAGCGCATCATCAAAGTTATCCAAAATGGCTGAGTTATCCGCCGATACAAAGCCCTGACGGTCTTTGATTTTAGCGAACTCCATTTTCATATCACCGGACTGGCCATCCGGCGTACGGATGATAAAGTTGACACAGTCGCTTTCTGCCTGACTCTTAAGCGGCAGCACCCAGTAAGTGCCGATTTCATCATGACCAGTGGCTTTTACGCCGCCCGCGCCCCAGTTATCAAAATCTTCAATTTTGTCAGCGTCGAACGCATCGCAAGTTTCATTGTTCCAGACATGCAGCGTTTTATCCACCACGCCTGCATCAGCGCTATCTTTGGAATAAATGACAACTTCAAGATCGTTGGCCACCTCGCCATTAGCCGGAGACGTGTCGGTAGAACTCGAGCTTTCATAATTACAGCCAGCCATCAATGACAGCGACATTGTTGCCAACGCCACTTTGGTAAGTTTGGTTTTCATTCTTGTTCCCGTATATGGTTAAAAGCCTGCTTTGCGCAGGTTTCACGTTTGCCAGCTAAAATAATTTCCTTGCTGGTCAATTTGTTGGTACCAGAGAAACGGATGCACTGAATATACGCAGGAATAGGCTTCGTGGTAACCACTGATAAATCCCTAACCTGTCGTTAATACACCCTTTGTAATACCTCAGAGCAATTTTTCTTTGCTCGCGATGATTGTATTTTTAGCCAGAGGAATGAAACCAGCCTAACAGGGGGAGGATTAGGGAGGAGATAAGGGGAGGACAAATAATGCGGAAGGAGCCAAGTCACATTAATCAGGTTGATTATTGAAAGTTAACAACGGCAATTTCCCCCTGAATAACGCAAGTCTCAAAAAAACCAGTCCACCGGAGGGCAAAAATGAAAAAAAATAACGATGAAATTACAGGACTATCAATATAATTACAGGCAGAATAATTCACTTAAGTTATCATTTACAGCTTAAAAACCACCCTAAAAATATTGACTTAAATATCACTAAAAATAACAAACCTAAAAAAGCAACGTCTGCATATAACATCTAAATATATAGCCACAAATGCTTATATTAAAATACTCCGAACACACATTGTTAATCTCAACACAATCGAAACCTGTTTCTTCCGGCGACGCTTAAAAAAACTGCAAATGATAAAAAAGTGCCTATCAAACAGTGCAAAAAAACAGAGCAAAAAAACAGAACAACCGAACACAGCATTTCCGCTACCAGATGAACCATATCACTATCGATGCACGTAAGTTAGGCACCAAAGCCCATTCAACCAAGAATCACCTCCACTCCGCAGTTCCTGAGAAACGCCAGATCTCCCTCACTGGCCTTATTGTCCGTCAGCAGTACAGAAATCTGTTCCGTACGGCCTATTGTCGAAGGAAAAATCTGATCAAACTTGCTTGAATCGGTCAGCACGATATTACGCCGCTGCTTGGCAAGTATGGCAGAGGCAATTTCAGCGCGCATCATATCGCGACTGGTAAAACCGGTGTCCTGATGAAAGCCATCGACGCCCAAAAACGCCGTACTGAAATGAATATTCTCAATGCAGAGCTTGGTTAGCGGGCCAACCAAACTTTCTCCCTGATGCTGATACACACCACCGAGCAAAATGATATTCGCCGATGTATTGCGGATGAGATGGGCGATATACGCTGAGGGGGTAATAATAGTGACATCTCCGCGCTCCGCCAGGGTGCGCGCAAGTAGCGCATTTGCACTGCCCCCTTCAATCAGTACGGTTTCATTTGGCGCCACCAAATCCGCTGCTTTGTTAGCAAGCGCCTGTTTAATATCAAAACGTACTTCCAGCCGGCTGTCGATGTCATCACTTTGCAGCGCCATCGCCGCGCCGTGAACGCGCTTCAGATAGCCTTCTTTTTCCAAAAAGTTAAGATCCTGCCGGATGGTAACCCCGGAAACGCCAATCATTTCTGCCAATTCCGTAACTTGCACGCGCTTTCGGTCATTAACGATTTGCAGGATTTCATTTTGTCTCGGGTTCATAATTCAGGCTCAGATAAAAAAGAAAGAGGCATGATTATAATGCCTCTTTCTTTCATTTGAAACCAAACTGAAACTTCAGTTACAACTCATGCTCAGTACGCGCGATAATGTCATCCTGCGCATCTGGTGATAATGCGGTAAAGAAAGCCGAGTAACCCGCCACGCGCACCACCAGATCGCGGTATTGCTCCGGGTTCTTCTTCGCCGCTAACAAGGTATCGCGAGAGACGATGTTGTATTGCACATGCCAGCCTTTATGGTGGTTAAAGAAGGTTCGGATCAGCATCGACAGTTTCAGTTTGTCCCCCTCTGACGCCACGGCTGCCGGGCTTAACTTCTGGTTAAGCAGTACGCCTCCCAGAATCTTATTCGCCTGGATCTTACCGACCGAATTGTACACCGCCGTTGGACCTAAGCGGTCTGAGCCAGAAGATGGACTTGCACCTTCTGCCAGTGGCGTTTTCGCTTTACGACCATCCGGGGTTGCCATGGTTGATGCACCGAATGGCACGTTGGCAGAGATACTGGATGTCCCCGCGTAGTAACCGCCGCCAATCGGACCACGACCATGACGCGTGTTGACGAACTGCTCTAGCTCATCAATGTACACCTGGTAAGCGTCTGCCATTAGCTGGTCTACCGCGTCATCATCGTTGCCGTATTTTGGCGCGAAGTTGATAAGGCGTTGGCGAAGCTGCTCGTTCTCAATACCGTCGAAGTCTTCTTCTAATGCTTTTGCTAACTGTTGTTGTGAAATCACGGCTTGGGTGATTTGCGCATCACCAAAAACAAGGTGCTTAATCGCCGCCAGGCTGTTGCCCAGGTTAGCGATACCGACTTGAAGACCGGACACCCAATCGTATTTCGCCCCGCCCTCTTTCACCGTTTTCCCGCGCGCCAGACAGTCATCCACCAGCGTAGAACAGAAGATGTCCTGCGCTTGTTGCTCCAGTACGCTATCGACTACGGTATCAATCTCAATCGACTTACGCGTGTAGTAGCGGATTTGCTCAGCCCAGGAAGCCGTCATTTGTTCAAAGTTCTCGAAGTTACCTTTTGCCAAAGACTTATCGTGCGGCAAGAAAGCTTTACCTGTTGTCGCATCCACACCTTCGTTAAGTGCAGCCAGCAGAATACGCGCGAAGTTAATGAAGCTCATACCGGTACAACGGTAACCCCATTTGCCCGGAACCGCCGTTTCGATACAGCCGATTGAGGCGTAGTTGTAGGCATCTTCTTTTTCGACACCCAGCTTGATGAATTCAGGAATCACAATCTCGTCATTGTTGAATGCCGGCATACCAAAGCCGCATTTAATCACTTCGATACAGCCCATCAGGAACTCTTGGTTCAAGCCTTCGTGGTAACGCACACTCAAGTTAGGCTGGGTGGAACGTAACTGACCACAAGATTCCAGAATCGCCCAAGAAAGCGGATTAACTGCGTCTTCCGGCTCACCATTTTCATTCAGCTTCTGACCGCCGATACACACGTTTTGGTACAGCGGAGAACCTGCGGATGCTTTTGAGTGCGCGCCGGAACGGATCTTGTTCACTTCCAGCAGCTTCAACCAGCAACTTTGCAGTAACTCTAATGCGAAATCTTTCTCAATCGTGCCGTTTTCGATATCACGAATGTAGAACTCGTTGAGGAACTGGTCCATACGACCAAAAGAGACCGAGTGACCGTTTGATTCAATCTGCAGCATCAGCTGAACAAAGTAGCTCAGCTGCAGTGCTTGCCAGAAGTTCGTAGGCGCGTGATAAGCGACATGACGGCAATTTTCACCAATCGTTTCAAGTTCCGCTTTTCGCTCCGGGCGCGTTTCTTTTTGTGCCATTTCAAGCGCCAGATCTGCGTAACTCAGCATGTGGTCCTGAATCGCCAACAAAACGATTTCCACCGACTTGTAGAACTGCTCTTTCTTCAAGCCTTCAAATGTTGACACGTCATTGTTCACGCGATGCTGGCGCACGTCTGCCAGCAAGCCATTCATACCCAGCTTGAGAATCTTTTCGTTATCAACCGCAAGGTGCGCATCACCCGATGTCATGTTACCTTCGGCTTTGATGATGGTACTCGCCAGGATCTCTTGCTGTTCATCGGTAAACAAACCATAGCAACGATCTTGGACAGTTTTACCACGCCAGTATGGCGTGATGGCGTGGATGCTCTGTTTGTCTTCTTCAGTAACCGCAAAGCCTGCCCCCGGACGGTCAGCCAGCTGATCAATTTCGGCCTCAATCCAGCGCACGGTGTATTCCGGGAAGATCGGTGCCGCGCGCACTTTGCTCGCCTGGTTACCGACAATCAGCTCGTCATGCTTGATCCAGATGGTACGGGTGCGCAAGTGCTCTTGCAGTGCCAATGCGCGCTGAACAATCACCGGTTTGTCTTCGTTGGCCTGATAAGCGCGGGTGTAGGCCTCAGCACGCTCGGTACAGATTGGTGGCGTGACCACATTTACCAGTGCCAGTTTATGCGCTTTGATACGCTCAGGAAGATAATTCAGATCCATGGTTAACCTCTTACAATCACGTTAAGTTGGGTATTGTCGCTTGCGTATTGCATGGCGCTTTCTAGCAGTTCTGGTTTGTTTAATGGCTGGTCAGAACACTCATAAGGCATATCGAGCAAACGGTATTTATTGATGCCGAGCGTGTGGTACGGCAGCAAGTGAAGTTCGTGGCAGCTTGCTAATGAAGCCGCAAAATCGATGATGTCTTGCAACTCTTCGATAGTGTCATTGAAACCCGGCACGACAGGAACGCGAATCACTATCCGCTTCGCCATCGGTGCCAGTTTTCGCAAATTGTCTTTAATGCGTTTTAGCGAGCCTTTTGCCCAGCTAAGAAACTTTTCTTCGTCGGTGTGTTTCAAATCAGCAAGCCAGCAATCGATGTGCGGCGCAGCTTTCTTCACATTCTTCCACGGCACATGCATACACGATTCAATCGCGGTAGAGACGTGGTTTTCATGCAGACGCTCAGCCAGTTCGGCCACCAGATCCGCTTGCATTAATGGTTCGCCACCAGAGAAAGTAACCCCGCCCTGGCTTTGGTCAAAAAAAGGCTTGTCCTTCATTAGTGCATCGAACAGCATGTCTGATTTTGCTTCTTCACCGCAGACTGTCAGTGCCTGGGTCGGGCAGACGTTTCTCAGCGCAATCAGCTGGTCTTCTTTGATCGCCTTGCGATTGATGATGAGCTGGTTATCGATACGTTGAATGCCATCATTCACCACTGCGTCGTTCACCGTGGCTTGATAAGCAGAAACACAAAGCTGGCAGTCCGCCATGCAGCTGCGCGCATCAAACAACAGTGAACGCTTTTCGCTGCGGCTCTCTGGGTTCTGACACCAGGGACAAGACAAGCTGCATCCTTTCAGAAACAGAATGGAGCGAATGCCATCGCCATCGTGGGTAGAGAATCTCTGAATATTGAAATACATCTCTGTTTGCCTCTTGGTTTGCGCTTCTACGACACTGCTTTGGGTTGTTTCAAATCGCTTTCTTGATTTAAAACTTGGCTTGAAAGCTTCATTTGATGGTCAGCAAGCTTCGTTTTACTTTCACTTAATGAAATTATTATGGTTTCAAATGAAATTTCAATTGATCAAAATCAAGATCTGCGTCGATTGTCAGATCTATAGTGATCCCATCATCAAAACGACGATTTTGTTTAAGGTAGAGACCATGATTGAACTTTATTTAGATACTGCTGACGTGGCAGAAGTAAAACGCTTTAACCAATGCCTGCCACTTAAAGGTGTAACAACAAACCCAAGCATTCTGGCGAAATCAAAACAGGGACTGAATGAAACCCTGACAGGTATGCAAGATGCACTTGGTGGTTCTCCACGCTTTCACGCCCAGGTTGTCAGCACAACGGTTGACGGTATGGTCGAAGAAGCGCGCCAAATCAATGAAATGCCTTACGATATGGTAGTGAAAGTGCCGGCAACAGAAACCGGTCTGGCGGCAATTAAGCTGATGAAAAAAGAAGGCATTACTGTGCTGGCAACCGCAATCTACTCGGCTCAGCAAGGCTTCCTTGCGGCCCTGTGCGGCGCAGACTACCTGGCACCTTACGTCAACCGGATTGATGCGATGAACGGTAACGGTGTGGAAGTAGTGGCAGACCTGCAACTGCTGCTGGATCAAAACCAACTGCCAGCAAAAATTCTAGCGGCGAGCTTTAAAAACACCCAGCAGGCCATGGAAGTGATGAAACTGGGTATCGAAGCCATCACACTGCCGGTGGATGTAGCCGCGCAAATGTTCGCTCACCCGGCGGTTCAACCTGCTGTGGATCAGTTCGATAAAGACTGGAAAAACGCATTCGGCAACAAACTTTCATTTGAAAGCTGATAACTCTTAATTCATACATACTGAGCGCTAAACAGATAATCGCTCAGTATGTAATTAACAACCACACAGCACTTATTATGCTTGTTAACGCGAGGACGCGTTGTTTTAAAAAAGGGAATGGAACCTGCTACGCGAATCATTTCAAATGAGCGCCTTTCCAACGCCAACGTTTTTACCAGCAATACCTTAGGCAAGGCTGGTAAAAAACCGTTGGATGTAAATAGCCTACAGAATAACGAAGATTACAGCTTAAAGGACGCCATTCTTAGCTTTAAGTTATGTGCCAAACTACTGATTTCGTGACATGCTGCTGCTGTCTGAGACGCACCTTCTGCCATTTCAGTAGAAGCACTATTAATATTTTCAACGCTTCGACTCAACTCTTCAGACACTGCATTTTGCTCGCTGCACGCGGTCGCAATTTGTGTGCTCATTTGCGCAATATTATCGACTGAAGCCCCTATTTCACCAATCTGATTCCCCGCGTCATTGACCTGTTCAACACACTGAGCAATACCCGCCTGGCAATCTCTGCTTGAAAGCCCCATCTTACTGGTGTTTTCCTGTAACAGGCTAACGATCTCAACGATCTGCGAAGTCGAATCTTGTGTTCGTTGAGCAAGCGAGCGTACCTCATCCGCAACCACCGCAAACCCACGCCCCTGCTCACCGGCGCGGGCAGCCTCAATAGCCGCGTTCAATGCCAGTAGATTGGTCTGTTCCGCAATGCCGCGTATAACGTCCATAACCATATTGATATTGTTCGAGCTGGACTCCAGCTCTTGAGCCAGTTCATCAGCTTGTTGGATCTGTATCGACACCCGATCAATAACAGCAATAGATTGTTGCAGTGTATCTGCCCCCAGGTTGGCCACTTCCGTTGCCGAATAAGCAGAAGTTGCAGCAACTTCCGTATTCTGTGCCACTTCCCCCACGGCGGCCTGCATCTCTGTCATTGCCGAGGCAACCGAACTCAGTTCAAGCTGCTGATTTTGCATTCCTGACGCCGTTTGCGAAGAAATCGCACTGACCTCCTCTACCGCAGCGGTAAGCTGAATCGTCGAATCGTTTATTTCAGAGACTAAAGCGTGCAGGTTGGTCTGCATGGTAACCAGCTCATGAAGCAAAGTACCGAGTTCATCTTTACTCAGCTCACTCTCATCAATCACGTTGTTTAACTGGCCTTTGGCAATCTTAGAAGCAAACTCAAGAGCACGTTCTACCGGACGACAAATAGCACGTGACAATAATACCGATGACAAAGCCATGACCAGAATAATGACTATCGTACCTAAGCTGACACTGTATTGTGTCGATGACGCCGCACTCTGCACTTCTGTACCGATCTGATTCACTAACTGATCATTAAGCCCAAGCGTGTCATCGAGGCTCTTTAACGCTTTAGAGTAGGTTGCGAAGCTGGAAAGAATAACCTCATTGGCGCTGGCTGAATCGCCCTTACCCAGTAACGCATTGTAGGGTTTGGTTTCTTGGATATATTGATTCCAGGTATCTTTGAATACCCTAAATGCCTGTTTTTCCTTTTCGTTGAGATCAAGCGCCTCATACGCTTTAATTCCGGCTTGAACGTCCGCACGCCACTGCTCGAGATCATTCAACCATTCGCCAATCTTGGGGTTATCTCCATTAGGTAATAATGAAAACTCATCTTTACGCACCTTAGTAATATCTACCTGAATTCCTTTAAGAATAGAAACCGAAGGCAAACTTTTATCGGTGAGCACTTCAATATCCTTATTTAAGGTCGATAAATTCAGAGCCAAGATCACAGATACCAAGGTAAACACCACCAGCACGGTTAGATAACTGAACCCTATTTTCTTCACTACACTTAAATCTTTAATATTCGCGCTATTTCCCTCTTAACACGCCACCAGATACTACATAAATGCAACATTAGGCATTAAAAATTCAAACACGATGCTTTTGTTTTTTACCGCGATATGGATAACTACCTTACACCTCTAAATAATCAGCTCTATTATTGTTTTTTATAAAATTGATAGATCCAACACATAATGCTTATCACGAATGTGGCTCTGCTAACACTATGTAGTTCTATTATTTGGAGCGTTGGAAGCACTCTGCTGCTAAACAAGGTCATGAGAGCTCTGCTTTCCACACCGCCTCAGGTTGAAGAAAGCTCAACACGGCACTGAAAACCCGCTTATCAACTGGCACCTGACGGCCATTCTTCCTCACTGGTTCGCGTCTGTACTGTCCAAGCTAATAACCGCGTGTAAGTTGATTATGCCGTAAGTGTAATCACTGAGGATCTGGCGGAGTTTCTTGTACATCAGGATGACTCAAAAGGGACAAAAGATGGCCCCGTCGTACCCCATTCAGATCAAGGACACGATGAAAATGAAACCTATCAGGGTTAAGTTGTGATATTGGCAGCCCCCTGATTAGGGGACTGCGGCAAAAAGAATGACCTGCTAGCGGTTAATTGTAAAAGAACCCACATGGCCGTCTAACGTCTGAGCAAGTTCAGCGAGATGCTGGCTGGACTGTTCCAGTTCCTGGCTGGCAGCCAGCCCGGCTTTCACAGAACGGTCCACTGTATCCATATTAACGTTAATTTCATTCGCAACACTGGATTGCTGTTCGGTAGCAGTAGCGACCTGGGTATTCATATCAAGTATCGTCATCACCTGTGCTGAAATTTTTTCGAGGGCCTGCTGGGCTTTTTCGGTCGCCTGAGTGCCTCCTACGGTTAACGACTTACTGCCCTCCATCACGTCAACCGCATTGCTGGCTTTATCCTGCAATTGATCAATCATAACTTGGATTTCATTGGTTGACTGAGCCGTTTTGGTCGCCAGGTTTCTGACTTCGTCCGCCACAACCGCAAATCCTCGGCCAGCTTCACCAGCACGTGCCGCCTCAATCGCCGCATTGAGCGCCAGCAGGTTGGTTTGTTCTGAAATACCTCGAATAACTTCAAGAATAGAGCCAATAGATTGCGTTTGTTCCGCCAGGGAAGTGACTACCCCCGACATATTGTTCATTTGATCAGCAAGATCCGTAATAACACCGGTTGCCTCTTGCAGCACCAGTTTTCCATTTTGAGTTTCAGCAGTCGCGCACTCTGCAGACTCCGCGGCACAAGCGGCGTTTTGTGAAATCTCACCTATGGTTGCAATCATCTCGTTCATTGACGTCACCACCAATAACGATTGCTCGCTTTGCTCATGACCACGTAACAGTGCCTGCTGTGACTGACTCTGTAGCTCGGTTGCTGAGTGGCTCAGTTCCGTTCCTGTATTGATCACCTGATCCACGATTTGATTGATTTTGCTGACGAACGCATTGAAAGCCATCGAAATATGCGCAATCTCATCGTTCCCACGGACAGGTAGCCGAATGGTAAGATCGCCGTCACCCTGCGAAATGTTTTCCAGCGCATGCTGAAGGCTGGTAAGAGGTTTTAACAGCCTGCTGAGTAACCAGATAAGTACGCCGCCACATACAAAGAAAATAACTAAAATACTCACTAACTGACTAGCCACAATACCTTCGGCAGCTTCCGTGACTTCGGTAACCGGAATACCGACATCAAACGTACCGTATAATTCGCCATTGACATAAACCGGAGATAAAATGTCGTGCACCCAAACTTCCTGGACATCGGCATACCATTTGGAGTGTTTTGCCACTCCTCTTGTTGCCCCCTCTACCGTGTAGTTATCGTTATAAACTTTGTTTAATTTCTCAACATCACTATGAGCAACTGCTTTAACGTTTTTGTCGATCAGGATAGCATAGCTAATATCCGGACGAGCTTTGAGCGACTGAACTAATTCTTGCACTTCCTCCAAGGGACGTGAAGAGGTACTCAAAATATATTCTACATTTTTAGCCAATAGTTCAGCTTGTACCTGAGACTTTTTCAAAATAACCTTATCAATCTCATGGTGTGATATATACGATGTAGATATTGCGCTTGTTATTGCAGCAATTAAAAACATGATACAGACAGCAAGTAATATTATTTTTTTCATTACATCAATCCATTACGACATTTAGCATCAATCAGGGTGTCCATAGAAGTACTTGGTTCAACAGCTAAAGTTATAAAGTTCACTAAACATGTAGCCATATTTTCACCTATCGTGTTATATAACTCACACATCAATGAAAGTACTTTAATTATTATCTGGTCGTTTTGGCTCTATCTCTGACAAAAAACATCATTAATAAATTATTGTAATTGCAGATGCACTGTCAGTTTTTACTCAGACCCAAACCAAGCCCCTAAAAACGTTGAAAACTTAATTTCAACAAAAGCATAAAAACAAGTGCAGGTTACTATAAAGACACTTATAAGGTAGTGAATTCTGTCACACAACAACCTATATTCAACTGATTGTACCAACATTAACCATTCAATAGGTGAAAATGTACTAATAAGAATCACACCAATCTGGCGCTTATTTAAACACTGATAGCAAATTAAAACACCCGACTTGATTTAAACGCAAATCATTCGCTTTATAATAGAAACATACCTGAACAAGTTCACCACTGTTAAGATCTGTTAATCAGCCACTTATCAGAGCACAGTAACTCAGTATATCGATAGCCTGTATAATTACGTGTGGCAATTATACTGCTGAAAGCGGCCGTGCTGCTTTAAATAATGGAGATGCGGATCTTATCGCCATTGGCCGACCACTGATCGCCAACCCAGATTACGTGGAAAAGGTAAAAACCGGGCAACCGCTTAGCGCCTATGACGTAGGGATGCTCAACGAGTTAATCTAGCCCTGAGAGTATTATTGGTAGAATAAATACCGTGGTTATGTCGCCTATTGCCCGTCACCGGCAATAGGCGACTTTTCTTTGGAAGACGTAGTCCCGGAATGTCGTTTATCGCCAGTATTTCAAATGCCGAAAATTGCTTGTCATTGTGTAAGCTGACAGGCGTAAGTTCTTCCGATAATGCGAATGTAGAGAAAAACAGCGGCGTTACGATCTGTTGACTGAAAAGCAAGGTAGCGCTTAATCAAGTATCCCGTCTGACCGGAGCTGATCAGTAATCAGGCGAACAGTTTAATGCACTTCACCGAGTTGATCAGCAGGCTCGAATAACAAACCACCTCACTGTCCTGAAAAATAACCTGAAAAAACTGCTCATGCGGATACTCGAGCAGATGAGCTTCGGTGTAATCCGGTTCATCCTCAGCCGTGTAGCCCTGGTCCTTGCTTGTCAACTTGATAGAAAACACCTCGCCACCCCAGAAATAAACATCATAGGCTTTTCTTAAGGTTTCGGTTTCCTGTTCATCAATTGACATAATGGTCGTTTTCATTTGATACCGCCGCAACATACCGTGTTCAAGAGTATGAAATTTGCGGTACTTGTAAGTGCTGTCCTCAGAAAACTTGATCCCGTGGCCATACACAATCGGATCTTGGTTATTTTTGATTAACTGCAGTTGATTGAGATTGTTTCGGTATAAAACCCCGCCGAAAACAATAAGCGCACCGAAGGCATAACATGCAAGAAACTTATTAATCATCTTCACATGATTACCCCTTCAGATGATGAGTTTTACACATTGTACTGAATCAGTCAGCAAGCTTGAATAACAGGCCAGTTCGTTATCCTGAAACAGGATCTGAAAATGCTCCTCCTGAGGATACTCAATCATATGTGCCTCAGTCAGGTCAGGCTCCTGTTCCTGCGTATAGTTATCATCCTTTTCGATGATTTTTGCCGAAAATAATACATCATTAAAAAAGTAGACAGCGTACGTCATTTTAAAGATTTCCGTGTCGTCCACTGACGTAACAAGCGAGCTCATCTTGTGATAACCAAGTGGGTGTGACTTGACAGTATGAAGCACCTTGAAAGCATCATAACTGCCATCAGCGAAGGTAATGCCATTAGCATGAACAATAGGCTGATGATTATTAATCAAAAAATCAGGCCGAACAGTATGGATTTTGTACATCATGCTAATGAATACTGCCAACGCACAGAAGGCATAGCCACCAAGCAGTTTATCGACAGTTCTCATTAACATGTGCCCTAATTTCATCTACGGTGTAGTTAATGGTGAACGTCAGATTCAGGATCTGCCTGTCTTGATGCTTGTCTGAATGGTATACACATGCAAGATAAAACTGTTCATGATTTTTTGAAATAAACAAACGCGATACATTCTGAACTATTTTACCGGCTAACTCGTTGTACAACATTTCGCTCGCGCGGCTATCTTCGACATAAAAAGTAGTACCATCAGTCATTTTGACAGACCAAGGCTGTTTTATAATCGCCTCGTTTTGCAGATATATCGATCCAGCCCAGATGAAGACCAAAGTCGATACGATAAACACCACAAGAGCCAGCATATTTACAACCGTTTTTTTCACCCAGGGCAACCGGCGCTGAGGTTGAACTTGAGCCAATTCTGTCTCTAGCAAATAGCTGGAAACACTATTCTCTTCAGCATGGTCAGAACTCGCTTCCAGGCTTTTGCTCAGATAACTGGTATCAAAACAGACACTACCCGAGTTTAACTGATAGCCTTCCTTAGGCAGGGTTTTAATGATTTTTTGCTCTCTGCCATTGTCTCCCAGAGCCAGTCTGAGATGAGCGATCGCCTGAGTCAGGCTGGAATCAGAGACGACTCTGCTGCCCCATGTTTCGGCTATAAGTACATCCTTTGACACCACTTGATCCTGATGGTCAAGTAACAATTTTAAAATCCGACTTTCTGTCGATTTGATGTTTTTTGATGCACCAGACAGGCGATTGCTCAACTGCATCCTGTTATCAGGATTAAAAATCCACATCAGTCTCTCTTTCTTTTCCCCAATAGAATCAAAAGCATATTATTGCTAGATAATTAACTATCAATTTTATTGTCAATAATACCACAAACAAACGATACAATAACAGCAGCAGTTGAAACACTAACTGTTTAGCTTAACGTTAGCCAAAGGCGGAAATCTAAAGACTAAGTAACGGTTAAAACAATGGAGGGAAATTACTATTGCGAAATGAACCGCCATGAACATGTGGTGAGTCTCATTGGTACACGGCGTAAGGAAAATAGCCTGCTATTGCAGATTAACACGACAGGTTGACTGACATTTCAGGCAGGCAACCATCTGATGTTATTCACCCCTGCCCCCTTTACACCCATGAAAAGAGAAACGCTTAAAGCATTAAGCCTGGGGTTAACCAGGCTTAACAGGGGGTGATTAATCGTCAGTTAGAAGAAACCCAGAGGATTAACACTGTAACTTACGATCATGTTTTTCGTGTTCTGGTAGTGACCAAGCATCATTTTGTGCGTTTCACGGCCGATACCAGATTTTTTGTAACCACCAAACGCTGCGTGAGCCGGGTATGCGTGGTAGCAGTTTACCCAAACACGACCCGCTTCAATTTCACGAGCCATACGGTAAGCCGTGTTGTTATCACGCGTCCAAACACCCGCACCCAGACCATATTCAGTATCGTTTGCGATTTCCAGTGCTTCCTCGATGGTGTTGAAAGTGGTCACCGCAACCACAGGGCCAAAGATTTCTTCCTGGAAGATACGCATATCATTGGTTCCCTTCAGCAGGGTTGGTTCAACAAAGTAACCATTGTCTGAGCTGCTGTTACCGCCTGCCAGTAGCTCCGCACCTTCATCCAGACCGATTTGGATGTAACCACGGATTTTGTTGAACTGTTCTTCAGATACCTGAGAGCCAACCTGCGTATCCGTATCCAGAGGATTACCCTGCTTAATCGTTTTCATGCGCTCTTGCAGTTTTGACATAAAGCGATCGTAGATTGATTCTTGGATCAAAAGGCGTGATGGACAAGTACATACTTCACCCTGGTTGAAGAATGCCAGCAGTACCCCTTCAACACACTTATCAACATAGCTGTCTTCATGATCAAAAATGTCCGCCATAAAGATGTTCGGAGATTTACCACCCAGCTCAACCGTTGATGGGATCAGGTTTTCAGCAGCGCATTTCAAAACGTGCTGGCCAACTTCAGTTGAACCGGTAAACGCCACTTTGGCAATACGTTTATGCGTTGCCAATGCCTGACCTGCTTCCGCTCCAAAGCCATTAACCACGTTTACCACACCTGCCGGAATCAGATCTTCAAGCAGCTCCATCAGTACCAGGATCGATGCCGGGGTTTGCTCTGCGGGTTTTAATACCACACAACAGCCAGCAGCCAGTGCAGGTGCCAACTTCCACGCAGCCATCAATAATGGGAAGTTCCATGGAATGATCTGGCCAACCACACCCACCGGTTCCGGGAAGTGGTAAGTAGTTGTCTGGTTATCAAGTTCTGCCGCCGTGCCTTCTTGTGCTCGGATACAGCCGGCGAAGTAACGGAAGTGGTCAACCACCAAAGGAATATCAGCAGCCAATGTTTCACGTACCGGCTTACCGTTATCCCATGTTTCTGCAACCGCCAGCATCTCTGCGTTCGCTTCAATGCGATCCGCCATTTTCAGCAAAAGGTTTGAACGCTCTGTTACAGAAGTGACGGCCCATGCAGCGCGCGCCTGGTGAGCAGCATCAACAGCCAAATCGATATCTTCTTGCGTAGATGCCGGGATATCACAGATCGCCTGGTTATCTACTGGTGAATTATTAGTAAAGTATTTACCTTTGGTCGGTTCTACCCATTGGCCACCAATAAAGTTCTGGTACTTTTCTTTAAAGTTGATGACAGAACCTTCAGTATTCGGCTTTGCATATAGCATAAACACACCCTCGATTTTAAATTTGTTGATTTATTAATTTATTGATTTTTCGTCGACTAATTATCCAGATTAAAATATGACTTAAAATATTGAACTCGTTTTATAAGCCCATAACGGAAAACAAACAACCATTACAAATCAACACGTTAACAAACAAGCAAGGATGATAATGTCCTAATTAACAATGTTATTAGTCCGATTAACGGAAGGTATTTACCAATACTATTAGTCAACCTTTTGAATGGCCAAATCGGACATATTACATGAATTACTGACATTGACATTTCTCAGCTTCCTATACAGGTGGAATAAATGTCCGGAATTTACCCAATTCCATCATGGCAAATCCGACATATATATAAGCCAAAACAGACGTCACATATCTGGATTATATTTATACTACTGATTTATAGAGAAAAACTAAGCGTATCACTCAACATATTGTATTAGTTTAATATTTATTTAATGCGCGAAATCGTCATAATTTGCACACATAATTTTTAACGCAATCGAAAAATAAAATGATAAAAGTATATCTGGCAGGCCCGGAAGTTTTTCTCCCAGACTCATTAGCAATAGGAAAGAAAAAAAAGGAGCTGTGTAAAAAATACGGCTTCGAAGGCCTTTATCCACTTGATAACCTGCTTGATTTAAGTCAAATGTCGAAGGAAGAAGCAGGGCTGGAAATTTCTCGAGCTAATGAAGCACTAATTCTATCGGCCGCTGCCGTGATTGCTAACATTACGCCTTTTAGGGGCAGTAGTGCCGATGTCGGCACCGTTTATGAGATCGGAATGGCGAAAGGACTGGGTAAAGTGGTACTCGCCTACACCCACGACGAACGCCCTTTTCTGACTCGAAATCTGGCAACGCTGCAAAATACCAAGCTGGAAAACGGCGAGTACCGCGATAACACTGACATGGCGATCGAAGATTTTAATCTGGTTGATAACCTGATGATTGACGGGGGGGTTACCTATCCGATCATCATCGGCAATGAGCAGAACAAGGCCGACCTATATCGCTCACTCACTCAGTTCGAGCAGTGCCTTCAGCAACTACATCAACACTTCTATGCCACGGCAAATGCCGTATAACAACCAAACCATAACAGCAACGGAAAAATATGATCACATTTATCGAATCGACACTATCAACCATGCTACCTACCATTAAAACTCATTGCGCTGATAAGGAGATTTTCTTCCAACATGGGGACAGCCAGTTCCGGGTTGTGAAAGTTCAGCCCATTAAAATGGACTTTGAATGCAGTGGGGTATTACTCGCGATAGAAACCGGGGGAAAAATCACCCTACATAATGGTATGGATCTCGAATATAAGATCCAGGGGAAAGAGGCGACATTTACCAAACAAGCCAAGGCCGAACTTAAAAATCTCCACAATCTCCACAAGGCGAGCTGATAGTGACATCAACTCATTAAGGTAGCCGTTAAACTTTTTTAACGGGCCGTTAATGAGGAAAAGTACTGTTAAAAAAATCACCGCAAGCACTCATCGCACCTGGTGATTTACCTTATTATGGGGAAATACTCTGCAACTCGATTTTATAAATCTATTTAAGCTCTGTTTATTTGTTTGTAGGCTAGCTTTCTAAACCTGTTTCGCTAATAAACGCTTTAGTCCGACAGAAAGCTAGCCAGCATATCACCACACAACTATAGATTTACCAAACCGCTAAAGATATTAATCATCACTGCCATCACGTTGCCCGCAAAGGGGCACTACGACTCAGTTGCCAGTGAAAACCTGGGTATATTTGCGATATTCCGTCGGGGTCATATTGTGGAATTTTTTAAATAGTAACCGAAAATGGTTAGTATCGGTGTAGCCCACTTGCTGGCAGATTTGGTCCACATTTAGGCTAGTGGTATCAAGTTTGTCTCTGGCTAATGCCATACGAATGCGTTGAATGTAATTCATCGGTGATTCACCCGTCGCCGCTTTAAAGCGACGTTTCATTTGTCGTTCACTCAGGTAACTTTTTGTCGCACACAAGGCGACACAAAGCCGACTCGGCTCTTCCCGATGCATCCAGTCTTGTAAGCTGTGTATCAGGCTGTCATTGTGCTGGCGATATTGGCTAAAACTGGTCAGGCAAATCTGCTTGATGCTTGAAACATCTCCGCCCAGAAACTGCTCACATTTTTCCCGATGTGCAGCCCCAAACAACGCGTCAATTAACATAATCGTAGCGCTAAAATATTCTTTAACGCCAGAAGTACAGATGTATGGCCCTTCATGGGTAATCTTAAGATGAGACATCAATCTGACCTGAGGATATTGCTGCCGAAAACGATCTGCATGCACCCAGTGCGTGGTTGCACTGCGATTATTCAGAAACCCAAGTTCAGCTAACAAAAAAGCGCCTGTACATAAAGAAAGCACAAACTGGCACTGGCGTACTTGCTGTTTTAACCAAGATTGTATTTCTAAGGGTAATAAATAGGACCCTGCTTCTGGATCACCACATGCACCGAGTAACAAAATATCCGTCGAATCAACAGCACTCCAATGTGTATTACAAGCAATCGTAACCCCCCCAATACCCTTAACCTGTTGCCCACAAGGTGAGACATAACTGACCTGTGGTGTGGGTAATCCCGCTAACATAGAGGCTAAAGTCAACATTTCTATAGGGCCCGAAACTGCCGTTGTCGGCATACCTTCCAATAACAGCGCCGTGATACGTAAAGGTTTGCTTGGTTCAATCATACTTACGGTTACCAACCCAACTAGTCCGAGATGGCAACAATATGAACTTAAATCCATGACAAGACTAATGAACAAATCTGAATTAATTCAAATACAGCCTCTTTACCCACCTGGCTTTCATTAATCGCAAATCATTGATAAGAAATGATTTATATTTCAACAATATTAGTTTTAACTGTTTTTGTTGAAAATAATTAGATTAATTACTCTAATTATTGATCCGCTGTAATGCATTGCACACTACTGGTTAGCAAGCTTACGTAGCAAAAGTTATATCTGTCCTGGTACAGGATTTGAAAAAACTGCTCAGCAGAATCATCGATTAAATGAGCCTCAGTAAAGTCAGATTCTGCCAACGTCACGTAGTTAGGACTGCGCACAGTATCTCGCGCAGAAAAAAGGTCTTGCCCCCAAAAAAACACAGAGTAGTACAAATTTAAACTTCTATCGTTACCTGCCATTTGAATGGTCGAATGTAAATCATGGAAACCATCCCACCGATGATCAACCGTGAACAACTTTTGGTAACTCTCGATTACCTCGTCTGTGTAAGTCTGCCCATGAGAGAACAGCATCGTATTATTACGCCCTTCAAGAAAATAAGGGTGATTAAATCTGTAAATCAACACCACCAGAGCAATGGCCATGATGTTCGCCAATAACAGGCCGAGAATAATTTTACTGGCATTGCTCACGAATAGCCCCTTTCACTTGCTCTACGGAATAATTATGTGAAAAACTCATATTGCTGGCGGTTCGTTCATGAAACGTTTGAGATGTATAAATACACGACACATAAAGTTGCTCAGGGTTACCAGAAAAGTACAACATCAAAATATTAGAGGGATAACGATCTTTTAGCATATTGAACGTAATGTTCCCTTGCGTTCCTGCGGAATAAAAATACTGCACACCGTTGTAGTCTGTGCTCTGCCATTGAACTCGCTCTGTTGACCAATTATAGTAAGCCATTCTAAGAAGCCAGATGACCCAAAAGGCGAGCAGTAAGACCAAACACAGTATTAGCGATTTTTGCCACAGCGTCACCGACTCACCGACCTGCACAGCATCCGGCTCCTGCGTTGTCCTGTAGTTACTCAAAGGCCGCTCAGGAAGTTCAACGGCTAGCATTTCAATGCTGCCTTCAACAAGTTTATACCCTTGGTTAGGCACTGTTTTGATGATTTTTTGTTCTCTGCCACTATCACCGAGAGCCATACGCAGCTGGGCAATCGACTGCACTAAACTCGACTGAGTTACCACACGCCCTGCCCACGCGACATCGAGCAACTCTTGTTTGGATACAACTTTTCCTTGGTGGATAAACAATATTTCCAGGACTTTGCTGTCTGTCGACTTCAATTTTTTACTGATGTTAGACTCGGAATTCGTCAGTTGCCGCCTGGCTGTTGGGTCAAAAGTCCACATAGGAATGCCAATACTCCTCTACACTATTCTTCTTAATCTTAACCCACAGTCACTTGCAGGCTTCGCACGTTACCCTGCGACGTTTCTCATTCGATGGACATCGACACATTGAACAGCTTGACTGGAAAGCTGGATATAACAATAACTATCTGGATTTTCGAGCAATACTTGAAATGTCTCATCCCCACCTTCCCAAAGCACATGTTGCTCTGAAACATCAAAATACTTGCTCTCTTCAGCCTCGCCTAACGGGCTGATATGCTTTATGGAGTACATCTTTTGTGGCCAAAATGTGATCAAAAACTGTGTGTTGAGCTTTTCACCGCTAGCAAAACTGATCGAGGTTAACAACAGAAAACGATTCCAAAGATAGGGCTGAAGCCGGTACTGCATGGTTCGTGAAGTTTGTTCAAACTCAGAGCCACTCTTTTCGTAGGTGAGTATCGTTTTGCTGATGCGTGCATCACTGTGCTTAACAAAACCTGGAACATAACGGCCATTCACAAAGACTTGTACCGGCAGCATGATCAAAAGAAGTAATACCATCAGAGATAGGCTTCTATTGACACTTTTGGACAATTTCATCACTGATACTCTCTTTTGGTATTGCATTATCGAACGAAAAATTCAGGCTTTCCTTTTGTCGCAACGAAGTAGCACGCCGAACACAACTAACGTAGATACGAGTTGCATTTGACGTGATGTAAAAATCAACATTATCTGGAAGCGTCCGGTTTACTAAATAATCCATTAATTGCAGACTTAGTGGATCATCTCGTTCGACCACAAAACTGTTGGCTTGCACTACTTGTCTGCTCAGAGCCACTCTCTGTTCGCTTTCAACTGGCAAAAAGAGAAAACAAAACAGCATAGCGTTCAGAATAAGCAGTATAACAATACTCCACATTCGCCAAGAGCGGAGCAAAAGCACTGAGACTTGCTTTACTGGCTCTGATTGAGTTACTTGTAGAACATGCTCCGGATTCAGTAATATTTCATTACTGACAATAAAATACCCTACTTTGGGCGCAGTTCGAATGATTGATTGTGCTTCAGCTGAGTCGTTCAACGCCAAACGTAATGACGCCACCGCTCTGGTAACACTGGCATCAGACACCACTTTACCTTTCCAAATCTCATCATGTATTTCTTCCTTGCTTACTACCCGATGTGGATTGGATAACAATAACAACAACAAGTTGCTTTCCAGGTTAGCTAACTGTTTCTTCTCGCCTGATGTTCGATTGTATAGCTGAAACTGCGCCCAAGGCCTAAATTCCCACATAGTCATTTGTTACACTTACGTCAAGCCACCACGAAAGCAGCGTGTTTGCCACGGCAAATTATCCGTTTTCACAAAACACAATTTAATTATATTTTTATAAATAAATCCACCATTGATGAGACATCAAGGGTATCTCTTGATTACATACAGAGCATTGTTTCCAAGCATAAAAGTGATAACTCATTAATTTTTAAATACTAAGTTAAAACTAAACCCTCACGATAGAAATAACTCCAATGTGCAATACCCTTACATCGACACTTCAAGAGTGAATGACACCATTTGCTCTGCAACACTACTTCAACTGCCTGCTGTCCGCTCTCAATTCTACTGGAATTCACTAGAAGGTTAATAAATAAAATATCAACAACGTCCTGTTTGACATGGACATTTGTCGCATACCCCCTCAAAAGGCCACATTGAAAACAGGGACTGTTTTGACTGTATAAAAGATATTGAACATTTAAATGAAACTAAAGCATAAATTTGGCAAGACATCTAGTCGGCATTGCGCCTAACTAAACAGGCGTTAGTGAGAATAAAATTGTCTACAATTTGAAGGCCACCGATGTTTCTGATGGCCTTCAAGTTGATAAGTACTACCCTGACTTTAGCGAGAACAAGGCGATACTCTCGTTATACAGTGTAAGGTGATGTGACCAAGTGAGTATAACTTTTTTCCTGGTTAACTGGCCGTCTCTAATAAAGGCACTTTAGATTTTTCTATAGCTTCATCGAGGATAGAACTCAATGTAATTAATTGTCTGTTACAAGTCAGCCAAAACTTATCATCTAAACATTTTAAGTACTTTTGGCCCTCGTAGTAACTTAGGCAGACTCCCACATCATCCCGATAAATCAACACGCCATAAATAAAGGCATTATATAATCTGGTGAAGTGCATCAAAGATTCTTGCAAGGATTTTTTCTTAATACTGTTCAAAAAGCCAAAATCACCCAAGCAAGTCAATAGTTGGTGAATTTTGGCAGATAAGCCAACCCCTGATTTACTCATAACCTCATGTTTAACAGAAGAAAACCTCTTTCTATCATGATAATCATCAAAGAAAATGAGATACTTAATTAATTCATCAATTTTATTTTCGAGACACATGATTGTATAAATAAGCTCTGAGGTTTGTTTTTTAGCCATTGAAATTAATTGAGATGAAATACAGTTATCTGATTCTACTGTGGCATTTTTTCTAGATAGGTGACCTGTATAAGATGTTGCTTTTGACATAAACCCCATATTGAAAAGTAAGCATAGTTTCTCCATACAGTCTTCACCTGTGACACATATAAACATTTAATACATGTCGGTAATTAACATACAATATACTTGTTACCCTCCATAATTCCTTCTATTGGTGGTGTTCTAATTACCTCCTTAAATACAAGAATCACTTTCATCACACTCTAAAACTAACAGTTACTTGTATTTAGCATCAATTTATATATTTAAAAGATGTCATTCTTTTTGCCATTCTTTTTTTAGCATTCAACAAGAGTGAACTTTATATTTGAAGCATGAACCCTACTGATACTATGCAATTTTATGATTAAAAATGATGTGAGTATTATCACGCAATGTCGAAGAATAAACGTTTATGTCCTATTAGGCCAATATTTATGTCCAATATAACCCCAGATGAAAGATCTTATAACTGCATTTTCCTAGCTTGAAAATCTAATAAAGATAAGCATCGGCAGATCTTAATACTTGCTTTTCAACTGGCTAGCACAATTTTTCGGGAGGTATCTGGTTTTTATGTTTTCATGGATGTGACAAGTCAAAGCACACACCGTGTTTAAAGAAGGAAATAAGATTAGAAGATATCTAGCTTAGCTGGTATCAATACAACCAGCTTGTTTGAAGTTGGATTTTAGCCACTCTTTCTGTCATAAGTTAAGCCTTACCAGCAGTGGCGGAAGCTTTTCGGTGATGTTCGGCTTACCTTGCCGACACTCTCTGCCTGTTCATTCAATCCGTTCTTACAGTCCATCAGCCTGAACGGAATACCTGACAACATTTGGCCTGTTGAACTACAGGGGCGCTCCATGCTATTTGGGGCTGAAAGCCCGGAACATCAGGGATAACTAAACCTGCCTCAGTCCACCACCTGATTTTTCCCCTGAGACTTGGCCTGATACAACTTTTGATCCGCACGCCGGATTAGATCATTCATGCACTGACGGACGACATTCTGACGGCCCGTCCCTGACGGGGCGTGTTCACACTCCGAATACGTCATACCAATACTCACGGTCCGCTGAATCCAATGTGGGTTATAATCACATGCCTGTGATGCACACCGCTGCCGAATGGTTTCAGCCACTTCCAACGCCTCATCACGGCGACAGTCAGGTAAAAAGACGACAAATTCTTCCCCTCCCCAACGCCCCACAATCCCTTTATCAGCGACCACATCTCGACATACCGTGGCGACAAAACGGATCATCGCATCACCACTGAAATGCCCGTACTGATCATTCACGGATTTAAAATCATCGATATCCAGCAGCAGGCAAGCCAGTGATTGTGATTGATGTTCTTCATCAGCAAACCATTGATAAATGGCCTCCCGGTTCAAAAGACCGGTCAGCGAATCGTGATGTGCCTTGTACGCCAGCTCTCTTTCCAGTTCAACTTTCTCGGTCACATCTTCAATCACAGCTTGAATGGCAGGCTTGCCATCCCATTCCACCAGATTATCGTACACATTAAAATAGCGCTTTTTGCCATCGAAACAGGCATTTTCGACCACCGTGTACACACCTTCTATTTTCCCGGACATCAATGCCTGATAACGTTCGATGGCCTGTGTTTTTTCTTCCTCAGTGAGGAGATCCAATAAGTTCACCTCTTTCAACACGCTGTCAATCGAAGGGGCATGCATTAAATCCACCCACGCTTGATTGAGCATGACCGGCTTAAAATCACGATGGACCATAATTCCCTGCCGTGAAGAAAGGATCAGCCGGGCATACTGGCGCTCCTTTTCACGCAGTTGTGCCTGGGCGCGCTCGATCATCGACAAATCGATCACCGTCACCTGAACTGCCGGCTCACCTTCCCACTCAATCACATGATCGATGGTGAATACGGTAATTTCGCGGCCGAAACGATCAATATTTTTGAACGTGCGTCCACGAGGAGTGATGCACCCATTCACTTGTTGGTAGTAATTGTCACGTGCCATCTGGTGATATTGCGGGGCAATCAACTCAAGAAAAGAATCAATACTTGAAGTTAACTCTTCGGCAGACGCATAGCCAAAAATCTGAGCATAGTGATCATCAACATAAACCAACTCAAACTCTTTAAGCACAATGATTCCATAAGTCGCGTCGATATTCAGTGTTGGCATACTGTATCTCTAGATATAACAGTTAAACGGCGTGGGTCTTGCACTGACAAACCAGGAAACATGGCTAGCATATAATGCAATCCGCCGACTGTTCAAAAGAGTCCTCGTCACCCTTTTTGCAGTATGCTGCCTGTGCGCTCTCTAACTCGGCATTCAGCTGCGCTAATGGCGCCGGGCGCCCCAGGTAAAACCCCTGGACTTGCTCGCAGTTCAGCCGCTTTAACATTTCGAGCTGCTGACGGTTTTCTACCCCTTCGGCCACCACATTGATACCAAATTCTTTGCCTATGTCGATGATACCCGACGTGATCGCCCTCGAGCGGTCATCGTGTTCTATTTTCTGAATAAAGCTGCGATCCACTTTGATTTCATCCACATCCAGTTTGTTGAATATTCTAAAAGACGTATAACCCACACCAAAGTCATCAATCGAAAATGAGACGCCGTATTGCTTTAGCTTTTTAACAGCAAGCGCGCACTGATCAATATTGTCTAACATCGCGGTTTCGGTGATTTCAAAACAAAGAAAACGAGCAAATTCGGGGTCGGCTTGCAGATACCGCTCAATGCTATCCATGTCTCTGGGGTTATTTAGTTCCACAGCAGAAATATTCACCGACACGCTTTGAATGGCCAGCCCTAATAGCTGGCTCGCTTTCAGTTGATTCGAGGCTTTTTCAAGCACGAGAGTGGTGAGCGCCCGGCAAAAACGGTGCTCCTCAGCTAAGGCAATAAACACATCCGGCGGCACCGGACCATAGCGTTCATGTGTCCAACGCGATAACACCTCCACGCCGGTCATTTGTCCGCTGTGCAGGCTGTATTTGGGCTGAAACACGATATCAATGGCATTGTGGTCAATGGCTTTGCGCAGTTCACACACCATATCTTGTCGCTGTCGCACCTGCTCGGCCAGTGTTATATCGTGATACTCGATGGTGTTCTTGCGTTTTTTGGCTTCATTCAAAGCAAAAGTGGCAGAGCTCATGAGCTCTTTCGCGTTTTGGCCATCAGAAGGGAAAAGCGCAACGCCAATACAGCAGGTCACATCAATATGGTAACGATACGTGCACTGATTGAACTGACGATGAATCTTAGCGATATAAGGTTCAATCTGGCTGGCGTGCTGAAGGGTGACTAAGCAAGCAAAGCCATCAGAGTGTACACGTGAAGAAAGGACCTTATAAGGCGCAGGGGTATCAATAACGCGCGAAATGTCTTTTAAAAGCCGATTCGTTGCGTCGAACCCCAGCTTATCTGTCACCGACTTAAAATTATCGATGTCGAGCAGAAACAGCACATCATGTTCATCACTGCGGGCATCCTTCAGTGTTTTCTCTAAATGGCGGAAAAAAACGGAGGGGCTGTGCAGCCCTGTTACACTGTCAATGTCGTTGGCTCGCTCCAGGGTACGGTTATTCTTCCTGATCATTCCCCACAGCAAGAGAGACGTGATAATGACAAACAATTGCCCTTTGAACGCTTGCGCCCAAGTATACATCTGTAGGCTATCTGACAATAGCTCAACCGCTTTATCAGAGAACAGCACCCACAACGATGCAAATATAAAATAACCAAGAGCGAGTTTTACAGAGTAGAGCTTCGTGTCATTCATCTCGACCTAATATATATCGTCCGTATTTTGTAACAACGAGTTGTTACTGTTTATAAACAAACCATCATCAATCCAATGATAAGCACTGCCACCCATCATTTTCATTGAAGCCAGCCCCGAGTTCAACTGTGAAGGTCGAGCTCAATAAACCAAGATGAAAGAACTGCAAGCCTTAGCTGTTGTTTTTCATCGATAGAAACCATTAAAAATCAGAAGAATAGAAACAATATCATGCCAGCCTGAACACGGCGCAATCAATGATGCCGCGTTTGAAACGGTTATGTTCCAGTCCTTGCTTTAATGTGATGTGTTAATGAATGCATAAAATCGAAAAACCGGCTAAAG
The DNA here is from genome assembly GCF_029223195.1 of Vibrio sp. CAU 1672. Taxonomy (GTDB): domain Bacteria; phylum Pseudomonadota; class Gammaproteobacteria; order Enterobacterales; family Vibrionaceae; genus Vibrio. Next base: position 325,803 of record NZ_JARHUF010000002.1, on the reverse strand, counting down.
CCCCAGGGCTCTGTACACTTTCAAGTTTCTGAAAAGATTAAAGTTGATACTCATTTATATTGTGCACATCTTCTTACTTGCAGAAGGTGTCAATGTACAACATTTCAACTTTGTCTCTTGCCCATTGGGTCCTGCGCAAAAACTTCAAAGACGATTTGATTGATGGGTTGTTATAAAAACAATTAATTTGAATTTCTGCATCCAAACCTTCCCAACCATAGTGCTCTTGTAAACGCACAAGGATCTTTTCCAGGGTCAAACCGTGCAATGGGTTATTTGGTTGTTCTTGGCTCATTAATGGCTGTTCCTACTAAGACGCAATTTGGACGCAGAGTTTACCAGAAAAAGCCAGTTCGTATCGCAGTTTTCACCCAGCCCAAACTAAAAATGCCAAGTGCATAAATCTCTCTTGAACGCTTGTTAGTTGTGGACTATCCAGCGTTGGCTGAGCTAATGAAAAGCTAAAACACCTAAGATCAATACCTTGCTCCTCATAATCCATAATTGACACTTACGGATATTCAGTAGCAATCTATACCTCTTTCAAAAAAATCATTTCCGTTGTTCGGCTTAACTTAGCAATATTCAAGACAAGAGAACTTTATGCCTACAAAGTGATAGTTACTAACAATATGCACTTTGATGACGACAATTTATGTGAACATGATCACACTGCAAAATAGATAAAATGCTCACGTCTGATTAGGCCAACATTTATGTCCTATATGACCACGAACCAAAGGGGCCATGACTGTATCTTGCAAAATTGCTGTAGCGTTAAATGCATAGTCGCTTTGCTACCTGGCTATCAAGCCAAATTTAAAAATTACGCTCTTGCCTGTCATGTCAACCTATCGCCGTAGCCTCAAACCTGGACCTTGTTATAAAACCACTCAAAATAGTTAAAAGGCACCTTCATAAGCCAGAATTTGCGGGTCTTAAAAAGGAAATGAGGACTGGTATCAAATAACCGGCATCGCCCGTTCTTAACACCAGCAATTCAGTAAGCTGACGCCATTTTTTGGGGAGTTATCTGGTTTCTGTGTTTTCAAGGTGTGGTGGTTCACAACACATTTCGAGTTTAGAGGAAGAAATGATATAGGGAGATATTTAGTATTTAACTGGTATCCACACATCCTTTTTTAAAGTTAAGTTTTAATTATTCCTGCCATAACAGACTCTAACTCCACGTAAGCCACGGCGGCAAAACAGGGCTTTATCATCCAGCAAGGCTTGGCATTTATGGTTACTTTCCAGCAAATAGCCTTTTCAGCCATCTTCCTGATTAACTTTGATAACAATGTTGAGTCAGCCTGCATAACAGACTGACATCAAGGATCTTAATGAAGTGGCAGTTCGCTACGACAATTGAGCGCTGTTTAGTGCCTTTGGGATCACCTTGCGCACCGCAAAGTTTACACAAAAGATCACAAAACCGCCGCCTAACAATAGCGTCAACAACCAGACGATGCTGCTTTCGCGCGCGATATCAACATAAAGCAGACCGAGGAGACCATAAGCGAAAGTAATTGGGTTGAAATAGTCATGGGCGATAGCACCTAAGCCAAGCACGATCACCAGGCTCACTGCCAGAACAATGTAATACCCGAGAGAAGGGCCAAAGCTTGCAATCAGGGCTGGTAAGATAAATGAAAATGCGTAAGCAAAACCCAATCCGACAACCGAGCCACCAAAAATCATTTTCAGCTTGCTGTTATCAAAGTCAAAAATGAAATAAAAGATCACAGCCAAAAATGCTGGCCATGGCGCCAGATGCAACTCATGCATCACCACTGTCCCGAACATCAGAGACGTTACAAGAATCAAAGTTTTTTTCAAATGTTCCATTGTTTTGTCCTTTGGCGGCGCGATTAAGAGCGCCGCCTATTTCAAGTTGGTCTGAAAGTGATACGGTTAGCTGACTTTTTCAATAATGGTCGCAATCCCCTGCCCCATACCAATACACATGGTCGCCAGGCCGTACTGGCCACCACGTTGTTCCATGACGTTGATCAGCGTGCCAACGATACGTGCGCCGGAGCAGCCAAGTGGATGACCCAGAGAAATCGCGCCACCGTGCAGGTTTACCTTGTCTTCACGGCTTTCCCACAGACCTAAGTCTTTCAGGCATGGAATAGCCTGAGCGGCGAACGCTTCGTTAACTTCCGCATAGTCGATTTGATCAACGGTGATGCCTGCTTTCTCCAACGCTTTATTGGTCGCCGGAACCGGACCGTAGCCCATGATAGCCGCAGGTACACCAGCAGAGGCCATAGAGACAATACGGGCACGAGGCGTTACGCCCAGCTCGCGGGCTTTGTCTTCACTCATCACCAGCAGACAGGACGCACCATCAGACAAGGCCGAAGAGGTACCCGCTGTCACGGTACCATTCACCGGATCAAACACCGGGCGCAGGGCAGACAGAGACTCAACCGTGGTTTCCGGGCGAATCACCTCATCGTGACGAACCAATGTCGGCAGGCCATTTTCATCGTGGCCCATGGTTGGGACGATTTCGTTGTCAAAACGGCCTTCAACGGTGGCCTGGTGCGCTAGCTGGTGAGAGCGTGCACCCAGAGCATCCTGATCTTCGCGGCTGACTTGGTGCAGTTTACCCAGCGCTTCTGCAGTCAGGCCCATCATGGCTGAAGCCTGTGCCATATTCCGGTTGTAAGGGTTAAGGTTGATACCTTTGGTCATTGGAATATGACCCATGTGCTCAACGCCACCCACCAGCACGATCTCTGCGTCTTCAGCTTTAATCGCACGGGCCGCAATGTGCAGCGCGTCCATGGATGAACCACACAAGCGGTTGACGGTAGTCGCAGGAACCGACTCCGGAAGACCGGCCTGGATTGCTGCAAGTTTTGCAAGGTTTGCCCCCTGCTCTTCGGTCTGTTGAACACAGCCCCAAATTACGTCATCAACCATGTTCGCATCCACTTTTGGCTGACGCTCAAACATGGATTTCATCAGGTGTGCAGAAAGGTCATCTGCACGAGCATGGCGGAATACACCGTTTTTCGAACGTCCCATAGGGGTACGGATCGCATCAACAATTACTACGTTTTTCATCTTGGTTCCCCTGTTGTTCAGTAAAATGATTTGCCGTTTTTGGCACGTTCAATCAGACCTTTTGGTGCCTCATACAACGCCCCCAGGTGCTTATACTGCTCAGCAGTTTCCAGCAGCTTGTCTGCCCCAATCTGATCCATGTAATAGAACAGGCCACCACGGAACGGAGGGAAACCAGTACCGTAAATCATTGCGATGTCAGCTTCAGACGGCGATGCCACAATCCCCTCATCCAGACAGCGAATGGCTTCAAACATCATCGGCAACATCATGCGCATGGTGATAGCGTCAACATCAAACTCTGCCGGTTGCTCTGCCAGCGAGAGGATCAGGTTGTTCGCTTCAGGTGATGCTTGCGGTTTAATGCGACCACGGCGGTCCGCTACATGAGTGTAGAAACCCTGACCGGATTTCTGACCAAACAGCTGCTGGTCAACAAAGCTCTGGATCAGGTTAGTTTCTGGCTTGCTTAAACGGCCAGGAAACGCTTCATCCATCACATCAATACAATGCGCAGCTGTATCCAGGCCAATCACATCCAGTAGATGCGCCGGGCCCATTGGCCAGCCAAAGCCTTTGCTCATCACTTTATCAATGACTGCAATGTCACCGCCATCTAACACGAGCTGGTTAAACGCCAGGAAGTAAGGCGTCAGGCAGCGGTTGACCAGAAAACCTGCGCAGTCGTTAACCACAATCGGGGTTTTACCCAGATCGGCCACGTATTTCACTGCCTGACTGATGGTTTCATCTGAAGTTTGCTCACCGCGGATCACTTCCACCAGCGGCATACGGTGCACCGGGTTGAAGAAGTGGATACCACAGAAACGCTCAGGACATTCCAGCGCCTGAGCCAGACCGCTAATCATCAGGGTGGAAGTGTTAGAAGCTATCAGTGCATTTGGTGCGATCTGCTCCAGCTCGCTCAGTACCACTTCTTTCACTTTTGGATTTTCAACCACCGCTTCGATGATCAGATCATTGTTTTGCAGCGTTTCGTTATGCAGGGTTGGTACGATACGGTTTAAGGTTTCACCCATCTGGCCCGGTTTCTTACGGCCACGTTCAACCTGTTTGGTCAAAAGCTTGTTAGCTTCATCCAGTCCCAGCTTCAGCCCCTGCTTATGGATATCTTTCATCACCACATCCATGCCTTTATCAGCACTGACGTAAGCAATACCGCCACCCATAATGCCCGCGCCAATCACGCCGACTTCGCTGCAGGACTGACTGTCACCAACCAAGGATTTCGTCCTGGATTTAACTGCCATATCAGACAAAAATACCGATACCAACGCATCCGGCACACCGGTTTCAATGCACTGCCACACCGCGCTGCGCTCGATGCCCATCGACTCATCACGGCCGAGCTTCGCCGCTTTCTCCAGAGAAGACAAAATGATCCCCGGTGTTGGGTAGTGTTTACCTGCAACTTTTGCCGCCATACCCCGCGCCACGTTAATCGACATCGACAGCTCATAACGGCTCATTGGCAGCGGTTGTTGCTTCTCTTCAAAACGGGCCTGCCAGTTCAGCTCTCCTTTAATTGCAGATTCGATAGTCTGCTCTGCCATTGCCACTGCTTTTTCTGCTTCAACGACACCGTCGATCACGTGTGCTGTCAGCGCATCGGCCGCTTTAAAGTTCTTACCCATGGTCATCCAGGCAATCGCGGTATCCATGCCTGCAATACGCGGCAAACGAGTCAGGCCGCCCCACGCAGGGAAAATGCCAAGCTTGACTTCCGGCAGGCTCAGTTTCGCATCAGGAGTTGCCAGACGATAATCCGCAGTCAGCGTAAGTTCCATACCACCACCGGCTGCGGTACCATTGATCAGTGCGACCTTTGGCAACGGTAAATCTTCGATACGGTTATACAGGCCCTGCGCCCACTCCAGGTAGGTTGCTACTGCCTCACCGCCATCCGTGAACAGCTGGCGGAAAGCTTTCACATCCGCGCCTGCACTGAACAGCTTCTTGCCAGAACGAATAACAAGACCTGCTGGCTTTGATTCCTCAAGCAGGGTTACCGCCTGCTCAAGTTCTTTCAGCGCCTCTTCTGTCAGGGTATTGACGCTGTCGTGTTGAGAGTTAAACACCAGGTGAGCCAGCTCACCGTGCATTTCAATCTGGAAATATTCACCTTGATACATTGTCATCCCTCCGGTTTATTTCAGCTTGCCGCAGGCTTTTGCCTGCTCACGCAGCGCATCACGGAACTCCGGATGAGCAATTTCAATCAACGCGTTTGCACGCTGCACGGTAGACAGGCCGCGCAGATCCGCCGCGCCGTATTCGGTAACGATCACCTGAACGTCGTTACGCGGTGTCGTGACCGGGGTACCCTCAGGGAGAGCGACTTTAATTGTTGACTCAAGACCATCTTTACCTTTGTAAGTGGATCCCAGAGCAATAATTGAAAGGCCACCTTTGGCCATGCGTGCTCCGCGCACGAAATCCACTTGGCCACCGGAGCCAGAAATTTGCATATGCCCCACACCTTCCGATGCCACTTGACCCGTCAGATCCGTCATAATGCAGGTGTTGATAGAGACAAAGTTGTCATTCTTAGCGATTTCATTCGGGTTGTTCACGGTAACTACATTACCGATTTCAATGTCCGGATTGTGATGGATAAAATCAAGCAGATCCTGAGAACCCGCGGCAAAGGCCGCAATCACCTTGTTTGGCTGGTAGTTTTTCTCACCACCGGTGACCGCACCGGATTTCATCATTTCCATCATCGACTCGGTAAACATTTCGGTATGAATACCCAGATCTTTGTGGCCTTTCAGCCCCATGCCAACGGCATCTGACAGACTGCCGATACCGATTTGGATGGTTGAGCCATTTTCGATCATCGGAAGAATGTGCTCAGCAATGCCCATCTCCAGCTCAGAGGGAGCGGCAGGCTTAGGACCCGCAATTGGGTGGTGACCTTCTGTCAGGAACTGCACTTTATCCACGTGCACCAGGTTTTCCGGGTTACCGATGAACGGTTGCTGGTCGTTGATCACCGCAATGAGGGTGTCCACTTGACCCATCACGCAAGCATTACCCACACCGCCGCAGGCACCCATGCTCATGTAGCCGTCTTCGTTTGGCGGAGTCATTTCAACCACCATGACGTTAAACCCGATTCGGTCCAGGACTTCTTTTACATTCGACAGGTGGTATGTGATGATCTCGGCATTACCTCCGTGCTGGAACTTCTTCTCCAGCGGGCCCATGAACAGACTGCGATATGTCAGGTGGCCAATATATTCGGGCTTGAGGAATTCATAAGGGAATGTCAGCAGGCCGGAGTATAGCTCGGTGCCTTCAAGCTCCAGCGCTGTTTTGTCCAGCTCACGCAGCAGCGCTACCGGTACAGAGAGATATCCGCCAGCCCAGATCTTGTCTCCGGACTGAATTTTGCTCGCAGCTTGTTGTAGGGTAATCAGCTTGTCTGCGTACTGAGTTTGCCAAGTCATAGTTGACCTCTTTTTCTGCCCCGGCCGCCATGCCCGCCTTTAACTATCTCCCTGCTTCAAACGGAGGACGGTCCCGGAGCGTTATTGATTATGGAATGTCTCCTTCATTCGCTAATCAACATACGTCCGGAGCTGGCTTACAGCTTGTCTTACTGCGCCATTTGCTTTACCAAACAAGCCATCAGAACAAAACAAGATCTGCTTCACAGTGCTATAATTCGTTACTAATCTGCTGAAAATTGCGCTTTTTAAGTAAATTCTGTGATCTTGCCCAACGCTTCACTTGACTAGATGCGCCATATATTTAGCTCTTAGGGACAAGAACCCAGAGTGTGACTTGACCATATTTTCCACTGGCGCAAATCCAGTATGCTTCACGCGCACCATTAACGAGGGCGATAAAATGCAGGAAAAACGAACCAGCAAGGACATGCGTTTTCACCTTCATCCGGGATGGATTGAACTACTCAGGCAGGGAGCGACTACCCACGGTATTGAACTGGATAAAGTACCCACGTATGCCGCGATCAGAGACATGCCCTCTGAACAACCGGATATCCGCATTGTGCGTCAGTTTCATCAGGAACTTATCGAACACAGCAATCTCCTCTTTTCCATCGATACCGCTAAACAGGTTAATCCATTCAGCTTTGGCTGTTTTTCGGTACTGCTTTGTTCATCTGAAAACCTGGTCGAATTTCTTCGCACCCTGAGTGAGTACTTTGTCGTAGCGGCGCATCAGGCTCACCTTTCCTTTGTCGAAACCAATGACAAGGTGGAACTGTGGGCATTGGACAACGCTTCGCCAGAGGCTTACCAGATAACCAAGATCGGGATCACATTGATGATCTGCACCATTCTGGAACTGATGCGGCAGATAAATGGCGGCAAAGTGCCGAAGTGTCAGATATTTTCTCCCCGGCTTGATTATTCTCAATTAGAGTCGGACACGTTTTGCCACAGGTATAACTGCCATGAAATAAAACAGGGACCTGTTCGCAAGATCGTGTTCTCAAAATCTGACCTTCTCAGTCCGCTCGCCAGCCACAATAATGAAATATGGCAACACAATCTGACATTTGTAAGAAAGCAAGCTGCACGCCTGAGCGTACATGACGTTCGTCTGCAAGTGTGTAAGGTATTTGATGAGCAGCCAACACTGAAAGACGTTTCGGTTCAAAAAGTCGCTCAAATCATGCTAACCAGTCCCAGAACACTGAACCGCCGTCTGGCAGAGGCCAACACAAGTTTTAAGACCATACTCAATAACTACCGTCTGCAAAAGGCGCTTCATCTGCTTGGTAACCCTCAGAACAATATGACTGAAATTGCTTTTCAGCTTGGCTTTTCTGAACTAAGCAGTTTTTCACGCGCTTTTAAACGCTGGACCGGGGAAGCGCCGAGCAAGGCGCACTGATTCAGAGACAGACTGCGCAGCTTTACCGGCTGCGCCATTCATTTGTCTGTTCCTGTCATCACCTCCTGCCACCGATTCCGGTCACATTATTTCCCGTTTTTGCCTTCTATATTGACCCCAGAATTTATGAAACAGGAAAAAACCATGACAATCCAACCCGTAATCAAAGGCGTTGTTGCCAAAAACTGTAACCCTGCAGGCTGCTATGAAGAAGTGCGTAATCAGATCACGCAAGTGCAAGAGTTGCCACCGTTGACTCATGGGCCAAAGAAAGTACTGGTACTTGGAGCTTCCTCCGGTCTTGGTCTAGGGTCACGTATCTCGCTTGCTTTTGGCGGCAAGGCCGACACTATTGGGGTTTCCTTCGAACGTCCACAATCAGAAGAACACACCGGCACTGCAGGCTGGCATAACAACCTTGCGTTTACTGAAGAAGCAGAAAAACAGGGGCTGATCGCCAAAAACTTTGTTGGCGATGCTTTCTCACCACAGATGCGTGCTGAGGTAGTCGACTTTATTAAAAATGAGTTTGGCGGCAAGGTGGACTGCGTGATCTACAGCCTGGCGACCGGCGTGCGCCCAAAACCGGACGGAAGCGGTATGTGGCGCTCTTCCCTCAAAGCACTGGGCACCCCGTTCACCGGAAACTTCATCAGTATCGAACACGGCGCGATGGCAGAAATGACACTCCCGGTTGCTGATGAGCACGAAGTGGAAGAGACCGTCAAAGTGATGGGCGGCGAAGACTGGCAGGAGTGGATCACTTTCCTCGCGGAAAACGACGTGCTGGCCGAGGGAGTAAAAACCGTCGCCTACTCTTATATTGGTTCTGAGATCACCCACCCGGTCTACTTCGGCGGCTCGCTGGGCAAAGCCAAGCAGCATCTGCATGAGACAGCACATACCATGAACCGCCATCTGGCAGAAATCGGTGGCGAAGCCCATATTGGGATATGTAAATCGATCGTCTCCAAGGCCTCGGTGTTCATTCCGGGCCTGTCTTCCTACATGCTGGCACTGTTCAAGCTGATGAAAGAGCGCGGAGAGTACGAGAGCTGTGTACAGCACATGCACCGCCTGATGACCGACTTCCTCTACCACCCGCAAGGCGCTCAGGTCGATGAACATCGTTTGCTCAGACCCGATAACCTGGAGTTAAACCCGGAAGTACAAAGCCAGGTTAAAGAGATGATCAAACATATCACTCCGGACAACTTCCGTTCACCGCAAGTAGGAGATTACCAGGGGTTTGTCTCTGAATTTATGCGCCTCAACGGCTTTGCTCAACAAGCCTAGCCAGCTTTAACTCAGCCCCGCTCCATTCAGGCGGGGCTTTTGTACCGGCTCTCCCAAACATGACCTTTGCAACCATCTTCCAGATTAGCTCGCATGGCAATGTCGAAGTTGAGTTCACGCATAAAGCTGCGACCAGCACTGTATTACTTGCACATCCTTAAGAAGCTCTGCCTGTTCTTTATTGGTATAAACACCAGATGATAATATTACTCATCACCACACAAAAATGTGCGCCGAACACAACGGGAAACGCAGTATTAATAAGAGATAGCGTTTAAACAAATTTGCTGGCTTCTGATTGTAGTCATCCCGGCTTCTTTGTCGATAAACAACAATCAATATAGCTATGCTTACATTCACAGGACTACTCCCGCTTCAAGCTTACGAGGATTGTTTAATACCAATCTGGATAGGTAAATGCTCAAATAATTGGCAGGAAAAATCACTTAGAACAAGGCGTAGATTTCGGTTAACTAGTTCTTCCAATTACCAGACCGACAATGCCGTTATCAGCGATTTTAACCAGTAAGAATGATCAGAGACTTGTGTAACTCGGTATAACTTACTGAAATTGAGAACATCTCTGTTCCATCAGGCGCAACGTCATAAGGTGACAGTTCTCTTTATCCCCGTCCTTAATGCCCTAAATGTCATGCAGCGCGATATGGCTCTGCCAGAAATTGCTGGCTCGCTGGCATCCAGAATTCTGCATCCTCAGTAATAACCCGGGCAAAGCTAAATCAACACCAAAAAGGCAGAAAGATAGTCATCAAATAGAGTAATTACTCCAATTTAAAACATTGAAAAACATACATATATAGGGTTAGGAATAGTTAATGTTTTTTTATTATTTGATAAGGCACTATTGCTGTAAATTTCGCCCTCTCGAGCAGGGGTATTTATGTTTCATCATCTCTGTTTTTACTTTTTGATCTTAACTTGTTTGCTAATCATCGTTGGACGTTTGTCACAGTCAATATGATTTCAAATAAGGAAACAACAGGAACATGCATGCGTCTTATTGAAATTTGGCAATTCCTTATGTCTGCAGGTGATTATCGCCGCGGAGCTCGTCTATTATCCGGGCGTTCAAAACTGGATGTGGTTTTTATTAGTAATGTACGTGATGAGGAAGAGCGTGCCCTGTTTTTTCCTGCGGGTTCGTCACATATGGCCCAAGTTCTTGGTCCCAGAATGCATATTAATGGCGTAGCCGGGCAAGTTTGCGGCTTTAATTTTACCGCCGAGGAAATGTACAGCCGCAAAGGCCGCAAACACGCCAAGCAAGCTTTTGTGGAAGCGGTTAAATGGGCGCAGCAGCAAGGTGCCAAGGTGGTTCTGCTGGCAGCGTCAACCAAGCGGTTGTTCGGACATGACGGTGTTGAGCTTAAGAAAATGTTTCCGGAAATACTGTTTACGATTGGTGATAACGGAACCGCTCACCTACTGTGCAGCGATGTGGACCGGGGGTTGGAAAAAGCCGGTTTTGCAAACCAGCGTCCCCGTATTCTGGTGATTGGTACCTACGGGATCCTCGGTTCTGCCGTTTGTCGGCACTTACATCAGCAGCAGCATGATTTTGTTGGGTTTGGTGCCAATCCGGTGTGGTTGGAAAAATTTGCCCGAGAAACAAATTATCCCACGGTGAATGATCTGAATGAAGTTGGCAAAGTGGACATGGTGGTGACCTGTACACATGGAGCCGAGTCCAAGCTGACGGTTGATGTTATTGAGCAGCTGCGTCGTCGCAATCGTAAACTTCTGGTGGTTGATGTGGCCGAGCCTGCCAACCTTGAGCGTGACGTGTATAACCAATGTAGTGACCGAGTGGTCCGTCAGGATGCCGGTAATGGCTATTCGCGCGACCTTCACTATGTATTGGGCCCGCTGGGTTACAAATCGCTGATGCTCTCCCGCGGCACCATTTTTGGTTGTTTTGCGGAGGCGATGGCACTTTACCACGCCATCTATCGTAAAAACAATCTTGCGCTGCGTAACCGAGACTGGTTCGACGTGAGTTCTGAAAACCAGGCAATTATCGCCGAGGCTTTCCGCTCTTTACAGATGGGGTTGCCAACGCCGCACTGCTTCGGCCGAGAGGTATTGGATTTCAATTTGGATTGCACTGCCCCTTCACTGCCGGAGTCTTCGACTGCACCTGAAGCCGGGGGCTGCTGATGGCTTGGTTGGCAACGACGGGGCGACAGCGGTTGCTCCTCGCTTTTTTCTTATTTTTGACTACCTTTTTTGCCCTGCTCAACATTCGTGTTCCTGCCGGCGGCATCGTTTCTGATGCCCTGCTCGATCGGCAAAATCCCTACGTACTGGCGCAGCAGGCCGTAGCCAAAGAAGTTGGGCTGCAAACCGGGGATACCCTGGGGTTCGTGCTCAGGCTTGAACACGGGTTGACTCTGGATGCCATCAGTCAAATCCGGCGTATGACCGAGGAGATTAAACAACGGTTTCCGGAAGCTGTGGTACTGAGCTTAAGTGATAACGCCCTTTACTACCAAAGCTCAGCCGACGAGGTGATCAGTGAGCCCTACCTACGCGCTGGTATGCGAGCCACCGATCTGGTGGATCTGAAACAGCGCATTGCCGCTAATCCACTGGTATACGGCCCGTTGATCGGTCAGCAATTTGAATATGCCCAGATAATGCTGTTCCTGCCTGACAATTATTCTGAGCAGGATCTTGTACAGCGGGTCGGCGAGTATCTGGAAAAACGCAACATTAGCCAACTGGAATGGATGTTGCTCAAGGGCGACATCCAACCCGTGGATGAATATGCAAATGTCAGCCTTTCCGGCTGGTCAGTGGCGCGGGGCCTGATGCACTATGCTCTCATCTCGGATGTGTTGTTTTATTCAACCATCGGGCTGACGCTGGCGACACTGGCTGCTTTCCTCGCGTTGGGTAGCTGGCGCCAGGCACTGTTCAGTAGCCTGACGATCTTTGTCTCCTTTATCTGGATACGAGGCAGTATTGCACTGTTCTCGGTTCTGGGTGTTGAGTTCTATGGCGCACCTTTACAGGAACGGGTGTACTTCCTGCTGGTACTGTCTTCCATGATAGTCGCGGGCATTTCTCTCAATGTCCGGGCGTTCGAGGCTTTCAATGCCAGATGGCGCAGTACCCCACAGGTTCCGGGAATCTCACTCTGGCGAGAGCTGGACTCTCTGAGCCCGCGTTTCAACCTGGTGATCGGTATTGCAGCACTTAATTTTGCCACCCTGGGCCAGATTGGCATTCGTGGGATCATGGAAGTTGGTGTCTTATCGGCGCTGGGGCTGATATATCAGCGCTTATTGGTTGTCACCCTGCTGCCTGCCCTGCAACTGCAGTTTGGGGGAACACCTCATGTGATGCAGAATGTGGCAAGGAAGCGCTTACTCGAGCATGCCATGGCGTCTGTACAGCGTTGGCTGCACCTGTTGCCGCAAAAGAGCGTTCACTTCTGGTTGCGTTACAGCTCGGCACAGTCCAGCCGGTTAGTCGTCGCCATCCTCAGCGCAGCACTGGCGGCTGCCCTGGTGGTGGTTGGTCATGACCTAAACACTCAGGAGCGGTTGATCGAAGTTAAGGAGCGCCCGATTGATTATCTTCCCGGAACCATTATCGACCGAGGCCGGGAAGTGCTAAATGCACCGGATGCCTATGGGTTTGCCCAATTAGCGTTTTTCGTTCGCCCGCGAACGATAGTAGCGGATGGTGAGTTCGATGCAGTGGACGATCCGGCTTTTCTGGCGCGCGCTTATTCCTTCCAGCAACGGCTGCAGAACCGGGGCGATGGCCGGGCGGTAATCTCTATTTTGGATCAGGTAGCACAAATGCAGCTGAGTCCGGACGAGCAAACCACCATGCCACGCAGTGCCCAACAGGCTCATGATGATTTACAGTTGATCAAATGGGATTTATCCGATGAGCGTTTAAGCGACTTCTGGTGGACGAAACAAGGCGTGGTATTAATGGCGTCTCATCCTGCGGATGATTCCGCCAGTTTGCGCCAGTACGCTGACGATATTCGCGCCCTGGCTGCCAGCGAATTTCCTGATCTGCTGGTTCTGCCGTACGGGCGTCTGCAGAGTTACCATCAGGCGGATCTCTATATAAGCGAGCGCAAGCCGGCCAATATGCTGATGAACCTGCCATTAGTAATGCTGTGTGCAAGCCTCTGGTTCCTGTATTGCAACCACAAGACACCAATGAAGGGTAGTCGCTTATCACCCGTTACAACAGCGATGGCAGTTTGTACACCGTTTATCTTTTCTTATGCGCTGATCATCGTAGCTATGGCGCTGTTTCATATTCCGCTGGATCAGACCACGGCTTGTGCCACGGCCCTGGGTATTAATGCGGCTATCGACTTTGACCTGTATCTGGTCGAAGACTATCGCTATGCGATGGCAGAGGGCAAGACACCCGATCAGGCCCTGCAATACAGCATTGGCGAACGAGGCCACCTGACGCTGCTGGATGCCATGCTCAATGCCATCTGCTTCAGCCCATTACTGGTGTCTTCATTTATTCCGATGCAACGTCTTGGTTGTTTGATGCTGGTGTTATTGGCAGCTTGCGCGTTTGGCGCTTTGTTCTTGCTGTCTGGATTGTTGCGCAGTTGCGTATGTTCCCCCTCCTTACCTAGTCTGCAAGAGGAAAACTAATATGAAAAAAATAATCTGGCTAACCCTTTGGAGTTGGTTGTTTATCTGTGCCAGTGCAAGTGCCCGGGCGGCAACGTTGGATGATGCCGCCGCCATTATCCACAAAGCCTGGCAGTTATATCGTCAGCACAGCGAGACAGAGGTTGAACAGATCAGCCTTGAAGTGGTGCGCAACGGGGAAGCTCCCAGACAGAAAACCCTGACCCGCTGGACCCGTTATGCAGCAACAGGAGAGCAGGTTGTAGTCAAGTTCGATTCACCTTCTGTTGACAAAGGGCTGGGGTTATTCATCTCCCGTAACTCCGGGCAACAACAGATGTGGTTGAAAATGCCCAGTTGGAGTAAAGCCCGCCGGATCAACGGGAATCGTTGGCGCCAGTATTTTGCCGGCACCGACCTGACTTTTGAAGATAATGCCGAACTTAGCGGTGAAGATACTGAGAACTATACCTATTCGCTGCAATCAGCCGACGCGCAGGGATGGCGAGTTACTGCACAGCCACTGGCCGGCAGCCATTCCGCCTATTCCCGGCGGGATATATGGGTCGATACCAACTATGCCATTTCCCGGATTGATTATTACAACCGTGGTGGCATGTTAATCAAATCGCTTCGGAACCTGCAACTCAAACTATTTTCCGACGGGGCCTGGCGTCCCGGCCGTATCGAGGTGGTTAACATCCATAAAAAGCGCAAGACCGTCTTCGAGATCTCGTCACGCCAGTTCGGGCCAACCCTGAGTGCGCGCACCTTCAGTGAGGATTTTCTACGTGACTAAAATATGCTGCCTGCTCGCCTGCGTATTGGCCTTTCACGGCTATGCCTCTGAGTTAGATGTAACCGCCAGCCTGCGTAGCCAGGGCTGGTATGCCGAACAGTTGGAAGAGGCGGACTATCGCGTCCGGTTCGATACTGAACTGAAGTACAAACCTTACCAAGGGCTCGAGTTAGTCGCGGGAGGATGGTTACAGCAGAGTGATATTCATCCGCAACAACGAGCCAGTGGCTGGAGAAGCTCGCCATTACCCGCGCAAGTTGGCCTGGCTCAAGCCTTTGTACGTTACCGCAAGGATAATCACGAGTGGACCCTTGGCCGACAACTTGTAGATTGGCGCGTGACTGATACCATTTCCGTCGCGGATGTCTGGGCGCCGCGGGATTTCTCTGATGTGCTTGAACCGCAGCAACTGGCATTTTCCGCTCTGCGCTGGCGGTGGTTCGGCCCCTTACAACTGGATCTTATTTACAGCCCCGAGCCCAGCCCCTCGCGCTTGCCAGCCGGTATCTGGCAACAAGAAGCGATCCCTTTACTCCCGCAGGACAACTCGGAGGCCGGGGAGCAATTGGGCATACGCATTAGTGGCAACTGGCGGCAGCAAGATCTCACGCTTTACGGTTACAGCGGTTATGGCTACAGCCCTGCGGCACGGATTGAAGCGGCGGGCATCCGCCCTTATTACGATGGTCAGCATATCTTCGGCGGCACCTGGGTGAGCCCGCTCGATGGATCTGCGTTGATGCGTGCAGAGATTGGTTATGTCAGACAGAACCATGGTGATGATTACCTGCAATGGGTACTTGCTTTGGAAAAAGAGTTCTTTGAAGTACTCGGCGAGCAGGATCATTGGTTACTGTTAGTACAGACGGCGGATGAAAAAGTTACGCAAGGCGGAGAGCAACTACCTGGCTGGGTGGATTTTCGCCGCGTGTTTCGCGATAACCTGATGGGCCGGATCAGCTGGGATCCTGAAGGGGATGAGGAAACGCTGTTAATACTGGAATGGAGTATCGATACGGCTGAAAGCGGGCAATATTTTGAAATACAAACTGAACAGCGATTGAATGATCACGCGACCGTCTCTCTCAGCTGGCAGCAATTATCCGGCTCTGCGCAGAGCTTCTGGGGGAGTTACCGAGATCGCGATCGAATTGGCTTAAGCGTGAGTTACTTTTTTTGAATGATGACTTAAATATGTAACCCTCAGAGATGGTTTCAATGTGCGTAGCTTTAAACCGAGCTTGTAATTTTGCGCTTGAAACCTCTCTTTTCAATGCTGATAGCACCCATGATGCATATTTCGATGATTACGTTAGCTCATTTCCATGTCAGCATAGTGGCACCTGAACATTTAAAGAGCTAACGATGCCTGTTAGTTCACGGTCCCTTTCAGGGCTGTCAAAACGGTTCAACGCCCTGCCCGGAACCTACTTCAGCGGGCGGAACTCAAACTCTACATATGGGTATCACCACTAACTCTTGGACTGCCATAGCAGGGCGTGCTCCCCCGCTCTTCCATTTTGGCTTTAAGCTATAGTGTTACCGGTTTCAGAGACATGTTTTCTTCAATTCAGGCCAGAACCCACAGCTAAACCTATCAATATGCCGGTAATTATTATTTTTATCTATTGGAAATGAACAGTGTTCATTTATAATCACGTCTTGTAACGCAGTAAATGGGAACATTCTTCATGAAACGCATAGCGCCTCTGTTTGTCATATTGGCTCTGCTTTCTGGTTGTAGCAGCATGTCGCCTGAACAGTGCCAGACCGCGGACTGGTATCGGGTCGGCTACCAAGATGGACGCAACGGAAACAATCCGGACATACTTTACGATTACATTAAAGACTGTCGCGAAGCCGGTGTCACACCAGATCACCATAAATGGCAAGATGGCTTTGATAAAGGCACCATTCTTTACTGCTCACCGGACAATGGTTATAACGTGGGGGCGGAAGGAAGAACTTACTACGGGGTTTGTTCCAACGAGCTGTTCTTGAAAAACTACCAGTTGGGGCAGCAAGAATACCAGCGTCAGCAGCGTATCAACGCCCTTGATGGGGAAATATCACGTATCGACCGCCAACTGGAAGCAGAGTTAGACAAACAGACGGCTAAACGCTTAAGAGAAAAAAGAAAATATCTGGCACGAGAGCGTTCTTCCCTGATTTCGCCAGCGACCCAATTTTATTTCAACTATTAAATAGTGTTGTTCACAACATGAGTTTATAACAGAACCAATCCATAACTTCCCGACAGCTCGCGGCCTTTACTAACAAAGGCTGCGAGCTAATTAAAAGTAAAAAATCAACCTCAGACGCTGAATATTGATATCTAAAGCTTAAATCTACTCACGATTGAAACCAGTTGATGATTAATTTCTGCTACCTGTTCTGCTTCAGCCAAACTTTCCTGACCGCTCTGCTCTAATTCGACCACTATCTCACTGATTGTTGATATATTTCGGCTTAGCTCCTGAGTAACACTGCTTTGTTCTTCCGCAGCGGTAGCTATTTGAGTACTCAAATCATTTATTTCATCAACAAAACTACTCATTGATTCCAAGCTAGCAGCTACATCACTAGCACCACCGGCGGTTTCCTGACATCTGCTTTTTGTACTATTCATTGAATCAACGACTGTTTTCGTACCTTTTAACAATTTATCAAGCGCGACTTCCACCTCTTGAGTACTATCTTTCGTTCTGCTTGCCAAATTCCTCACTTCATCAGCTACCACTGCAAATCCACGGCCTTGCTCACCAGCCCTGGCAGCTTCTATTGCTGCGTTTAAAGCGAGCAAATTCGTTTGTTCCGCAATTTCACCAATCACACTCAAAATAGTATTAATACTTTGCGTTTCATCATTCATTCTCTGAACGTTTTCGGAAGCATTATCAACATCAGCGATTAAAGAAGAAACAGTTTGCATAGACTGTTCAACCGTTTTTTTAGACCGCACACTAATATCATTAGCCTTCTGAGTCAGACCAGCAGTATTCGCAGCATCACTCGCCATACAGTCGGCAGTTGCATTCATTTCTTCTATTGCGGTCACAATTTGTTCAGTTTCGGTGACGTGAGTTTTAAGAGTCTCAGTGTTTTGCTTTGATTTTTCTCTCATCTTGTCGACATTAGCTTGCAAAGTCATTGTGACACTTTGTATTTGCAACATCATGTTTTGCAGGTTTTCTACAAACTGATTTACCCCCTGAGCAATCTGACCAAGATCATCTGTACTATTAACCTCTAAGCGCTGAGTTAAATCCGCATCACCACTCGATAAATCCAATACCGTCTGCTTTAAAAATACAATTGGTTTATATAGTATTTGTATGAGTATAAATGCGATAACAACGCTAATTAGACTTGCCAATGTCGCTACTAAAATAGCTGTATCTCTCGATTCTTTCAGCTTAGAAAACACAACTGATTTGTCTAAACTAAGAGTAAGATACCACTCTTTATCCCCGACGCGGATTCGGTGCGAATAAAGCGCTTTATCGACTCCATTTAAACTGTAATCAGCCACAAAGCTCTTTTGGCTGACAATGTCTGCAGCAATATCTTTAAACCACGAGAGCTCAGAACCTTTCTGACCCGTTTTGATAACAGAAGAGTTGGAAGCTAAAACGGTAGTATCATGATTTAAGATTGCAACTGTCGCTCCGGGGATGTCGTTAGATTGCGCAACTAACTCATTAAGAAAGCCCAACTCCATGTCAGCAGAAATAGTACCTTCTTTAACTTTTTCTACAATAGTAATAAAGAGAACATCTGTGCCATAAGGCTCTGTTACCGTTACTCCCGAAGCATTCCGACCTGTTTGATACCACGGTCTGAGAGTGACATCTTTTGTATATTTACCGCCAGGCCAGTCTTCATGAGTTTGGTTCCAGTAAGCTCTCCCATCCTGAAATGCCAGTGTTGCACTTCCCAAATTCATGGCATTCGCCAGGAAATGGACCTTCTCTATTAATTCTTCATCACTACCTTTGATCTCTTGATTTTTAAACTGTTTTGCTAGTTTTTTGACCCCGGCCACTTTTTCACTAATCAGCGCTTCAATAATCGACGCCTTTAACTCGACATATGATTCACTTTCAGAATTAATAATTTCAGTCAGAGTTTCTTTTTCTTTAACATAGAAAAACATGCTAGAAATCGACACAGACAAACCAACCAGCAACATTACTGATAAAATGAGCACCCTTTTTAAACCAAGTTGTTTCATTCCATTCCTCGACAATAATACGTCAATACATCATTTCTTTTATACGGCCGCTGTTACACCGTCCCATGAGTGACGTACTTACTTTCTGAGAACGGGTGTAATTACTCTGTTCAGTTAGCTTTTATCTGATTCCCCCCACAAGCCGAAACCAACAAAAACGGGTTGCTAAAAACAGTACTGCTCTAAGAGAGGTGCTTACCTGCTTAATTTTTCATCCTGACGATTTTTCGACAGACAGTTGTAAATCCCAATGATAGAAATAACAACCCATGACAACTGGATAATTAAGGATGGAAGATTGTAATACTCCAACAATGAAATAGAAACGCAAATAGCGGCAGCCATATTCATAGCTATATAATTTAAAGAATCGCCAGATAACTTTTGGGTATTCAATAGAAGATATGATAAAAGATACAGAGATGCCCCGAGCAACCCAACAATATTGTATAAATCCAAATCTTCCATTACAACCTCGTATTAATCTTCATTTATATTATTAAAATTTCATTCAGATAAAGTATAAATTTAGCTGCAGGTTTACAGATATATTCAACACAACGACAATATTATCCGTTTTGCGGTGTAACTATCTGTTAATCGTTAAGAGGGAAAACAACATCAGCTAATTACACCGCAATTTTCTTTTTCTTCAATACACCAGAAAGCATCATAGCTACTGCCAAGTAAATCTGGAGTTCATAACTTTGCGACACTACTTGATAAGCAGAGTGTTAAATACTTTCTTATTCATGTTTCCTTAGCCAATAGGCTTAATTTGGACAATTACACGAATGTTTGGAGAGTTCCCTTTAGTTTACAAAATAAGCATAATCCATGATGTACTGCGGCATTAGGAACAATACGTAGAATCCCCAAACCACCAGCACAACGTGCAGTACATCGTTTTCAGAGAACCACTTGCCTTCTTTCCACAGGATGTCAGTTATTCCGGCTTTGTAGTATTTGTCATAACCCCACCATGAAAGGAAGATAAGTGCCCACGAGCCCAATAAAACCAAATCCATTGCGTGACCGTACATAACGTAACGAGCCAGGTTCAGCACACAGAACAGAATGAAGCTTGGCAGGGAGGCCAGCATCATGAACTCAAATGTGATCAGCGATTTCTTCGGTTTGAATGCGCCGTAGAAAGTCACAATGGTGTACACGACAGAGAGTATCGCTGAGTACCAGATCAGGATTTCCCGGTAGACCCCTGTCGTGCAGGAGTAAGCGATCGCGACTGTCATGGCGTTCATACTGACCTGCTGGAAGATCAGGTAGATCACTTCCCACCAGGTGGTCCATGAACAGGTCTCCCGCCGGGCACATTTAAGCTCATAGCCAAACGCCTGGTAGCTGGTACCTGCGATCAGTGCGCCCACACCCCAAAGGATCAGCGAGATGCCCCACCAGAACCGCGACAGCTCTTCGCCCTGGATCATCAGGAAGCGAGCACCGGCGATGGTCACCAGTACACCCAGCAAATATACCCAGAAAGTGGAAGACGGCTGGTTGAGCATAAATTCGCGGGAGCCAAACTTCATTTTTTTACCCGGCTGTTTTTCAAACCAGTTTTCTTTCGTAAATTCAGCGTGCTTTATTTCGTGAACTCTTTCAAAAATGCTTTCAGAACTCATGGAAATATTCCTTACCAATAATTTTTGTATAAGGAGCCCTGCAGTGGCATCTTGCCCTGCTGCAGAACTCACAGATTTTATTAATGACGTTGTTTAGATAACGACTTCTTCTGCCTGCTCAAAAGTGCGGCCGGCAGGGGTTTCATCGTGACTTGGAATAAGCACGAACTTGCCGACGTGCTTCTTAAGCGCAAACTCTTTCTGAGCCTCGACGATATTTTCCAGCGGGAAGGTTTTTGCCAGCGCCGGCTTGATGTCACCGTCTTCAATTGCTGCCACCAGGCTTGGGAATACAGGCTCATCCCAGCCGGTACAACCGATCAGAGTCAGGTCTTTCAGGTAGAAGTCACGCATGTCCAGATCGACAATCGGCCCCGCAATAGCGCCTGATGAGACAAAGCGGCCACCGCGCTTAAGTACTTTCATCATTTGAGGGAAGTTAGGGCCGGCAACGTTATCCACCACTACGTCGACTGACTTATCGCCCAGGGTTTTAAGGGTGTCTTTACCGAACACGATCACTTCGTCTGCACCGTAAGATTTCACCAAATCTACTTTGGCCTCACCTTCTGCCAGGCCGATAACGTACGCGCCGCGGCGCTTAGCCAGCTGTACAACCGCAGACCCTACACCGCCTGATGCACCAGCAACCAGAACGCGCTCACCGTCTTTCACGCCTGCGCGCTGAACCATGTTTTCTGACGTGCCATATGAACAAGGGATGGTGCCAAGCTCTGCGTCGGTCCAGTCACACTCAACCGGGAACACTTCTGTTGCTTCGATCTTCACGTACTGAGCGAATGCACCGTCAAAGTCAGACGCCATCCAGATGTTTTCCATTGAGTCCCAGCCCTCGTGACGGATACAGGCGCGGATCAGAACACGCTTGCCCAGCAGGTGCTTGTTCGCTTCGTCTTTGACTTCAACCACTTCACCGCAGCAGTCCGTACCCTGGATGAACGGGAATGGAGTCTCTTCGTTCCAGCCGCCATCTTTCTCTTCAGATGCTTCTGCTTTCTCGTTGTCGTCGTCAGACAGGGTATTGGTGCTCTGGGTTACTTTTGAAGAGTACCAGCCAAGGCGGGTATTCACTTCTGTGTTGTTAACACCGGCCGCCAGGACTTTCACCAGTACTTCGCCCTCGTCAATCACCGGCATGGGCACGTCCATATATACGAGTTTCTCGTAACCGCCGTTACCCGTAGTAACGACGGCTTTCATGGTTTTATCGCCTTCTTTAATAATGAAGCGGTTTTTGTCTTTGTTATACATAATTTACTTACTCTTTATTACTGTATGTTAATATAATGCCGTTAATAATTTGTCATAGGTCGTCGACTGACGACCTAATAGATATTTCTTAATCAACACAACTTTACTAATATTTAATTAAGCGCTTTCGCTTGCTTGAACTTGAATTGCAGGTTGTGCTTTTTTCTCATCAGACTTTTGCATGCTTCTGTAAACCATCGCCAGAATTGCACCAACGAAACCAATACACATGCTCATCAGGAAGTAAGCTTTGTAACCGCCTTCGTTGCCGAACACTTCCCACAGGTAACTGTTAATTTGAGGCAGTACGATATCTGGCAGGTAACCGATAAACGAAATAACACCAATTGCCGTACCCATGATTGCGGCATCAATTTTGGACTGGCCCAGCAGTGACCAGTAAGTACCGCGAATCACGTACAGAGTCAGACCAGACAATACAACCAGCGCACTAAGCATTGCGTTCGGCATCGTTGATGGGGCCATTGCGAGAATACCCACAGTCGCACCACCCACAACAAGAGAAATTGCGATAGTCAGAGCCTTGCCGATTTTGTCAGCCAGAAAGCCACCGATAACACCGCCGATTGGACGCATCCACAGTACACCAACCATCATGGAGCCAACCGCAACAGGCGTCAGACCAAGGTTTGTTTGCATGTGGCCGGCAAAATAGTAGTTGGTCCAGAACATAACGTAACCACAGAACAGGATCAGACCGTGTAGGTAGATATATTTGTTCTTGAACACTTTGCCCAGATCTGAGAATTTGAATTTGTTCTCTTCGCTCTCGGTAATGTCTTTAGCCGCTGCTTTGTCTTCTTTAACGAAGATGAAAATAAGCACAGACGTAACCAGCAGTACAAAGGAATACATGTAGATGATGGTTTCAAGTGCGGCTTTCTTGTCTGCAAACTCAAGACTTTCGCCAAGCACAGAGGTAAACATAGCCAGCGCTGCACTTGCCAAAATAGCTTCTATTAAGCCTTTACCACCGTCCAGAATACCGAAGAAGCGTCCATCTTCGTCATCGGATGACAGCATCTTCACAACCTTCAGGTGGGAACTCCAGAAAGTGAAAACCGAGAAGAAGCCCCAAATGGCAAAGATAATGACGACATGCTCATAATTTGGGACCTGAGCGAACCAGAAGCCACCAATGGCCGTTCCCAGCAGAGAAACTGATAACAAGTTCTTTGCGGAAAATTTGTCACTGAGAACACCACTTGGAAAATAGCCAACAACAAACACCACGCCAATAATTGAATAAATCCAATTCATTTGCGTCAGAGTCATATTAAATACTTCTAATATTGTTTCCTGATACTGAGCTTTCAAATATATCAGAGGGTAAATTGCACCAGCAGCTAGTATCACGAGTGCAAACTGAAGGTATCTTCCCAGATTTCCTTTCTTCATATTGTTCACCTTAAAATTTTAGACAAATTGATTCATCTCAACGCTAATCAGCCACGGGTTCATGACTAATTAGCGTAATTCTTATTGGAATAAGATTATTTAGTTATTCTCAGAACTGACTGAACACCGTCTCGATAGCATACGCGCCGGGATCCTTGGTCCCTGACAGGCTGTCACTGTTGAGGTAAGACGAGCGGCCGGCTTTGGCACTTGTCATCTCAACCGTTGCCTCTGCGCCCGCTTTCGCGGCTTCCATCGCCGCCAGGAAGCCATCTTCAACCCAGGCTTCCAGAGCCGGATGCAGCGCATCGATCATGGTCCGGTCACCCGGTTTCGCTCCGCCGTACGCCATCATCTGGCCAAGACCGGCCTGAAGCGCTTTTGGCAGTGAGCCGTTATGCTCATAATCACGGCCTGCAGCCGTAAACATGATGGAAAGCAGTACGCCAGAAGAGCCACCCATTACCGAAGTCAGGCAGTCTGCGATGGTGGTCATCAGTTTTGCTTTGTCCTTCAGCGGCAAGGCGTTTGCGTCAAGCTGCGCCAGTACCTTGCGGGCACCCGCCGCAAATGTAGAGCCGGTATCACCGTCACCAACAATAGAATCGAGATGATTCAGCTCAGCTTCGATATCGATGATGGACTGGCACACTTTACGCAGTACCAGCGCGGCTTCTTCATCGTGAGATGGCTCAAACGCGTTTTTCACGATCTGGTTTTCGCAGCGGGTCACCGGTACCTCGCGGCGCGCTACTGCGCCAGGCCATGCACCTGCTTCCACTTCAGCAGTCAGCGCTTTGCTGATCTCATCGGTCAGTTGGATGGTTGAGATGGAGAAACCTTTCATATCGATGGCGGTCATCAGAGCGCCACTGACGATGAATTTCGCCTGCTGGCCCAGCTCCGATTCCATCACCTCTTTTGCCACGATGTTCATTTCGATAGGAGACAGACCGCCCAGGTTGTTCAGCAGAATGGCGTTTTCCGAGGTTGGCTTAGCTTCAACAAGCTTGCTGACCATGGTGGAAACCAGCGCTTTTGCTTCAGGCAGGTCGATGGTTTCAATGCCCGCTTCACCGTGAATGCCTAGCCCGAGTTCCGCTTTGCCCTGTGCGATGCGATCGTTGCTTTCACCCGGCAGTGAACAGCTGGTCAGCGCAACGCCGATAGATGCGGTTTTCTCATGTGCATCGATCGCCGCCTGCTTCACCTCTTCCAGAGAGCCACCGTTTTCTGCCACATAGCCCGCGACTTTTTGTACGAACAGGGTGCCTGCAATACCGCGGGGTTGAGGGTTCCCTGGGATAGAGATGTCGTCGCCAACCACAATCAGGTCAACCTTGCGTCCCATCTCTTTTGCTTTCTCTACCGCAAGACCGAAGTTCAGGCGGTCGCCGGTGTAGTTTTTGATGATAACCAGACAGCCTGCATCACCGGTCACGTGCAGAATGGCGTTAAGTACCGCATCCACACTAGGCGCCGCAAACAGGTCGCCACATACGGCAGCAGTCAGCATACCTTTACCGACAAACCCTGCATGCGCCGGCTCGTGGCCTGAACCGCCGCCACAAATCAACGCAACTTTGTCTTTGTTCCAGTCATTACGAGCAACAACCTTAATATCATTATTAAAATCTAATAATGTTAGGTTTTCTCTTTGTGCCGCATATAGCGTTCCGTGGATAGAATCCAGAACAAAAGACTCTTTTGTATTTAAAATTAGATCTGACATTTTTATCTCTTTCTGAATAAGGGTATTAATTTAAATCAAACCTAATACCCTATTAACCTAATGAATAATTAGTAATTACTGACCAATTTGATGTGCCGTCAGAATTGCTGCGTAAACCGCTTCTGCTGTCACTGGGAATGGCATATTGTGAATGGTTTCACCTTCCGCTGTTGCACCCTCAGCCACTTCACGTAATTTTTCGTGATTTAGTTCTGTTACCCCCATATCAAACAGGTTGGTTGGCAGGCCTACACTGCGGCAGAAATTAATTACCGTATCAATTTCTTCCATTGGTGCATTTTCCAGAACAAGCTGAGTCAGGGTGCCAAATGCCACCTTCTCACCATGGTAAAGATGGTGACACTCTTCCAGCTTGGTCAGGCCGTTATGAATAGCATGCGCAGCTGCCAGGCCGCTGCTTTCAAAGCCGATACCGCTCAGGTAAGTATTCGCTTCGATGATGTTTTCAACCGCTTTGGTACTGACGCCATTCTCTGCGGCAACTTTTGCTTTCAGACCATCTTCAAGCAGGGTTTCGTAACAGAGTTTTGCCAGTGCCTGAGCCGAACGGGTTGGTGCGCCCCCGGCCATGGTTGCCTTACCCGATGTCATGTTTGCGCGCGCTTCAAAGTAGGTAGAAAGCGCATCCCCCATACCGGCGACCAGCAGGCGAACCGGTGCTTTAGCGATAACTGCGGTGTCCATCACCACCATGTTTGGATTTTGCGGGAACAATAAATACTCGCTGAATTCACCTTCAGGTGTGTAGATTACCGCCAGGGCAGACGTTGGCGCGTCAGTAGAAGCGATGGTCGGAACCACAACCACCGGCACCTTAGAGTAGTAAGCGACTGCTTTTGCCGTATCAAGTGTCTTGCCACCACCGATACCGATGATCACATCGTTCTTCTGGGTAGCCACAATATCAATCAGTCTGTCGATCTCCTGACGGGAACACTCACCATTAAACAGTTCCATCGCCAGCGGCATCTCTTCTTTGTGGAAGCTTTCTTTTACCGTGCCACCAACCAGACCTGTTACAAACTCGTCAGCAATAGCGAATGCATTTTCACCAAGCGCTTTTACGTAGCCAGCGATAGAGCCCAGAACGTTTTCACCTTGCACGTATTTACTTGGGCTAATAATAATTTTATCCATGAGCTTGAGACCTTCTTCTTTGTTGTTTCAACGATGGATTCATCCTAAATAACGAATATTGAAAACCAGAAGAAATAGTCGCGAGTTTTAAAATGAATTTTGATATTCACATCAATTCGCCCGGCTGGCATCTCAGCTCACAAAGTAAAATCAAAACCCAATCACACTTTTCTATTCATCCGCCACTTTGAGTTTCATTATGAAACAATCACCAATAAATTAACGTTCCAATCTGAAACAATTAATTTTAATTGCCACTCCTGTTTTAGCTCCCTAATATGAGCTAAGCCATGAAAATAAAAGCAGTCAGAAAAGATGATGAAAAAACTGATCAATAACGTTGAAGATGTTGTTTTAGAACAGGTTGCAGGGCTCGCCGCCTCGCGCCCGGAACTTAAGGTAAACCCACACCCCTGCTATGTGTGGCACGAACTGTCACCGGAGCAGGTGGCTTTGGTCTCAGGAGGCGCATCCGGTCACGAACCGATGCATATTGGCTACGTAGGCAAAGGCATGCTGACCGGTGCCTGTCCGGGTGAAATTTTTGTCCGCGCCACACCGGACCAAATCTATGAGTGCGGCAGCCAGGTCAGCAACGAAAAAGGTGTATTGTTCCTGGTAAAAAACTACAAAGGTGACGGTAAGAACTTTAAGCTGGCCGTTGAACTACTTCACGCAGACGGCGTTAAAGTCGGATTTGTCCTGATTGACGATGACATTGCGGTGAAAGACAGCCTGTATACCACCGGCCGCCGCGGCGTTGCGGGTACGGTACTGGCAGAAAAGATCGTCGGTGCGGCCGCGGAAAAAGGCTACACCCTGGAGCAGTGTGTGGAGCTTGGGCGACGGGTTAACAACAACTGCCGCTCAATCGCTGTTGCACTGGGCGCCTGCGAAGTTCCGGCAGCCGGTCAGCCCTCTTTTGAGCTGGCTGAAAATGAAGTGGAGTTCGGTATCGGTATCCACGGAGAGCCCGGGATAGAACGGGTCAAATACACCAGCGCAGATGAACTGGTCGATAAGATGTTTATGGCTCTGAAGGAAAACACAGGCTACTGCCGCACCCTCCGCACCTGGGACTGCGAAGAAGGCCAGTGGGATGAATTTGAATCCTTAACTGAAGAGTTTGAAGCAGACCAGGACTACATTGCCATCGTCAACGGACTCGGCAGTACAACCCAATCCGAGCTGTACATTGCCTACCGCCGTCTTACCCAGCTCTGTGAGAAAGCGAATTTCCGCATCGTACGCAATATGGTGGGCAACTATTGCACCGCCCTGAATATGGAAGGTGTTTCAATCACTCTTCTTAAAGCTGACCAGGAGATGATTGAACTGTTTGATGCCCCCGTCGATACACCAGCACTCAAATGGCAGTAAGTCCCCCAGCAAGGAATCCAAGCAATGCAAATCGAAAAGCAGCAGATCGTCAACTGGCTAGCCCTTTGTGCAAAAGCTTTTGACGAAAACCAGAAGTTTCTGACCGACCTTGACCGTGACCTTGGTGATTCTGACCACGGTCTGAACCTTAACCGGGGCTTTAAGATCATCGCTGACACTCTGCCTGTGGTTGAGAGACAGAACATCTCGACGATTCTGAAAAACACCGGGATGACTCTGCATTCAAATGTTGGCGGTGCCAGTGGTCCTCTCTATGGCACCCTGTTTGTTCGCGCTGCAGCAACGGTGGGTACTCGTGAACAACTCACGTTTGAACAACTGATTGACGCACTGAAAAGTGGCGTCGACGGCATCGTCTCCCGTGGTAAAGCCGAAGCAGGCGAAAAGACCATGTGTGATGTCTGGCTGCCGGTAATTGACGTAGCCAAAGCATGCCTGAGAGCAGGAGAGCAGCCGGTAAGCATCCTTGACAAGATGACTGAAGCGGCAGAGAAAGGCGCGGTAGCGACGATTGAAATGCAGGCTCAGAGAGGCCGCGCTTGTTATCTGGGCAAGGAGAGTATTGGTCATCAGGACCCGGGAGCCACCTCTTCTCTGATGATGATCAAAGCACTGGCTCAGGCATTAAAAGCCGCGTAGCTGAGCGTATAGGAGCCTGAACAAAGTCGGCACAGGATAGTTCTCCGCAGCCACTTACTCAGGCTCCATCATATCCACCAGCCCGAACTTCTTCACTTTGCGCCACAGCGTCGTCCGGCCAATATCAAGTGCTTTAGCCATATCCTGCATACGCCCGTCAAAGACCTTCCAGGCCTGAATAATCGCCTGCCTTTCCATCTCTTCCAATGTCAGTACAGACGCTACTGCCACCGAATCCTGTGGTGAGTAGAGCCTGATCTCTTCAGGCAGATCTTCAGGTTCCAGCCTGTTTGAGCCACGATTTAGCAGAATGCGCTCAATATGGTTTTTCAGCTCAGCGTTGTTGCCCGGCCAGTCGAAGTTAAGCAGCAGCTCCATCACCTCATCATCCAGCTCAATCGAAACATTGTTGCGCTGCTCATAGTTACTGATCAGCCTCAGGATCATATGTTCGGTGTCTTCTTTACGCTTTCTGATCGGAGGTACGTGCAGCTCATTGGCGGAAATATCGTAATAAAGCTGGCGCGAGAACGAGCCCTGAGAGACCTGTTCGCTAATATTGATTGTGGTACTGGTGAGAAGCTGAAATTTCACGGAGATCAGCCGCTGACTGTCACTGCGGCTAACCAGACCGGTTTTGAGCAGCTTGAGGACAGCGGCCTGCAGCTCAGGCCCGAGGTGCTCAATATTTTCAACATACAGTGTGCCATTTTGTGCCAGTTCGAACCTGGATGGCTGCCCTTCACCTTCATCATAGCCGAGCACATCACGCACCAGCTGGTGAGGGTTGGTCGACCGACAATTAAATGTGATAAAAGGACCGGCCCGGTACTCACTCTCATTGTGAATGGCCATCGCCAGATCAATCTTGCCCACGCCCTCCTCGCCGGTAATCAGAATCGGTGCCTGAGTCTTTATCGCCCTGCGTGCCACTTTTATGACGTGGTTCATCTCACCAGAAACATACTCAAGGCTGTCGAAAGTATATTTGGCATCACTGACCACCCGCTGATTCACCAGGTCATGGAATTTGTCGACCGGATGGAGAAAAAGCAGGTGAGTCCCATCAGACATACAGCGGTAAGTAATGATCGCCTCAACAAAACGACCATCAACTTCAAACGTGGTCTGCTTGCGGCGCACCATCTCACCCTGCTGAATGCTGTTGAGGATATTGGGCGCAAAGCGGATAGTATTAAAAATATCGCGTTCCAGCAGGTCGTTGCTGTGCACGTTGAGCAGCTTCTCCGCCTGTTGACTGGTGTAGGAGATAAGGTTATCGCTGTCCCAGGAGATGATCCCATCATCCATATAGTCCAGTGCTGCGCTGTGAGCAGACTGCAGACGGTTCATGTTTTCCTGCTCACTCTGAATATGGAGCTGCAGGCTGACTTCTTTGGCGCAGGAAGAAGCTATAACAAGGTTCTCCCGGGTGTAATCCTCCGCGTGTCTGACCAGCATAATGGTGCCACGCAGCTTCCCCCAGGTGTCGATAATTGGCGCTGCTGCTGTCGCGACTTCGTGAAGCTCACGCTTAAAGTGGTCGCCGGCAAACACCTCGCTTGGCATATTGGTATCTATGGTGAAGCTCACCGCGTTGGTGCCAATCTTATCCTCACTCAGGAAGCAACCGACCTTGATCCCCAGCGCCTCCATCTTTGCCTCAAGTTCATGGTGGCCGATAGAGAACATCACACAGCCGTTGTCATCAGTAACCAGCAGTAACAGCTTTTCATCACGCAACAGGTCGTAAGTATCTTCAGCGACAGTAACCGCACAATTAATGATGCGCTCGGTGCGCCTTTTCAGGGAAGCGAGGGTGAAACCAGAAGCGATATGCGGCCTTGACCAGTCATAGGCGCTCATCTGTTTTACGCAACGTTGCCAGGATTTAAACACCGGCGAAAGCGCAAATTCAGGTGATACCCACTGGTGCTTCTGAAAGAACTCCCACCGGGTTTTACTATCTTCGATTGAGGACATTTACTTTACTACTGGTCATGACGGGCAAACAGGACCGCCAGTGTAATCGGATGTCGCCCGGCAGTTTGTGATGATTAATCACAGTTATGAAACGAAGACCATTCAAAGCCCGCTATCACAACAAAAAGTTACCAGCAGCGCCACAGTGCGTTTCATTGTGAAACACAGTAAACATTAAAACCGTTCCACACTGAAACAAAATATCCAAAAAAGCCCTACAAAAGTGATCAGGTTAATATTTTCTGATTCAGCGCTGGACGTTTAGTGATAAATTTGACATAAGCATCAAAAAACAATCCGAAATACCCGACAATTTCTTCTTAATTACAGCGTTCATGACTAGGATTCTTCCAACGTTGAAACAGACAGAGGATCCAGAGTGATGGATATTACTAATCCAGATAAATACAACAAAACAGAATACAGGCCATTTTTCGTATTGGTTAAAAGCGCTCCCCCAACCAATCAGCATAAATAACAAACAATAACCCACTGATTAACCGGACAAATTAAACCTTTCGCTTGATGAGCTTAAGGCGTCAACTCTTATGCACGACTTATCAGGAGTAGACGCTCACTATTGCAGCAATGGTATACCTGTATTTACCGCTGAGCTTCATTATTATTTATGAAGCCTGTTTAATAATTTTTTATGCGTCGACAGGCAACGACTAAACGCCGACGAAACTGCAATGAGAGTTGTTAGTGATTGGTTGCCCTGAATGGAGTGACACATGAACAACATATTACGATATAAAATATTTCTTCCGCCTCTCTTCTTTTTGATCTTCGCCGTACTGGCAAGTTTTTTTAATTTACCTGAGTTTTTGAGAGTCACCACTTTAATAAATAATTGGATTTTAAATACTTTCGATTGGTTATTCTCTGTCGGTGCCTTTGTAATGGTATTAACCTGCATTGCGATATTTTTGTCTCCTCTCGGTGGCATGAAAATCGGTGGAGCCGAGGCGAAACCTATGCTGAGTAAATGGCGCTGGGGCTCAATTACCATCTGTACCACCACAGCCGCAGGCATGCTGTTCTGGGCGACCGCCGAGCCACTTTACCACCTTCATTCGCCACCCCAGTCACTGGGCCTGACTCCGGGAAGCCCGCAGGCGGCAGAGTTTGCGCTTTCCACCATGTATATGCACTGGTCTTTTACGCCGTTCGCTATTTACGCCGTTCCTGCGCTTGCGTTTGCCCTGGCTTTCTACAACCTGAGCAGCCGCTACTCGATCAGCGCAGCCCTTCAGCCTGTACTGGGGAAACGATACTCACGCAGCGTTGGCGGCACCGTTGATTCTATTTCGATGTTCGCCCTGGTAGCGGGGATGGCATCATCACTCGGAACCGGCGCTCTGGTGCTGTCGAGCGGCATTTCAAAAGTGACCGGCTGGGAGAACGGAGCCATGCTGCTCGGGCTGGTGATCGCACTGATTGTTATCTGCTTTGTGGCCTCTTCAGTATCCGGCCTGCACAAAGGCATCGCCCGTCTGTCATCAGTGAACACCCTGATCTTTTGCGTCATTGCGCTGACCGCATTTATGTTCGGCCCGACTCAGAAAATCATCATCAATGGCGGACAGGCGCTGGCAAACTACATCTCTGAATTTGTTCCGCGCAGCTTCTCGCTGCAACTGGCAGAAGGCGACAACTGGGCCAAAAGCTGGACCGTGTTCTACTGGGCAAACTGGCTGGCCTGGTCACCAGTAGTGGCACTGTTCCTGGGAAAAATTGCACGCGGCCACTCGGTCAGGGCGTTTCTGGTGGTAAACCTGATTATTCCGGCTTCATTCTCACTGTTGTGGATGGCAGTGTTCTCAGGGATGATCCTGGAACTGGACCTTGCCAGCAACGGCGCATTCTATACCCTGCTGACCGAAAGCGGCCCGGGCGCCGTGATATACGGCTTGCTGGATCAGCTCCCGGCTCCGACGTTGCTTATCGGTCTGTTTATCTTTATTGCATTCCTGGCTTATGTCACAGCGGCTGACTCGAACACCGAGGCTATCTCTTCACTCTGTGTCGAAGCCGATCAGGCCGAAGAGAGTGAAGCCAACCGGGCAAAAGCATGGCTGAAAGTGCTGTGGGGAAGCGTGATTGCAATGGTTGCCTGGTCAATGACCGCATTCTCCGGTGTCGACGGCATCAAAATGATGTCCAACCTGGGCGGTCTGCCCGCATTGTTTGTGGTGATTACGATGAACGCTTCACTGATTGTGTGGCTATATAAAAGCTATGCCGAGTCGCTAGCCCCAGTTCGTCAACCGAAAATAAGTAGCTGTATAAAATAGTCCTGAACCGTCCTAGCATAATTTGGGACATTTAAGTCTAAGCGCCTGATGAACCTCATCAGGCGTTTTGTAATTCGGTCGTAAATTTAACCTGAAACACAAGCTTACTTCACTCCAGATACAATTAGGTTGTTAGCGCGTACAACAACGTTTCGGCATTGTTCCTGTGGGTTGCCTAAGACTTTTCGTTATTCAAAGCTATTTGCTCCAATCTTGACTGCAGCTTATCAAATATCGGCCCCACCGCATCCCTACTCTACGGCTCTCCTTCAGAATTTGTCTTACCAAACCTGCAACAGAGCATTTCTTGTAAAAAAAATGCCATCTACCTAAATACGCTTGGAAGACTTAAACCTGAACATTTGCACAGAAATCCGGACAGTTGCGCCAGAACTAATAAGTTAACACCTTATAACGTGTGCCTAGTAACCAGTTTAGTTGGCAGAATTTTCACTTCTTCAATCTCTTTATCACCTTGCAATGCCCGGATAAGAGTACTAGCCGCCAGCTCTCCCATATCCTCTTTCTGATGAGAAACTGTCGTCAAAGCAGGGATCATGAGTTCTGCCATTTGAATATCATCAAATCCAACAATTTTTAGTTGCTCAGGAACTGAAATACCTGCTTCTTGTGCAGCACGCAAAATACCGATAGCCATCTCGTCGTTAGCTGCAAATATCGCTTTAGGCTGTTTACCTTCTTTGAGCAATGCTTTCATTTGCTGATGGGCAGTTTTCTCGGTAAAGTCCGACTGAATGAGACAATCACTGTTAAATTCAATATTGTAATAACCCAGTGCAGCAATGTACCCCTCTAATCTTTTACGGTTGTCGTATGAGTCTTCAGGGCCACTAAAATAGTAGATTTCCTGGCAATCGGCCGCGATAAGCGCCTTAGTTGCAGCGAAAGCACCACCAAAATTATCGATAAGCAGATTGAAAATGTTCGGTGCAGAAACTTCCCGGTCTAATACCACCAATGGAAAACCGTCCTTGGCGACAGACTTAAGAAAGTCATCATCAAACGAGTTGGTCAATACAATGGCACCATCCACCATACGATCTCGAATGTACTTATAAGCAGTGGAATGTTCATTGCCATACATACTGCAGGCGACCAAGTCGTATCCAGAGCGGTGGATCACTTTCTCCACGCCTTTAACCAGTTCACTGTAAACTGGCCCGAACCAAGAGTTAAAAAACAACCCGATGACCTTAGTGTTCTTCTGCTTGAGTAATTTGGCATTGCTGTTTGCCACATAATTTAGTTCATCGGCTATTTTCAGCACCCGATCCCGGGTTTTCTTACTGATACGTTCACTACCGTTTATTGCATAGGACACGGTAGCAATCGACACATTCGCTTTTTTGGCCACATCTTTAATGGTTACTTTCATACCTCTCCCACACAAACACCTTCGTTCATGTCTTTATCATCGCTTACCTGTTTAAACGATTATACCAGTGTCTTTTCAGGGAAGATATTACATTGCCAACGAACCTTTCAATTTTTCTTGTTTCACTTATAACTTAATCACAAAAACGCCTCAAGCTATTGATATTGTGAACTTTTATTCATTCAAATATAGTTAGCCATTAACCTTGATGCCGTTGAATAACGGCAGGTTAAAAATGTCATCCCGAACACCATGAACCTATCTTTTTCACCGGATTTCCAGGATGACACTGTCTTCTATTTGCTACATCTCGCCCCAGTTAATTATGGATAGTCGATGTACTCGCTTGGAACGAAATGACTGTACATTGACTCGAGAGAAGCTTGCCACCCTTTACGCTCCATATAACGACTCACATCAGCTTGTATCGATGAAGCAAAAAAGGCTCCGACAAACATGCCCTGATCCAGCGCAATGATCGTATCAGACAGTTTGCCATCTGGTGCGATGGCATCACGCCAGCCTGCGGCTGTTTCAACCATAGGATAACGAGTTTTAATCGCTTTGAGGCGAGCCAGCGCATCTTCTGGTTCACTCAAATAGTAAAGCGCAGACGCATGAGGAGTGCCGGCATCCGATACTATAGGGTGTTGATAACGATAGTAACTTTCCGAAACTTCTTGAATACCATACGCGTGGTACCCATTGCCGGTTGTCGCTGAGGCCGAGACAAATGGAATGCCATTATTTGCATCAGAGAAGCGTTTGTGCAACTCAGAAACCGCCGTTAAATACCGACTGTCTGGCATCAGTTGAACTTCGTTGAGCCAGAGCGATGGCATCATTGCCTGGAAATAGGAGCCATCCCAGCTCAGCATCGGCTCCAGATATAAACCATCCTGATTGTACCGGCCGACTGGCATCGCCATGGAGGTAAACGCGGAGGCTGGTACTGGCGACGCTGTACCTTCTGTCACCAATACAGCCCAAATAGAAGAAAGACGGCTCTCATTGGTTTTTCGATCAATATAGTAGGTTAAATACTCACCGGTCTCTCTGTCCCACCCGGCACGAAGCAATCCTTTGTTGGCATCATACAAACTTGACCAGCCAGGCTGTTGTGCCATGAGTAAAACTTCTGCCCGGCTGGCAATGTCTGAAAGGCGCTCATTAGCGTTATCGTGATATGCACCACTAAGTGCAGCCAATGATAACGCTAAATTACTGTTATCCACTGCCGACACTTTCCCGTCTGCAGCCACTGTAAGTTCGCTACCGTTCAGCCCGTAGAGCCAATAAAACAATCCTTGCCAGCGGGGCGCTGATTCCAACGCACCCAGCACAGCTTCCATACGAGTAATGGCGACTTCGCTGCCCGCCCGCTGCATTTCTGTCAGTAAGTTCAAATACAGCCCAATTCCCGTGATATTGGTATAATTTGCAACCGAGTTACCAGACGCTGCCACTAAGATGTGGTCGTAAGGCACTTTCGCCGACGGAGATACCCCCACACCATCAATAAAGAAATCCAGGTTTGACTGTAACTCATTGGTAAAATCTGCCGGGTAGTACTTAGACGGGATGACCACTTCTGAGATAGATTCAGGTTTAACGTCTATTTTGCCCGACTCCGAGCCTCCGCATCCTAAGATCGCGAGGGACATACCGCCTACTATCAGCGCATTAATTGCCTTTACCATTATTAATTCCTATTTAAATAGTCCAAATCAAATTAGAAAGTCCAAATCACCCCAAATTTCGCAAACAACCCTTTCTTGTTCCCCCATGAATACGGGGTGCCATTTTGTTGTTTATGATCACGATATGCCATATCTGCCAATAAGCTGAAGGTGTCATTCAATGGGATTTCTGAATAGAGCGCATAGTTGTTGTAGCGATAACCTGACCCATCATAAATTTCGGTAGTACCACGTTCGTATCGCAGCTCCAGGTAAACTTCATTATCAAACCGGAACTGAATCAAAGGCTTAATCGCCCTTTCTTTCCAGGCAAAGTCGTTGTTATCTTTGTGGTATAAGCCTTTGGCCCCAAAACCTATCCAGTCGTTAAGCCGGTAAACATACAGCGGCTCAGTTTCATAAAAACTGGCGTGTTGTTCCTGCCAATACCCTATTTGCGTATTAAGGTGAATAAAATGCGAGCCAAAAGTAAAATTAACTTCCGGGGTGATCTGATAGCGGGTTTTCTCCTCCAGCCCGGTTGTTTTCTCATAGCCCACTTCCAACGCATAACTGAAGTCTTCAGAGACCCACTGTTCATAGCGGGGCATCAGCTCGACACTCAGAATCGGCTGACCTTCCGAGGTATGATTTTTGCCTCTGTAGCGGTGGATCTCTTTAAGCACATAAGCTAATCGCCAACGTTCCGTCAGCTTGGTATTGCCATCGGCAAAAATATAAGTATGGAAAAGCTGACTCGGAGCGTTGTAATAAACGTATTCTTCATATTCAAATCCGGTCATGGCGCGTGTTTTTTTAGTCGGTGTGGAAGAGGGAACCGCCAGCATGAGCTGACCAAAACCCCCGGTATTTTCAACACCACTTACCCCTTTCTCAGGCTGACCATACTCAGGTAACTCGATTTCATCCCAGATCCCACCTTGCGCCATTGCTGCACTGCAAGCAGTCAACCCAACAACCAGTCCTAATAACTGCCTTTGCATTTTGTCTTGTCTGCTCTTATCTATCATTCGGCACATAACTCTGATACATCGCTTCAACAGCTGGTGTATAACCCTTGGCATCCAAATAACGCTTCACATCTTGATTGATCTCAGCCGCGAGAAATGCACTCACATACATACCTTGATCCAATGAAATAATCTTATTCGACATACGGCCCTGGGAGTCCAGCGCATCATACCAGCCGTAGGGTGACTCAATTTTCGGGTAGTGGGTCTTGATCGACTTCAATACCTGAATGGCGATCTCAGGATTGACCAGGTATGAGAGTGCCACTGCATGTGGGGTACCTGTTTTGTCATCTTCAATGGTATTGTTAAACATAACTTTACTTTCAGACACATAAGGCACACCAAACGCAGCATAGCCATCATTGATCGTCGCGGCAGAAGAAACCAGAGGAATGTTATGCTGAGCAGCATACGCCATATGAATAAAGGTCAGATCTTCAATCATGCTGTAATCCGGCATCAACTCTCGCTCGTTGAGCCAGATTGCGGGGAGCATTGCCTGAAAATAGGCACCATCCCAAGTTAACATGGGATTATAGGTGCGCCCTTGATAGGTATACTGTTTAGTGTATAGCTCCATTGTATTAAATGCACTTGCAGGTACCGCATCTTTTCCCATGCCAGAGGTGATCAGAGCAGCCCACATTGGTGCTAAGCGGCTTTCATTGGCCTTGCGATCGATATAATAGTTCAGCGGCGCGTCGTGTTGGGTTGACCAGCCGGCCCTCAATAGTCCCCGTTGTGGGCTGTATAACTTCACCCAACCTGGTTTCTGCGCTTCCAACAAGGCTTCGATACGCTGGAAAATATTTATTTTCAACGCATCGTCACTATCCAGAAACGCGCCCGCTACGCCAGCCAGGGCAAATGCCAGGTTAGCATTGTCTACCGCTGGAACTATACCGTCCGCGCCCGGTTTTAGTTCGCTGCCTATGATGTCGTATGGCCAATAGAACAACCCATTCCAGCTAGGGGCTTTTTCCAACGTATCGAGTACTTCAGCAATGCGATCTACCGCACCTGGTGTGCCACCTTTATCGGCCTCCACCAGAATGTTGAGATACAAACCAATTTCCGTGGTATTGACGTAAAACTGGGGCTCAATTTCACCACCTTTCACCAAAATGGTGTCGTATGGCACATTGGCTTGCGGGTCAACACCAACCCCATCGATAAAAAAGTCCAAGTTGTTTTGCAGCTCAGCACGAAAGTCAGCCGCGTAAAGGTGTTCCCTTAACATCAATGAATCAATGGTAACCGCCGCCGTGGCAGCCCCTCCGCACGCAAGCGAGAGCATAATTCCCCCAGACAGGTGGGTGAATGTTATCTTCATCGTTTATTTGTCCTTGTGATAAATTGCGAACCAACTTGATTAAACGTTTCTACAAAAAAACCAGATTTGGCCCGCTTCGTCAATCAACAGATCACTCATTATGTGATCGAGTTAAATCTATTTTTTACTCAATTAATTCAAAAAACACCACACATCAACAATAACCTTCTATTTTTCAACAACTAACAAAGATTATTTGATTATTATCCACCAATTACATATACATAAACCACCCTGCACTTATTTGCCACATCAATACCGAACGAATTTTACATAATGCAAAACACATTAAAATTATCACTTAATGCGGCCAAATTGATGTTCTTGATCACAAAACTCTGACTCAAAAAACAGCTTTTCTTGCTTTAAAATAACAGATACCGCAGCATTTCAATTGAAACGTTTAAACTAAAATATAGATGGAACTAGGAACTTAAATCGTTCTTAAACCGAAAGAGATGAAACACATGGAAAAACACACCAAGACCCTGTTAACTGCCGCTATCTCAGTTAGCTTACTGAATGGCTGTCTGGAACTGGACGATCCGTATAGCCCGCCGGAGTCCAGTCAACCACCAACTCTGAAAGAAATTTATAGTCCGCAAAGTGACGGTAGCTACGCACTGAGCATCGTTGACCAGGCTGATATCGAAGCACAGATCGACGCCAATGGTAATGCATTACAGGATAATGTTGCGACAACAGGGTTGAACGATGACAACAACCCTCCTGTCAACTTTAAGGTTTCCGGTTCAGCTAAAGGCCGCCTGCAGGCAAAATCCGCTGATGGCAACGCGGTAGACCTTGGTGTTAGCAAGGAAAATTCAACGTTACAGTTTGACTTCCGTTCTGTAGAAAAACCAACACTAAGCCAGCCTATCTATGTCTCAGCTCAACAAACTGCGGGCATTGACTCAACTGAAGTGGCTTTAAGCAGCGCCGCTCTTGCTCTGGCAGGTTCAGCCACACAAACATTAAAGATCCCTCTATCATGCTTCGACATGGACTTCACTCAGACAGTAACGCCATTTGTTTTACATTCAGAAGGAAACTTAGATGTAGATGTTGGCAATATTCGAGTCGTCACCAACTCCATTGAAGGAGACAGTTCAGTGCTGGAATGTACCAACAACAGTACCTTCCTCAAGCCAGATGCTGATTCAGAAAACTCCAATATCTTCATCATCGGTAACCCATCCCTGGGCTGGGCCAATGCAATTACCACCTGGATGACTGATGGCTCCGATTTGCAACTGGATTGGGGACACGATAGTTTTTCCATCTCCTACCCAGCCCCTCAAGCCGGCGCTAATGGCGGCATCATTCTCCAGCCTAACGATGGCAATCCAAGAGACGTAGCAGCGTATGTGGCAACAGGTGTACTAGAATTTATGCTGAATGTAGAAAGCTACGGCAGCCACCCAACCAAAAAGCTGCAGGTACAGATGGAGTCTACCTACGGTAATTCTCAACCCTACTTCCTTCCTGCTGGTTTTGCCGAAAACTCCTGGCAGCAGGTACGGATTCCACTTAAAACTCTGTTCACCAAAAGCGATGGAAGCATCGATATCAATGTGCTGAGAAATATCAACAAACCTCTATCGCTGCTGCCAGAGTGGATTTCAGAAGGTGACACGTTAGCAGGAATGAAGTACACCATCGCCGGCGTGAAGCTGGTAATGAACCCATAGGTATAGAAACTTTATTACCAATGAGCGTTACCTGAAAGAAAGCGGTAGTTTATGTGTTTTATTAAAAACTACCGCTTTCATACCAGATTAAGTAAGCGCTCATTCAAACTACACTTACTCCGCTTACCCCTTTAACTCGCGAAAACTACCGCTCTCTGCTCTGCCTCCACATCGACTTGTGTAAACATGGAATATCTGTACGCACATCTAAGAGGTGTATACAGACTGGTTCTCAAGTGTTGGTAAGGATTTATCCTTTCTCGTGTCAGCAAATTGGAAAGGTTTCGGCTGCATATCACCAGAACAAGCGCCCTCCGACAACTTACCCTTGCCTCTGGCCGCTACGGCTCTGACATTCTTCCGCCTCAAAAATCAATATCGACTATGTTGCCCGCGTGGTCTATCGATGAATGTTGCGGATAAAACGCTTCATAACCGGCTTATTGGCCAACAAAACATTCTGGCTATCAATAACCTATTGATGACGCTAGAACTGTTGATCTATTTTAACCTCGTCGGCAGCAACCGTGAGCACGGTGCTGGCGCGGCTTCATACCAACCATTTTGGTCCCGGTATATTGCCTGATAACCTCGGGTTTCCGAGCCAGAAAACCCTGGCGAGACCCAAAAGATATATACGCACCCTCTCGGTGCCAGTCTCTTGACCTACGAGGGCATACTCCAACAGATTTCGTGCAACTTAGAATAAGCTCCGCGAGTTCATAAAAACAAGTTTCTGCTTAACGGGACGCAGACCTGTGCCTGCATTTATATCGGTTAGGCTTGAAATAAGAAAAAAGAAGAACAAAAAGATTGAATTTAACGCCAAGCCAAACACCAGTGTGGTGGGCGACTATTCACACAGTCAGGGCTATAACCAAGTCCGTTGTTGAGTACTACAATTTAGGGTTATGGTTCGGCGAGAGAGTGGAAGGTTGATAAGCTTTTCACTGTTGGCTGTATTCACGTACTAAAAGCAATTATCAAGTTGGTAGTATTCAAAACAATGAGCTTTGCCGAAAAAACAGGGCCAAGCAATTCAGTCACACTGCTATCCAGCACAGAATGTACGCAAGACAGCAGTGTGACTCAACGAGTGATGTTTACCGCTCTCACTCATCGGCCGAATAAAGATTCGGCTCCCCTAACTCAAGGTCACTGTAACGGCCTCCGCAGCCGTAGAGTCTGCTCCCACATAAATGGTCAGCTCACCTGGCTCGTACTGATAACAGCCCCGATCACCGTAAAACGTCAAGTCTTGCGCTGCGATCACCATACGCACAGTTTGAGTTTCATGCCCAAGAAGGAAGCATTTGGCGAATGCTTTGAGCTCCCTTTCAGGGCGGGTTGTCGACGATGTTCGACGAGAAATATAGCACTGCACCACCTCTTGCCCGCCCCTATCAGACAGGTTTTCAATGTCGATTTCGACAATGATGTTTTCCCCCTCTTGCACCATTGGCGTCAGGCAACACAGGTTGCGGTAGTCAAATTGGGAGTAACTCAAACCAAAACCAAAAGGATACAGCGGGGTATCGGCTTCATTTTTATATGGCGAATATTCTTGATAGGCTCTCATTTTTCCTAATG
Organism: Vibrio sp. CAU 1672; assembly: GCF_029223195.1. Lineage (GTDB taxonomy): Bacteria > Pseudomonadota > Gammaproteobacteria > Enterobacterales > Vibrionaceae > Vibrio. The sequence continues at coordinate 284,596 of NZ_JARHUF010000002.1, read as the reverse complement.
GCTTACGCGCATAATACATTGGGATCTGGCCTGAGCTCCTTGGCACCGTCATGGTTAGCTTGCCACTCGGGTTAACATGACCAAATAGCAAGTTACCAACCGCCATCCCCGCTTCGGTCCCGCTCTGCCACGCATAAACAAGTGCCTTCGCATACTGTTCCGTCTTAGGCGACGGAACAGGGCGACCTGTACATTGAACAATCACTAAAGGCTTTCCGGTTTTACCGATCGCTTCTATCATTGCTTCCTGGCCAGGAGGTAACTCCAGTTCGGCAATGTTCCTCGCTTCGCCTGTACGCCGGTGGCTTTCCCCAACACATAACACCACGATATCGGCCCGATGTGCACACTCGACCATATCATCTGTGAACGCATCGGAGTCAACCAGTATCTCATTATCCGGAGCAGCCAAACGAAGGCCTGCGGCAATAGACACGACATCGCTTGCCTTGCCGTCTAAGCACCAGGATCCCAGATGCTGGCGCTGAGAATGTGCATGCGGGCCAATAACCGCAATACGGCAACCACTGCGCGGCAAAGGCAAAATACCGCCATCATTTTTCAACAGCACCATGCTCTCATGCGCTAACGCTAGTGCTTTCTGCTTGTGGCTCGCTTTACCTAGAACCTCATGGTGTGCTTCCGCATCCACATAGGGATTCTCAAACAGCCCGGCTCTAAACTTGGTTAATATGACCCGATAAACCGCGTCATCTAACCATTCCATTCTGGCTGATTGCTCCGCAATAGCTTGATCTAAAATGCCTTCATAAGCCTCGTTGGTCATGGCCATATCAACGCCCGCACCTAAGGCCTTTACTGCAGCATGATACTCATCTCTGGCCACCCGAAAATAGGCCAAATCAGAAATCGACCCCCAATCACTTATCACCATGCCATCAAACTTCTGCTCCCCCTTTAACCAGCCCCTTATTAACGCTTCAGAACCCGTTACCGGAGTACCGCCCAAGTCGTTAAAACCTGCCATCACGGTAGAGACACCGGCTTTTACAGCCGCCGAAAAGGGTGGCAGGTGGACATTGTGCAGAGTATTAGGACTCAGCTCTGTCGTATCATAATCACGGCCACCTTCTGAAGCACCATACCCAACAAAGTGTTTAGCACAAGCAACCAGCCGGTTTGGTTGGGACGGGTCCTCTCCCTGAAATCCTTTAACCACGGCGCGAGCAAACTGACTGGTCAGAAACGGGTCTTCACCTGAGCTTTCAATAACGCGCCCCCAGCGGGGATCGCGTACGATGTCTAGCATAGGGGCAAAGGTCCAATTGATACCGAGTGATGCCGCTTCTGCTGCAATACCCTCATAGGCTTCCATCACCAGTTCTGGGTTCCATGAACAAGATTGCGCCAGCGGAATAGGCAATACGGTTTTTTGCCCGTATATCACATCACGAGCAAATATCATCGGTATTCCCAACCGGCTACCTTCTACTGCCGCTCGTTGAATCTCATTCAGCTGCCGTGGATCGACAGATTCACCAGGGGCATTTCCGGCCCAGGCCGTGTCCGCTAAGATACGGGATCCCCACACTCCCTGCGCTACTTTGTCGAGATAATCATGTCTATTCTGCTGATAGTCCAACATTGGCGACTGACACAGCTGGCCGACTTTCTCTTGCAACGTCATGCGTGAAAGAAGATCGCGTGCTCTCTCTTGATAACTGGCACTAGAATTTTTATATAACTCCATCACTTACTGCCTATAACTGTGTTTGCTGAAAACGGGGGAACGCCTCTGTCAGGAACTCGGTCATTTCATCATAAAGCGCCTGATCGCCCGATTGCTTTGCCAAATACCTCAGTTGGTCTGCTGCGTTCGGTACATAGCGAGCATCCAGCTGTACATAAATGCCAATAAACTCTAATAGTTCCCCTTGGTCTAGTTGCTCAATAATCGACCTGGGCTTCTCTAGTGCTTGATAGTAAGCATCAGGCTTGGGACCGAGGATTGCAGTTTGCCAAGTGTCGATGACTTGCTGATACCCACCCAAGTATTCATCTTCAATTCTCAGCTCCAGTTTGTTCATACCTTTTAACGCCGTAATGAAGTTGCCTTTGCTGTACTGCTGTTCGGCATAGTTAAAGTACTTTTCTGAAAGTGAATACGCCTTGAGCCACGCAGATCCATAAGCAATGAGCAAAACCGACATGATCGCCAAAAACTTAACTCGAGTTGATACATTCATTACTTAACTCCTACGCCGGTAAACGCTTTGATGAAGTTCTTCTGTAAACAGAAGAAAACGACAACAACAGGGACAGCGATCATTGTGGTCATCGCCCATAGCTGCTCTAAGTTCGTACCCGGGACTTCAGTTTTGAAGTTATACAAGGCTAACTGAAGCGTCATGAGTGAGTCATCCCTTACGTAGAGTAGTGGTCCCATAAAATCGTTCCACGCCCCCATAAAGGTCAATATACCCACTGTCGCCAGTGCCGGGCGCATCATAGGAAGAATAATCTTGAAGAAAATACGCAGCTCACTTGCCCCATCAATACGCGCGGCCTCCAAGTAGGCATTATCAATTTGCTTCATAAACTGAACCATCAAGAATATGTTATAGGCACTGATTGCCCCCGGAATAATCAACACACGATAAGTGTTTATCCAGTTCCACTCATACATCATCATGTAAGTCGGGATGGTGAACAGTACAGCCGGGATCATCATTGAGCCAAGAATCACCCTGAGCCAGAACTCACGCCCGGGTAACTGGGTTTTCACAATCGAGTACGCCACCATGGATGAAAACAGAGTATTAAGCACTGTCACCGTTACCGAGATGAAAATGGTATTAAAAAATACTCGCCCCAGATTCACTGAGTCAAAAACCTTGATATAACCCGACAGGGACCATTGCGTCGGCAGGCTATTCGGGCTGTGCATGATCTCCGGTCCGGTTTTAAACGAGTTAATCACCATATAGAAAAATGGATAAAGCACTACGATCGCCGCAATCGCTAGAGTTCCGTAGATAAGTAAGTTTCTTTTTTTATCAGCGTTCATTATTAATCTTCCTTACTGGTGATTTTCAATTGCATCATAGTGAGAAGGTAAATGACACAAGCCAACATCAAACCAATGGTGGACGCTTCCCCCATCCTCATTTGCTCAAAGCCGGTTTGATACAGATATAAAACTGGGGTCAACGCTGACTGATACGGACCACCACTGAGGTCGAAATTCATAAAGACTTCAATAAACATCTGCAATCCGTTGATAATATTCATCGTCATGACAAAAATTATCTGCGGCATAATCATCGGCAATGTAATTTTTTTCGTTTTACGCCACCAAGATGCACCATCGATATCAGCAGCCTCAAACAGCGACTTATCGATGCTGGCAATCCCCCCCAAGAAAATGATCATCTGCACACCAAACCACTTCCAGGCACTAAATACAGCAATGACAGGCATCGGCAGCCACTCTTCAAATTTCCAGAATACCGGCTCCGACAATACATTAGCGTTAACCATGGTGTCTTGAATCGGGCCAGTCGGTCCCGAGATAAAATCAAAAATGATCATAGCAACAGTGATAGACGTCACCACCGGAATAAACATGATGGTTCGGAAAATACTCGATAAAAATTTGATTTCATTAAGTAAGAGCGCCAAACCAAGGCCAATAACAAAACTGAGTGAAACAAAGATCACTTGGTTAAACACCACGTTAAACAGCGATTTCCAGAAAAGAAAGTCCGTCACCACTGTTATCCAGTTAGCAAGGCCAATAAACTTGGTGTTTTCCGGCATTAAAATGTTCACATTTAAAAAGCTACTTTCGAACGAGAGAAAGAACGGATAAATGAGAAATACAGCGAAATAGACTATCCACGGTGCGAGAAACAGATAGCCTGTTATGAGGTTATTTTTTTTCATAGTTTCATTTCCGACCAATCGAATTATTTATGAATCACTTTTTGTGCTTGTTTGGTGGCATTTTCCACCGCTTGTTGTGGGGTCACATCTCTCTTAACCACCGCCTTTGAATATTGCTCGAGTATGATGCTGGCGATATCTGATGAGAGTGCAAACGGCTCATTCATTTTGGCGTTAGGTAACTGTTCGACAAAAGGTTTTGCTTCCGGTGTGTTGTAGTAAGGGCGATCTTTAAGTGCAGTAAGTGTTGGTAATTGGCCTAAAGCTATATTCGCTTTGTGGTTCAGCTCCTCTTCCATCATCATCTGCACAAAGGCCCAAGAGAGTTGCTCTTTCTCTAAGGTATTTTTGAAGATCATCAGAGCCCTGCCATCTAATGTGGAATATGAGGCATCTCCTTCCTTCAAGGTGGGTATCGGTGCCAGGCCAACATCTTCACCAACTACCATCGGTTTACCAGCAGCTTCAGCTAAATTGGCTTTCCAGCCGAAACCGAACTGTGGCCACATGCCAATCGTCCGCGAGAAAAAGTTTTTTTCCATTGTTAGCGGTGCAAACTGTTGTGCTTTTGCCATTGTTTCAAAAAATAGCGCCAAATTGGCTTCTTCTTTGTCAAACACCGGATTAGTGCCAAACCGATTCAGAAGAGCAAACTCCCCGCCATTGAAGTTGAAATACATCTGAGAGAGCATACTCCAGTACCAGCTTCCCCAAGACAGAGCTTCATTCCAAAAAACGGTGCCATATACAGGGTTCCCGTTCTCTCGTGCTGGCAGCTGACTGATTTTTTCTGCCGCATACAAAAACTCATCCCATGTACGAGGCGGCGCATCAGGATCTAAGCCCGCCTCACGGAACAACTCCTTGTTATAAATCATCAAGGTTGTAGTCGCATTCCACGGAATATAATAAGTCCGGCCATAGTTCTTGGTCATAAATACCGGATCAATCTTTTCAACCAACTGGTCATAACCTTCGAACTGTTCTAAATAGGCCAGTTTTCCCATTTGAGCATACTTAGCCGGTTGATAACCGAATACACCGGCATACAAATTTGGCACATCCCCGGCCGCCATGCGTGTTTCCAGATTCTCATCATTGGACACTACCACTTCTACATCTGGATATCGTTTTTTAAACTCGGGCACCAGTTCCGAGCGGACAAAATCTAAGTAGTTCCCACCGGGAGTCATTACTTCAATTTTGGTACTTGCTGCGATTGTTATTTGAGAACTGAGCGCAAGCACACATCCAATCAACCACTTTTTCATAACTTTCCTACAGAGTTTCACGTAACATTAATTTTGTCGGCAAAATCGTTAATGGTTTCAAACCATCGGCTTGTGCATTGAGAGCGCTCACCAGCGTAGACGCTGCAACCTCCCCCATCCCCTCTTTTTCATGGGTTACCGTGGACAAGCTTGGAATCATTAACTCTGCCATGTGTATATCGTCAAAGCCGACCAATTTCATTTGCGATGGAATTTCGACTCCGTACCGCTTTGCCGCACGAATAATACCAATTGCCATTTCATCGTTGGCCGCAAACACCGCATCGGGCCGTTTTCCTTGCTCGAACAATTTACCCATCTGTGCATAAGCAGTTTTCTCGGTAAAATCGCTTCGAATCAGATAATGCTTTTTTACCGGAATGCTGAAGTAACCTAACGCAGAAATATAGCCATCAAATCTCTTCTGGCTGTCATAGGAGTCTTCTGGACCGGTGAAAAAATAAATGTCTTTACACCCTTTCAACACCAGTTCTTTAGTCGCGCTGAATGCACCGCCAAAATTATCAATCAATATATTGTAAATATGGGGAGCTGAGAGTTCTCGATCGAGCACAACCATAGGGAAGTTCTCACCAGCCACCGACATCAAAAATTCATTATCAAATGATTTGGTGAGCACAATGGCACCGTCCACCACCCGATCCCGAATGTACTTATGTGCGGTCGAATTTTCATTGCCATACATACTGCATGCAACTAAATCGTAACCTTGTTGGTGGCATACTTTTTCAATGCCTTTTACCAGTTCACTGTAAACCGGGCCAAACCAATAGTTAAAAAACAGTCCAATCGATTTACTCTTTTTCTGCTTCAACTGCTTGGCGTTGGTGTTAGCCACATAATTAAGTTCATCGGCTACCTTAAGGATATGCTGTCGTTTCTTTTCACTAACTCGATTACAACCGTTGATCGCGTACGAGACGGTCGCAATAGAAACATTTGCCTTTTTAGCTACATCTTTAATGGTCACTTTCATCTAAGCGTTTCCTTCCTCGGTGTGTAATGCATACACATCCGCTATCGCAATACACTGAAACTCATAATCAGCCAGCGCTACGAGAAGACTGGCTCAGCCAATTGAGCCAGCCCATTTCGGCTATAGAGTTACGTAGATAGTGTTCTCTTCATCGATCAAGTGCGTTTCGAGCCATTGACGGGAGATACGCGCCCCACCACTTCGATAGCGGTTGTCTGTCAGTTCAAATGGAACTGGCTGACCATTAAGAGTCATGGACTTCGGTGTATGCACACCGTCTATGGCGTTGATGACGATCTTGACGCATTTACCGGCCAGCTCAAATTGCAGGCGAACCTCGCCAACCCGTTTCGAAATCACCGGATCGAAAGTCAGATCATGGTTTGCGAAACGAATACCAAACACATTAGCAATCAGTTGGTTAACGTAAATGCCAGGGCCACTTGAATAAATTCTCCAGCCGCCCTTAACAGGCACCTGACCCGATTTAACCTGCTCAAAGTTGTCGTAAGCTGTCGGGCGATCGTCAAACTTGGCATCCGAACTTGAAAAATACGCATTGGATTGACGCAGCTCAGCATTTGCTACGCTGTCTTGGATACCAACCGGAATGATCTTATACAGGTTATCAAACACCGCTTCAGCATCCCCCATCTTACATAGCGCTTCAATGAAGCGAATATGAGCATGGCAGTACTGAAGACCGACTTCACGTCCCAAGTTTGCCGCCAGCTCAGCACGCTTGAAATAAGTCTGCTTGCCTGCTTTGTACTCCGCCATCTTATCCATCAACCGCACGCCATCTGGATGAACCAAATGTTGTTTAATTAACCCAAGGTGTGAATTGGCCATTTGGGGATCAAATACCTCAGAGATGATTGAACGGCTGGCCGGAAGAAGTCGATAGTGGATACCGGTCTTATCATCTGAAGGATGCAGTAAGTGCTCAATTTGCTGAACGTCACCATTGGCATCGCGATCAAAATGAATGAAGCCGGCAATCACGCCATCTTTAATCAAGTAATGGTGGTAGTCTCGCTCCATGTTTTCTGAAAGCTCAGACAGCACCTTGCTGTATTCCGCATGCGGCGTAGATTCAAGCGCGCCGATCATTCCCTTCATCGCCTGAAGCGTCAGCGGAATCGTCCAGCCACTGACCATATTTTCTCTCAGCGATTGATTCGCCGGCTGTAAAGTGTCATCCCAGTCACCATCGCCATAACAAGACAGTGAGGTTCCCGGAACCAAATTGTCGATAATATGCTGTACCTGGCGCTTAACGTGATGCATCAGTGAGTAGGTTTGTTCACTTTTAACAAAACCTTGTTCAGCCAAAGTGTAAGGCAGTTTGATATCTAAAATACTGCTATCACCTGTGCAGTTGAGGTAATCAGCCAGCGCTTTCAACGGCCAAACCACAATATCACCGTGAGACTCTTCTTGCTGAATCGTCGCATAGTGATCAAACATGAACCATTGTGGCCAGGTGCCCGTCTCTTGGTACTGGTGGCTGTAGATTTCTTCCAGAACCGCCTTAGCTTTGGCATATTCCTGCATCGACATAAATAACTCGAACGGCCCTTGTGATACATCACGAGTACCCCACGCCGCGCCAGAATATTGTTCTAAACCATGTGGCGTGCTGTAGTGAACTAAGGCATTGTGAGTAAACCACTGCAAACAAGTATTGATTCGCTCACTGTTGTTAGCGTCATCACTGAACTGGACATTAAAACCTTTGGTAAGCTGCTGAACACCTTGCTGGTATTCCACCTTTTCAGAGTCAAAGTCCATTGATACCCCAGTGGTATCAACAGCTGCAATTCTGCCACCAATAGTGATTGTCGCGTGAGTATCGACCGTCCCTTTAAGCACCAGGTACTCGACAGAGTCCGTTTCGGCACTGGTGATGCACTCAGCATTCATCGCAGTTCCCGAAACCGAAATACCAAAGCTGAGTTCCGGCACAAACTGATCTATCAGCTCATTTTTACCAGTAATTTCATAACGGCCATCAACATCATCGACGCAAATGTGACTGTCTTGCTCGTTGTTACCAAATATCAACTGATGCGATACGGCGATCTCAACTGGCTGTTCAATACCATGCTTGATGATCTCTAACTGCACGGCTGGCACATCAGCACCTGAGAACGACAAAATTTCAAGGTGTCCCCCCAGAATTTTATACAGCCAACGTGAGTAGTTATGACCCGTTTCATACGCTGATGGCATACCCAATGGTTGATAGTCTAGACCACATTTAATCCAGATACGCTGACCCGCATTGGTGTACTGATTTAATGGATTACGGCATACACCCAGCAGTTTGTTGAACGAAGTATTGCCTAAGGTTAACTGTGAGTTGAATACACCATTGATGTAGTGAGTCGAACTCATGATCGGCTGTGTGTAATCTTGATTGTTGCCAGACGCAATAACATGACCCGTTGTGCGCTCAAGATACTTTTCTTTCTCAGGAAGCGTTACATACTGACTATTGCCATAGAAAAATGACAGTAACTCACCATCTTTTGATTCAACAAACGAGTACTCTCCTGCAAAGAAATGAGACAGCTCCTCATTCGTCAGTTTGTCTCCCATGAGATAGGCTGCTTTGGGAGTATAACGAGATGTAAGTTGAGTTCGTTCCTTAACCTGCAGGCCAGGAAACTCACTGTGCAGTGCAGCTATTACATCGAGAGAAATAGGCTCTGCATCATTCGAACCTGGGCAGTGTGGCGTCACCACACCATAAAACGTGGTGGAACTGGTCGTGCCAGCCTCTAAACAGCATTCTTCGGTTTGGAGCGCCACGTAACCCATTTCATATTGATATTTCTTGTTGGCCAATGTCGCAGCTTGAAGAGCAACCGGCTCCCCGGTCAGCTTGTACTCTTTACCAAAGAACTGAAAACCATCAGTACTAAAACCACATACCGGCGACAGCGCACCCAATTGAATTCGGGGGTTACCATCTGCCTGTGGTAAATTCTGGCGGCTACAAACAACATAACCGGCTTCATTTTGCATAACTTGATGGTCGATATACTGCGAACAATAAAGCTCATTCGTTTTGACTGCACCTTCATCTGCCAGGCCAATATCTTGTCCATAAATCAAGTCAAATGAGACTAAATCAGTTGACGTATTTTTTACCTCAACGTCATAAAAAAAAGCATTAGAGCCGGCACGAACCGTAACGGTTGCTTCTAGCTGTTCAGTCTTTGTCACCCACTGTAAAGCCTCATCACCATGCTTAAACGTTTCAATAAGGTTATTAAAAAAAAGCAGCGGTGTTACTTTTAATTCGCTGCCATCCTTAATACGAAGAAATACATTGGATATCGACATTTCTGAAGTCGGCGTATCAAATAGAGATACCATAAGACTGCCACTACGAATCGCACCTAAAACACCCTCAGGGCTGAAGGTCATGTTTAAGGTATTGTCACCAACGTGCATCTTGGGCTGTGAACTAATGTGATGCATTGAGTTTATTCTCCAAATTTGTTTCTTAATCTAGGTAGTGGATATTTTCTTGTGAGTCATCATCAAAGATGTGGCACTTTTCAACCAGGAGCTGTACCTGACAATGGCTTCCGACATCAGGAATACTTTCAGTGTTTGTCAGCTTGCACACTACCGGCTTGCCAAAAATATCGACGTGAACATATACTTCTGAGCCTAGTTCTTCTTTGGCCTCTACTTTTGCGGGCAGGGTATACTGGTTAGACTGCTCTGATATTGAAAGATGCTCAGGACGAATGCCAAGATGAATACGGTGACCTAGCCACTCAAGCGCAACCTTTTGCTGACGCTCTGACAGAGCAATCATATGTTCGTTCAACTGCACACATACCACTCCCGCTTGCTCCACCAGCGTCCCCTCCAGCATATTCATTGCTGGTGAGCCAATAAACTCGGCAACAAACTTATTTTTAGGGTTATGGTACACATTCATTGGTGTATCCACCTGCATGATTCGGCCTTGATTGAGAATGCACACCCGGTCACCCATGGTCATCGCCTCCACCTGATCATGAGTCACATAAATCATCGTGGCTGGCTTTCCGGAATCCTGAAGTTGGTTATGCAAACGGGTTATTCTACGGCGCATGGAAACACGTAGTTTGGCATCTAGGTTAGAAAGTGGCTCATCAAATAAAAACACGTCTGGGTTTCTGACCATGGCACGGCCTAACGCCACCCGTTGACGTTGACCACCCGACATCTGCTTCGGTTTTCGATCAAGCAACTCGGTAATTTCCAACAATTCTGCTGCCCTTGCGACGCGCCGCTCGATTTCTGCTTTTGGCTTTTTAGCCGTTTCCAGGCCAAAGGCTAAATTTTCATAAGTTGTCATGTGGGGATACAGAGCATAGTTCTGGAATACCATAGCAATACCACGATCTTTCGGTGGCAAATCATTACACTCTCGTTCACCAATGACTAGTTGCCCGTCCGTAATACTCTCTAAACCAGCGACCATTCTCAACATGGTTGATTTCGCACAACCGGAAGGCCCTACGAGAACCATAAACTCACCATCTTTGATATCTAAACTCACATCATGAATGGCATGAAAACCGTTCTCATAGACTTTATTTACTTTTTCTAGCGTTACTTTCGCCATGATTTGCATTCCTATTGATAAATGCGCTCATTATTTCGCCCGTGATTTAGTCCTGGCCTTTCCAGCAGAACAAACGCTCTTCCTGTAAAACCGCGAAATAATGCATATAGGTTGGAGAAATGAAATGCCAACCCTAGATGCTGGCATTTCATCATCGATTACATGTGGTTACCTAAAACTTCCACACAATACCTACTTTCGAGAACCAGACCAGTTGGTCTCCTGTCCACGGAGCTGGGTTCGCTTTACGATCTTTCACTTGAACATCAGCCAGGAATGAGAAATTTTCATTGATTGGCAGGTCAGTGTAAAGGGCGTAAACATCGTAATCAAAATGGTCTCGATTACTTGGGTCGGTGCCCATATCCAGTGTGCCTCGTTCATAACGCAGTTCGAGATAGTTGCCATTATCAAAGTTGAACTGCACCAAAGGTTTAACTGCAAACTCGGTGTAATTGAAGTCATTGTGCTCTTCAACGTAGATCACTTTAGCACCGAGGTTAATGCCATTATCCAAACGATATAAGTACAGTGGCTCACTCTCAATGTACATACCGCGGTTTCCCGAGCCCTGGCGCTGATCTTTAAACCCGATCTCGGAACTCAAATGTAAAAAGTGGCGGCCAAAACTCAGGTCAATGCCAGGTTTAGCCATGTACTTATCATAATGCCACTCGCCAATTGTTTTCTCGTAAGACAACATTAGGTTCAGCGCAACATTGTCATTCTGACGCCAGTAAAAACTTGGGATCAACTCTGAGTAGTTGCTTAACCCTGTACTCTCCCCACCGCGACTATGGTGAATTTCCTTCATTACATAACCTAAACTGAAGTTATCTGTAATTCGGGTAAAACCGTCAGCGTAAATGTAATGCAGAAGCTCTTCATCTGGCTGATTTTGCTGGTTAACACGTTCGTACTCTATACCGGTAAGAGCGCGGGTTCTCGGCGCGCTGCTGGTACTGGCCGCCTTAGATTCTGTCTCCAGAATAAAGTCTCTGTATGCGTAGTCACTCCATAAGCCCTTTTCAACACTGGCATCTTCCGTTGTACCAGCCATGGCTAACGAAGGAAGAGCTAGACCCAGTAGCGGCGCGGCTGCCGCCAATTTCACTGCTTTTATTAGATTCACTGCGAGTTACCTAGTTAGTTATTTGGTTTAAAGGTTTTGTACATATCAACAATGCTTGAGTAGTAATCTTTACTCTCCAAGTAAGTGCGCACATCTTGATTGATCGCAGGAGACAGGAAAGCACCTACAAACATGCCCTGATCGAGAGAAAGGATCTTGGTTGAAGTTTCGCCTTTCGCGTTGATGGCGTCATACCAACCGTGAGGCGTTTCAAGTTGTGGGTAATAATCAATGAGGGTATTTAAGAGGTTCACAGCTTCAAACGGGTTAACCATGTACGATAACGCCAACGCATGTGGCGTTCCTGTTTCACCACCTGTAATTTCATTGTTGAAGCGCACCTTAGACTCAGATAACTGTGGCACCCCAAACGCAGCATAACCATCATCAACCGTCGACGATGAAGAAACGTATGGGATTTGGTGCTGTACCGCATAATGTTTTTGGACTTGGGTCATGTCCTCAATGATGGAAAAGTCCGGCATTAATTTGCGCTCTTCAAGCCAAATCATCGACAACATGCCTTGGAAATACGCACCATCCCAAGTCAGCATTGGCGTTAACTTTTTACCATTAAGGTAATAATCCTGGGTATACATTTCCATGTTGTTAAAGGCCGACGCAGGTACTTGTTTCTCATGCCCTTGAGTCACAAGGTGTGCCCATACCGGGGCTAGACGGCTCTCGTTTGCCTTTCTGTCGATGTGGTATGAAAGATGAGCATTGTTTTTTGTCGACCAACCTGAATAAAGCAGCCCTCTCCCTTCATCGTACAACTCAACCCACCCATCAACCTGGTTCTGCAAAATGGCTTCAACCTTGTCGACAACCTGCTGCTCAGACGTGTTTTCTGATTGGAGGTAAGCCCCAGCAACACCAGCTAACGCAAACGCCAAATTGGCATTATCTACAGCTGGGACGATTCCATCTTTGTTTGGCTTGAGCTTGTCTCCCTCAATGTCATAAGGCCAGTAGAATAACCCCTTCCAAGTTGGCGCAGCAGCTAATGCATCAAGTGTTTCATGAATACGAATCAACGCATCGGAATTTCCGTTTTTATGCGCTTCCACCAGTACATTCAAATACAAGCCAATCTCGGTCGTATTAACGTAATCGGCATGCTTAATGTTGCCCTCTTTGTCGACAAAAATGGTGTCATAAGGGACTTTAGCTTGCTGACTTACCCCAACCCCATCAACAAAAAAGTCGAGGTTAGTCTGTAAATGTTGCTCAAATCCAACCGGATACAGCTGAGGGTTAACCGTGAGTTCAGTGATTGTCACATCAGCGAACGAAGACATGCTAACCATAAGAGTAGAGGCAGCGAATAAACTTCTTTTTATCATTTTTGTCCTATCCTTAATTGCATAAACGTTTCACCTACAATACTCCATTACAACTCAAAAACGAGCAACATCCCACTGAATCATTTGTGATTACGGGCTTAGATAGACACGAAAACTTGCTTAAACCTTTAAGCATTTAAGCAAATTTTCGTGAAGAAGGCATCAACTATTCGAAGTGGACAAACTGACTCACGCCTGGGCGCTCAAGTGATAATAGGGATAAATTTGATTCACAACTACTGATAATAAAGTTGCATATGGGACCAATATGTCACGTTGCATCATTAATTAAACATTGCATGTTACACCGGATTTCAGACATCTCCCGCCATGCGACTAAACTGCGCGAATGTTGTTTCCGCGACCACGCATCTCCTTGCGCTGATGCAAGAAACAAAACCTATGGTGTGACTCGTATAACAACATAAATCTCTCTTTTGCCTTATACACCAACGCCCGCTGCCTCTACGATTTGGTGGATACGAGTAGCAACAGCAACATGCTGCTTTTCTTCACTCTTGCTTGCCATACAGCCTTGTTTATTTCAGCTCGATAGTGAGATGTTGTATTACACCTTTACTCTTGGCTTTCAATGAAACATTAACGGTCTTATTTCATGTGCAGATACAGGGATCATGGCGGCAAGGCAATGGCTGGTTGGCGAAGCCTCCACACAATTTTGCTATGCTATTGTCACTAAAATGGCCGAGGGGATATCCAGCCCATGAAACGACATACTACTAATCGTCCGTATGCTGTTTAAGCAAAGCAGAAAGCTCACAGAGTGGGGAGCCCCGTCCCGTTCAGCGCACAAAGCCAGACTTAAGGTGTTTAGGTTAGGCTTGCCGTTGTTCTTTGGGGTATAGATTCCTCTAAGCGGTTTGGCTCGAAAGCCTTTCCTGCTCAGTAAACTGACTGCCGCCATTTGACGCGTATCGGAGTTCCAAATATCTCCGTCAATTCCTGGCTTTGTTTTGTGATACTCGACAAACAGCGAAAAGCTTTACTGCTTTCGAGTGAGTCAGTATCCACGGTAATCCGTGTTTACCTTCTCGGGTTGCTTGTGCGATGCTCATCTGGAGCCTTAACACATGGCACTCAACACCTTTTTAGTCGAGGGGTTGCCATTGGGCGCAGCCAGGAGGAAGGATACTGGCTTACCGTGTTCCGCATGTCGCGCAATATCAGGTAAGATACCCACGATAGTGCAAGGAGCCTGTCGGTCACAAAAAAGTACTCTCCAGCCTTTTTGCTGCTCCCTTCGCCATTTGGCCACAGCCTATTAACCACTTCCGCTGCTTCATCGCATAACGCACCTTACATGGACTCACTTTCATTCATCATACCGATTCCGTAGTACTCACCCGATTTGTGGTCATCAGGAGGAGTATCCCGTTCACAGCTTTACTCCAAACTTTGTTACATTGTCAGGCTCGCTGCTTTATTCAGAGCCTTAGGCTCGTCTGGTGATACAAACGGCTCACTTTTATCGCGGTGAACAGCGCTTCATGCAACTTCACGTGCTACGGACACAAATGAGTCAATCAAATTAATGATTTAGATAAATGCGGATTAGCTAGCGTATGGCGTAACTCACAATGACAAAAGGGACATCATTGACAAAAAAGCCTTAGTTTTTGAACTACTCATGGTGACCTTCAGCATAATCATAAGTTGCCGACCAACCTTCCGCGCCCGCAATCACCCCAAAAACCGTGACGAATAACACATCGAAAAGAGGATAAGTTGCTTTAGCTGACTAACGTAGTTCTGCGATTTCGCTAAAATGGGCGGTAAAAACTGCGATGTACAAGTATGCTCATGCAAAGTGAGTATACGTTCATGATTGAACTGACACCTCAAATAGAACCTCAAGCGCCAGCTAATTGTTAAAAGTGTTTACAATCTTGTTCTGATAATTGATCGCCAGCACTACTAAAATGTTAATTCACTCCTAGGATAAGTAGTATCGGCAACATAACCAGAAAAGGAATTTCTATGAAGTGGGCAAAGTATCTTATTTTACTACTCGCAATTCCACTAGCTGCATGTGATAACAACAACCATTTAAAAACATCGACTTCCTCACCTGAGCGTCCTATCGCCAATGCCGGTGACTCGGTTCAGTTAAAACAAGGTGCCACCGCAATATTAAATGGTAGTAAGTCGTACGATCCCGATGGCGCATCACTCACCTATCAGTGGACCATTACGAGCGCACCAAGTGGATCTGGCAGCCAATTGGTCAACAGTACCTCGGCATTCCCATCTTTATATCTCGATGTGGTGGGTGATTACGATGTTCAGCTAATCGTAAACAATGGCAGCGAAGACAGCTTGCCGTCAACCCTTCGTATTAGCGATACCGACTCCATACCAGTGGCAAATGCGGGGCCCGATCAAAAGCACAACGGCACCGACTCGGTTCGTTTAGATGGCAGCCACAGCTACGACGGTGACGGCGATCCACTCAGCTACCAGTGGACGGTAGTGTCCTCGCCCTCGGGTAGCAAGGTTACCCTCGCTCGTGCCGATTCTGCGTTTCCGGTGTTTACGCCCGATCTAGCCGGTGATTACGAGTTCGAGCTCATTGTCGATGATGGCGTAAACCTCAGCGCCGCTGACCGCGTTTTAGTTACCGATCAAAACGCTAAGCCAGTGGCCAGTGCGGGCAACGACCAAGCCTACACCCTTGGTGACACGGTTACATTAATTGGTAATCGATCCACCGACCTGGACGGAGACACCTTAACTTACGACTGGCACGTTGTATCTGCCCCATCGGGCAGCAGTGCTAGTATTGCTGCCACCAGTTCGGCCATTACATCGTTTACACCCGACGTGTCGGGAGATTATGTCATCGCATTGATCGTTAATGACGGTCAATTATCGAGCGATGCCAGTACGATCTCACTTCGAGAAACCACTCATCGCCCTGTAGCCAACGCTGGCCTGGACATTTCCGTGGTAGTGGGCCAGTCGGTTCAGCTTGATGGCTCTGCTTCGTCTGATCTTGATGGCGATAAACTAACGCCAACCTGGTCGATTACATCGAAGCCCAAAAACTCAAACACCGTACTTACTGACGTTCACACTATGCATCCCTCGCTCACACCAGACGTCGATGGCCAGTACGTTGTGGCACTAACGGTTTCCGATGGCTCTCAATCAAGCCTGGTTGATAGCGTAACGGTATCGACTCAAAACCTGCCACCAATTGCCGATGCGGGTAAACCACTGCAACTAACCGCCGGTCAAGTCGCGCATTTAAACGGCTCTGCTTCGAGCGATCCCGAAGGTGACTCGTTAAGTTACGCATGGTCGATTCTATCAGCACCGGCTTCAAGCTCTGCCGCCTTAAGCAGCGCAACGGTAGTAGCGCCTAACTTTACCCCCGATGTTGAAGGCACTTATGTTTTTCAATTGGTGGTTAACGACGGTTCGCTCTCCAGTGCGCCAAGTACCGTTGTAGTTACTGATACCGACCTTCCCCCGGTCGCCCACGCCGGAAACGACCAGTCGGTCACCAACGGAGTTCTGGTCACTGTTGATGGTACTCAGTCGTTCGATCCCGAGCTTCAACCACTCAGTTATGCCTGGTCGATGTTAAGCCAGCCATCAAGCAGTAGCGCAAGCCTAAGCAACGCTTCAACCGCTGTGGCCACGTTTACCACTGATGTTGCTGGCGACTATTTACTGCAGTTGACGGTGACAGACGCAGGTGGACAGTCGAACACCGATACAGTACTAATCCGTGATACCGCTACCAACACCATGCCAGTTGCCGATGCCGGCCGCGATTTACAAGTCGATATGGGCACATCTACCGTACTAGACGGCAGTGGATCATCCGATGCGGACGGTGATAAGCTGACTTATTCGTGGGCGATGATGAGCCGGCCAGCGGGCAGTAGTGCCCAATTAAACGATGCGAGTTCCCCAACGCCAAGTTTTACTCCCGATGTGGAGGGCGACTTTGTATTTCAGTTAGTAGTAAGCGATGGTCAAAGTACCAGTCTACCGGACGTGATTATGGTTCACGACACCGAGCGCAATTTGGCACCTACCGCTGTGATAACGTTCACCGGCAGTCCTGACTTTAAGACTGGTACGTTGATTACTCTCCAAAGTGATTCGAGTAGCGATCCCAACGGCGATACGTTGACCTACTACTGGTCGCTTTTACAAGCGAGCGGGAGTTCGGCAGTGTTATCTGATAGTAACAGTGCAAACCCGACATTTACTGCGGATGTGGCGGGTAGTTATGTTGCGGTACTGACGGTAAATGACGGCACCTTAAGTAGTGACGTCGTTGTAAGGTCAATCAACATTACTGATCCACCTAAGGGTGCCGCAATTCCACTGCCGGCAGGACAAAATTTAATGTTTCTTAGCAATTCCGGCGGCGATAGCAGAACAGGCGCCATTTATGGTGTACCCGAAACGGATTTAGTCAACATTACCGAGTTACTGAGCTTCCACGGTGTTCCGGCCTTCAATTGGAGCTTCCCAAGGCAGGGGTTAGCGACGCATCCGACAGACGGCCATGTCTACGGCTTGGTGAGTAATGCAGGCTTATACGGCGCGGGGGTGATTACGCGATTCAATCCAGAGACTAACGAAGTCACTGTGTTCACTGATATACCGCGCTTCTATCGATCTGGGCACTATATCCGAGACCTGCGCCGCGCGCTCGTTTTCCACCCTGATGGTAAATCGATGTACACCTACTCTGAAAAAGGTGGCTACAACGACGTGGGGCTTGTACTTCACATCAATACGGACCCGATCTCGCCTGATTATCGCAAGGTCAGTGTGATTGCCGAAATTGGCAAACCTGCAACGAATTATAACGGTTCAACCACCACTTTATTGCCTGATTTAGAGTGGACTGAAGATGGTTCTTTGATTGGCTTATTCGGCTTTAGTCGAACCGGTAACAGCAAGCCAGCACTCAAATTTTCGCCCAGTGACCCTAATGACTTGAGCCAACCTTGGAATACCGGCACGTTAGTTAATAGCATTTATTCTCGTGCTAAGACGTTCTATTTTAAGGATAACTTTTTGTTATCAATCACTTCAGTTTCTCCGCCGGTTCTGACTGGCATGGGCGAAGACGGCTTGGGCGGAGGAGAAACTTTGCCAGATTGCTTTGACCCATTTGGTATTTTCGAATGGGACTCCCCTAATGTATACATTCTGTGTAATGCTTCAGCGAACGGCAACTATCCCTTACTTTATAAGTCCAACTCGATAGGAGCCAACCCCACACTGGTGCGGAGCATGTCGAACATCCCCAAAATTGAAATAACGGGTGTGGCAACATCGACACGTACATCGACTGCTTATATGAGCGTTAATGACGAATCGATGAGTTTCTTTCTCGACTTCCCTGGCGACCTAAGCTCGTTCGGTCTATCGCAGCCACGACTGTTCGAGGTGACGAAACCGAACTACAGCACTCAAGCGGTTATCGTTGGTAATGATGAGCGGGGAAGTTTTTTCCTCGGCGATCCAGCTATTGTCAATGATCCTTCAGATAGCCTCAACGATCGCTATGTATCGGTTCTTAGTTACAACGGGGGCAGTTTGGACGTAGGGGCAATTCTAACTTACGATCGTGGAGACGGTTCCATCGACGTGGCATCGTTCGGGTTTGAGCGTGGCGGTTACCCGTATGGTCGGATTCATGAAACCGCTCACGGCGATTATTATTTCTCGGTTGCAGCATACCAGAATTATAACGATACGGGAGCGACATTAATCTACGACTCAAGCGCCGGTGAATTAACCGCTGTCAATGCGTCTCGTGAAATACGCCCTGCGATTGGTCTCGAAGCAGACGATACGGGCATCTTGTATGGTCAAGGCATTGAGCTGTTTCCCTCTAGGTACGTTGTATATTCTATTAACCCGAGCGATGCGAGTTTTGCAAAAGTCTCCGAGCTCAGCCTAACGAGTGACACTTTTCCTCAGTATGAGGTTTCGGTGGATCAGAATAACCTTTGGGTTTTAACTGAGACAGATCTGTATTGCCGCGACGGATCTAGCGGAGCGACCGGAAAGCATACCTTCCAAACAAACGCCGATCACAACCCAGTACGCAAAGTCACCTTCACGTCACCAGGCGACGTCGGCTATGTACTCATGCGTGCTAGTGCTACCGCGAATCAGGGTTCAATAATGCAAGTTACAAATAACTGCGCTATTCCCCAAGCAAGCACAGTGGTATCAGGCCTTACCGACATCCCTTCCACCGCAATGATTAAGGCGTCAGATGGAATGTTTTACTACGGCACGGAAAACGGCAAGCTAATGAAGTTTAATGCCACGACTTCTGGCGTCACCACGGTCGCGACACTCACTGATATGAAGATCGTCGGCTTTTTAATGGAAGATGCGAATGGTGATATTATAGGGGCAGCCGAAGCAACCAATGGAGGTAACGATAAGATGTTCGCTTATACAATTGCTTCTGGCATGGTCAGCACCGCAGATATCCCTGAAGACCGCCCTCTCGACCACGTGTATCCGGGGTTTACTGAAATTAACTAAGCATAAGCATTGATGCAGGTTCTTACTCGCCGTTTCTGATAGTAGAACCTGCTCTTGCTCTTTAACCCTTGCCCGCTTCTGCCATAATTGGCAAAGAGGACGTTCGTTCGCTCAGCTTCGCTGTCTAGACCGATGGAACTAAATCAAAGAGTGTCGTTCGAATCCTCGACACTCACTAGTCATCGTAGCCTCATGCCTAAATCTATTTACAAAACAACCAACTGGAAGTGGCGGTTAGGGGGGAGACTACACATGAGAAGTTCCATTGCTCAGGTTGGTGAAACTTACACCGTGAGTAAAACGCAGGACAAACTCACGGGGCTAGATATACCAAAAACTCAAGATGTTGTTTAAGAATCAATCATCTTCATGCAACTTTTCTTCTAACTGAGTTAGGCAGCAAAGCCTGTCAATTTCTGCGGACTAATTAAAGAAAATGAACAAATAGAGTTGATGGTATAGATTTACTTAGGAAGTTAAATCTCAGATACACAAAAACACGCAGTAAAGCGTTTTAGTTTCAATTGTTTGGGATTTCTATTCGATGAAGAAGAATTGGAGCGGGCAGCGGGAATCGAACCCGCATCATCAGCTTGGAAGGCTGAGGTAATAGCCATTATACGATGCCCGCGCATCGTGAAGACGTTGTTACTATGCCACAATTGAATAAAAAGAAAAGCCCTTTTTGTTCAAGTGATTACTTAATACCCAAATCGGGTACTGTTCGACTAAAAAGCGTGCAGTAACGCAAAGTTTACGCTGAAAAGGGATCCATACCGGCTCCCTATCATAAGTCATTAATGGGCTAATCAGGCCCCAAACTACCGTTAGCCCTGCAGATAAGCATTGAGCATCCACATCAGCTTTTCTTGCTCGCGGATATAATCACCCATCAGCGCTGCCGTACCTTCATCGTCTGCTTCGCCGGCGTGGCTTAAAATATCACGCTGCTGGCGCAGCAGCACGCCAAAACCATCAACCAGACCTTGTACACATTCCTGCCCTGACGTCGCATTTAAATGCTCTTTGATCTGGCTGGTTTGCAGGTAATGGCTGAATGCATGAACCGGAGTGTGGCCCAATGTCAGGATACGTTCTGCCAGTTCATCAATTTTGGTCTGAAGATCGGTATAGATCTCTTCAAACTTAACGTGCAACTCAAAGAACTGCTGGCCTTTAATGTTCCAGTGGTAGCCACGGGTGTTCATATAAAGCACCTGGTAATGGGCAAGTAGTTGGTTAAGCTGGTGCGCCAGTTGTCGTGATTGTTCTTGATCTAAACCAATCAGGTTAACTTGATTACTCATGTGCTCGCTCCTTAAAAAATCTGTCAAAAAATTCAGTGCGGTATTCGCCGCTGTTGGGAACAGTGTAGAGAAGCGCCACTGGCAAAGAAATTTGGTTGTACCGATAGTGTTGATAGCTATTTTCGATTGATAGTGCGGTTTTGATAGGTAGTGGAAAAATCAAACCCGGCAAACTGAGGCTTGCCGGGCTAGATTGGTGACTGGTGGTAAAGGATCAGGCGGTTTTGAACTGGTCCATCTGCTGATTGAGTTCGGTAACTTGCTGTTTCACCTGCAATGCGGTATCACTCGATTGCTGGCTGTTTTCCGTCACAGCACCAATTGAATCGGTAAAGTGGTTCATCAGCGCGCTGATGGATTGGGTCGCATGGGCCTGCTGATCTGCTGCGGCGGCCAGCTCCGCCATTTGCGCATTGAGTGCATCGATCTGTTCAGTGGTCGTCACCAGCTTGCTTACCGCCGCCTCAATGTGCTCGGCCCCCTGCTCAGCCAGTGACTGGCTCTGTCCTATTTCTTGCACCACCGAACCGGTAGCGTGTTGAATCGCATGGATAATGCCGTTGATCTCTGAGGTCGATTCTGTCGTCCGGCTTGCCAGCATCCTGACTTCATCCGCCACCACAGCAAAACCCCGCCCCTGTTCTCCGGCTCGTGCGGCTTCAATGGCCGCATTCAGTGCCAGTAAATTGGTTTGTTCAGCGAGGCCCTCAATGACTTCCGTCACCCGGCCAATCGACTCACTTTCCTGACTTAACTGCGTGACCAGTTTGCTTGCGTTTTCGATCGTCTGATGCAAGGTCTCCATGGTCACTTTGTTCTGCTGCAATGCCCCATGCCCTTGTCCGATATCATTTCTCGACTCGGCAAGGCACAATACCGTGTGGTTAGCCTGATCCAGCGTATTGGCGGTAGCCTGAGCGATCTCTGCCAGCTGCAACCCCATCTCAACCACGTTTGTTTGCTGTTGCCTGGCGTTGGTCGAGGTTACCTGCGCTGAATCCAGCATTGCCCCCATACCCCTGTCCACCTGATGAGCCTTTTCCGTTACGCGGGAGACAATATCAGCCAGGGACTGATTCATCCGGTTGATCGAATCCGTCAGACCGGCCAGCTCATCGCGCCCTTCAACCACCAGCGGAGGTTGGGAGACATCTCCCTCCGCAATGCTTTTTGCCCTGCTTGAGATATCCGCAACTCTGCGGCCGATATTCCTGCCAAGAAAATGTGAAAGCAGTATTGCGGCCAGCAACACCAATACCAGCGCAACAACCGTCGACATCAGCACCTGCTGAATCGACTGACGAATGCCCTGACCGCTGTTATCTGCACGTTGCTGCTGAGCTGAAACCACGGCTTCCAGGCTGCGTTCAAGTCCGCCAGCTGCTGGCAACAGTTCCCTTTCCATCAGCTGGTTGGCACCGTTCCATTGGCCGGACTGGCGCAAACTGATCACTTGTTCAGCAAGCGGGAAATACAGCTGCTGCATTTCGTTAAACAGTGACCACAATGATTGCCCGTCGCTGGAAAGCAGATGCGCTTTGGCGTTGATTTCTGCCACTGACTGGCTATGGGACTGGATCAGATCATAATACTTATCGAGATGGGCTTGCTGCCCGTACTGAAGAAAATCTCGCATTGCTGACAGCGCATTGGCCAGTGAAGTGTAACTATCGGCATAGACTTTAAACAGGCGCTTTCGCTCACCACCCGCCTGGTTGCCGGACTCCTCATTGATTAAGCTCTGAATCTGATCGAGTGCCACTTCAGCGATCGGAGCCGCTTCATTAATGAACAGATTATGAGCGGGGAGATTTTCGTCACTGTGGCTTAATGTCAACAAGGTGTTCAGTGTTTGCTTTACGCTCTGCCACTGAGCAGCGATAGTCTGAAAATCGTGCTCCGGGATCAGTGCTTGTAATACCGGCAGTGCCTTGTCCGTGCCGGCGATGATGGCCTGTACTTCGGCATGTAACTCCCCTCGCCGCAGCTGATCCCCGCCGAGCAACATATAGGCCCGAACGGATGACAATGATGCCTGAACGGATTGTTGAATCCCCCGGCTGATGTCCACGGTGGGTAAATCTGAGGTTAATAATGAAGAAGAGTGCTGCTCAACGGTACTGATGCTGCGATAGGTAATAAGTGCGGAAGTAACAAACAACAACGCCAACAGCAAAAAGCTCAGGCGCAACTTCCCTGATATTGTAAGGTTCATCCATAAACTCCTGACAACGATGAGCCTTCAATATAACCACAATTACAGAAATGTTAAACAGTAACAACCCGGTTATTATTGTATTGTTACCACTCTCATTCAGTAGCTAAATTTAACATTCACAAACAATAAGTTAGCAGGAGTTTCACCAAAAACACTTGTTGCATAACCATTAAAATGCTGTAACACGGCGAGTAATTGCCAGTTGTCCGCAAGGGAGTAGTTGCTCGACAGGCCAAGAAAATAAGAGTGATCGTCGTAATAGCTACCGGAAAAAGTCAAACGATTCAGTGCGGTCAGATCAAAGCTACAGTCCGCGTAAAAGGTGTTGCGGGTAAAGCTGAGAGTTTTGGCATCAAGCGGCAAACTGAGAAACGCCCGGGCACTGAATGCCACCAGTGGCTGGGAAATATAAAGCCAGGCTAACCGTCCCATCCAGTTACGCTTCCCTCCATAGCTGTAATCAGCTTCGATACTGGCGACGGTCGTAGACAGCGCTTGTTGTTCAGGCTTGTCTGGCTCTGCCGGATCAAACCAGGAAAGCTCGCCCCGGACTCCCGCTTCAAGAATATCGGTGGCAAAGCCAGCACCGAGGACATAATCAGTACGTGCTTTACCAGCGATGATCTGGTAATCCCATCCCTGGCTGTTGGCAAAGTAACGCAGCGAGGCACTGTTTTCCTCTGAATCTGAGGCAGGTGAGAAAACCAGTTCAAGGCCATCAGCAAAGCCCAGTTTCTTATTCAGCAGCACAGCATCCGTTCCGGCCCGCTCCTCATAATCAAAATCATAAATCGAATAAGCATTGTAAATATCGTTGGGGTTCCACACCGTATTCATCGACCAGTTGATCCGGAACCGACCGGCCCGGGCCGACCAATCCTGATGTCGCCATGTCAGGTACAGGCGGTCAAATTGCGAATTCACAATGACCTTATCTTCGCGCCAGTTGTGGCTGAGATCCATGTAACCGCTATCGGCCTCAATTAACCGGGCGTAAAATGGATTATCTAAAGCGTCTCCCCACAGCGCTCGATTTCGCATTCCCAGGTTAACCTGCCAGTTTGGCGAAAACCGGTACTCAAAATTAACCCGCTGATGGATCAGATGGTCGAGTGTATTCGCTGATACCTCAGGGATGGTGTACGTCGCCATGTATTTAACGTAACCGTCTAAGTCCCACTGTTTCTGGGGGGTTAAACCGGGAATAGCGGCTAGCGCGGATCCGCAACTCACCAGTATGGTCGCCACAGACAACGCCGGGCATCCGCGCCGGATGTTCATGGCCAAATCACGCATGATAACGCTCATGAAGGTTATCAATATTGCTGAAGTCACGCGCCAGGCGCCCATCCTCAAACACGATGATCCGGTGGGCACGTTTGATCACTCGTGGATCGTGGGTAGAAAAGATGAAAGTCGTTCCCTCATGTAAGCTCAATCGTTCCATAATGTTGAGCAGCTCTGCGGTACTTTTTGCATCAAGATTCGCGGTCGGCTCATCTGCCATGACAAATCTGGGTTTAGGTGCTAAAGCACGCGCTACCGCGACACGCTGCTGTTGGCCACCGGACATTTTGCCCGGTACTTTATTCATCTGTTCTTTTAATCCGACTTCTTCGAGCAACGACATCGCCCGTTCCCGGCATTGTCGCTCGCTCTTGCCCTGCAACTGCATCACAAACTCAACATTTTCTAATGCGGTCAACACCGGCAGCAGACTATAGTCCTGGAAAATGAACCCAATATTGTCACGCCGATAAGCAATCAGCTCTCTTTCCGACATACACGAAATCAGACAACCGTCGATTTCTACACTCCCGGACGTGGGTGAATCGATGCCACCGATCATATTCAACAAGGTGGTTTTACCTGAGCCAGAAGGCCCCATGATAGCCACAAACTCACCCTGTTTTATTTCCAGATCGACAGATTTAACAGCGTGAACCGGAAACTCACTATCCGGATTATATGTTTTGCAAAGTTGAGTTAACTTAATCGTCATTAGCGTTTCTCCGCCATTGCATCAACCGGCCGGTGTTTAAGGATTTGTCGCGACGGGTACAGGGCAGCAAGCAAACTGGCGACAATAATGGTAACGATAATCATCCGGTATTCATACCAGGCAATCCTTGGATACAGAACTGTATCGACACCGTAAGCTCCTAAGCCATCAGCCAGAGCCCCCAAAGAAACCCCAGTATGGCCAAGAATATAAATCATCACCATGCTGCCGGCTAAACCCAGCACACAGCCACTCACCCCCAAAAACAGGGTTTCCAGCATGATCAGGATACGAATCTTATGTTTATGCATTCCGACCGCCATCAACACACCAAACTCTTGTGTGCGCTCAAACACCGACATCAACATCACATTAACGATGCCAAGAGCCATCGCCAACACAAATATCACCAACGTAATCAGGTTCGACACATCCATGGTACTCATCATGCTCGATAACAAAGGCTGTATTTCAGACCAAGAGCGAACCACGATTTTGTCTTTATTCCCTAGCAGTTGTATCTCGTGCGAGATCGCCCGCATCTGAGCGCTTAACGCTGATGGGGTATTGTTTTTCAATCGTACTGCAATTTCATGCACGCCGGTGAGGCCAGCCAGTTTCTCTAAATCAGCTTTGCGTACATATACGTTACCCTCATCAAAGGCGGTTGAAGGAGTTTTGAATACTCCCCGAACTCGAAATGCCGCGCCGGCCACATCACCGTCGATATCGGAAAATGTCACCACCACTTTTGAGCCCTCACGCAGCTTGAGGCGCTCAGCCATTTTGCTCGAAACCAGGATTGGATTGCGCCCTGTCGGACTCAGCCACTCTCCCTGTACGATATGCTTTGCCAGCGGGGTGATGTGCTGTTCCTGTTCCAGGTTAATGCCGTTGATACGCACACCACGTGAGCTGCGTGCCGACGCGATCATCCCATCAGCAAGGAAACGCTCTGAAACCTGCGCTACATGGATATGGGAAGCGATTTTCTCAGACAAGTACTCCGCCCTCGGGATCACCGCTTTGAGATCCGGGTTAACCAAATAAGCCGGCTGATGAAGCTGGATATGGCTGGTTTGCCACGCTATCGCATTCTTGACCATGCTATCAACCAGGCCATTCATAAAGCCCATCATCGCGATCACTCCCATCAAACCAAACACCATCGCCCCGAGCATGATTGATGTACGGAGTTTGTTGCGCCACAAATTACGCCAGGCCAGTTTAACCAGCATGTGCTCCTCCTTTTAAACTTGCAGCAATAGGCAGACGGAGCAAGCGCAGCATAGGGTAGATCAAGCACAGCGCCAGAATCACCCACACCACAATAATCTGATTCAGCAACAGGTAAGGATCAAGCGAGACCGGCACAATAGGTTCAAAGCCGCTCTCAAGCATCATCTGCGCCGCTTCACCGGTGATTTCTATCGGATGAAAGTAAAAATATGCCAATACCGGTGAGCTAACGATAATGCCGATAACAATACCGAGAATAGCGATAAAGAAGGATTCAATGCCAATCAGCAGAAGCAGTTTTGAGCGCAGCATGCCGGTGGCGAGCATCACCGCAAACTCTCGCTGTCGCTCAAGTGTCATCATCAAAATGGTAGCGAACAGGCCAAAGCCGACAATGCCATAAAGAATATAAATTAAGAACACCCCACCCGCCCTGTCGAGGGCGATCTGTTGCGCCATTTCAGGAGACAGGTCCTGCCAGTCCTTAACCGCCACTTCCTGCCCATACGCTTTTTGCAGTTCGGTTTTGGTCCGCGGCAGCTCACGCAAACTTCGGGTATTAATTACCCAGGCGGTAACCTGCTGCTCTAGAGAATAGAGCGCTTGGGCACTGTCAATCGGCATATACACCAGTTGCGAGTCCAGTTGCTGCAACGGAAAATGCAAAATCCCCGCGACTGCAAACAACCCTGCTGCCGTCTGGCCCCGGTAGCCCGCACCGTAAAGCACCAACTCATCCCCTACTTCAAGATTTAAGTATTGAGCGAGTCCTTCTCCGACTAAAACGCTCTGCTCACCCGATGCGATAAAACGGCCTTGGATCAACTTATCGCTGATATGAGAGTATTTGTCCTCTTGCTCGGGCAAAACCCCGAGCACCATCACCCCTTTGGAACGCTCATCCTTGGCGGCCAGCGCAACCGATTCAACTCTTGGCAAAAGCACGTCAATATTGTCGTTGCGACGTGCGGCAGCGATAAAGGCATCACTCTGTGGAAGCACGTCATCAATACTGGACGATTCCGCAAAGTCATGATGTTGCAACTGAATCAGGCCAGTGTAAAACTTAGCTGCATTTTTGATATTGGCAGTATAACTCCCCTCCTGAAAGCAACGGGTCAGTAAAGAAAGAAACAACACCAACGCCAATGCCGATGCCGTGAGCAAAGTTCTGCGTTTTTGTCGCCAGAGGTTGCGCCAAGCCAATTTGATCAGCATCGTTAAGGCCCTGTGTGAGTGGTTAGTCGCGTAACTGTTTCATCTGCTCTACCGAGAAAAAGCTTTCGCCAATATCGAAGTCAAACTGTGCCTGGTGAGTAGTCAAGACGGTTTTATTGCCCGGCTTATCTATCGGTTGCATTTCCATTCGAGTGGCCAGTTTTCTCCCTCCCAGCACCTGAATGTCATGAGTAGTCATCACATTGATCAGGTCATCAAACTCATCGTAGAACTCGATTTGACGCTGCAAATAGGTGCTTTGTGAGATCCACAATGTCACTTTACTCCAAACAACCGGCGCCTCCGGCTTAGCCAGGGCTTCAATAACCCATACTGGGTCGCCTTCAAAAGCATTTTCTCCCACCATCCGGTGTTCATAATCGACCACAATAGAAGATTGATTGATCAGGTCATCATTGGTGAAATCAGACCCCATCCAGGACTGACTCAGCATCGACGGGGCGATTTTGATCACGCGTTCAATATTAGGCACCCAGTTCCACATTTCCCTGTCGCGTTTGAGTGAAGCGCTGCCTTTATCTTTTGCTGGTGCGGTGACTAAGACAAGCGAAAAATCGGTACCTTTTGTCCAGCTTTTCATTGTCATCGAACGCTGCCAGTCAGGACGGATAATCGCCATGGTCAACTCAGAGTAACTGGACTCGCCCCGCATCATTTCATCCGATTTTTTCACTATGTCTGTGGCACTTTCGGCCGCAACACCAAATGCGCAGACTAATCCAACCAACAGCAGGAACGGGTTTTTCATTACATTTCTCACGTTACGCAACTTCGCTTACCACCAACTGTGCAGGCTCATGCTACCAGTATAGCAAGCTAACGGATTGAAACAGCGCGAGATTGATCATAGTTCACCGATTGACGAATGAGTTTTACCCCAGTAAATACCACCCGTTTGGTGCTCTCGGTAACATCCCTTACATAACCATTTACTCCATCAAATCCGCATGTTTTGGGTTATTGTTAAAGCATGCTTTTGGCCGATCCCTACAGGCCATAAGTATTCAGGTTACGAAGGCACATCACGATAGAGACCATCGCTGGCATGCACGTCATTCCCGCACCTGACCCATAGCACAGTTCGCTATTTTTTTGTTCGATCAAGCCCATGTCCTTTGTTACTTTACGCGCACTTTATTCTGCTCATTTTGCTTATGCCTACTCAATACCGAATCAACAAAATTGTCGAGATTGGAGATACCCTCCACCGCGCCGGCTGTGCCCCTTACAAGGTCGAAAAGTACACCCAATACTACGCGCAAAAACATGGGGTCGATGTGATGATTCAGGCTACACCCACCGCGATCAATTACCAGTTCCCGGATGACGACAATGCCGTGGTGTTAAAACGACTCAAACCGGCGTCTATTAATCTTAGTTTACTGGCCAATACCATCATCCGTATCAATCAACCCAGCCACGAGCCTGTCCCCGAACCCAAGGGCTACGCAAAATGGATAACCGCACTCGCGAACATGTGCATACCTCCCGCCTACCTGATGTTGGTGGGCAGTACTCTGGAAGCGATTGGTTTATCCTTTTTACTTGGTTTGGTAGTCTGGCTTTGCCAACAAGCCTGCCACTCAAGACGGGCCATTGCCGCAGAGTTCATCGCCGCGCTGTTAACCGGTATCATCGTCGCCTACTTATCCAGTACCTCGTTACCTATTCCGGTCTGGGCACTGTGTATCGCCTCTGTGATCCTGTTTGTTCCGGGCCTTTCCATCGCCAATGCGTTGGAGTGCCTGGCGTTTAATGATTTGGTCTCTGGCACCAGCTTGCTCGGGCAGTGCGCCCTGACTCTGATCAAACTGTTTATCGGGATCACCATGGGGCTGAGCATTGGGGAAGCCATATGGGGGCAGGCTCTCTCGATTGCCTACACCAACGAAGTGCCAACGTGGATGCACATTTTTGGCCTGTTTCTCATTTCGGCCGCGCTTGGGGTGATTTTCAATGCGCGCCTGGTCGATATCCTGTTAGGTGTGCCCGTCGCCGTGCTAGGGATGTGGGGACCGCTCTATCTTGGCTTCGACAGTGGCTGGGTGGTCGGAACCTGGGTGACCACGGTACTAATCACCCTGTACGGAACATGGCTGGCGAAAAAAATGGAGCTCACGGGTTCGATTTATATTGTGCAGGGCATCATTATCCTGGTCCCAGGAAGCCGTGTGTTGATCAGTGCCGGTCAGTCAGTGTTTGAGCAGTCTATTTTGCCGATCCCGAGTATTGGCCTCTCCGCCTTGTTAATGTTCTCTGCCATTGTGACCGGGCAAATTACCGCCTACTCACTCTATTCACCACAAATCGAGCGCTGACTCCCTTGGCAGAGGCTCAGATTAACCCTGGCCACCGGCAAAGAAAAAGCCCTATTCGAAATCCACATTGTTGAGAATTTTGAATAGGGCTCTTTGCCCTTATGCTTCGCCTTCCGGTTAAAGCTGCCTTTGCCTTTCTTCGCTTTTACCACCCTGGCTCTGAACAGTTTACTGGTAACAACCGCTTTCAATGCATTATCTTTGATTTCCCCTCGGCCGAACTCTGTTGAACGACTCAACTCATCAACTTGAGGTTGATGTTGCTTACTTGTCATAAACTCCCCTTATTGGTCTAACCAGAACAGACAATCACCACGACTTAGAGTCAAACTTGTCATCTTTGTTTCATTTATTTCATCAAAAACTTATTTTTTCCGACATTTATTTGAAATATATTCAAATAAGCGCACAGTAAAGAGTGACTAAAAACAAATATTTGTAGTTAAGAGCAGAATAGTAGTTGACTCCATCTGAATTTAACCTAGACTCTTAGCCAGCTAGAAAGAAAGTTCTTTGTTTTCACATTTCGTTGGATTACTCGTAAATCCCCCGTCCTGTGGTACGCAATAGCAATTTATTTTTCCGCGCTATAAGCGCCTGTAAGGCGAAAGATTTACTTTAAAATTAGATATTAGGATACAATCATGTCTAACACTGCAACTGGCACAGTTAAGTGGTTCAACGAAACTAAAGGCTTCGGCTTCATCCAACAAGAAAACGGCCCAGACGTTTTCGCTCACTTCTCTGCAATCCAAGGTGACGGCTTCCGTACTCTTGTTGAAGGTCAGAAAGTAGAGTTTGTTATCTCTCAAGGCCAAAAAGGTCCTCAAGCAGAGCAAATCAAAGTACTTTAATACTTTAAAAGATTATTATAATAGCCAGCTTTCATAGCTGGCTATTTTTTTGCCTGGAATTAATTATGGCTCTTAAACCAACCATTTATAAGTTTCGCATCGCTCTCTCCGATATGAATCAAGACTACTATGATTCAAAAAACTTAACTATTGCCCTTCACCCCTCAGAAAAGCCCCAACGCATGCTGGCCCGAATACTGGGCTACTGCCTGAATGCACAGGATGAGCTGGAGTTCACCAAGGGACTCTCGACCATCGAAGAGCCGGATTTGTGGCACATTGCGGATGACCAACAGATCACACACTGGCTTGAGGTCGGAGAGCCTGAGCCAGATCGAATCAAAAAGGCCACCCGATTAGCGCAAACCGTCAAAGTCTATGCCTTTAATGCCAAGTCAACGGTTTGGTGGGAGAAAGTCGCCGGAAAATTTTCAATGCTGCCGGTGAGTGTTTTTATGTTTGACTATGATGCGATTGATCAGATTTCCCAGCACCTTGAGCGCGGAACGAATCTATCAGTAATGATATCCGGATCTTCCATCTTTGTGGATATCAATGATCACCATATCGAAGTGATAGTCAAGGAGCTGCAAAGTCATGATGTCTCTTAACGAGATAGTATCAGAGATGCAGTTTGAGGCCATCCCCTACGTTGGGCGGCACCGCGAGGCCTTACAACGCTGGGTCGAAGCACAGGCTCCCCTGTTTCAGAAGGTGTGTGAAAACAAGCCCGGTGTCGCAACCACATCGCACCTGCTCGGGCTACTGACCAAATCCCATATTGAAGCCAGTGCTCACTACAGCAACCAGGCTGGCCCGGCGCAAAATATGCGGGAAGTCCTCAAAGACACCCTCGGTAGCAAACATGCCGACAAGTTTAGCAACCAGGCTTTTGACGATCTGGTTGTGATCACTCATTTGTGGCTCTACACCCAAGGCTACCTGAACATGGATTTTAGCCTTGCTCACGACCACGCCATGCAAACGCACGCTACCGTAGAACGCGAGTTGATACTTACCCAAACCGATATCGCCGAGTTTCGCAGCGCGCTAATGCAAAGTTTTTATTGGGGTAAACAGGCAAATCCAGTGGCACCCAAAGGGTTACTCGGCTGGTTAAAACGGTATTTATCCTCATAAAAATCATGGTTTTATATAATAGCAACAATTGTTAGACTAACGCTATTGGCCTGTCCGGTAAGCGAAAACAACCTTGAAAGCTCAGGACGAAGATTGACTAAACCTCAAGGGAACACGATGAAGTTTATCCGTTGGATGTTGGGAAAAATTATACTGGTGCTTAACACGCTATTCTCCCCAAAAGGAATTAAACGTTCAGCGTCGGCACAACGCTCTGTCGATGAAAAAGCCAGGCACTATGCGTTATATCAGTTCGAAGCCTGCCCATTTTGCGTAAAAGTGCGTCGTGCAATGAAACGCCAGTCGGTGAGTATAGAGCTCCGTGACGCAAAAAATGATCCCAGTCACCGCGCAGAATTGGCACAAGGCGGCGGAAAAATCAAGGTGCCTTGCTTGCAGATAGAGAAAGATGGTGAAACGCAATGGATGTATGAATCATCCGACATCGTCGCTTTCATCGAAAAAGAATTTGCCTAAGTTCCCCCTAGAACCCCGGCAGATATGAAAAGGCACTCAATGGTGCCTTTTTTTACTTCTCGACAATTAGCATCAGCTCAACCCGGCGGTTACACGCTTTACCAGTCTGCGTCTTATTACTGCACCTTGGAACATACTCTCCAAATCCGCGTGAGAAGACCCGTTCACGTGGCAGATCGGCCGCCAGCACCTGTTTCTCAACCGCACGTGCCCGTTGTTCGGATAAGCGATCGTTAAAAGTATTTTTCCCTGTGCTGTCCGCGTGGCCATCAATCACAACATCAACATCTGGCCGTCCGGCTAAATAGTGACTTAAACTGCGTATCCAATCTTTTGATTGTGGGGCCAGCGTTGCCGAGCCGGTTTGGAAGTTTATTTGCTCTTTGAGTCGGAGCATCACATGATCACCATTAAGCCGCTCATAAGGAATTTGGTGCCTGTTGAGATACATTTCCAGTGAAGAATCTTGCTGAGCGGGTAACGATTTGGCTGCCGGCTTGGCGACATAGCGCTGAACAGGAACCGTAGATGTCTGTACCTTTCCCCATTCGGGGTGTCTAAGCTCTTGATTTGTTTTTGGTGCAACATCAAGCATATCGCTGAGCATCAGACTGGAAGAAAGCGTGCTACAGCCAGATAACACACCACACGTAAGTAAAAACCAATGCCTCATACCGCTACCATGAAAAATCCAAACCTGCTTACAATATCGGCAAATACTTATCTGGCTTTAGCTATTTTTCTGTTCCACAACCAGCTCGCGGGCTAAGTGGCGAAAAAACCACCAAAGCAGATCAAGAAATGTAACAAGAGCCCAACCCGGGCCAAAATAGGTTTCCGTACCAATAGTAAATAGATAAACTAATGAAAATAATAACCTAACCGGGTTTTCCCATGCTCAAAACCATCAGCAAAGGCCTTTCGCTGTTTGCGGCCATTTTCGCGCTAAGCGCCTGTGATAGCGTACATGAACAGCCACAGCAAGGTAAACAATACGAGTTGCTGCCCGTTTCACTACAAAAATATGATTTAGCTCCGGTCACCGAAATTTTTTCTCTGACTTGCGGTCATTGCCGTAAAATGGAACACGTTATTCCCCAACTCGAGTCCATGACCGGGCAATCTTTTGACAAACTCCATGTCATGTTTAACGAAAGCGCGCAAATCAGTGCGATTATCTTCTATACTGCCGTAATGCAATCAGATGGTATGCCTGACAAAGCCTTTATGGCGGAGCTGTTTGCGGCGATGCAAATGGGCCCGGATGCAACCGGACAAGAGCGTAAAGCCGCTATCGAGCTAGCGTTTACCAAACGGCAGTTAGTCAGCCCTTACGAGTTAGACCAATCCCAGCAAAAAGTACTGCTAAAATACATGAGTACTGCCGAGCAAGTGACCACCGACGGACAGATTAACTCTGTTCCAGCCTTGATCATCCAGGGCAAGTATCGCTTGATCACCAGTGGCCACGACTCTGCAGAAGCAATGGCCGATACCATCAACTACTTGTTAGAACTACCTCAGTAACACAAGGAGCAACTGTGTCTAAATTTTTGTTTCCCATCATTATTTTTATTCTTGCGGGCTTTTTTATCTATCGCACCTGGACCAACCACAAAGTCGCCGATGAAAACTTTGCTAAAGGCCAGCAATTTCTGATTGAAAACGGTAAAAAAGATGGGGTTGTGACTACAGAAAGTGGCCTGCAATACATGGTGTTGGAGAAAGGCACCGGTACGGTCCATCCTACCGCAACCAGCAAGGTCAAAGTCCATTACCATGGCACATTAATCGACGGCACTGTGTTTGACAGCTCTGTGAACCGTGGCGAGCCGATTTCTTTTGGCCTCAACCAAGTGATCAAAGGCTGGCAGGAAGGCCTGCAGTACATGGTAGAAGGTGAAAAAGTCCGGCTGTTCGTACCCAGCACGTTAGGCTACGGCAAAGGCGGTACCGGGCCAATTCCACCTGCGAGCGTGCTTATCTTTGATGTGGAATTAATTGAAATTCAATAACGACCAAGTAAAACGCCGTGATCACTCACGGCGTTTTTATTTACGGTTTAGGATGA
Source organism: Vibrio sp. CAU 1672 (assembly GCF_029223195.1). Taxonomy (GTDB): domain Bacteria; phylum Pseudomonadota; class Gammaproteobacteria; order Enterobacterales; family Vibrionaceae; genus Vibrio. The sequence continues at coordinate 249,888 of NZ_JARHUF010000002.1, read as the reverse complement.
AACACTAACGTCCCTTCTACCACCATCAGACAATCCATACCTGCTGCATGCGCCGCTTGCTTGCCCAGCTCAGTATCTTCAAAAACCACGCAATCTTCAGCCTTAAGCCCCAGCTTTTCCGCCGCTAGCAAAAAAGTATCAGGACAGGGTTTATGGTTCTCTACATCCGTTGCAGTGACTATCGCATCTAACTTGGACAAGATTCCGGCACTTTCTAACAACCGCCATGCGCTGTCACGCTGGCTGCCCGTCCCGACGGCAATCTTCTTTTCTCCAAGGAACAGGTCCAGGATCTGGTTGGTACATGCGATGCTGTCTCCCGGTGAGTCAATACTGGCAAAAGCTGCCATTTTAAACTGTGAAACCGCCTTGGGATCCAGTTTCAGGTTATGGCGGCGATTAACTTCACCTGCAATTTTGTAGCTCGGCATTCCACCCAAGCTGTGCAACCATTCCGGTTGATATGGAAAATTGAAGTGCTCTGCTGTACGGCGCCAGGCCAGCAAATGGGACGGCATGGTATCGAGTAACGTACCATCCATATCAAAAATCAGCCCTTTATATGGAGCTAAATCATAATTAGACATATTATTAATTCTTTCAATACCCGTTAAATGATAGATTAACCGAACGCATTACTGTTACGCGCTTCGTGCATGCTGAAAATTTCAAACACTGTTTCCATTAATGATTGGGAAATCCAACTAACCCCGATTCGAGCTCAGGGCTCCGGGGGACAAAACGTCAATAAAGTATCGTCAGCAATACACTTGCGCTTTGACATACATCATTCAACGCTGCCTCCGTTCTACAAAGAGAGACTACTTGCATTGTCAGATGGTCGAATCTCTAAAGAGGGGGTAATTGTGATAAAAGGTCAGCAGTTTCGTACACAAGAGCAAAATAAAGAAGATGCCCTGCAGCGTCTGCAGGCGCTGATTCAGTCCGTTAACTATCAACAGAAGAAACGCATTACCACCAAACCAACTAAAGCATCTCAGCGCCGTCGTTTAGATAAGAAAACCAAACACGCGGCGAAAAAGCAACAGCGACAAAAAATTCAATTTTAAGACGTTAGAATCCGGCTAATAAGAAATCAACATAGGTTTCGTTTTGTAAGCCATTTTTTAGGACAAGCAGTATGACCATTCGCTATAAACTGTACTCTCTTGGCATCATTGCCATTTTGGGCATTATTTCCCTGTTGGGGGTCTCATCACATTTTGCACAACAGTCTGAAGACCTCCACCACGCGATAAAACTGGTGGGTGATCTGGAGATCCGCCTCCTCAATCTGCGCCGCAATGAAAAAGACTTTTTGCTCCGCAGTAACGCCAAGTACCTGACCAAGTTTGACCAGAATGTCGAGAAATTTTTAAGCACCAACACGACATTATCAAAACTACTAATTTCGTATGACCTGCCATCCAGCGAGCAGTTTAAACGGGATCTCCTCACTTATCAGCAAGGCTTTCAGGCCTTAGTGGCCGCTTACCAGCGTTTTGGCTTAAGTGAAGACAAAGGCCTTCTCGCCTCCTACAACCAAATGTTAACCAAGGTTAAAGGAGCCGCAAACCACGATCAATTAGTCGCCCTGATAGAGTTTGATCAACAAATAAGAGCGGGCCAGTTCAACGCTGCCCTGCTCAACGGTCTTGATGCCGCAGATCTACTCGCCCGGGCTCAGCAGCTCGCCAGCCAAAAACAACAGATGGGCGTGGCTTACAATAAGGGCTTGCTGGGTGAGACCCGCATCCTGTCACACACGGTTGAAGAACAGTTCAAGACGTTTTCCCAGTCCCTTACCCAGGCGATGATGGAGCGAGAAGAACAAATGACGCTCATTAAGCAAGCGGTTACTGGCGTAACGTTACTGATTATTTTTGCCCTGATCTGGCAAATCGCCCGCTCGATCAATACGCGTGTCAGCCAGCTTCTGGCAACCATCAGAGAAATAGGGGCCACCAACGACATGAGCATTCGCTCCTCGATGAGTGGCAAAGATGAGTTGGTTGACATCGGCCACCACCTGAACGATTTGCTCGACAAACTCGAACACCTCATTCACGATACCCAGGATAAATCTGCCCAGCTCACTTCAAGCACCAACAATATGCACCGTGAACTAGAAGGTGTCATTGTCCAGTTCCATACCCAGGCAGATCACACCACTTCGATGGCTACCGCCGTACAACAAATGGTGGCTACCATTGCTGAGATTTCCCAGAGTACTTCTGTCGCCGTCGAAGGCGTACACCAAGCCTCAAACAACGCAGAACATGGCCGTGAAGTAGTCGAATCGACAGTCGCTAATGTCGGTGAACTCACCAGCATTTTATCAAACAGCCAACAATCGATCGGCTCACTGAATGAACACGTGGCGAAAATTGGCGGTGCGGTCAATATCATTCAAGAGATTGCCGAACAGACCAATTTGCTGGCACTGAACGCTGCAATTGAAGCCGCGCGTGCCGGAGAGCAAGGACGCGGGTTTGCTGTGGTTGCGGATGAAGTCCGCGCACTGGCAAGCCGCACCCATCAATCCACCGAAGAAATTACCCGCGTGGTATCGGCTATCCAATCACAGATGTCAACTGTAGTCTCCGATATTGATCAGTGTAATGAGCAGGGCCAGCAAACCTTAGGCGCCTCTGAAAAACTGGATACCAGCTTACAGCAAATCATTTCTGATATGCACTCTATTCAAGCCAACTCTGAACGCATCGCGTCGGCTATTGAGGAGCAAGGTATCGTAATGAATCAGGTCAGTGAGTCCATTACCGAGCTAAACACCATTTCAGATAACAACATGCAGTCGGCGCAAGAGTGTCTGCAGGAAGTGGACGCAGTCTCTGCGCAAGCGAGCGATATGGATCACGCCGTTGCGCAGTTCAAAACACGCAAAGCCTAATTTGATGCCCCATTTATAAAAACCACAAGCCCCAAATGTTAATTTGGGGCTTGCTATTATACCGTTAACCTACCGCTCGGATATCAGACATCATCTAACGGGATCAGCTTGGTGTTACCACCATGCACTTTTTCACGCTTCCGCTGGATCATGGCGTAGAAACCCGGGATCAGGAAGGTACCGGCCAGCAACACGCATAACAGACCACCGATCAACGAAATCCCCAACGAGTTCTGGCTCACATGGCCCGCTCCTGAAGCAAAAATCAGAGGGCATATCCCCAAGATAAATGACCAGGACGTCATGTTCACCGCGCGAAAACGTAGCTTACCCCCCTGTACTGCCGACTCATCGATCGGTAGCTCTTTTTCTTCACGCTCCTGTTTGGCAAATTCAACGATCAGGATGGCGTTTTTCGCCGCCAGCGCGATGAGCAGCACCAAACCAATTTGCGCATATAAATTAAGCGGCATCCCGGTTAGATTTAAGGCCAAAAACGAGCCAAGGGTAGCGACCGGCACCACGAGAATGATAGCCAAAGGAATACTCCAGCTTTCATACTGCGCGACCATAAACAGATAAATGAAGATCAACGCCAAGGCAAAGGCAAAAATCGCCTGGTTACCTGCCAGCACTTCCTGATAGGCCATCCCCGTCCACTCATACGTGTAACCTTGCGGCAGCACCTCGGCTGCGACACGCTCCATGGCCGCGATCGCGTCACCACTTGAGTAACCCGGCGCCGCCTGGCCCTGGATCACGGCACTGCGGTACATGTTGTAGCGCCAAGCCACATCGGGTTCAAATACCTGCTCGTAACTGACCAAGGTACTCAGTGGTATCATCTCACCATTGGTTGATCTGACGTGAAAACGTTCCAGATCTTCGATACTGCTGCGGTGATGACCATCTGCCTGCATCGTGACCCGGAAGTTTTTACCAAACATAGTGAAGTCATTCACATACAGCGAACCTAAATTGCCCTGCAGTGTCTGGAAAACCGACGATAATGGGATGCCTAACTGCTGTGCCTTTTCACGGTCGATATCAACATAGTAATGTGGCACATCTGCACGGAAGGTGCTGAAGGTGTAAGCGATTTCCGGCGCCTGGTTGGCCGCCTGAATCATTTCCCCCATTACCATCGCGAGATCCGTTCGGCTGCGGCCTAAGGTATCTTCTAATACGAACTCAAAACCAGACGCTGCGCCCATGCCGGGAACCGCGGGAGGCCCCATTGCAAACACCATCGCCTGAGGTAAAGTCATGGCTGCACGACCGTTGATCCGCTGAGCAATCGCATTGGCTGAATGGTCTCCGTCAAGGCTGTTGCGCACTTCCCAGTCATGCAATTTAATAAACAAAGAGGCACCGTTGGAAGCGGCGGCTCCCGTCATGAATGAAAAGCCATTCGCCACCGTGACCCCATCAACACCCGGCTCCTGTTCAACCAGGGTCATCAGTTGATTGGTCACGTCTTCAGTACGAGACAGTGAGGCCGTGTCCGGCAACTGCACATTAACCAGTAAGATGCCTTTATCTTCCTGCGGAACAAAAGCGGTTGACGTGGTTTTGGCGAAAAATGTTACCGCCGCAACGGCAATAACATAGAATGCCACCAACAGGAGTGACTTTTTGACCAAGAAGCCTGCTACCTGACCATAACGCGTAGTAATTCGGTCTAGGCCACGGTTAAATGCCCGGAACCATCGTGCGGTATTACCGCCCCCCTGTTTCAGCACCAATGAACATAGCGCCGGAGACAGAGTTAAAGCGTTAATTGACGAAATCACCACCGCGATACAAATCGTCAAAGCAAACTGGCGGTACATGATGCCAGTAATCCCCGGCAACATAGCAACCGGAATGAATACCGCCAGCAAAACCAGCGTCGAGGTAATGATTGGCCCGGTCACCTCTTTCATCGCCATCAGGGTTGCTTTGCGCGGAGAGATAGTCGGATCTTTGGCCATGGTGGTATCAACATTTTCGATCACCAGAATCGCGTCATCGACTACAATACCAATCGCCAGGATCAGGCCAAACAGCGTCACCGTATTGATAGTAAAACCGGTGACCTGCATCACGGCAAAAGTACCGATCAAAGACACCGGAATCGCGATCACCGGGATCAGTGTGGCACGTGCACTACCTAAAAACAGATAGGTCACCGCAATAACCAATAAAATCGCTTCAATGAGCGTCTTAACAACGCCTTTGATCGATTCTGCAACAAATACTGTGGTGTCGTAACTGGTTTCATAAGCCATACCTTCCGGAAAACCATGACTCAGATTCTCCAGTAACGCCATCACCGCCTGACCGCTTTCCAGTGCGTTCGCATCTGATTGCAAAGACAAGGCAACAATCGACGCATCCTGACCACGGAACTGACCATTGCCATCATAGAACTTTTTCCCCAGCTCAACGCGAGCCACATCTTTCAGGTACACGCTTGAGCCATCAGAGTTGGCCCGCAGCACGACATTCTCAAATTCACTGACGCTCTCTAAGCGGCCTTTGGTCACCAGGTTAAACTGCACTTCTTGCGGGTTGCTGTATGGCGCAGCACCAACACGCCCCGCCGCAACCTGCACGTTTTGTTCTGCTAACGCGGCATAGACATCAGAGGTAGTCAGTTTTAAGTTGGCCATTTTTTCCGGATCCAGCCACACACGCATCGCGTATTCACCACCACCGATCACGTTAACTTCACTGATACCTTTTACCCGGGCCAGCTGATCTTTAACATTCAGGTTGGTGTAGTTGATAAGAAACTGATCATCGTACCTGCCGTCTGGCGAGTAGAAGTTCAGAACCATCAACAAGTCTGGTGAACGCTTTTTCACCGTTACCCCAACCATACGGACTTCCTGAGGCAACTTCGACTCAATTTGCGACACCCGATTTTGCACGTTAACTTGTGCCATATCCGGATCGGTGCCGACATCAAAGGTGATATTGAGGCTGTAGGAGCCATCATTAGCACTTTTTGAAGACATATAAATCATGTCTTCTACCCCATTGACCGATGTCTCGATCGGATCGGCAATGGCTTGCTCCACTACCTCAGCACTCGCTCCGGTATAAAAAGCCGTCACACTGACCGACGGTGGGCTAATTTTCGGGTACTCAGCCACTGGCAAAATCGACAACGCTATCATCCCGGCAAGCGTGAGGATTATCGAGATCACCAGGGCAAACTTAGGTCTTTGAATAAAGAAACGACTTAGCATGGCGCCTCCTTATTGTTGTAGGTCAGCAGATGACTGAAGGCGGACTTCGACCCCGTTCCGGATCCGCTGCAAGCCCTGGGTGATCACCTGGTCATCGGCGTTTAAACCGTCTCGAATAATGATGCCTTGTTCGACTTGTGCCCCAAGTACCACATTACGCCGCTCTGCAATGTTACCTTCACTCAACACCATGACAAAGTTGCCCTCAAGATCCGTTTGTACTGCGCGGCGAGGTACTACCGTTTCCGCTTTTGTCTCTTTATTGCGCAGGTTGACTCTGATGTGTTGTCCCGGTAAAAGCTGATGCTTCGGGTTAGGCACCAAGGCACGCATCGCAAGCGTACCAGTTTGGGTATTAATCCGGTTGCCAACAAAATCCAGCCGCCCTAAGTGCGGGAAATATTCACCGTTTTCCAGTTCAAGCTGAACTTCCACCGCATCGGCGTCGGTTGAGCCATCTCCCTGAACCCGTTCCATTCCCATCGCCAGACGTTCCCGCTCACTGACACTGAACGAGGTATGCACAGGATCCAGGCTGACCAGTGTGGTCAAAATGCCGGATGACGGTGAGACCAAATCTCCGGTACTGACTTTACTGTCACTGATGCGGCCACTAAACGGCGCCCGGATCTGGGTATACGACAGGTTCACTTCCGCCAGCTTCAGCTGGGCATTGGCCGCCTCCAGTTCCGCACGCGCGCCCAGTAAAGTCGCCGTCAGGGCGTCAAACTCAGATTGGGAAATACTGCCACGTGGGAGCAAGTTCTTCCCTCGCTGATGATCCAGTTCGGCTTTTTTTAGCGACGCTTTCGCCTGGGCCAATGAGGCTTTCGCGCTGGCTACCTGAGCTTCAAATGAGGAGGGCTCAATTGAGTAGAGCAGATCACCTTGCTCTACCAGCTGCCCTTCTTTAAAGTGATGTGCATTAAGATAACCACTCACCTGAGCGGTTATGTTGGTATCTTCGACGGCTTCGATACGCCCGATGTAGGATTTACTCGGTTGGTAATCAATGATGGTGACATCCTCTGTCACCACTAAAGGAAGCATCGCTCCCCGCTGAGCAGTCCCGGCTTCTCCACACCCAGTGATAATTGCAGCTGCAATCATCACTGCAACAAGTGGTTTTTTCTGCATACATACACCATTTTTATAGTACAGGATTCTTTTAAAAGTTATCCGAATATACAATGGCCTTTGTCCGAATACTTTCAAATTAACAACGACATTGTTTCAACCTGTAACTCAACCAAAGCAACCAAAGCAACCAAAGCAACCACTGCCAGTTTAATCGGCGCTACAGCTTTGGGCTTAAAAGGGGGGAGCTTTTGCCACCTACCGATGCGCGCATTTACACTACAGAAGCTGGATAAGGCTGACTGCTTTACCCCCCTGACGGTATGGTTAATAATCGGTTGGCAGAAAAATGTTGTTTGAATGCTATTTTTTTCACTTAAATACGTTATCATTCGGCTATCTCAAGCCTTTGATAGAGAGGATGTTAATGATTTCTAAATGGGCAAAACGTTTTAACCAAATGGCCGAGCTGGTTGCTTCATGGAGTAAAGATCCTTCTACTCAAGTCGGTGCGGTGATCACCAAGCAAAACCGGATTGTTTCGGTTGGCTTCAACGGCTACCCTCATGGTGTATCAGATAGTGTGGATACCGATGAACGCGAACTTAAATACTTAAAAACCCTTCACGCAGAAGAAAACGCGATTCTTTTCTCTAAGCGCGATCTTGATGGCTGTGATATCTGGGTGACCCATTTCCCTTGTCCAAACTGTGCAGCCAAAATCATCCAAACCGGCATTTCACGTGTGCACTGCCCTCAACAATCTGAAGATTTTCTGTCACGCTGGGCTGACAAGATTCAAGTCAGTCAGGATATGTTTGATCAGGCGGGGGTTGAAGTTGACTGGTTACCGCTGGCAGAGCTAAATGATGACGGTGGAGTTCGCTAGCCAGGCACAAAAAAGCCCAGACATTTGACTGGGCTTGTTACTACGCACTTTATATTCAACAGATTAACTGTATTTTTTTGCCGTCAGTTCAGCTAACTTGACGATAACTTGTACTGATTTTTCCATCATCTCTACCGAGATAAACTCATGGATACCGTGGAAATTGTATCCCCCGGTGAACAGATTTGGACAAGGCAGCCCCATAAATGACAAGCGTGCACCATCTGTCCCGCCACGAATAGGCTTGATCTGCGGCTCAACATCGCACTGCTCCATCGCTAGTTTGGCTAAATCGATAATATGCTGGTGAGGTTCAACCATTTCGCGCATATTAAAGTAGCTGTCTGTCAGTTTCAGTTCGACTGAACCATGCTTGAGTTCCGCATTCATTTGGTCGACTAATGTCTGCATAAACGCTTTGCGTTCTTCTAACCCGGCACGATCGAAATCTCGAATAATGTAGCCTAACTCACTGCGTGCAACGCCGAGTTCACCCGATTTCAGGTGATAAAATCCTTCGTAACCCTCCGTTGTCTCCGGTGTCTCATTTTCAGGCATTTGTACCTGAAACTTGGCGGCCAGATTCATCGCGTTAACCAATTTACCTTTAGCCGTCCCCGGATGGACACTCACCCCGTGGAAAATCACGTCTGCGCTGGCAGCATTAAAGTTTTCGTACTCCAGTTCCCCTTGCGGGCCACCGTCTATCGTGTACGCCCATTGGGCACCAAATTTTTCGACCTCAAACAGATCAGCGCCCCGGCCGATTTCTTCGTCTGGAGTAAAGCCAATACAGATGTCACCATGGGGAATATCTGGATTCTCTATCAACATGGCGACTGCGGTCAAAATCTCGGCAATACCCGCTTTATTGTCGGCACCAAGTAAAGTTGTACCGTCGGTGGTAATTAAATTGTGGCCATGTAATTGATGTAAATCCGGGTATTGCACTGGCGACAAGACTTCATCACCCAAGCCCAGGGCGATATCTCCTCCCTGGTAATCTTCAATAAACTGAGGTTTCACGTCGTTGCCGGATGCGTCCGGAGCCGTGTCCATATGGGCAATGAAGCCAATCGCCGGTACATCATAATCAACATTGGATGGCAACTTTGCCATCAGGTAACCACTCTCATTTAAACTGACGTCAGAGAGTCCAAGATCCACCATCTCCTGCTTAAGCAGTTCGGCAAATTTAAGTTGTCCGGGAGAACTCGGACAACTACTCTGATAAGGATTGGATTGAGTATCAAACCTGACGTAGCGAAGAAATCTATCAACTAAATGCTTCATAATAATTCTCATTGTGTTCGGCTGTGGGCCCGCTGGCGAAAGTGTTACTGCACTGCTCGCGATAAGTTAACCCACAATGTCGATAGATCATGTTACGCCGTTAACTGGCAGAAAATTTGCTTTGAATCAGTTTTTTAGCGAAAAAAACGCAGAGTAATTGAAGCTCTGCGTTGCGTTCTGAATGCTTAACTATTCTGACAGATCTAACGCCAGTTCACGCCATTCATCAATTTTGCCGTAATAGTGCTGCCATTGTCGCTTAGTCATTGACTGAGCGATTTCAATGGTAAACTGATCCGTAAGTTTTAAGTTTTCTTGCAGCCTTTTATCGAGTGATTCGCTGTAATAACTTTCCGGCTCAAAAAGTAGCTGCATAAATACCTGCTGGTAAACAGCGGCGTTATTTTTGTTGTCAAATAAGAACTGTAGTTCCTGATATATAGAGGCCCGGTATTCACGCCACTGCGAGACACTCACCCCCACCTGTTCAGACAATTGACGGGCTCGCTGCTTCTGCGCCTGGTTGGGTTCACCAATCCAATCTTCCAGCCACTCCAGCGCTTTATCATAAATTATTTGCCGAATTTCCTGCTCTGTTTTACCCAGATACTTCTGATCCCGAACGCGATACTCGTCACGGACATTGGCCAAAAACTCTTGCTCTTGCTCCGGTGACAGCTGTAGGCTCAGGGAAAATAAGTCAGGCGCAATTTTGGAAAGCAAACGTTCAAAATGCTTTTGTACCTTGTTGCGATGCTGCTGCAATACTTCCACCGAAATACTACTGGCGGTTAGGTTCTGTAATTCATTCAGATGTTGAATATAGATGGGTAATTCTTCTTCCTTGTGCCACTGGACTAACAAACGCACTTTTTCCTCAAGTAATGCTTCCTGCTCACTACTTAACGATACGTAGTCATCCAAAAACTCGACAGCCAGCCAATCTATATTGCTGTAAATCATCTTTTTGGTGCATCCGGCAACTAATAAAATTGCAAGTAGCAAAAAAGCTATTTGATGACGTTTCTTTCTGACGAAAAACAAATTCATATCCCGTCTTATTCCCTATTTTATTAAATGAGTTCTATACTCAACAAGTAGCACTTAAAGACGCGGCAATGTTTAAGGCAAGGCGGCAAAATAAATTGCCGCTTCGATATTATATAGATGACCAGATTAACCCTTTGTTCACAACAATTGGCAAAATGGTGAGTTTAAGCGCATTTATTGACGAAAAAATCGATCAAGCTGATCTTTTTTGTTTGGTATATATCTTGCATGATTCATACAGGTAAGTTATGGAGGAGTACAATGGCTGCTGCTGAGCAACTGGATACCAGTGTTGAGTATGAGATTCGTTACTTCGAACATGGAAAAATGAATAGTATGAGGGTCGTTGCGCAAAATAAAAAAGCAGCGCATCAGTACTATTTAGAGTGTGGTAAACACGACAGCGATTTATATTCCATTCGTCCGGATAAATGAAATATCATCAAAAAGCCAGCATATCGCTGGCTTTTGCTTTTCTGCAATCAGGTGTCAAGTCGATCGCTATGGCACACCATGACCTTTGGATGCCACCCACACGCGATACCACTGCTCACGGGTCAGTTCAATACCCAGCGCATTTACCGCGCTTTGAACACGCTCAATTTTCCCTGAACCAATAATCGGCAACGGTTTTGAAGGTAACCGTCGGACCCAGGCATAAATCACTTCATCGATGCTGTTTGCACCTACTTCCTCACGGATCGCTTCAAGTTCATTACGGACACGCGCAGCTTGCTCGCTCTGACCGCCAAAAATTACGCCTCCGGCCAAACATGACCAGGCCATCGGACGCGTTCTCAGCATTTGCAGCTGGTCCAGCGTACCATCGTGTGCTACCTCAAAATTCAGCGGATTAATTTCCACCTGGTTGGTCACCAGTGGTTTGCCTAAACGCGACTGGAGCAGCTCCAGCTGGCGAGGGGTGAAATTAGACACACCAAAATGCTTGACCTTACCGACTTTATGTAAATCAGCAAACGTCTCCGCCACTTCGTCGGCGTCCATCAGCACATCGGGACGGTGGATCAGCAACACATCAATTTCATCAATATTGAGACGTTCAAGCGAATTATTGACCGACTGATAAATATGCGCCGCACTTGTATCGTAATGGTTGATCTTACGCTCTGGGGTTTTATTCCCGCATAGGTTGATGTCACACTTGGTCACGATCTGGATTTGATCACGAACACTTTTGTCCAACGCTAGCGCTTCACCAAATAAAGACTCACATTCGTAATTTCCATAAATGTCGGCGTGATCAACCGTCGTCACACCCAGCTCAATATGTTGCTTGAGGAACGTCAGACGCTCTTGCGCACTCATTCCCCAATCCACTGCCCGCCAGTAGCCTTGTATCAGCTCTGAAAACTCCGGGCCTTGCGGTGCAGTCACAACTTTTGCAACCATGGGTTTCTCCTTTTTTTGAACTGCAGTCATCCTAATCTTGTTTTAACCCCGGCTCAATGAGTAAACTGTAGCAATTCGAACTGGAGTACGAAGAAATGAGTTTTGCCCAACGACTTGCCACTTTAATTGGTGAAGAGAGTATCAGTGGCTTTGCCCGGCGTGTCGAGACGTCTGAAGCTTTGATCCGCAAGTATCTGAAAGGCAGTGAGCCCAGCCTGACCAAGGCTAATCAAATTGCGATGAAAGCTAACTGTTCTTTGGAGTGGTTAGCCACAGGCTGTGGCTACCTGTACCGACAAGCTGAAGTTGTTGATTTGGACGCTTACAAGTTGGCATACCAGCATGTAATGAACAGGGAGCTTACCAGCGAAGAAGAGTTACAACACCGCAAGCTAATTGCCGGTTATCAGTATTTACGGGCACACAAAAAGTCGGACGGTTTTCTTGATCAATCAGCCATGGTGGCCTTCCTCAATCGTCACAATGAGACTAACGACGACTGACACGCAGTTCAATCAGTTCGCCGTCACTAACCAGCTCGACACGTACTCTAGGGGAGGGGGCAAATAACGCATCCGCCTTAACCCAGAGCAGTTTTCGCGCCGCCTCTTGCGGATAACGGTTGATGAACAGGATCAGTTGTTTATCAACCTCACTGGTAACGGCACCTTCCGTCCCGAGTGCACCTGCAACATCATAGTGTTCTCGTTGGATTTCCACCCGGCTCAATACCAAACCATCTTTGCGTAAGTTTAAGATCAAATCATTAAGCGCGTGCTGATCGTATCCGCGGATAAAAGACAAATTGAGCTGGTTCTCCCCCAGTAACGCCTCGCCGTAAAAATGTTGCTGGTAGTAAAAAAAATCATCCAGACACAGAGCTGATTCACCCGCATTGAGCTCGCAGGCATACCATTGCGGATCCTGGTGGAGCGCAGACTGCAACTCCGTTAGCGACTCATGACCAAGCAGTTTACTCCACCAGATCGGATTAGCATTAGCAACCGATAAAGGTGTGACACTCATACAACACACGGCAAACCAGCGCTTGATTGATAAGAAAGACATAACGTTGAGATTATTAGAAAAACAGCGTCTATCATGCTTGCAGAGAAAGGCAGATGCAAGGTGGGCCTGATCAGTCATGCGTCAAAATTTGCTAACACAGCCTACCTTACGGCACAAATTTAAAAGGCGCACATGATGTGCGCCTTAACCTCGTTTCTCAATCGTGAGCATGCGAATCGGGTTTACTGCAGTTGCATCCCGAACTTATAACGAGGAACTACTTTTAGGTTTGAATCCATCCAAGTTGTGTGTAAAACCTCACATCCCTCCTTATAGAGCAATCATGTTGCTTTACCCTTAAAGCATGGTTCATTTTGCTCAAAAAACAAGTTTTGTCTCCAAATAAACACGCTTAATATGAGAGCAATAGCACAATAATGGTAAATGGGTAAGCTCGCTCTCTCTACAACCCTCAATAGTGAAAAACTAAATTGCAACATTGCCGATTAGGGCAAATCCACGCGAGGCGTATAATTCGCGCATCCCGTCCCATTGAACCAACAGCCATAGGAGAAAGAGTGAATGACCAAACGCGAGAGAATAGTGAAATCAGTGTTAGTGCACGTACCCAAAGATGCCATTAACCAATTTCTCTCCCGAGGCTCGACACCATTCTCTGTATTGTTTTTTGCCGCCCTGGTCGGTACGCTGGCCGGCTTTGTGGGGACATACTTTGAAATTGCGGTCCATTTTGTCTCTGAAACCCGGACGGAGTGGTTACGCAGTGAGATCGGCAACGCATTACCCCTGTGGCTTGCCGCCTTTCTCATCAGCGCTATCCTGGCCTTTATTGGCTACTTTCTTGTTCACCAGTTTGCCCCGGAGGCTGCCGGTTCCGGGATCCCGGAAATTGAAGGCGCGATGGACAATATCCGCCCGGTGCGTTGGTGGCGCGTTTTACCGGTTAAATTCTTCGGCGGTATGGGGGCGCTCGGCTCTGGTATGGTACTGGGTCGCGAGGGTCCGACGGTTCAGATGGGTGGTGCGGTTGGCCGGATGGTCACCGATATTTTCCGCATAAAAGACGATGATACCCGCCACTCACTGCTTGCTTCCGGCGCGGCCGGCGGCCTGGCGGCAGCGTTTAATGCCCCACTCGCAGGGATCATGTTTGTGGTTGAGGAGATGCGCCCTCAGTTCCGCTATTCGCTGATTTCGATTCGGGCGGTGATCATCTCTGCCATCATGGCAAATATTGTATTCCGCGCCATTAATGGTCAGGATGCCGTCATTACCATGCCGCAATATCAGCCACCGGAGCTCAACGCACTCTGGTTGTTCCTACTTTTAGGAGCCTTGTTCGGCGTATTCGGCACCCTGTTTAATAAGCTGGTGACTGTCGCTCAGGATGGCTTTGTTGCGCTGCATAAACATGACCGAAAGCGTTACCTCCTTTTGGGGACCACCTTAGGCGGCGTATTCGGCCTGCTGCTGCTTTACGTACCGGAGTTAACCGGTGGCGGCATCGCGCTGATCCCTGATATTGCTCACGGCAACTATTCTATTTCCATCATGGTACTGTTATTTGTTGGCCGGGTATTAACCACTTTGCTTTGTTTTGGTTCCGGGGCCCCTGGTGGGATCTTCGCCCCAATGCTCGCGTTGGGCACGCTGTTTGGCTATGCCTTTGGCGCCAGTGCCGATTTGCTGCTGCCGACGATGGCTATTGAGCCAGGCATGTTTGCTATCGCAGGTATGGGCGCCCTGTTCGCCGCGACAGTTCGTGCTCCTATCACCGGGATTTTACTGGTGATAGAAATGACCAATAACTACTACTTGATTCTGCCATTGATCATTACCAGCCTTGGTGCCGTGATCATTGCACAACTGCTCGGCGGACAACCGATTTACAGCCAGTTACTTCATCGTACCCTTAAAAATGATAAGTTACGCCAGCGCGACCTTCCGGAGAAAGCTGCCTAGCGACAATCTGGCTCTATATTTAAAGGCGATGAAACCGCCGTTATGGAGCCATTTATCCTGTCTTTTTACATTGTTTCCTGTGAAAATCTAATCAAACTCACAAAAGCATCATTAAAGCATGTCCTCTACCCTCTTTAAGCAGCAAGCAAACGTTAAACTTGCTACCATGCGCGCTTTTAAATAGGGTAAGTTAACCAATGATCATTGGTCACAAGGAGAGGTCTGACGTGGTTTGGAACTGGAGAAGGTCGGTTAAGTTTTACAACGTCCCACCTTCACAGGCTGCATTGGCATTAGGGATAATCGGGCTTGGCCAGGCGTGGGCACTCTACGTTCCGGCTTTCGGTGAGCCAATCCGCCCTTTTTTAGCCGCTTTGGGGGCAATACTGCTTGCGCCGGTCCTGATCAGGTACGCCACCAGCCCCAGTACTTTCATGGCTGATATTCGTCATCCTCTGCGTGGCAGCTTAATGGCGCCGATGAGTATGGCGTTATTGATATTGTGTGATTACCTGGCGATAGTGAGTCCTTTTATTGCCTATCCGCTGTGGTTTATGGCTGTTTTACTGCATTTAACGATGATGGTGCTGTTTTTTAGTTTCCAGCTACAGCACTTCAAAATGTCGAACATGGTACCAAGCTGGTTTCTCTATCCGGTTGGTTTGATCAGCAGCTCTCTCGCGGGATCGCAATTCGGCCACACCCTGTTTTCGGGAACCACCGCGATGGTATGCATCGGGATTTATTTTTTCATGCTGCCACTGGTGCTGTATCGGCTGGTGTTCTTCGGCTCACTACCCAAAAAAGCCCGGCCAACATTGGCGATCATGGCCGCACCGGTTAACCTGTCTCTGGCCGCTTATCTGGTCAACTTTCCCAGCCCGGACCCGATCCTGACCGGCGCATTGGCCGGCATCGCCATTACCATGACACTGCTGATTTATTTGTGCTACCTGCGTTTATTGCGGCGCAAGTTTCAGCCGTCGATTGCCGCGGTCACCTTCCCTTCGGTGATCAGTGCCATTGCGATGTATCGCGTCACCGCATTTTTTGCCGACTCCCATCCAAACTGGTATTGGCTACACGACTTTGGCTTGTTTGAGCTCAGCGTGGCAACTCTGCTGGTTATTTGGGTCTCAATTGGTTACTGCAAAATGTACTGGCCACAAAAACACTACTGAGTCCGTAAGCAAAAGATTAAACACAAAAAAAGGATGACGTTTGCCATCCTTTTCAACACAAAGCATGTTTGATCACAGCCCGTACAAGAACTCATGTCGGGTAGCTGGATTCGATTTAAAAATACCACCCAGTGCCGTTGTGGTTGTCTCACTGGTCGCGTCCATGACCCCGCGGGATTTCACGCAATAGTGAGTCGCATCTATCGTCACCGCCACATCATCAGACTCAAGCAGTGTTTGCAATGCCAGCAATATCTGCTGGGTCATCCGTTCCTGAACTTGTGGACGCTGGGCAAAGAAACGCACGATACGGTTAATCTTGGACAAACCGATGATCTTGCCACGCGGAATATAAGCCACCGCCGCTTTGCCATCAATGGTAACCAGATGGTGCTCACAGGTACTGGTTACCGTAATATCTTTCACCCTCACCATTTCACTGACGTTCATTTTATTTTCAATCACAGTGATCTTAGGGAAGTTGGCATAATCCAAGCCAGAGAAAATCTCATCCACGTACATCTTAGCAATGCGGTGGGGGGTTTCTTCAAGACTGTCATCTGTCAGATCCAGGTCTAAAAGCGTCAGAATTTCTCGCATATGATGCTCAATTCTTTCCTTTCTTTCTTCACGGCTTACCGCGCTTGGTCGCATCGGTGTTTCTAAACCACGGAGCTCTAGCGCTTCTTTTACTAACTTCGCTGACTCGCTAAGACCTGACATTCGACTTCCTCTCACTTTACCCCTTTCGGATGGCAGACAAGGATACTCGGATTTTTGAATAATTACACCCACATTTTATACCGTGCCATTCTTACCTGACCTGAAATTATGGTAAGGTTGGCCCAAACAAAAGCTAACAGGATAACTAGATGGGCTGCTGCGATGCACCAGGCTTAATGCCTATTGAAGATGCGATGGACAAAATGCTGTCGCAAATCAAACCAATCCAAACCTCCGTGCAACTTCCGCTTGCTGATGCACTGGGCTATGTACTGGCTGAGGATATCCTCTCTCCTATCCATGTTCCGCCTTTTGACAACTCTGCGATGGACGGTTATGCCGTGCGAATTGCGGATCTTGACGCTTGTCAGGCTTTACCTGTTGCGGGTAAATCCTTCGCCGGCCAGCCATTCGAGGGAGAGTGGCCAACCGGCAGTTGTGTGCGCATCATGACCGGCGCGAAAATCCCATCGGGCTGTGATGCGGTGATCATGCAAGAAAACACTGAAGTCACCGATCAAGGCATAACGTTCACTCAACAAAAGGTGAAACCACACACCAACATTCGCCCGATGGGAGACGATATTGAACAAGGTGATATTGTACTGGCCAAAGGCACCCGCCTTACTCCCCGCGACATCCCTATGGTGGCTTCACTGGGCGTGAGCCATGTCAGCGTACTACGCAAACCCAAAGTGGCGTTTTTCTCAACCGGTGACGAACTCAAGCCCCTGGGACAATCCCTTGAAGAAGGTCAGATCTACGATAGCAACCGCTATGGGATTAAACCGTTGATTGAGAACTTCGGCTGTGAGCCGGTCGATCTCGGCATCATTCCGGACAGCCCTGAAACACTCAAAGCCACGTTTGAAAAAGCCCAGCAGCTTGCTGATGTCGTCGTCACCTCCGGTGGCGTGAGCGTGGGCGAAGCAGACTATACCAAAGATATTTTGGAGCAGTTGGGGGAGATCGGCTTTTGGAAACTGGCGATCAAACCGGGCAAGCCGTTCGCCTTTGGCAAGCTGGATGACGCGTGGTTCTGCGGGCTACCGGGTAACCCGGTGTCAGCCGTACTGACCATGTATGTGTTGGTTCAGCCAATGCTGGCGAAACTGGCCGGCCATAGTGAATGGCAAGCGCCACTCTCCATCCCGGCAACCACCAAAACGGCCTTTAAGAAAGCACCAGGCCGCACCGACTACCAACGCGGTATCTACTCGCTGGAAGATGGTCAGTTTGTTGTCGAAACTACTGGTAACCAAAGTTCCGGCGCATTTCGTTCCATGAGCCTTGCCAACTGTTTCGTTGTTCTGGAACGTGAACGAGGCCACGTCGAAGTGGGTGAAACGGTAAACATCCAGCTATTTAACCCCACCCTGTATTAGGAGCCCGATGTGGAGATTCTTTCCGATCCGGAAATGCTGCGCTATAACCGCCAGATCATTCTTCGTCAGTTTGATTTTGAAGGACAAGAAGCGCTAAAACAAAGTTCGGTCTTGATCCTCGGTGCCGGAGGGCTTGGCTGTGCATCCAGTCAATATTTGGCAACCGCCGGAGTGGGCACACTCACGTTAGTCGATGATGATCGGGTCGAGTTGTCTAACCTTCAGCGCCAGGTTTTGCATCACGATGCTGATATCGGCCGGATGAAAGTAGAATCCGCCGCTGATGCGTTGCGTGAGCTTAATCCTCATATTGAAGTTAAGACCATTGCTAAACGGCTTAATGATATGGAGCTTCAAGCGCTGATTGGACAGCACACCATTGTGGTCGATGCCTCCGACAACGTCGACACACGTAATCAGCTCAACCGGTTGTGTTACGCGAGCAAAACACCATTGGTTTCCGGGGCCGCGATCCGCATGGAAGGCCAGGTGAGTATCTTTACTTACGATGATCCGGCACAGCCGTGCTACCAATGCCTGAGTACCCTGTTTGGTAGTAACGCCTTGAGCTGTGTTGAAGCCGGGGTAATGGCACCTGTTGTAGGTATTGTCGGGGCGGTACAAGCAATGGAAACCATTAAAGTACTCGCAAACTACGGACAGCCCAAAAAAGGTAAAGTTTTGCTCCTCGACGCGCTCAGCATGTCCTGGCGTGAGATGAATCTGATGAAAATGCCAAGCTGCCCGGTTTGCAGTTAAGCTGCTGAACAACGAATTACCAAAAAGCCCAACCTTCCGTTGGGCTTTTCTCATTTTGACAATCATATTGTAAACCTCCCCACCCTTCGGCCTTATAAACCTTAATAAACAACAAGTTAAAAAATGGCACACTCCTTTCATTGCATATGATAAAAGACAATGAGAGGACGAATCATGACAAGGACATTACTTCTGGCAGGAGCACTGGTGATGAGTACCTGCGCCAGCGCTGTACCGTTTGATACCTGCCCCAGCAAAGCCTACCTGTTCCAATCAACCCCGGTACAAATTTATGGCGTCAACCTGGTCACAGGCTCCACGGCCCTGTTAGAAGATGACACCGGTCTGGCATCCGGTATTAATGCTGTCGGCTTTAACTTTACTGACCGTTACATTTACGGCTACGACACTACCAACCTCACCATTGTCCGGTTGGGGAAGAACTTTCAGGCAGAGACATTGAATGTTTCAGGGCTACCAAGCCATACTTTTTTTGTCGGTGACGTATACAACCATGTTTACTACCTGTACCGCAAAGGCAAGGGGTTGTTTGCCATTGATTTATCCCCTCTGGATTCAGATCCGAACGCTACGCTGTCGCTGGTTCAAATCAGTGCCACAGCAAGCGTTGCCCTGACTGACTTTGCCTTCCACCCCGGTGACGGTTCGCTTTACGGCATTGATAACAACTCTGGCGTTTTGTACCGGTTTGACACCACGACGGGCCAAGCCACCGCTATTGGTGATACCGGCGAAACCGGTACGTTTGGTGCCGGATACTTTGATGTCAACGGCAACTACTATGTATCACGCAATCAAGATGGCAAAATCTATCGCATCGATTTATCCGCGGATAATGCCACCAACATCGCAGCTGGCATTGTTCCGGCGGTGGAATTTGTTTCCAATGGGCCAAGCTCCAGCCAAAACGACGGTGCCCGGTGTGCTAATGCACCGGTGATTAATGAAGATGATCCGATTGATTTCGGCGATGCCCCAGACAGCTATCACACCCTACTGGCTTCAAATGGTCCCCGTCATGAAATCGATGGTGTCACCTGGTTAGGCGCTATCGCCCCTGACGGCGACGCTGATGGTCAGGTGGCACCTTCCGGAGACAACAAAGTCGGAGCCGAAGATGAAGACGGCGTGGGTTTTGTCGCCGCATTAGACCCTGGCTTGAGTTCGCTTGTTGTCGTCGACGCCTCGACATCGGGTTATCTGTCTGCCTGGTTTGACTGGAACCGTGATGGTGACTTTAATGACAACGGTGAACAAGTGTTCAGCGACAAGCTTCTGTCTGCGGGCAGTAATGCCCTGCCACTTGTGGTACCCACGTCGGCAACGGCGGGACCAAGTTGGAGCCGGTTCCGCTTTAGCCAGCAAACCGGTTTAAACTACGATGGAGGCTCGACCTCTGGTGAAGTGGAAGATCACCCAATCAGCATTACCGACAATGGTGTTTCGGTACAGCACTTCCCCAGCGCAGACAGTTACGCCACCGTCGCTTTTGAAGACAACTGGCCCTATACAGCTGACTACGACATGAATGACGTGGTGGTAACATTCCGCATCACTGAAACCCGTTCGGCTGGCAAGGTTGAAAATATCCAGATCAGCGGTGATATAGCGGCTTATGGCGCAAGCTATCAGAATGGTTTTGCGATTCGTTTACCTGGGGTGTTAAGAAACAGTATCGAGACCGAACTCACTTCCCTGGTTTTTAATGGGATAGAGCAAACATCAAATGGCCTTGAGCACATCTCTGACGAAGCCATCTTCATCATCAGTGAAAACCTGAGCAATTATACTGGCAGCGACTGTGGCTTCTTTAGAACGGAGTTGGGGTGTAATGATGCAGTCACCTTGTCCTTTACTCTGGATATCTACTTCAAAGAAAATGCCGACCGTTCACAAATTCAAGCTATGCCGTATGACCCGTTCATCTTCGCAACTCCGGGGACCTACCATGGTGATGGCATCACCTTCCAGCCGGGCCGCAAATGGGAAGTTCATCTGGCAGGCCAGGCCCCGACTGAACAGTTTGATCACGCCAACTTGTCTGGTGTCGGCGTAGATGCAAGTAACCCCGCCGAAGGTGTTTATTTTAAAACCGCCAACAACCTCCCCTGGGCGCTGCTGATTGTGGAAGATTGGGAGTGGCCATTGGAAAGGGTGGATCTGGTTGATGCCTACCCGGCATTCCAGACCTGGGCAGAATCCGGTGGCGCACAAGGCACCGACTGGCACACTGCGCCAACACCAAACAAATGCTACATTCCATAGGGAGATAACATTATGAAAAAATTAATCGCAATCATGATGAGTTTAGTGTTGAACGCATGTGGTGGTGGCGGCGGAGACAGCGCACCCCCACCATCCCAGCTCATCCCGCCGGCTCCGCCTCAAGAGGTAACGATGCAAGAACTGAATGTGCCGGACGATTTTAACTATGACCCTTTGACAGAAGGCACCCTCAGTGTTGATATCAGTGCTTACTCGATCCAGCGTGCCCATCTAACCCTGTATAAGAGTTTTAAGGAAACACCAACAAAAAGCTATCAAGCAAGTTACCCGAGTAAAATTGCCTCAGTGCCCCTGACCGGGGGAAAAGCAGACATTACATTCTCCGTTTCTGACAGTCAGGGAAACTTACTGGTAGAGATTTGGTTTTATGATGGCACTGACCCACTGCAAAAAGTGATCTCCGTTGGCGCTGCAACGTGGAGCATGTAGATCGGGACCATCGCAACACAACCGATCAACTCCCTGTAGCACGATACATTACCCAAAATCGCATTGTTATTTTGAACATGCGATTTTTTTGTTGTAAAACAGGACAAAGAATAGCTCAATGGAAACCAGCTTTGGACAATCCCAAAACCTACATTTTGGTCGTTGTTGGCGCAATGATCGTACTTCTTCTGTCTCTGTGGCTGACATCGTCTTCAGGGGAAACACGGATTATATCGGCGACCGTTATCAGTAATACCCTTACCCAGTCATTAGACGGCCAACGCCGTTATCTGACGGTTGAATCCGAGATCACCGGACAAGTACGAGTATCGGTTTCCACTTCCGTTCAATGCCCAGAGGGCGCTACCGCTACATTCCAGCAGACAACGGACACACTCTTCGAGCAACCGCTCACATTTATAAAATGCGAATAAGCCAACCTTGTTCGTTCGTCAACGATTTCACGCCTTGGTAAGGAACAAATTAACTATGCCAGCATTAATCAATGTTCATGAATTAAAACACCTGATGAGCCAAACAAATGTAAAGCTCCTTGATGCAAGTATTACATTCCAAATCCCTTCTGAAGGCGAAAAAATCACTGGCAAGTGGATTCCGGGCACCTTGCGCTTTGACTACGATAACGATTTTTGTCTGCCTGATTCCGCCCTTCCCCATATGATGCCGAGTGAACCCGGATTTAACCAAAGTGCACAAAAACTGGGCTTAAATAACGAAGATTTGATCGTGGTATACGATAACTCCGGTACCCTGGCCGCGCCACGCGCATGGTGGATGTTCAGGGCGATGGGCCACAACAACATAAAAGTGCTTAATGGTGGCTTACCTGCCTGGATAGCAGCAGGGTTACCCGTGGTGGATGCGCTGTCGACACCGGAGCAACAAGGCAACTTTAGTGGCCGTTTAGCTAAACAGGCATTCTTAGACGCACAAGCGGTCCTGAGCCATTCACAAAACCAAACAGCTAACATCATAGATGCGCGCTCCAAAGCACGTTTCTACGGGGAAGTACCGGAGCCGAGGGAAGGATTACGCAGTGGCCACATCCCACATTCCTTATGCCTGCCCTTTCAACAACTCTTGGCTGACGGTCACATTAAATCTAATTCAGAGTTGCAACGAGCATTTGCCGAACTGACAATATATAATGATGGTTTATATATCTTCAGCTGTGGCTCGGGTGTGACTGCCTGTATTTTATTATTAGCCGCCTATCAACTCGGCTTACGCAACTTATCTGTCTATGACGGCTCATGGACTGAATGGGGCGCAGACGACTCACTACCAATAACACGTTGATCCAGGAGCTATCGAGACGATATGGTCGGGTTAAAGAAGAAAATTTGGACACTCTACATGACGCTGCTCACGATCAGCTCCGTGTTGTTCCTGCTATTCGGTCATTTTCATTACCAAGCAACCCTTAATAAATACAAAGATAAACAGCTCTTGCAACTGGAGCTGTTTGCTTCATCGGTTGAATCACTGCTCAAAGGCCAGGAATCCTTGCTCGAAGTGGTGGGGCATCAGTTGGTTGAGCGAAACGATTTTACCCGCACAGCCTCAGTAAAAACCCGCCCAATGCTGGATAAGCTGCTGAAAATCCACCCGGCCATCATTGGCTTTGGGTTGACCAACACTGACGGTGTTTACATCTCGGTCAGCTCTAACTTAGATTTGGCAAAACTGCACAACCTCAAGTAAGACCCGTTGACACGAGAGACTTTTCTGGCGGCATTGAACTCTGATCGGATGATCATTGGTCGAACCTATTATTTTCGCGCCCAAGGCTCTCTGGTGATCCCGTTCCGCAAGGCCGTTCTGGATAAAAATGGCGTGGTGCAAGCGGTGATGACAGCAGGGTTCAACATGAACTCCACCCCGGTATTTAGTAACGACATCCATGCCAATGAGCACAACCGGATTACACTGATACGCAATGATGGCTACCTGACTTTCAGCTCGTCCAACGACACCACGCTAGATGACTATTACAAACCAGAAGAGCAATTGGACAAACAGATCATTTTTGATCAAATAGCCAAAGATTCCGGCTTGGATATTGAGCAGGTAAAACAACTCACCCGCGCTATTGACGTCGTGGTGGATGAGCCACGTTTGAACGCGCTAATCACCCTGAAATATTTACCCGACTATCAGTTATGGGCGTATTCTTCCACCGATCTGGATTTCATTAAATTAGGTTTTGTTGAGCAGTTTACCCTTTACTGCCTGGTTTTCCTCATCATTCAGGCCGCGTTTTACGCCCTGTTTCGCTCTATTGCCAATAATGAGCGGCAAACAAAAGATCGCCTGCTTTATCAGGCCCGTCATGACCATTTAACCCAACTACCAAACCGAGAATACTTGCGTTCCAATATTCAGCGTTGGTTGTCCGGCAACCACCAGGGCTTTACCTTGATGTTCATTGATATCGACAACTTCAAATCGGTAAACGACACCCACGGTCATGAATTTGGCGATGAAGTGCTCAAGCAGATATCAGCCCGGCTGCGTAAGTTCACCAGAGTAACGCTAGAAATCACCGAGAACCTGTTTATAGAAGATCTGGATAAGTTTACCCCGATTTGCCAACGTCTACATGACCTTGGTTTTAAAATCTCACTGGATGATTTTGGTACCGGGTACTCTTCACTCAGCATGCTAAGAGCACTACCGATAGACGAGGTCAAAATCGACAAGAGTTTTATCGATCATATTGAGCATGATAAAAAAGCCCTCAACATGGTTAAGAACATCATCGCGATTGGCAAAAACTTTGAAATGAAGGTGCTGGCGGAAGGAGTAGAAGCGCAGCCGCAACTCGACGAGTTAAAAGCCTGTGGCTGTGACTTAATTCAAGGTTACTTCTATTCCAAACCACTACCGTTCGCCCACTTGGTTTCGTTTATCGAACAGAATTACACTAAAAAAGCCGTCGTGGATTAACGACGGCCTTAATATAAGACATGCGAACGTAAGACAAGCAGCTAAAACCTCGCCGCTACTCCTGCATTTCCCGGTACATCACTTCAACCAGTTCACCATCAGGATCACCAGACAGTTCCCAGGTAAAAATGCCACCAAGGTTAGCCTGCTTCGCCCAGTTTGCCTTAGCTTTTACCGAGCGCTGGTCTTCGAATGAGATAAACACTTTCTTTTCCGGATGCCACAAATAAGGAGCCTGGGATTGCTCATCGTATTTGTATTCATAACCTTGCTTGGCGCTGTAGTTCTTCATCAGATCCCAGAACATAAAGTAACCGTTCTCACCGGTACCAAACTGCGCTCCCTGAGCTGAAACGAGATCTTGAGTGGGTAAGCCACCATCAAAACCTTTGGTCCCTTGCCAGCCACGGCCATAGAAAGCCGCACCAATCACTAGCTTCTCGCTGGGTATGCCAAGCTCAATCATCTGGTTAATGAACACATCAGCACCCATTCCCCACCAGCTTCTTTCAGTAGCATGTAGGTTGGTCGTATGACCGGTTTGTTGCCCCCAACCACCCAGGAAATCATACGTCATAGCAAACATATTGGTTAAATAAGGCTGCGCCGCCCGCCAGTCAATTTGTGCCGCCTTGGGGCCTACCCCCACCGCTGTTGACAGTTCATAGTGCCGCTTGGTTTGCTTTTGCAGCGCATCAAGTTCTCCCCGCAGGTTTTTCACCAAATAGGTGAAAGCATCGCGTTCAGCGGCTTTTTGCTCTTCTGTCAGCTTAGTATCAGGATTCCAGGGAGACGTCGTTAAACCGCCACCGCCCGGGTATTCCCAGTCCAGGTCGATGCCATCAAAGAAATCATATTGAGCAATCAGCTCCACAGCGGTTCTGGAAAACTGTTCGATCGCTTTTGGATCTTTTGCCATCGTATGGAAAGGTTCAGACATGGTCCAGCCGCCAAAAGAAGGCAAAATTTTGAGATCAGGGTGTTGCTTCTTCAGCTCCGCCAACTGAGCAAAATGCCCTTTATATGGAACTTTGACTGATACCGGGCCAAAGTCTTTTTCCAGCGCCGCTTGCGTATCGACCACGATCGCAGTGTACGGGGCTTTGTCTTTACACTGCTCAGCGACGAGTTGCTGTACCGTTTCCGACGCTCCGGTATGCGGCCCACACATACTCAGGAATGCATAAATGACGTGAGTCAGCTTATCAGCGGGAATATCACTAACAGTATATGGATTGTCAGCGTTGGCGTACTGCCAGTCTGAAAAATAGCCGGCAACTACATTCTGATCAGCTTGAGCGAGCCCGCTCAGCCCGGTGAGTAACACAGTAGCAAGAAGTGTTTTTTTCATAGATCCTCCAGAGTGAACGGCTCAAATCTACTCCTCGGGAATATTTTCAGCGTGGAAATCAAATCAGGCTGCGAGTGACTTAGAATTAATCGCCGCCTGATTACACCACTTGCACGCTACTACAGAAGTTACTCAGATGGGATATTGGTGCCGTGCATCTGTTCATCTAAGTTGAGTACGGTTAAGGCGTTGCTGACACTGGTTGCGATCACATCAATCGCCCCGGTGCGCAATGCCCCCAACAACGCCAGCGGTTTACTGTTCTCAGCCGCAATCGCAATCACTTCGCTGATTGGGCGGAACTCTTCAATACCCAGCCCTATCACCCGGTCACTCATCACGGTATTGGCCACGTTGCCGTGGATATCAAAAAAGTCATAGCCGGCAAAATCCCCGACCACGCCTTGTTGTAAACGAGACTGTACCACCTCATCGGGAGTAAACCAGCCCAGATCAACCATATAACTGTTTTCACTCATATCCCCGATCCCGACTAACGCAATGTCCGCTTTTCGGGCCAGATCGAGGGTTTGTTTCACCGTGGCATTTTGCATAAACGCCAGCTTTTGCTCCCGGTTTTCCGCATAAGCTGGGGCGTAAAGGGTTTCTGAAGTTCCGCCATATTTTTTGGCTAGCTGGCGGCAAATATGGTCAGCATTGAACATACCACCACGCGGGTGAATACCGCCAATCCCACACACAAACTTACAGTCCCTGGGGGTAATCACGCCGACATGATGGGCAACCGCAGAGACATTACGCCCCTGGCCAACCGAAACCACCATGCCGTTTTTCAAAGTATTGGACAAATAGTTTGATACCAACCCTGAGACCTGCAGGCGTTGTGCTTCTTCACTGGGCTGATCTAACGCCACCAGCGCCCGCTTGACACCAAAACGTTCAATCAGACGCTGCTCAATTTTAGCACTGAACACCGGGTGGTATTTCACCGTGATCTCGACAATACCTTCATCCCGGGCTTGCTTTAACATTCGCCCCACTTTAGCCCGTGAAATGGCGAATTTTCTTGATATCTCTTCCTGAGTGGCACCGTCTTGATAATACGCAACGGAAATCTCGGTCAACAAATCCGTGTTTTCAATGGAAATATCGTGATTAGAACTGCTCATTATTACTCTCACCCTGCATAGTAGCGACATTGTATGTCAGAACTGAGCACATGCTCATTGATATAGCATATGTTATACCCCTCCCCAGAATCAACAATTGCTCACGCACATTACAATTACTCAGAATAAATATGCCACCGTTTAAGAACACCACTGGCGCCAGCAAAATTTAGCAAACGTTTATTCGTATTACACCTCAAAAAAACGTTGATTAAGGTCACTTTACCCCTCATTCAACAATTGACTTTCACCATAGATAATATAAATATGAGCACATCATTTACTCAACCACCGAACATATGTTCATGACAATTGTTCGATGACTCAATTTTTGCAGGTTAGCTGTGAGTAAGTCTTGTAAGAAGGCACTACACTAATAGCTAACTCGCTTACAAATGCACAAGTTGTGGTACTCCCTAACCACACTTAAGCCCATTTATATAGGATGATCGATTATGAGCAACAAGTTAGAGCAACTTCGTAAACTAACGACTGTAGTAGCAGACACTGGTGAAATTGACGCAATCAAAAAATACCAACCTGAAGATGCAACAACGAACCCATCTCTTATCCTGAAAGCAGCTCAAATCGAAGAGTACGCACCTCTAATCGACGCTTCTATCGAATACGCGAAAGCACAAAGCAACGACAAAGCACAGCAAGTTCAAGACACTTGTGACATGCTTGCGGTAAACATCGGTAAAGAAATCCTAAAAACTATCCCAGGTCGTATCTCTACAGAAGTAGATGCTCGTCTATCTTACGACATGGAAGGCAGCGTAGCGAAAGCACGTCAACTAGTGAAAATGTACAACGATGCAGGCATCACTAACGACCGTATCCTTATCAAGCTGGCTTCTACTTGGGAAGGTATCCGCGCAGCTGAGATCCTAGAGAAAGAAGGCATCAACTGTAACCTGACGCTTCTGTTCTCATTCGCTCAGGCCCGTGCTTGTGCTGAAGCTGGCGTATTCCTGATTTCTCCATTCGTTGGTCGTATCATGGACTGGTACAAAGCGAAAGAAGGTCGTGACTTCGAAGCTCAGGAAGATCCAGGCGTACTATCTGTAACTAGCATCTACAACTACTACAAAGAGTACGGCTACAACACAGTGGTTATGGGTGCGAGCTTCCGTAACATCGGTGAAATCCTGGAACTTGCAGGTTGTGACCGTCTGACTATCGCTCCAGCTCTACTTGCTGAACTGGAAGCGGCTGAAGGCGAAGTGGTTGAGAAGCTAGTTGATTCGAAAGGCGCGAAAGAACGCCCTGCGCCAATGACTCACGCTGAGTTCCTATGGGATCACAACCAAGATCCAATGGCAGTAGAAAAACTTGCTGAAGGCATCCGTAACTTCGCGATTGACCAAGGTAAACTTGAAGACATGATCGCAGCTAAGCTGTAATCACTCAGAATCAAAACAGGGGAACGTTAGTGTTCCCCTGTTAACATCCCTTTCCTAGATTTAAACACATTCGGTAATTATTATGGATCGTAAATATCTGGCAAATGCAATCCGCGCTCTTAGCATGGATGGTGTTCAACAAGCTAACTCTGGCCACCCAGGCGCACCTATGGGTATGGCTGATATCGCTGAAGTACTTTGGCGTTCTCACCTAAACCACAACCCATCTAACCCTAAATGGGCTGACCGCGACCGTTTCGTACTGTCTAACGGCCATGGTTCTATGCTGATCTACTCTCTGCTGCACCTGGCAGGTTACGAGCTGTCTATCGACGATCTTAAGAACTTCCGTCAGCTTCACTCTAAAACTCCAGGTCACCCAGAGTACGGCTACGCACCAGGTATCGAAACAACAACCGGTCCTCTGGGTCAAGGCATCACTAACGCTGTTGGTATGGCTATGGGTGAGAAAGCGCTAGCAGCGCAGTTCAACAAAGAAGGCCATGACATCGTTGACCACTTTACTTACGTGTTCATGGGCGACGGCTGTCTGATGGAAGGTATCTCTCACGAGGCGTGTTCTCTGGCAGGTACGCTAGGTCTGGGTAAACTGATCGCATTCTGGGATGACAACGGTATCTCTATCGACGGTCACGTTGAAGGCTGGTTCTCTGACGACACACCTAAGCGTTTTGAAGCGTACGGCTGGCACGTAATCCCGGCAGTAGACGGCCATGATTCTGAAGCGATCAACGCAGCAATCATCGCTGCAAAAGCAGACCCTCGCCCTACCCTGATCTGTACTAAAACTATCATCGGTTTTGGTTCACCAAACAAATCTGGTTCACACGACTGTCACGGTGCACCACTAGGCGCTGAAGAAATCGCAGCAACACGTAAAGAACTAGGTTGGGAGCACGGTCCTTTTGAAATTCCGCAGGAAGTCTACGCAGAATGGTCAGCGAAAGAAGCAGGCGCAGCTAAGGAAGCAGCGTGGGACGAGAAATTTGCAGCTTATGAAGCAGCGTACCCTGAGCTGGCAGCTGAATTCAAGCGCCGCGTAAACGGTGAACTACCAGCGCAGTGGGAAGAGAAAGCAAGCCAAATCATTGCTGATCTGCAAGCTAAGCCAGCCAACATCGCATCACGTAAAGCATCGCAAAACGCACTAGAAGCGTTTGGTGCACTACTGCCTGAATTCATGGGCGGCTCAGCTGACCTGGCGCCTTCTAACCTGACTATGTGGTCTGGTTCTAAATCACTAGAAGCGAACGACTTCTCTGGTAACTACATCCACTACGGTGTACGTGAATTCGGTATGACAGCTATCATGAACGGCATCGCGCTACACGGTGGTTTCGTTCCTTACGGCGCAACCTTCCTGATGTTCATGGAGTACGCACGTAACGCAATGCGCATGGCTGCGCTGATGAAAGTTCAGAACATCCAGGTTTACACCCACGACTCTATCGGTCTTGGCGAAGACGGCCCAACTCACCAACCGGTTGAGCAAATGGCGTCTCTGCGTCTGACTCCAAACATGAGCACATGGCGTCCATGTGACCAGGTTGAGTCTGCTGTGGCTTGGAAACTGGCAATTGAACGTAAAGATGCGCCAACTGCGCTTATCTTCTCTCGTCAAAACCTGGCTCAACAAGAGCGTGATGCTGAGCAACTGGCAAACATCGCAAAAGGCGGTTACATCCTGAAAGATTGCGCAGGCAAGCCAGAGCTTATCCTGATCGCAACCGGTTCTGAAGTTGAACTGGCAGTTGAAGCTGCGGCACAACTAACCGCTGAAGGTAAGCAAGTACGCGTAGTTTCAATGCCATCAACTGATGCATTCGACAAGCAAGACGCTGCTTACCGTGAGGCCGTACTGCCATCAGACGTAACTGCACGCATCGCTATCGAAGCGGGCATTGCAGACTTCTGGTATAAGTACGTTGGCTTTGGTGGCAAGATCATCGGTATGACCACCTTCGGTGAATCGGCACCAGCTGACCAACTGTTCAAGATGTTCGGTTTCACTACTGAAAACGTAGTAAACACCGCGAAAGAACTGCTGGCTTAATTTTAACCAGCATCGTTAAAGCCCTGCTCTAGCAGGGCTTTTTGCTAACTAAATTAGCATCAGGTTTATCGATTGCGGCACAATTTAGCAAGCAAAACAGTGAACAGTTAAAGGGATTAGGCTATTATCCATTAACATGTTTCATAATAAGAAACTTTTTATAACTTCGTATAATCCCAATGATATGGTTTGGGAGTTTCTACCAAGAGCCTTAAACTCTTGATTATGAAGTCTGTAACTTTATTCTTGTCACCTAATAAAGGTAGAGACTCATGCAATTTATTGACCTTCCTAAAATTGATCTTCATTGCCACTTGGATGGCAGCGTTCGTCCAGAGACGATTCGTGACCTGGCTCTTGAGCAAGGCGTTACCCTGCCAACCCAGAACATTGAAGAGATTCGAGAGCTGATGATAGCTCCAGAGACTTGTCAAGATCTTGATGAATACCTTAAACGCTTTGATCTGCCGCTCTCAGTCATGCAGACCGCGGAAGCGATTGAACGCATTTCTTTTGAACTGTATGAAGACGCGGCAAAAGAAAACGTTAAGTACCTTGAGGTACGTTTCGGACCTCTGCTTCACTTGGAAAAAGGCTTAGATCTTGACCAGGTGATCGGCAGTGCGGTGAAAGGCATGCAGCGTGCTGAGCAGCAATATGACATCAAGGGTAACTACATTTTGTCTATCTTAAGACACGCGCCAAAAGATAGAATCAAAGAAGTGCTTGATGTCGGTGCAGCCTACCTTGGTAATGGTGTGGCGGCTTTCGACTTAGCAGGCGGTGAAGTCGCTGGCTTTTGTCATGAGTTTATCCCTTACGCGGAATACGCTCAGCAAAAAGGCTACCACGTTACTATCCACGCCGGTGAACAAGGCGTAGGACAAAACGTGTTCGACGCAATCACGTTACTGGGAGCAGAGCGAGTGGGCCATGGTATCCACATCACAGGCCATGCCGAAGCCTACAAGCTGGTGAAAGAGCAACACGTTGCCCTGGAAACCTGCCCAAGCAGTAACGTGCAGACCAAGGCTGTACCAAAACTCTCTGAACACCCGGCCAAAGTGTTCCTCAAAGATGGCGTGCCAATCACCATCAACACTGATAACCGCACTGTATCTAACACCACCATGACGGATGAAGTGCGTAAAGTGGTACAAGAGTTCAACCTTAGCCAGCAAGACTACTACACCATCTACGAGTACAGCATCGAGGCTGCATTCACAACCGATGAAGTCAAACAGCACCTGCGCAGCTTTTTACCTGCCTAATGCGCTAAATTAACAAAGCCCGGTGTTAACACTCCGGGCTTTTTGTTTGATGCCAGCAGCTTGATGACGTTTGACCAATAAGGAAGCTAGCCCTTGTCTTCAAAGCGTTCGGCGATCTGATAAAATTCATGGACCTGATCTTTCAGTTTCAAACTGTGCTGTTCCACGACATGGGTTGCCGCCAAATTCTGTTCCGCGGTAGAGGCAATAGAATGTATATGGTGGTTCACCTCACTCGAAAGCTGTTGTTGACTGCTCGCCGCGTCGGCGACATCGACCATCAAACCACTCATGGCCTGCATCATTTGCTCGACATCAGACAAGCGTTGTGTACTTTGTTCTGCAACCGCTGAACAGGCTTGCGTCTGTTCCTTATTGGCCAGAATATCTTGCTGCCAACTTTGAATCGTCACCAGCATAGTATCAATCGAGGCTTGAATCTGTTCCGTCGCATTGGAGGTGCGCCCTGATAGCGCCCTGACTTCATCTGCCACTACCGCAAATCCGCGCCCCTGTTCACCAGCCCTCGCGGCTTCGATTGCTGCGTTTAATGCCAGCAAATTAGTTTGATCGGCAATTCCCCCAATCTCTTCCATCAACAGGCTAACCTGCTGTGCCTGCTCACTTAGCTTACCGGTGGTTTCTGTGGCTTTTTCTGCCTGCTCATTCAACTGTTCTAAGTTCACGTGCGTTTGGTCGATGGTACTTTTTGCCATATTGCAAGACTTTAGCGTATCGTCGATCAGCAGGTGAGCATTTTGCATATTAGAAGAGACTGAATTAGCGGAGCTTTCCATCGCTTCAGTGGCATCCCTTACCTGGCGAATATCACTGTTTTGCTGACTCAACGCCGCTGACACCTCAGCCGTGGTATGACTTAACTCTTCCACAAACTGCTGTAAAGGTCGGGCTGAATCCGTCATCCGGCCAAGTACGGTACGAATTCGGGCAGACAACATCTTGATATGAAAATCCGCAATCGAGAAAGGCTTGTTGCCGGAGTACACCAGGCGACTGACACTGTCATATTGTTGCTGTAACCTTTTGAATTGCTTTGGCGTATCGATCAGTTCCTGGCGAAACAACAACGCTAACACGCCAGCTGGTAGCCAACTGGCCAACCACGCCAGGGGCCCTTCCACCGACAGTGCATAAGCCAGAGCTGGCGCTGACAACGCACCAAGCAGGATGGCATAACGCAACGTTTCATTGAGCTTCAGTGAGCATGTGCGTCCCGATTTTTCAGCCTTAAGTAACCCTTGGTAGGCCCTCGAGGCTATATCAACCCACTCTCGCTTGGGCTTAACCCGTACGGACTGATAACCCACCACTTGATTACCTTGATAAATAGGTGTTACATAGGCATCTACCCAGTAGTAGCCTCCTGATTTGGTACTGTTTTTGACGATACCGCGCCAGGCTTTGCCTTGCTTTAAGCGGGCCCACATATCAGAAAAAGCCGCTTTGGGCATATCACTATGACGCACGATATTATGGTTCTGATCTAACAGTTCTTCACGCGTGTATTCTGCTATACGACAAAACGCATCATTACAATAAGTAATCACGCCTTGTAAGTTAGTGGTAGAAACCAGTTCCTCTAGTTCTCCCACGAGAGTTTCTTGAGCTTTATTGGAAAAATTGGCTGACATAGACAGGACTTCTGTAATTTATATTTATTTGCGGCAATTTATATACAGCAACATCATTTTTATTACAAAAAATTCATATAAAACTCTTATCGAACCGACATTTTTAGCTCAAGAGTTCACAGCATTAGCAATGAGCGGCTAGTTGTTAACATTTTCTGAGCTATTCGACAAAGCCTCTTAACCTAGTTTAGTTGAAGGATCACACGCTGAGGCCAAGGTAATGCCAGATGGTGACAAGCCAAGTTACGATTCGAGTCTGGTGGTCGCTCTCTCCACAACCACAGTCTGGAACTCATGAAATATCATAAAAAAAGAACCAGAGGCGGTACGCCTCTGGTTCTTTCCACAATGCTTTAATTAGCTTACTTGTTTCGACGATCCAGCACAGCCTCAGAAAGTTGACGCAGAACGGTTTCCGTATCTTCCCAGCCAATACACGCATCGGTAATCGACTGGCCGTAGGTCGCAACCTTACCGTCAACCAGATCTTGTCGGCCTTCGACAAGGTGGGACTCGATCATGACACCAAATATAGCCTCTTCACCAGCCGAGATCTGCTCAGCCACGTCATCAGAAACCAGCATTTGACGCTTAAACTGTTTAGAGCTATTCGCATGACTGAAGTCGATCATTACTTTCTTTGGTAAGCCTGCAGCGTCCAGCTCATCTTTAATCTGAGCAACATGAGATGCACTGTAATTTGGCTCTTTACCCCCACGCAGGATGATATGACAATCCGGGTTACCAGCAGTCTCTACGATGGCAGAGTGGCCGTACTTAGTTACCGACAAAAAGTGGTGTGAAGCACTCGCAGAACGAATAGCGTCGCTGGCAATTTTGATATTGCCGTCGGTACCATTTTTAAAGCCAACCGGGCAAGACAGACCAGATGCCAGTTCACGGTGGACCTGAGACTCTGTAGTACGGGCTCCAATCGCACCCCAGCTGATCAGATCGGCCACGTATTGCGGTGTGATCATATCGAGGAACTCACTTGCAGTAGGCAGCCCCATATCCGTCAAATCAAGTAACAGCTTACGCCCAATACGCAAACCATCATTCAACTTATATGTGTCATTGAGGTAAGGATCGTTGATAAGCCCTTTCCAGCCTACCGTCGTGCGTGGCTTTTCAAAGTAGACTCGCATTACAATTTCAAGCTGCTCGCCCAGTTCATCGCGTAACACTTTGAGTTTTTTACCATACTCAACCGCAGCTTCCGGATCATGGATTGAGCATGGCCCTACGATAACCAGCAACCGATCATCTTTGCCTTCCAAAATATTATGTATCGCGTTACGGCAACCAAACGTGGTCGATGAGGCGGTCTCTGTTGCCGGATATTTCTCTAGTACTGCTACGGGTGGTAATAGTTCTTTTACTCTATTAATTCTTACATCATCAGTTTGAAACATTACTTCTACTTCCTACTACTATCCTTGACCCATATTCTTCCCTGTACTTGGCTCACTGCTACGTTATTCACAAAGCGAGCAAAACTAAGGGCTGGGAGCCAGTTTCTTTGTGTTTGTTGAAGTAACTTATCGGCTTAGAACCCCAGTTGCAAACACTTTTTTAAAAAAAATGCAAACCGAGCAGGGGCGTTAATTTAAAAACACGGCGTAAACAATTATTTACACAGGCAGGCACGGAATCATATATTTTCCTTTATTTAAAGAAATCTTGTCTACAATGTAAGTGATATCAGAAGTTTGTGGAGGTCTCAGAGGTAAATTTGACTCAACGCTAACAGG
The DNA here is from genome assembly GCF_029223195.1 of Vibrio sp. CAU 1672. Classification (GTDB taxonomy): domain Bacteria; phylum Pseudomonadota; class Gammaproteobacteria; order Enterobacterales; family Vibrionaceae; genus Vibrio. Next base: position 214,639 of record NZ_JARHUF010000002.1, on the reverse strand, counting down.
TTGTCACTTGATACAAAAACAAGCAGTTATTAAACTAATTTCTTATAAGCACTAAGTATCTAACTCTGTAATACAAAGTACAAGTTAACAATGCAATCAATACAAGGACACATTATGAACAAAGTAGCAATTGCAGTAGCAGCGGTGATAGCAGGCAGCAGTGGTTTGATGAACACTGCACTGGCAGAATCTTACATCGGGGGCAAACTCGGGCTAAGCACATTTGGCGATGCTTGCTATCTTAACAGCCCTTGTGATGATGATGCTTTTGGGGCCGGAATGCATGTAGGTTACAATTTTACAGATATGCTCGCGCTGGAGTACGGTGTCGATTACCTAGGCAATTATGAAGCTAACTTTAGATCCGGGCCCGGCAGTGCCAATACCATAGACGGGGATCTTTGGGCACTGACCCTGGCACCTAAATTTAACTGGCACCTTAATGACGCCTGGAACCTGTTTGCCAAAATTGGTGGCGCCTACATGATTTCCGGCGACGAACGCGATCTTGTCCCTACCGGTTCTATTGGTGCAGAATACAACATTGATTACAACTGGAGTCTACGAGCAGAATATCAACGCTACCAAGACATTTCTGACGATATCCTTGACGACATGGACGCGAACTTCTTCGGCATCGGCGTCAACTATAAGTTTGGTGCCGCACCCATTGTGGTAGCGGAACCTGTGGTAGAGCCTGAACCAGTTCCAGAACCAGAGCCAGAACCAATGCCAGTGATGATGAGTAAAGTCCAGAAAGAGCAGTATGGCAGCGGTACGTTTGAGTTCAACAGCGCTAAACTGACCGACTCTGTCAGCGAGCGCTTGGATAATTTTGTTGAGTTTCTTGAAAAGTACCCTCAGGCTCAGGTCCAAATCACCGGTTATACTGACAGCTCAGGTCCGGCAGCCTACAACCAGACATTATCAGAGCGTCGCGCTCAATCAGTTGCCGATTACCTGATTGCTAAGGGTATTGACTCTGAACGCTTAATGGTAAAAGGCATGGGTGAAGAAAACCCTGTCGCCGACAACAGCACCGCAGAAGGCCGTGAGCAAAACCGCCGAATTGAAGTGGTAGTACCCGCATTTGAGTACCAGGAACTGGTACAACCGGAATAACAGATACTCGTAACACCCAAGGGGCGCACTTGCGCCCCTGTCTGTGACTGGTAGCTGACCACCATCGGTTCTCTTCCATATACTGAAGTGCTCCTCAGTCTAGGTACAGCACGATGTCTGACCTTAGGCTCTTTAGAAACACAAGTGTCCGCTCCCGTTTCCCTCCTCTTAATTGGACCTGGCGATCAATAAAACGCCAGTGTTCAGCCCAAATGATGATCAACAAGTAATGCAATGAACAACAGGAATAAATGGTAAATCGAGAACTTAAATGTCTCTATCGCACTATTCTGCTGTGGTGCGTATTTCAGCCGCCAGGCATGAATAATAAACCCCGCATTTAATACCAAAACAGACAGAAGATAAATCCCCCCGACCATACCGACCAATACCGGCAATAAGCAGACCAAAGCTAACAAAATGGTATACAGCAATATCGAAGTCTTGGTGTACTCGATACCATGGGTCACCGGGAGCATCGGAATGTCGACCTTACGATAGTCCTCGACGCGATGGATTGCCAGCGCCCAAAAATGCGGTGGCGTCCAGATAAAGATGATCATCACCAATAGCCAGGCATTGGCATGTAATTCACCGGTTACGGCTGTCCAACCCAATAATGGCGGCATCGCCCCGGCGATCCCGGCGATCACTATGTTTTGCGGCGTGGCCCGTTTCAGGTACAGGGTGTAGACCACCGCATAACCAAGCAAGCTTAACAAGGTTAACCATGCGGTGAGCGTGTTCACTGCAAGGTATAGAATGGCAAATCCGAACCCGCCAAGTAAGCTGGCAAAAACGAAGACAGCTGCCGGATTGGTTTCCCCTGAAGGCAACGGCCGATTATAGGTGCGTGTCATTTTGGCGTCGATACGTCGATCGATTAAGTGATTAAATGCGGCTGCCGACGCCGCCATCAGACCAATACCGCTCAAACCCAATATCGCCATCAGCCATGGAAATACCACCACTGGAGCCAGGCTCATGCCAACCACTGCCGTCACCAGCATTAACGCGACAACTTTAGGCTTGGTCAACTTCAGATAGACCCGCCCCCATTTTCGTTGCTGCTGATAAGCTAACGTGATGTCTCTACTCATAGCGAACTCCTTTCGCTTTGAAGATGGCCTGAGCCTCTCCTTGCCACAAATAATACAGACTGATACCAACCAGAGTGAACATTACTGCCGCACCAAGGTTGTGAGCTACGGCCACATAAATCGGCAAGTGGAAAACCACATTACTGACCCCCAATACGATTTGACAGACCAGTATCGCCGCCAGCCACAGACCGGTTTTGCGAATCTGGTATAACCGCTGCTTAACCAGTAACCAGCAATAACACAACACAAACACCGCTGTAATCATTGCACCGAAACGATGACTAACATGGATAGTCATCCTTGCTGAATAATCGAGAACTCCAAATTCATAATTGTCAAATCCTGTCTGCCAAAAAGAAAACGCTTCACGCCAAGACAGATGCTCTGTCCAGTCCCCCTGGCAAATCGGTAAACTGGTACACATCAAAGCGGCGTAATTTGACGATGTCCAGCCACCCAACAGGATCTGGACAAGCACTACCACAAATACCAACGCTGAAAACAGGCGCATCAACCCAGGCGAAGCAGACGAAGGTGAAAAAGAATGGTTACCCACGGCATTCAACTGGCAATAAAAAACTGCCTGCAATACCAACAGGGTATAGCCCCCCAGCAGATGTAGCATCACAATAACCGGCATCAGTTTAAGGGTGACTGTCCACATACCCAGTAGAGCTTGCCCTATCACGATGATACACAATACGAGCGGAATAACTGGATTGGTCCGAGGGGTTTTGACCGCCACTATAGTGATCAAGAAAATCAGCAGCCCCAGAGTTCCGGCAAAATAGCGATGCACCATTTCCAACCAGGCTTTTTCAGGCTCAATGGTGTGCTGCGGGAAACGAGCTTTAGCCACTTCGAGTGCACTGTCCGATTGGGGGACGGCATAGTGGCCATAACACCCCGGCCAGTCGGGGCAGCCCAAACCGGCGTCCGCCAGACGAGTGTATGCCCCAAGCATAATGACGATAAAGGTCAAACATAAGCTTATTTTTACTAAATGCCGTAGTGCCATGAGCCTCTCCCTATCCGACCCGCGAAAGCTTCAGCAACTTTCGTAAATCCGCCAGAATATCTTTGTTTAACCTGACCAAATCTTGCTGATCTTCGGGCATGTACTTCATCACCCACTGACCAAGCGGATCAATGATCAGCACCTCACCCGCGACCACACGTGCCGCAACCTGACGGTTCATGCGCATCACCGGAATATCTGCCACCGGGAGTTCTGCTGCATCTTGTGTCCAAACGACCGGAATCACCCGATCCTGATACTTACCAAGCGCAATGTGGCTTTGCTGGATCAAATATAACTGCTGCTGGCATCGTGCCCGACAGTCACCCGGCAACACGTAGGCCAATTGCCAGCCCTTGTTCTGCCAAGGCGTATGTTGTCCCAGTTGCTCCATTGTCACGTAGGACTCAACCAGCTCTCCCCGGTTAGTGACTCCGGATTGATACCAACCCTGGCTCAGCACGAGTTTGGCGATCACTGCGGGAAAAGCAAACAGTGCCACTAATGCAATCAACATCATCCTTCCTTTTGACTTCTGAGATATCATGCGCTTTCCTCTTGCTTGATCCGGGTGTAAATCCACTTAACGCCCACCAGCAGACTCACGGCAGCAAAAACAACGGCCATCGCGAACCACTGGAATGCATAGGCAAAATGTTTAGCACTGGTCATTGGTAACGGTGCCCAGGGGAACGGCTGTGACCAATCTGTTAAATTGTCGGGCTGTAACACTGTTGGCATCAGTTCAACGCTTAACAATTCACTCAACTGGTAAATATTAAGATTCTGAATTCTGACCGGATTCCCGAGCTCCGGCAGCAAATCCGAACTAAGCGGGTTGGTTGATTTTCGATATAAACGTCCGGTTATGCTGACCGGTTGCGTGATGGCTTTGATCTCAGGAAGCTGATTTCTTTTCTTTCCCCCCTGGACAAACCCAAGTTCAAGCAAGAAAAGAACATTAGGCTCTTCTGCCAGTGACACTACCTGATACGCCAGATAGCCAACTTGCTTACCATAAACCTGGTTATCAAGCAGAATTAAAGGCAGAGGCTCAGGTTTCACATCCGCACTCACTTTTAAACCAATAATGCTCTCTACCCGCCAGTCGTTGTGATCTATTATCGTCCGCAGTTGGTGGTAATGCTCCAATGCCCGCGCCTGAATAGCCACTTCTAACGCCTGTTTTTCCAGACCTCGTCCCAACTGCCAAAAACCCAGTTTGACCAATAGCGAAAACACAACCACAGTTAAGCTAACAGCCAGCCAAAAAGGCTTAGACCACAACCAAAACTCAACCGGAGGCGCTATGTCTACAGTACTGTTATTTAAACTGACGCTTGTCCTTTTGCTACTCTTCATTATCTTCAACCTCGCAAAAGCGCTTATTCAGATAGTTCGCCAGGACCACGAAAACTCAGAAGAGAACAACACGCCGATAAGTCGTTATCTGGGTCACCGGGTTTTATTCTCCGCTATCGCTGTGGTTCTCCTTATGCTTGCCCTCAGTTCAGGTGGGCTCGACCCCAATGCTCGCCCTTACTAGGCTGAGCTGGTGATCAAAGCACATAGACAAACACGAACAGGCACAACCAGACAACATCGACAAAGTGCCAGTACCAGCTTCCGGCCTGAAAGCCAAAATGATCTTTCGGGGTAAAGTGATCGTTGGCTACACGCCCAAGCAACACCACGAGAAAAACGGTCCCTAAACACACGTGCAGGCCGTGAAAACCGGTTAACATAAAAAAGGTGTTGCCATAAATACCTGCTTGTAACGTCAGGCCCATCTCCTGATAGGCATGGATATATTCCTGAGCCTGATAAAACAAAAAGAAAGCAGCCAGGACGATGGTGATCTCTAACCAGACGATTAGGGCCAGGCGTCGATCCTTTTCCAGACTGGTGTGCGCCATGTGTAACGTAATCGACGAGGCTAACAGAATAATCGTGTTCATCATAGGAATGCCCTGCCAGGGCATGGCTTCAGTACTTTGCCCTCCGGGAGTGGCCGTAAGCGGCCAGATGGCCTCAAATCCAGGCCACAACACCTCGTTGGTCATCAGATTATTTCCCGCCCCCCCCAACCAGGGGACGGCGACCATTCGGGCATAGAACAGCGCCCCGAAGAATGCACCAAAAAACATCACTTCTGAGAAGATAAACCAACTCATTCCCTGGCGGAATGATCGCCCGATTTGAGCACTGTATTTACCTGTCAGCGATTCGGTGATCACATTGCTGAACCAGCCTGCCAGCATGTACAACATGACCAAAAAACCAACCGCTAATACCACACTGCCGATCGAGCCAAGCGGACCATCACTTTGTGTACCTTGCACTGTCATCCCCGCTCCGACCGCCACCAGAAACAAGGCAAAGGCACCCACAATTGGCCAACTACTCTGTGCCGGAACATAATAGGTTTGATGCTTTTCACTCATGGTTTTGCTCCTTAAAGGCCTCGCCGTATCTGCTGCTCACTTCCTGAGAGGCTAACAACTTCTGGCTGGCCTGCTGGAGAAGATAATTTATACAGTGTGTACGACAGAGTCAGGGTATGGATCGACTCCGGGATATCGGGCTCGATATAAAAAATCAATGGCATGCTGGCCTGTTGCCGGGCATCGAGTGGCTGTTGATTAAAACAAAAACACTCAATCTTGTTGAAGTACGTCGCCCCTTGACCGGGAGCCACTGAGGGCACGGCCTGCCCAACCAACATATCTCCACTCTGATTAACAGCAACAAACTCCGTTTGGATCACCTCTCCGGGATGTACCTCCATCGAAGTGACTTTAGGTTTAAACTCCCAGGGCATACCAGGAGTCACATGGGCCATGAACTCCACCCGAATACTGCGGGTCAGATCCGGCTGCATCCCTTGCGGCTGGATCACTGCCGCCTGGTTGGTTTTACCATTGATACCCAGTGCATCGCACATCACATCGTACAGCGGCACTAAGGCGAAACCGAAGCCAAACATCAACATCGTCGCCAGCACCAGCTTGGCCGTGAGTTTTCGATTGGAAGAAGTGGCATTCATGACATCAGCCTCATCATTGATTAATCCACTTTAGGCGGAGTACTGAACGTATGGTGAGGCGCAGGACTCGGGACCGTCCATTCCAGCCCTTCGGCCCTGTCCCAAGGCTTATCGGTGGCTTTCTCACCTCCACGAATGCACTTAATCACCACCCATAAAAAGATCAATTGTGACAGACCAAAGGCGAAACCGCCGAGCGATACCACCTGGTTCACATCCGCAAACTGTATGGCGTAATCGGGGATTCTTCTTGGCATACCCGCCAGACCCAAAAAGTGCATAGGGAAAAACAACACGTTGACAGAGATGACCGAGCACCAGAAGTGCCACAAGCTGAGTTTGTGGTCATACATGTATCCTGTCCATTTAGGTAACCAGTAATACGCCGCAGCCATGATCGAAAATACCGCGCCAGAAACCAGCACATAATGGAAATGCGCGACGACAAAATAGGTATCGTGATATTGAAAATCAGCCGGCACGATGGCAAGCATCAAGCCGGAAAACCCACCGATGGTAAAGAGCACGATAAACGCGATCGCGAACAGCATCGGGGTTTCAAACGTCAGGGCACCGCGCCACATCGTCGCGACCCAGTTAAACACTTTAACCCCGGTAGGCACCGCGATCAGCATAGTGCAATACATGAAGAACAGCTCAGCAAACACCGGCATTCCTGTGGTAAACATATGGTGAGCCCACACTAAGAAAGACAGTAGGGCAATACTGCTGGTCGCGTACACCATCGAGTGGTAGCCAAATAGTTTCTTGCCACTGAACGCAGGAACAATAGCCGAGATAATGCCGAAAGAAGGCAAAATCATAATGTACACTTCCGGGTGACCGAAGAACCAGAATATATGCTGGAACATCACCGGATCGCCACCACCCGCGGCATTGAAGAAACTGGTACCAAAGTACTTATCCGTCAGTACCATGGTCACCGCACCAGCCAACACCGGCATAACCGCAATCAGAAGAAATGCAGTGATCAGCCAGGTCCAGACAAACATCGGTAGTTTAAACCAGGTCATGCCCGGGGCGCGCATGTTCACAATGGTCACGATGACGTTGATCGCCCCCATGATCGAGCTGATCCCCATAATATGCACCGAGAAAACAAACAGTGCAGTACTGTCCGGGCCATAGGTGGTCGACAGCGGCGCATAGAACGTCCAGCCGAAGTCGGGCCCGCCTCCGGGAAGAAACAGTGAACTGATCAGGATGAGAAACGCAAACGGCAGGATCCAAAAACTCAGATTATTCATTCTCGGCAGAGCCATATCCGGGGCACCGATCATCATCGGGATCATCCAGTTAGCTAAACCGGTAAACGCTGGCATCACCGCTCCAAAGACCATCACCAATCCGTGAACCGTGGTCATCTGATTGAAAAAATGCGGCTCAACCAACTGCAGCCCTGGTTGGAACAGCTCGGCACGGATGATCATCGCCATCGCACCACCGGTCAAAAACATAATGAAACTGAACCACAAATAGAGGGTGCCGATATCTTTGTGGCTGGTCGAATATAACCAGCGAGTCAATCCTGTGGGGGGATGGTGGGGATGATCGTCTTCAAGGGCAATGGTGGTATTGGCTGTGGTTTGCGCTTCTGCCGGAGCAGATTTAACCGGCTTTTCAATAGGCTTGCTCATATTTCCTCCTTCACACGCGCTTGCGCCTTAAAGGCATCAATATCCGACGCCTGTACCGCATCGCCGGTGTCATTTCCCCATGCATTACGCTGGTAGGTGATCACCGCGGCGATCTCCTGCTCGGTCAACTGGTTAGCAAACGCCTGCATTGCCGTACCCGCAACACCGTTCACAACCACGTCAATATGGCGGTTGAGTGCTCCGGTCGCAACGGGGCTGCCTTTAATGGCCGGGAATGCCCCGGGTATTCCTTCACCATTAGCCTGGTGGCAGACGGCGCAGCGTGCCGCATATATCGATTCTCCTTGAGAGACGAGTTCATCCAGCGACAGCTCTTGAGTCAAGGCTGCTTGAGCCGCAGCTGTTTGTAATGCGATGTCGGTTTTCTTCTCTGCCAGCCAGGCATCAAATTCGTCCTCAGCCATTGCCTGCACTACAATTGGCATGAAGCCATGCGCCTGGCCACACAGTTCAGCACACTGGCCGCGATACACCCCCGGCTGGTCAATCCGGGTCCACGCCTCATTGATAAAACCGGGGATGGTATCTTTCTTTACCGCAAAATCCGGTACCCACCACGAGTGAATCACATCGTCGGATGTCATCAAAAAACGCACTTTACGGTTAACAGGTAGCACCAACGGGTTATCCACCTCAAGCAGGTAATGCGCCCCTTTGGTTTCTTCACCGTCAATTTGCTTTTGACTGGTCGCAAGCAGGCTATAAAACTCAACGTCCTCGCCAAAATAACTGTAATGCCACTTCCATTGCGAGCCGGTAATTTTCACAGTCAAGTCTGGTGCACTGGTGTCGGCCATAGCGATCAGGGTTTTGGTGGCCGGAATTGCCATGGCGATCAGAATGATGACAGGGATAATTGTCCAGATAATTTCAACTTTGGTGCTTTCGTGAAAATGGGCTGCGACGGCGCCTTTGGATTTCCGGTGGCGAATGATGGCGTAAAACATTACACCAAACACGACTAAAGCGATTGCACAGCAGATATAGAAAATTAGCATATGCAACTGATAAACCTGCTCACTGATTGCCGTTACACCTTTGGTCATATTGTATTCAGTCTGTGCCGACCAACTGGATGGAGAAAGCGTGATAAACATCACACTTAAAACTAAGACGAGAGTAGTTGATAATCTTTTCAAAAAATCTCTCCTCCGCTCAGCTTGATTGCTTAAGCGAGCTTCCTTGCTTTACTTTCCCAAATATCGAACAACTTTACGAAAAATCGTAAAAACTGCGTATTCAACACCATTTGTTATATTTACGTTAAAGGCTAGTTATAACTCCAACGTTCTTCAAGAAAATAGCGATGAATTAATTAATGCTGTTATCAGCCAACGTAGTTGAAAGTAACTTTACACCTTGAAGTGCGAGTGAGAATTATTTACATTAGGGGTATATAACTTCCTGATATTTTCACTAAAAGCATCTAGCATTACTAGAGACGCCCTACAAAGGAAAGACAGACATGACCGCACAAATTACTCAATGGCTGGCGCGAGATCCGGATCCGAAAACTCGCGAGGAATTACAATACCTTGTAGACAGTAATAATGTTCAAGAGCTTGAAGACCGCTTTGCGTCGCGTCTCGCTTTTGGTACCGCAGGATTACGAGGAAAAGTTGGCGCAGGCCCGAACCGAATGAACCGTTTGGTGATCCAGGAAACCGCAACTGGCCTGGGGCACTACCTGATTGAACAGGTCCGCAACGCTTCCTCACGGGGCGTGGTGATTGGTTACGACGGCCGGCCTGATTCAATGCAGTTTGCCCACGACACTGCGGCGGTACTCACCGGACTTGGGATCAAGGTTTATCTGACTTATAAAGTGGCTCCCACCCCGGTGGTGGCTTTTGGGGTTAAACACCTCAATGCGGCAGCGGCAGTAGTCGTCACCGCAAGCCATAACCCGCCTGAGTACAACGGCTTTAAAGTGTATTGGGAAAACGGTGCTCAGATTATCCCTCCTCATGATTCCGGAATCGCGGCCCAAATCGATGCCGCCACCACCAAACCCATTCCTTTAATGTCGCTTGATGATGCCAAGAAACACGGTTTGTTCGAATGGTTGGATGGCGACTACTATCAGGCCTACCGCGCAACCATCAACAATAGTCCTTTGCTCAAACCAGGCAAAAACACTGACATTAAGATCGCTTATACTGCGATGCACGGGGTTGGCGCAGAGCTGGCCGAATCTCTTCTTTCCGATGCCGGATTTGCCCACGTTTCCAGCGTCGCGGAGCAGCGGGAGCCTGACGGACACTTCCCCACGGTAAACTTCCCTAATCCGGAAGAGGCCGGCGCAATGGACATGGTCACGGCACTGGGTAAACTGACTGGCGCCGACATTGCCTGTGCCAATGACCCCGATGCAGATCGCTTTGCTGTAGCAGCAAGAACGCCGGATGGTGAATATCAGATGCTGACCGGAGACCAGGTTGGGTCGCTGTTTGGTGAGTATCTGTTGAGCGCCACGCCCAATGCACTGGTGGGCAATACTATTGTCTCCTCGCGGCTACTGAGCAGTATTGCCGATGCGCACGGGGCAAAGTATTACCAAACCCTGACCGGCTTCAAGTGGCTGACCAATGTTGCCATGAATCAGCAAACTGACCAGCATCCATTCCTGTTTGCTTATGAAGAAGCGCTGGGATACACCATCGGCAGCCAGGTATGGGATAAAGATGGCCTGTCTGCCCTGGTGGCGTTTGCCCAGCTCACCGCCCATCTCAAAGCACAGGGCAAGACCCTGTGGGATCAGCTTGAAGGCTTATACCGCCAGCACGGTTTTTACCTTAATGCGCAACGCAGTATTGCGCTGGATCCGGCTGAGCCGCCGATTGGCAACAAACTGCGGGCGGCACCGCCAAAACAGATTGCGGGCATCCCCGTAACTATGATTGAAGATCTGAAAGCTTCACTACGCTTTATTAGCGACGGACCGACAGAAGCAATCAATCTGCCTGCCAGTGATGTGCTGATCTACCACCTGGAGGATCGCTCCCGCGTGATCGTTCGCCCATCAGGCACCGAGCCCAAATTGAAGTGTTATTATGAAGTCATCACTGATTTTCCGGCCGGGCTGAGTTTTGAACAAGCTCAGACTCAAGCCGAAGAGAAGATGGCTGCGTTAATCAATCAGCACCAGAGCAGTTTGTAAACCGCTTGAGCAAATGAGGCGCCGGATGGCGCCTCTTACTAGAGCTGTTTTTGTAGAAAATACTTAACGATGCCTTCGCTCGGGAAGCCGGTATATTCGCCGACTTTGCTAAAGCCGAGCTTGAGATAAAAATCCAACGCCTGAAAACTGTAAGTATCCAGATAAAGATGCGTTACATCGTGCGCTTTTACCTGCTCTTCCAGCAGGTGGATTAAACGGCTGCCTAAACGCGTACCACGCTGCGCTTCACTGACCCACAAGTACTCAACAAACACCGTATTGCTGAACATCTGCCCGGTGAGCCCGGCCACAATATTGCCGTGCGTGTCACGGGCAAAACACCCAACCGGGGTTACGGCCCCTTGAGGCAGGTGCTGACGATTGTATGTGTAGATACCATTACGAATGCAATCTAAGTCTGATTGCTCAGGATTAAGCGCAAACTCCAGTTCCATATTAACCACATCTCCCTGACTGTTGGTTATTTTCGGCCGCTAGAATAGCAAAAAAGCCAGCAATGCTGGCTTTTTTCCGACAAATGGAGCAAAGTTGATTACAGAATGAGACTGCTAAGCATCCAAATTGCCAGTAGCACAAACACCAACCCCATCAATTTGTGCTGATAGGTACGGAACTTAGCGTTTTCCAGCAGCCCTTTACCCAGCGTTCCGGCCAAAGCCACCAGCAATAGATTAAACAGCAAGCCCAACACATTGAGCAACAACCCAAGTGCCAGCATCTGCTCACCCGAACTTGCACTAATCTTTACCGAAACAAACTGAGGCAAAAACATTACAAAAAAGACCAGCGCTTTCGGGTTGAGCAAATTGCTCATCAATGCTCGCTGATAGTATGTCGACGCCATTCGGTTTTGTTGATCGAGCTCCGGAGCGGCCGACGCCTCGGCACGCATGCAATCCCAACCCATTTTCAGTAGATATGCGCCGCCCAGTAAATGCAGCACCTTAAGCGCCACCGGACTCATGGCGATCAGGGTCGATACCCCCATCGCCGCCAGCAGGGTCAGGATCACCCCCGAGGTCGCGTTACCCAAACTGGCAAAGAGACCCACTTTTTTCCCATAGCTCATACTTGAACTGGCAATCAGCAACATATCAGGGCCGGGAAGCAGCAACAGGGCGATCACCGCCGTTAAATAGACAGGAAGGATGGAGAGATCAATCATGATTCAGACAGCAACTAGACAACAAAGCGGCGAATTTTATACCAACACAACGCCCTCATCCAGCCTATATTTCTAATCAGACAAAAATTAACAGCTTAATAAGCACCATTTATACAAATATGAAACATAACTAACCAATGCGCATTTTAATAAATGCCCCCGCGAGCAATTTTGTACAAAAATAATCTTGCCGAATGGGATACACTGACCTATCAGCAATACACAGCAACAGGCGATATAAACCGGTATGAAAAAGAAAGATAAGGAAATCGCTAAGTTTCAGATCGCCCGGGAACTGGGTGGGCTGGAGTTACTTGACGCTAAATACGAGAAGCAGAACTTTTCTCGTCATAGTCATGAAGGCTATACCATCGGGGTGATCGAAAAAGGCGCGCAACGTTTCTTTCGCACCAATGGCAACCACATAGCCCCGCAAGACAGCATTATCCTTGTCAATGCCGATGAAGTACACAACGGCCACTCAGCAACCGAGGGAGGCTGGGAATACAAAGCGATGTACCCGCTTCCGGAGCAGTTCCGGCAGCTTGCCGCGGATCTGAATACGCCGAATATCGCCCTGCCCTATTTTCCTCAGCCGGTGGTGCATGATCCTGAGCTTGCCAGTCAGCTCAGGTTAGTGTTTGATACGCTGGCCAACTCAGATAACCGCTTACTGCGCGAAACACTGGTATACGGTACCCTGATCAAACTGGCTGGCAAACACAGTACGGCCAGGTCAACCCCGGCCAGCCAAAGCGCAGCACAGCGACAAACCAGCCTGGTCAAAGAATTTTTAGATGACTTCCCGCAGGCCGATGTCTCACTGGAAGAACTGGCGAAACTGGCCGGGCTCAGTCCATTCCATTTACTGCGCGAGTTCCAAAAGCAGTTTGGCTTTCCTCCCCATGCCTACCAAATCCAGCAGCGCCTGAGGATGGGAAAGACCTTACTTAAAGCCGGCCACAAACTGCTGGATGTTGCCCAGGAATGCGGATTCTATGATCAAAGCCACTTCACTCGCCATTTTAAAAAAGCGATGGGAGTGACACCGGGCCAGTACCGGCGCCACTGCTGACCCAAACGCCACAGCCCGGCCGGTAACCCAGCAATTTCATACAAGGTTAATGACAGTTTTTAAGCTAGCTTTTACCTACGGACAATCATCAGAATCAAAACCATGGAAACCATTTTGCCAAACACCACCGAATCAAAAACCAAACTTTTCCTGCAGGGAACCGTCGCAATGATGCCACTCAGTATCGCGGTTCTGCCCTGGGGGTTACTCGCCGGTTCATTTGCCATTGATAGCGGCCTGCTTCCTCTGGAAGGACAAGCCTTATCCGCCATCCTGTTTGCCGGTTCCGCCCAGCTGGTCGCGATGGGCATGATTAAAGCCGGAGCCGGGCTCACGACCATGTTGCTGACCACCTTCTTTATCACCTCGCGCCATTTTCTTTACAGCATCTCGGTACGCAGCAAAATCGCGCCGTTGCCACTGAAGTGGCGCTTATCACTTGGCTTTTTGCTGACAGACGAACTGTTTGCCGTGATTGGCCATCAGTCTGACAAACAGTTTCAGCGCTGGTACGCGCTTGGTGCAGGGCTGAGTTTCTACCTAGTCTGGAATGCCGCCACACTGGCCGGCATCATCGCAGGTCGTCTGATCCCACAACTGAATGAAATGGGATTAGAGTTTGCGGTCGCCGCCACTTTCATTGCCATTGTGGTACCGGGGATTAAGAACTTAGCCGTGCTGGCCAGTGTCGTGGTAGCCCTGGTGAGCTCCGTGGGGCTGACCTGGTTAAACGTCGAGGGGGCATTGATGCTGTCGAGCATTCTTGGCATGTTAGCCGGATATGGGGCTGAGCAGCTCCGGGGAGAAGCGCAATGATACTCTTGTCCATTTTAGCCATGACCATCCTGGTTTTTGCCAGTCGCTATGTTTTTCTCGAACCTAAACTGCCGGTACGCCTTGGTGTCCGGACGCAAAAGTTATTGGCATACTCAAGCCCTGCGGTACTCACTGCCATCTGGGCACCGATCGTCTTTCTGCCAGAAGGTGAACTGCTCCTCTCCTGGCGTAACCCGTATCTTCTGGCGGCGATCATTGCACTGGCGATAGCTTACCGGAGCAAAAACGTCTTAATGACCACCATTATCAGCATGGCAGCATTTTTGCTGCTCAATACCTGGATTAACTAGCGACCCACTCGATTTCAAGCAAGGTAACGTCACCACACTTCAGGCGTCCGAGAAACACATCCCCACGATGCACTTCTCCGACGCCCTGTGGCGTGCCTGTCATGACAATATCGCCATCCTCAACCGACGTGTAAGTCTTTAGCTCAGCTAAGATCTCTAACGGGGGATACAACATCTGTTTGACGTGGCCTTTTTGTACCCGCACACAGTTGATAAACAATTCCAGATTCAGCTCGTGGATATCAATCCCCGGTAAAGACTTAAACCGGCTGAATACCGCGCTGCCATCAAACGCTTTTGCCCTTTCCCACGGCAGGCCTTTCTCTTTCAGCCGACTTTGCAATGCGCGCTTGGTCAGATCCAGCCCCAGCCCAACCCCGACGTATTGCCCCTGCTCGACCAAAAAGCAGATTTCTGCTTCGTAATGCAACGGCTCGTGGTGAAACGCATGCAAGGTTGGGCTGACCGACGAGGCTGGCTTATTGAATACCACCATCTGTTCCGGCATCGCATTATTCAGCTCCTTAATATGCTCAGCATAATTACGTCCGACACACAGGACTTTCCCTACCTTTACCTTGCTGCTCTCGAACTGAATCTCGCTCATTGCTCTTCCCTGCTTAACAAAACCGTTATCATAATCTACTCAATAAAAGCAGCGACATAACAAAGCTCAGCCAATTTGCAAAAATCAGAGCTTCAACCAGTTTTTCACTCGATATCATTTACTTGTGACGAACAGGCATCCGCATGCCTGCCCGCTATACAGATTGCGTGGGAAGCAATCACTCATCATAAAATTATTGCCCGACCTCACGCCAATGGCCTTTCCCTGATGGCGCTACGTCACCACATTTATGCTCACTTTGTTCTATCCGGTTTGCCAGTCAGTACCTATCATTGTTGTTAAGCCATAAAAAATTAAATCATGAACCATGGCTCGGCTTGGCGCGCAACACGCTGGCACACGCCAACCTGGATACATCCTTCAGCTCGCCCTGAACGGTTGCACGGAACAGAACGACTGCGAAACTCAGCGTAAGCGAGCGGCATGGGAAAAACCACTGGTATAAGGAAATCACTATGACTAACACCCGTTCCACAATGCTGCAGCTAGGCTACTTAGGGTTGCTTCCCTTTCTGTTGAGCCTGTTACTGGTGATGGCGGATCGCGCTCTTTTTGGTCTGTCCGGCCAACAGTTTTTTATCGCCTACAGTGCGGTGATTCTAAGTTTCTTATCAGGTGTGCTGTGGGGAAATGGCATCGACCATTGCTCACATCGTCTGAGCCGTAATGCGCTGATCTTAAGTAACTTGTTTGTCTTGATTGCCTGGGGGGCACTGCTACAGGGGAATAAGAATGCACCACTTGCCATCATTCTGCTGGCAATGGGTTATGTGGCAGTTTGGTACGCAGAGAAGCTGATGCGCGAAATCGAACACGATTCAGAGCCCAAAGGCTATCAATTAATGAGAGGAAAGCTCACCGGCGGTGTGGTGTTAATGCATGGCTTGGTACTGATTGCTTAAAACCGCCCCGTCTGACATAACCTAACTCTGAACATGAGCGATGGTATTAACTATACCGACTAACAACAAAAAATGGCGGCTTTCAGCCGCCATTTCCGTGACTCGAGCTCACGCTCAAAGGGTCAACAAGTAATTCACCAGCTGATTATACTCATCAAAACTGCGGATGGCTCCGGTCAGGACAATGTACTTATTGTTGACCAATACCCCCGGCACCCCGGTCAAGGTACTGTCCTGGAACTGCTTATCAAAGCGCTTTTGCATCGCATTCACAGCAAAACTGTTGTACGCCGCATCAAACTTGTGACCATCAACCCCCTGTTCAATGAAGATCTGTTTCAGTTCTTGTTCATTTTTCGGCGCGCTGCGTTTCTGGTGTATTTGCGCAAACATCGCCGGGATCATGCTGTCTTCGACACCAAGCGAGATCATAGTAGCATAAGATTTCGCCATTGGTACCGCCATATCATTGCCCATAAACGCAACGTGTACCTTTTCAAAACGGGCATCCTTTGGCAGTGCCGGTTTTAGGTTAGCCATCACTGACTCGAACTTGTAGCAGTGGGGACAGTAAAACGAGAAGAACTCCGTCACTGTGGGTGCAGCTGCTTTTTCAACTTCCAGCACCTTATAATGCTTTCCTTCCTCAAACTGTGCGGCCTGGACAGAAAACGTCAGTACAGCTGCCGCCATAAGTGCAAATAGTTTTTTCATTGTTAGTTCCTTTCTGGCAATTAATGCCACTCTTTAACTTGTACAGGTAAATAACCAGCGAAAGCGCCGGTGAGAGCAGATAGAAAGATCAAACAATTGGAGGGCGGAAAGGCTTGGTGACGATTGCTATCACTTTGGGTGATGGCAACTTATCGATAAGTGCCAGCCGATACGGCCATAACCCCAAGACAACCGAAGACAATTTCAGAGGCATCTTGATGATGCACAATGAACTGCAGCTGGTATGGGTTTGCTTGCTCATCAGTTGATGATCGCCGTTTTTTAGATCGACACACTCAGAGTTGACACCCAGCGGTTGATGCAGATGAATAACCTCTGCCTGACGCTGGTTATCCAGGCGTTTAGTGCCGGCCACCACACTCGCAGCAAAGCTGGTCAGCAACATCAGCGTCAAACACAGCCCCGTCATCAGTAATGTACGATTCTTATTCCACATACCAGGATCTTGAACAATTTCAGGTTTTCCATAATACAGAAACGCCTTACTCACACAAGTTTTTCGCTGTCGAAACCACCCCTAGCTTGGTCCAACAAGTGCTCAATAAGTCGCCACCAAATGGATAAAACTTGAAATCGCTATGAAACACGAGTAATAGTTAGATCAGTTTTTGTTCAAACAAGGAAAGATTAATGCTAAAAAAACGATTCTTTAAAACCAAAGACGAAGTTGAAGTGACTTTTGAGCTTGATAAAGACCAGTGGGAATCGATTCAAATCGCCGGCGATTTCAACGACTGGCAACCAGAGCCAATGAAGCTTGTGAAAAAAAGCGGTCAGTTTAAATTTAAAACTCGCTTGCCTAAGGAACAGAATATCCAGTTCCGCTACCTGTTTGACGAAGCGCAATGGGATAATGATCCTCAGGCCGATGCTTACGTACCAAACGGACTCGGTAGCGATAACAGCGTCGTTTGCACCGCTGAATAATGTGCATAACGGCCACTTGCTGTGAAGGATTCAGGCGCACTCGGTGCGCCTTTTTGTTTACTGTCCTGCAGCGTAACCAATAGCCGGTTCAACCAAACTCACTTTCTCGGCTGAATGCTTCGGTAGGCCACGTCGGTCAAATAATCATTTAGCCGGTGAGAAGCTGCAACGGCCTCTTCGGCATCCGTATGGCTGACGGCACGTAAAACAGCGGCATAAAGCGAAGAAGCCTCAACCAAATCTAAATCTTGATTTTTAAAAGCAAACCAAAAACGACGCGACAACCCCTGCAAAGGAGCCATGGCAAGCTGAAGGTATTCATTGCAGGCGGCTTTCACCAACTAGAACAAGACAAGATCCTCGGAACTCAATCAAAAGAGGATGAAATAGTCGAGGCTGAACCAGCAACAGCATCATAAATAAGCGAAATGTCTCCCCCAAAAGCTCCGGTCATTACTGGAGCTTTGGCTCTTAACTCCCTGTCATACCCCAGCCTAAAATCCCTTCTCTATGTACAACACTCATTGAAATAACCCGCAAATTTGTTTAAGTTTCAGTGATATCAACAAGAGCACTCATAAACACAATGAACATACCGGCAACTAAGCAATCCCTGATCATCGTTGAAGACGACCCTAAACTACAAACGATGCTGTGCGACTATTTTGTAACCCAAGGCTTCAACGTTACCTGTATTGATAATGGTATTGATGCACCTGATGCCATCCTTGAGGCCCAACCCGATCTGGTATTGTTAGATTTGATGCTGCCGGGACAAGATGGCTTGAGTGTTTGCCGCCAGATACGTGAGTGTTATAAAGGCAAAGTCCTGATGCTTACTGCCAGTGATGATGACTTTGACCACGTGGCCGGATTAGAAATCGGCGCCGATGATTTCGTCACTAAGCCCATTAAACCCCGAGTGTTGCTGGCCCGGATACGAATGCTGCTACGCCGCAAAGAAAACACCGCGACAGAGTCAGACGCCGGTCTGCAAATCGGCACACTTGGCCTAAACCGGCTGCGCAAATCATGTACGATAAAACATGAACCCGTCGCCCTGACAGACGGTGAGTTTGACTTACTTTGGGTGCTGGCAAGTCACCCGGAGCACCCGTTGTCACGTGAATGGCTGACCCAGACCCTGCGTGGGATTGCGTACGATGGCAGCGACCGTACTATCGATAACCGAATCGTTACCCTGCGCAAAAAACTAAACGATACCACCACTCCGCCCAAAAAGATCATCACCGTACGTGGTAAAGGCTACCTGTTTATGCCTGACGCGTGGAATGCAGAATGAAACGTATCTATCTGGAAGCCTTCATCGGCCTTATCATCCTGTTTGTCGCCAGCCTGTATGGTTACGAAGTCATTGTTTATCAACTCAATACTGATTATGACTACCTGCTGGAGGAACAAGAGGCACAAGCCTTCCATGAATTTGTTTACCCTATCTATCAGGAAAAAGGTCCAGATTACACTCTTGAGCAACTGAAGAAACTGGCCACGTCCAGCCACCACCTTCTCGAAGCCAAAGCACCGGACCAGCTTCCTGTTGAAATTAACCAGCTCTTTGCGACCCACCCAACCATCAACACGGCATTTGACGAAGAGAGAAACCTCTGGTTTCGTTTTGAATCCGACTCGCCAATATTCAAACTGAGCGAAAACCCTGACAGCCCGGTCATTCAGGCCATCGAGTTCGCTGACAATATTGTCTGGATCTTTTTCCTTGCCGGTTTTGCGGTGTACTGTATTTTACTTATCTGGTTCTTAAGCCGCCGGGTGTTGGCCCTGGAAAAAACCACCCTTGATTTTGCATCAGGAAATTTCGACGCCAGGGCGGATACCTCCAGCGCCAAGTCAGTGGGGACACTGAACAAAAGCTTCAACGAAATGGCTGATAAAGTCTCTCGTCTTATTACCAGTAATAAATTGCTCACCAATGCCGTGGCTCATGAGTTGAGAACGCCGATTTTCCGCCTGCAATGGCAAGCAGAACTGCTGGCAGACTCAACACTCAACCAACAGCAGCAAAAGTACATCAACAGTATTGTTGAAGATATTGACGAAATGGAAAATATGGTAGAAGAACTGCTGTATTACGCCAAAATGGACCGTCCTGGTGCCCAACTACAAGCCAGCGATATCTCGCTTCACGCGACCATCAGAGAACTGATAGACCAATGGCAGCGAGACACCCAGCTAACTATCTCACTCAATAGTAACAGTACGCAAGAGGCCAAGGTACTGAGTGACCCGGCCCTTCTCAAACGTGCTCTGGATAACCTGATGCGCAATGCCATGCGCTATGCAGACAACCAGATTATGCTGGAGCTGAAGGAAACCGAACAACACTGCGAGATCCTGGTTCACGACGATGGCGAGGGGGTTGAAGAGCAATACTGGCCCCATCTGTTCGACGCCTTTTTCAGTGCCGACAAATCCCGCAACAAAAGCACCAGTGGTTTTGGTTTGGGGCTTGCCATCGTGAAACAAATCGCCTTGCTGCACAACGGCGAAGTGGCCATTTCACACAGTCCGCTCGGCGGGGCCTGTTTTCACATTTCTTTGCCTAAATAAACTTCTTTGCCTAAATAAGCTTGGCCAAGATAAACGTTTTCCTATCATTGCCTCTTAGGTTTCGACGTAATTACAAAACGCGACATTTCAATACAATCTGCATACAGAGCAGAACAATAAAACAGTGTACATTTAGCTCATCAATTCACAGACGAAATGGATTAGCCAAATGTATAAAGCTGTTGTTTTAGTAGCTCTGACCTCAATGATAAGTGCGTGTGCATACAACCAAAAACCCGTGGTCGATATGACCAATGTAGACCAGGCACAATACGAACAGGATTTCGCATACTGCCAAAGTTATGCAGAAAAAGTCGATAAGTCAGAAGCGGCCAAGTCAGAAGCACAGAATGGAGCAGTGACCGGTGCCTTGATCGGCGCTGTCGCCGGCGTCCTTGAAGATGGCGTGGGCGGGGCAGTCGTCGGCGCAGCGGCTGGCGGCGCAGTGGGTGCCGGCGCAGGCGCACTCGGCGGGGCTAACGACTCAACCAAAACCCAATCACTGGTACTGCGTAAATGTTTGGCCAACAAAGGCTACACCGTCTACGACCTGGAGTCATAAACAACAACCGGCATCAATTAGCTGATTATTCACCTTAGGTCCGGGCATTTTCACAAATGTTTCACGCCCAACCCATTACTCTCCTTGACGCAATTTGATGTCTTTTACTCTCGGGGAGGCTTCATCCCACGAAGCTCCCTACATATTTTAGCTAAGCCACAAGGACCTATTTTGAAACCAGGTAAAACAGGTGTTCGCCGTATTTGGGACGCAACCGGCTACTCACTCAAAGGATTGAAAGCCGCTTGGATACACGAAGCGGCCTTCAGACAAGAACTGCTCCTGACTGCGGTTCTTTCTCTCGCTACTTTTCTGCTGCCGGTAACAGGATTAGAACGCGTGATGATGATCAGCAGCCTGTTGTTGGTTGTGATTGTTGAGCTAATTAACTCCGCAATTGAGGCCGTTGTCGATCGTGTCAGTAATGACTGGCATGAGCTCAGTGGACGGGCAAAGGACATCGGATCTGCTGCCGTATTTGTCGCGTTAATTCTTGCCCTGTTTGTCTGGGCGTCGATCTTGCTTTAGTTCTATTTAAGAAAGTGACTGATGAAAAAAGTTAATTTTCCACGCAATGGTATTTCTTACGTTACCTTTACGCTTATTCTGGCGCTGTATTTTACTCTCGTGGTCAATATCCCGGTATATAAAGAGCTGACTGGTATTTTTTCCCAGATCACTGAGGTGAAAACAGGCTTTATTATCACTATTCCTATTTTCTTCTTTGCCGCGCTGAATTTTCTGTTCAGCCTGTTCAGCTGGCCAAAAGTGGCCAAGCCTTTCTTTATCCTATTACTGGTTGTATCGGCGATGGTGAGCTACGCCAGTTACAACTATGGCACCCTGTTCGACTATGGCATGATCGCCAACATTGTCGAAACCGACTCCAGCGAAGCGGGCTCCTATCTCAGTGCTTACTCCATCATTTGGACCCTGCTCATGGGCGGGCTTCCCGCCATTCTGGTGCTCTGCATCCGGTTACAACCGTTAAAGGGCCAGTGGTTACGTTTCTCGTTGACCAAACTCGCTTCCATGCTGACATCAATCGCTGTCATCGCGGTAATCGCCGGTCTCTACTATCAGGATTACGCTTCCGTTGGCCGCAACAATAGTTATCTGAAAAAGATGATCATCCCGACCCAATACGTTTACAGCACCACCGGGTACTTAAAGAAGAACTACTTCACCACACCACAGCCTTACCGCAAGATAGGTACCGACGCACAGCAGACACAAACCGCGCAACAACAAGCCAACAATAAACCCACCCTGCTGGTGTTCGTCGTAGGGGAAACCGCACGTACACAAAATTACCAGCTGAACGGTTACCAGCGTGACACTAACCCCTACACCAGTCAGTTAGATATAATTTCTTTCCGTGATGTCGCATCCTGCGGCACAGCAACCGCCGTCTCGGTTCCATGCATGTTCTCACAGCTCACTCGCCGAGATTTCGATCGCAACCAAGCCGACAACCAGGATAACGTGTTCGATATTATGCAACGAGCCGGTATCGATCTAATTTGGAAAGAGAATGATGGTGGCGACAAAGGCGTAGCGCACAAGATCACCAAAATTGAAGTCGACAGAAAGCAAGACAGCCCATTGTGCAACGGCCATACCTGCCATGATATGGCGCTGCTCACCAACCTTGAACAAGAAATCAAAGACATGCACGGCAACCGCGTAGTCGCAATGCATTTGATAGGCAGTCACGGTCCAACTTACTTTCAACGCTATCCGAAAGACCGGGCGTTCTTCCAGCCGGATTGCCCGCGTGCAGACATCGAAAACTGCAGTGTTGAACAAATCATCAACACCTATGACAACACCATCCGTTACACCGACTTTGTTCTCGACCAGACCATCGCGAAACTGAAATCACTACAGAACGATTACAATACCGCGATGATTTACATTTCTGACCATGGGGAGTCATTAGGTGAAAACGGGTTGTTCCTCCATGGTATGCCTTACGGCTTAGCACCCGAGACCCAGAAACGTGTACCTTTGTTATTGTGGATGTCCTCTGGTTTCAGGCAAAGCAAACACATTGAACCAGATTGTTTAAACCAGGCAGCCAAGCGCAGCGGAAAATATTCGCACGACAATATGTTTCATTCGTTACTCGGGATCATGGACGTCGAAACCAAGGCCTACAATAGCGAGCTAGACATATTCAAAGCCTGCCGCACAGCGTAAAACCAATAGAAAATCAAGAGCCTGCCTCAAAAACGTGAGTCAGGTTCTTTTCTTTTCATCTCAGCCTCGCGCCGCTCTATTAGCCGGTGTATTGTTGCCCTCATCCTCCATTAAGAAGAACCAAGATGAAAATTGGCATCATTGGCCTGGGAGACATTGCGCAAAAAGCCTATCTTCCTGCCATTACCCAGTTCCCTAATCTGGAGCTCGTGCTTTGCACCCGCAATACTAACGCCTTAGCTGCACTAGCCCAACAGTATCGCGTCAAAGAAACCTGTCAGGATTACCATCAGTTGCCCGGATTGGGTGTCGATGCGGTAATGATCCATGCTGCCACTAAGGTGCACTTCCAAATCGCTGATTACTTTTTACGCCAACGTATTCCAGTGTTTGTCGACAAACCGCTGGCAGATAGTGCGGACGAGGTCGAAAGACTTTACGAAATTTCTGCGCAAGCGAGCCAGCCGCTATACGTCGGCTTTAACCGCCGCCACATTCCGCTGTATAACCAGCACATGCCGGGCCTACAGCAAGGCGATATCCGGGACCTAAAATCCCTGCGCTGGGAAAAACACCGTCACAACCTGCCGGGTGACGTCCGCACATTTATCTTCGACGATTTCATTCACCCGCTAGACAGCATCAATGTCACCAGTAAAGCTGAACTGGAGGATAGTTATGTCATCAGCCAGTTTGCCGGTAACCAGCTGGCTCGGCTGGATATTCAATGGCAGCATGGTGAAACGCTGCTGCATGCCTCAATGAACCGACAATTTGGCATCACGACAGAACGGGTTCAGGCGTGTTATGCCAATCAGGCCGTTGAATTTGACTCATTTGTTGGTGGCAGGCTCTGGCACAATAATCAGGAACAGACGCTTAGCCTGAAAGACTGGACCCCGATGCTGGCCAGTAAAGGATTTCACTCGATGCTCGAGGATTGGTTTGAAGTGGTAAATACCGGCCAACTTGCCCATAAAACCGTTGAACGCAACATCGCCTCTCACCAGCTGGCCGAAGCACTGTGCCAGCGGATTGAGCAAAATATTAACCGTTAATTGCTAGCAAAAACGAGCGCGAAAAGCTTTCGGTGTTAACCCCATGGTTTTCACAAACACCTTGCGAAACGCGCTCACATCCTGATACCCGGCCCGGTGAGCAATCGCGTCAAAGGGAAGATGACTTGACTCGAGTAAATCGCAGGCTTTCTGTACCCGCACATGCTGGATATACTGATTAAGACTCAAGCCGGTCGCTTTTTGAAAGCGGCGTTGTAACGTTCGTTCGGTCAGGCAGGCGATATCAGCCAGAGCCAGATTTGAAATGCCTTGGGTATAATGGTCAGCGATAAAATGCTGCACATTCAGGACTGCACTATCACCATGTTGTAGATTAGGTGAAAACTGTTGGTAGAAGCGTTGTTCGCGTCCGCCAGTATCCACGACTAACATTTTCCCCAGCAACCTCATTACTGCCGGAGAGCTCAGCGTCGAGACCAGCTCCAATCCCAAATCAAGCCATGACATCATCCCCCCTGCGGTTAAAATCCCGCCTTCGTTAATTAGGATGGCTTCGGGTTTGAGATCGATATTGTGGAAACGTTGGCGAAATAGTCCCGCCAGCGCCCAATGGGTGGTACAGGTCTTATTCGCTAACAGCCCTGTCTGCGCCAAAATAAACGCCCCTGCACAGGCAGACGCCAGTACCGCACCACTTTTACGCTGCCCGACTAACCACTCAAGCATTGAAGGGGCCGGGTCAAGGTAATATTGCATTGAGCCACTCGGAGGGATAATGACCACAGCAAATTCGCTTGCCATATCTGCCTGGTTCACCCACTGAACAATTTGCGGGTAAAACCGCCGCTCCACGAGCAGTTCAGCCACCGCACGATTAGCCATTTCAAACAGTTCTTGCAAACCATAGAGTGATGCTTTGGAGCTTCCCGGATAATCGAGAATGGCGATTTTCACTGTTTTTCTCCTAACATGTCGCTTTTGGCCTGCTTTTTGTCATTTGTGACACTCTATAGAGTAATAAAAAGTCGTAATAATTGCTCCATTACAGCACACAATTCAATCAACAATACATACCAGGAGCCAGCATGAGCCAAAGCGCATTAATTATTATCGACCTACAAAATGATTACTTTCCGGGGGGCAAGTTCCCGCTGTGGAACACAGAGACCACGCTTGCCAACATCAAAACGGCCATTGCCAGAGCTCATAAAATCAAGCTTCCGGTGATTCATGTCCAGCATGTTGCCGATCCCACCAAGGGAATCGCACCCTTTTTTAATCCAGGTTCCACAGGTGTACAAATCCACCCGGAAATCTTGCTCGCTGCTCCCGACGCTGACGTGGTCATCAAGCATTGCGCGGATAGTTTCGAGCAAACCAATCTGGAAGAAATGCTGCAAAAGCATGGCGTAACGGAACTGGTGATCTGCGGCATGATGACACAAAACTGTGTCACCCATACCGCGATATCGAAAGCCGCAGAAAAATACCATGTATCCATTCTGAAAGATTGTTGTACCAGCGTAGATCAGATGATCCACAACATCGCCCTGAATGCCCTGTCCACTCGGGTACCTTTGTGCACGACTGAGCAAAAACTATAACGCCATGTGATGTTGGCGCTATAGCTAATACATACTGCGGTGATTGGTGCTTTTGTCACCTTCCCAGCAAGGATAAACCAGTGCCGCGTTTAACTATTCAGCAAATTGATATCATTCATCCAGCGTTAAGATATATATGACATACTTATCGCTGGATCTTTTCAAAATGGGAAATGCAATGAGAACTCTCGGTAACATCATCTGGTTTGTGTTTGGTGGCGTATTCATGGGCTTAATGTGGTGGTTTTTTGGCATCCTGGCTTTTATCAGCATCATCGGAATTCCATGGGGACGAGCCTGCATTGTGATGGGTAACTTCTCCTTTTTTCCCTTCGGCAAAGAAGCAGTCTCTCGGGATGATCTGACGAATGAAATGGACATCGGCACCAGCCCGCTTGGGATGGTTGGCAACATCATTTGGTTTGTCCTGGCCGGTTTATGGCTGGCAATTGGTCACATACTTTCAGCTGCGGCTTGCTTTGTCACCATTATCGGCATTCCCTTTGCCCTCCAGCATCTTAAGCTGGCCATTATTTCACTGGCGCCAATCGGCAAAACGGTGGTATCCAGCGAGCAGGCCGCGATGGTACGTTACAATATCAAACGATAAACACAGACACGCTAACAACAAAACCTCCCGCAGGGAGGTTTTAACGGCCTGAAAAACCTCTGGTGCCTTACATCAAATCGCGCATCAAGGTTTCAAGCTCTTCATTCGCTTCGTCGATTAAGTGTGAGAGTTCTAACGCGTCTGTCGCCGCCAGTTTCACTTGCCATGGTTTAGTGGCTTCTTTACCGCAAACACGGGTTTCGCCACCCCGGCTTTCAAATGAAAGATCGTCAAATTCAGTCGTATGATGTTCATGCAACTCGACAATTTCAACTTCCAGTTTACCGACAGGGTTTACTTCAACATGAGCGTGTAAACCTGGACGGTTTGATAAGCAATACTCTCGATGAACTGCAATCATGGCTGCCTCCTTAGGTATGCCAACTGCTATCTCATACTATGAGTTTAGACGACAGAATTTGAACACAGCGCGAAATAAACATGAAGATTGATCTAGGATAAAACCGCACCGTTTTTTTACACTCAAGCCCCATGGACAAAGCCATCCAAAGGATTATGCAACATCATATGAAGCTGTT
The DNA here is from genome assembly GCF_029223195.1 of Vibrio sp. CAU 1672. Classification (GTDB taxonomy): domain Bacteria; phylum Pseudomonadota; class Gammaproteobacteria; order Enterobacterales; family Vibrionaceae; genus Vibrio. Next base: position 187,809 of record NZ_JARHUF010000002.1, on the reverse strand, counting down.
AGCCAACCGCTAAAATTGCATTTTTATTCATAAAAACGCATAACAAGCTAACTGGAATTTTCCCATGTCGGCGTCTGGATTGCGCGACTCCAAATTCAGCGCTGTTCAGTAAATCATCCCGGCACAATTAATGTGTAAAGCGCACTCCGAGGCATACCTTGCAACAAGATTGACTCGTCCCTGGCCTGTTACTTCTCTCTTTTTGCTTCTCATTTTAACTTAGCGCACTCCATTTATATTTAATTTACATCAAATATAAACAGAGCAAATAATAAAGCCGATGAAATTAACATAAAAACAGTCAATAGAAGAGTAAACTCACAAATAAAAAATCAATGCCAAGATCAACGCAAACATATACAAACACGTCAAGCTTTAATTATTTATTCTTTTAATCCTGAGAGACAAATCAAACCTTATAGTAATTAGTCACATTCATTGCAATCGATTACTTGAAACTTAACTTATTTTATATCAGATACTTAAAACTTACATTTACCAAGCTTATTTATAATACCGGAAAAATTACAATATATTACGTTCAAATTTTAATTAATTAATACTCGAATTTTATTATTTTAGCAATTATTATCCTGCCGAAAAAACAGAGCCAAAGCTCTAGTTAATTTACTGCTGGAATTATTCTATGAAAAATAAAACTCTAATAGCACTAGCCGTCGGAACTATTCTGACGGGTTGTGGTAGCAGCTCAGATTCTGAAGTATTGATGAATGTTCGTCTGATGGAGACCACAGACTTGCACTCCAATATGAAGCCCTACAACTACTTTGTCTCTGAGCCAGAAAATGCCGTTAACCCGCAACCATATGGCTTATCGAGAACCGCAGTGCTCATTCACGAAGCAAGAAGCGAAGTTGAGAACAGCATGCTGTTTGATAACGGAGATCTTATCCAGGGCAGCCCTATGGGTGACTACTTGGCAAACCTTGGTGTTGAACACCTGAAAAAGCAACTACACCCTGTGTATAAAGCGATGAATTACCTGGGCTATGATGCTGGTAACATCGGTAACCACGAGTTCAATTACGGCCTTGACTACCTCGCGGCGGCAACAGCTGGTGCTAACTTCCCATACATCAACTCAAATGTGTATGAGTTCAGTAAATTTACCAGTGCCAGTTATGATCAGGAAAACTGTCAAATTGATATTGAAGATCACTTTGCCGGCAACTATGAAGCATTTTTCGATAAAGCCGAACCCTTTTTTACCCCTTTCGAAATCTTAGCGCGTGATTTTACCGCCGAAGATGGCAATACCTACACCGTCAACGTGGGTGTCATTGGCTTTACCCCACCCCAAATTCTTGATTGGGATAAACGCCACTTAGAATGTAAAGTTCTGCTGGCAGATATCAAAATGACGGCAGAATATTACGTACCTAAGATGAAAGAAGCCGGTGCCGACGTCATCGTTGCGATCCCGCACTCCGGATTAACCGGTGGCGATCTGACCTCAGACTTTATGGAAAATGCTACATGGCAACTGGCGCAGGTAGCGGGCATTGATGCATTAATGTTCGGCCATGACCACAACAACTTCCCAACCGAGAGCAATGTGTATGATGGTATGCCTGGCGTTGACGCGGCCAACGGCAAAATCTTCGGTAAACCAGCGGTCATGCCCGGTTTCTGGGGTAATCACTTAGGCGTGATTGATTTGCAGCTAAGCAGTTCAGATAAAGGCCAGACATGGTCGGTAGCATCCAGCACCGCTGAGCTGCGTGAGCTAAAATCAGATCCTAATGAACAGGACTATGTGATCAACTCGCTGGTTCAAAACGATCATGACGGCACAGTTGCTTTTATGGGTGAAGAAATCGCCAGGATTGTCGAACCTATCAACAGTTTCTTCTCCGCAGTTGAACCGGATACCTCGGTACAAATCGTTAATGAGGCTCAACAAGATAAAGGCCAGGCCTGGAAAGACCAAGGCATTCTGGAGAATGACTATCCGGTGCTGTCTGTGTCGGCGCCATTTAAAGGCGGACGCGGCGGTTCAGGTGACTACACCAACATTGACTCAGACGCATTAACCCGTGCCAGTGTTGCCGATCTGTATGTATTCGACAACAACACGCCGGCCGTACTTGAACTGTCTGCCGGTGCGATTATTGAATGGCTTGAAGTAGTCGCCTCCCAGCAGTACAAGACGGTCGCAGCAGAAGGTGACTACCTGCTTCACCAGCAGTTCCGCAGTTACAACTATGATGTGTTCTTCGGTGGCTTTGATGCACAAGGCAACAGCTTACTCAACTATGAAATTGACGTTTCCGTTGGTCCTCGCTACGCGGTTAACGACCTCGGCGAACTAATTTACGACAATGGTGAACTGGTGATCAATCCCGCTAACCAGCGCATCAGAAACTTTACTTTTAATGGTCAGGTGTACAGCCTCGATTCGGAAGAGCGCTTCTATGTCGTCACCAACAACTACCGCGCTTCGCAAAAAGACATGCCCGGGGTTTCTGAGTCCGTCACGGTTCATACCGATGAAGCATACACAAACCGTGAACTGGTCAACGACTACCTGAATAAGTTAGTTGACGAGCAAAATACCGCAGGTGATGAGGAAGTGATTCTGGAGTTTACTAATGCACACAACTTCAGTCTGGCTGCGACACCAGGCCTGACGGTGAAGTTTTTGTCCTCTCATAGTGACTCAGCGGTGGACTTCGCTAACCAGTACCTCAACAACGTAACCCCAACTGCAGAGTTTGGTAACGTCGGGGACAACAGCGGCTACCGAGTGTTCGAGTACTCATTCAAATAGATCTGAATGCGAGTCATCGCGTCACCAATCGTTCCACATAATAAGGCACCGAAAGGTGCCTTATTTTTGCTTGTTGAGCATAGCCTTTACCAGCAATCAACCGATCACAGTACAACACTGAGGTTGTATTGATCTTCGTTCACACCAATCTGCCCCTGATTCGTTTACTATTACTCCCTACGCTTAGCCGTTTCCTGCCAGATTAGGACAAAAACGATGCCTGATAAAAATGATGCTCAACCGTTTATTGACCAAGCCATTGAGCTGCTCTCCGATATGGAACATATGCTGCAGTTTGATCCGTTACGGTGTGGTGATTACAATTACCTGCACGATCTGGTTATGTGGATGAAAACCGGCATACCAGAGCCACGTTTTGCACCGACCAAAGACGGCCTCAACCTGTTGGAAGTCGCCCAGTCTGTTCTGCGCTCGACCTATATCCCGGATGAAAAGCTGCTGCAATATGCCACAGAAAGATGTGGCTTCAGCGAAGAAGGCACCGGTGTCAGATATCCAACCCAGGCGACACCCTCAACCGGCACCAACCCGGATGAAATGACGAATGTCCTGATAAGTTATTGGGTAGGTGGCTTTTCCGAGGTGCTGATGCCCGAGAGTATCTATCTACTGGCACTCAAAGAGTACCTCTGTGAACAACAGAGAACAGATTTAGTCAAAACGTTACTCACTATCCACCAGTTTGACCCTAAAACAGCCAGCCAAAACGAACAATTACACGCCTTGTCCAGCTACTTGCCGGATCTGCACTCGGCATTACTTGTTATGCCCGACACCGATAACAAGCACTTAACAGAAAGGCTAATAAGGCTAGGCAAAGCGCTGGCCCAGATACCCTTAACGCCAGCGCGGCGTTTTGGCCACCTGCGTACCTTCCATTTATGGTGAATATCGGTGTCTGCGCGTCGTGATGTGCAGGCAGGTTGTGCCTAATGTTCAGGCAAAGCAAACTCTGAGCCTTTGAGGGCCACAGCGTGGCATTGGTTTTCTGAGTCTCTCAGTACACATACCCACGTTCTCCCCTCATATTCTTAAGAACCACGCTTTCGCGGATTATTCCAGATACACGGACAGGGTATCGCTTTCGCCGTATCCCGAAACCCACCTTTTTGCAATGCAATTTTATGCTCCCACGTGTAGGCCTGACCAAACTTGATCTCCGGTCCGCTCTTTGCCAGTGAAAAGAAAGACACCCCAATCAGCACTGATAAGAGCACAAGTTTTGATAACGCCATGGTATTACTCCTCTGCTACATCACTTAAATCTGGTGAAAGCCATCAGCAATATTGGTGAAACGAACTAATTTAGCTGACTTTATACGCTTTGCTGCGAGTCATTGCCCTACAACCACTATCCTGGTGAAGGCTTAATCAGCCACCCACACCGAGCGGATATCCGGCCAACCCCAGTTGGTCAACGCAACGTCTTCCAGCACGCCCTGAAAGCGCAAAGTTTGGGTATGATGGAACATCGGTACCATCCAGTACTCACTTACCAGCGTAGAGACAATCGGTTCAATCGCATGCAGATACTCATTCAGTGGTGTCTTTGCCCGGATAAATTCCAGATGGTGATCAAGCCAGGTTGCATGCGCTTCACCCAACGCATGATCAAGTAGCGCATTGCTGTACAAGTTTTGAAACAGAGAGGCATGCCGGTTATCATCAAGGTTGATGTTGGTCACCACCAGCGTTTCATCCAAAGTGCCATTCCTGGCCCGCTCATTCAGCTCTCGGTACGAGTACAGCACGATCTCCACCCGGCAGCCCACCTCAGCCAAAATAATCTGTATTGCCCGGGCACAGCGCTTTAAGGCAGTATAGTTATAACCTGCAATGCGTATCGATTTGGGCAGTTTATCAACATCAGCACCAGGACGCAGCACCGGTTGCCAGCTCGAAAGTAAGTTACTGGCAGGAATACTGGCAAAAGAAGTGTTCGCACCATGTAGTACAGCGGCCAAATACTCCGGCTGGATCAGCTGACTGACATATCGGCGCTGCATCGGAGAAAGTGCGTGTTTGGCATTATGGTTAAATAGCGCAAACAAACAGCCATCTTCTACCCGGCTTTGCTGGCTGGCCAGGACTGTATCAGCCGAGGGTAACGACAGCGCATGATGGCACATATCGCCCTCACCGCTTGCTTCCGCTTTCAGTGTGGTTGCCGCTAAGGACGGACTCTCCATTTTCTCGTCTTCGACGATCCAGATAGTAACGCTATCGGTCAGTACCCGACAACCGTAGTAACCATCAAATGCACCCAGCTTCAGTCGGTGTGAATTGTGTTCCATCACCGAAAACGGACCGCAGCCGACGACCAGGTTATTATTGGCATTGTTAACCTGACTGGCTGGCTGAATTCCGTATTTCACTCCCGAAATCAACCCGGCAAAACCCAGATCGGGCTTACTCAGCGTAAACACCAGTTTAACCGGATTAGGCGCAGACACGTCGGTAACGTGCGCGAGTTCTTTGCGGTAGTATTCCAAAGCACTTAACTTAACGAACAAACTGACTATCGTATGGGCATCGATCGGCTGGCCATTGTGGAAAGTCAGGCCGGGACGCAAATAAAATGTCCACTGGCAGAGCTGCGGATCATAGCGCCAGTGATGAGCCAGTTCTGGCTTGATGTTGCCATCGCGATCAGATGCGACCAGACAACTGTAGACTTGCCGGAGTAAAAAGCGCTCACTACTGCGCTGCAACTGATGCGGTACCAGGCGCTCAAACTCTCGTTTATAGGTTAATTGAATATTCAACCGGCCCTCTTGTACTGACGCACCTGAGGTGTTTTTCAACAGACGACCGAACGCCGCCTGATCATACTCCAAGAGGGATAATGCCTTCTCGTACTTACCTTGTTTCACCCGCTCAAACGCCAAAGCCTCTCTTAAGGCCGGCAACTCAACATTGAGCAGCAAAGCAGAGCGCTGATTTCGTCCGGCTTTAGGATGCCAGCTTAACCACCCCAGTTCCTGCATTTGTGACAAAAGGCTGCGTGCATGACGAGGGGAAGTGAACAACCTCTCCGCGACCGCCTGCAGCGTCGTCTTTTGTTCATTCCCTATCCCATAGGCTTGCAACCGTGTGTAGTAACGAAATAAGTTAAGATCCGACACCCTGTACTCCTCTATCTGACAGGCCGAAGCCAATTTTACCCAAGTTAAGGCACAGAAAATAAGAAAAGTTGTGGGGAGTTTGTTCCTCTTTTGGCCAAAAGAGCGGGCAACAAGCGATTATATTCGCCTAATTCAGGTTTACCGGGAACCACATACAAAAAAACACTCTCTTTTTTGCTTCCGTGTTTTTTCTCATAATCTAAATGGTCAGCGAGCCAGAAAGGGCAGATGAAGTGTTAATGTCCACAACGCCAACGCTTTGGTTTCATCACCGCCATTTTCCGCGCCAGTTGACGGCAGAGCTTAGCTCCTGATATATCACCCCCAATTTTTGTTGTATCACTACTCTCTGCCTGCATTTAAAAAAAGCCCTCCACAAACTGGAGGGCTTATCAGTTAAACACTAATTACCGAATCGGAATACTGTGTTCTGTTTCAGTATGGCCATCAAGCTTAGGTACCACTACCGTTAATACACCATCGGTGAACTCAGCATTGATTTCATCGACTTTAATATTGCTGCCAAGCGTGAAACTACGAGACATCTTGCCACTGTAGCGCTCACTGTGAACCACCTTGCCCTCTTTTTCAGTCTCTTTTTTTGTTTCAACACTGGCTTCGATTGAAAGCACACCTTGTTGGCAACTGAGTCGAATATCTTCTTTTTTCACTCCAGGTAACTCAGCTGTGATCTCAAAATTTTGCTCTTTTTCCACAATATCCACGCGTGGAGAGAAAGTATCCGTGTCAAACCGTGGACGCAATGTTGGAAATGAATGATCAAAAAATCGGGCAAAATCTGCCCAACTATCACGAGGAACCAAACTCATGAATACCTCCCTATTAGCTGTCAGCTCTTTCCTAAAAACCACTTTAAGTGTAGTGGGCTTGAGTAAAAAATCGTCAGAATTTTTAATCAACTTGATGAAAATCAAATATCCATCAAGGCTCATAGCGCTATCCAGGCAGCACTGTTGAAAGCCAACGTCACTTAACAGCGCTTCAATTTGGGCTTACTTAAAAAGCACCAATACAAACCATCAAGGGCAGAACTTTAAGACGAGCCAATAAAATGAAATATTATGAATGAGTTAGCCTTCTTTGAGAGCCACGGCCTTCAGTAATTCCTTGCCCATTACAAGGGCATCGCTTATATTCATCGTAATTCGACGATAAATGTATATTAAGGTGAATGTGCATGAGCAAAACATGCGATCAAGCCAAGCCAATCGTATTCGAAACGACCCCACAACAGCTCGACCAAGAACAGCAACTGGCTGCCATGGCCAAAGCACTGGCACACCCGGCCCGGTTGCGGATTCTGCACATCTTACACCAACTGGATAAGCTGGGAGGCTGCCTGAACAGTGATCTAGTCTCACAGCTGGGGTTGGCCCAATCGACCGTTTCAGAGCACCTGCGTATCTTGAAACAAGCCGGTTTTATCAGTGCTACGCCAAACCCGCCCAAAATGTGCTATCGGATCCAACGCCAACAGCTGGACAATTTCCAACAAAATTTTGGCAAATTGTTCAATGAATGCTAGCCGCAACTGGTTAGCAAGGGCTTAACCCGGTCAATGGCTCCGCTCTTTACTGCCTCGCTGGCTCCTGCCACGACTGGGGTGGAAACTTGTCTTCATAAAGGACCATAAAGTCCTGCCGGATCAGGTGCTCCAAATGATTCGCCTTGTCCGTGGGACAAAAGATCATTACGTGAACCACTTGTTCCCCGTTAATGTTGCTCGACACATGTATATGCGGTTCCGCCCCCGGCAGGTCAACCCCGGCGTGCTTTTCTATCATCGCGTTATAGCGATGTGCGACCTCACTAAAGTAATGGCAATGCTGATCAATTTTCTCGATTAACGGGGGAAAAAGCGGATACAGGTTGACGAACTCTTTCACCACAACAGAGAAGTTATGGTAGACGTACCGCTTCATAAAATTAAGATTTTTGACCGGATAAGTAAAAAACATGCTGTTTGGCAGCGTGGCCGTTTTACCAGTGTAATGATACTGACCATGATGCAAGTCGATTTCCTGGATCACGGTTGCCATCATGTTGTGATCGATGACCTCACCACACAGTTTCCCGACTTCTATCCAGTCTCCGACCCGAAAAGAACGCGAACTGGCACGTTGAATTGAGCCGGTAAAACATAAAATGATCTCTTTGGAGGCGACGACAATCGCCACGGCAATTGCGGTAACACTGAGGGCGAATTCACTGATTTCCGACTGCCAGAGAATAAACAGCAGCAGCAGAGTAATAATAAAAGCACCATTTTTGGTTCTCGACATCCATTTGCGTTGATTTTCGTTGATAAATGCGTGTTCACCGCGGATTATCGCCAAAATGACACGGCGCGCAACCATCACCACCGACAAGATAACGGCGGTGAAGATCATCTTATTATTAAGAAGAAAATCGACGACTAACTGCACTTTATCCATTTCTGATTTCCTTGTTGATGGTTATTACCCAATTGATTCTAACCATACTACAAGCCTGAATGACTTCAAACTGCCGGGCAGAGAGCCGTTCCGAATAGTAGCAGAGGCCCTTAAGATGGTAAGCAGAGGCCCTTAAGATGGTAAGCAGAGCAAAGGGGAAGAGGAATCTAAAGCGCGGCACAACATAATAGTATTGAAAAGCAAAAGGTTACAGATAGCTTATCCATAGCGTTATCGATCGCCATGGTTAGCATCAGATAGTTCGCAGAACCCGACAAGGGTTGCCCGCAGCCACGACATTGGCAGGTATATCTTTGGTCACCACACTGCCCGCGCCGATGACAGAGTTCGCGCCGATTGTCACACCAGGGCAGACAATTACCCCACCACCCAACCAGACGTTATCCCCAATCGAAATCGGGAGGCCAAACTCAACGCCCTCTTCCACTCTCGCTTTGACATCAACCGGATGGCCGGCAGTGTAGAGCTGTACATTAGGTGCCAACAGCACATTGTCACCAATCCGCACTTCAGCGACATCTAAAATTGTGCAATTAAAATTGGCGTAAAAGTTTTGGCCCAGCTTAATATTTGCACCGTAATCACAGCGAAACGGGGGTTCCAGATAGGCACCGCTGGAATCTGGGATTAAGCGGTCGATCGCCTCGCGCCATTCAGCTGTATCGGGAATACTGTTATTCAGCACACGTAAGGTTTTACGACATTCAACCCGCTCGTGATAAAGCTCACTGTCCCAGGCGTCGTACGGCTCTCCGGCGAGCATTTTCTGTTTTTCTGTTTTCATGATTCTACGCTACTGTACATAGACGTTGCCAAGCCTTGCTGCGCCCTATCCGAAGCGCGCCTGCCATTCACAAGACGAATAGATAAAAAAAGGGAGCATTATGCTCCCTTCTAAATTAATGCACTGGTTCGGCATTCTTTTGATTGAACTTGCCGAAGTGTTTTTCCAGCACTTCCGGCGTCAACTTACCTTCCGCTTCCAGCTTTTTCAGTTCAGCCACAATCTGCTTTTGCTCTTCCAGTGAAGGGAGTTTTACTTCCGGCTCTTTAGCCACTTCCTGAGAGATCACTTCAAGCTCTTGTTCAAAGTCGTTCATAGTACTTACCTAAACTTAGTCTTTAATTTTCCAAACTGAAGCCATTCTACCCAACTCTAGAGCTTGAAGCTACCTACCATGTTGTCTAAGCGTGAAGAGAGCTCTCGCAACTCCTGACTTGCCGACGCCAGCTCTTCAGCCGTAGTGGTGGTCACCTCATTAATCGCATTGATTTCTTCGATATTCTGGTTAATAGTCTGCACCACTGTCGACTGCTCTTCTGTGGCCGTGGCCACCTGGGTATTGCGATCAGAGATGTCGGCAATGCGGCCAGAGATGCTCAACAACACTTCAACAGCTTCATCTGTCGCGGTAACCCCTTCAAACGTGACCGTTTTTCCTGCCTCCATAGCCTGAACCGCATCTTGTGCATCGGTTTGCAACTGGTTGATCATTTTTTGAATTTCATCAGTTGAATCGGCGGTTCGCGATGCCAGATTACGCACTTCATCCGCCACGACTGCGAAGCCCCGGCCTTGTTCACCCGCTCGCGCCGCTTCAATCGCAGCATTGAGAGCCAGAAGGTTGGTTTGATCGGAAATGTCCCGGATCACATCCAGAATCGAACCAATGTCATTAGTGGTCGTTGCCAGTTGCGTCACCACCACACTGGTGGTTTCAACGTCATCCGCAAGCCTGCTGATCACCTCTTTCGCCTTGGTCACCACCTCGCGGCCTATTTGCGTATTGTCAGAGGCCTGGTTCGCAGTATCAGCCGCGGTGGCAGCATTTGACGCAATTTCACCGATCGTCGCCCCCATTTGGTTGATCGCGGTCACCACCTGAATGGTTTGGTCACGCTGTTCCTGACTGTTGTCATGGGTCGTGTTCGCTTTAGTTTGCACGCTTTCCGCCGCATCACTCAAGTAATGGCTGGTCTGTGACACTTCCTTCATGGTCGCGTGAATTTTCTCAATAAAACCATTGAAACCACGCGCCAGTTGCGCCGTTTCATCATTGCCGCTGACTTCAATACGCTGTGCCAGATCACCTTCCCCTTGGCCAAGGTCAGTGAAACGATCGGCGATTAATTTGATTGGCTTAGTGATACTGTTTGCCAGCACGATCCCCATCAGGATAAACACCGCCGCCACAATCAGAGTAGTCAGCAACATTTTCTGGCCGGTCGCATTCAGATCAGCAAAGACCTCATCCACAGGAACCACACCAATCACAAACCAATCCATCGACGGCACATAAAGGCTGGCAACAAACATTTGCTGGCCGTCAAGTTCGGTCTCGATCAGGTTAAACGTTGACTTGTTCATCAACTTGGCAGTGTCTGCGCCAAACCATTGGCTGATGGAAGACTTAAGTTTTGCCTGCTGAGGGTGGATTTGCACTGCCCCGCTGGCATCAGTTAAAAATACATAGCCTGTCTGCTCAATTTTAAAACCGGTCAGCAATGACACCATATCATCCATCGATTTCGACAGCCCTGACATGGATACACCGCCGACGTCCTGATAGTTGACAAACATTTTAACTTCGCCATTGGCTTCCTGGAAGATGCTGACCGAGGTCTCCTGACCCGAAGCGGTAAAATTAAAAAACCACGAGTCTTGCTGACGGTTTAACTGGCGCAGAAAACCATCTTGGTTCCAGTAATAAGCAGTCTTCAGGTTAACCACCGATGCGTCATTGAGCTGATACTGTTGTTTTAACGTTTTGAGCTGACGTATCAGTTTCGCTTCCCGTACCGGTTCTCTGTCAGTCGAAGAGATAAATTCAATAATAAAGTCTCCCGTCGCAAGCTGCTTCGCCGCCTGCTGCATTTGCACCACTTCACGGTCGATTTCGGTATTCACCTGGTGCAGCATCCCTGGCAGTTCGATATCAACCAGGCGATGGCTTAACACATCTCTGGCGTGATACTGAGCCATGACGCCAACGATTATCGTCGATGCCAGCACGGCGAAAGTAATCCCCACGACTACTTTTTGTTTAATACTCAAAGAGTTAAGTTTCAGCATATTTTGACCTTTAAATAAGAATCGCGACGGCGTGTGAACGGTTCCCGGGTCCCATTAGCAAACTAATGATTTCCTGCTCGCTATATCGACCAATTTATAAATAACTACAGCAATTTCTCACAATTTTGTGAAAACTTCGTGTAACAAGCTGTTTGGTAAGAACTTTAAACGGACTGAAACTTGAAATTGTTCGGCAAATCCCCATATTCCTAACGTGTTTTTCAGCCAAAATAAGCGCGAGACACGCAACCCAGCGGGTGTAATACCGTTAACCAGCGAGTGACGTAACTGAGGCTACTGGCAAAATGAACTGTCAGATATTGCCTAAGGAAATTTATGGCATCAGGCCCTCCTCACCGCTCTGTCAGTAAAAACTCAGGGAACTTTTCTCGCAGGTCAGTTGACCAAAGGTAAAAAATCACATCAATAATAAGAACAGTAAGTTAAGAGAATCCTAAACATGCACAAATCCAGCTTTGAAGCTCTGCAACAATACCTTGAAGACCAGATCATTGGTCAGCAAAACTTGGTCAAACAACTGCTGGTTGCACTTTTGGCCGACGGCCATATTTTGGTTGAAGGTCCTCCTGGTTTAGCAAAAACTCGTGCAGTAAAATCACTGGCCGATTGTATCGAGGGGGATTTTCACCGCATCCAGTTCACCCCTGACCTGCTTCCGGCCGATTTGACCGGCACTGATATTTTCCGCCCGGAAACCGGCACCTTCAATTTTCAGGCCGGGCCAATCTTTAACTCACTGATTCTGGCAGACGAAATCAACCGGGCACCGGCAAAAGTTCAGGCAGCCATGCTCGAGGCAATGGCGGAAAAACAGGTCACCGCCGGGCGTAAAACCTATGCTTTACCTGAACTGTTTTTAGTTATGGCGACACAAAACCCGATCGAGCAGGAAGGCACCTACCCTCTGCCCGAAGCGCAGCTGGACCGATTCCTGCTCCATTTAAATGTCGATTATCCCAGTGCCCAGGATGAGCTGGAAATCCTGCGTATTAACCGGGGTGAAGCCAAAGGTGAAGTTTCGACAAAGCGCCCCAGCCTTAGCCAACAGGATATTTTTGCAGCACGTAAAGACGTGCTGGATGTACATATGGCAGACGCGGTCGAGCAATATATCGTCCGTTTAGTCATGGCGACGCGCCAACCTCAGGCCTATGATGATCAACTCGCCAAATGGCTTGCCATGGGGGTCAGCCCACGTGCCACGATTGCCCTGGATCGCTGTGCCCGGGCACATGCCTGGCTGGCTGGAAGAGATTATGTTTCGCCAGAGGATGTTCAGGCGATGGTGTACCCAGTACTTCGTCACCGCTTGTTACTGAGCTACCACGCACAAGCTGAGGGAATATCAGCCAACCAGGTGATCGATAAGCTCCTGAATCTGGTCGGCAGTGCCTAGCGCAGGAAGAGAGATATGCCAACATCAGTTTCATTGCCCCCTCACAGCAACGGGGTTGAGTTAACTTTAGAAGAGCTGCTGCAATACCGCACTCAGTCGGTTCGCTGGCTGCCACCGGCCCAAAGCGTATGGTCACAAATGAGTGGTCATCACCTCAGCCGGCAGAAAGGTCGCGGGATGGATTTTATGGAAGTGCGGCAATACCAGGCCGGGGACGATATTCGCAGTATCGACTGGCGAGTGACGGCCCGCACCGGCAAAGCACACACCAAGCTGTTTGCAGAAGGCCGAGAGCAAGCGGTGATTCTCTATCTTGACCTGAGCGACAGCCTGTTTTTTGGCTCCCGATTTGTCTTAAAGTCCGTGCAACTGGCCCACTTTGCCAGTTTGTTATTATGGCTGACCTTAGCCAAAAAAGATCGTGTCGGCGCAATAATCGATGACGGTCATCATTGCGTTGAGCTTCGTTCCTCCTCGTTACAGAAACAGGCACTGAAGATCCTTAACTCCATCCTAACCAGCCACAACCACAAACTGGGTCAGTATGGGGAAAAAAACGCGCGTACCATGCCATATCAACAGTCAGTGCGAGCCTTACACCGGCTGGCCCCCAAGGGCAGTGAGATCGTTCTACTCAGCGATTTCGCCCATTTCACTTCGGCGGAACTCCAGCAATTACGCCAGCTGCAACAGCACAATAGCGTAAGAATGGTGCAATTTTATGACCCGTTAGAACGGGGAGAAACCGATTACCGGGGGACAGCAAAAGCCACCGACGGCAAGCAAAGCCAATGGTTCAATTTTGCTTCACGCCGCCAACGGCAAGCACTCGAGCAGCAATTTTGCCAGCATCAGAGCAACCTGAAGCAGCATTGTTATTCAATGGCGATTCCGCTTCACACCCTGTCGTGTGGGGAGCCGCTGATCCAACAATTGAACTAGCGCCTTTGCGCCCGACTGAACTGAACTGAACTGAACTGAACTGATTAAATAGTAATAAGTAAGCATGACAACAAGTAATCAACCCCTGAATTTAGAACCCCTGATGCTACCTGATATGCCAGGCTGGCTGCCTCTCGCGTGGGGATGGTGGGCGATGGCCGCAGGCATCATACTTCTTGGTATCACCTTTTGCTTATACCTGCGTTGGCGGACCCGACGCTTGATGGCCAAGAAAGCCGCGTTAAGGCTGTTAACGAACTCAGTAACACCACATACCGCATCTTCAGCACTGGAGATCCTTCGTCAGGCGGCACTCAGTTACTTTCCAAGAGAAGAGATAGCGCCACTGACCGGCAGTGCCTGGTATGCATTTTTAGATAGCCACATACAAGAATCACGCTTCAGTGATAAACAGAATCAATGGCAAGCAGCACTGTATCAGCAAAAAGGGCATGATCAGCATCAAACGCTGATCGAGGATTGCATCTTCTGGGTAGAACAGGCTCTGCCGCCAAAGAAACAGGCAAAACAACGTGGTTGATATGATGCAATGGTTCAACATTGAGTTCGTTTGGTGGGGGGCGTGGTTATTACTCCCTTTGCCTCTGTTGATATTGAAGTTTTTCCCGCCAACCGCTCAGCAAGCAGAACTAACGTTAGCCTGTTTGCCGCCCCAGAGTAGCAAACAGCCTACACGCCTGCTGCACAAAACCTTATCTGTGTGCATTTGGTTCCTGTTGCTTGCCGCATGTTCCCGTCCGGTCTGGTACGGCAAACCGGTTGAGTTCCAGCCGAAATACCGTGATCTGATGTTGGTGGTGGATTTATCAGGCTCCATGCACAAGCAAGACATGCAGTTTAATGGCGAGTACATCGACCGGCTGTCCGCAGTCAAACACGTACTGAGCGATTTTGTTGCCAAGCGACATGGTGATCGTCTGGGCGTGGTACTGTTTGCCGACCACGCTTACCTGCAGACTCCACTGACCGCCGACCGGAATGCGGTAATCAACCAAATCAACCAGACCGTGATTGGCCTGGTCGGGCAACGCACGGCAATCGGAGACGGGATAGGCTTAGCGACCAAAACCTTTGTCGAGAGTGACGCCCCGCAGCGTGTCATGGTCTTACTCAGTGATGGTGGCAATACCGCTGGCGTTTTATCGCCATTAGAGGCGGCCGAGATTGCAAACAAATACCACACCACCATATACACCGTAGGGATCGGAGCCGGGGAAATGCTGGTCAATGACTTTTTCATGCAACGAAAAGTCAATACTGCCGCCGATCTCGACGAAAACACCCTGACTCAAGTCGCGCAGATAACCGGAGGACAATACTTCCGCGCCCGTAATGGCGAAGAGTTGGAAGAAATCTATAAAACCATCAATAAACTGGAACCGGTATCCAGTGATACGCAGATTTGGCGCACTCAGTCAGAGTGGTTTGTTTATCCGCTGATTTTGGCTCTGATGCTCTCGGTGTGCCTATTTGTGATAAGGAGAAAGCATGGCTGAATTTACGTTCTTGTCTCCCTACTGGTTGCTTGGTCTGGTGATCATTCCTCTGCTGTTTTTTATCCAGCAAGCCATCTCAGGCAAGCGCTCGTCATTAATCGCGCCCCACCTTGCCCGCAGGCTTGGGCTGGTGACAACCACGCCTAATTACGCGAATGCGCTCTGGGGCATGGCCTGGACACTTGCATGTATTGCACTGGCAGGACCAAGCTGGCAAAGCAACGCTCGCCCTAGTTTTGAGCTCAGCCAGCATCGGGTTCTGATCATGGATATGTCCCGCTCACTGTACGCTACGGATGTCAAACCCAGTCGTCTGACTCAGGCTCGGTATAAAGCACTGGATATGCTCCCGATGTGGCGTGAGGGTTCAACCGGGCTGGTCGCCTATGCCGGTGATGCCTATAGCCTCAGCCCCCTCACCAGCGACACCAATACCTTAGCCGGTATCATTGAACACTTGTCGCCAGAACTGATGCCATATCAGGGAGCGAATTTGCCTGCAGCAATCGCACTCGCACTGGAGCAGTTAAGCCAGTCCGGTACCGACCGTGGCGACCTGATTGTCATTGCTGATGATCTGGATGACTCCGAACTTGCTCAATCCTTAGCAATGCTGGATGGCAAGTCGATCCGGATTTCTGTATTAGCAGTTGGAACAGCCACAGGTGCTCCGATTTCATTGCCTGACGGGTCACTACTCAAAAAACAAGACGGCTCAACGGTTATTGCACGTACCAATCTCAGCAACCTGCAAACCCTGGCTCACGAAACCGGTGGCAGGTTTGTTCCAGTGCAGCATACCAGCCGTGATGTAGAAAGTATTACCGATTTTACCAATCAAACGCACGCCTCTGCAGGCGCAAAGCAAAATAACGCGATTGACACAAATGCACGCCAAAACGGGGGTTTTTGGCTCCTGCCTCTGCTACTTGTGCCAGCCCTGATGCTTTTCCGACGCGGTATGTTCTGGTTAATTACCGTAACGGTAATGATGCCATTAACTTGGTCGCCCGCTATTGAGGCCAGCCCTTTCTTAAATCAGGATCAGCAAGCGGCTGACTTGTATCAGCAAGGAAATTACGCCAAAGCCAGTGAGCAATTTACCAACCCGATGTGGAAAGGAGCTGCGAGCTATCAGGCGGAAGATTACCAGAGTGCCATTGAGCAGTTTTCCAAACTCCCAACGGTAGCCGGCCGCTACAATCTTGCCAATGCTTTGGCTCAGAACGGTCAACTGGCGGAGTCGGCTGATCTGTATAAACAACTCATCGCCGAGCAGCCGGAGCTGGAAGCCGCGAAGACAAACCTATCGGTTGTGGAGGAGAAACTGAAGCAACAGCAGCAACAGCAGCAACAGCAGCAACAGCAGCAACAGCAGCAACAGCAGCAACAGCAGCAACAGCAGCAACAGCAGCAACAGCAGCAACAGCAGCAACAGCAGCAACAGCAGCAACAGTCTCAAAACGGTGAACAGTCAGTGCAAGGTCAGGCGTCACAAAACAAGCAAACCACTGACATTAAAAGCGAAAAATCTGGAAAAACTGAATCCAAACATGTCAGTTCAACGCCCGACCAGGCGCAAGACCATGAGGAAAAGCCCGCTCACGCCCGCCCGGCATACAAAGACGAACCGGAGTTTCGCCGTTTGGAAGCGGTGGAAAGCGCCCGCGATCCCAGCGACTTGATCCGCGCACAAATGCAGTTGCAAGCCAGACAAAAACAGCCGCCAACCGATAATAATAAGGAGTGGTAAATCCATGCTCAAAAA
Source organism: Vibrio sp. CAU 1672 (assembly GCF_029223195.1). Classification (GTDB taxonomy): domain Bacteria; phylum Pseudomonadota; class Gammaproteobacteria; order Enterobacterales; family Vibrionaceae; genus Vibrio. The sequence continues at coordinate 170,678 of NZ_JARHUF010000002.1, read as the reverse complement.
AAGCGTATCGCTGATCGTGATTCTGTTGACCAGCCTGCTGGCCAGCGTTTCAGTTTACGCCCAATCCCTGCAGGCCAGTGTTAATAAAACCCAGGTTGCCAAAAATGAAGTGTTCAACCTCAGGATCATTGCTGACAGTAAACTGGCTTCCGATGCGATTGACTTCTCTGTATTAGAGCGCGATTTCTTTATTGGTCAGCCCAGGTATGGTAGCTCCAGCACAAACATCAATGGCCGTAAGTCATTACGCACCGAATGGACGATTGCCATCGCGGCGATGAAAACCGGCAACGTCACCATCCCGAGCTTTAACGCCAATGGCATGAAAACCGAGCCAATCCAACTGACGGTGTCTGTTAATCCGGCAGAGCCCCAGCAAGCCGATCTGTTCAGCTTTGATCTTAGTGTGGACACCCCGGAGTTGTATCCCCAACAGTCCACTTTACTAAGAACCCAACTGCTGATCAAAGTCGATCCAAGACGCTTGGAAAACCTGCAGCTCATTCCGCCGGCCGTAGACTCAATGCAACTGGAACCAATGGGTGAAATGAAACAAAACCAGCGCATTATGGATGGCTTGCAGGTAACCGTCGTCGAACAGACCTATCGATTAATCGCATCAAAGCCGGGGACACATATTCTGCATGGCCCCGGCCTGAGCGGATCGTACATCTATGGCGATCCGCTGACTGGTGCGACCAAGGTCCTGCCAATAAAAAGCAAACCTGAACTGATGCCAATTAAAGTTAAGCCACTCCCGGAAAACTACCAAGGCAACTGGCTCCCAGCCTCTGCGTTGGAAATAACACAAACTTGGCAAGATGGCAACGGCAACAGTCTATCTGCTGGCACTGAGCACCTGGTTGAACAGGGTGGCTCGCTTACCCGTACCATCCGGATAAGCGCACGCGGTATTCAGGCCGGGCAGTTACCCCCAATCGACCTGGATTATCCGCGTTCTGTCCGGGTTTACCCGGAACAGCCGCAATACCAGAGTGAACGTGACGGTACTGTCACAATGACTGTCAAAGAGGTGCTGATCCCAACCGAACCTGGTGAACTTAATTTACCCGGATACGAGTTAAACTGGTGGAACAGCCAACAAGACCAGGCTCAGCGAGCTGAAGTGCCAGGGCTGACGATAGCGGTGCAGAAAAGTGATGCCGGACTCATCAACCTGGCGCCGCTCGATACTATCCAGGAAGCGCCTCTCAGCCCACCAGCACAGGCAAATACCGGTGTTGATACGCGATGGCGCATGCTGACATTTGTGTTTGCCACATTATGGCTAACCACTGCAGCACTGGCTATCTGGCTATGGAAAAGCAATAAAACCCGCTCGGTCAAACCGGAAAACACCTCACCACCGGTCGCAGATAAATCACTGGATAGTATTATTCGCGCTGGTGATCCCGCAATAATCGAACGGGCGGTTAATGAACACTTGCGTCTGTTTCACCACCAATTTGATTACAATGCTGTCGAAGCAGTGAAAACAGAACTGCGAATGATGAACCAGGCTCGTTTCAGCCAACAGACTTCATCCTGGCAGCCTGATACATTACTGGAACACATTCGTCATTTACGCAAATCGGCACCAGATAAAAAAGATATACCTCTGGCCAAACTTTAATCAAAACACGGCAGCGTTAGCTGCCGCGTTTATTGGTGGCATAGAAAAACCATCAAAGACGAGACACCGTAGTACTGATAGCCTTAAAGTAATTAACTAAAAATGAGCTGAAAACCTGTAGCGGAACCTTGCAAATCAGGCGCTTCAGACTGAGGCACCCTTGCAATTACACCAATGTCTGTGGCGCAGTATCGATGTGCCAGACACAATTTCGGCCACTGCTTTTTGCCTGATACAACGCCTGATCCGCCAATTGATATAAGTAATCAAAACTAAAATCCCTGCCTTTCGCTTCATAGCAGGCAGAACCTACCGACACCGTCAGTAGCTCCCCTTCCGGATTTTGCTGGTGTTTGATACCTTCATCTTCAATACACTGACGGATACATTCCGAGCGACGATACACTTCCTGCGGTTGTGACCCAATCATCAGCAGCACAAACTCTTCTCCACCTATCCGGCAAAAGACCTCGTCTTCCGCCAGCGTGTGGTGATCCAGTATGTTACCGATCCGCATTAAGGCAATGTCACCTTCCAAATGTCCATAATGGTTATTGAACAAACCAAAGTAATCAATATCAATCAAAATCAAGCCAAAGGGCGTCGGTATCTCATGCTCTGTAGCGCAGTACTTTTCCATAACGTGTTCAAGCATGCGCCGGTTGCCCAAGCGGGTTAGTGGGTCCAGTTTAGACAAGATTTCCAGCTGACGGTTAGCTTCCTCCAGTTCCCGCGTGCGCTTTTGCACCTCCCGCTCCAGATTTTCATTCAGTTCCTGTATCGATTCCTGAGCCTGAGTCCGTTGCAGCACTTCTGCTAAACTGGAGGCAAACATACGAATCACTTCCCGCAATTGCGATGTCAGCGGGGCTCGGGTAAGTAAGTTATCGACGGCTATAAATGCGATTGGCCCGTTACTATTGCTGGTTACCAACGTCATCGCCGCCCAACCAAAGCCGACAATATTGCAATCATGATAAATCGGCACCGACTCCTCAAACGCGACCTCATTAGGCGTGGCGCGCGCGAGATTGATCAAGGCAAAATCCTGGGTTTCACCAAAGAAATACGATTCATCCACCACATTCCCTTGAATATCCGTCCCCCAGGTACCTTGCATATAGGAGCAGTTTTCATCAGTAAGGAACAGCGCCATGCGGTCTATACCTAACTTTTGGATCGCAAACGTAACCGCTGATTTACACACATCACTGACGGTGGTGCACCTTGAGAGTTCAACCATACTAGAATGTAGCATGCGAACATTCTGCTCCTGACGTTTACGAATGTATATCTGTGAAAACAGCGAGCCAAACGACTCCAGCATCTGCTTTTGATAGTCGGTAACGGGTTTGCGGTGAATAAAATTGTCCAGCGCAAACCAGCCAAACGGCTCATTCCCCTCGCGCAGGATCAGCATCGAATTCCAACCCTGCCCCACGACCTTTCCTGCCGTGTAAATCGGCGTATCTTCTATGATCACCAGATTACTGTTTAAGCCGGATAATGCCTCAATATATTCTTCACCCAGCTGATGCAAATCATATTGCGTGTGGAACTCCACTACTGTCTGGCCCTGTTCGTCGGTACCATACGTACCACTAAAGCTGCGCTTTTTCATATCCAGTAACAGCAGGGTAGCGCGATCAAATCCCAGACGCTCACGCAGGGCTTCCACCGCTTTCAGGTACAGGTCGGTCAGAGAATCAGGATTCGAGATTTCCAGTGCAACTTGCTGGACAAGCTTCATATTGTCAATAAAGCGCTCACGTTGATGAATTTCATCCACGTACTGCGCTTCGCGAACATCACGGTTCTTGATCTCCAGTGAGGCGGTATTTTCAGCCCGCAGACACTGCCAGCGTGAAGCCACCAGTTGCATAGGATCATAGGTTTGCTCATATAGCGAATGTGCCGAACCGGCTTCAACATTCTGAATAAGTAAGTAGGTTCGCTGGAAAGGCGAATTGTCCAGCATCATGATGTAACTGTCACCGCCAAGCGTTGCTCTGTGCTCCCAGTTACAGGTGTTTATCGCCAGCGGGATTAAACTTTCCGAAGTGTCAAATTTTCTCGCCCAGTCCCAAAAAGAATCTGGATAACCAGCAAGCGGCTCAAGATTGCCGACAGAAAAACGTACTTGTCGCTCCGCTTGATGCGGTAGCTCATCAATAACGGCAATAGCACTTGGTGAAAAAAGTTGCTGGAGGTGATCGAATATAGTCTCAGCTAGCAGCCTGTGATCTCTTGTAGAACAAACTTTTCTTGTAAAACTCTTTGAATTCACCTTACCAGCCCAGCCTATTGTTTTAATTTTAGCTAAAAAATTACCGACGCCTGTATATGCAATCAATAGAATCCAAAATGAGCTGTTAAGTCATTCGCAATTTTGCACAACAACTTGTCACATTCGAGAAGCCACTTACATTTTTACTTTATGCTTGCATAATCATTGCACACGGCCAGCCAGGCTGCTGGGGCAGCAATAAAAAAGCCCCTCTTAAAAGAGGGGCAAAAGTACCATCGCTTATAGTTATTTGAGTGTATGCCAGTAAATTTTCTGATTACCCGAAATCACCGTTTACATAACCTTGAGTGCGGTCGTCTTTCGGTGCACTGAAGATAACTTGCGTCTCATCGTGCTCAACCAGTTCACCCATCAAGAAAAATGCGGTGCGATCCGAGATACGACGCGCCTGCTGCATGGAGTGCGTCACAATCACAATAGTGTAGTTCTTCTTCAGCTCTTCCATCAGCTCTTCGATTTTGTGGGTTGCAATCGGGTCAAGTGCCGATGTTGGCTCATCCATCAGGATCACATCCGGTTCCATGGCAATCGTACGGGCAATACACAAACGTTGCTGCTGACCACCCGATAAGCCAAACGCGTGTGATTTCAGACGGTCTTTCACTTCATCCCACAATGCGGCACCACGCAGTGAACGTTCCACCACCTCATCAATGTGCTTTTTATCTTTAATACCCTGTGCGCGCAGTCCATAGGCGACATTTTCATAAATGCTCATCGGGAATGGGTTGGGCTTTTGGAACACCATGCCGACCTTAATCCGCAGATCGGCCACATCGATGTTGCCGTAAATGTCTTCACCGTCCATGGTCAGGTTACCGGTGATCTTGACCCCTTCGATCAAGTCATTCATCCGGTTCAAGCAACGCAGCAACGTTGATTTTCCGCAGCCTGAAGGGCCAATCAGCGCCGTCACCTGACGGGTTGGGATCGGCAGGTTAATCGCTTTCAGCGCTTGGTTTTCACCATAAAAAAGGTCTAGGTTTTTAATATCAAACTTGTTCATGCTCTTAATCTCTTAAATCTTGGAATCCGTGTCGTTAAACGTACTGTTACGTCGTTAGCCTAGTAAGTTGCAGTGTTAAAACGTCTGGCAATCAGCTTGGTTACCATGTTGATCAGGAGAACAACGACGATCAGTACCGTTGCCGTTCCGTAAGCCTGATTCCACTCTTCGACGGTAAACAGCTCTGTCGTCAGCTTATACAGGTGAACCGTCAGCGTGCGTCCTGAATCGAATAACGAATCAGGAATACGCGCCACCATACCTGCCGTCAGGAAGACAGGCGCAGATTCACCAATGACACGGCCAATACTAAGAATGACCGAGGTTAAGATACCTGGCATTGCACTTGGCAAGATCAAGCGCCAGATAGTGTAGATTTTTGAAGCGCCAAGGCCATACGAGCCTTCACGATAAGTTTGTGGCACCGCCATCAGTGCTTCTTCGGTGGTGCGGATGATCACTGGCAGAATCAGAATACTCAGCGTCAGTGCTCCGGACAAAATCGAAAAGCCCAGCCCGAGAATGGCCACAAAGAACGTCATACCAAACAGACCAAAAATGATCGACGGAATACCCGCCAAAGATTCAGTACAGAAACGGATAACTTTCACCAAACGACTGCCGACTTTGGCATACTCCGTCAGGTAGATAGCGGTCATAATACCCAGTGGCGCGGCCACGGCGATAGAAGCCACCACCATGTATATGGTGGAGACAATCATTGGGAAAATACCGTGTTCATCTCCGGTGCGGGTGTAGTTGTCAGTAATGAAGTTCCAGTCAACGTGCTGCAGGCCATTGGATAAAATGTACCAAATGATCCAGAACAGAAAACCCACCGTCAGTGCCGCCGCCATCCAGACTAAACCGTTAAAAAGATTATCTTTAAACTGGCGAGTTTGTTTTAGTTTTGCGCGATCCATAATAGTCACCTTTAACTCGCGATTACTTCGCTTTTTCTCGGTTTAGGTAAAGTAGCGTAGCGTTCAGCATCATGATAAACACCAATAACACCACACCGGTAGCATAAAGGGCGTTGGCGTGGACGCCACTTGCGTAAGACATTTCAATCGCGATATTGGCCGTCAGCGTACGCGCCGAATCGAGAATCCCCTCAGGCATGGCCGGAGCGTTACCCATGACCATGATGATCGCCATCGTCTCACCCAGCGCACGGCCAATCCCCAGGATCACCCCGGTCATGATCCCTGAACGGGCTGCCGGGACCAGGAGCTTAAAAATGGTGTAAATTTTTGATGCGCCGAGAGCCAGAGAGCCTTCTTTATAAGTGCGGGGTACCGCACGAATCGAGGTTTCTGAAACGGTGATGACCGTGGGTAATATCATTACGCCAAGCACGATAATCCCTGCCAGAATCGTGTTACCCGCCGGGACATCAAAGATATTCTGGATCAGAGGAACGATGATAACCAAACCAAAAAAGCCGTATACCACAGAAGGGATACCGGCCAACAGCTCAACTGCCGGGCGAATAATATCAGCCAGGCGCTTAGGGGCAATTTCGGCAATGAAGATGGCGGTAAGTACACCGACTGGCACACCGACTAGTACAGCACCTGCCGTGGAAACAATAGATGCCACAATCATAGTGGCAACACCGTATAATGCCGGTGGCAGCCAGTTTTGGCCAAGAACAATGCCTGAGATCCCGGCTTCCTGGAAGGCAGGGATACTCTCTCGAACGATAAAATAAGCAATAATTGCCAGTGATACGATACCGATAACGGCACTGGTCAGGAACAAGCCATGGAAGATACGCTCTTTCCAGTCCACACGGCGTTTTGCACGCAGGCCTGGCTTGCTGACCGCTTTAGCGTCAGTATTCATAAGCTTTTCACTATTTGTTGCGATGGTCATTATATAATCTCTCGGTTCTCAGGCCATGGCCTTATTGAACACCAGGGATAGAAAAGGCCCAGCCCAAACGCGGGCTGAGCAAACATAAGAGTCAAGGTGAAATTAATTAACTGAAATGTAGCCTTTCTGCTCTACGATAGCCTGCGCTTCATCAGCAAGCATCCAGTCAAGGAACTTCTGTGTTTCCGCTGATGGCTGACCTTGTTGGTAAAGCACAAGGAAAGGACGCGCTACTTTGTAAGAACCGTTTTTCACGTTGTCTACTGTCGCTTCAACGCCATCAACCGCCAGGGCGTGAACGGAGTTATCGACGGTACCCAGAGAGATGTAACCAATCGCGTATGGGTTAGACGCCACCATAGTTTTTAGCGCACCGTTACCGTTCGCCACTTGGGCACGCTGAGAAATCGCAGACACTTTTTTACCTGAAATTTTCATTTTCAGTGACATGATGTCTTCAAATGCACCACGCGTGCCCGATGCGGTATCGCGAGTGATCGCCACGATAGGCTTATCAGCACCGCCAACATCTTTCCAGTTGGTCACTTCGCCTTTGTAAATCGCTGACACCTGCTCTGCTGTCAGGCCTTTAAGACCATTCTTCGGGTTAACCACAACGGCAATACCATCGCGTGCAATCACTTCTTCAATCAGTGTTGATTCTTTTTCTGAGTCCTTCAGATTACGAGAAGACATACCCAGGTCTGCACTGCCATTTTTAGCTGCTTTTACACCAGCAGAAGAGCCAGGGCCCTGAACTTCGATAAACACGTTCGGGTTCTTCTTAGCATATGTTTCAGAGAAAACTTCCATCAGTGGAGTTACGCTGCTAGAACCTACAGCAGAGATAGTTTCTTTAGCAGAAACAGGAGTCACTGCCATTGCGCCTAGAAGTGCGATTGCACCGATTACTGTCTTTTTCATCACAATTTCCTTTAAGTGGCTTTATTGCCGTTGTGTTTCACTTGAACGATGCTCACTTTAGGACGCAAATATGACAGTTGTGTTTCACTTAATTGAACCCTCTATGACATATGTCTTGCCCGGAGAGAAATCGAACAATTAGTCATGTGGAGCTCATTTTTGTCCTCTTTTTTTCATTTAATACAATAAGTGAATCTTAAATTGACTTATTATTGATATATCTCATAACATTTAACCCATGATAAATGCTTGAATTGCCGCCTGTATTGTATAAATTCACACCACACAATACTGCAATAATGATAAAGATTAATAATTACATGAGAGGCTCAAATGCGTCAGTTACTTAGTACGCTATCGATCAAACTACAGGTGTTAGTGCCTGTTGTTTTCACCATTGTTTTGCTTGTTATCGGGATAACTGTTGGTATCAATAAACTCGACTACGCATTTAACCGGGTCACCGACTCGACCAATAATTTAATTGTTCATAAGGACCAACTTAGTTCGATTGTTGATAATACCTATGCCATGCGAATTAAGGCGATTTACAGCCTGTTTCGCGCAGATGATTTAAAGACGCTCAACCAACAGTTAGCAGAGCGCCAAGCTAACATTCAGGGATTGCTTAAATCAATCAATCAGGTGGAGGGCATCCAAGGTGAAGTAGCCGCCACGCAATCTGCACTCCGTCACTATGTGAATTTCACCCGCGATACCATGACTCCGCTACTGAAAACCAAGCACAATGCAACGTATACCCCGCCTAACTTTGAGCAGAAATACCAGGCAGCAATGTCAAACTACCGTTTAGCCGGGGATACGATGATCGCCTCGCTTAACGCCCTTTCCAACAAACTCAATCAACTTGCCAACGAAGACGTAGAGAAAAGCAGCGCCCTGCACGCCGACACTTTAGACTACAGCGTGATCGCCCTGATCCTGATCCTGACCATTGCGGCATTCATCAGCTGGCTGTTAGCCAACTATATTGTAGCGCCAATCCGTCAGCTTCAGGAAACGATGCGTGACGTCGCGAAAGGTAACCTGCTGGTCAGTGCAAACGCCGAAGGAAAAAACGAAATTGCGCAACTGGCACAAGACGTCAATCAGACCATTCAGCAATTGAGAACTACCATCAACACCTTAACCGGCATCAGTGAAGATGTTGCTTCCGCCTCGACAGAACTCGCCACTGTGATGACTCAAAGCAGTGCAAACTCTGATCAGGAAAAACAAGAAGTTGAACAAGTCGCTTCGGCGATCAACCAACTCGAGTCTACCGCAGCGGAAGTATCAGCCAATGCCCAGCAAGCCGACAGCGCATCCAGCCAGGCCAGCCAGTTAACCGCACAAAGCATGGATATGTTTGAAGAAAGCACCCGGGCGAGTGAAAAAATGGCCGTCCAGCTGAATGATGCCGCGCAAGTCGTTACCTCACTTAAGGAGCAGTCGGAACAAATCGGCAAAGTGATCGAAGTGATTGAAGGGATCTCTGAACAGACCAACCTGCTGGCGCTCAATGCCGCTATCGAAGCGGCCCGTGCCGGTGAAAGCGGCCGGGGGTTCGCCGTAGTAGCCGACGAAGTACGCATGCTGGCGGCAAGAACCCAGGACTCAACTAAGGAAATCCAGACCATTATCGAAGAGCTGCAACGCCAGTCAGGTCAGGCAAATGACAGTATGAGCTCCAGCCTGGCAATGCTGGAAAGCAACCAAGCCCTTGCGAGCAAAGTACATTGCTCGTTGAATGACATCAATAGTGCCATTAGCAACCTCAACTCAATCAACAGTCAGGTTGCGACGGCATCTGAGGAACAGAAACAAGTCACGGCAGACATCAACAGCAACCTGAGCAACATCTATGAGTTGGTCAGCCAGAATGTCACCGGGATCACCCAGTCAGCCGCATCCAGCCAGGAGCTGTCTAGCCTGGCTGAGACCCAGAGTGAACAGTTACGTCAGTTCCAGGTGTAATTTTCCGCCCGGCAGTAACAATAACACTGTACAAATAACGCTGTAAAAATAAAGCTCCGCTGATGCGGAGCTTTTTACTATCGATTACCCTGTTAGTCTTCGTCAGTGACTAATAATACTGAAAACTGATAGGCAGCCGTGGACGGATTGTAGTTGTATACCTCGCCATTGACCGAATCGAACACCATCACGTTGGTGCCATCCCCATTTGGTGTGTTACTCCAGATGTATCCGGCAAAATCCCCCACTTCCAGAGTGTAACCACTCGCAAACGCCGTTCCATTCATCGCCGGGCTATGGCAGGCACGCTCGGTCAGGGCCACAAGTTCTTTAATGTTTGGCAGGCGCCAGTGCTTCTTGCCGGCAAACTGGTGCAACGTATGGTTACCCGATTCATCACGGATTTGCTGCGCTGTCAGCAACGCACTCTGCCAGGTCACGGTATCACCACTGCCGGAGCAACCTTCATTGGCAGCATTCCACGTAGCGCCAACCGGACAACGTATCCAGGTTAAACCTGTTTTCAGATCAGTAACGGTGCCGTTCTCAGAGTAAGTGTAACGCGTGTTTGGCGTGGTTTTCGCGTAATCAGCGGAACACTCCTGAGCGGCCAATGCCGTTTGAGTAGCAAGAATAAGAGATAATGCGGTTACTAGTTTGTTCATCTTATTGGCCCTTTACTGCAACTAGACGGATGGGGAATTGCCACGAGGTTCCGGTGTCACGCTCAACGTTATCTGAATACACTTCAACAAAACTCACGTAACCACGGTCTGCCCCTCTGGTCGCAATAACCGGAAACTGGAGTGCCCCGTCGTAGTTGTATACTGCGTAATTATTAAAACTGAAATCGTCCAGCCAGATCGCCCCCGTTTCGATATCCGGGCTACCTTTACCTTGCTGCGGGAAATAAGCGGCGTTCAGGCCGTAAACCTTGCCATTGCTATCCGTTGCGGTTTCACCCAAATCAAGTAAGTCATAAAACTCCTGGTAAGTCGGCAGGCGCCAGTCGGTGATCCCACACAGCGACTGCTGGTTCATGTGCTCGGCATATTGGCTGGTTGAACAAATACCGTCGCCGGCTTCCACACAGCCGACGACTTGCAGGTCTTCGTAGTAAGGCTTGAACGTCGCAGATTCAAAAACAAACGTACGATCTTTGTGCTGTACTGAGCTTGCCTCGCCGCTCTTGTTTTCCCACACCAGACCGGTGCGCTCATCAAGGGTACAGGCCCACTGCGTCGCGTCAGCGGCCAGTATTGCGCCTTGAGCATCCAGTTTGACAAACTTAAAACCAGCGCGAGTTGCTGTTTGTCTGTCATCTTTGTCAAAACCATATTCCGCATCCTGACCCGGGTATGATGTTTGAACTTCTGCTACGTCCGCATCGCCGTCAGTAAAAAAAAGCACCGCGCCAGTATCGTTATTGCCCGCCGTCTGCTCTGCAACAACCGCAATTTCCTGTGCAAATACCGTCGTTTCAGCTTCTGTCAGTAGCTCTGATGCCAACGATTTACCCTGGTAACTCAGGTTTTGTGCAAGCAATGCCACTCCTTGAGGCTTGGCGTTCATTTTTATCAGCAGCGCCCGGGTATTTTGCTCCAGATTATCCAGCTCGCCTGAACTTGCATTGGACATTACCGAGCCAGACAGCGATACCCCAGCCTCAGCTAATTGAGATTTCACGATTTCATCCGCCTGAACCAAGGTTTTTCCGTCATTCACCAGACCGGCAATCAGCGTAGTGACCCCATTTACCGTGTTGCCTGTCGCCAGGTTCTGGCCCGGCGCGGCAAGGTTAAGAGTCTGATTTGAACCGTTATCGATCCGGGCAAGGATTGGGCTGGTCAGAACATTTTTGCTGCCCGAGCTGAGCGTAAACTTACCGGCGTTGTCACTCTTCGCTTCGGGCTCTGCCGGATCACAGCTAAAGTTTTGATTTAAATCGATACATACCGGTGTATCAAGCAGTGTCCCCTGGGACACTATAGTGCCAGACACATGGTAACTCGGCACTGACGTGTCACCACCTGATCCGCCGCCACAGCCTGCAAGGACGAGCGACATCGTAATGAAAGAGTATTGAAACTTCATAAATCTTGTCTTCTTTTGATTAATAGTTTGTGGTTTATCGAGAGCGAGTCACTCTCACCATTGAAAGCAATAACAGGCCAAATAAGGCGATCGGTGAGCTGCTGCCCCCCAAGCCACCAGCCTGACTCTGATTCATCGAATCTGCGCGGCACTGATAGTCGCTATAGTGACTGACACGCCACTCTTTCAGTTCCCCGGAGTGTCCTGACACCCGGTCAGAGATCTCAAGCCGCCAGGTTCCCCAGCTCGGCTCGCCAATTAGTGGTTGTAACTCATCATCGTACTGCGCGGTGAAATAGCCTTGAAAGCCATTATGATTGCTTGATTGGTGGTTGAGCAGCACCACCGACTGGCCTTGCGGCGAAATCAAAGTGACCTGCAAATCCTGCAGTGAGGGGTGCTCGATATTGAGGTAAACCGCAAATGAATCATCAATCTTAAGTGAGCGGTCCGACAGGGTTTGCACGAAAATTTTGTCGCCTTGGGTTGGCCGGCCAAGATTATCTGTCGCTGAATCCGGAAGGGAAGCGTTCAGCGCTTCCGCTGGCAGTTGCAGCTTTGGCGTGCCGTTTACTAGCTTCACGTTCTCACGCCATCGGTGGAGTTTCAGTCCTTCGCCAAACTGATAGTCCAGAGCGACTATCGAATCAAACGGGGCCCCGCAGGTCAGCTCATTGGGCAGCGCCGCCTCCATCGACGTCGAGCCTGACAGGGTTTCATCGATAGCAACCACAGCAGCCTGATTGAGTTGCCACTGACCTTTGATGATCGCATCACGGCCGTTTGGCGTCAGGGTTACCCCGACACTTTCGCCCGGCGCAATGTAACGAGCATCGTATCGAACGTGAAATGGCGCTTTGAGCAGCTTATGCTGACTGAAACTGTCCGTTAACAGCTGCGCGTAGTCTTTAGCCGGGAACAGCGTCGCGGCAGCGAATACCGTGGATTCGGCCAGATCATGCATTTTTACCCCGCGCCCCACGCCATACATGCCTTCCAGCACGATCGCGTCAAACTCACGGAACACGCGATCTGTACCATCGCCGTAGCGCTCCACCGAGGCTTTCAGCGCCTGGAAGAGTGGCGTTGACCACAGCTCATCCCCCAGCTCACCACCGACACTTTCATGGGCACGGTACTCTGCCCCCTCGAAGTAGCGGGCACGTTGATTCCACAAGCTGCGGGTGGAGCGGCGAACGCCAAACAGCCCATCCCAGTTAAACACCGTATCCAGCTCGAACTCTTGACCGCAGCGCGCCGCATCCAGATACTGAGTCCGGTAGCTGGCACTGCCCGCCCAGTAGTCGCCGACCCCTTCACCGATTGCACCGGTGTGGCCGTATGCCCAGTCCGGCACGATCTGGTAGTGAATGCCGTGCCCCAATTCGTGCAGGATAACATCCGCATCCAACGCATCCGCAGACGCCCCGCCAATCCCAAACAGCACAGCGCGTGGGCCAAGGTAGTAACTGGAATTATCTTTTGCCAAACCACGGCCATCAAAGCGCAGCGGCTGCTCAAACAAGTCATAAGTCAGGCTTGAAAGGTACTGCAATGAGTGATCCAGATGGTAATACGCCATCAGTTGGGGAAATGCCTCATCACCCAGCCTGATGTTCTGCATCTCCTCTGTACTGGCAAAAGACGGTATCCCCTCCGGGGTTAACACGTTACTTGTATCGTGCTCAGGTTCACCACCCGGTTCTGCCACCGCGAGTAATGCGTGGGCATCAACCTGTTTTAGTCGCTCGTTTGACAGGTACAGTTTGCCGCCCGATCGCAGAACCTGAATGGTTTTTGTAACGTATTCCAAAGGTTGCGGGTAGTCAGCAACCGACGTCCAGGTCAGCTCCGGTGCAGGCTGGCGCTGCATGGTGCGAAGATCCGGGTTAAACAATGACACCGAAACGTCCACCAGACTGCCGGTACTTAATGCCGGCGGCTCATCGGCGTCCAGTTCACGCGGCAACTCGATTTCCGCAGCGACCGTCGGTTTGCCATTGCGGATAACCGTATCTTCAAGGCTTTTAAACACCCGCACTACCCGGTGACCTTTATCCGTGGTTACCACAACCGTTCGCTGGGCCTGGTACTGGCCATTTACCCACACATCGAAATTGTAGTGTTCGCCAAGCTGAGACTCGGTTTTATAGCGGAACTTAAACTTACCTGTATCCGCATAATTCGCATCGAGATAGGTTTTGGCTTCCGCTTCATCTGTCACCATGACGGCGGCAGACGGGTAGTCCCATTCTGCAGCCTGTACCGCCGGGGCACAGGCAACAGCAAATGACAGCGCTAAAGGTTTAAGCTGCATGATTCAATCCTAAAATTGGTATTTGGCATTTACCGTAAAGTAACGGCCCGGCTCGGTTGAGTAGTGCTTACTTTCTTCCGCAATACCAGCCACGTCCTGGTAGCGGATGTATTCTTTGTCGAATAAGTTAACGATCGTCGCGCTGAGTCGAAGATCTTTAGAAATGTGATAGCTGGCGCCGAGATCGAAGGCATTCCAGGCACTGGTTTCCGCACACTTCGCCTCCAGACCCAACTTGGTCTGGCAGCTTGGTACGCGATCCATGGCCGCTGCCCAGTTCCATAGTGCGTAGGCACTGAAATCCTGATAGGCGTAGCTAAGCTCTGCGCTGCCCTCAAAGGGGGTGATACTGCGAACGTAACCACCATCGGCATCTTTACCGTCCACGTAGCCGAATTTGGCCGTGGCATTCCACGTCTGCGTCAGTGCGTAAGCGGCTGATACTTCTGCACCATAGGTCTCTACCCCAGCCAGATTCCGGTATTGTTTGATGTGATTGCCCGTCGCTTGGTCAAACCCGACCGTGACTACATCAATAAAATTGTCAAACTTGTTGTAGAAGGCAGAGACGAACAGGCGCGCACGGCCATTATCAAATTTGCTGCCAATCTCAAACGAGTCCGAGGTTTCGGCTTTGAGATCTAAGTTAGGCGCTATCACGAAAGGTGTTAACGGCACAAAGTCATGAGAAACATAACCATAAGCTTTGTCGTATTCTGGTGCGCGGTAACCATGGTCGTAAGACAGGTAGACAATATTATTGGCAAACACTTCTCTCGAAATCGACAGGCTTGGTGACAACTGTGAACTGTCGATGTCTTTTACCGGGAAGCCACCAACTTCACCGGAAGCATCGGGGGTCAGGCGGTGCGCGTCAAAACGCAGACCTCCGGTTAAGGTCCAGTTATCCAACGCCATCATGTCACGCAGATATACACCGATGTTGTAGGCGCGCGCCGGGACAAACGGCTGTTTGGTGACGGCGCTGACTCCATTCCAGTCCATTTTTATGTCGCTGTCGGAGCGCTGGTAATAATCGCTGGCAAGCTCAATCCCATAAGCCAGCTGGTGCTCAGCATGTGAAGCATAGATAGTATGTTTAAAGTCACCACGCAAACCGATGGTTTCATCGGTAAAGGTTTTGTGCTCCAGCTCTCGCCGCTTGGTGAGCAGGCCGTTATGATCCATTTGCCGCATCAGGCGGTTGGTGTCTTCCTCCACCTCGGTATGGCGCCAGTACACTTTGGTATCGAGCTCCTCAAACCAGACCGGCTCCAGCGGTGTAATTTCCGCGCCAAGGTACGCGCTGTACTCTTGTGTCGTTTCGTCTTCGGCGAAGCTTTCAATGTGCCAGATCCCATCGGGTTGGACAGAGGGAGTACCTTCCAGACGCTGCTGGTTTTGGGTGTACAGTTCCGCCCGCGCTTTGAGCATCAGCTCGTCGCTGTAATAATGACTGAGGGCATAAGCTGCGCTGTAGCCATCTAAATCACGGTTATACAAGTCCTGGTTGAAGTTGCGTGTCTCCTCACCTTGCCAGTACGCGGCATTGATTAAGCTTTCGCTATCCCCGGAGCGAAAGGCTAAGTTACTCGCCGCTCTGTACTTATTGCTGATGCCGGTGTAAGTGCCAGAGACATCGATATAAAAATCCTGACCTTTTAAGAACTCACCCGGCTGTTTTGACTGCAGAACAACAGCACCGCCTATCGCCCCCGATCCGTGAACCGAAGAGCTGGCCCCTTTTACCACCTCCAGCGACTCAAGCGCAGAAAGATCAAACGATCCCCTTCCCACCTGATCATTCAGGTCCTGGGCCCCAAAGCCATCCGCAGCGCGGATACCGTCACGAATGATCATAATACGGTTACCGGTCATACCGCGGATGGTGATGTTCTGTGGCCGGCCAGCTCCGCCAGTCACACTGACACCCGGCTCATTACGCAGCACCTCATAAAGCTCGGTTTCTCCTTTGGTTTCCATCTCATCGCCTGTCACCACCGCAACACTTCCGGCCACTTTTGACACCGGTTGCTCAATTCGGTTGGCTGTCACAACCACCTCTTGCATGGAATAAACGTCAGATTTGGCGTGCACTTGACTGGCAGCGAGTACTGAAAGTACTGCCGCTGACACTGGGGTAAGCTTCATTTACTGCTCCGCTTTTGGTTTCGATGATTGAATAAGAGATAAAAGGAAGGCGTATTCCTTCGCTTGCTGCAATTCTGCCTTTCTGGCATCGACTCGATGCCCGGCCGAAAAATCCGTGTGCAACAGATACGGACCGGTAGCCGTGCTCATCCCGGCTATTTTTTCTAAATATTTGGCACCTTCCCAATAAGGAACACGTTGATCATTCAGACCCACCTGAACCAACAGCGGTGGATAGGCCTGCCTGGTAACATTCAAAATAGGATCGTAACCTTGCATAATAGCGCGCTGTTCCGTCAGTGACGGATTGCCCCACTCCCCGTATTGCTGCGCAGTCAGAGGCAGCGACGGGTCGGACATACTGGCCACCACATCAACAAACGGGACATTTAACACAGCACCGGCGAACAACCCCGGCTCTTGGTTAATGGCAGCAGCCACCAGGGTACCGCCGGCACTGGATCCCATGGCATAAATACCTCGCCTGCCGCGCAGGAAAGTCTGCAGCGTTTTGGCCACAGCGACAAAATCCTGAACGGAATTGGCTTTGTGGATACCACGGCCCTGCTCATGCCAGGCCTGACCAAAATAACCGCCACCGCGGACATGGGCGATCGCATAGATCACCCCCTGATCCAGCAGGCTGATGATTTGCGGCATAAAGTAAGGTTTCATGGTGAAGCCATAGGCCCCATACCCGTACAGCACCACGGGTGACGCTGCATCAACCTTATCCTTGCGATAGGCAAGCGAAACCGGAACGTGTACTCCGTTGTTATCCACCATCAACCGGGCAGAAACATAATTGTGGCTGGCAAAATTTGGATAGTTGTCCTGTGATAAGACCCGGCGCTCCAGCGACTTGACACTGAACTCTTCCCATAACGGCGGCACCGTCATCGCCATGCTGCGGATACGAACTCTATTCGACGTAAAATCACCGTTGGTACTCAGCCAGGCAACGCGGTTATCACCGCCTAAGCGGATCTTTTCCTTCAGTTCTCCGGCATAAGAAAACACCGAGAGTAACGATTCATTTTCAACCCCGGTCAACACCACAACCCCCGCCTCAAACAGGTAAAATTGCGTCACCGGCTCTGGTGAATCACTGAACCTTTGCCAGGGGGCATCCAGATCCTGCAACGGTACAGAATAGAGGGAAAAAGCCCCATTCTGGTTACTGTTTATATAGACCTTACCTTGGGCAATATCGGCGTAATACTCAAGCCCGGCAACGGACTGGCGCAACGGAGCAGACAGCTCACCGGTGCGCATATCAAGGATCCGTTGTGCGGTGGTGGATTCGCTGTTGCTCTGCAAAACCGCATACTGTTCATCGGCGGCAGGGTAAAATGACAACAGCCAGTCGCTTTGCGGCTCATGCCAGAGTGCGCGCACGGCCAAGGTACTGGTGTTAATCTGAACAATACGGAAAGGGCGCTGGGTATGAGGTTCTTTGTCAATCACATACGCATGCCCGGCAGTGGGTGACAGTATTAGCCCGGCGTCCACCCCCTCAGCTAATACCTGCGCCTGCTGGCTTTCTAAATTGACCATGACTGCACGATACTGTTCGCTCCCGTCGGTATCTTCGCTGAACAATAAGCGGGAGCCCTGTACCACCCATTGCCCGATCCGGTAATACGCATGTTGTGCCTGACGAGGAGCAAAGTCGTAAACAATTTCCGGCTCAGCGATCTGGTGAGTCCGGCGCAATAACACATAACGGCCTTGTTGCGAGGACAACTGCCATTCATGCCCCTGTTTAATTAACCAGGGACGTTCTGCTTTTTCTCCGGACTGGGATTGCCACTGCTCTAGCAGCTGATTGGTCAGAGATTCATATCGGGCTTGATAATGCTCGGTTTCCTCGTTATGCGCTTGCAGGAAACCAAGAACCGCTGGATCTTGGCGAGTATCGTCTCTGAGCCAGTCAATATCATTAGCAGTAACCTGAAATGATGACATCAGTATGAGTCCGCAAAAGACATGAAGAATTTTCATACAAATACAGCAATCATTTATAGAATTAATATATTGGCCGCATTCTGCCTGTAAATAAAAATGATATCAATTCTCATTTTAATTTTTTGCGAGATTATTTGTATTTCCACACAAGCAAACGCTTGCCTGGTTGATATTTACGCAAAAACAATAGCTTGTACAAGACGAAGCAAAATAAAACGACCGCTACGACTAAATTACAGGCATAAAAAAATCCGAGTGCATCACCCGGATTTTTTCGTTCATATCGACTCAATCAGTGCTGATTGCGACTTAATCTTCAGAGTCAGATGCCGCTGGCTTCTTCTTCTTCGGAATAAAGACGTTGTCACCCACAGCCACATTTTGGAAGAAACTCTTGTCACGCTTAACCGGTTTTTTCGCCGCTTTCTTCGTTTGTGGACGGGCTTTCTTCGCGTTGCTGGCATTCTTGTTACGGTAATCTGGCTTACGCGGTTTTAAACCTTTAAATTTGCCTTTCAAGCCTTCCAGCTCAGAGAAGCTCAGATCTTGCTGCAGGTACGCTTCAACGCGCTTGAAGCTGTCCCAGTCCTTTGGTCCAACCAAAGAAATCGCATCACCTTTATTGCCCGCCCGGCCGGTTCGCCCCACTCGGTGTACATACTCTTCAGTATGCTTCGGCATATCAAAGTTGATCACGTGAGTCACCGTGGAAATATCCAGTCCTCGTGACGCCACATCCGTCGTAACCAAAATTTTAAATACGGCACGCTCAAACTGGCTCATGATGGTGTTACGCTGCGTCTGATTCAGATTACCACTCAGCGCAATCGCTTTAAGCTTCTTCTCGTTCAGCTTGGCGGTCAAACGATCGGTATCGGCGCGGGTAGCGGTAAAGATGATAACCTGACGGTATTCCTCTTCTTCCAGCACACGCTCAAGAATTGCTTCTTTATGATCCAGATGATCACACAAATAGAATCGCTGCGTGATGTCTTGGTGCTGTTCATTCGACACACCCACTGCGATGCGTTTAGGGGCATTAAGCATCTCGGCCGCAATATCATTGACCTCAGCGTGATCCAGCGTGGCAGAAAACATCAGCGTCTGGCGACGACGATGTTTTGCTGCATTGTGAATACGACGCAGCTCTGGTGCAAAACCAAGGTCGAGCATGCGATCGGCTTCATCGAGGATCAAGGTTTCCAGACCATCCAGATAAAGTGAACGATGCTCAAGGTGGTCAGCAAGACGCCCCGGTGTTGCCACAATGAACTTCGGATAACGACGAAGAGCTTTAACCTGATCGTTAAAGTTCTCACCACCTAAAATCAATGTCGCATCGTAGGATAAACCGCCCAGCATTGTACGCAGTTCACCATACACCTGTTTGGCGAGTTCGCGGGTTGGCGTCAAAATGACTGCCCGCGGGTCTTTGGCTGAAAAAGATTTTGTCTTCAGTGACTTATGCAGCATTGGCAATACAAAAGCTAAAGTCTTACCCGAACCGGTTTTAGAAGATGCCAACAGATCTTTTCCGGCAATCGCGACAGGAATCGCTTTGCGCTGGATCTCTGTTGGTTTATTAAAGTCGTAATGTTTTAGGTTCTTCAACAATCGGTTGTCTAGGCCCAGATCTTTAAATTGCAAAGTATTCTCCAATAGTTCATTAGGCGTCGGAACTCTCTACACATGTCGTTTGGGCTCTGACGCAGCAAAAAATAAAAGCCCGTTATAATAACGCAAATCGTATGAGTATAGATAGAGATCACACAATATAAATGTGTAATAGCCAGAAAGTTTCACCAATGAAACTTTCATTTATACCAATATCGTCTAAATTATTGATAGCAGGAATGTAGTAAAATTTTCATTCGGACATGCAAAAGCCGGAGCTCGCCAAGAAAGAACAACCGGATAATGTAAGCGTAAAGTCAGCAAGTGGCTCAGGTTCTCTATGAAATTCTTGGATTTTTTTAACTTTTGCTCCATCATGTCCTGATAAAATGTGTCTACATTTTACTTCGCTACTATATGAGACAGAATTTATAGAGCGTGACTTTCACTATAAGCAAGGAGTTCTTATATGAACAAAACGTTGATCGCAGCTGCAGCAACTTCAGTACTTCTACTAGCCGGTTGTGCTTCTTCTGATGAAGCGGTAACTGCTAATGCTGCAAAACTTGATGAACTGAGCAACCAGATTAGCCAACTAAGCCAGGACGTACAAATGCTTAAATCTGACGTTCAAAAATCAGGTGACGCGGCTATGGCAGCTCAAGAAGAAGCGGCACGTGCTAACGAGCGTATCGACAACATCGCTCAATCTTACACTAAGTAAGGCCGCTCCCCGCGCCCTTTCATTTTGTCAGGGTGCGGTGATTTCTACCGGGATGCCATTTTGTGCGGCAATCGTCGCCTTGGCCTTGGTATTTTCCAAACCAGACGCCCGTAACCACCATCCCAGCTCCTTGGGAAAAATCAGATGATCCTTCTCCCCGTTACTGCGGGTCAGTGGCTCATGCGCTTCCATAAATACGCTTCGGTCTGGCTCCAGGCTCACTTTAACCGGTTGATTGATTACCTGAACACTATCTCCCACAGAGACATGTTGAAATAGCCATTCGATATCTTCCGGGTTCATACGAATACAGCCGGCACTAACACGCATTCCAATGCCAAAGTCTTTATTAGTGCCGTGGATCAGGTATTCACCCTGACCAAAAGCTAAACGGAGAGCGAACATGCCAAGTGGATTTTCCGGGCCGGCAGGAACCACAGCGGGCAGCTCGATTCCTTTTGCCCGGTATTCCGCACGAATAGAAGCCGGTGGTGTCCAGGTCGGATTAGGCCGCTTCTGGCTGATGCGTGTGGTCATCACCGGCGTATCGCGCCCGATACGGCCAATGCCCACCGGGAACACATGCACGACATTCTCTTCCGGCGGGAAATAATACAGCCTCAGTTCCGCCAGGTTAATCACAATGCCTTCACGCGGCGTATCCGGAAGAATCAGCTGAGTTGGGATGGTCAATACATGCCCCTCATCCGGCAAAAACGGATCCACACCTTTATTGGTGGCCATTAAAGCCAGCATGCCAACCTGATAGTCTTGGGCAATAGTGGCCATGGTCTGGCCTTCTTCAACAATATGATGCTTTAACCGACCGATAACCCGGCCACCGTCGCTGGGCAATTGATACATTTTGGCCAGAGAAACACCACTAAACAATGAGAGTGACAGTAACAGCAGGGTACGTTTTGCAACATTCATCGGTCGCAGCTTGGGTGGCATCTGGCTCTAATCCTTTGCGTTTTTGAACAATTGCAAGGTTATCTCTCTTTCTGTCTTATGATCAACCATTGGTGTGTGATAATCCAGTAAAGAAAAGTCCGGCCACAACCAGGGTTTATGGATGTACTTGTCAGGTACACAGCTGAGTTCAGGCACCCACTTACGGACGAAGTCCCCTTTAGGGTCAAACTTTTCTCCCTGGCTGATAGGATTAAAGATCCTGAAATAGGGTTGACCATCACACCCGGTCGAGGCGGACCACTGCCATCCGCCGTTGTTGGCCGCAAAATCCCCGTCTATCAGCTTACTCATGAAATAACGCTCGCCCATGCGCCAGTCAATATGCAGATCCTTGGTCAGAAAACTGGCGACAATCATACGTAAGCGGTTATGCATCCATCCGCTCTGGTTTAACTGGCGCATGGCTGCGTCGACAATAGGATAGCCCGTTTGGCCATTTGTCCAGCGCTCAAATTGCTGTTCATCATAAGACCACTGAATACGTTCTTCCCAAGGGACAAAGCCTTTGCCTTTCACCAGTTTGGGTTCAAATACCAGCAAATGTTGATAAAACTCACGCCAGATAAGTTCGCTTAACCAGGTCGATTTACCCTCTGTCAGATCGGTATGGAGATTATCGGCATATAGGCGCGCGGCACACTGTCTGGCTGACAATGCACCAATGGCTAAGTAGGGCGATAACAGGCTGGTTCCGTCGACAGCCGGCATATCCCGCAAAGCATGGTATTGATCGCTGCGTTCACGGGTAAACGTACGCAGCTTTGCGACAATCTCTTGAGTTGAAACCGGCCAGGCGCTGCTGTCATCCCGTGGGTAAGTAAAAACGACCTCGGGATGATAGCGATCAACATGCCGCTCCAGCGCTTCACCGAGCGCCTTCTGTGGATGGGGTTTACCTATGGCGGGTAACTGGAAATGTTGCAGCCAGGCGCGTTTGAATGGTGTAAATACTTTGAAGTAGTGCCCTTGTTTGTTCAACACACTTGCGGGAGCATGAATGCACTTGTCCTCAAAACAGGTCAGAGTGATACCTTTAGCGGCCAGCAGCTCTTGTGCCTGTTGATCCCGCTGCCGTTCATTAACTTCATAATCGGCATTCACCATCACTTGAGAAACCTGCAGTGATGTCGCCCAATCAAGGATGGCCTTGCCACACTCGGCATAGTCTGTCACCTCCTTGTACAACAGCGGCACATTCAACCGGCTGAGCTCACGATCCAACTCAACCAGGCGCCGGGCAATCAAGTCCGCCTGAATCGGTGCCATTGCGTGTCGCCGCCATTGCTCCGGCGTCGCTAAGTAGCCGGCAACCACCGGCTGCCCGCTCTCAAGTGCCGCTTGCAGCGCCGTATGGTCTAACGTCCTGATATCACGGCGGTACCACACCAAAATCATGCCAGCTCCTTACCCTGTTATAGTTGGATGTAATTTCTCAATCACCTGAGAGTAGTCAAACTTGTCCGGATACTGCTCACGTAACGTTTGCAATACCTCACACTGCTTAACTGGTAAGGCATTGTTAGAAAAAACATGTACGCGCTCGTAGCGGTGCACCACATCATGTTCAATCAAACCGGCCAGGTCATCCACGCCATCTATCATCGTGATATGGTAACCCTGAGAGCACAGCCTGACCGCCTGAATCCAACTCTCCGCAGCACGCGTTTGCTCATAACACAACAACAGACATTTGCCTTTGCTCGCTGCTTTATTTTCCGCATCGACGATCAACATTAACCGAGTGACCAGACAAGTTTGGAACAGCCCATACTGGAGAGAACGCAAGGCACCTTTTACTCGCTCTAACGCATCAAAAATAGGGGCCACAAACTGCTCAGTCACAATATCAAACGGGTAGTCTTTCAGTACCGAAGCAAGCAAGCTTTCACTCCTGCCACGATTAAGCTGAGCCAACGCCTGTAACATCAGTTCCACTTCTTCTAGGGGCTGTTGCCGGGTGCTGTAAGCTGGTACGCTCTCTCTTCCGAGCAAGTCTTTAACTTTACCAATTGACACTCCCTTGGCCAGCCAGCCCTGTACTTCACGAATCGTATTTAGATCCTGCTCGCGGTATAAACGGTGGCCTTTTTCGGTACGCTTGGGCTGAATCAGGTTGTAACGTCTCTGCCAGGCACGAAGCGTAACCGGTTTTACCCCGGTCAACTCAGAGACTTCGCGAATGGCATACATTTTTTCTTCTTGGCTACAGACCATAACGTAATCTCATCTCTTGTGGATGTGGTTGTAAGAATGATTGTTTGGCTAAATACTCATCCGGATAGGAGTTCAAATAATGTTTGATCAGCGTGAGTGGCGCCAGCAACGGCAGCACGCCTACACGGTAGTCGTGGATCACGGTCGCCAGTTCAGCTTTCTGCTCTTTAGTCAGCGAACGTTTAAAGTAACCCTGCAAATGCATCAGTACATTGGTATTGTTCTTACGGCTTGCCCGGTGCGACAGCGCTTGCATCAAGCCTAAGCGATATTGGTTAAAAAATTCGTCCAACTCATACTCCGCCACCCTGGCAACCAGACGACCAAGAACACGATAGGAATCCGGATGGTGCGCCATTAGCGTTAGCTTATGACGCGAATGAAAATCGATGATTTTTGCCGGCGACGGTTCACCGCCCATCGAGGTATAGAAGTCACTCAGGGAAAAGACGCGCGTAATAAAGTTCTCTTTCAATACCGGATCGTTAAGACGTCCATCCTCTTCAACTGGCAACCACGGCATCTTGTTCATTAACGTCTGGGTATACAACCCTACCCCATCCTTGGCCGCATTATGTTTGGTGTAAACCTTGACGCGTTCCATACCGCAGGTCGGTGATTTGGCACAAACAATGTAACCACACAGCTGTTCGTTTTGTAACTCATCAACTTTAGCCGCAGAGTATGACAACATTCCTTGTGTGTGGTCACGCTCAGGATTCTTGGTTTCCACCAAGGCAATACGCTCTGCCTCGGAGATCAGCCGAATCGTAGGCCTTGGCACCGGCATGCCCATCCCGACCTCAGGGCAAACCGAAACAAACTCAAAAAACTGACTCAATTCTTTGGTGACAAAATTGCTAACTTTATGCCCGGAGTCAAATCTCACCTTTTCACCAAGCACACAAGAGCTGATACCCACTTTAATTACAGAACCCATAATTGCATACTCCTATACAAAAGTCCGTCTTGTACAAGGTATAGCAGCCTCACTAAAATTGTACAAGAATTTTTTACGTACAAGTTAATCGTTTTACTTGATATTTGAAGTCTTCGATCACCCTTAAAAACAAATATTTCTCAATCGAAATTGCCTTGTTTGAGCACTTTATCGTCCAATCGAGCATTAGCGAATCGATTGCCTTTTTGCTTTCAACAGAATTAGTTATCAACGTAAATAATTGACATAAAAAGGATAGGTTTTGTGACAAATCTCTCAAGAGATGATTGCAGCGCCCGATATTATTGCCTCAACGAAAACGAACAAGTTCAACAGAATTGGTAATAGCATTCTATACTAGATGTGTCTTACCGGAATAAAACTTTGGAGAGCACTTATGGCAACCCCACACATTAACGCACAACCAGGTGATTTCGCTGAAACAGTCCTAATGCCAGGCGACCCACTACGCGCAAAATACATCGCAGAAACGTTTCTTGAAGATGTAAAACAAGTTTGTGACGTTCGTAACATGTTCGGCTTCACTGGCACATACAAAGGCAAAAAAGTTTCTGTTATGGGCCACGGTATGGGTATCCCATCTTGCTGTATCTACGTACACGAGCTAATCGCTGAGTACGGTGTGAAAAACGTAATCCGTGTAGGTAGCTGTGGTGCAGTACGTGACGACGTTAACCTAATGGACGTTGTTATCGGTATGGGTGCTTCTACAGACTCAAAAGTTAACCGTATCCGCTTTAACAACCACGACTTCGCAGCGATCGCTGATTACGGTCTTCTGGAAGAAGCAGTTAACCAAGCACGCGCTCAAGAAGTACCAGTTAAAGTAGGTAACGTATTCTCTGCTGACCTATTCTACACACCAGAAGCTGACATCTTCGAGAAGATGGAAAAACTGGGCATCCTGGGTGTAGACATGGAAGCGGCTGGTATCTACGGCGTGGCTGCAGACCTAGGCGCGAAAGCTCTGACTATCCTGACGGTTTCTGACCACATCATCCGTGGTGAAAAACTAAGCTCTGAAGAGCGTCAAAAGTCGTTCAACGACATGATGAAAGTTGCTCTGGAAACAGCAATCAACATCTAAGAATTATTAAGCAGTAACTTGCAGCCGGAGCCTGACCGGCTGCCAGATTTATCCCGAGGGGGCGATTGTGTCTAACGGCAAACTGCCAAAAGACGCAGATGGGTTACAACTCAACTTTTGTAAAACATTGGCGTGTGACAACTTTGGATTGAGTGATGCAAAGCATTACGTTTTGCAACATGCTAACCCTAAGCGTCCGGCGATGGTATGCCGTGAATGTGGAGCTTTCCCCCCCTTACTTAATAACCGTGACGTGGTCAATGAACTACATCGTTTAAGACACGTACACGGCGATGGACTACCGGCATGTCGCAACGACGAGTGTGATAACTTCGGCCTGTCAGTTCATACCCATAAACATCTCTACCATGCTTTTGGCTATAGTGGTGACCGCCAGCGTTATCGCTGTAAAGCCTGTCAAAGCACATTTGTTGACAAATGGTCTGGTACCAATAAAAAACTGCAATTTCAAGAAAACCTGATGGGCTTGTTGTTCACCGGGTATTCGGTACGAGAAATTTGCCGCAAACTGAGCATCAATCCCAAAACTTTCTACGACCACGTGGTGCATATTGCCAGTCGGTGTCGGCGTAAACTGGCCACTATTGACGCTCGCTGGGTCAATCATGCCCGCTCTTATGAGCTTGCTTCCCACTACATGCCGCTGCAACCCAACAGCGACAATGGCGTGTACTGGATCGTCTCCGGAGAAGCGCATTCCGGCTACATTTTATGCCAGCATGTCAATTACTCCGCCGATGAAGAACCGCTAGGCAGTGTCGATCATAACCCATACGATCCAATCTCGCGCTTTGTTTCACGAGAGTTCAAAGCGGAAGCCAGCGAAGCGCCACCTGCTCCATCACCGCTATTACGTGAGCGTATTGATCAGAAGTACCAGACAATTTTGGCCCGGGCGAATGTGGAAGATCCGCTCGGTAATATGGCCGTATTCCACTACCCATCAAAAGGCGCGTTAATTCGTCCGCCTTACACCTCGTACGCCCACTATTTGCACGTAATGGATATGTGCAACTCAGAAAAGCGGGTCTCGATCTATATGCCACAAGATCCATTTTTGCGTTCAGCGGCACTTAGTGTATGTCTGAAGCGCATTCAGCAAAATAACGTTGATCTGATGTATGTCGACGAGGATCCGGGCTGGGACATGAATATCCCATTTGGCAAAATCGATATCGCTTATATGAGTTGGTGGCGTGACCGTTGGGCTATCTCCAGTCAACAAGACAGCCAAAAAGGCATTTGCTACCTGGCTGGCGATAACAATGATCCTTCCGCCTGGTTCAGTGTCGCCACAACTCGCCACATTCAGTTTTACCAGAGCCGCTTCCAACTGCTGTTTGAAAGCTTTATCAACGAACCTCGTCGCAAATTAAGGCCTGCTGGATTACTACCTCTTTTAGATATTTTCAGAGCTTGGCATAATTTGTGCTACCAAGATAAACAGGGACTCACGGCCGCTCAAAGGCTGAATGTTACCGATGCGCCACTGACCATTAAGCAGCTTTTATCCTAGTCGGGTAACACCTTAGTCATGAAAGTGTGGTAAATGGTTGCTGACTTAGGTATAACTCACACTTGGAATACCTTAAGTCATGTTATTATCTGGCGTGAATCCCATAGGTTAACAAATGCAACTGGCTACATAATTATAGGTGCTGTTTTAAACACAATAGTCGTGGGTGTGATCATTGGATAAAAACCAATTTCAGATAGAGGCTGAGCTTCAAGCGATAAAAGGACAAATAAAGTCCATTCCCGAAAAAGCGTTGCAAATTGCTGAGCAGTGCCGCGTTCGTGCAGAACAGATTCTGTATGTCGAAGGGGAAATTCAAGCGCTCATCATCATGTCACACAGCTGTTGGTGCCTGATGGAATACCGTCAGGGGCTAAAGTGGATCAAAGAAGCCTTTAAGAAGCAAAATCAACTCGATACTGACGAATGCCTACCTGAAATCCTGCACCTTTTTGCCCTCCAGTACTGGGGACAGGCGAAATATTACTCCGCCCAGCAATATTGGATCAATGCTCTTGAGCAATCAGCACTGGTCGATGACGTTGAAATACAAGTTGAAGCTCTCATCGGGCTAGGTAATGTCTGGCGCATTACTAACGAGCACAATATGGCGGCTGCAACCCACTCTCTCGCGGTAAGAGTTGCAAATAATGAACGGATTGCCTGGTTGGAAGGCAAAGCGCGTATTCTGTTAGCCTGGGATTATTACCTGCTCAACAACTATCTGGAAATGCTGACCGTACTGGATGGTGCAGCAGAAGTGCTGCAAAATCATCACGATAATACCTGGCAGGCAGAAATCTGGGACTTCCGGGGCTTGGCGTTGCTCGGGCTGGAACGGCTCGACGCCGCGGAAGAGGCCAACCAGAAAGCACATCAACTCGCCATTGAGCACGATCTAACCTGGATGAAAGCGCACTCATTTATCAGCCGGGCCAGGCTGGAACTACTGAGGAAAAATCCAGATAATGCTGCTCAGCTATTGGTCATGGCAGAAAAATCGGCGCAGTCGTTCGATAATGGTGAATTACTCAGCCAAATTTGCTTCCAACAGTCTCGGGTTTGTGAAGAACAAGGCGATCATCAGGCAGCCTTGCACGCTTTTAGAAAATACCGGAAATACGCGTTGCAGATGCTCAAAGAGCAAAACCACCGGGTTAGTATGGATAAAGCACGCAGTTCTAAACGGCAACTCGAGCAACGAGCGCGCAAGCTCATCAATCGCATTCGCGCCCACTATGAATACGATCCGGAGAAACAGCTTTCCAACGTTGTGTCAGAAACCTACTGGTGGGAACAACTGGTCTTATTCAAAACCGAATTAAAGCAATCCAATCATGCCGTGATCATGATTCGACATGACGATCCGGCGTTTCTCGATGTTTGTACTGAACTGGTCCACTCCCTCTCAACCTCCAGTGACCTGATTTCCCGCTTGAGCACTGATCGCCTGGCGATGCTTATTGCCGATAAAGGCCAGGCCGCCGAAGATCTGTATCGTGTTATTTGTTCGATGATCGAGCTTTATCCCTGGAGCCGCCGCGGACTAAAAGGACCGAAACCATCGTTGTATTTGCAGGATATTCTGACTTTCCCTTTCACCTTAGAGCAGTTGGAAGAGAGCCATATAGAGGTAATGAAAAATGGAACAACTGCTTAACAAAGTCAGCGATGCCGGCATGGATCCCTCTGCCGTTTCTGGCGAAGAAGCGATCATTTTATGGGATCACATTCGTCAGCATTTGGCTTCTTCCAACCGTGAACGGGCGTGTTGCTACATTATCAGCGCAGAATATCGCTTCCGGTTAAAGCAATTGAATGAAAGCGTCGAGGAACTCCGCCAGGCACTCAATTTGCTCGAACTGCCAGCAGATGCTGCCGATATCCTGATGATCAAAGAAAGCCTGAGTGAACGGCTCGTCGAGCAAGGCAATTACAGCGCAGCACTGAATGAGTACGTCTCATCAACCAACATTGCGGTTGAGCACGGTTATATTGACCACTATGTCCGGGCGATTATCGGCTTAGGTAACCTCTGCGATATCTATGGTGACCACAATCGCGCCCTGCGCTACTACCAGAAAATCGACGGCATTGATCATGCCATAGAGAGCCGCTCATTACGCTTGCGCTACAAGCTCTACATGCTCGCTTGCTTAATCCACCAGCAACGCGCCACAAGCGCCTCGGAACTATTACGTGAGTGTGAAGAACTGAGTATTTTGGTCAGTGACAAAACACTCACCGGCCAAATCCGCCTCTATCAGGCTAAGCTGCATCGGTTGCAGAAACAGTATCACGAAGCGCTGTCTGCAATCTCGAAAATCCAATATACCGCTGGCAATATCCATACCAACTGGCTGTCGACCATGGTGAAGATGGAAACGGCATTTTGTCTTAACGAGCTCGGGCACCAGTCACTGGCCAATGTGATGCTTGACTCAGCGGGTAAACGGGTAGAAAAGCACGGTTCACCCACCATCACCAAGCGCTTTTTTGATGCGATGAGCCAAATCTGCGCCTCTCAGGGACAGTTTGAAAAAGCGCTGCGCTATGAGAAAAAAGCGTTCAGGGTTGAAACGGATCTGATCAAACACATCCCAATGAGTGAACTGGGCCCGGCCCAACTGCGCCGCCTATCCCGTTTTGAACTGCAGCTTAAGCTGATAATGTCCGAGATTGAAAACAAAGAGTTGAAAGAAACCACCCAGCAACATAAAAACACCGTGGCCCAACTCCAGCAGGACGTGTTCACCGATCCGTTGACTTCATTACACAACCGCCGCTGGTTGGAAGTAAAACTCAAAGATCTATTGCTCCACGACACACCATTTGCATTGTTGGTGATTGATATTGATCACTTCAAGTCAATCAATGATGAGTTGAGCCACTTAATTGGTGATCAAGCGATCAAGCATGTATCCAAAGAGCTGGCGAGCTATTTTAAGTTCCGTGGAGCCTCTTGTGTCCGCTTCGGCGGGGAAGAGTTTTTGGTCATTCTCGAAAACAGCAAACTGGAAGCAGCCAACATGCATGCCGAAAACTACCGGCAACGTATTTATCAGTATGGCTGGCATGAAATTCTCGGCGAAAGGGGGCTGACGGTGTCTGTCGGCGTCACCCTCCACCGCGAAGGGGAAAACACCCAGCGTACTTTTTATCGTGCCGATAAAGCCCTTTACCGGGCCAAAGCCAATGGCCGTAACCAAGTGTGCTCGGAGTAATCTGATACGCCCTCCGCACTCCTTATCAGGCAGCGCCGTTTCTACAAACTGACGCGACAGCCGATACAACCATTTCCTACCATGAAGAGAACGGGTTAACCGCGCGCAATTAATGCACCATATCTCATAAGCGGAAGTAATATTACCCGTGTCGCTTGATTCACCTGTATTTGTATCAAATACTTAAAAAATCAATTCACCTGTTTTTCCGTCTAGCAATCAGTACAAGGAAGTATGATGTTTTTAGATTATTTTGCACTTGGGCTGCTCATCTTCGTTGCTCTTGTGATTTTTTACGGCGTCATCGTTATTCATGACATCCCATATGAAATAGCCAAGGAACGTGAGCATCCCCACCAGGACGCGATTCACTATGCCGGCTGGGTAAGCCTGTTCACACTCCATGCGCTATGGCCGTTCCTATGGATTTGGGCAACGTTATGGCGTAAAGAGCGCGGATGGGGCTTTAAACAGCTGGAGCAAGAAACGCACGATATTCATCACCGGGTAGAGGCGTTGGTGGATGAGGTCCGCCAGCTAAAACAAGAGGTGAACACCCTCAAGAAACAAGCTCACCCACCGCAAACCACCACCAATGACGCACAGGAGAATCAATAATGGATTTACTACTGATCCTGACATACGCTGCACTGTGCATCGCCATCTTCAAAATTTTCAAAATTCCACTCAATAAATGGACGGTGCCAACCGCCGTGTTAGGTGGCGTGGTGCTTATTGGCACATTAATCCTGCTGATGAACTACAACCACCCCTTCACCCAGTTGGGCAATCAGGTGTTCTCAACCACGCCCATTGTCTCCGGGGTACGCGGGCGCGTGATTGAAGTGCCGGTCACACCGAATCAGCCTTTACGTCAGGGGGATGTCCTGTTTCGCATTGATCCGGTGCCTTATGAAGCTGAAGTGGCAAAACTGCGGGCGAAAGTCAAAGAAGCCAGTCAAGGCGCGCTGGGGTTAGAGTCCGACGTTCAGGAGGCGCAGGCTGTACTGCTCAAAGCGACCGCAGAGCGGGACAAAGCCCAACGTGAGTTCAACCGTTACCAGCGTGGTTTTGATCGCGGGGCCTTTACTGAGCAACAACTTGATACCCGACGCCAAGCCTACAAAGCGGCCCAAGCCGCAGTTGAAGTAGCCCAGTCACAACTGGAACAGCGCCAAATTGCCCTCAACTCTGAAATCGGTGGGGAGAACACCCAGGTGGCTCAGTTACTGGCGGAGTTGCGTCAGGCAGAGTTTGATTTGGAGCAAACCGTCGTGCGCGCTCCAACCGAGGGCTATGTGACTCAGTTGGCACTTCGACCGGGGGTTATGGCGGTACCCCTGCCACTCGCGCCGGTCATGACTTTTGTGCATACCGAACAGCGGATCTACACCGGGGCATTTCGCCAGAACTCGCTCCAGCGTATCAAGCCCGGTTATGAAGCCGAGTTTATGTTCCGGGCACTACCGGGAAAGGTGTTTAAAGGAGAGGTCATAGAGGTGCTGCCCGCGATTGGTGAGAGCCAGTTTCAGGCCCGGGGGGCACTGTTCGGTACCGAGGCATTGCGCACCAGTGGCCGGGTATTTGTGACCCTGAAGATCACCGACGATATGTCACAATACCAACTGCCACTAGGAACTGCGGTAGAAGTCGCGGTCTACTCTGACCGCTTCACCCATGTATCCGTGATGCGTAAGGTGCTGATCCGGATGAAGAGCTGGCAAAACTACCTTTATTTGGATCATTAGAGGCAAAGTGATATCCGCCGATCGCCATCAATCAGGGGCTGAGTTTCAGCCCCTGAGCCAGAAGCAAAATGCCGTGCGTAAGAGCCCACCCGATACTTTGACGGAGATGCCTATGAACCTAACCACCAAGCCTGTTGTCGCGCTCGCCATCGGCATCGCCCTATACGGGATCGGAGGCCTGCCGATGTTTGGCCTGCCCGTCTATGCCAATACCACCTTAAAACCAGCAATCATCATACTGGCCCTGTTCTCGGTCATGTTTGGCCCTCTGATAGGGTTACTGATCGGGTTTGTTGGTCACTGGATTACGGATTTTTTTGCCGGATGGGGCGTCTGGATGAGCTGGGTGGTGGGCTCGGGCATCGTTGGTTTCATCATCGGCTTCTTTCCGCTCCTGACGCGTCACCGTCTTGTACAAGGCAAGTTTAACCAGCGCGACTTTATTCTGTTTGTCCTGCTGGCACTGTTAGCAAACCTGTTAGGATACGGATGCGCCGCCTATTTTGATATCACCCTGTATGCGGAGCCGGCGCCTAAGGTCTTCACCCAGCTAGCCATCACAACCGTGGGCAATACCCTGCTTATCGCCTTTGCCGGCTACTTTTTCCTCAAGTCCCTCGCAAAAAGAAGCAAAGCCAATCCAGCCTCGCCACACAGGTAGCAGGAAGGTAAACGGGTGGGACACAGCGAACGACATTCGCGGCTAGCCCCGGCGCAATGCGCGTGTTTCATTGCCCGCACTACACTTGTATGGGCCGAAGAGCCATGTAAGCTAAAGTGGCCTTTAGTCCACTTTTATCAACCAAGCTATCTATTTTACTCCGTTCATTGGTCCTCATTCCGATTAACTTGCTTGTAGTAATCCTTGCGAAATTGCTCAAGCGCAATCGCAATTTCCGATGCTTCAACACCAATATGAAGTAAAGCAGCATGAGCAAGCTCGGCGCTAGCCTCGAGAGTTTCCGAAACGGTATAGTATGCTCCGAGCGATCTTAGATCATGGCATTTAATCAGGTCATGCCCCCGCGCAAAAATAGCAATCTCAGGAGCGGAAGAGTGAAGCGAAGCGACGATTTTCTCCGTTACACCCGGATCATTGATGGCGACAATCACAAACGGCGCATTAGTCGCCCCGACCGCACGCAGTACCTGGAGACTTTGCACGTCTCCGAAATACACAGGCTTACCTTTTGAGCGTTCTCGCGCCACAAGGGACTCATCACTATCAATTGCAAGATAAGGGACTTTCATCAATTCCATAATATGACCAATCCGATGGCCCATTCTTCCAAACCCTACAATAATGACCGGCTGCGTATGTTGCTGATGCTTGCCGACATCAGCATATTGCATGGTTACCGGGGGCCTGCGCGAAGCCGAAAATACCCGATAAGCGACTTTATCCAGCACCGGGGTAATGAGCATAGTCAGCAGGACAACAATGAGTAGGTGTTGAAACAAAACCTCTTCCAGCACAGCCAAACTTTTCGCGACGGCAAATAATACTAAAGCAAACTCACCACTTTGTGACAAAAGGATGGCAACGGCAACGGATGCCTGCGCCTTGATTCCGAACACACGAGATAAGGGCCAGAGAATCAGAAACTTAAGCGTCATGAGCGTAACAGCAACACCGACCAGCACAAGAGGATACTCTAAGAAGTGAACAATATTTAATGACATCCCCATTGACATAAAAAACAGCCCAAGCAGCAAACCTCTAAAGGGCTGAACCTCTGCGATGATTTGATGACGATACGATGAGTCAGCAATCAATAACCCCGCAACAAACGCCCCCATGGCCATCGACAAACCGATTCTTTCCATCGCGTATGCCGCTCCCAATACCAAAAGTAACGCGGATGCAGTAAATATTTCGGGTGATCCAAACCGGGAAAGCAGGTTCAGCAAGGGGGTTAAAATATAGCGGGTAAAGACAATAATGAAACAAAGAATGATGAAAGCCTCGGCCAGTACGAGGGAAATATCTTCGACGATAGTAAATTCAGGCTCGGCCATAAACGTTACAAAAACCAGTAACGGAACCACCGCCAGATCTTGTAGGAGCAATACAGCGACTGAAGCTCTGCCGTATTCTGAGGAGAGCATGTGCCTTTCCGATAACAGCTGAAGAACAAAGGCCGTTGAAGATAAAGATAACGAGAGCCCGATTAAAAGGGAAGCTTCCCAGGAAGCATCCAGGATTTCATGTGCAACAACCGTGATGATCCCTCCTGTGATCAACACCTGAGCGGCGCCAAGCCCTAACACCAATCGCCTGATGTGCCAAAGGCTCGATGGCTTAATTTCCATGCCAATAATAAACAATAAAAGAATGACACCAAACTCAGCCAACTGGGCAACTTCATCGTAATCCTGGATATAGCCCAGCCCCGACGGACCGATCATTGCGCCTGCGACCAAAAAGCCCGGGATAGCCCCAAATTTCAAGTATTGAAACACCGGGACAGCTATGACTGCCGCCAACAAAAGAATGATGATATCGACTAAATATCCGCTATTCACAGGCAAGCTCTTATCCATGATGAGCAACCAGAGTACCCCAGCCCTTCAACAATGAAGCCTCACTTGAGCACTCTATTAATAGAATTATATATCCTAAGCAAACAAGTTTATCAGGAGGGAAAAAATATCTGGCTGATTACATTGCCCGGGCAAATAAGACGTTCGCCAGTATAAGAACATTAAATCGACTGTTAGGCCAAGGTATCACGGGCTTCATTTATCCAATTTTGATAAATGAGAACCTCGACTCAGGCAATAATCATGGGAGCAGAGTAATCAGAAACCACAACTTAAATAATAGAGCAATTGCTGATTGACCAGGATCGGACTGACCATACACCGCTTGCGGTTAACTCCAGCGCAGTACTCATGGCAATCCCTTATTTTGCATTGCCACTATAATAGCGTCATGCATAACAATACCGCAACAAATGCCCATGACCAGGCACCACACCGGTTAGTCGGCTGAATTACCAGGTAAGGCGATGCAATACTGCTGACATCCTGCCAGCTACAAGCGCCATTCCGGGTAGCGGACACCCGCAATCCCCCTGATCATTCAATCGGCACCGCCCGGAGA
Organism: Vibrio sp. CAU 1672; assembly: GCF_029223195.1. GTDB lineage: Bacteria > Pseudomonadota > Gammaproteobacteria > Enterobacterales > Vibrionaceae > Vibrio. The sequence goes on along the minus strand of NZ_JARHUF010000002.1, from coordinate 135,232 downwards.
TGCAGCGTGAACGCCTTTCAGTTCTTTGAGCGCTCGCGCCGTAAGTGATTCAGTATAAGGATTGATCTTCCAGTGTTCCGGGCTCCAGCCTTTGACAAAACGCTGAAAGTCGGCCCAGGCAAGTGCGAACAGAGGCCGCCACGCTTGTTCAACACTGGCACGATTCAGTGACGGCTGATAACGCGCCAATGCTGTTTCGAGTGCATCAAAGTAGCAGTCCAGTACCCAGTGCTCCATCTGCTCGCAAGCTTGCGGCTCAACCGCACTGCTCATAAACAGCGCCACGTCTTTCATCGCACAGCCGTGGCCAACATATTGGAAATCGACGGCTGCGGCTTGGTTGCCATCCGGGGTAAAACAAAAGTTGGCCAGTTTGGCATCGCCATGCACCAAGGTCGGGTAGCAGGCACTGCGCAAGGTTTGATCAATCAACCGTGCGTGGCACTTCAACTCTTCATCACTTAAAGCCTGCCATTCATCAGGGCGCGTATCTAAATGCCAATAGGTACCGGTTTCCCACAACTGCCGGGTTTGACAGCCAATAAAGCGGGCATGAAAGTTTGCCAGCCAGGTCAGGCATGCGCGCAAATGGGTTTTATTTGCTTGTTTGATCGTATCCGGGAATCCGGCCTGGGCAAGATCTTCCATCACAATCAGCCACTCATGTTCTGTCTGACGGCACATTAATCCCACAGGAGCTCGCCATTGAGCGTCGGTCAGCAAACTAAAGTGCTGATACCAGTTGACTTCCACCTGATAAGAACGCAGTTTTCTTTGGTGAGAGCGATCTGTGTTCCATCCTCTCGGGTGGGCAGAAGGTTTAGGCAAGCCTACGTGCTTGACAATCACGTTACGCTCGGCAAAATGCAGCCGTACCAGTTCACCATAGCCTCCCCACAGGCTCTGAATGACACCAGCAGAGTGTACTGTGCCCAATTTTAACTCTTGGCCAATTTGTTGATACAGCGGATGAATCACAGCTCTCATGCCAGTAAATGGGCCCACTGCTTATTACGCTCAAAATAGTGGACAACATAAGGGCATACCGGGACGACCTTCAAGTTAAGCGATTCAATTTCGGCCAGTAGCGCTTCCATCATGATCTTGCCATAGCCTTTACCCCGTAATGGCTCGGGTACTACCGTTGAAGTAATATGCAACACAGAGCCATGTTGCTCATAGAGAACCTTGGCCTGATACTCTTTAACCAAATCGACCCAAAAGCAGTGATGTTCTGCGTCGTGCACTACATGAAACATCATCCAGCTCCCATTTTTTACATGTGATTCATTGAATCAAATGATATCACTGCATAGAATTATTGCCATGTTTCAAGTCAGTCCGACTTAAAACCAATGCTTATAGATATAAAAGCCTGTAAAGCGCAGTGTTTGCAGGAATAAAAGCGATACCCATGATGGCTAGAAGTAACGAAAACAAGCAAGGGGCAGCGGATACCCTTACCCAGCGGCGACAGGCGACAGTACTCAACAGCACCGACGCTATGGCAATGGTAGAACATGGCAGCGAAGTCACGCTCAATGTGACCACCCCTGTCGGCACCAAATATATCACCACCAGCACTTTTGTCGGTTGCCACAGCAACAATACCGCGCTGATAGAAATTCCCAACATCTCTGATGAAGATCTCAGGTTCTATTTTCAGGAAGGGTTCTGGTTAAGCGTTAAAGCCTATTCTCACCGGGGCGAAGGGGCCGTGATTCCGTTTCGTGCCCAGCTTCAGCATCGGCTTGGAGCCCCCTATCCGCTGTTGATATTGGCGCTGCCAAATACGATGCAGGTATTTCAACTCCGTAAAGAGACCCGTTATGAAGTCAACCTCGATGCACGCCTGCATCTGAGTGATTATCGTACTGAGTGTGAAATCCGGGATTTGTCACGAGGTGGCTGCCGGATCATCACCTCACCCATGAGCCGGCCATTGCAGCCTCAGGACAAGGTATCACTGGATGTGGTCATTAACCAGCGGGGCGGACCAATGCTATTGGCACTTAAAGGGCGAATTTGCAACATCCAGAAATCGGTCCATCATGCACGCTACGGGATCGAGTTTGATGATTTTGGTAAAGCCAATGCCAAAACGTTGCTTGGCCATCTCAAGTTCGACGGTACCAGGCTGACGCTCAAATGAGTCACGCACTGACATAAAAAAAGCGCCCTTCGGCGCTTTTTTATGTGGTCAGCATAATTACAGTTTAAAGAAGCTCAATTGCTCTTTCTGTTTTTCTGCTAATAGTCAAAGTTCCGTACTCGCACTGGCACTTTGACTAATGCCTGCCACATTTTGGTTCACCAGCTCAGACATGTTTACTACGTTACGGTTGATGTCTTGCGTCACTTGTGACTGCTCTTCCGCTGCCGTGGCAACCTGAGTGTTCGAATCATTGATGTTGGTAACCGACTCGGTAATTCCAACCAGCGCATCATTAGCTTGTTGGGTCAGTTCATTATTACGGACCAACATTTCCAGACTTACTTGCATACTGTCATTTGCTAAACCGGATTGCGCCTGCAGTTCTTCAATGATCGTCTGGATCTCTTGCGTAGATTCCTGAGTACGGGCTGCCAGCATACGCACTTCGTCGGCAACCACGGCAAAACCGCGCCCCGATTCCCCGGCACGTGCCGCTTCAATCGCCGCATTCAGTGCCAGCAGGTTAGTTTGCTCCGATACGCCGCGAATTACCTCGATAACATCATTAATCTGTACCGATTGCTCTTTAAGACGAGTAACCACTTGTGCTGCATCATTCAGCGCTTGTGACATCTGCTCGCTAGCCTGAGCACTCTCCTGGAAAATCGCCAGACCTGATTTAGCCAGACCATCTGCTTCACGCGCTGTTGAATCCGCTGAGGTCGCGTTATCACTCACATTATCCGCCGTACTCGCCAGCTCATTCACCGCCGATGCCACCTGTTCAATTTCCATCAACTCTTGTTGTGCGTTGGCTTCCGCTTGGGTCATCACCGCTGCCAACTCTGTTGAGACAGATGCCACTTCTTCGCTGATACGCATGAGTGCATCTACGGTATCGTGTAACTGGGTCGCGGTTTGGTTAACATCTTTGCTAAGGTGCGCAATTTCATTGTCACCCTCGACATCAGCACGGACCGACAGATCCCCACCAGCCAGATGGCGCATCACGCCCTGCAGTTTTTGGATCGGGGTGACAATAATGCCTGATAAGAACCACGCTCCTAACAGTGAAACAATGAACACCACCAAAATACTCAGCATAGCATTGGTTTGTACCCGTTGATTTTCGCGTTCACTGTGCGCCATTTTCTCGGTCATCAGCTTATTCACACGCTGCGACAGGGTATTGATGGAGTTCACCATCTCGTTGCCCACCTGACGATATTTGCTGATAAAGCGATCGTATTCCGCGCTGGAAACCAGCCCCTAATCACGACGATTCAGGAACGGCACCGAACGGCTCGAGTAATCGACATAAGCAGTGATTGCGCGGCGAACCAGTTCCACTTCATTTTGAAAGTCTTGTTCTTGCGCGATGGTATTTAAATCTTTATCAATTTGGTTTACCACCGACTTAAGTTCATCACTGAATGTGTCACGGCGGTTTGCATCATAGATGGCATACACGGCACTGATTCGCAACGGATAAACCTGATCATCAATATGTGCCAGTGCATCTTTGTAAAACACCAATGACTCGGCATTAGACGTCATGGCCTCTTGTTCTGCTTGCAGATTGTTTTTGGTGATCCACAGTGCGATGAACAACGAAAAAGCGGTAAACAGTACCGGGATAAGGTTCTGGGTACGTATCGAGAGATTTTTTAAAGAAAACTGCATGATTAACCTCAAGTGATAGGTATCTGCTTCCATGCCGTGGGATGCTTCCCAACAGAATAAGTAACAGGCGCACTATTAGAGGTAGATAACACATCTGTCCAGATTAAAAAGCCATCAAATTCATGATATTGGTTCACAATATTTGTGACAAGATTCCGGCACTTACGCCGGAATTTTGTTATTATGAAGAGTTATGATCAGTTATGGAGGATTAAATAGAAAAACCACAAAAAAACAGGCCCTCAGTTGCCAAAAGGTTACTTGCGCAACGAGTTGAGTTTCGCCTGGGCTAAACCAAAAATAGTGTTAATCGGATAAGAGCCATCATCGGTGGCCGTTCCTGCAGGTTTGCCAGTCAATAACTCAATCGCTTCAGTTACATGTTCGATAGCCCAAATATGGAACTCGCCCTTGGCTACCGCTTTCACCACATCGGCGCGCAACATCAGATTATGCACATTTGAACGGGGAATGATCACCCCTTGTCCATGATGACGGCCTTTAATCATGCAGACATCATAAAAACCTTCAATTTTCTCGTTCACCCCACCAATTGGCTGCGCTTCACCAAACTGGTTCATCGATCCGGTGATCGCAATATCTTGTCGGTTTGGCTGTTTTGAGAATGCTGATACCACAGCACAGAGTTCTGCCATGCTGGCACTGTCACCATCGACACCACCGTAGGATTGTTCAAAGGTGAGCGTCGCTGTCAGTGGCACCCGGGCGGTTTTACCAAACACCGAAGCAAGATAAGCCGAGAGAATCATCACCCCTTTAGAGTGAATCCGCCCGCCCAGTTCCACACTGCGCTCTATATCAATGACATCACCTTCACCATAGCAGGTGGTCGCGGTGATACGGTTTGGCGCACCAAACATGTGATCACTGGTACTCAGCACTGACAGGGCATTGATCTGACCAACTTCAACGCCTTCAGTACGGATCAAAGTCGTACCATTCTTAAACGTTTCCATCACACTGTCTTGCAAGCGGCTAACACGCATCTCCTGATTCTTCATCGCCTCTTCAACATGGCCAATGCGGATCATATTGGAGTTGGCTTGCCGTGCAACGTAGTTCGATTCACGCAACAGGTTGGCGATATTGGCTGAGTGGAGTGACAGCTTATTCTGATCGCCCGATAGCCTTGAGCTGTACTCAATGATCCGCGCAATCGCCTTTTTGTCACAATGCAACATGCCGTTGTCATGCACAACACTGGATATAAAACGAGCATAATGCAGTTCTGATTCCGGTGTGCGCGGCATCTCATCTTCAAAATCTGCGGTGACCCGGAACAGCTCACTAAACTCTGGATCATAGTGCTGCAACAACTGATAGGTACGGTAATCACCAAACAGAATGATTTTAATATCCAGAGGGATAGGCTCGGGATCGAGTGACACAGCTCCCGTCAGGGTGACTTCTTTTTCGAGTGAAGTAAAACTCAACTTGCGAGAGCGTATCGCCCGTTTTAATCCATCCCAGACATAGGGCTGCTCCAGAACCTTCTGCGCATCCATGAGCAACACACCACCGTTGGCCTTGTGCAGACTCCCGGCGCGGATAAGGGAGAAATCGGTAAACACCGTCCCTTTAAACGTTGCGGTTTCAATCGAGCCAAACAGAGTATGATAATTAGGGCTCTCTTCCACCACCACCGGAAACTCACTGTTTTTGCGGCTGACCAGTACGTTGACTTTGTAGCGCCTTGGCAAATTCTTATCTAACGAAGCAGTAGCGATTTCCCCTTGCTCAGCACTCTGATCCAAAAAAATGTCTGCGTTTTCCACAATGTCTTTTTGCAGCTCGGTCAGATAAGTTTTGATCACCGGATACTCGGAATAGTCCAGCTTGAGTTGCTTGATAAAATGGGTGATCACATCCAGTGTCACTTCATCATTCAATTTCCTGATTTTCTCACTGTATGACTCTTCCCACTCGGTCAGCTGACGCACCATGGAGCGCAAACTGACTTCCAGCTGATCAATGCGATTGGCAAAGTGCTCCTGCTCTTTTTTGCTCAGCTCATCAAACGATTCTTCCGTATGCGGCTCTTCCCCGTTCATCGCCACAAACTGATAATCCCCTTGTGCGGTAATGGTCAGACTGATGCCTTTCTCTTTGGCATCCTTACCAATCCGATCCAGTTCCGATTGCTGCTTCTGGGCTAACTGGTTTTTAAGCCTTTCTGCGCGGGTATAGTACATCTCATTGTCAAACGCTAGCGGCATCGCATTCATCAGCTTGGACATCAGTTTTTCGATGTCCGCTTTGAGCCGGTTGCCCACCCCACAAGGGAGCTGCAACACTTTCGGCACTCGGGTATCCTCAAAGTTCGCCACATAACACCAGTCAAACAAAGCTTTGACATCATGCTTATGGCGGTTGAGGTAGCGCAGGATCATGGTCCGCTTACCCAACCCGTTCTGACCTATCGCATAAATATTGTACCCTTTCTCCTTGATCGACATGGCAAACTCAACCGCTTTCTGCGCGCGTTCCTGCCCGACGATTTCATCGATAGGAGCTAGTTCCTTGGTGGACTTAGATGGCATCATGGCCAGCTCAGCTTTTGAATACAGCTGACTGGTTTCTAACCGATTCACTGCCATACCCGTCTCCTTTTTCTTTTATCGTATGCTCAGTGTAGAGGTTATTTATTGAAGTTTAAGTGATTTATCTATCACCCCTGCCCGACAGCACATTTTTTAACCGCCTTACATCAGTAACTAACTGGCAAGGTGTCCCATCGGCGACTGTTTTGCCAGAGGGGGGAGGAATACCATAACCAGACAAACAACAACTGTAATGATTAAACAAGCTCAGACCGATGCGCAAAAGCCCCGCCACACACCAAAGCTGGCCAGTACCTTAAGCCGGGTGATGGGCAGCACAGTTATGACAGAAAACGGTGTAAATTACCGACATATCACAATAACTTAACAATGTTGCATATAAATATACTACTCTTTATCTGAGTGGTCGAAACTGCCACTCCATCTGAAAATGGCATAGCTGCCGTTCGGTTTGGCCGCCGACACTGGTTGGTTCAGTGGATCAGACTTAGTCACTCTGATACCGTTCTATGAGTTCCCCCCAACCAAAAAAATGCCGCGTTTGCGCGGCATTTTTTAATGGCGAAAAACCCTGCTGCTCTAAAGAGACTCAATCCCCATATTAAACAGAGTAAAAGCATAGCTGTCGGCCATCAGATCGATCTGTTTGTTAAGCGGCATCCCAGCGCCGTGACCGGCATTCACATCGATACGGATCAATACCGGCTGATCGCCTTGATGTTTGGCCTGCAGCTCGGCAATGAATTTGTAAGAGTGAGCCGGCACCACCCGATCATCATGGTCGGCGGTGGTGACCATCGTCGCCGGATAGGCCACCCCGGCTTGCACATTGTGTACCGGCGAATACCCCAGCAGGTAGCTGAACATTTCTTCACTCTGCCCAGCGGTGCCGTAATCGTATTTCCAGCCTTCACCGGAAGTAAAGGTATGGTACCGTAGCATATCCAGCACCCCCACCGCTGGCAGTGCAACCCTGAACAGCTCCGGACGTTGGGTCATGCATGCCCCGACCAGCAAACCGCCATTGGAACCACCACGAATGGCCAGGCGCTCCGGGCTGGTGTAGTTTTCGGCGATCAGATATTCCGCTGCCGCGATAAAATCGTCAAATACATTCTGTTTGTCGAGTTGGATCCCCGCATCATGCCATGCTTTACCGTATTCGCCACCACCACGCAGATTCGCCACCGCGTAGATGCCGCCCAGATCCAGCCAGTTCGCAATATGACAGGAAAACATTGGTGGCAGGCTGACATTAAAGCCGCCATAGCCATACAGCATGGTCGGTGTGCTGCCATCCGGTTTGAGTTCTTTTTTGTACGAGATGATCATCGGCACCGGCGTGCCATCTTTCGAACGGTAGAATACCTGCTTAGACTCGTATTGATTGCGTTCAAACGGCGCTTGCGACTCCTGATACACCTCAGAAGCACCAGTAGCGACATCAAACAAGAAGATGGTTGGCGGTGTCACGTAGTTGGTGAAGGTATAGTACAGCGTACTATCCTCAGCAAGGCCAGCCAGGCCAGCCAGGCCATAAACGGTACCCTGTCCCGGCAGGTCGACGTCACGAACCAATTGGCCCTGATAATCAAACTGCTGAACTTTGGATAAGACGTCCACCATGTAAGTCGCAAACAGATGGCCGCCGCCCTTGCTGATCTCCAGTGGCTGATCCTGTTCCGCGATCACCTCACACCATATACCGCTCTCCGTGTGGTAGCTGACGACTTTGCCGTTCGGCGCATCCAGGTTGGTATAAAACAACAGTCGCTGTTGTTGGCTGTCGATCAGGTAAGTGTCCGAGCGGGTGTGCTCCAGCAGCGGAATGACCGCCTGGTCAGCACTCGCCAAATCGACGTAATACAAGCGGTTGCCGGAGGTTGACTCAGCAGCAGTGATGATCAGGTAGCAGTCGTCCTCGGTGGTTGTGCCCGATACATAGCGGTGTACCTGGCCGTCCAGCGCACCAAAAATCACCCGATCCTGTGACTGGGCCGTGCCGAGCTCATGGTAGTACAGCTTATGCTGCTCGGTGCGGGCCGATAACTCACTCCCTTGTGGTTTATCATAGCTGGAGTAGAAAAAACCACGGCTACCCAGCCAGGAGATGGCGGTGAACTTTGCATCGACGATGGCTGGCTCTGACTGCTGCCTGGTTTCGACATCGATCACCACGATCTTGCGCCAGTCACTGCCGCCTTCTGATATCGAATACGCCACCAGGCGGTGATCTTTAGAGAAGCTCACTTCGCCTAACGACGTCGTACCATCGGCAGAAAAGCTGTTCGGATCCAGAAAGACTTCCGCCTCACCGTCACCTTTACGCCGATAAAGGACACTCTGGTTTTGCAGCCCGTCGTTTTTGTAGAAATAGGTGTAATCGCCGCGCACAAACGGCTGTGAGTACTTGGCGTAGTTTTGGCTGCTGGCGAGCCTGTCACGGATCTGCTGCCGGTAGGGGATCTGGCCTAAAAAGTCAAAAGTGACTGAGTTTTGCCCGGACACCCATTCGGCGGTCTCCGCGCTGCGATCATCTTCCAGCCAGCGATAAGGATCGGCGATTTGCTGGCCGAAGTAGTTATCGACGGTAGTGTCTTTACGTGTTTTTGGGTAATGCATACGTCCGTGTTGCTCCGTTTTCTGTGAACGATTGATTTATTGAGAACTATTATCATTAGGGTAAAACGTTGCGATTTCAACCTCAGCTATGCAACATTTCGCAAATTTATGAGTTGCTTAGAAGTAATGAGAGATGGTCAGATAGCGCTGACGAATATGTTCAATCAACAGTTTAACTTTGTTCGGCGGCTGGCGGGTAAATGGGTAGACCGCATAGATGCCGAGCTTCTTCCCCACCAGTTCGGGGAAAATATCCACCAGCTGACCATTACGAATATCGTGATACACCAGGCAACGCGGCACATACGCGATACCGTGACCTCCCAGTGCCGCTTTACGCAACGCGGTAGCGTTGTCGGTAGAGAAACTGCCAGAAACTTTGACAATGTAATTGCCTTTATCTCCCTTAAACTCCCAGTCGCTGGCACCGGTCGTCTGGTAGGCATACTGCAAACAGTTATGCGAACAGAGGTCAATTGGCTCAAGCGGTTTACCTTGCTTGGCAATATAGGAAGGAGACGCACACACCACCCACTGGGAATCGAGAATATGGCGCGCAATCAAACTGGAGTCTTCCAGATAGCCGGTGCGGATCACCAGATCGTAACCGCCAGCGACCAGATCGACAAAGCGGTTATCCAAAGACATATCGACGGTCAGCCCCGGGTGCATATTGCAGAACTCGGCTACGGCATCGGCGAGGATCAGGTCGCCGGAGATAGTCGGCACTGACATTTTAATGTGGCCGCTGACATTTTCACCAAAACCCGACACGGCATCCATCGCTTCCTGAGTGGCTTGCTTCACATTTTTAGCACTGTGTAACAAAACCTTGCCTGCCTCAGTCAGGGTCAATTTACGCGTTGTACGATATAATAACTGTACGCCTATTTCCTCTTCCAGCCGGGCAATTCTTTTACTAACCACCGAATTTGTAAGGCTATTTTCTTCAGCCACCTTACTAAAACTGCCCAGTTCTACTACCTGGGAAAACAGGATTAAATCATCTGCTCTCATCTGATTATGTGATTTTTGGAATTAATTATTTTCATTATTTCCCTATATCAATAAAAAACAAAGGGGTAAATTCACCTCAAATTAACAAATCAATTACAAAAACAATAAATTTTTTCAAGCCACAGCGTCAGCAGTTGTTGAGATTGGAAAATCAGAGTACGAGGAAGTACCCATGAGTGAAACATTGTTAGCCTTGATCGCGTTTTCGCCGATCGTCGTCGCTGCCATCCTACTTGTTGGCCTGAACTGGCCAGCCAAAAAAGCCATGCCTGTCGCCTTCGGGTTGACGGTATTTATTGCCCTGGTGTTCTGGGACATGTCTGCCACCCGGGTACTAGCCTCTGTCTTTCAGGGCTTAGGCATTAACGTCTCGGTGCTATGGATTGTCTTCGGTGCTATCTTTTTGCTTAACACTTTAAAACACACCGGCGCCATCACCACCATCCGTAACGGTTTTACTGACATTTCGGCCGACCGCCGGGTACAGGCGATCATCATCACGTGGTGTTTCGGTTCATTCATTGAGGGAGCATCGGGCTTTGGCACCCCAGCAGCCATTGCTGCGCCGCTGTTGGTTGCGATTGGCTTCCCCGCTTTGGCGGCCGTGTTAATGGGCATGATGATCCAGTCCACGCCGGTGTCATTCGGCGCGGTCGGCACCCCGATCATCGTTGGCGTCAATAAAGGCCTGGACACCCACAATATCGGTGAAACTCTGGTTGCCCACGGTTCTAACTGGGACGCTTACCTACAGCAAATCACCTCAAGTGTGGCACTGATCCATGCAACAGTCGGCACCCTGATCCCGGTCCTGATGGCCATGATGCTGACGCGCTTCTTCGGCAAAAACAAGAGCTGGAGCGAAGGCCTGGACATTCTGCCGTTTGCTCTGTTTGCCGGTGTCTCCTTCACCATCCCTTATGCCCTGACCGGCGTATTTCTCGGCGCGGAGTTCCCATCACTGATCGGTGGTCTGGTTGGCCTGGCGATTGTCGTCACCGCAGCGAAAAAAGGCTTTCTGGTACCTAAATCTCAATGGGACTTCGAAGCGGAAGATAAATGGCCGGCTGAGTGGTTGGGTTCGCTGAAAATCAACCTGGATGACCATGCAGGCAAGCCAATGAGCCTGGCTAAAGCCTGGGCCCCATACGTGATGCTGGCCGTGGTTCTGGTTGCCAGCCGTGTCAGCCCTGATTTCAAGAACCTGCTGAAAAGCGTGAGTGTATCGTTCAGTAACATTCTTGGTGAAACCGGTATCAGCACTGCAGTGCAGCCGCTTTACCTGCCGGGTGGCATCCTGGTGTTCGTTGCCTTATTAGCCGTAATCCTGCAGTCAGGCAGTGCCAAACCTCTGGCAAAAGCATTCGGCGAATCAAGCAAAACCCTCATCGGCGCCAGCTTTGTTCTGGTGTTTACCATCCCGATGGTACGAATCTTCATTAACTCCGGTATTAATGGGGCTGAGTTGGCCAGTATGCCGGTCGCTACCGCCAATTTTGCTGCTGACCTGGTGGGCAATGCCTTCCCGGCCCTGAGTGCTACGGTAGGAGCCCTGGGCGCGTTCATTGCCGGCTCCAACACCGTATCTAACATGATGTTCAGCCAGTTCCAGTTTGAAGTAGCGCAAACGCTGACCATTTCCAGTGTGGTGGTCGTCGCGTTGCAAGCCGTCGGCGCCGCGGCCGGTAACATGATCGCCATCCATAACGTGGTAGCGGCCTCCGCGACCGTTGGCTTGCTCGGACGAGAAGGGGCCACCCTGCGTAAGACGATCATCCCGACGTTCTACTACCTTGTTGTAACCGGCATTATCGGTCTGATCCTGATTTACGGTTTCCAGCTCACCGATGCATTGATGACCAAATGATGCGTTGATGACCAAATAGCACACACAGTTTTTGAGCAGAGCACATAAAACCTCTGCCAACAATATGACGCTGCTGTCGACTCGACCCCGACAAACCGTGTGACCTCCACTCACACTCCCCCCTGGCAGCAGCGTCATTCTTTACACGGGAGCACTGCCAATGCGTATTTATCCAGCCAAGCCAGAAAGGGTGTATTTTTATGCGACTTGCCTGGTGGACTTATTTGACCCGGAAGCGGGTCTGGATGCCATGTCACTACTTGAGCAACAAGGCATCGAGGTCATCTTTGTCGAAAAACAAACCTGTTGCGGTCAACCCGCCTACTCTTCCGGGTTTGACGACGAAGCGAAACAAGTCGCCCTCAGCCAGATGGCACTCTTTCCGGAGCATTACCCCGTCATCGTGTTATCGGGATCATGCGGGGGGATGATGCACCATCATTACCGCCGCCTGTTTCAAGGCGATGAAAATCAAACCCAAGTGGACCAGTTCTGCGAGCGCGTCTTCGAGCTGACCGAGTTCCTGGTCAATGTATGCCGCGTCAAGCTCAACGACCAGGGCAAGCCCACTTCTGTGGTAATGCACACCTCCTGCGCCGCACGTCGTGAAATGAATGTACATGTGACGGCGACCGAACTGCTGTCTCAACTGGATAACGTGGAACTACGTATGCAGGAGTATGAGAGCGAATGTTGCGGGTTTGGCGGCACCTTTTCGGTACGCCACCCAAATATCTCTCAGGCGATGGTGGAGGATAAAACCCATCACCTGTCAGCAACCAACGCCGATACCTTAGTCAGTGCCGACTGGGGTTGCCTGCTCAACATCAATGGCGCACTGGAATATCAGGGCAAAGCGATGCAAGGTCGTCACCTGGCCAGCTTCCTGCTTGAACGTACCGGAGGGAAAGCCTAATGTTGCAAACACCACAACAGTTTCATCAGCAAGCTAAGCAGGCACTGGCAGATAAGCAGCTGCGTGCCAACTTTCGCGGCGCGATGGATTATCTGCGCGATAAGCGCAAAGCCGCTTTCTCCGACCCAAAAGAAGAAAAGGCCATCCGCGATTTAGCCGAGGCCATCCGCCAGCGCTGCTTAAGTAAGCTCCCGGAACTTTTGGAACAGCTCGAATTCAACTGCTACCGCAACGGGATCCATGTCCACTGGGCCGAGGACGCCGATGAAGCCAATGCCATCATTGCCCACATCGCCCATGCCCACCAGGCTCAAATGATCATCAAAGGCAAATCAATGGTCAGTGAAGAGATTGAGCTCAACCACGAAATGGCGAAGCTTGGTATCGAATGCCTGGAAAGTGACATGGGCGAGTACATCGTGCAGCTTGACGGGGATAAGCCTTCACACATCATTATGCCGGCGATCCACAAAAATAAGCAGGAAGTCAGCGACACCTTCAAGCATAACCTGGAGGGTTTCACCCCGACCACCGACGTCGACAGCCTGATCCAGACCGGTCGCCAACGCCTGCGGGAAAAATTTCACGATGCTGACATCGGCTTGTCCGGGGTCAACTTTGCCGTAGCAGAAACCGGCACGCTTTGCCTGGTCGAAAATGAAGGCAATGGCCGGATGTCAACCACAGTCCCCAATGTACACATCGCGATCACCGGGATTGAAAAAGTCGTGGAGTTCCTCACCGATGTGCCGCCACTGTACAGCGCCCTGACCCGCTCGGCCACCGGACAGGCGATCACCACCTATTTTAATATGATCACCTCGCCGCGTAAGCCGGTTGAAAAAGATGGCCCGCAGGAAGTTCATCTGGTACTGCTCGATAACGGCCGTTCGCAGGCTTATCGCGATGAAGAACTGCGCAAGACTCTGCAATGCATCCGCTGCGGTGCTTGTATGAACCACTGTCCGGTGTACACCAAAATCGGCGGGCACGCCTACGGCACCGTTTACCCGGGCCCGATCGGCAAAATTATCTCTCCTCATCTGTTGGGACTGGATAAAACCAAGGATCTGGTGACAGCTTCTAGCCTGTGCGGGGCGTGTGGCGAAGTCTGTCCGGTACGCATTCCTATTCCGGAGATGCTGCAGCGCCTGCGCCGAGAGTCAAAAAAATCGCCTAAAGCCGGACAACAGGCCGTAAAAGGGCAGAAAGCAGCTCACAACACGGCAGAAGCAGCCGCAATGAAAGGTTACGCCTACGCCGCCAGCCACCCGAAGCTCTACCACACCGGCACCAGTGTCGCGACCAAATTGCGCGGGCTGGTGCCAAGCAAACTGGGACCATGGACCCAGTGCCGCAGTGCACCAAAACCAGCAGAAAAATCCCTGCACCAGATTATGATTGAAAAACGCCAGCGAGGTAAATGATGAGCCAGGCCAAAACAAACATCCTTAACCGCCTTAAAGCCGCAGACCCGATGGAAAAAAGCTCGGCTCATCTGAGCTATCAGCCCTGGGGGCACGGCCAAAACATTGCCACGGCAGAGAAAGTCAGCCGTTTTGTCGATGCTTTACAGGCCACCCATGCTGAAGTCCATGCCATTTTGGAAACGCAGCTGGCCGATACCATTGCGGCAGTCACAAATGAAAAAGGCTGTCAGCGCGCCGCCATCGGTAGCGACGGCGAGTATATCCCGGCATTTCAGCAAGGATTGAGTAAACTTGAGGTCACCGCTTTTGAGCAAAAAATCGAAACGTGGAAAAGTCAGCTGTTCAACCAGATCGATGTCGGCGTGACCCACACCCTGGCCGGCATTGCCGATACCGGGGCGCTGGTGTTGTGGCCGGGTGAGGGGGAACCCCGAACCCTATCACTGGTGCCACCCAGGCACATTGCGGTGATCAAACAATCGACACTGTACAGTAATTTTCTCGAAGTCATGGTAGAGCAGAATTGGTCTACTACCATGCCGACCAATGCGCTACTGATATCAGGCCCGTCAAAAACCGCCGACATCCAACAAACCTTAGCCTACGGCGCTCACGGACCCAGTGAGCTAATTGTGCTATTACTTACTGATAAGTAAACCAAAATTCGACTAGCCTCTGTCGGGTCCGACAGAGGCATTATCGACGATGAACCCGGCAGCCATCAAAAGCATGACACAGCGCTGTCCAGATACTGCGAGCAAAGGAAGCAACCATGGCCAATTCCATTCCAGACGTTACCTACCTGCAACTAGAGACCAGGTTGGCAACGCGTATTGATCCCCAACGCATTGTCACCCAGGAAGCGAAACGACTTGCCTATGGTACCGATGCCAGTTTCTACCGTCTGGTACCGAAAATCGTGTTGCGGCTTAACTCTCTCGAAGAGGTGATTTTTGCCATCCAGAGCTGTCGTGATCTCGGCGTTCACTGCACCTTCCGCGCTGCGGGTACCAGTTTATCCGGCCAGGCGGTATCTGACTCGGTATTGATCACGCTGACCGATGACTGGCGAGGTCACAAGATCATCGCCGATGGCCACAAAATACTTCTCCAGCCTGGAGTGATCGGCGCAGATGCCAACAAACACCTCGCCCCTTACCAGCGCAAAATCGGCCCGGATCCGGCCTCGATCAATACCTGCAAAATCGGCGGGATTGCCGCCAATAATGCCAGCGGGATGTGCTGTGGTACCGCGCACAACTCCTACCGTACCGTCGACAGTATGAAGATCGTGTTCAGTGGCGGTACCCTGCTTGACACCAGTGATGCCGAAAGTATCGCGGCCTTTAAAGCCTCCCACCCCGAAATGCTGGCTGGCATTACAGCACTATGCAAGCAAACCACTGATAACAAAGAACTTACACGCAAAATAAAGCACAAGTACCGTTTAAAAAACACCACCGGCTATGCACTTAACGCTCTGGTGGATTACCAGGATCCGATCGAAGTGATCGAACACCTGATGATCGGCTCAGAGGGTACGTTGGGCTTTATCGCTGAGATAACCTATAACACCGTTGTCGAACATCCACACAAAGCCTCAGCCTTGCTGGTGTTTGCCACCACTGAGGAAACTTGCCGCGCCGTCACAACACTTGCAAACATGCCGGTCGCGGCGGTTGAGCTGATGGACGGCCGCGCACTGCGCTCTGTGGCCGATAAAGCAGGCATGCCGGCATTCATTCAGCAACTGGATCTAGAAGCGACGGCAATTTTGGTCGAATCTCACGCCGGAGATCAGGCTCAATTAGATTTACAATGTAAATCTATTATGGACGCCCTGGCTGATTACACCATCATGGAGTCAGTGCC
Source organism: Vibrio sp. CAU 1672 (assembly GCF_029223195.1). Taxonomy (GTDB): domain Bacteria; phylum Pseudomonadota; class Gammaproteobacteria; order Enterobacterales; family Vibrionaceae; genus Vibrio. The sequence goes on along the minus strand of NZ_JARHUF010000002.1, from coordinate 119,088 downwards.
CTTCACCAGCGACCCGGCGACGGTCGCAACATTATGGGGGATCCGCAAAGGCATGTTTCCAGCTGTTGGAGCGGTACGGGAAGTGGGCACCACAGTGATCATCGAAGACGTTGCTTTCCCAATCGAAGCCCTGGCTCATGGAGTTCGGGATCTACAGGGGCTGTTTGATAAATACCACTACAGCGAGGCGATCATTTTTGGCCACGCACTGGAAGGTAACCTGCACTTTGTATTCACCCAAGGCTTTGACAGCCAGGCAGAAATCGAGCGCTACGGCCAGTTTATGGATGATGTCGCCGATCTTGTGGCCGTCAAATATCAAGGCTCACTCAAAGCCGAGCACGGTACCGGGCGTAACATGGCGCCTTATGTTGAGCTAGAATGGGGCACAGAAGGCTACCAGCTGATGCAAAAGATCAAAACGCTGTTTGATCCTGAAGGCCTGCTCAATCCGGGGGTGATCATCAATGACAACCCCCACGCCCACATTGAAAACCTCAAACCGATGCCCGGCGCGGATCCTCTGGTTGATCGCTGTATCGAATGTGGTTTCTGTGAACCGGTCTGCCCTTCGCGCACCCTCACCTTGTCACCAAGGCAACGTATCGTTTTATACCGCGAGCTGCAACGACGCCAACATGCCGGCCTTGAAACCGAAGCCTCTGAACTGAAGAAAGTATTCGATTACCAGGGGATCGATACCTGCGCCGCAACCGGTCTGTGCGCTGAACGCTGTCCGGTTGGCATTAATACCGGTGATTTGATCAAACAGCTGCGCACCGCCAAATACAAAAAGTTTACCCCGATCGCCAAATGGACTGCCGACCACTTCAGTGCCACCACCAGCATAGCGCGAGCCGGACTTAGCGCCAATCAGGTTGCCAGCAAACTACTCGGCCAGAAAACCGTCGGCAGACTGACCAATGGCCTGCGCACCCTCACCAAGGGAGCCACCCCAATCTGGTATGCAGAGTACCCGCAAGCCAACCGCCACGACCTAAGTAAGTTGCCGCTACCACACACCCTAAATGAGAACAAAGTGGTTTACCTGCCTTCCTGTGCCAGCCGCAACATGGGCCAACAAGCGGATGCCCATGATCAGCGTTCACTGACAGAAGTGACAATGTCACTATTGCACAAAGCCGGGTTTGAAGTGCTCATTCCAGACCAGCTCAATGAGCAGTGCTGCGGAATGCCCTATGACAGCAAAGGCATGACTGAGCTGGCCGAATCCAAAGCCAGGCAGCTTGAACAGGTATTATGGCAAGCCAGCCTTGAGGGTAAATTGCCGATCCTGATGGATACCAGCCCGTGTGCCAAACGCAGTATCGAACAATTCAGCAAGCCGCTAGAGATCCTCGAACCCACCGGCTTTGTCAGCAAATATCTGCTGCCATATCTGGATATCCGGCCCGTGGATGAAACCATAATGCTACATATTACCTGTAGCTCACGCCGGATGGGGCTGGAGAGCAGCATACTTGCGCTGGCGCAGGCCTGCGCATCGGAGGTGATTGTTCCCGAGCACATCCATTGCTGCGGCTGGGCCGGTGACAAAGGTTTCACCACGCCTGAGCTTAACCAAGCCGCCGTACATCCACTCAAAGCTCAAGTGCCACAGGGCTGTAAACGGGGCTTCAGTAACAGCCGGACATGTGAAATCGGCTTGTCGCATCACAGCGGGATCCCGTATCAGTCGATACTGTATCTGGTCGATGAAGTGAGCCAGACAAAATAACAAATGCGAGCCAATTGGCTCGCATTTGTTATCTGAATCCGGGCGATGGTAATCACGCTTCAGTTGAGCTTATGTTCATACTCAATCACGACTTGATTACCATCAACGAAGACATTGCGAATCTCACCATCAACCGTGACACGATTCTGCAAATAGATAGCACTGCCGTTAGTTAAATCGCGTTCAGAAAGCGATGGGATCACCCGTGACGGTCGGACATGCAGCTGTTCACACAACTGGTTAACAAACCTTAGCGTCAGTGGGGCACTACCACGCAACAGTGCGGAAAACTCGTGTAGACTCAATCCCAGCCGCTTGGCCATTTCCATCTGGGTTATGTGCATTTTGGCTTTCTGTGACATCCAAATGTCATAGAGTGCATTTCTGTCCAGTTCCGTAAATTCCATAACCGCCTCCGCATCATCAAGTGCGCATACCCTCTCACAGATCGCTGGTATAAATGTTAGCGATGAGTCAAAGAACCTACAATTCATTGAGAGAATAGTAAGTTATTAACACAAAATACGAGCTGAGTCACATCACTTAAAGTATGAAATTTATTTAATATTCAGCAACTTGGTTATTATCCGCAACGCCGCGCATGAGGCTTAACGCACAAAGTTACCGATCGGAACCCGACCTAAAAACCACCAATAAATCAAACAGTCACGCCAGTTACACTATGGTGATATTAAGATTTCTGCTACCTTGCTGTCATCGCTCAACAAAAAAACAAGTAATCTATGCCAAATTGGATTTCAAACCTGCAGGACTATTTACTCATCAGCGAACAGCACTGGGCCGGAAGCGTGCTTTTCCTGACGATCATCAGCTTTATCGCCTGGATAATGTGGCGCGTGGTCTACGCTCGACTTTCGCATATAGCAGAGAAAACCACCTTTCATTGGGACAACTTGCTACTCAATGCAATTAAAACGCCACTCAGCGCACTGATATGGTTGTGGCCTGCGACCGTCTCGTTAGGCATCGCTCTGGAAAATGAACTGCATGATAAGTTTGACTGGCTGGGTACACTGAAGCAAATCTTGGTCATCACCATTTTAGTCTGGACTATCATCCGTTTAGTCTCAAACGTTGAAGGGCACGTTTTGGCCCAGAATAATCGTGATGAAACCACCGTACAGGCGATAGCAAAAATAGTTCGGTTATTTTTCATTACCATTGGTGTTCTGACCGTCATGCAAGCATTCGGACTAAGTTTGTCCGGACTGCTGACTTTTGGTGGTGTTGGGGGGCTGATCGTCGGTTTGGCAGCCAAAGACCTGTTGTCCAACTTTTTCGGTGGCTTGATGATTTACTTCGATCGTCCATTCAAAGTTGGCGACTGGGTCCGCTCTCCCGATCGGCAAATTGAAGGCACAGTGGAGCGCATTGGCTGGCGGATGACCTGTATCCGCACCTTCGACAAACGGCCGCTGTATGTACCAAACTCGGTATTCAGCAACATCATAGTGGAAAACCCGTCACGGATGCTCAACCGCCGCATCCACGAAACGATCGGCCTGCGCTACGATGATGCGGATAAAGTCCCGCAGATCATCAAGGCCGTGCGCGAAATGCTAAAAAGCCACAAAGATATCGATACCAAGCAAACCCTGATCGTTAACTTTGATGCCTTTGGCGCCTCGTCGCTGAACTTCTTTATTTACACCTTCACTAAAACCGTTAACTGGGTGCGTTATCATGAGGTCAAGCAGGATGTACTGCTGAAAGTGGTCGATATCATTAAACAGCATGACGCTGATATCGCCTTCCCGACCCAGACACTTAAGTTAGATCCGGTCAGGATGGAACAGCCGGTGGCAGAAGAAGAATACCTCTAGCGACAGCTCCAGGCCCATCCGGATCCGGATGGGCTTGTGATTAACTAGCGCTGATTCAGGATCAGCCGCGCATTAATTGCCTGAACAGGGCGGTTATTCTCCCCCATCACCGCCATCAGTTGCTCAAGCTGCGGCTTAGAAAGCGTCTGCGGCTGTTTCATGACCAACCAGCGTACCCCTTCGGAACAAGGTGGTGTGGTTAATGAGCCATTAAAACGATAGTAACCCCGTTCACTTGGGATCAACGCGCTGGTTTTGAACGGTTGCGCCAGAGTCACCTGCTCGCCTTCGGCCGGAATTTCAGCCAGCATATCAGCCAATGCCGGGTTGCTCTTCCCGCTTTCAAAGAACACCGCTACCACGGCTAAATTACCTTGCGCATCAGCGTGAACATAATGCATCTCCAGCGGATAGGGCTTGCCATCAATCCGGTTTTCAGACGGGGTATGGAAATGAAATTGCCTGAGCGCAAAAGTATGCCCGTCAAGCGTAAGTATGTTGTCTCCGGTTAACCCGGTCTGCAGGGTATGGCCATTGTTGGTTAGCGAAACCACATCGCCCTGATAATGCATTGCCAGATCCGGCAGTTCCGCAGACACGGACGCACGAACGTCCACCGGGCTCTGATTTTTCCCTTTCGCACACTCCGGTGCAAACTCGCCCCAATGCTGCGGGCCATGAGCCCCTTCATAGCCCCAGTTTGCCGCCTGCAACCCGCCTGAAAACAGTACCGACAAGCCGAGTGCTATCCATGTTTTGTTCATCATTTTCCCTTTTCTGGTTATATTGTGAAAGCGCACACATAATAAACCCCGCTTAGATAGCAGAAACAATATGAAATCTTTGATTACCGGACATAATTGGAAGTAAGTCCCCACTCACTGCATATGGATTTTCGCTTGGCACGTACCGGTACAAATCCGGATAAACGCTGATGTTGTTCAGCATAAGAACGATGACAAGTCGCTCCGATAAAAATCAGAATTTGTTCAGGACAGTTAGCTTGTAAAGGCCGGTTTTTAATACCATGAAGTTGCCCGTTACACTACTGGTGTCAAACTTACCTTAATAAGCATAGAAGTGCCTTTTCATCTCGATACACCCGCGATTTCTCATTGGCTTGATGAAAGCCACATAAGCGAAAGTAGTTACTCACTACAGTTCGTCCCAGTATGGCGGCTGACCATAATAACTACCGAGAAAGTCTAAAAATACACGAAGCTTAGGTGCTAACAACTTTCTGTGTGGATACACTGCAAATAAGCCGAGAGGATTAGGTTCGAACTCATTCAGTAATGTTACAAGTTTTCCCTGCCTTAATGCCTCTCCCACGATAAAAGTAGGCTGGAGAATATAGCCTTCGCCGGCAATGGCGGCTTCCATAAGCACTTCTCCGTTGTTTGCCGCATATTTGGATTGTTTTTTTTGTTCAATAACTCGTAGTGCCTGAAACAATGGATGATTTGACTGACCGTACTCCATGTAGGTGTAGCGTAGAAAATCCCCGGGATTAAGCTCGTTAGGATGTGTCGGCAGCCCGACTTTCTTTACATACTCTGGCGATGCACAGAGAACCAGCCGTACAGGCGCAATTTTCTTGGCAATGAATGACGAATCTTTGAGGTTTCCAATCCGCAGTGCAACATCAAAGCCTTCTTCAACTACTTCCACCTTGCGATCACTGAGCTCTAGGTTAATCGAAACGTCAGGGTACTGTTTCTTAAAATCTCTGATTAATGGCGCTAAGTGAAGCGTCGAAAATGATACCGGCGAACTAATGTGCAGAACACCTTGCACCGAGTTTTGCATCTCGCCGAAATACCCTTCCATGTTACTAACACTCTCAAGAATGAGTTTTGTTTGCTGGTAACACTGTTCTCCGGCTTCAGTAAGATGCACTCTGCGGGTTGTTCTATTGAACAGCCTGGTACTCAAATGTTCCTCCAAGTTAGATACATACTTACTCACCAATTGATTAGATGTGCCCAGTTTGTCCCCAGCCTTAGTGAAGCTCCCCTCTTCTGCAACCGTAACAAATGCTTTCATTGTATCGATGCGATCCATATTTCCTTCACCTTTTACAAATAAATCGTTGGCAATCAAACAATATTATAACCATTTATCAATAAAAGTATTGCTATTAGTATTTTTATTAGTTCGACAGAAGTGATTTTCACGGTCAGTTTTAATTAACAAGTTTGAGGAAACAAATAATGAACAAACAACTTATTAAAAAAGTACTTAACTCTGAAGCGGGTTTTTCGGCACTGGTACTGCGTGTTCCAATCGGAATAATCTTAGCTGCTCATGGTGCACAAAAACTGTTTGGTTGGTTTGGTGGATATGGGCTTGAGGGAACAGGGCAATGGATGGCCAGTATTGGCCTGGAGCCCGGCTACTTAATGGCGCTGTTGGCTGGCAGTGTCGAGTTTTTTGGTGGCATGGCATTAATAGCCGGACTGTTAACACGACCAACTGCGGCAATAAGTGCAATAACAATGTTAGTGGCAATAATCAGCGCGCATGTGGGCAATGGTTTGTTTTTATCCAACAATGGTTACGAGTTTGCACTGGCACTATTCGCTGCAACGCTTGCTCTGGCATTCCAGGGGGCTGGCCGCTTATCGGCAGACAGCTTGCTAGCTCAATCCATCGTAAAGAATGGTTCACACGACTAAGTGTTTCATATGGCCAGGATTCAGCCTTCCTGTAACAGCAGGAAAGTATTTTAGAGGAGACAAATTATGTTAGTTAACGGTGTATGGAAAGAGAACTGGCAGCCAGTACAAGCACAAGATGATCAAGGAAGGTTCATCCGACAAACATCTTCATTTCGTCACTGGATCACTCCAGACGGCACCCCCGGCCCCACAGGTCACGGTGGATTTAAAGCAGAACGCGATCGCTATCATCTTTATGTTGCTTACATTTGCCCATGGGCAAGTCGCACTTTGATAGCACGAGAGTTAAAAGGCCTGCAAGATATTATTTCCGTCACGGTGGTGAATCCCCAATTATCCGAACAGGGTTGGCAAATTGGCGGTTTTTCAGAGAGTGAAGCGGATACCCTCAATAATGCCACTTATGTACACGAACTATATAGTCAGGCCAACCCTGATTTTACAGGACGGGCGACAGTACCTGTGTTATGGGACAAGAAGACGAAAACCATCGTAAATAATGAATCTGCTGATATCGTACGAATGTTCAACACAGCCTTTACTAACATTGTTGAGAAAGGTCCGGACCTGTATCCAATCACTCTGCAATCAGACATTGACACGCTAAACAGCCACATGTACTCACACCTCAATGATGGCGTCTATCAGGCTGGGTTTGCAACAACGCAGAAAGCGTATAACGAAGCCTATGAGAATGTGTTTTCAGTATTAGATGAGTTCGAAAACCGATTTAAAGATGGCAGAAAATTCTTATTCGGTGAATCACTTACAGAGTCAGATATTCGTTTGTTTGTGACCTTGATTCGATTCGATGTTGCCTATCACGGATTGTTTAAATGTAACCGTAATCTCATCAGAGACATGCCTAACTTGTTTGCATACATGCAGCGTGTCTATGGTATTGACGGCGTGAGTAATACCGTCAATATCGAACACATTAAGGCGGGCTATTATTCAATAAAGGCACTCAATCCTACGGGAATTATCCCCCTTGGCCCAAGTGCGACTTTTGCATAGGTCACTTTCGAGAAAACTTATCCTCTTGAATTTTCTTCATGTTCTCTTTGAGTACGTTTCAATTTGAATTCGATCATAATATGTGTTCAATGGCATTTATTAATTAAGTTGTATAGAAACTGCATTATGAAGAAACTAACTATTCTCGATGGTGGAATGGGCCGCGAGCTTAGGCGTATTGGCGCACCATTCTCACAACCCTTATGGAGCACACAAGCGCTCATCGAATCTCATGATCACGTCCGTGTGGCCCATCAGAATTTTATTGATACTGGCGCTGAAATTATCATCGCCAACAGCTATGCCTGCGTACCATTTCACCTTGGCGATGAGCTTTATAAAACAGATGGCGCTCTACTGGCACGTCAGGCTGCTGTTATCGCTCAGTCTGTTGCACAAAATGAACGCGCTAAGCGTAATAATCCTGTTCGTGTCGCTGGCTCAATTCCGCCTGCGTTTGGCAGCTATCGTCCGGATCTATTTAAAGCTGATGAAGCAAAAGAGATCTTCACTACACTTTTTCATGCACAAGAGCCCCATGTTGACCTGTGGGTTGCTGAAACAATTGCCAGTCTGCAGGAATTTGAGGTAATTCATTCCGTACTGAAAAACTCTAGCAAAGACAGCTACTACTCCTTCTCCCTGGCAGATGACACTGAATGTGATGCGAAACTGAGATCAGGGCAGCCCGTCAAAATTGCGGCTGCACTGGTATGCTTTACCGGCGGCAAAGGTATTTTCTTCAATTGTTCCGTTCCTGAAGTAATGGAGCAAGCTATCAAGGATGCGAAGGAGGTTATTGACCATTATGGTGTCGATGTTGAAATCGGTATCTATGCCAACAACTTTACACCTATTCAATCTGATCATCAGGCCAACGACACATTGCAATCCATGCGTGAGCTCTCACCCGAAGATTATCTGGCGTTCGCCAAGCGTTGGTACGAACTTGGCGCCACCACTATAGGAGGATGCTGTGGAATAAGACCTGACCATATTCAGGCTCTAACTGAATGGAGAGATACCTTTGAAGAATCTTAATTATGGCCTGGCTCTGCCAGCAATCGTACTTGTACTTGCCCTGTTGATTATCTCATCCACCTATCCTGAACAGTCGCAGGCTATGGCAAATGGGGCTATGGCTTTTGTGACCACATGGTTCGGCTGGATAGTTGAACTTGGTAGCCTAGCGCTGGTTGGCTTTTTACTCTGGCTGGCATTCTCAAGGTATGGGGATATCCAGCTTGGAGAAGAAAAACCTGAATACAGTAACTTTTCATATGGTGGTATGATTTTTACTGCTGGTGTCGGAGCATCTCTTATCTACTGGGGTATTGGTGAGCCCATGTATTACATACAGTCACCGCCACTCTTTGCAGAGCCAAACAGCTATTCTGCCGCCGCATGGAGTGTTACCTACTCAATATTCCATTGGGGGATCACTGGCTGGGCTATTTACTGCTTTCCGGCAATTCCTTTTGCCTACGCATTCTATGTAAAGAAGAAACGCACCCTGAAACTATCCACACTGTGCGCTTCAGTAGTCGGCGAGCATCCTATCGTAACTAAGACCATCGACCTCCTGGCTATTTTTGGAACACTGACTGCTTTTGCAAGCTCATTAGCACTTACCGTTACCTTGCTTGCCGCAGGGGCTTCTGAGTTACTGGGTATTGAAAATGGATTACTTCTGCAAGGCTGTATTATCCTGCTGTTTGTGATTGCTCTGCTTTGCGTAATGCTGGTTGGATTTAATCAGGGGATCAGTAAAGTATCCGATTACACAGTAACTATTGCCATCGGGTTTGCTTTATTTGTTCTGTTCTCCTCAAACTCTCAGTTTATTCTTAATAATTTCACCGACTCAATCGGGGTAATGCTGGATAACTACTTCAGAATGTCGCTATGGACCGATCCGGTACAGCAAAGCGGTTTTCCTCAGGGCTGGACTCAGTATTACTGGTTCTGGTACTACGCCTACCTCATCATGATGGGTTTGTTCATTACCAGAATATCCAGAGGAAGAACCATTCGGGAAGTTATCCTGTATGCAATTTCTATGGGCTCTCTTGGCTGCGCGTTCTTTATTTCTATTTTTGGCGGCTACGCTATATGGGCTCAGTTAATCGGCGGTTTCCCTGTGCAGGAATGGATGGCCGACGGCGGCTTAACCTTTGCGGTTGTGTCACTGATAAAAACGTTACCAGCAACATCTGGTATTCTAGCTCTGTTTCTGGTTATCCAATTCTTCTTAATGCTAACCACCATGTCCAGTGCAAGCGTCGCTACGGCTATGCTGACCACTAACGAACTGGCGTTGAATGGCGATCCGGATAACAAGGTAAAATTATTGTGGTCCGGAGCCATAGCGCTCATCAGCTTCAGTGTTTTCCTATGTGGCGGTGGCATCAACACCATTAAATCCTTGTGTGTCGTGGCTGGTATGCCAATGATGTTTATCTATGCCATATTGGTCAGGCATTTGTTGCAGGAACTTGGCGCGGTGAAATATACATCACCCCAATTAGAGGCGCGCGTACTACAGGAGGTTTAGGTTACCCAGGCCTCGAAATTGCGTTAACGATAAATACATAATGATCCTTGATGCTTTTAGTCTCGGGGCTCATTATGCGATTTCAGTATTTTATCGTAAGACAAACATCAGCTCACTTTTGTCGAGTAGACGACACTTGTTACCAAGTGCCGCCCCTCTAAGAACCGTACATGCAACTTTCACTGCATACGGCTCAAGCCTCCACTAAGGCATCATTGATACCCAGCAACTTATAACGCAGTCAGGACAGGCTCTTTCCAAGAGTTACGAGCTAGCCTTTTGGGTTTCCTCTTCGCCAAGTATTCTTGGTGTTGAGGGTCAAAAAGGGTCGCAGCACTCCTGATTTTCACGTGTCGTTCGATGGGCACTTTCGCTATTTGGAACAGATTGAAGTGACAGTCCATGTTCATGATTTTCTGCCAACCGTGAAATTGCCACTGGCCTTTACGATTGAGGAAGTACTTATGAACAACCCAGTCTTTGGACTTGGTTGGATGACGTCTAACTGCCCAGTGCCATAGCGCTTGGAATAGTTTGTGGCCGACATACCCGAATATTTTTTTAGCAACACAATGGCGATAGTAATTCGCCCATCCCCTGAGTTTCGGATTTATCAACTTGATAAGATCGTTAACAGGGATGGTTGCGTGCTTTTTAATGAGTTCTCGTAGATTTCTCAAGAATAACAACGTGTTGGATTTGCTCGGCTTGATGAGTAATTTCCCTTTGTACTTCCTGTGATTGAAGCCTAGAAAGTCAAAGCCATCATCAATATGAGTGATCTTCGTTTTCTCTTCGGAGAGGGTTAACCCTCTTTCTGCCAGAAAGTCAGCAATCAACGGTTTGATGTCGTTCACTAGCACTTCCTTTGAAGAGCAAGTAACCACGAAATCATCCGCGTAACCGATAAAGTTGGCCCTAGCACCCTTTTTCAGGGCTGTAGATTTTATTTGTTGCTCTATTCCCGCGAGAGTCATTAGCATCAAGGTTGGAGAGATTATTCCCCCTTGAGGTGTACCCTAATCGGCGAAGCAATAGCAAATTTCACAGCATTTAGAGACATGATTCCTCCCTATGTGGTGCCCAGGCTCAACCCGGGCCACACTAGCAATTTAAGCAAGGTTACTCATGGCCATGATGCTGCTGTTGATGTTGTTGCTCAGATTCCATCATTTGTTCCATCATCATATGCATCATACCCATTTGCTGCTCCATCATATTCAGGCGCTCATCCATCTTCATTCCAGAATGTTGCGCACTGGTATTTCCCATCATCATATGCATTCCTGCCCGCATACTGTTGTGGTGTTCTTGCAGTAACTGCTCACGCTTTTCAGGGTCGCTTTCTTGCTTAATACTCGTCATCAGCTGTTGCATTTCCTGCATATGTTTGTGCATTGCAGTCATTTGATCGTGACTCATCATACCCATAGCCATTCCGCCCTGTTGCATGCCATGCCCTACCTGATGCTCACTGGCAACAATAGCAGTCGATGCCAACACGGCTGACACTGCGATGGCGGTAATCAACGCTTTCATACGATTCTCCTTACATAATTATTGTCAGAACAATACAAAGGTGTAGCGGCATCCTGATGATTAACAGCTCTTATACCTACATTAGAGAATTGCCACTGTTCCTGTCAGCTTACTCACAGCCAGATACTGCTATGCTTTTTAATAGTAGAACCAAATAGAAAATACTAGTAATGCTACTTTTTGATAAGCCCATGTATGTCTTTTAGAAATAGAGATACATTTCCATATACGTAGAATATTAAATTGCTACTTTTTTCAAATAGACACTTTTGAGTTAGATAAACTATGTCAAAATGAAACTCTAAGATATGCGGCGAGTAGATGCACTAACCTGCCTTGGGGCATAAACGAGTCTGCTCAGAGCTAATAATTTATGCCTAAGAAAGAGCTAATTAACTATGATTTTTTTAAGAATGACTCAGGTTCTATTTCGCCTCTACAACGATAAATCGCCATAGCCGATAGTAATGCCCCAACCATCTGTGATAGTAGAATCATTTTCATAGCCTTTCCCATATGCAGCGCAGTGTGAAGCTACTTGTGCGAGCATGTTAGGGTAGTTGACCACCAAAGAATCATAGTTTACTTGAACTACATCCTCATCAGCGAAGTAAAAAACCAATAACCTGTTGAAAAATTACAAGAAAAGAAGCAATTTAGCCCCAAAGCATTTTGGGGCTAATTTGACTATATTTTGGGGCTGAATTTGCCATTCGCATGGTTTTATAACCAGTAAAATGTCTTTCCGAGAATATGGCACTTACATCCTGATTTCCCCTACTCCCAATCAAGGATCACTTTGCCAGACTGCCCGCTACGCATGACGTCGAAGCCTTGTTGGAAGTCATCTATCTTGTAGTGGTGAGTGATGATTGGGGTCAGATCCAGACCTGACTGAATCAGTGAGGCCATCTTATACCAGGTTTCAAACATCTCGCGGCCGTAGATGCCTTTGATCACCAGGCCTTTGAAGATAACCTGGTTCCAGTCGATGCCCATGTCTGATGGCGGAATGCCCAGCAGCGCAATGCGGCCGCCGTGGTTCATCTCTTTCAGCATTGAATTAAACGCCGATGGGTTACCCGACATTTCCAGGCCAACATCGAAGCCTTCGGTCATGCCCAGCTCCTGCATAACCTCTTCCAGGCTCTCTTGTGCCACGTTGACGGCACGCGTGACGCCCATTTTACGCGCCAGATCGAGGCGATATTCATTCACGTCCGTGATCACCACATGGCGGGCACCAACGTGCTTCGCCACGGCGGCGGCCATGATCCCAATCGGGCCGGCACCAGTGATCAGCACATCTTCCCCAACCAGATCAAACGACAACGCGGTATGCACAGCGTTACCAAACGGGTCAAAGATAGAGGCCAGATCATCAGAAATACCCTCAGGGATCTTAAACGCGTTAAACGCCGGGATCACCAGATACTCTGCAAACGCACCTTCACGGTTAACACCAACGCCAATGGTATTGCGGCATAGGTGAGTACGGCCACCACGACAGTTCCGGCAGTGGCCACAGGTGATGTGACCTTCGCCCGAAACGCGGTCACCAATTTCAAAACCGCGAACTTCCTGGCCGATACCGACCACTTCACCCACGTACTCATGACCTACCACCATCGGCACAGGGATAGTTTTCTGTGACCATTCATCCCAGTTGTAGATGTGGACGTCGGTACCACAAATCGCGGTTTTCTTAATTTTGATCAGCAGATCGTTGTGACCCAGTTCCGGCTTATCAACTTCGGTCATCCAGATGCCTTCTTCAGGCTTTAGCTTGGAAAGTGCTTTAATTTTCATACTCTTTACCTTTCGTTGCCCTGCTCTGTACGGGGCAAACCAATGCGATACAGTGTTCAAGCAGATTCGCTTTCTCACCGGGCAAGCTGCCGGGGTGCAAAAACGCGTAGCGACATTTAGATGATGCCCATGTCCTTACCAACCTGGATAAAGGCGTCAATGGCGCGATCCAGTTGTTCACGCGAGTGCGCGGCCGACATCTGTGTACGAATACGTGCCTGCCCTTTTGGTACCACCGGGAAAGAAAAGCCGATCACGTAAATGCCTTTTTCCAGCGCACGTTCAGCAAATTCAGCCGCGACTTTTGCATCACCCAACATGATTGGAATGATGGCATGATCAGCCCCGCCCATCGTAAAGCCTGCCGCTTCCATACGTGTACGGAAGTGCGCTGCGTTTTCCCATAGACGGGCACGCAGATCGTCACTCTCCTGCAGCAGATCCAGCACGCGAATCGAGGCGTTAACAATCGCCGGAGCAACCGAGTTGGAGAACAAATACGGACGAGAGCGCTGACGCAGCCAGTCGATCACTTCTTTCTTGCCCGAGGTGTAACCGCCGGATGCACCGCCCATCGCTTTACCCAGGGTACCGGTGATGATGTCAACCCGGTCCATCACATTATGGTACTCATGGGTACCTGCGCCTGTTTTACCCATAAAGCCAACGGCGTGCGAATCATCCACCATTACCAGCGCGCCATATTTATCTGCCAGATCACAGATCGCCGGCAGGTTGGCGACAACGCCGTCCATTGAGAACACACCATCAGTAACGATCAGCGTGTGGCGGGCACCGGCTTCTTTGGCCGCGATTAACTGCTTTTCCAGCTCTTGCATGTTGTTGTTGGCGTAACGGAAACGCATCGCTTTACACAAGCGGACTCCGTCGATGATTGAGGCGTGGTTAAGTGCATCGGAGATGATTGCATCTTCTTTGCCCAGAATGGTTTCAAACAGGCCAGTATTGGCATCAAAACAAGAGGTATATAGAATGGTATCTTCTTTACCTAAGAACTTAGACAGCTTTTGTTCTAATTCTTTATGGATGTCTTGCGTACCGCAGATAAAACGTACCGAAGCCATACCAAAGCCATGCTCATCCATCCCTTCTTTTGCCGCTTCAATCAGCGCCGGATGATTCGCCAGTCCGAGGTAGTTATTGGCACAGAAGTTGAGCACTTCTTCACCGGTTGAGATTTTCACCGCCGCCTGTTGCTGAGAGGTAATAATACGTTCTGCTTTGTAAAGGCCTTCCGCCTTCACCTCTTCAAGTTGCTGCTGGATCTGTTGGTAAAATGCAGAAGACATTTGCAATTCCTTCCTGATTATTTGTTCAGTTGTAACACTGAGTAAGTGTAGGGTAAGCCGTTATGTGACGGGAATCACAGGCATTTGCTTATCAATTAAGTGTAGTGTAATTCAAGGATGGGAAAACGATTATCCCTTGGGGTGGAAAAGCATTAATGAACCTGAGGCACAAATTGCATTAATGCTCTGGCTGGTACTGGCAGGAAGTGGTTACACGCGGGTCGGCTCATGCAGCAGCGCTTCGAACTCAGCGGCAGGTAACGGGCGGCTAAAATAAAATCCTTGTCCGTATTCACAATCTAGCGCGTTGAGGAAGTCAACGTGGCGCCGGTCTTCAATGCCTTCTGCGACAATATCCAACTTCAGTGCTTTGGCCATTGCGACGATCACATTGACCAACTCCCGGTTGGAATCGTTATCAAAAATATCCTGCATAAAGCCGCGGTCTATCTTGAGCCGGTCAAACGGAAACTTCTGAATGTAACCCAACGCTGAGTAACCGGTACCAAAGTCATCCAGGGTAAGCTTGGTTCCAAGCTGTCGTAACTTACCCAACATTTCATCCAGCTCATCACTGTGATCAAGCAACAGACTCTCGGTTACTTCAATGTCAAACTTGTCCGCCGGTAAACCGGATTCGCGTAAACTGCGCTCAATTTGCTGAAATACACGTTCACAATAGCGGAACTGAACGCTGGAAAAGTTCACAGAGACAAACAGCGGCGTTATCGACTGCCACTGAGCAACCTGCTGACATGCCTCAGCAATCGCAAACTCTCCTAACTGATGGATTAAACCGTTCTTCTCCGCAACAGCAATGAACTCTTCCGGGTTAACAAAACCATATTTGTCATCATCCCAGCGCATCAATGCTTCAGCACCGACAACCTGACCACTCTGCAAGTGAATGATCGGCTGGTAATACAGCTGCAACAAATTATTAGAAATCGCATTCCTCAAGCGACTTTCCAAATCCAAAAAATATTGCAGGTTATAGTTCATGTCCTGGTTAAAGAAACAAAATGCATTACGCCCGTCTTGCTTAACGCGATACATGGCCATATCCGCACAGGCCAGCAACTGCTCCGCCGTTTTACCATCATTCGGATACACGGACATACCGATACTGATCGACTGGAAAAACTCATGATTATTCCAGACTAACGGCTCAGAAAAGGCCGACAACACGGTCGAGGCAAAATGCTCGGCGTTGTCCATCCCCTTTAAATCCGGGATCACCAGTAAAAACTCATCACCACCAATACGCGCCAGAATATCACTGCGACGCACCGTGTGTTGCAGCCGTTCAGCACTCAGTTTGAGAATTTCGTCGCCGATAAAGTGGCCCATTGAATCGTTGATCTGTTTAAAATGATCCAGGTCGATAAACATCACCAAAACATTGGACCCATTGCGTTCGGCACGGGCCAGCTCCTGATCAAGACGCTCCGGACCGTACACCCGGTTAGGCAATCCGGTCAGGGTGTCATGTTTCGCTTGGTGGGCCAGTTCCGTCTCCGATGCTTTACGACGTTCAATTTCCTGAGTCAGGTGTTGGTTCTTCAGCGCCAGAATGTCCTGGCGTTTTTTCTCTTCTTCTAGCTTTATCTTTAGTTCCACACGATTGTTATTCAGCAGGAACGCGTAACACAGGCCAATAACAATCACTATCGCCAATAAACTGAGCCAGGAGATAAAAGTCTTTGAGGTAAAGATATCCCTCTCACCTAAAGGTTCAAACCACGCTTTAAGTACCAGGTTGTGTTGTGCAACCGGAACTTCAAAAAAGATCTTCCGAGACAAGTCATCCGAAAGTGCATGATTATCATTGTTGCCTGCACTATTGCTGATCGTATCCCATACCATGAAATCGATATCATTGACCATGAGAACCATTCGGCTGTAACTTTCTTCATACTCTTGGTTGGTCAACTGTTCAATAACAACACGCTTATTAATATCGGCGATGAGAAAAGCGACGCGATCACCCGAGAAGTCCACACGTTTAACCAGCTGGACTGAAAAAACGCCATTTTCACTGAAAGCCCGGACATTATGTTCATCTTTAACCGTATTGATTAACTCATCGATTTCATGTGGCCGTACATCGCCTTTATCGGTAGAAAGAATTACTTCACCATCATTCCCGACGAGAGTGAGCTTTTTAAATAACGGGGTATTACTGATGGTTTTATTCTTAACCTTCTCATCTAGTTGACGTTTTAAATTCACTAAACTGGCACCGAGGCCATATTCTATCGACATACCAGAGGCCAGGTTAGCAAAAAATGTCTGGACAGTTCGGTCGATTGATAAATATTCAACATCTTCACTGGCTATTGTAAAAATATTATCTAACGTACTCGCATAACTATTAACCTTGAGTTCAAGCTCTCGGTACTGAGACTCTTTCAGTTTATTTTGACCTAAACTGGTTATGCCAATAATCGTTGCCAAATATACAGACACCAATATAGTGCATATTGTAATTATCTGTTTACTCGATATTTTCTTGATAAACTCGATCATAATCAGTTCTTACTAACTTCTGAGAAGTAGTCGTTATAAAAGTAATAAATCGATGGATAATATTTCTCCACCAGTCTCTGGTAAGTTCCATCATGATGTATACGATTGAGGTACTGATTAAAAGCCGCTCGCAGTTCTGGCGAGCTTTTACGAAACGCGACCGCCATCTGTTGATGCCCAGAAATAGGACCGATAACTTTTATTTCTCCCGGCCACTTTTCCAGCGCGATAATCGTATCGGCAACATCAAGTAGCGTACTTTCAGCATCATTTTTCATGATCGCCGGAACCATTTCATTCAGCCGGCGCTGGACGTCCGGCAAAATAACCTGCGCACCGGTAGCGTAAAGATCATACAGATTTGGATCTAAACAAGAGTTCTGTAATGCCAGAACCTTCCTTCCTGAGATCAATAACTTAACCTCACTAATGTCCGCATCAATTGAACCTTTGGGCTTAATTGGCTGCATTGTCGAATCTGAGCGTGCAACTAACCAAACACCAGAAGGGAAATAATCCTCAGAGAAATCGACCATCTGTTTACGCCAGTCCAGAATCGTCATCCCGTTGGCGATCAAATCGCCTTCGATTGGCGTTTTTTCTACCAAAACAACACGTTTATCGACATAGTGCGCATTTTGCCCGGTTAACTTGCCGATCACATTACTCCACTTACCGGGGACATACTCATAGCTGACACCTAAAGACTCGGCAAACCCTTTGACTATCTCTACATCCAACCCAGTGAGGGTTTTCACCCCACCCTGATCCAGGTATGAAACGAAATTTGCGTATGGCACACCAATATGACGCAGCACGCCACGCTGTTTAATATCCTGCAAATCTGCTGCTACGGTGGTTAACGAAAGCAATGCAGCGAATGAAGTCACTACAAAACCAGCCACCAGCCTTCTGATATTTACAGACATCATCATTCCTTCCTTCACAAAGCGCCCGTGTCGGGCGCTTCAATACGAAACCCTGGCTTTAAAAACGGTTATACAGCTCACTTATTGCGGCGACCAAACCTTCGACATCCTGCTCATCATGAAACAAATGGGTCGAGATACGCAGAGCATGAGTATCAAAGCCGTCTTCTTTGTTCAGCTTGAAACTGGTGGTACGGATGATATAGCCGTACTCTTCACGCAGGCGATCACGAAACTCGGTTAAGATCTCACCATTAGCCACATCACTGAATGGGTTAAACGTGGTTAACCCGCTGGTCAGGCCGGTAACATTAGGTGAAAAGATCGATGCTCTGGGCAGTGCTTGGGCTAGTAACGTTTTACACTGTATCCCCAGCGCCAATACACGCTGCTCAATACAGCCACGACCAATCTCATCCCACATTTTACAGCTGTCGACCAGAGCTTGTTTGGCCGGGTAGTTGTCGTTACCGATATACTGCATCTGCAGTTGCTTACCCAGGTAATCCGCGTGTGATAACGATGAGTTGATCAACCAGAGTGGGTTTTCACGATCGCTCCAGTACTCATCCAAACGCTTGGCATTGTCTCGCACATACAAAATACCGGTTGCACCTGGCCCGCATTGCCACTTATGCCCCGAACCGGCGTAAAAATCGCAGTCAATATCATGAAAATCCAAATCCAGCATACCAACTGAATGCGCACCATCGATCAGGGTTGGGATAGCAAACTCTTTCGCCAGCGAACAAATCTGCCTGGCCGGTAATGCAGTCCCGGTTTTGTAGGTGATGTGAGAGAACACGATCAGGCGTACATTGCTGTGCGCTTCAATCGCGGCCCGGAAAGCCTGCACGTAGTCGTCAACCGACACCGCTTCACCGCCGGTAAACACTGGTAATTGCACTTCAACCACATTAACGCCAAAACGCTGCTTGACCACATTCAGTGGCGATGTCGCGGCCACATGTTCATGATGCGTCGTGATGATCACATCACCCGGCTCAAAATGCAGGCCATTAATGATGCTGCACAAGCCATCCGTGGTATTGCGACTCAACACGATTTCAGATGCATCCGCACCAAACCCCGGAGCAATCTCCGCCACCATGTCCGCAACATATGGCCAGGAGCCGAACTTACCCTGCATATCCCACGGATACTGAGCAACCAACTTGTTGTTGTCGGCATAGCCTTGTAAAACGTGCTTTGGCATCGAACCTGTCGTACCAATGTTCATATAAGTGGTTCGTTTATCCAATACGAACTGTTTCCGAACTTTACGCCACAAGCGATCATCATGCTTTTTATCCAGCCCGTTAACCTTCCATTTAGAACTGTCTTGTTTGGCGTAGGTGGCTCCAGAGAATGTCGTGGCGCTGACGCCCGCAACAACAGCACCACTTGCATGCTTAAGAAAACGACGGCGACTGTGATCAGTGTTAATAGAATCCTTGTGACTCATGTTTTTTCAATCCTTGTGGAAAATTGTTTTATTTTAATTTTTAATCATATAACTACCTGTTACTTAAACATTATTACCTATTCAATCAATAGTTCAGGTTTTTGCCGTTGGATAAGTGATATCTGTTCCAGTTTTATCTCATTCTGGCTATATAACCTACAACGTGTTAGCGATTAAATATTCATTAGATTACATATTTTTGTATTAATAACATCGCTTATAAAAAACATATACCGCTACCAACAAAACCAAACAAACCGTTTAATATCCCCTCAACCATGGCCAGTAACTTTAACGGGATATTGTGCTTTTAAGGACCATTTATGGATTAACAACGACTGTTTAATTATAGCTAAATTAATTCGCCTTCACCGTGTATGTGCACAAGCAGATAAACAACCAAGATAACATATAAAATATCAATGAATTGCATATCAATAAATCATACTCGGTATGGCTCTCACTTCAGTCTTTCGCAACGAATTTCTATCATAGTCCGACATTACTGTGGCTGGAGACTTGCACTACAACCAATGCTGCCGGACAATGCCAGACCAGCCGTTTTTTTGTACCTGAGGCTTTATGGTCAATCCCAAACTCATCGCCTTGTTACCGGACTTGGCGTCATTCATCCTCGTCGTCAATGAAGGCAGTTTTACCGCCGCCGCCCGCAAACTGGGGGTGACACCATCAGCGCTGAGCAAACTCATCACTCGTTTAGAGCATGCTCTGTCAGTTAAACTGTTTGAAAGAACTACCCGCAAACTGATCATCACTCAGGCCGGGAAAAAAGTGTATGACCAAAGCATTGCGATGGTGAACGCCGCTCAGCAAGCAGTTGAACTCTCCGCAGAAGAGCACAGCGAACCAAGCGGAGCACTGAGCGTCGCCGCGCCGGAGGCGTTCCTCAACTCAGTTTTACAACCGTTTGTCATCCCGTTTCTGCGTTACTATCCCAATATCCAACTGAAATTACGCGCAGCTGATGGGGAAATTGATCTGTTCCGTGATGGTATTGATGTCGCATTCAAACTGACCGATAAACCCGATGAGAATCTGGTGCTGAAAGAGATCGGTAAAACCAACCTGCGGCTGTGCGCGTCTCCGGGCTATTTAGCCACTCGAGGTCAGCCACTGCACCCTAGCGACCTTGAGCGGCATGACTGCCTGTATCTGGCAGAAAACGATAAAGACAACATATGGTCATTTTTTAAAGATGATGACTTTCTCTCTGTCGCTGTGTCCGGGCGCTACGCTGTTAACCACTCGCAGATGCGATTAAATGGTGTCAAAGCCGGCCTGGGAATTGGGATATTTCATGACTTTGTAGTTCGAGAAGCACTCGAGCAAGGCGAAGTAGTGGAAGTGTTACCCGACTGGATGATTAAAAGCAACTATCACGGGGCCATTGCTCTGCAATACGCACAAACTAAATATATGCCTGCGAGAGTTCGTGCGTTTCTCGACTTTGTCGAAGCAAAGCTGGTTTTCTGATAACCATGGTTACACTGGAGGAAGCAGGTTATGTTCAATACTATCCATCACGTGGCCATTATTTGTAGTGACTACCTCACCTCAAAACACTTTTATACTCAGATCTTAGGTTTTAAAGTGATCGCCGAAAACTATCGTGCCGAGAGAGAATCTTACAAGCTGGATCTTGCCCTGCCCAATGGCAGTCAAATCGAGCTTTTCAGCTTTCCGGACGCACCGAAACGACCGAGTTTTCCTGAAGCTCAGGGACTAAGACATCTTGCATTTCAAGTGACATCGGTGGAGAAGGTAAAAGCGTATCTGGAAGAACAACACATTAAGGTGGAATCTATTCGCATTGATGAGTTCACCGGCAAGGCATTCACTTTTTTCAGGGATCCCGATGGCCTGCCGTTAGAAATTTATCAACAATAACGGCGGTGCTCTGGCAACCGGTGTTTCAAATCGCACACTTAGAGCCAAAAAAGTGTAGCTGTCAGAAATCACCCAGTTCAAGCGTGAAAGTACAAGTGCAGTTGGAAGTGAATCGCAATGAAAAGAAGAGAAGTGACTGAACGGGCAGGATTTACCCTTATGGGTAACAGAACGATCAGCTTGTTCGATTTGCACAAACTTAAAGCCATTGAGTGTGCAGAGTGTCGCCCATACACCAGCGCCGTTACCGTGAGCATTGATAACTGGCATCAGTGTCACCAGCACCCAACTAAAGGCACTGGTCAATAACATGGAGCGATAAAAAGGGATATCTCTACGCATAACAGGCTATTAACATTGTTTACGCCAGCGTACCTAATCTGCGGTTACATCTCAAAAATAGCTTTAATAAGTGATTACTAACTCACAGGTTTTATGCCTGATTGCATTAACACAACATTAATTTTCCTGACACCAAGGAATGAGCCAATCCAGTCCCCGAGAGCTGACCATCAGGCAATAAAAAAGCTCGCACCGGGCGAGCTTTATGTCACGAGTCAAACTTAACCAAACAGTTTGCTCCAGATGCTTGGGTTACGCTTGTCATGATACTCTTCACGCAACTGATCCACCTCTCGCAGCTGCTGCTGCGCTTTATCCAGCTTGCCGGCTTCCAACTCTGCTTCGATATTATCCAGCGTAACCGACAACTTATTAAAACCTTCCAGATACAGGTCAAATTTTTCTGGCGGGTAATCACCACGCTTAGATTGCTCGACCAAGGCCTGCAAATTATCAATCGCTGACTTCATACTTTGCACATCGGACGCTTGTGCTGCCTGCTTAAATTCCAACTTCATTTGTTTCATGTTGTGTTTTAAGTCGACGGCTTCGGCAAGGGTATAGCTTGAGCTAAGTGCTAATACACATCCAAGCATTAATTGACGTAACATTATTACTGCTTTCTCCATTATTATCTCCGGATGTCGTATGCCCCGGTTGCAATGCCCAGTTTAAAGCAATGGTCAGGAAATAACAGGCGAAATGGTAACACCTTATTTGCGACGCAACCCGGCGTATTCCGCAACAGGCGCCCGGCCACGCAGCTCTAAAAACGCCAAAAACTGCTGAGCGGAATGGGTGATGACTTGCTCACTGGCTACCCCCACTTTATCCAGCATTTCACTGACTAAGTCCAGGTTGCCTACATCATGACAAAAGTGAGCATCACTGCCGGTGGTGAAATAGACACCCAACTTGTTACCGATCTCGGCAATCTGATAGCAACGCTCCACACTGCCGACCCGGCTATTACCTTTTAGTGTGGTGTTATTGATCTCAATCGCAACATGGTGCTCTTTGGCACATTGCAGTACTTCCTCAAAATCAAAATCAAAATTGGGATTGCCCAGATGGCCTAATGCATCCACGCGTCCACCCTGAATTGCATTCAACAGTGCGTCGGTATGAGCGGCACTATTCGCCGGGTGGAACACCGGCTCATGAAAACTGGCGATCACCCAATCGAGGTTACGATCAACACTGGGATGCAGATCGATTTCCCCTTCGGTATTCAGCAGGTTTGATTCCACACCACGAATGATAGCCACGCCATCTAGAAAACGCGGCAATACTCGCTGATTGGAGAAGAACCAATAATGAGGTGCGCCCGGCATGGACTCCGCATGGTCGGTGGTACAAAACATGTCCAGCCCGTTTTCTTTAGCCAGGCGGGCATTTTCAATCAAAGTGCTGTATGCATGACCACTGGCGTAAGTATGAGTATGCGTATCTACCTTCAGTTCCATTTGTTACTCTCTTGGCATCTTTAGCTGCAGACATTGTATACTCATCTCCGGTCAGATCCAGCCACACTGGACGGTTATCACTCCCGTTTATGGCTCCTCTTCACTGATCGCCTTGATTAAAGGTAAGGCTTTTTCCCAGCCGTAATTGAACATAGTGACAAAATCGCTGTGGGTCTGGATAGTCACACTCAACAACAATCGTTGTTGCACCATGCTCAGTTGGTAAGTTTCACGCGATCCCGTCCATCTCGCTGTAATATCACTGCCGAGACATTGGCAACTGCGTGGATCAAAAGTCGCGACATGATGGTATTCCAGCGTCTCAAAAGGCGGAACAGTATCAATCAGTGCACGGGGGCCATCCATATCGGGAGCAGTAAACGTCAGATCAACACACTCTTGCCAATTGGCATCAAAGTGTGATTGCGGAGAAAAAACTTGTACCCAGCGCTGATATAACGCCGCATTCGTAAGCACCTTCCATACGCGCTGTGGGCTGGCACCAATCTCTACATGATAACTCAGACTCAACATGCACTCTCTCCCTGTATCATGATGTCGCTTAACTATCAAAACGCTAGCTGATAAAGGTGATTTTTTAAACAAGCAGATTGCCAGAGCTTCATTCCCGTCACAATTTGGCCAATCTTAATTAACAAGTCACACAACGACCCACAATGCTCCTTCCTCCTCCCTGCCTGATGCATTACGATGCAACATTAATAACTCACCGGACTATAATGGTATTTTGATATTCATCGATAAAATTAATTGCAGCTTTTGCTACTTCGTCATGTAACTGTGTATATAACTAGATTAACTAACCCAAGTTCAAGGATGTCTGTATGAACGTTTTCCGTCCCCTCATCGGTCTGGCATTGCTGGCTTTACCCGCCACAGCACTGGCCAGCTCACAGCCACTTATTGCGATGAATGACCCCAGTATTTCGCCAGCGATTATTGGCGGCCAGCAGGCTGGTGAAGATCAGCTGCCGTTTTTCGCCCGTTTAATTTTACATCGTACCGGAGAATCCAAGTTTTCCAACATCTGTGGTGGCTCAGTCGTGAATGACCGTTATATTATGACTGCGGCACACTGCGTGTATAACGATGTGTTTGTCGATGGCTGGACTGAAAATGATCTCCGGGTACTGCTGAAAAACCCGACTGGCAATGATGTTTATGTGGAAGAGTTTAAAGATGTGCGTAACATCATTATCCACCCGGAATATAATCCGGACAACTTCTGGATCAACGATATTGCCCTGCTCGAGTTAACCTACCCGATCACCGATAATGTCCAGTCCATAACCTTACCCCAGGATTTTGGTGATTACAGCGACAAAAGCGCATATCAGATCTTTGGCCTGGGGCTGACTGACAGCAGCCAGGAGCAAGGGCCGGATTACCTGCAAACGGCAGAAGTCATGCCACTGAGCGATACACAATGCTACGATATGTTGCCCGCGCCCGGTTTTAACGCCGACGAATCGCTATGCGCTAATGGGTTTCCAGATCGGGAATACACCGCCATCTGTGCTGGTGACTCGGGCGGACCACTGACTTATCTGGATGACAACCACCACTACCAGCAAATCGGTATTGTTAGCTACGGTGCTAAAATCTGTGAGACGGAAAGCATCCCAAGTGTGTTTACTGAAGTGCTGCACTACAACGCATGGATAGAAAGCCACAGCAGCAGCGGCGTTAAAACGACCTACGACCCGGCTCTGGCGCAGAGTGAAGGCTACCATAGCCAAGGCGATAATGGCTTTGAACCGGAAGACAAAGAGAGCAAAAAAAGCAACTCTGGCGGCGGCGCACTTAATGCCTGGCTGTTGATGTTAGGTGGTATGTTGGCATGGAACCGCCGCCGTAAACCGGGCGCTAAGGTTTAAAGGCTTTTTTTCTTAAGGCGGGAGTTGATAATATCTTCTATCAACTTCTGCTCTTTACAGGCTTTCTCGTAGCGCTGCTTTTTCCGCCAACGCTCCAGCACACTCTCCAGCCCCTGAATACGCGCATGTTTATGTTCCAGTTCCTTCTGTACCGAGGAACACTGTGCCTCCATCAGGGCTTGCTCTTGTTCATGATGCACCAGCATTTTTTGCAACATTTGATCGACACGATTGAGGTTCATCAAGGTTGCACTGTTCATCGCCGGTACCGCCTGGACTGATTTACCGGCATGACTCTTTAGCGCCGACAGCTGTTGCAACTGCATTTTGAGGTGGCTGTGGCGCTGACGCATCAATTCGAGCTGCTGACCCACTCTGTCACGTTGCTTTTCCTCAACCTGCTGCAGCTTCCCCACCGCTTTTAGTTTTGCTTCCATTTTCTCTTACCAGTGAAGAAATCCATTATTGTGCCGCTTGGAATAGCTGTGCCAGTTCAGTCAAACTGCTCGGGTAATCCACCGATTCACTGACCGCCTGCTGCAAATAAGCTCTGAGCTGTGGATACATGGCCACGGCGCGATCTAACTCCGGATCCTGTCCCGGCTGATAGCCCCCCAATGGTAACAGCTCTTTAACCTGCAGATAATTGGAGTACAGCTGACGAAACTGGTTGGCAATGGTACTGTGCGCTTCCTGGGTACAAGCTGACATACAACGGCTGATCGAGGCATTGATATCAATTGCCGGATAATGTCCCTGCTCTGCCAGTTGGCGCGATAACACCACGTGACCATCAAGGATCGCCCGCGCCGAGTCCACCACAGGATCTTGCTGATCATCCCCCTCAGCCAGCACGGTATAGATAGCCGTCAGGCTGCCGTGCGGGTTCTCACTGTTACCTGCCCGCTCAAGTAACTGTGGCAGGACACTGAACACTGACGGCGGATAACCCCGTGAAGCCGGAGGCTCACCCAACGACAACGCAATTTCTCGCTGCGCCATCGCATAACGGGTCAACGAGTCCATCAACAGCAACACATCTTTACCATTATCACGAAAATATTCCGCCACACGGTGGCATAGTAAAGTAGCACGCAAGCGCATCAAAGGTGACTCGTCGGCAGGTGCGGCAATAATAATGGCTTTCTGGCGCGCTTCCGGGGTGAGGTTGCGTTCGATAAACTCTCTTACTTCCCGGCCCCGTTCACCAATCAGGCCAACAACGATGACATCAGCTTCCGTATTTTGCGTGATCATTCCCATCAGCACACTTTTACCCACGCCGCTGCCCGCCATCAAGCCAATTCGCTGGCCTTTACCAACGGTGAGCAGGCCGTTAATCGCTCGTACACCAACATTCAAAGGGGTATCAACCGGACGACGTCTTAGTGGGTTAATCGGCTTGGGTTCAAGTGAAACTCGCTCTCCCCCTTTAAGCGCCGGGCCGTCATCGAAAGGCTCACCCATGCCGTTCACCACCCGCCCCAGCCATTGGCTGCTGATTTGTACCGTGCTGTCCCCATCAAGCGGCACCACTTTTGCGCCGGCAAACAGGCCACCTAAACGGCGAAGGGGCATCAGGTAGGCGACGGTATGCTCAAAGCCCACCACCTGGGCTTCTATCATGTCACCTTCTGCTGTCTCTACCAGGCAACGCTGTTCCAGTTTAAACCGGCAGCCCACAGCTTGTAACATCATGCCATTGACCTTGATCAGCCGACCGGTCACCCGGGCGACCGGGATCGAATCGAGCGATGCAATTGCATCGCTCAGTCTTTCGCTCAACAAATCTTGCTCAAAGCGGCTGGTCATGGCTCTCTTCAACTTGTGGTGTAGTCACTTCATCCAACAGATGCTGCTTGACGTTATCCATGCACGCTTCCAGTCGCGAGTCGCAGCTGGCATCGGCTTCCGCATCATCGGTAACCAAATGACAACCACCGACCGGCAGTTCCGGATTAGCGACCAACTGCCAGGCGTCAGGCAAGTCAGCATTAACCTGGCTGATCCGCTCAAGATCTTGTGGGTTAAGGTGCACAATGACCTTTTCCGTTTTACCCGGCATCGCGCCCAACGTTTCATCCACTAAGGCTAAAATCTGCTGTGGCATAAGAGTCAACTCAGCCCGGATTACCTGCTGGGCGACTTTCTGTACCAACTCACAAATAATGTGGCGCTGCTGTTGCTCTTTTTCACTTTGCCAGCGAGACAACGCCTGATAAAGCTCATTGACCGGTTTAACCGCCTCCGCAAAGGTCTGCTTACCAGACTGCTCCCCGGCTACATAGCCTTTTTGAAACCCTTCTTTCTGACCTTCGAGTAAACCTTGCTGCTTACCTTGCTCTAAACCCTGGCGAATACCTTCATCGTGGCCCTGTTGCAGGCCTTGCTGAAAACCCGCTTCAAGGCGTTCTTGCATGTCGACCTGGTTATCTTGCCAACCGTTGTTGTCAAGGCCCAGCTCATCGTCCACTTTAGCTGGCTGAGCCAGTGGGGGAAACCGGTGCAAACGGTAACCCGAAGCAGGTAAGCGCATTTTCCGCGTTGATTGCTTGCTGTTTTGCCCTGCCATCCGCTTACTCCACCGTCGGCTCTTGATAGAGCACCAGCTCGATCTCACCCGCGTCACTCAACTCCCGCGCAACTTGCATGATTTCTTGACGCGCACTTTCAACGCGGCTCAAAGGCACTGCGCCGCGGTTTTGCATATCAGTTTCCAAGGTTTTAACCATACGCTGAGGCATTGAACGTTTGATCGCCTGTTGCAAGGTAATTTCTGCCCCTTTCAGCGCAACCGCCCACAGCTCGCCTGGCACTTGCTGCACCAGAAGATCCATGGTTTCTTCGCGTTGACGCCCCAGTACCATAAAGTCAAACATGTTCTGTTCGATTTCTCCCACCACTTCTTCGTCATGGAGCTTAAGCATCTCCATCAGGGCAGCACGGTCACCCTCGAAACGGTTGATAATATCCGCGACCTGCTTCACTCCGGAAAGCGGTGCGCTCTGGGTAGCAGAGACCTGTTCAATGCAACGCTCAATCAGTTCATTGAGGTCATTCGCAACCTGATGATCAATATCCTGCAAACGTGCAATCCGGAACAACAGCTCATCATGGTAATCCTCCGGCAGATGCTTCAACACCGCTGAAGAACTTTCTGGTGGCAAATAACCAAGGAAAATCGCCTGCATCTGCGGGTGCTCATCTGCGATGAACCGGGCTAAGACCTCAGCCTCAACCCACTGCAACCGCTGCATGTTATTACGGATCTCATCACCGTACAGGTTGTTGAGTAACCCTTTGGCCAGGTCGTTACCCAGTGCTTTGCGCAAGGTGTTCGACAGATACTCTTTCGAAGCACCCCGAATACCACTATGTTGACGAAAATCCTCAAAAAAGCTCTGAATAATGGCTCTGGCTGAGTCACTTTTGATCCCACTTAAACGAGCCATCGCTTTAGTGACCCGTTGTGTTTCATCACGGCTGAAATGGCGTAATACCTTTGCAGCCGCATCTTCGCCCATGCCCAATAGCACCAGCGCGGTTTGTTCTACATGACTAAGCTTCTGCTTCGTTGTCGACTGAGCTGTGTTCATTGACGTTTACCCATTGTTTCAGTACTTCGGCTACACGCTCAGGCTCTTCATTGGCGATAAGCTGTAGGTGTTTTAATTGAATTTCTAGTGGTGATCCCGGAGGCGGCAACATTTCGCTGTTCACATCCAAACCTGAAGACACTTCAATCCCTTTCTCCGACAAGCGGCGGTTAAGCACTTCTTCACGTTCACGCTCTTCACGGGTTTGCAGGTTATCGTAAACCGGTTCTTGTTGCGGCTCTGTTAACTCCGGCACCTGCGCCTGGCGATCTGAACCGGTGAGGTGCATGATCAGAGGACGCAGTACAAAGAAGATCATCGCCAGGCCAAGCAAACCACCGATCACGTAGCGCAGCGGTTGCTGAACCGTTGAATCTTGCCACCATGGAATAGCCGATGGAGAGACAATATCAATCGGGGTGAAGTTAAAGCTCATCAGGCTTAAACTGTCCCCACGAACCGGCGTAATCCCGACAGCATCAGAGATCATCGCCGAGATTTGAGCCTTCTCTTCGTCAGTCCAGGCGGTACCATTGGGTGCTGCCTGAGCATTAAGCAGTACTGAGACACTTAACTTCTCGATCTGACCTTGCTGGTATTGAGTACGGCGTACGCTGCTTCCTACCGCATATTGTCGGTTCACTTCAGAACGCGCATTGGTATTCTGGCTGTCACTATTTTTTTCATCTCCGGTAACCGGAGGTTGATTACTCAATGATCCCGGCACACCCAAAGCAATTTCATCGACAGAATTGTTATGAATGGTATGTTCATTGCGCACGACCGGTGCGTTATCCAGGATCTCACGCGTCTCCTCGACCTGGTTAAAATCCATATCAGCAGCGACTTGCACTCGGAAGTTACTTGGCCCGACAATTGGTGTCAGCATGTCTGCCGCTCGCTGGATGATCTGCTTTTCAACGTTTTTCTGATATTCTAGGTATTTCGAATTCACTTTACCCGCTTCTGGCGATGCTACATCTGCGCTCAACAAACGGCCATATTGGTCGATAACCGACACAAATTCCGGTTTCATCGCGGTAACGCTGCCGACAATCAGGTTGATGATCGCCTCGACCTGATCCGGTTTCAAATCCTCGCCGGGTTTCAGTTCAAGCATCACCGACGCGGATGGGTTTTCACGGTTTTGGCGTACAAACAGAGTCTGTCGTGGAATCGCCAGATGTACCCGCGCATTCGACACCGCGTTGAGCGACATGATAGTACGTACTAACTCACCTTCCAGACCGTGACGATAGCGCGCGCTCTCCATAAACTGGCTGGTACCCAAAGAGCTGTCTTCGTTGAGCGAGTCCAGGCCGGTTGGCAGCTTGGCTTTCACCCCTTTTGCTGCAAGTAGCATCCGAATTCTGGCCACTTCCCCTTCCGGTACCAGCACCTGGCCGTTCTGCTCCTGCATACGGTAAGTAATACCTTCCGTTTCCAATACCGATACAATTTCACCGATATCAAAACGTTCCTGCTGGCTGTACAACGGGCGAAAGCTTTGTGAAGAGCTCCAGAGAGCAACCACGATGAGTGCCGCCACAATCGCGGCCAGCACAGCAGACAACACCAAATTGCGCTGACTGCTCGACCATAACTGCTTGGCCTTGCGGGTAAGCTCGTCCATACCACCGGTGGAAGAGAATGTTTGTTTTTGGTCAGAATGCATTGCTGAATTCGAAGCGACCTGAGTGGAAAGTTCTGACATCGTTTACACCGGCATCTTCATAATTTCATCAAAGGAAGCCACAACCTTGTTACGCACCTGCATCAAGGAATTAAAAGAAAGGCTGGCTTTTTGGCTGGCGACCATCGCTCCGACCAAGTCATCACTTTGACCGGTTTCGACTGCCGTCATCTTCTGGCTCGCAACGGATTGATGTTGATTCACCGTATCCAGCACATTAGTCATCGCCTGAGAGAACGAGAGAGGCTCGTTCAGCTGTTGCATATCCAGAGGATTCGCCGTTACGTTGAAGTCAGGCTGAATCCGGGTTTTCATCGCTTCCATTTTGGAGAGCATCAATTGCTCAGCCGGTACCGCATTGCTAATAGGTTGACTTGCCATTCTTTCTTCTCCTCTACGCAGCCGAGCCTAATGCCGACTGCAAATCGATTCCATGCTCACGCATTGCGGCGAGCTTGTAGCGCAATGCGCGGGTAGAAACGCCCAATGCGTTTGCGGTTTTGGTCCGGTTACCCCCGAACTGGCGAAGCTTGTCCAGAATAAACTGATATTCAGCCTGCTTTTTCGCTTCCACATGACCAAGCGGAGCAGAAGCTTCCGCAGGCTGCACCGAGGTTAACAGTTCAATTGGCAACATCAGGTCATGAGCGGTGATGTAATCGCCATGACGCATGACCAGAGCGCGTTGGATGACATTTTCCAGTTCGCGGATATTGCCCGGCCAGTGGTATTGACTCAAAGCTGCAACCGCATCTTGGGAAAGGTAGCACTTGCTGCTGTCTTGATACTTTTCGATGAAAAACTGACTGATCGGCAAAATGTCTTCTTTGCGCTCTCGCAGTGGCGGCCAATGTAACGGCAGCACATCCAGGCGATAGTAAAGATCTTCACGAAAAGTGCCTTTCTGAACTTCTTCGCGCAGATCTTTGTTGGTGGCAGCAATCACGCGGATATCCAACCGGATGGATTTGTGGCTACCAACACGTTCAACTTCACGCTCTTGCAGGACACGCAGCAGTTTCGCTTGGACTGCCGGAGACATCTCACCGATCTCATCCAGCAGAATAGTACCGCCATTCGCCTCTTCAAATTTACCGCTTTGTGAACCGGTCGCCCCGGTAAACGCGCCTTTTACGTGACCGAACAACACCGCTTCCAGCATGGATTCCGGTATCGCTGCGCAATTGACCGCAATAAAGGGACCGCTGGCACGAGTGGATTGTTCATGAACATAACGCGCCAGCACCTCTTTACCCGTACCCGACTCGCCAGTGATCAACACGCTGGCATGAGTGCAGGCCGCACGGTGCGCAAGTTGTAAAACCTGTTTACTGCGCCACGACTCCGCCACAATGTTGGCCATCGGTTTGCCCAGCGCTTCAACACGCTTAAGCAAGTTCAATAACTGCATGCTTTCAAATGGACGCAACAAGTAATCCGTGGCACCCGCTTTCATGCTTTCTGCCGCCAGCAGGCTCTGTTCCTGATCAACAATTGCAATCGCTACACCAGCATTGCGTTGCTTTTGGTGACACGAGACAAACTCCCTGACACACATATCAGGTAAGTTTGAACTAACCAGCGTAACGCCGGCACGTTCCTCGAGCAAAGCACCGCGCCCCGTGCGCGCATGGCGAGTTCGGTATCCCGCCTCTTGTAACTTTTCCAAAACGGATTGAGCAAGGTTTTCATTGGGCTCAACCAACAAAATGTCTGCAATCGTCATTATTGAACCTTTACCTTTTGTTTTTGGATTTCTTTGTCCATAGTTGCGTGCACTGTCGGCACTACGATTTCATCATCCCGCACCAGTCTCACGGTCACACGACGGTTTTTCTGCTGCCCTGCCGAGGTTGCATTGCTGGCAACAGGGTAGCGTGAGCCGTGTGCCCTCACTTCAATTTTTGATGCTGTGGTTCCGAGCTTGATCAGTTGTTTCGCCACCAGCTCAGCACGCTGTCTTGAGACAGACAGGTTGGCAACAGAAGAGCCAACGCTGTCGGAATGCCCGTCGATCAGCACTTTGCTTACTTTTGAATCTGCGGCAAGGTAGCTGTATAACGCTTTTAAGGTTCTGTTATTGGCTTCTGACAGAGTCCGTTGACCAAAAGCAAACGGCATCACAATGTCTCTGGCTTGGGCAAACGTCATTGCAGGCAATCGCTCCCGACATGACTCAAAAGATTGCATGGCTGTCTGGATGCCGATTGTTGGAATCGTGAACGCCCAGTCAGCGGAATCTTTACTTCCGCTCAATGCCAGTGTCACCCACCGCCCCTGCTTAATATCAGAGAGAAGGCTGGCCACATCGCGCTGAATAGCAAAGCGAGAAGTAGGACTTGGCATATGAACAGATGCAATAGAATGGCTATCTTCCGCCTTTTCCCACGGTGCATTTCTGCTGAGTAGCACAACTTCGTCCCACATATTATTGCTCTGTTTTATCT
Organism: Vibrio sp. CAU 1672; assembly: GCF_029223195.1. Taxonomy (GTDB): domain Bacteria; phylum Pseudomonadota; class Gammaproteobacteria; order Enterobacterales; family Vibrionaceae; genus Vibrio. The sequence goes on along the minus strand of NZ_JARHUF010000002.1, from coordinate 86,323 downwards.
CAGCAATAAAAGTGATCTGACCAGCTGGCTCAGCCAGGAAATAAAACTTCCCCTGCGGAACTTCCGAATGCATTAAATTGCATTTAAACTTATCACCTTTATATGACCAGCTTGAAAGATCCATTGGTATATTGATGTTTTCTTGTGCCGAGGCAAGTGACATAGCCATTAAACTTGTTGCAATGATTATAAGAAATGCTATTCCATTACGAAGGAAAGAGTATTTCTTACACTCCTCTGACCTAGACAACTTGTTTAAATATGCCACCAAGTTTACATTCTTGGCATCGGTAATCATATTGAAACTCTATTCTAAAAAAATCACATTCTTTAATAAAAACCCACATTAAGACACGAGATCTCTTGAATTTAAAATGCAAAAAAATCATAAACTTAAAATAGACCCTCTCTATAAGCTTATGATTACCTGTGTCTTTTGTTTTTTATCTTTATCGTAAAAGCGAATAAGAATTTAACAATGGTTGTGTTTTTGTTTTTTTATTATCTATTTAATTGGCACCAAAAATAACGTGTTTTTATTTCTAATTGAAGAGTGAGATCAGTAAGTCAAGGCAACATGTGAACCAACATCACATTATCGAGATTTGAAACTAAAAATAATTTAATCATCACGTGTAGACTAGCACGCCACTGAGTTAAAACTGGCTCAATTGTTAAAGCACGGTAAAATATAAATGGAAAGTAGAGTTGAAGAACCTATTTCATCTCCGTCGAACGTCAAACTGTTGGATGTAGAGCTATTAGGTAAACCTATTCATATTATTCGCGACAAATTGGCGAGTTTGCTCTCTGAATCTTGTGGAAGCTTGACCAGTGAATTACAGAACTGGCTCAAAATCAATAAAGTAGAAGCACAGTTAGTGTCGGTAGAGTTGCACACCTTTTCACCTTCTGAAATGACAAAGGCGGAAACCTCTGCATACCGCCACCAAAATGGTGGCTTGGCATTTGTTCATACTGACAATGCCCTACTGATCAAACTGGCCGATCGTTTTTATGGTGCAAGTGTCGATCGCACGTCAGAGACCCTGACCAGTAGCGATCAGCGACTTCAAGATCGCATCAGTAAACATATTGTCCAATGGCTCGCGCCAGAGAATATGTGGAGTGGTTGTGATTTCGAACCTGCAATGGGGGTAGGCATCCATGTCGAACTGGACATTCGCTTGCACGACTATCACGGCAAGTTGCACTTCAAACTTGATGGCCACTTAATTCAAACTTTAATTGAACAACTGGAGCTGCCGTCTCCTACGAACTTGTATCAGCCATTTTGCCGTACTCTTGAAACAACACCCGTACGTTTAAATGTCACACTGAGCAAGAAGCAAATGGCACTGAATGACGTGATTGACTTACAACCTAACGACATTTTGCCGATTGACCTACTGAACACCGTGCCAGTCAGTATTGGCAACCAAACCCTTTTTTCCGGCCGCGTTGCAGAACAAGATGGCCAACTCGTTTTGATCTTTAACCATGATAAGGAATCGCATCGATGAGCGACTCTACAGAAAACACCGCATTCGACAGTGAAGACCTGAATTTTGATGATTTTCAATTGGAAGATTTTGCATCTGAGACGCCATTTCAACCCGCTCCCGAAGTCGAGCGCGATTTGAGTTTCTTCAAGAGTATTCCGGTCACCGTAACACTCGAAGTCGCGAGCAAAGAAATCGCTCTGGGTGATTTAATGAAAGCCGGGGAAGGGACAGTTATCGAGCTGGACAAACTCAACGGTGAGCCTCTGGATGTAAAAGTGAACGGCTCCTTGATGGGCCACGCCGAGGTGGTTGTCGTCAACGATAAGTACGGCCTGCGTCTGGTGGACGTTTTAGATTCTGCGCTGGTTGGCGTAGGCCGCTAGGGTTAGATGGACAACTTGATGACGAAACTGCGTCAACTACCGGAATGGCTGCCTGCTCTGATCTTATTTCTGAGCCTGGTGGCCTTTCCTGGCATGGCCGCCGATAACGGCTTGACCATACTTTCCGTTTCTGATGGTGATACCCAGCAAGAGTACAGTGTAAAGCTGCAAATCTTGTTGCTGATGACGGCATTGAGCTTTTTGCCTGCCTTCATTTTAATGGCCACCAGTTTCACGCGTATTATCGTTGTACTGGCTATTTTGCGTCAGGCCCTCGGCCTGCAACAAAGCCCGCCTAACCGAGTGTTGGTGGGAATTGCACTTGCCCTGACCATACTAATCATGCGACCGGTGTGGACAGATATCCACGACAACGCATTTCAGCCCTACGATAACGGCGAAATAACGTTGGTAGAGGCATTTTCGGTTGCGGAACAGCCAGTACGTAACTTTATGCTGGCACAAACCCACCAAAGTTCACTTGAACAGATGCTGCGTATCGCCAACGAACCTCTCGATCAGCGAGTGGAAGACATCTCTTTTGCCGTGGTACTGCCGGCATTTGTGATCAGTGAACTTAAAACCGCCTTCCAGATTGGTTTTATGTTGTTTATCCCGTTTTTGGTTATCGATCTCGTGGTGGCGAGCGTATTGATGGCCATGGGTATGATGATGCTGTCACCACTGATTGTATCACTGCCGTTTAAACTGGTGGTGTTTGTGCTGGTCGACGGCTGGGCAATGACGGTCGGCACCCTGTCGGCAAGTTTTGGTTAAGAGGATGGCGCAATGACTCCGGAACTGACCGTTACCCTGTTTTCCGATGCTATCTGGATGGTGATCCTGATGGTTGGCGTCCTTGTCGTCCCCAGCCTGTTGGTCGGGCTAGGCATTGCCGTTTTTCAAGCTGCAACCCAAATTAACGAGCAGACCCTGAGCTTTTTGCCGCGCCTGTTTACCACGCTACTGATGGTGGTATTTGCCGGCCACTGGATGCTGCGCAAAATCATGGAGCTGTTTGATTACCTGTTCCATAGCATCCCGGGGATGATCGGCTGATGGCAATCACCTTTGCAGATCTCTCTTCGATTCTCGGTCAACTCTGGTGGCCGTTTTTTCGTATTGGCGCAGTGTTTATCGCCATGCCTTTTTTTGGCGACGCGTTGATCCCGGTCTGGGTTCGCAGCCTGTTGGCATTATCAATCACGGTCATCACTGCGCCGTTGATGCCTGCAATGCCGGCGGTAGAACTGTTTTCCCTTACCTCGTTGTTCCTCGCCTTTGAACAGGCGATCTGGGGCATCATGTTTGGCCTGATCCTGCACATGCTGTTCAATGTATTTACCATGCTCGGGCAAATTGTTTCGATGCAGATGGGTCTTAGCATGGCGATCATGAACGACCCGGTCAACGGGTTATCCGTGGCGATCATAGGCCGGATTTTCCTGCTGTTCTCCACCTTGCTGTTTCTGGCATTGGAAGGACACTTGCTGGTAATTGACATTTTGATCCAGAGCTTTGTTATCTGGCCGGTAGGATCAGGCATAACAAGCTTGTCATTGCAGGGCGTCATTAATATTTTTGGCTGGATGTTCGCCTCCGCGCTGGGGCTTGCGCTACCGGCAATCGTATCCATGCTGCTGACCAATATCAGTTTTGGTGTGATGAACCGTGCTGCGCCGGCACTGAACGTTTATGCGCTCGGTTTTCCAATGACGATGTTACTCGGCCTGTTTGCCGTACTCATCTCGGTTTCTGGTGTACCAAGCCGCTATACCGCTCTGGTACACGATACACTCAACTACCTGAATCACTTTATGCAGGGGGGGCTATGAGCGATCAGTCACAGGACAAAACCGAACAGGCCTCGTCACAGAAAATAAGAAAGGCCCGTGAAGAAGGCCAGATCCCGCGCGCCAAAGAGTTCACCACAGCAGTGATCTTCTTATCCGTCACATTGTTTTTTTACAGTCAACTGGACACCATCTGGCAAAGTATTACCGGCGTGTTCCGCTATAATATGACCCTGACCAAAGCAGATTTGGCCAACCCACTTCAATCGATTGAACATGTTGGCCAAAGCCTGGCGGTCATCATCCAGCTATTAATTCCGCTGTTCACTGTTATCGTTATCGTGACTTTTGCCAGCTCTATGGTACTTGGCGGCTGGATGTTCCGCCCCGCCAACCTGTTACCAAAACTGAGCAAACTTAACCCTCTCAGTGGCATTAAACGCATGTTCTCCACCCGGTCACTGGTGGAGCTGGTCAAATCAACCCTCAAAATCGGCGTGATCTTTGGCCTGCTGTATGGCTATCTGAGCAATCACCTCCAACCCCTGCTCGGCATGCAAAGCCTGCCGCTTAGCCAGGGAGTCACCATGATCATGACCATCCTGTTCGAAGGACTGCTGCTGATGGGGTTTGCGCTACTACTATTCGGGATCATCGATATTCCCTACCAGCGTTGGGAGCACCTGAAAGAGCTGCGCATGACCAAGCAAGAGCAGAAAGAAGAGTTCAAAAACAACGAAGGCCGCCCTGAAGTCAAGCAGCGAATCCGACAAATCCAGCAACAGTTCGCCCGGCGCAAGATCGATAAAATGGTTCCCACAGCAGACGTCGTCATTACCAACCCGACCCACTACGCGGTTGCCTTGAAATATGACACCTCACTGTCGGATGCACCATTTGTGGTCGCTAAAGGCGTCGACGAAACGGCCATGCATATTCAGCGAATCGCACGCGAGAATAAAGTGGAGATCATTAACTCTCCGCCACTGACTCGTTCGATTTACCACACCACCGCACTTGAGCAGGCGATTCCCAGCCAGCTTTACATCGCCGTGGCCCATATTTTGACTTATGTTCTGCAATTGAAAGCCTTCCGCCGGGGGAATGGTGAGCAACCACTGCCGCTGCCTCATTTTTCAATTCCGAAACATTTGCAGCACTGATTAATCCGCGTTTACTTAAGGACACGAAAGTATGCTTAACCGGTTAAAACAACTTCAATCCTCCAGCAAAAGCTACATCGGAATTCCGGTTGTCCTGCTGATGGTGCTGGCGATGGTAATTTTACCACTGCCACCCTTGCTGCTGGATGCTTTGTTTACCTTTAATATCGTACTGGCTATTCTGGTACTGCTGGTCAGTACCACGGCAAAACGGCCACTCGATTTCTCAATTTTCCCAACCATTTTGCTGGTTGCGACCTTATTGCGCCTAACCCTAAACGTGGCGTCCACCCGTATTGTATTACTCGAAGGGCATAACGGCGGTGAAGCGGCGGGTAAAGTCATCCAGGCTTTCGGTGAAGTCGTGATCGGCGGCAACTACGTTGTCGGTATGGTGGTGTTCGTCATTTTGATGATCATTAACTTTGTCGTGATCACCAAAGGTGGCGAACGTATATCCGAGGTTTCTGCCCGCTTTACCCTGGATGCCTTACCGGGTAAACAGATGGCGATTGATGCCGACCTCAACGCTGGCCTGATCGACCAAGAAGCTGCCCGTCTGCGCCGCCGGGAAGTCGCGAATGAAGCCGACTTTCACGGTTCTATGGATGGTGCATCGAAGTTCGTCCGCGGCGATGCCGTCGCTGGCCTGTTAATCCTGTTCATCAACATTATCGGTGGTATCAGCATCGGGGTGTTTGAGCACGGGCTGGCTGCGTCCGAAGCGTTCAAAACCTATGCCCTGCTGACCATCGGTGATGGTCTGGTTGCGCAAATTCCATCGCTGCTTCTCGCGACTTCCGCCGCGATTATCGTGACTCGCATCAACGACAGCGACAACGATATGACCGAAACCATGCACAAGCAACTGCTGGCATCACCAGCTACCTTGTACACGGTCGCCGGTATTATGGTCATCATCGGTATCGTACCCGGTATGCCGCATCTGGCCTTCTTTACTTTCGCCGCTGTGCTGGCGTTTGCCGGATGGCGCCAGGCCAAACAACCGGTACAGGATGAGCAAATTGAACAGGTCGAAGCCATTTCTCAGGCAATGCAAGAAGAAGAGACACCGCTAACCTGGGACGATATTCCTCACGTTCACACCCTGTCATTAGCACTGGGTTACCGCTTGGTCCACCTGGTTAACAAAGATCAGGGAGCGCCACTGACCCAGCGTATTCGGGGCGTACGACGTAATCTGTCAGAGCAAGTCGGCTTCCTGTTACCGGAAGTGCGCATTCGCGATAACCTCAGCCTTAAGCCCAATCAGTACACCATTTCGCTTAATGGTGAAATCTTTGAGCAGGGCTTCATTGAACCTGAACGGCTGATGGCAATTGCGGTCGGCGAAACCTATGGTGAGATCGATGGTATCCTGGGCAGCGATCCGGCCTATCAGTTGCCGGCTGTTTGGATCGAGCATCAGGACAAAGCCAAAGCACTTAACATGGGTTACCAGGTAGTCGATGATGGTACGGTGATCGCAACACATATCAGCAAAATCATCAAAACCAATCTGGCAGAATTGTTTAACCACGATGATGTTGAATCCATGAATCAGCGTCTGACTCAGCAAGCGCCGAAACTGGCCGAAGCATTGAGCGCCGCACTCACCCCGGCCCAACAGCTGAAAGTTTACCGTCAGCTGCTGCTTGACCAGGTACCGCTGAAAGACATTCGCACCATCGCCAACACTATGCTGGAATCTTCAGAGAATACTAAAGATCCCATCTTGTTGGCGGCCGATGTTCGCTGCAGCTTGCGCCGTACACTGGTTAACCTGATTGCCGGACAAAAAAATGAGCTCAATGTCTACGCTTTATCAGACGAGCTGGAACAGATGTTGCTGACCTCTCTGCAGCAAGCACAGGCCAGCGGGCCGGTTATGCTCGACAGTTTCCCAATTGAACCGAACATTTTGGGCCAGTTCCAGCAGAACCTGCCGCTGATAAGACAGCAACTCAAACAACAGGGGTTAGCACCGATTCTGTTAGTGATGCCACAATTACGACCGTTAATTGCGCGTTACGCCAGAACCTTCACCCAAGGGTTGGCGGTTTTGTCTTACAATGAAATTCCAGAAAACAAACAAATCAACGTGGTAGGAAACCTTGGCTAATCTCATTACAACGCAGACAATGCTCTATTATTTGCGCGATCTGATTGAGCAACATGTCGTCACGGAAGACGATCAACTGATCTTTGACGCATTTTGCCAGAGCGACATTCGCCACGCATGTCAGGCGATCCGTCATGCCAAAACCGGCGAAGTCGAGTTCCAGCACCTCACCCTTCGCTTTGGTTCCAGTGGCGAACAGAGCGTCTATCAGTTTGATCTTTCCCGGGACATGGGGATGTGTCTGGATCTCTACAGCCTGTACCTGGCCCTGCGCCAGACCCAGTTTCAGCTTGAAACCTTCCACCCGGATTTGATCAGTAACGTGGTCGTTCCGATCTGCCTGGATACGTTGTTGTGGCCGCCTGGGGCGCATTTTCTCGAGCAAATTATTGCCCATCATTCCGATGCCTTCAGGCACATCATCCCCTCATTGCAGGGCGACGACACGCTGTGCGATCACCAGCGCGTTGCGCCACTGAGCGAGTTATTGCACGAGAATGCTTACGCAGTGTGGTTTGAAATGGCTACCGCGCAAAAACACTTTGAGCATATCGCCAAATTTTCCCCGGATATGATCAAGCTGGCGGTGAGCCTGGAAGATAAACAAGACAGACAAGCCTTTCTTCCGATTGCCCGCTTTTTGCGCCGCCACCGTTACCCGTGGGTAGCCGGGCGGGTTGCCAGCCATGTCGAGCTTAACCGTTATATGTTGCTCGGCGCGAGCTACTATTTTGGTTACTTCAGTGATATTCCGACCTCGCTGTCATTTAAGTTGTTCGAAGAGGAAGAGACAGAAAACTGCAATTAACTACCCAACTTATTGGTCAGTAATACATTCAGCTCCCTCGATGGGTTCTTTATTCCAGATTTGTCATGGGAAAAGAACCCATTTTTTTGTCCAGGTTGAACACTTAACCAACAATTCATAGCAATTAAACCAAGGCATTCTGGAACGGGCATCACCAAATAACGGCAAAACTAGCCCAAATGCGATTTTTTTTTATTTTTTGATTAATCCTTACGATAAACCGTCCGCCTCTAGTTAGTGACTAGGGAATATCCCAAGGCCTGATAGACAGTTAGCAACTAAGGAGACTACGATGGCTTTATCAATGCATACTAACTACGCTTCACTTGTGACTCGTAACACAATGAACAACAACAGCAACCTACTGAACACAGCAATGGAGCGTCTAAGTACTGGTTACCGCATCAACTCAGCTGCTGACGATGCTGCAGGTCTGCAAATTGCAAACCGTCTGGAATCACAGACTCGCGGTATGAACGTAGCAATGCGTAACGCACAAGACGGCATCTCAATGATGCAGACTGCTGAAGGTGCGATGGACGAGATGACCAACATCACTTACCGCATGCAAGATCTAGCAACTCAGTCTTTGAACGGCACCAACAGTGATAAAGACCGTGCTGCAATGGATGCAGAGTTCAAACAGCTGGCAGCAGAGATGACAAACATCGTGTCTAACACCTCATTTGGTGGCCAGAAACTTCTGTCTGCAGCCGGTGCTTTCGGCGCGAGCAGCGTAAGCTTCCAAATCGGTGCTACTGGTGCTGAAAAACTAGCTGTAAATGCTAAAGCAGACGTAAATGCTGTATCTGGCGCTATTGCTGCATTAACAAGCATCAGTACTGCTGCCCTTGCTTCAACTGCACTAGGTAAACTGGCAAGCACAGGTGGTATGCTAGAGAAGCTTGGTTCAGCTCGTGCTCAGTTTGGTGCGAACATCAACCGCCTGGAACACACTATGACTAACCTGGGTAACATGACTGAAAACACCTCTGCAGCGAAAGGCCGTATCATGGATGCTGACTTTGCAGTAGAGTCTTCAAACATGACTAAGAACCAGATGCTGATGCAGGCAGGTACTACAGTTCTGTCACAAACTAACCAGCTACCTGGCATGGCGATGTCACTGCTTCGCTAATCGCTTAAGTTTATTAACCCCATCTTTTAGGTGGGGTTTTTTGCGTTGAGTACCTATTATGACCCCGATTTATACCCAACATATCGATATTATCCGCGCGCGTTGGCCGGAAGTTGCGCAGGCGCTAGAGGCCGCTGATTTCAACGATTTGCACTTTGAGGTGATCGAGAAATCGGCAATGACATTAAAAGTCAACGGTGTCCAACTGAGCAGTGCGTATGATCCGGTGGAAGAAGCATTCCAGTATCGCAGTTTAACAGCCGGAAACAACTATCATATCTGGGGCTTAGGCATGGGGAATGTGCCCGCCCTGCTGGCACAGGACAGTAACGCCCAATCGGTGTGTCTTCACCTGTATAACCTGCCGCTGGCCAAATTAGTACTCTCGCTTGTTCCTCAAGCCTGGCTGTCTGACCCACGCTTTTCCTTAACGATTGTATCAGAAGATGCACCCGATCTCGGTCAACACCTGGCGAGCCTGGCGTGGGATGAATGTATCATTATCAACGCTGACCGGGCGATTTCACGTTTTACCCACCAGTGGCTCTACTTCCGCATGGAAAACCGCATGCTGATTGCGCACGCCAATGCCAGCCACCGCCACAAAGATGAAGCGTTGCAGGTAATCGAACAAGAGAACGCACCGGCACTGAAACGCCTCCCTTCATCTGACCATTACCTACAGTATCAAGTCGACGACGCCATCTGTATTGGTGCCGGGCCGTCACTGCTACACCATATTGACGAACTGAAATACGTTTACAACTTGCCGAACCGGCCAAAGTTAATCGCGGCGTCCACCGCATGTAAATGCCTGATAGAAAACGGCATAAAACCAGATGTGGTTTTCGCGGTTGATATTGACCTGAGCGACGAGCACATTCCTTACGAAATTGCCACAAATACCATATTGGTGTTTGCCAGCCGGATGCCAAAGCGCATTTTCCAGAACTGGCACGGGGAAAAATACTACCTGCACCTGGGTGATTTCACTTATGACCGTTTTGCCCAAAATCTTCCGGTCAAATACCGCCCTTATTCGTTCGGCTCGGTAATTCACCCGCTGATCCACATGACTTTACTGCAGGGCGCCACCCGGATAGCGCTTATCGGCTGTGATTTTGCCTTCCCCGGCGATAAAATTCACTCCAGCAGAGAAAACCGCGCGGATGACCCTAATAGCTCCATGACTGCAAGGGTAGAGAATGGCTTTGGTGAACAAATCAAAACCTCACCGGCGTACCGTATGTTCGGCAGCGGGGTAGAAAACCTGATCGCCTGCGCACCGCAAACCAAGTTTTATAACTGGAGCCGCATCGGAGCAAAAATCGTCGGTGCAGAATATTTCGAAGTAGAGGCGCTATATGGAAAATAAGGCTGTTTACGATATTTTTGTTAAGACCTCTGAGGTGTATTACTACGGCGATCATTTAACCGGTGACCTGATGCTGGCTCAGTGTCTGAACCTGCTGGTTAAATTATTTAGCGTCCAAAGCGAACGGAGCATGGTGCTACAAATACTGGCCAATATTAACCATGCACGTGAAGCGCACGATTTTACCACTTTAGCCGATATCCTCAGATATGAAGTCGCGCCAAAACTGCGCGAGCTACACTAGAGTCAGCCGATAGCAAAGCCTCTTAACGAGGCTTTGTTGTTTTTTGCCAACGATTTGTTTGGCCCTGTGGCTTAGACTTCTCAAAACTTTTGCCCCCTATCCAAAGCAGTAGTAACTGTTGCCTGAACACCCCCTACTAACCTGATAGATCCTCCCTCACACTCCAGCGCAAAAGCAAATTAGATTAAATTTCTGCACTTTTCCGGTCGCCTTATGTAACAGGAAAACCCCATCAGCTGAAATGAGGAAGGCGGAACACACCAGGTGGAAGCCCCGCTTCCTCCCGTTCAGCACAAAACGCCGCAAGTCATTGTATTTATTGTGCATTTAAATACGGCATACATCTTGCGAAAGAGAATCCAAACAGGCACAGCGATTGCGCTGATAAAGCCGATTACAGAGAGAGAGGGAGCGACCTCATGAGTTCGTTTGATCCAATCAGCATGGCAACCCAACTGGCCACCTATGACGTTCAGCCATTCCAGCAGCGTTATCAGTTACAGACCAATAAGTACCAGTCACAACTGAGTGCCCTTGGCAAAGTAGAAACGGCGCTGCGCGATTTCCGCAGTGCGCTGAATGAAATGAACAGCAGTACCAGCAGCATCATTAAAAACAGTGCGACTACCTCTCAGGATGGCTATTTCAGCGCCGATGCTGACGCGAATGCCCTGGTCGGAAGCTACCAGATATTTGTTGAGCAGGTCGCCACTGCGCATCAGGTTTCCACCGGAATGCCAGCGGATCTCGACGCCACCACCGAGATCCCACTTAGCGGGACGTTAGATTTTACTATCGACGGCACCACCATGTCGTTAGACCTTGCCAGCTTGGATACCGACGGTGACGGAAAAGCAACCATGAGCGATCTCGTCACTGCCATCAATAATGACAGTAATAACCCCGGCGTAAACGCCACCCTGGTACGTTCTAACGGCCAGACCCACTTCATGCTGTCAAGCGCCGAAACGGGAGTCGCTAACCAGATTAACGTCTCGGCGACCGGTACCGGCCAAACCTGGTTTGAAGATGCATTCACCAACCTAAACGAAATCAGTGCGCCAAAGGATGCGGTGATTTGGCTGGGCGCAGAAACCACCGGCCTGAAGCTGACCAACAGCAGCAACACCTTCGAGGGGGTGATTGACGGGGTTGATATTACCGTAGCAAAAGCGCAGGTCTCTGGCGAAACACCTATCAGCCTCGGAATTGGTACCGATAGTGAAGGCACCAAGGAGCAGTTGGATAAATTTGTTGAAGCCTACAACACACTGGTTTCGACGATCGATAAATACACAAATACCGGTGATGAAGAGACGTCACGCGGCGTTCTGGCCGGTGACCCTACCTTGCGTTCGATTGAAAATCAACTGGGTAGCCTGATCCGAAGTGAACACGGCGGCATGCGCTTAAGTGATGTTGGTCTGTCTTTGGATCGCAACGGTAAACTAGAAGTTGACCAGGACAAGTTCAACGAAGCGCAAAAAAACAACAGCGCGGGCTTAGAAGCGATGTTCAACGGTGAAGGTGCCCTGCTCGATTCCCTGGACGCCATGGCAGACCCGTTCCTGAAGTTCTCTTCCGGCGCATTCAAATCGCGTAAGGAAGCTCTGCGAATGAGCCTGGACCGCATCAGCGATAAACAGACCGCGCTGGAGCGTAAGTATGACATGTCATACGAGCGTTACGTCAAGCAGTTTACCCAAATGAATAGTTTAATGACTCAAATGAACCAAACCATGTCGATGTTTGGTTAAAGCTTTAGGAGAAATACTCATGCTTATGGATTCCGGTTACGGCTCATACCAACAGGTCGATCTTGATGCTCAGGCAGCCGCAGCTACCCCGCATCAACTGGTCATCATGTTAATTGATGGCTTATTAGATGAAATCGAACGTGTTCGCGGCCACTTGGCTGCTGGTCGCTTGGCGGAAAAAGGTGCTGGCATCAACAAGTGCATGAACATCCTGATCGGCTTGAGCAGCGCCCTGGATGAAGAAAATGGCGGCGAAGTGGCGGAGAATTTGCGTCAGTTGTATGACTTCTGCCAAATGGAGCTGTATACCGCCAGTGTACAAAATGACGCGGAACGTTTAGTGAACGTAGAGCGCGTGATGGGTAACATTCGAGAAGGTTGGATGAATTTTGGTAAGCAAGCATAAAGCCTCACCAGAGCAGTTCCGCCACCTTGCTCAGTTGATCCAAGCCGCAACCCAAACGGCTGATTGGCAGGCACTTAAACGCTATGATTTGCAGCTCCGTGAGCTGCTGGTCAGCCATCGGCCAATCCTGAAAGACCCTAAACTCGCGCCCGTCATCCAGCGCGCTAAACAAGCACACGCGATCGCGGCTCAAGCGTTGGAAAAAGCGACGGCCGAGTTGCAACAACAGATGGAGCTAGTCAGTGCTCAACAAGAGCGGGCTATGGCTTACCAACTTGCTATGACCATGGAGACGGAAGAATGATCTCGCTTGCAGCCCAGGCTAATACGCCCGGCTCGGCTAACAAAGCAAACCAAACCGAAGGAAAAATCTCCGGAGCCAGGGGCGAGTTAAGTGCACCAGGCGCTGATGCAGCGTTCGCCGCCTTGCATCCGCAAACCAGTCCGGCGGTTGGCTTTCATTCCCCGGTTCAGGCTCAGTTAACCACTACTGTGCCACAAACACCAATCGAACTGGAAGAAGAGCCTTCGCTGGAGGACTCTGCACTAAACACAGCTGTAGACTCTGCGGCCATATTGCCGGGCTCTACTGCGCAACTGCCACTCACACACTTTCCGGTCAGCACCACTGTACCGGACAGTAACGTAGTACAACAGGCACAATTGCTCGGCCAGAAAATGATCGGGCAGATTACCACTGGCAAACAGAGTGTGCAGGCGGCCTCCTCTTCAGCAATGCCGCAACAACTGGCTACCGCTTCGGTCACTTCTGCCGAAGGAAAAATGGCCAAAGCCAAGTTAAATTTATCGGCGGCACTGGTAAGTAACCAGGCTAATCATACTGGTGTCAGCAATCCCCACCAGCACATTGCAGAAGCCGTAAGTCAAACCACTGGCAAGCTGAATTCCGGTCAAATTGACATAACGACACTAATACAACAAAACCAAGCTGGCCAGGTCCAAGGGGCGGTTACGGCCCCCCTACCGAATGCGAATCAGTTGGCTGCTCCGGCTTCGTCACCTAGTATCAGCCCGTCTCACACCCAAGGACCAGAATGGGCATCAATGCGCATTGATACCCAGGCAGGAAAGTGGGGGGAGCAAATGATGCAGGTACTGCATGACCGGGTAACACTTCAGGCGCAACAAAATATGCAAGAAGCCAAGATCCGCCTTGACCCGCCTGAGCTGGGCAAACTGGATCTCATGGTGCGCGTCGAAGGTGACCGCCTGAGCGTACAAATTAACACCAGTACTGCAGCAACCCGGGAAGCACTGATGCAAGTCTCCGAGCGATTACGCGTGGAACTACAACAACAAAACTTTGTTCATGTCGATGTGAATGTCGGCTCAGAGCAAGGACAACAGCATCAGTCCCAGCAGCCGATCGACGAGGAAAGCACTATTTTTGCCAGTCGTGAATTTGCCACATCAGAAACTCAATCTACATCCAACTATTCAGAACACTGGCTCAACACGCAAGCCTAAATAATTATCGAGGAAAAAGGTTATGACCAAACCACAAATGATCGCTATGTTTTTCGCCATGATCATCACCAGTGCCCTCGTTTCGGCAGGTACGTTAGCCGGCGGTATTTGGTGGCTGACGAAATCTGGTGATGCACTTAGCCTGGAAAACTCGCCGCTGGCATTTCTTTCCAAACAGCCGGTCAAAGCAGCAGAACCAGACATAACTCCGAGTTTTCACCCTTTAGATAAACTCGTATTGACGATCAAAGGTAAAAAACAGACGCATTTTGTAATGCTGGAACTGGCTATCGAGACACGCAACCCAGAGCAGATCCAAGAAATCGATAACTACATGCCAATGATACAAAATTCAATGCTGAAACTGTTCAGTGACAAAACCTTTGACGAACTGCAACAGCCCGGTGCGATCAACATTTTACAAAATGAAGTAAAAGCGACTTTGCTCCAGACCTTCGACAAAACCGCTATCGTACGCAATATCGATGATGTGCTCCTCACCAAATACGTTGTGCAGTAGGGAGCACAACTATGTTGGAGATGAACTTACAGGACAGCTACTCAACGGCGGAAGAGTTTAATACTCCATCGGTGAAAATTGATGAGAACATGCTGTTGCAGCGTCATCAGATCATGGTTAAACGAGTGGTAAATCAACTCCGGGCCCACGCGACTTCCCATTGTAGTATTGAAGACATGCAGCAAATTGGATTGATCGCGTTAATCGAAGCTGGCCGCCGTTACGGCAACGTCGATGATGAAAACTTTCCGGCCTTTGCTGTCTGCCGGGTGCGCGGAGCCATACTTGATGAGCTAAGACGCTTAGACTGGCGCTCGCGTAAAACCCGCCAGCAAGCCCATGAGCTCAATGACGTGACCCGCGATCTCACCCGCCAGCTGGGCAGGCAGCCTACCGATGCAGAAATCATACAAGCGCTGGGAACCGACGCGAGCGATTACTACGCACGACAGAATGCCGCGCTAGCCGGGGAGCTACAGAGTTTGGATCAACTGCTTGAAGGCGGCATGGAAACCAGTTTGGGTAGCTGTTACGACGGTATGGAGCATGAGCACATTCGCCGTAGCCTGGATACGGCGATCAAAAAGCTTTCTAAACGAGATCAGTTGCTACTAACGTTATTTTACCAACACGAGCTCAATCTACATGAAATAGCCCTTGTACTTAATCTGACACCTCCCCGTATTTGTCAGTTGCATAAACAAGCGCTCGAACAACTCAACCTTTATATGGCTTCTTAGGAGTTAACAATGCAAAAATTCCTTGGTGCACTCATTATCCTTATGAGTGTTTTTGGTGGATACATGTGGGCAGGTGGTAGCATGATTGCTATTTGGCAGCCATCAGAAATCCTGATCATTGGCGGCGCAGCAATAGGTGCAACCATTGTCGGTAACCCGCCACAGGTATTAAAGGAAATGCGTAGCCAGCTGCGCGCGATCCTGTCCGCACCCAAAAATGAAGCGGAATACTATATGGAGCTGATGGCCGTGTTACAGGTCTTGTTAGAAACCATTCGTAGCTCAGGCTTCAAATCGCTTGATTCTCACATTGAGAACCCGGAACAAAGCCCAATTTTCACCAAATACCCGATGATTGCTGCTGATTATCGCCTGGTTTCTTTTATAACTGACAATTTGCGTTTAATGGCAATGGGACAAATGTCGCCTCATGAATTAGAGGGAATGCTGGAAGAAGAAATTGAAGCCATTCAGACTGACTTGCTTTTGCCATCACGCTCATTACAGCGAACAGCAGAAGCTTTGCCTGGCTTTGGTATCTTAGCGGCGGTAGGTGGCATCATCATCACAATGGGGGCTATTGGTGGCTCTATTGCGTCGATCGGTCATCACGTCGCAGCAGCCCTGGTAGGTACATTTATCGGTATTTTTGGCTGTTACTGTTTCTTAGATCCACTCAGTAGCGCCATGGCACAGCGTGTAAAACGAGAAATGTCGGCTTTTGAGTGCGTCCGGGCAACGCTGGTTGCTTACATTGCTAAAAAACCGACCCTGCTCGCGATTGACGCTGGCCGTAAACACATTCAGCTAGACATTAAACCCACATTTAACGAAATGGAGAAGTGGCTGGCTGACCAGGAGGGTTAATGCAAAAACACGAACACGTAGTGGTGAAACGCTCGAAAAGTCATGCTCATGATGAACATCATGGTGGTGCCTGGAAAGTCGCCTTTGCCGATTTTATGATCGCACTGATGGCGCTGTTTCTGGTTCTATGGATACTGCAGGTCGCCGACGAAGATGAGCGCAAAGCCATTGTTGCCCAAATGAACAATATGAGCGTGTTCGATCACAGCTTTGGCAGCCCTTTTATCACCTCGCCAAGTGTCTCACCAATCGACTTGGCACAGGATTCTTCTGTGCCAAGCCGCCACAATTCCAACCATGTGGTGACGTCCTTTTTCCAGGGCGACGGTGACGGGCCGGAAATCGACTCTCTTATCCCTGGCAACTTTGACACTCAGGAGCAGCTGGCCCAACTGGCACAAGTGATCAACGAAATAATGGGTCAGATCAGTGCCCAGGGTAATGTCAACGTTACGGTTACCCCTCAGGGCCTGCGTATTGTTCTGCAAGACGATTTCAAACAGAATATGTTCCGTCGCGGTGGCTCCACCCTGACGCCATTTTTTGAAGATCTGTTGTTAGAACTGGCCCCGGTTTTTAAACGCGTCGCCAACCCAATTATCATCAGTGGCCACACAGATGCGATACCGTTTAACCAGCGAGCCTCCAAATCAAACTGGGATTTGTCGGCATCACGTGCCAGCGTAGCCCGTCAGACATTGGTAGAAGGCGGCATGCCGGATGAGCGGGTTCTGCAGGTCACCGGGATGTCAGACCGGGTATTGCTCAACGAAGATGAACCGGATTCAAGCGAAAACCGCCGTATTGAACTGTTTGTCCTGACGACCCCGGCCACGAAAGTACTGCGAACCTTTTTTGGCAATAACCCCGGAAGTGATTTACATGAGGCAAAACAAAAAGCCAAGTTCAATCAGCCCGTGATTCGTCAGGAGACCATTAATTATTCAGTCGAACCGGGAATAGCTGGAAAATCTCTGCAAGATCTGTAAGTTAGTATGGGTCACCGGTTTTAAGGTGACCCAGCTAAACCGCGCCTTCTTCCTACTTCCGTTTGAGCTGCTTATGTACCAACAACCCACGAATGCACCAAAAAAAGACGAACTCAAAAAAGCGTTTTTGTGGCTGATAATCCTTGACTACCTATTGCTGGCTTTTTTCCTGTTTCAGCTTTCAAGCTTATCGCTCAATAGTGGTACCATGATCAGCTTGTTACTGGTGCTCTACAACATCCTGCTGACGTTTCTCTGCTTCCAGCGCACCAGCAACCAGGATTCCTATATCATCTACCCAACGCTTTCTGCCACGTTACTGGCATTCGTGTGTTTCCTGTATTTCTTCTTTTTGGTTTAATTGAAATCAGGCAAGAGAATCCGTTCTTCCCTTGCTTATTGGAGTCCCTGCCACGTTCCCCTTCAGCAACGATCATCCCTAAACATCAGTACACACTTTAGCGGTGAATCAACAGCGGGTTTGGTAATGATTGCCCAAACCATACCTCCTTGAGCAAAGACTACACAAACTTACAAGATGAGTGTCATTTGATTACAAGTATTCTAGCGACCGCTAATGGAAAAACTGGCTTGTGCAATGAAACGGTATATTTTTTATCAATAAAAGGTGATTAAACTCTAAAATATATCAATAGGTTGTTTAGTGGTAACCACTACCTCGACTGTATTCTATTTAGACCTTTGTATTTCCAATCAACGTGAAAAATCATTGTTAACACCGGTTAACGCACAGTTATCAGACAAAAAAGCAAACGATCACAAACTTACGTTACCCTTTCAAATTTACCTATATGCAACCTTTTTGCTTACGCCAGGCAACACAAATGTGCACTCGTCACAATTTCATGGTAGCTGCACAACCCTTTATTGAAACACGCCTTAACATTCCGCAATCGATTCACCTTACCCCTACACAAAACAAATAAAGGATTGATGAAGATGAAAAAGGTCTTATTAAAAGCGGCTGCTTTAACCCTAGCCCTTGCTGCTGCGGGTGCTCAGGCAAAAGATTATAAAATCGTAAACGTGGTAAAAGTATCGGGGATCCCTTGGTTTAACCAAATGAACAAGGGGATTGAACAAGCTGCGACAGATTTCGGCGTTAATGCCCGCCAGCTTGGTCCTTCAACTCCAGATCCAGCGCAACAAGTAAAAATCATCGAAGACTTAATCGCTAAAGGTGTCGATGCAATTACCGTCGTGCCTAATGACGTTACAGTTTTGGAGCCAGTTTTTAAAAAAGCACGTGAAAGAGGGATCATCGTTTTAACACACGAATCTCCGGATGGTCATGGTGCAGACTGGGATATCGAAACCATAGATAACCAGGCGTATGCAAAAGCCACGATGGATGAACTGGCAAAAAATATGAGCGAAAAAGGCGGTTACGCGGTCTACGTTGGATCACTCACCGTGCCGCTGCACAACAACTGGGCCAACCTAGCCATTGATTACCAGAAAAAAACCTACCCAAAGATGTACGAAGTGACAAGTCGTATGCCTGTAGCAGAAAGCATCGATCAATCGTATGCTGCGACAAATGATCTAATGAAAGCTCACTCAGACATGGCTGGTATCATCTCTTACGGCTCCCTGGGGGGGATCGGCGCCGGTGAAGCGATCAAGAAGAAACGTGCCAAAAATAAGATCAGCGTTGTGGGTATCATGATGCCAAGCCAAGCTGCACCTTACTTAGCTCGTGGTGAAATTGACAAAGGCTTCTTGTGGAATCCAGCAGATGCCGGATATGCCATGGTGGCTGTCGCTAAGCAAATGCTAGAAGGTGAAGATGTTTCTCAAGGTGTCAACGTACAAGGCCTTGGCAACGCAGAAATCGATAAGCAAAACCGGGTGATCAAGTTCAACAAGATCCTTGAGGTAGATAAAACTAATGCTCGTCAGTTGGGTTTCTAACCCCTTGATGTAACCTCTGTTCTAATTTAGGACGGTGCAACGCCGTCCTCTGACTTGTGGAAATGCTCATGTCTGGTACTCCCTTTATCACCCTCAAACAGGTGTCAAAACACTTCGGCTCTGTAAAAGCTCTGGATGGGATCAATCTCACCTTCAACCAAGGTGAGGTGCACTGTCTGGCGGGCAAAAATGGTTGCGGAAAAAGCACACTGTTTAAAGTAATTTCCGGCGTTCACGCACCAGAAAAAGGTGCAGAAGTCATACTCGGTGGAAAAAGCTACTCTCGTCTAACCCCTCAACAATCCATAGAACATGGTATTCAAGTTATCTACCAGGATTTATCCCTGTTCCCAAATTTAACTGTGGCAGAGAACATCGCGATTCAAGATCACGTCGAGTGGACAAAAGGGCTGGTTCAGCGTAAACGAATCCACGAAATCGCCCTGCAAGCAATGGCTAAAGTTGGCGTAACACTCCCGCTGAAGAAACGCGTAGAGCAACTTTCAATCGCAGAGTGCCAGCTTGTTGCTATCTGCCGGGCTATGGCTTCAGAGGCAAAATTGATGATCATGGATGAACCAACGGCGTCACTCACTCGCACCGAGGTCAACCATCTCATCAAGGTAGTGGCAGACCTGAAAGCCAAAGGCGTCACGGTTGTATTTGTCAGCCATAAACTTGACGAAGTAATGGAAATCTCTGATCGGATTACTGTCATCCGTGATGGTCGCACTATCGGCACCTATCAGGCGAGTGAAATCGATAGCGACGAACTAGCATTTCTAATGACAGGTCAACGCTTTGAGTTCACTCCCTTAGCCGGTTATCACCAACAAGGTCAAGTCAAACTTGAAGTAGAACACCTATCCAAGCAAGGGCAGTTTACTGATATTTCATTTTCAGTCCGTGCCGGCGAAATTGTCTCGATTACCGGCCTGCTAGGCGCCGGTCGTACAGAACTCTGTATGGCGCTGTTTGGTATGACCAAGCCCGACAGCGGTGTGATACGCATTAATGGCAAACCAACGACGTTCAAATCTAACCGCGATGCGATTTCACACGGCATCGGTTATGTTTCTGAAGACCGCATGTCTACCGGGCTGGTGATGGAGCAGGCCATTCAGGACAACATCACCGCATCAGTAATGACACGCCTGAAAAAACCATCAGGCTTTCTGGATCACCTAAAAGCCAACACGCTTGTGGAAAAGTTGATCTCTTCCCTGTCTATCAAAGTGGCTGACCCCAAACTGCCGGTAACAAGCTTATCAGGAGGTAACGCACAACGTATCTCCATCGCGAAATGGATCGCGGCTGAGCCAGAAGTGCTGATCCTCGACTCACCGACTGTAGGTGTCGATGTCGCGAATAAAGAAGCCATTTACACTATCGCAAAAGATCTCGCCGCTAAAGGTATGGCAATCATTATGGTTAGCGATGAAATCCCTGAAGTGTTTTACAACAGTCACCGCGTGATTGTGATGAAAGAAGGACGTTTTACTCATCACTTCCTGCCAAATAGCTCAACAGAACAAGCCATTATGGAGGCAGTCAATGCTTAATCAATTTCGTTGCTCTGTGTGTTTACTTACTAAACGCCATGAGTTTTATCTCTCTTTGATGATTGCGTTGATTATCGGCGTACTGGCTGTAACGTCCGAGGATTTCCTAACGCTGGGCAACATTTTTGATATGTCCGTAAGCTCGGCACTACTTGGCATTATGGCTTGCGGCCTGTTTGTCGTGCTCATCGCCGGCGGGATTGATATCTCCTTCCCCGCAACGGCTGCCATCGCTCAATACGTGACTGCGACTTACATCCTGACCGTTGGCGGTAACTTTATGATCGCGTTTGCTATTGCTACTGTTGTCGGGGTATTGCTCGGCATGGTCAACGCCACTCTTGTGTACAAACTCAAAGTACCGGCAATCATCATCACCATTTCGACGCTAAACGTGTTCTTTGGCCTGCTGATTTACTTTAGCAATGGTGAGTGGTTGTACGGCTTTCCTGACTGGTTCATGGATGGTATTGAGTTATTCACTTTCACCGGCAGTGATGGCTATGACTATGGATTATCACTACCAATCCTAACCTTGGTAGCCATGATCACATTGACCGCTTTCCTGATGTCGAAAACTCGCTTAGGTCGTCAAATCTATGCGGTTGGCGGCAATGCCGACGCAGCCAGTCGTATTGGTATCAACTTATTTGGCATCAATTTGTTTGTTTACGGCTATATGGGCGCTTTGGCTGGTGTTGCGTCGGTTGTCCAAACCCAAATCACCCAATCCGTTGCTCCGAACTCGCTAATGGGGTTCGAACTCACCGTATTGGCTGCTGTCGTTCTTGGCGGCACTAGCATGACAGGCGGCAAAGGCACGCTATTTGGCGTAGTTCTGGGGGTCATTTTGCTTGCTGTCGTGAAAAATGGCCTGACTTTACTCGGTGTGCCTTCTTACTGGCACACAGTAGTCACAGGATTAATCATTGTTTGCAGTATCAGTATGACGGCGATTAATGAAAAGAAACAAGCAGTACAAGGGGCATAAATAATGGAACAAGTGCTTAATAGTTTAAAACTGCCAACAGATAAGAACATTCGTTACTTATTAATAATTTTAGCCGGTATCCTGGCTGTGATGGCAATTTCAGGTGGGCAAGCTTTCTTTTCAACTGATAACCTGCAATCCATGTCTTCGCAAATGCCCCTGCTCGGTTTATTAGCACTCGCGATGGCTGTTTGCATGCTTACCGGAGGGATTAACCTTGCGATCATTGCCACAACCAACGCTTGTGGCCTGGTAATGGCAAGCCTCATCACCCAGGCTCCTGATAGCCCGGCGATGCTCATTTTAGCGCTAGTCGGCGGTTTGGTGACGGCTGTTATCATTGGACTGCTTAACGGGGCATTGATTGCTTATGTCGGCGTATCGCCCATTCTGGCGACGTTGGGCGTGATGACCCTCATCAACGGCTTAAATGTCCTGATCTCCGGCGGTAGTGTTATCTCCGGCTTTCCTCAAGCGCTATTAGTTCTGGGCAATGGCTCACTATTCGGTGTCCCGATGCCGATGATTTGGTTTATCGCGTTTGCCGTCGGTTTGTGGGCTCTGCTCGAACACACCAGTTTAGGTAGAACAATTTACTTAATGGGCTCTAACGAGAGAGCAACCCGTTTTTCGGGCATCAATACACCAAGGGCAACGCTGTACGTCTACATCCTCTCTTCCTTATTGTGTTGGGTGGCTGCCATTGTGATGATGGCAAAATTTAATTCTGCGAAAGCCGGTTATGGTGAGTCTTACCTTCTGATTGCCATTCTTGCATCTGTTTTAGGCGGAATTAATCCGGATGGTGGCTTTGGACGCATCATTGGTATTGGCCTTGCACTGATTGTGTTGCAAACACTGGAAAGTGGTCTGAATTTACTGGGAGTGAGCAGCTATCTCACTATGGCGCTATGGGGCGGCATCTTGATCCTATTTATCTTCTTACAAAAGAATAAGGCTTAACGGGGAAGTATATGAGTATTTATTTTATCGGCGTTGATGTAGGCAGTGGCAGCGCGCGAGCTGGGGTTTTTAATGCAGAAGGTCGTAAAGTCGGTGAAGCAAAGCGTGATACACTAATGTTCAAACCTCAGGCAGACTTTGTAGAGCAATCTTCAGACAACATATGGCAATGTGTGTGCTTAGCGGTCAAAGACGCCGTCTCACAGGCCAACATAAACCCAATCCAAGTAAAAGGAATCGGCTTTGACGCCACCTGCTCACTGGTGGTATTAGACAAAAATGGCCAGCCTTTAACCGTGAGTCCGACAGGGCGTAGTGAGCAAAATGTCGTCATGTGGATGGATCACCGGGCAATGGCACAAGCGGATCGTATCAACAGAACAGCGCACCCGGTGTTGGCTTACGTCGGCAACCGCATTTCACCAGAAATGCAGGCCCCTAAGCTATTGTGGCTGAAACAAAACATGCCTAACACCTGGTCGAAAGCGGGTTATTTCTTTGATTTACCAGATTTCCTGACGTGGAAAGCAACCTTTGATGCCAGCCGTTCACTGTGTTCGACCGTATGTAAATGGACTTACCTTGGCCATGAGAGTAAATGGGATAAGAGTTTTTTCGATCTCATTGGTCTTGGAGACTTATTAAACGACAATGCTGAGACCATCGGTAACCGAATTTTACCAATGGGCCAGCCTGTCGGTGATGGTTTGACCGTTCACGCAGCTGATGATCTGGGCCTGATCCCCGGTACAGCAGTAGGTACCTCAATCATCGACGCTCACGCGGGCGGTATTGGCGTGTTGGGAGCTGCTGGCATGACAGGAGAGAAAGCTGATTTCAATAAACGCTTAGCCTTAATTGGGGGCACTTCCTCTTGCCATATGGGGGCATCAAAAACCGCACGCTTCATTGATGGTGTGTGGGGCGCTTACTACAGTGCGATGATACCCGGCTACTGGCTTAATGAAGGAGGCCAGTCAGCGACGGGGGCTCTGATCGACCATATCATCACCTCCCACCCCCTGTATAAAAGTGCAAAAGACCAAGCCAGTAAACAGGGGAAAACCGTTTATCAGTTACTCAATGACCGCTTGTTAGAAATGGCGGGCAACAAAGAAGATATCGCGTTTCTGGCCAAAGACATTCACGTATTACCTTACTTCCACGGCAACCGCTCGCCTCGAGCTGACGCTCACTTAACCGGTACCATTACCGGCCTTAGAATGTCGCAGACACTTGATGATATGGCGCTGCAGTATCTGGCCACAGTCCAGGGTATAGCACTGGGCACAAGGCATATTATCGACGTAATGAACAACGCAGGTTATGCCATTGATACCATTATGGCTTGCGGTGGAGGTACGAAGAACAGCGTATTCCTCCAAGAGCACGCTAACGCAACGGGCTGTGTGATCTTACTACCTGAAGAAAGCGAAGCGGTACTGTTGGGTTCTGCGATGTTAGGTTCCGTAGCCGCTGGCTTCTATAGCGATATTCCAGACTCAATGAATGCGATGAGTCGTATCAGCAAAAGCGTTATGCCACAAACGGAGAGAATCAAGCAGTTCTATGACGCTAAATACAAAATTTTCCACAAAATGTATGCAGATGATGCGGAATACAAACGGTTAATGAAGGAGTTTTAGTTAACTTTCAGGCAATAAATACCGTAAGTCCGGATAAATTAACTTTAGACGCAGTTTAAGCGATGATAATCAACATCATGACACTTTGTTTCGGCGATTTTCGGATAACCCAGCTCGCAGGCAACACAGATGATAACGGGTAATATCGCCGTACTGTTAAGAAAAACACCGCGATAAGTCGCGGTGTTTTTAGTTAAAAAATACAGTGTTTGGTGTAACTGGCAGCTTCATTCGCGGTCCAGTCGCCTTTGGGTTTCTCTTGCATGTCCTCGCACCACTGCTCACTGCCGACGCTGTTCTGCAAAATGCAGTACTGGGCAAAATCGACTGCATTTTCTGCCGTCCATTCGCCTTTAGGCGTGCTGCGCATCTGGTCACACCAACTTTCGGTTCCCACCTCGCTTTGACAAGCGGTCAGCGTCAGCCCTACCAACAACATTACTAATTTTTTCATAATCAACGTTTCCAGTTTAATCCTTTCAATGAACTATACCGTAAGTATAAACAACCGTGTTAACATGATGAAAATTCGGGCAGAACATTATACACGCCTGGCCGTTTTCAACTGATCAATAACCGCACAGCCAGTGCCAAAACAGCTCAAACGCAACTCTAACGCCATTTGCTCAAAGTGTTCAACAACCGCCTGGGTACTGATCGTGGCCGCTTTGATCACCGCGCCCGCCTGCCCGACTAAGTTCGCACCAAGGTGGATTGCTTTAGCTGCTTGTAAACCATTCTGTATGCCTCCGGATGCGATCAAGGGTAAGTCAGGGTAGCGGTGACGAATCTGCTCCAGGCATACCGCCGTCGGGATGCCCCAGTCACGAAACAACTCCGCCGCCTGCTGCATTCTTGCATCGCTATGACAGTGCCCTTCTACCGCTGACCAGCTGGTGCCGCCGGCTCCGGCGACATCAATCGCATCGACCCCGGCATTCACCAACTGCTGAGCTACGGCACCACTGATACCAAACCCGACTTCTTTGATGATCACCGGCACCTCAATTTGCAGGGTAAGAGATTCAATCGCAGTAAGGATACCCGCCCAGTTATGATCCCCCTTGCGCTGAAAAGCTTCTTGCATCGGGTTGAGATGGATAAATAACCCATCGGCCTGAACAAATTCAAGCGCACGTTGCGCTTTGTCAACACTGTTTGCATGACATAGCTGCGCTGCGCCCAGGTTGGAGTACAAAGGCACACCCTGAGCATATTCACGAATGGTTTGACCCAAACCTGAGTGCAGGCTGTCTTCCAGGCTAATACGCTGAGATCCCACGCCCATAGCTATTCCAAGCTCACTGGCTGCTTGGGCCAGGCGGCAGTTGATTGCTTCGGCATCTTTCGCCCCTCCGGTCATCGAACTGATCAAAAAGGGCAACGATAGGGCGTGGCCGAAAAATGTCGTCGACAAGTCAATGGCGTTAAAGTCACATTCTGGTAATGCACAATGTTCGAACTCAATTGACTCAAAACCCGCGGTTTTATGTTTCATGTTCATATCATGGTGCAAAACTGCTTGCAGATGTAGGTCTTTACGATTCGGTTGTGGTGCCATGCCCTGTCCTATAGTGAATTCGGTCGCGCAGTATTGCGATCCTGCCTCGTTACGTCAATGCAAAAATGCCAGAAATCTCATCAGGATTCTTGGCGCTCTTAAGTTATTCTTGTAGATAATTGATAAAAATACCAATAAAACAAATTGATAGCGAAGCAGGGCTAAACTGAGGTTATCGCAACATGGGTAAAATGAAATTATATCGGGTCAACGCTTGCCGCTGTCGTGTGCACCGCCTTGTTCCAGCAAGGCGCTGTTGGCATTACGGTTTTGATAAGCGTTATGGTGAAGGAGGTTATCGCTGCACTTAGAGTGCATAAGAGAGGCCTGGAATGTCCATCAAGGCCGCTGATTGCAGCGGCCTTATCCAACCTACTTAAGTAATGCCACAACAGTGTGACGACGTACATTGGCCTGCGCGTTCAGCGCCTGAAATGCGGAA
Source organism: Vibrio sp. CAU 1672 (assembly GCF_029223195.1). Lineage (GTDB taxonomy): Bacteria > Pseudomonadota > Gammaproteobacteria > Enterobacterales > Vibrionaceae > Vibrio. Next base: position 59,925 of record NZ_JARHUF010000002.1, on the reverse strand, counting down.
GTAAACTGATGTGAGGTGGTCTGGAGATGTTCCAGTTTCTGGTTCACTTCTGCGACAGATGGCAGGTTAGTTTTGCTCTGGAGTGACTGCAGTTGTGCGTTCAGATCACCGTTAAATGCCTTAGCATCTTCCAGGCTAGTCTGCACCTTTCTGATATGCTGGTTCACTTTGGCGATGGTCTGTTTGATCCCATCGCGCGAGCCAAGATCAATCTTTAACTCCGCGATCCCATCAGGCTCGGCTTTTAAATTGAGAACATTGGCCTGGCCTGCCGGGAACCGGTGTCCCTCTCCCGTAACAAATACTTTTTCTTGCATTTGCTGGTAAGCACCTTCGCGAGCCTCGAACAAAACGGTACCATCATCAGCTAAACTGGCCCGCATTCCCATCGCGATTAAGCTTCTGTCGAGCATTTTGACGGTTCGCTGCCCATCAGACTGACCATCAAACCGGATCATCACCGATTGTCCCTGCGGAAAATCCAGACGAATCTGTTCAGCTTTGTCCGTTAACCGCTGTACATTAAGCCCCGGTATTGAAAAGCGGCGAATATCGGCCCTGTCGAGTTTAAGATTGAGCTCGTTGTCGACCACTTTCTTGCCGTCAAAACGAGCATGCTCTACAGTTTGCAGAATGGTTTTTTTTGAACGAGCTAAGTTTTCCTGTAACCCCGGAACGTTATTCACACCTTTGTTCAGCGCCTGAGTCAGGCTTCTTTTCACTGATGTCAGTTCTTTACCGATAGTCTGCAGCGATTTCGATGCGATTTGCACCGAGGTCGCGTGTTGTTGCCCCTGGGTCAGCAACACGCCAGAAACGGAATATGCCAGAGGAGAGTCAGCTTGAGCCGGGGCTGAACGTGGTGTCACCACGCTGCTGCTATCAGCAGAACGCGTTGGCATGATAGAGGTTTGTTCTTGCCCCGTCAGACGAATACTGTGTGGCCTAACCTCTACTGTGCTCATTACCATAGAAATATTTCCTGACCTTAAATACGATCAAATAGGTTGAGATCATTAATTTTGACGTAACTGGCTTGGGTGGCCTGCAACGCTGCCATGTAGTTGCTCAAACGTACCGATGCTTCACCATAGTCCAGAGCCGAAAGATAATTGGTCACTTTATCGACAAATAATTTACTTTCACCATGGGCGCTGTCCATCAAATCAAGGTTGTTGTGGCGACCACCGATTTCCGCCATCCCGCCCAGCACATTTGCCAGCGTATCATCAATAGCCGTCAGCGTTGTGTCTACTGTGGTTGTAAAATTCGGACTCGGCTTCTCAAATTCAGCAATCAATGCATCAATCTGGTTCAGCACGTTCTGCCCGCCGCCTAAGTCTAAAATATCCTGAGCGGTCAGGTTTGACTCCATGGTCACTCCCTTTGCCACTGTCACCACACGTTTGTCGCTGTTACCATCGATGACATAACTGCCAGTGGCATTATTCAGCGCTGCCGTGTCGGTTTTGGTACCAGAGAACAGGTAATGGCCCTGCTCATCCTGGGCATTGAATGAGGAAACGACTGAGTCACGCAACCCTTTCAGTTCAACGATCATCCCTTGTCGGTCTGCATCAGACAGAGACCCGTTAGAGCCCCATAAAACCAGGTCACGCATACTTTTCAGGCTTTCATTGACCGTATCAAGATACGCTTCCTGACTGGATAAGGTCGTCTTCACATTGGCAATATTGCTTTGGTATTGCTGAATTGCGCTACCCTCGCGATCCAGGTTGAGCATTTTGATCGACGCCATAGGATCATCGGAAAGCTTGGTCAAGCGCTCGCTGGTTGCCATCTGCTCCAACACTTTACCCAGACCGGCATTATTGGTTTGCAAACTTTGCAGCATCATCTGGCTGAATTGAGTATCACTGATTCGCATGGTTTGCTCCTTTTAGAATAACTGCAGCACAGAATCAAACAACTGATTAGCCGTGCTGATCACTTTCATATTGGCGTTGTGAGCGTTGGCAAACGTCATTAAATTGGCTGCCTCTTCATCACTATTGACCGCACTGACATTGTCACGAGCCGCGATCGACTCCTTGCTCATCGATAACTTAGCCTGGTAATCAGCATCCGCCTGACGTGCTTTGATTGCTGTTTCCCCGACCATTGCGGTAAAAGCATCATTGACACTCAATGAACCAAAACCAGTAATGGCTACAGGCTTATTACCAATCGCAATCAAGTCGTTTAACACATCAGCATTACCCGGCGTGCCGTCACTGGATAACGCGAGCTGCTCCGGATCAATATCAGAGATGGTTAACGTTGCCGCTGGATGATCCGGGTCGTAAACAAATAGCGCAGTGCCAGGATTACCCTTGAGATCCTTGCCCGCAGCCAGGACCGCATTAAACTCATCCGCCACAGCCTTCGCCATGTCGTCAATCGCCGTCTGATACGGCATCAATACTTCCGACTGGTAGTCGGAAATCGCCCCGAGTTTGCCCCCTACCGATCCGGTGATGCCGAACGACTGCTTGCCAAACTGAATATGCAGGTCAGCGGCATATGGGTCCGCCTGGTCTGGCACGGCTTTCAGCTGACCGAAGTCTGCTCCCATCACGAGTGGTTGACCCGAACTCAACGTTACCTGGAGGCTCCCGTCAGGCTGATCGGTCGTTTTTACCTCAACCACTTTTGCTAACTCACCGATCAACGCATCACGCGAGTCCATCAGGTGGGCAGGGTTACCGCCGGTTCCCTGCATTTCAACGATCTGTTTGTTAACCTGAGCAATATTGCTTACTAAACTGTTTGCATGGGAAATCGCCGCTGTGCGTTGATCACTCATGTCTTTGTGCTGATGATGCAAAGACTCGGTCAAGGTATTAAACCGACGCGCCAATGCTTCCGACTCATTGATAATTTGCTGGCGGTAAGGTATCGACTCTGGTTTAACCGTTGCGTCGTTGAGCGCCGCAAACAGGGTATCCAAACCAGCCGACAAACTGAAACCGTCCGCGCCGAGCGTGTTTTCAAGCTGGCTCATTGAGCCCGTATACCCCTCGGCATAGGCCGTCATACTGTTGGTTGACCAAACCTGCTTAACCAGAAACTGATCCGTCACACGGCGAATGCTGGTCACTTCAACCCCGGAACCGGCACTGGAATAATCATATTTCCCTCCACCGACAGAAGCCGTCATAGCCTGCTGGCGACTGTAGCCCGGCGTATTAACGTTGGCCACGTTTTGTGCCGTAACATCCAAGGAAACGCGGCTGGCGTTGAGCCCGGTGAGGGCAATATTAACAAGATTCATTTACAGCTCCATCTTTCTGATCAACGGCTGAGAAAACGCGGTCGTCATACCGGCTTCACCGAGCACTTGTCTAACAGAGGCGACCGCTTGCAGAGCAGGATTAACTTCGCTCACTGACATCAGTTGCTCTGTCACTTCAGAATGTGACTTTGATTCCAGATTTTTAGCTGCTGGCATTGATGCATCATTTGCCGGCACCGCATACTTTGACGCTTCGAACGCAACTTCCCTCATCGAGGGTGAAAGCTGTTTAATCAGCATATTGGCAATGCCAGAGTTCTGTTTTTTTGCCAGTTCGATGGCCAGCTGGCCATCGTACATATCGCGGAAAACGCCCTGCTGCTGGCTGGAAAATGGATTGTCTTCTGCCGCAAGTACATCACTGCTGCTGCGCATCTGGCGCAGCACCATCTGCAAAAACATGGCTTCAAACTGACCGGCTACCGCTTCTAAAGCCCCCTGCTGATCATCACTATGTTTGATCTGTGCGAGCGCATTGTTGTCGTGATACAGCATCGAGTTCAACTGGGCTTGATCACCTGCACTGTCTAACTTCATCCCTACCTCCTTAAATCACCACCAGCTCGGCATTCAGCGCACCAGCCTCATGCAAGGCCTGCAAAATTGAGATCAGATCCGTCGGAGTCGCACCTAAACTGTTCACGGCATTCACAATGGTATTAAGGTCGGTACCCGGAGGCCAAATCACCATCTGCGCCTGCTCTTCATCCACATCGATACGGGTCTGATCAGTCACCGTAGTTTCACCTTTTGCAAACGCATTCGGCTGGCTGATTTGCTGGGACTCAGAAATGCTTACCGTCAGGTTACCGTGGCTGACCGCCGCTTCACTGACTTTGACATTTTTACCAATCACCACCGTACCGGTACGGGAATTAAACACGATCCGGGCGGGTTTTCTGCCCTCGACCACGCTCATCTCCTCAAGCATCGACATCATCACCACCCGCTGGCCAGCATCCTTAGGCGCCCGCATGTTTACCCGGGCTTTGTTCACTGCCTCGGCGACATTCGGACCAAAAGTAGCGTTGATTTCCCGGGCAATATTTTTCGCTGTAGTAAAGCTGGGTTTACGCAGGTTAAGAGTGATCTCGTCGCGTTCGTTGAAGTCGGTGTGGATCTCCCGTTCCAGCATGGCACCGTTGGGAATGCGTCCGGCAGTGGGAATGTTAATCGCAATTTTAGAACCGCTTTTGCCTTCCACTGAAAGGCCCCCAACTACGACGTTACCCTGAGCCACGGCATACACCTCACCGTCAATACCTCGCAGCGGGGTAAGCAGTAACGTACCGCCACGCAAGCTTTTTGCATCGCCAATGGATGACACCACCACATCTAACGTCTGGCCTGCGCCAGCCATCGGATCGACGGTGGCCGTCACGCTCACCGACGCCACATTTTTCAACTTAGGGTTCATACCGTCATCAATCTGCACACCGAACTGGCGCAGCATGTTGGTGATCGACTGAGAGGTAAACTTGACCTGGTTGCGGTCACCCTGACCATCAAGGCCAACCACCAGACCGTAACCGACTAACTGGTTTTCCCGGATACCCTGTACATCCACTAAGTCCATGATCGGAATTCTTACTTCCGCCTGTGACGGGGAAGCAATGCCTAATGTCAGCACGATCAGAAGAGTGGTAAGAAATACATTGTGTGGCTTCATTAGAATGGTACCCATGGGCTGTTAAAGAATTGCGTCAGCCATCCGGCTGCGTTGCTGTCTGCCAAAGCACCGCGGCCAGCGTAAGTAATACGAGCATCGCCAATACGTTGGGAGGAAACCTGATTGCTGCGACTGATGTCATCGACTCGTATGATCCCGGTCAGGCGGATAAACTCATCGCCCTGGTTTAGGCGCAGCCATTTCTCGCCGCTGATACGCAAGACCCCATTGGGAAGGACTTCATGGACGGTCACGGTGATCGCACCTTGCAGTTTATTACCTTGTGAACTCGATGCGCTGCCATCAAAATCCCGGCTGCCATCGATCCCAACCGCTGCCTCATTGAAGGTTTTGCTACCGATGCTTGGTGCTGCAAAATTGACACTGGAGCTCTTGCCAAATTTGGTCCCGGCTTTTTTGCTCGATTCGGTTTCTTCAGACAATAATACCGTCAGGATATCGCCGACACGGTAAGCACGGCGATCCTGAAAAAGCGTCATCGTGTACTGGTGACGATAAAGGCTGCCTGATTTTGCTTCGGGTAAAGCGTAATCCAGTTGTGGTGGGGCAAATTTTTCAGTATCCGGCTCAGGTGGAATAAATTCCTGACGCCCGGCACACCCCACCAACAACACCACGGCTACTGCCCAACTGTTAGAAAGCCATTTCATTGCTTTTTCCTTCATCATCACCACTTTAATTACATCGATTGCGAGACGAATTTCAGCATGTCGTCCGCGGCAGAGACCACTTTGGCATTCATCTCATACGCCCGTTGCGTGGTGATCATATCCACCATCTCTTCTACAACCTGTACGTTAGAGCCTTCCAGAGCGCCTTGCTTAATGCTGCCCGCACCATCTTGACCGGCAATCAGCTCTTCCGCCTGGCCACTGGCCTCCGTTTGACGGAACAAGTTACCACCGACAGCCTCTAAACCTGCCGGGTTGATGAACTTGGCTAAGGTGATCTGGCCCAGCGGTATCGGCGTTGGATCACCATCACTTGTCACACTGACCGTTCCATCGACACCAACGGAGAAAGACACCGCGTTGTCCGGGATCTGGATCTGAGGTTCCAGCGGCAGACCCTGGCTATTGACCATCAAGCCTTCCGAATTCACGTGAAACTGGCCGTTGCGCGTGTACATGATTTGACCGTCTGAGTTTTCAATTTGGAAAAAACCCTGTCCCATTACCGCCAAATCCATATCTTGCGCGGTGTTCTGAGAGTTACCTTGGGTAAACACTTTTTGCGTGCCGACCACACGTACCCCGCTACCGAGCTGGACGCCACTTGGCAGTTCATTCACCTGGTCAACCTGAGCACCAGGCTGACGCTGAATGCTGTAGAACAAGTCTTCAAATACCACGCGGTCACGTTTGAAACCAACCGTGTTCACATTCGCTAAGTTGTTAGAAATGGCAGTCATCTTAGTGTCTTGGGCTGCCATCCCGGTTTTACTTACCCATAAAGCTGAATGCATTATTCATTCTCCTTTGTGGCGAGAATTATCTCGCCGCCATTAATTTGTTGCCTGCCTGTGCCAGCGTTTCTGCGGTTTTCATCATTCGCACTTGCATCTCAAAGTTACGAGTCAGAGACATCACACCAACTAACTCGTCAATCGCAGAAACGTTACTACCCTCAATATGTTCAGGTGCTAACTGCACAGTCTCATCGACCGGGAACTGATCGCCTTCCGTACTGTGCAGCAAAGTGTCACTCTCTTTTTGCAACTGATTGATCGGAGGATTAACCAGTTTTAAGGTTCCCACTTCGATTTCTGCGCCACCGCCTGGTGGAATAACAGAAACCCGGCCACGCTCACTGATTTCGACTTTCTGGTAATCCGGCAACAACATCGGGCCATTTTCACTCAGAACCGGAAAGCCGTTGATGCTCATGGCACCAAAGGTGTCGACCTGAATGTTACCCGCACGGGTATAGGCTTCCCCGCCCCCCGGCGTTTCAACCGCCAGATAACCGTCCCCCATGATCGCAACATCAAGTGGTCTTCCGGTTTTAACCAAATCGCCGGAGTCAAAGCGTGTCGAGGCCGAGTTGGTTACCACCATAGTTCGGCCATCAAATCCCGCACCTTGCAACTGAACACTTTGCACCCGTTCCATATCCGCACGAAAGCCGGCCGTATCAGCGTTCGATAAGTTGTTCGAACGTACATGTTGCGCTTTCATAACCCGGCTTGCGCCGGAGGTGGCAGTAAATAATAAGTTATCCATGACCCGCTCCGTTAAATCGCGTTAAACAGTGCCTGTGTCAGCTTGTCACTGGTTGAGATGGTTTTCGCGTTAGCCTGGTAATTACGCTGCGCCGACATCAGTGCGACCAGCTCACTGGTCAGATCCACGTTCGAGCCTTCCAGCGCGCTCGGCGTTAAATCGCCAAGGGTACCTGTCCCCGGAACCCCCATGGTCGGAGCGCCAGAGGTGAAGGTTTGAGTCCATGAGGTACCACTGGCCTTTGTCAGGCCTTGTGGGTTAGCGAAATCCGCCAGGATCACCTGGCCCTGCAGTTGAGACTGGCCGTTGGTATAGGTCGCGTACACCATGCCATTATCTTCAACCCGCACACCTGCCAAATCACCAGATGTGTAACCATTCGGGCTGTTGGTGCTGACGCCGAAGGCCGCACCAAACTGCGTGCTACCATCCAGGCTCACATCAATCGATACATCGTTAGCACCAGGGGCTTTAAAATCAACAGTGTACGAACCTATCGGTGATGCCAGCGAGCCATCGCTATTAAATTCAACCGGGATGGTTTTCACCGGCGCCGCGCCACCGTCTACCTGTACATTTATTTCCCATTTATTATCGGCAGTCTTGGTAAAGTACTGCGTTAAGGTATGGGAGTTACCCAAAGAGTCATGCACCTTGGTGCTGCGTGACGAGTTAAAGGAGTTAAGATCATTCGGATCAAATGGGTAAACCGTCTGGTCAACGGCGTTCAGACTGGCATCAAAGTTAGCCACAAAGTCCAGCTTGCTGGTGGCTTTTGCCGCCAGAGAAGAGGTCGATACCTGAATATCACCCACTGAACCCGGAATCAGGGTGTTGTTACTGTCAACACTGTAACCCTGCAGCTTGGCCCCGGTATTCGCAACGATATTATTGTTTTTGTCGGTAGCAAAGACACCCGCACGGGTGTACAGCGTCTGGCCCATGCTGTCTTTAGTCACAAAGAAACCGTTACCATTGATCGCCAGATCCATTGCGCGGCCGGTACCGGTGACAGAACCATTTTTATCGAAGTTTTGCGAAACGGACGCCACTTCTACCCCACCAGGCTGAATACCGTTGTAAACAGCAGAAAATTCAGTACGCGCCTCTTTAAAACCGTAAGTAGACGCGTTAGCAATGTTGTGGCTGATGGTATTCAGCTCTGTATTGGTCGCATCCAGGCCACTAAGTGCGATGTTAAAACTCATAACTAACCTCTTGTCCTTATTTGGCTATGCACCAAACTGGGTAATTTGATAAAAAGGAACACTGCCCACACCTTCAATGTTGACGAGTGCAGCACCACCTGTATTTGGAATTCTTACTTGTTCAACAGTACCGGCGAGTAACACATTCGGGCTGGCTTGGCCTTCCTGCACTTCAACAGATACCGTATATTTTCCGGGTTTGAGCCCAAGCTCTTTCGGGTCAATAGAAAAATCCACATCGCCGGCCCCATGGGCCCCTAAAGGCACTTTGCTAGATTGGCCATATTCGTCTTTGACCACCAGCGTGACTTGGTTTGAACCATGTTGCAGCTCAATCTTGCCGCTTTGCGCAGCTTCACCCAACTCAAACTCGTTACCAGCCACGTATACCTTCTGACCTACTAAGCCCGCGGTGGATAGCACCTGCATGTTATCTAACAGCACCATGCTGTTTTGCATCAGGCTGGACATGTTTTCCATACTCTGAACTTGGGAAAACTGCGCCAGCTGACCAACGTATTCAGTACCATCCAATGGATTGAGCGGGTCCTGATTCTGGATTTGCGCTACCATCAAGTTAATGAACTCGTTCTCCAGCGAAGTCGCACTGTTCATATCCTGTGGGTTGGCCGAAACCCCGGCTTTATCAGAGCCGTTAGAGCTGAGCGGGGTATCGGCTGACAAAGCAGTATATTGCGCAAGACTCATCAGCTACCCTGCCCTAGTTTGAGTAGCCCTTGTTGCATGCTTCTTACGTTAGAAAGCACCTCAACATTGGTCTCGAAGCTACGTGTTGCTGACATCATGTCAGCCATTTCTGCCACGACATCGATATCCGGGTAGTACACGTAACCATCATCGTTAGCCAGCGGATTACTCGGCTCAAAGCGTTTCTCGGCTGGCCCGGTATTTTTCACCACATCGACAATGCGTACTTCCGCATTCGGGTAAGCATTGTTGCTGCTGGTCATTTGAGTTTTGCTGTATACGGTTGCAAACACCGGCTTAAGCGCTTTATAGGCATCATTCGGGTTTGCGGAAACTGCATCCGCGTTAGCCAGATTACTGGCAACGGTGTTCAGACGGACGGTTTGGGCCGTCATGGCTGAACCAGCGATAGAATAAATATCGGTAAATGACATCGTTAACGTCCCTCAATCGCTTTCGCCAAGCCGTTAAATTTCATGTTGAGAAACGTCAGGCTAGTTTGAAAGTCCATGTTATTTTGGGTGAATTTGGCTTGTTCTACACCCAGCTCCACCGTATTACCGTCTTTGCTGTTCTGGTAAGGAATCGAATATTGACTCGTTACCTGCAACTTCGGCACGGATTGGTTGACACTGCCCGGTGACATCTGCCCCATGACAGTGGTAAAACTCAGGTCTCTGGCCAGATACCCAGGGGTATCAACATTTGCTAGGTTACTGGCGAGGACTTTGGTACGCTGAACACGAAAGTTCAGTGCCTCTGGATGTACACCTAACGCATTTTCGAATGTGATCGCCATGCATATTTCCTTAAAGTCAGCTCGAATACGGCTAGACAGACACAAGATACGTGCCATAAAAAATCAGGCTATTTATCAATGATTTACAAACAAGGCAGGAAGCGGAACTTCCGACTAACGGAAGTCATCCTAAGCAAGGGGAAATACGCTATTTCCTCGCTGGGGCTGGGGCTGGGATTCAGCTTGCCCTTGTCAGCGATAGCGCAGGTTGAAATGCTGTCGGAACAGAGTTTAAAACAGCACATCGCGCAGCATTTTGAACATGAAGTCGCCACTCAAGCCCGCATGCAGCACTGGCAAGATTACCAGCTGGATTACAAAATTTGGGTGCCGGGTGCTGCCAGCCACCTGCCTGCTTGCCCGGAAGATTTAGTGATCAGCGGACGTGATAACCAAACTCTCCCGGTAGGTAACCTCAAGCGTGCCGTAAGTTGCCAGGCGGTGGATTCGCCCTGGCGGATTAGTATCACCATCAAAGCGGCGCTAACCCTGCCGGTAGTGGTTACGAAAGTCTCCATGGGACGGAGTGAAGTCGTACCAGCAACCAACCTGCAACTGGATCAGCGCACTCTGACCCGCCAAGAAGACTTTTATACCGCCATCACCGATGCCGCCGGGCTTGAGACGACGCGCCGTATCCGGGCAGGGCAAATCGTCAACCCAAATAACCTGAGTGCGCCGCCATTGGTTGAAAAAGGCAACCAGGTTGTGATTATTGCCAGCAAAGATGGATTTACGGCCACCACTAAAGGGGTCGCCTTAGAGGATGGTAAGAAGAATCAACAAATTGAAGTACGCAACAGCAAATCAGGCAAGGTGATCAAAGCGGTAGTGACCGGACTTAACCAAGTCCATACCCAGTTTTGATTTTGGACTCGATGTATCATTTTTGAACTTTACTCCTCGAAACAGCAACGGGAAATAGAGTAAAAAAATAAATCGCAATTTGATTTAATGATCGTCACGGACAAGTCGCCTTTTCATTTTAGGAGATGATGATTGAGGATCACAGAATGAAAATCGATAAAGTAGCAGGCGGGCATATTCCACAGAGCAAGTTTCAGCAGGCAAGCAAAAAGCCGCTGGAAACGCCTACACCAACTAAAGTGAGTGAGAACACATTCCAGGCTAACACTGCTGCAATTGACCGTGCTCAAACTGAGATGGCAGCGCTGCCTGATGTGGATATGGCGAAAGTGGAAGCCATCCGTAATGCTCTTTCCCGTGGCGAGTTAAGCCTCGACACTGAAGCATTGTCTAAAGCGATCATGCAGTTCCATACCGGACACGAGTAATCCCAGATTCATAGGAGTGTGAGTTATGGCGACAAGCCGCTCTCAGCTAATTCAAACCTTTGTTCGGACAATAGCTCATGACATTAAGCTATACCAACAACTGTTGCCATTACTTCAGGTACAGAAATCTCTGTATTTGCAATTTGATGGTCAGGCACTCAATGACAACCTTCACAAGCAGACGCCGATTCTCAATCAGCTAAATAGTTCTGCAAGCGAAAGAAGCCAGTGCCTGCAGCAACTGGGGCTGAGTGCCAATGAACATAGCGTCAACCGACTGCTGAGCGCTTTGCCAAGACGGCTTACTCCACAACTGAGGCAACAGTGGGCTACGTTGAAAGGCCTGATTAAGCAGTGCCAGCAATTAAACCAGAGTAATGGTCAAAGCTCTGCAGCTTTTCACGAACTGTTAAATCAGATCAAGCACCCTGTACAGCACACGTATGAAGAGCGCTCGTTTTAAACGACTTTCGCTGCATGTGCCTGCATTACCCTGTTGGTGTCATGCAGGCTGTTTTCTATTCAGCCTATGGTGCTTGCTCGTTGTACCGTCAGTTTCTGCTGCCCCGCAGCAACATAAAATCGACAAGCAGATTAATATACTCCGCCCCTATCAATCACACATACAAAAACGCCTGTCCCAGTTCAGCCCGCTTGTAAACCGGATTTTTAGTCAACTGGATGAAAAATCACTGCCCTCCAGCCTGGTTTTGGTTCCTATGCTGGAATCTTCGTTTGACGCCAGTGCCGTCTCCCATGCCAACGCCGCAGGTTTGTGGCAACTGATCCCGGCAACCGCCAGACGCTTTGGCCTGCGAGTGGATGGCACCAACGATCAACGCTTTGACAGCCAGGCCAGTACTCAAGCTGCGCTGAAATATTTGCAGTTCCTGTACAACAAATTTGACCAAGACCTCGCGCTCACCCTCGCCGCCTATAACGCTGGTGAAGGACGAGTTGCCAGAGCGGTTAAACGTGCGGGGACGAGGGAGTTTGCCAAGCTTCCATTACCGCAGGAAACCCGCCAGTACGTACAGCGCTTCTATGCGCTCAAAACACTGGTCGATATATCAAAATTACAACGTTCCTCTTTCCGGCCACTGTTTCTCTACGCTGGTAACACCCAAGACAACCAGATGCCACTGGTAGATTTTTCACCCCTGCCACCTTTAATCTCCCTTTAGCCTGGCCACACGCTCCCCCGTCTTACGGGCAAGTAATACCAATCTGGATAAGTAGATGTTCAGAAAATTGCGCAGGAAGCATCGCTTAGAACAAGGCGTAGATTTCGGTTAACTATTATTCTAATCGACCATGCCGTTATCAGCGATTTTAACCAGCAAGAATGATCAGATTACTGATATAACTTGGGATAAGCCTGCATTGCTCCGCAAATACGCGCTGAATGCTCAATCTGTGATTTTGGTGCAAACGTGCGTAAAACCAATGCGTTAATCTATCTCTATACTGAGATTGGCTGTTCACACAGTTGAGACTATTTGATGGGCAATAAACCCTAGATTGATTTACGTCGCACTCCCTCTTCAAACGCGAGTAAAATAGAAGTGTTCAACAAATAAACTATTTACAGGGTGAATGTAAAACCGCTATTGTATCTTAGAACAGAAAAAAGAGATGGCGCTTCGCTTGCGCGTCTGGAATAAGTCCGGGTTCCGGGGGGGAACTCGGACTTTTTTAATTGGTTACAGCAACTCTTTGGCGATCAATTGCAACAAGTAGGTTTCGCGTTCAATGCTCATGCCTTTCTTCGGGCTCTCCGCCATGGTTTTCTCATTGTGGGCAATCGCGTCAAAGATGTTAATCCATACCGGCCGCATGCCATTTTTGACTTCATAGTCCTCGTAGGCTGTCTCTCCGAGTTTTCGATCGATTTTGCACGTGTAACAATAAGAAATCATATGTACCACATCGGCATTGTCTTTGTACCAAGGTCGAAACTCTTCAAATAAGCCATACGGCTTAATGTTGTGTATATTTTTCGCCCCGGTCTCTTCTTCCAACTCACGCACCAGCCCGGCAAGAATATCTTCTCCGTCATCAATTCCACCACCCGGCAAGGTGTAATCGTGATAGCGCTCAGTGAACAGCAGCAGTATGTCTTCCCCACTCAGCACAATGGCTCGTGCCGCCTGGCGCTGGAAAATGGTCTTGTCATCAAGATGTTCAATGTCTGGATGTGTCGTGGTCTTTAAATGTCTCATGAGAATTACAGCGGTAAATGTATTGCGCGCATACTACATAATTCCGGGCGCAGAAGCGAGTCTGAAAGGAAAGGTGCCCCTGCTCAGGCGACGCCCCTGATTAGCATGCCCAGCCAGCGCATTTAACAGAGTTAAGACAATGCATCAGTGAACATCTCCTATAATCAGCACATAATCACTCATTCCGCGTGGAGACCTAAAATGAAAATAAAGCACTTACTCGCAGCCGTCGCAGTGGTGTCGAGTGTGGCGGGCTGCGCCGACATGCAACAGGCTTATGATGCGTACGACGTGGTCGATTACGACACGGTGACCAACCCAGCTTCAATTTATTGCGTGCAGCAAGGGGGTGGCCTGCAAATGGAAACCGAACACGGCCAGCGTATAACTTACTGCCAGATTTCAGCAGAACAGCGTACTGAGCTGTCAGAGTTCTACGGTAACAGTCATACTCAAAATACGGCGCCATAACACAAACGCTCACCACAACAGATATTGCTATTTTTCACCACAGGGATCGCAGAGCCCTTGTTTGCTCTGCGGCCCACACTTCCCTTGCTCCCCTTATTGTCAAAACGCCTGTCCAACGACCAGTGATTGTTCAACAATACATTATCGAACGGTGTTTTTTTGACATTCCCCTGACAATACTATCCATGTGGACAATAAAATTATTCATCATGACAATAACTCAGGTTTTCCACATTTCTCGGAGAACAGGCGGACAAAATGAAAATCCATACCGTAAATCAGGCCAACTCAGTAGGTCCGGACATTATCAGCCAAGAGTCAAAACACGTCCTTGATCAATCCAGCCTTAGCTTACTGGCGATCCTTGCGATCAGTGTTTTGGTTAACCTCAGTATTCGTATTGATTACCTCTTGCTGGGCACCGGCTTAGGTGAAGTCTCAGCCACAGAGTCGCTGCAATTAGTCATGCTAAGCATTACGGCATGGTCGTTTTACCGCATCTCAAAACAACAGCAACAGCTAAAACATGCAGCACTGTTAATATCAGGCTTTTTTGCCGTATTACTGATCCGTGAAATGGATTATTGGCTGGATATGCTCCGCCACGGTTCATGGGTCTACCCGGCGCTGCTGATCACCGTACTTGCGTGCACTCAGGCATATCAAGGCGGTAAAGAAACCGTGAACGAGATGGCTACTCTTTTGCAAACCCCTTACATGAAGCTACTCATTGGTGCTGTGGTATTGCTTCTAGTGTTCTCCCGTCTATACGGAATGGGCAGCTTCTGGAAACAGGTAATGGATGTCCATTATGTGCGAGAGGTGAAGAACATTTCTGAAGAAGCGATTGAGCTGCTTTCTTACTGCCTGATAGCGTTGAGCGCTGTTCGTACACAACGTGAGCTTAAGCAATAGCTTCAGGATCAAGGCGTTGATTCAGTGCCGTTAAAATCGGGTGCAGCGACGTCAATGCCTGTTGCGCGGCTTCGCGTGAATCATCATCGGCCGTCCATTCGATGGCCTGTTTCATTTGCGCAATTGCCGCTTGCTCTTCCTCTTCCAGCGGCAGACGTTCAAGGGCAGCCACGGCCCGGATAGCAACTGCAAAAGGTCCAGCTTTGACCTCAGCTAAATCGCGCTGAAAAACCCCGCTCACTATCCCTTCAAGATAAACGCGGTAAGTGGTCAACTCATCAAGATGTAAAAATGCCTGAGCACGCTCACCCCGATGAGGGTAAGGAACACTGCAGTGCTCGCTGATGTCCAGAGGGATCTCTAACTGCAGTCCGGCACGCTGGCAATATTGTTTCAACGTCCGCAATAAACCTTGCTCATCCATCAGAGTTTGAATTTCAATAATTCGCTGCAGATGGTAGTCATTCGATAATAGTGTCACCCGAATAGCCTCACCGGGAAGACACAGACCACTGCGAAGCAACTCCGCCGCTGCATTCTGAATGTTTTGTACCGTATTCAGTGAACGGTTTTCCAGCAGAATATGTCGCTCAGGCAGATTGAACCCTATGCCATTCTCACTAACAAGCTGCTGATAATACTCCAGCATTCTGTCCGCTTCGGCATATAACTGATCCGGTGTGATCCCGCCACAAAATACCACAGCCGTCTGTTCAAGCGGCAGCTGTGGTAACAGCTCAACTAACGCCTGCACCCGGGAACGCCCTTCCGCCGTAAGCTCACCATGTACCAGCCGTTTTCCTAACACGATAACAACATGATTAACCTGCATGTCTACGCTCTCATTTCACCTGAACTTAAGTCTATCCCAGAGACAAAAACACCTTGGCCGAACACTGCCCGCAATGGTAACATTTAATTAACAACACTCAAATATTGTGTCCCCAGCACGGAAAAACTCCGCTATCACCCTGATTTCACATATTATTAGAAAGGCTCATTCAATAGGAAGTCCATTATGCTGTCGATTTTCGATATTTTCAAAATAGGTGTCGGTCCATCCAGCTCTCATACTAATGGCCCGATGCTGGCGGGCTACCGTTTTTCACAAAAGCTGATGCCCGCATCGGCCAATGTGCATAAAGTGCAGGTCGATCTGTATGGTTCCCTCTCACTGACCGGGAAAGGCCACCATACCGACCGCGCGGTGGTGCTGGGCTTAATGGGCAATCAGCCTGATACTATCAAGGTAACCAGCGCCAAGCAGACCCTGCAAGACGCCATAAAAAGTGCGACGTTACCACTGGGCGGCACTCACAGTATTCCCTTCAATTACCAGCAAGACATCATCTTCCATCGCGAAGATCTGCCACTGCATGAAAATGGCATGACCATCACCGGGTTTAATGCCGCAGGCAACCAGATCGCGTTTGAGACCTACTACTCGATCGGTGGTGGCTTCATCGTAACAGCCGATGAACTTGAACATGGCAGTAGTGACCCGGAAACCCAAGTACCCTTCAATTTCACTTCCGCCGAGGAGATGTTGGCCCTGGCAGAACAGCACGGCTTGAGCCTGGGTGGGATGATCCTAAAAAATGAACAACAGTTTCGTTCCCTGCCAGAGATTGACCAGCGCACCGAGCAGATCTGGAAGGTGATGTCACTGTGCATGCAGCGCGGGTTTGAAACCGAAGGCATCCTCGAGGGAGGCCTGAATGTCACCCGTCGCGCACCAAATTTATTGAAAAAACTTGAGGCTAACGCAGCGATAGAAAATGATCCGATGGAAATCATGGACTGGATCAACCTGTTTGCTTTTGCGGTGAGTGAAGAAAACGCCGCCGGCGGGCAGGTGGTGACATCTCCCACCAACGGCGCTGCAGGCGTGATCCCGGCAGTACTGATGTACTATCACAAGTTTATCAAAGAGCTTGATACCCGACAGCTGAAGGATTTTCTCGCCGTAGCCGGCGCGATCGGCATTCTGTATAAAACCAATGCTTCTATTTCCGGGGCAGAAGTCGGGTGTCAGGGTGAGATCGGTGTATCTTCGTCAATGGCCGCGGCAGGATTAACCGCCCTGCGTGGTGGCAGCAACGAACAAATTTGCATCGCCGCTGAAATCGCGATGGAGCATTCACTAGGGATGACCTGTGACCCAATTGGAGGGTTAGTTCAGGTGCCTTGTATTGAACGCAACGCAATGGGTGCGGTGAAGGCGATCAACGCGTCGCGCATGGCATTAAAGCGCACCAGCAAATGTCTGATTTCATTAGATAAGGTTATCGAAACCATGTATCAGACCGGCAAGGATATGAATAAGAAATATCGTGAAACCTCACTGGGCGGATTGGCAATTATTCATATGGCCCCGCCATGTGAATAAGTCTGCCCTTCTGGCGTAAAAAGCCATCACCAGGCTCCATAGTTGGTGTATCTTCTGTCACCAACTATGGATGACCGTAGCTCAAACTCCGCAAAATAGGCATCCCCTCAAGAAATCCATTAAAACATAAAATGCCACAAAGCAAATCAAAAACGACACTTTGCTCGACTAATGTGCGATTAATCCAGAACAAGCCATTAGCATAGCAATCGTTTCGCATTAGAAAATATAGTGCACCTCATGCTCTTTATGCGACAATTGTTACGAAATGTAATATGTCGTTTTAATACCATACAGCAGAAACAATAACTACCTTTATGCGTGTATAAGAGATTAAATTATGTGGAATAAGTTAAATAAATCCATGATGTTCTGCCAAATGATGTTTGGCTTATCATTTTATGGTGTGTTAGTAAGCCTGACACGTTTCTTCTTAGAAGACCTCAATTACAACGAAGCAGACACCATGATGATTGTGGGTGCCTTCTCTGCAATTGGGCCTTTATTCGCCATTGCCGGCGGGTTTATAGCCGATAAGTTTTTAGGGGCTTACCGCTCGCTTTCGATTGCTTTTCTGGCTTTTGCATCCGGCTATGTGCTGTTGGTGTTAGGTGCCTCAGCAACCAACGTTCCCCTTTCAATGTGTGGTATAGCCCTGGCGAGTTATGGACGTGGTTTGATGTCTCCTTCTTATCCCAGCCTTTATAAACGCACGTTCAAATCGCAGGAAGACTTTGAAAAAGGTTACCCAATCAACTACTCCGTTAACAATGTCGGTGCGTTTCTCGGCCAATACCTGTTCCCGATGATCGTACTGGTGATCGGCTTCAACGGCGGGTTTACTATCTCGGCCGTGATGGCGGGGGCCGCATTATTGATGCTGATTACCTTACGTAAAGGATTAGTTGGTGTGGCAACTGAGTTGGATCAAACATCGGTCAGCCTGAAAAACTGGCTTTTCTTTGCTCTTGTCTCTGTTGCAATGATTGGGCTGGTATTCTTCATGTTCTCTAACATGGATATTGGCCAGAACATCGTCTACGCCATCGGTGGCGCTGCTATCCTGTACTTCATTTCGCTGATGGTCAAAGCCAACAAAGCAGAATCTCTGAAAATGGGTACGATCCTTATCGTCACGTTTCTGACCACCTGTTTCTTCGTTTACTACGGTCAGATGATGACATCAATGAACATGGTCGCGATCAATACCCTCAAAGGTTCGCTGTTCGGCTTCATCCCGCTGGAGCCAGAAGCAGCCATGGCCATGAACCCGCTGTGGTGCATGGTCGGCGGCCCGATGGTTGCGGGCTTCTTTGGTATGCTGGAAAAGCGTGATATCCATTTATCTACTGCAACAAAGATTGCCCTGGCGTTTGTCCTGACTGCAATTGCTTTTGGTATTCTGACCTTTGCCGTTACCACCGTTGGTGAGGATGTGGTGATCGCGCCGGAAATCTTCCTGGCCATTCACTTTTTCCAGGCGATTGCCGAAGTTATTGTCGGCTCAATGGTGGTTGCTTTCATTCTTTCTGTTGCACCTAAACACATCGAGAACTTCTCTGTCAGCCTGTTCTCTGTCGCCATTGCACTGAGTGGTATTGTCGGTGCTGCGCTCTCAACGTCCATCGCGTTGGAAAAAGGCCAGGAAATCACTCAAGAGATCGTGCAAACCGTTTATGGTGATTACTTCCAGTTATTTACTGTACTGGCAGTGGTCATGGTAGTTATCGCATTAGCAGCATCTTTAGTGATCCGCAAAATGCTCGACAGTGCGAAACAACACGAAGTGGCACCTGAGTTGGTGGAGGCCGAGGCATAACACCACAACGTACTCCATTCAGCCCAAACCGGAAGCCATTGGCTTCCGGTTTTATTATCACCCCAACCTGCCTAATAACCCCAGAGTAATCGCCTCACGGTGCCTGCGCAGGTACTCAATATCTTTTAAGTAGGCGCTATCATGCCCCTGAGCTACGTTCGCCACAAATTGCCCGTCTCCGCTAACAGCCTGTTGGCGTATATAGTCAACCAGTGCCGTCAAACGCAGCGTCATCATATCCACCAGTTCTTCTCGCTGTAAGCGTGAGCAACCATAGCTGTCACAGAAAATTTTGGCACGGATTATCTGTTGTGGCAGTGTCCCAAGCCGGTCGTTGGTATCGGTTTTAAACGGCGCCCAGCCGTAGACGGACAGCGCAATATCCCAAATTCTTGGTGCCGGGTGTGCCGTATCAAAATCGAACACTCCAACCACCTCATCATCTTTAAGTACAACGTTGTAAGGCATGAAATCGCCGTGGCAGATCACTTCCCTGGGAGCTCTCTCCGGTAGCATCCAGTGCAATACTTCGTCTCGATGCTCGGTAAGAAAGTCCTCGGAGGCGTCATGCAGTTGTCTGAGTATTTTGGCCGCTGATTTTAGCGCATTTAATGACGCGATCGGCCCGTGTAACGGGTAGTTGTAACTATCTCCCTCAAGATAACTCAGCAGCTCTTTACCACCTTCTATCGACACGGCGCGCGGACAGGCGGTAAAACCACGTGAATACAAATGGTTCAGCAACTGATGTACGGTCATCGTCCAGTAACTGGCAGGCCGGCAGATCAGATCACCAGTACGAAAGATCGCACTCTCTCTGTCACTTTTTGACATTTCCACTCTCCCTCCTGGCAAACCTGAACAAGATGATTTACGAGTAACAACGACTCGATATGTCCGGGTATCTTAGCACTCATAGTTTGATCTATGGTGCTGATAATGTTTCAGATTGTTAGATTAATCGCAGTTATACTTCAACGTATGAGCGAGGTCTCAAACGCTCGTCTCAGAGGGGGCTTGGCAGATTAATCCTACCTTAGGAGCCGATGACGAAGCTGTATTTTGCATCACCGGCGTGCGTGCCGTTGGCAAGCAAATGCGACATTGACATGGTAGGGTAGGATCAAAACTCATGGGAAAGTCAGCGCCAAACTCTTAAGCGACTCCCATCAGCTACCCTCCCACCGTTACACATTCATGACACTCACTTACCAACCCATACAATACTTTATTCAGCTTATCTCTTAAAATCAGAAAAAAACACCGTTCAAAATAATCTTATATTCACTGCCGTTATCGCGAAAACACTTCTTTTTTACCTTATAGAGGTAAACCCAATTTGGATGTTCCGTTCTGGCCATCTGCGCGTTAGGGCAATCGAATAAGTGAGCCTGGAGTGAAACTGTCATGAATAAATCCATCCTTCACCACACTAAAACCATTTACTCCGATGAGTATGCTGAGACTTACAAGCCGATCTGGACATATCGCATTAAGTTCATTGCCAGGGCCCTGCTCTACAAGAAATCATTTGCGTATCTTGCGGGCAACATTGAAACGTCTCTGCTTGAGATGTTGTGTACCCGTACTCACCGGTTTTTAGAAAAACCATTTCGTCCTTACATCATCAAAAACAGCCCCGCATTTGAGCGTTCCCGCTTAGTGGTCGATCACTACAACACCATTTCACAACTAATGCCTCAAGCGATAATCAAGGAGATCTACTCTGATATTGATGGGTTAACCTTAACTTCTTTTGAAATCGACGGCGTGACCTACTCAATCCGACTTGTTTTCGACGGGCGTTATCAAAAAGAAGGGGATATGAGTCTGGTGTTACACAGTAAAGAATGTGGCAACTTCTATACACTTTCTTTCACTCTGGGTCATGAGAACGGAGGCCGCAGCATCATGATTGGTGGTTTACAGGGACCACGCAGCAGCGAAGAAAACAACGCCAGGATCAAGAAGCTGACCCGCAAATTGTACGGCCAAAGACCCAAAAGCCTGATGGTAAGCCTGCTGACCTTACTTGCTCAAATCTGGAACGTAGAAACACTTCTGGGGGTAAAAACCCATTCCCACTCTTATGCAGCCAAACGTTATAGCAAAGGGCGCATTAAAACCGATTACGATGCGCTGTGGAAAGAACTGGGCGGTACCGAGTACAACCGCAACTTCTACCAATTAAAAATCAATGACACCAGACGCGATACAGAGGGTATGTCGCGCTCGAAACGTTCTATGTACCGACGTCGTTACGAATGGTTAGACCAAACCAAACAAACGTTTTCCGATACACTAAAAGGATAAGTATGGCGCTTTTGTGATGCGCTCAGCGGTTCAGCTCAACCACCGATTCAATGCAGATCGCATCATGACGCCAGTGGGAGATCTCACAGTCAATCAGCTCACCATGCTGGTTATAGTTAATGCGTTCGATAACCATCGCAGGTGTGCCTGAGGTCGCGCGTAGCGCCTGAGCCGTGTCGCCTAACAAAGTACTGGTTGAAATGCGATACTGGCTCTTCTGATACACCACGCCAAAATGCTCATGATAAATGTCAGTAAGTGAATGGTTCAGTTCAAAATCGAGCAGGTTTGGGAAGCACTCCGGGCGGATATAGTTTGTCATGTAAACCACCGGCCGATCTTCCAAATAACGCACCCGATCGACACGATAAACATCAGAAAACGGCGGTAAGTTCAGCAAACGGGCGGCCAGTTTATTGGCTAAAATACCTTTTGCAGCCAGCAATTCAGTTTTTGGTATACGATTTTGCGATTTCGCTATATCGGGGAAACTCAACTTTTGGCTCGGATCGTAACGTAATGGCTCCGGGGAGATAAACCAGCCGCGGCGATCTTCACGGTAAATCCGCCCTTCCGCTTCCAGTAGCGATAAAGCTTCACGTAAAGTCACTCGGGTAGTATCGAACGACTCCGCCAGCTTACGCTCCGCTGGCAGTTTTTGCCGCGGCGACAACATGCCCGCCTCAATCTGTTCAACCATCGAATCTTTAATTTTTACGTACTGCACGAGGTGTCCTTATCTTTTTCACCAAACCTGAGGGCTTTTTTCTTACCATTTTCTGAACACATTTTCTGAACAATAGCGGCGAAAATCATGCTCACCATCGCACCAGCGACCGTACCGGCCAACATCATCCATGTTCAGGCTCAAGGCCAAAGTGGGAATCATGTCCGTTGAGTAAAGGAATATTACCGTAGATGTAGTGGTTAATGCATTAACAAACACATCACTGACAATGGCCTAAATCACTCAACAAGCGATATTAGTTAACAAAGCAAAAATCGGAACAAATACTTATAAAGCAAATGCTTATTATAGCAAGTGGTGAATAGCAACCCACTCTCTGTGGTGTTTTTATCTGATTTGCGCATTGGCGTGATGAATATTTTAATGACCACGGTGCCAAAACAGCGACAACGCATAACTCGGCAATTGACTAATTAGAGTAAGAACTCAAAATTGGCTTATTAATGAGAAAAAACTCATCAGTTATACAATAACCAAAGAAGAGTAAATGATGAAAAGAACAATCACATTACTAAGCACACTACTGCCTTTAGCGTCGGCCATGGCTCAGGAATCCCCCCTTACCCCAAATATGATCACTGCCGCTGAAGTGATCAGTACCCAAAGTCAAAAAACCTACACCTATGTACGCTGCTGGTACCGCACCAGTTATTCCCGTGACGACGCTACCAACGACTGGGAGTGGGCCCAAAACCCGGACGGTAGCTACTTCACCCTCGAAGGTTACTGGTGGAGCTCGGTATCCTTTAAGAACATGTTTTATACCGACACCTCGCAAAACCTGATCCGCCAGCGCTGTGAGCAAACGCTGGATCCGGACAATGAAAACGCCGACATCACGTTCTTTGCCGCCGATAACCGCTGGTCATACAACCACACCATCTGAAGTAACGATCCGGTGATGCAACCTGCCCAGGTCAACAAAATCGGCGCCCTGGGTGACAGCTTGTCCGACACTAGCAACATATTCAACGCCTCGCAATGGCGCTTTCCTAACCCAAACAGTTGGTTTCTTGGACACTTTTCTAACGGCTTTGTCTGGACGGAGTATCTTGCCAAGGCAAAAAATCTGCCCCTGTATAACTGGGCGGTTGGCGGCGCTGCGGGAGAGAACCAATATCTTGCCCTGACCGGGATTGGCGATCAGGTTTCGTCCTACCTGACTTACGCCAAACTGGCAAAAAACTACCAGCCAGCCAATACGCTGTTCACGCTGGAGTTTGGTTTAAATGACTTTATGAATTATGGCCGCAGTGTCTCTGAAGTGAAGTCTGACTACAGTGAAGCAATGATCCGCCTGACCGATGCCGGGGCGCAGAACTTTATGTTAATGACTCTGCCAGATGCCACTAAAGCACCGCGTTTAAATACTCAACTCAAGAAGATATTCAGGCCATTCGTACCAAGGTGCGTGAAATGAATGAGTTTATCAAAGCTCAGGCAACCTATTATCTGAATAAAGGTTACAGCGTCACTTTATTTAATACTCATGCTCTGTTTGAAGATCTGACTTCCAATCCAGAGCAACATGGCTTTGTGAATGCCAGTGAGGCTTGTCTGGACATTAACCGTTCGTCATCCATGGATTATCTGTACAGCCACCCACTTCGGGCAGAGTGCGCCACACAAGGCTCTGAGAAATTTGTCTTCTGGGATGTCCCCACCCAACCACCGCCACCCACCGTTATGTGGCAGAAAAGATGCTGGAAAGCAGCCATCAGTTTGCTGAGCATCCGTTTTAAACCGCGATTATAAAATACGCTGTCGCCCGGCGCCTCTCCCCAAAAGAGGCACTGTTTATCATTGCGAAAAGCCCGGCTAAATATCCTCCGTTAAAACCACTTCACTCGCCTCACACTTAAATGTTGTACCATATCAAAAAGCCCGTAAAAAAATGACCGACAAATGAGCAATCAGTCACTTATGCATTACAGTTAATAGTGAGATAAGACGAGACTGTATAGAAAATCAATGGCCATTTTTGAACTCCCACCTTCCGGCATGCTGCCTTCCAACCTATTGGAAGAAATTGCACAAAAAGAGCTCAACAAACTCGGTTTGGAGCACGCGGTGTTTATGGTGCTTGATCGTACCCAAAAGCCGGTATTTGATTTTAACTTCGGTTTCACCCAAAAGCAGTTGCAGGTATATGAGGCATACCAACACCACGATGTTTACTTAAACGAATACATGAACACCCGACTATTTGGCCAACTGAGCCATATTCAGCAACTGGTTCCAATCAACAACATTAATGATGAAGTGTTCCTGGACATTCTGGTGCCGACCTTGCAACTCAGACAAGGCTACAGCGGTCTGTACCCCCTGATGCATCGCCACATGATGCTGCTAAGTTGCCACAGTTTCCGTCCTCTCACGCCAAATCAATTTCAACAACTCACCTTGGTCTGGCGGCTACTGATCGACTGGTCCAACAGTTGGATTGCCCAACGCCAGCTGATGCTCAGTTGGTCCCATTTTCGCAATCCCCCCACTGATGTTCGCACTCACAGCCAAAACCTCACCAGTGCAGAAAACCAAATCCTCCATCTGCTGGCTCGTGGCTACAGTGGGTCAGAAATCGCCCAGCTCCGGCAGGTCTCCAAAGAAACCATCCGCAGCCAAATCAAACAACTGCTGCGCAAAACCGGCTGCAAACACCAGAACCAGCTTATCTCCCACTATTATCAAAACCACCTGCTGATTCCAACTGACGACATGGCCTGAAGTGTGATGCGACAGAAAGGCAACAATTATATGCAACGTCACCCATTTGGGTGATGAATTAGCCCTTACGCACCTATAACCTGAAATTGCAAGAGGAATAGCTCGGCCATTCAACAGTAACTATTGAATGCCGATGTACAACATCAGGAGGTTTGTATGTGGAAACTCAATAAGCTCGCTCTCGCCATTATGCTGGTGACCAGCGCAGGACTAAGCGGTTGTGGCAGTGACAGCAGCGATGAAGCCCAGGCGCCAGGCTCCCCCTACGAGGTAAAAGCCATTGATGGCTACCTGAGTAATGCCAAAGTCTGGCTCGATATCAACCAAAACTCAATACATGATCCCAGTACTGAGCCCTATACAATGTCTGGCAGTGGTGGCCTGGCGGTGTTGCAAGTCACCGGGGATATTGA
The DNA here is from genome assembly GCF_029223195.1 of Vibrio sp. CAU 1672. GTDB lineage: Bacteria > Pseudomonadota > Gammaproteobacteria > Enterobacterales > Vibrionaceae > Vibrio. The sequence continues at coordinate 34,691 of NZ_JARHUF010000002.1, read as the reverse complement.
CCCAACCCAGTACCCCGTGATCGTCCAGGCCATTGCCGGCCAGACCATTGATGAGGATCTCGGCGACACCCCAATCAATACCCCATTTATGATGTCTGCCCCGGCCGGAGAAACCGTCATTACGCCGCTTTCTACCATGGTTAATCTTGTCCTTGCCAGCCGCGTTTCTGCCGACACCACGCCGGAACAGCTCGAAGCTTTAAAACAGAGTGCCGTACAGGAAATCGCCGGACAACTTGGCGTTGAAGCGAAAAATGTCCTCGGTGATTATGTGGCAAATCAGCAAACCGATGCTTTGTTTGCCGCGCGCAGTATTGTGAGCTCCGAGCAAGTTCTTCCGCAAACTCCGGAGCAGCTTTCTGAGGTGGTGGAAAACATTAGCTCGGATCCAGAGAGTGCGGTTATTCTCAACGTGGTTGAAGCAGTCAATGAACAGATCAAGCAGGTCATCCAAGAGACGGAGCCGGAACAGTTGTTAGAGCAACAACCTCCGGTTAAACCTGTCAGCGAAAATGAACCAGACCGCGATCAAGACGGCATTCCCGATGCTATCGACCAACTGCCGGACGACGCCAGTGAATACCTGGATTCGGATGGCGACGGTACCGGTAACAACGCTGACGACGATGATGATGGCGACGGATTTAGCGATGAAAACGATCACTATCCGACCGACGCATCCCGTGCCGGAGACCATGATGGTGATGGTATCGATGCCCTGCAAGATGAGTACCTCAACGACCGCGACAACGATGGCCATACCGATGATCAGGACGCGTTCGCGGATGATCCGGATGAGTGGCAAGATACCGATAAAAACGGTGTCGGCGACAACGCGGATCCCGATGATGATGGTGATGGCTACGAAGATGTGGATGATGCCTTCCCGACCGATCCAAAAGAGTGGCTGGACACCGATAACGACCTGATCGGTAATAACGCTGACGACGACGACGACGACGACGGCGTACCTGACAAAAATGACAGCTACCCATTAGATGGAAAACTGGCCGGTGACCCGGATAACGATGGTGTGGATACGTTAGTTGATGCTTACCCGGATGACACGGTCAAATCGGTTGCCGACCGCCATGCCAGCAACAGTGGCCTGTTCGCGATGCCGAACGCCGCACAACGCAGCGTGACGATGCTTAATGTCGATATCGAGCAGACGATTGAAACGCTCAACAATGGCCAAGTCATTACCACCACTTCAACCCGTTACCTCACCGAAGCTGATCAGTTGTATGGTGAAATGGAAAGCATTGATATCCAGAGCGGAGAGCAGTTTACCCGGGTCGACAACTATCGCTATGACTTCAACCTTGATGGCGATGCCAGCTTCATTGGCCGCCTGCTTGATGTCGGTAGCCGAACTGACGGTACCGAATCCTATTGGCGCTACATTGATGAAAGTGACGCCAGTGGTGAAGGCAGCCACAACGGCAATACCGTACGAGAGTTTGATGATACAGATTTCAGTGCCCGCCAGCACCCGGATGACCTGAGCGCCATCGATGCAATTCAGCATTTCAGCGCTTCCATCAGTGTCGATGGCGAACAAACGACGGAACAACGCAGCTTCACCGAATTCTCACTCGACGGTTTTATGCTCGCCGATACAGAAACGCACCAGAAAACATACATGGCTCATGCGGTGGTAGTAACCGAAGACCTTCTCAGAACCTATGTTAAAGAGGAGCAGGACTGGGCAGCAAAAGGCCAGAGTAACGTCATCTATGAAGTCACCATGGGTGAAGATGGTGCCTACCTGTACCGGGTTGAAATGCCGGTCTGGGCAACCCCAACCGATGGGGTGACCCAAGAGTTTGCCGATTATAACTTCACGCCGGGTAACTGGGACAACCTCACCAGTTACTGGGATGTTTTTACTGAGCAAAATGATGCCAACGGAACCATTTCCCGCAGCGGAGAACGATTTGTCCTGGATGGCGAAGTCAAACTGATCACGGAAGAGGCGCCCGACGGGCTCAAATTCCATGACTGGCAGCTTACTTCTCACCAGGTCAATGACAATGAAATGAATGAGTTCGTGACATGGCAGCATTACCCTCTGGCAGACTACAGCTTTACTGCCAGCAGTGAAGACACCGGCCAGGCCTACCGCGTCATGCTCAAACACCCTACCGGTATCTGGCTCACTTACTCCTTCGATGAGTGGGGATCCAAAGCGGTTGAAAATTTGCCAGAGCAAATCGAAACCGCCCGTTCGGCGGGAACACCCATTGAGCAAATCGATCAAAATGTGGTAGCGGGACTTCAGCGCTACGCGGCAAAAACCCCGCACGCCAGCTTCCAATACCACCAGGATGGTTCTCCACGGCAATGGTATGCGGTTACCCAGGATCCGCGCCTGACCAATGGCACACCTAGCCTGCTACCTATCACCTTAACGGATAATGGTATCCATGAAGGCTGGTATGTGCTGAGTGCTGCTACCGACATAATACTGGCAGTACCATTTGATCCGCAAAATACCTGGAACTGGTTCAACGCCTATTACCGGCAGTTCCTCAACACCTACGCACTGGAAGCCGGTGACGATTACGTCAGCTGGACAACCGACATCGGCCAGTTATTCACCGACAAGCAAGCGGCAGAACAGCGCCTTGAACAAGTCATCGCTGAGCAGTACCGCGTGTGTACCTCAGAAAACAGTGGAGAGCGCTCCGGGGCGGAAAACATTACCACCTATGAGCAGTTCCTCGGATCCGCCTACAACTGCGGCTACACTCCAGCCAGCAACGCGCTCTTCGAAGGGCTAACCCTGCATTTCGAAGAGAGTGATGGTTCTTCCATGAGCTATCAGTTTGACGCCGGTGGCGTGGGACGCTATTACGAGTCCGACGGGTTTGAAAGCGGAATGAACTGGTTTGTTAATCAGGATGGCATCCTCACCATGAGCAACGGCGGCGATCCGGAATACTTTGCGTTTGTGGCGAACAAAGATGACAAATTCAGCCTGTTAGGACTGTTCCGCTGGAGCGAAGAAGAAAATGGTATCAGCGTGCCTTATACCGAAGTGGTCGGCCTCGAGTTTACCTCCTCAGCCCCGGATAATACGCTAGCGGCGTGTCACCTCGGCGATCAGGACGATGGCAGCGCCACCCTTACCGACTTAAATAACGCAGTGGCTGATTGTGGCGGAAATATTGCCATCACTGCCGATATGCTAATCGGACGAAGTTTTACCGTGAAATACCCCGATCCGCATGAAGATCATTACCGCTTAACGTTTAATGACAACGGCAGCGTCTCCGGACAGGATATCAACAGTGCTGACACCTGGACGGACAGCTGGCAGCTTGAGAATGGCTATCTCAAAGTCTACGGTGGCGACTGGTATCAATACTGGGCACTGCTCGACAAGAGTGATTCTCAATGGTCAGTGAAGTTTTTAGAGCAATGGGAAAATGACAGCGATCCAAACCAGATCGGGCTGCAGCAGTTCATCATTTCCACCTTGGTTGAGGTGCAATAAGCGCCGAGGCCAAGCCTCCGCCAAAATGGCCACATCTACACGTGGCCATTTTTTTCATACCAACGTTACCATAGGGACAACATAATCTTGTCAGGCCACCAGAATTGCATGCAGCTCTGACAACGAGTTAACGGTATAACTTGGTGCGATGGCTTCATCTCCTCTGGCACCATGGGCGTTCAGCCAACAGGTTTCAATACCAAAGTTATTGCCGCCCAAAATGTCGGAATGCAGGTTGTCACCGACCATCAACACCCGGCTTTTACATGGGTTACCCATCTGTTCCAGCGCGTAAGAAAAGATCCCCAGATCGGGTTTTGCTACGCCTACTTGTTCGGAAATCACCACATGGTCAAAGTAGTCCGTCATTCCGGTGCGCTCCAGCCGAACCGCCTGCAGCTCAGTGAAGCCATTGGTGATGATGCCCATTCTCGCTTTGCCCTGCAGCGCGTCCACCAGCTCTTTGGCGCCCGGCAGCAGGCTACAAATATCCGCCATGGCGTCAAGGAAAGCACTGTTAAGCTCTGAGGTGGTGGTGTCGAGTCTCTCTGCCCATTCGGTAAATCGTCTGTGCTTAAGATCTTCTGCGCTAACGCGCCCTTCCTGGTAATCGACCCATAGTGGTTTATTGACCGTTTGGTAGTGAGCAAAATCCTGCTCGGTGAAATCGACGCCTTTGCGTGAGAACATCAGCTGCAGGCCTTTGAACGCATCAAAGTGAAACAAGGTCTCATCAGCATCGAACAAAATCCAATCGTATTTCATTTTTCATTTCCAAATTTTAGGCAAAATTCACGGTTGCATAGTCTAGATTGTTTTCTTATAGATGATAATTGCTATAATAGGAAAATAATTGTATCCCAAAACTCAACAATTAAGAGCCGTTCTCTGTGCATACCATCGCTTCGTTACCCGTATTTGTCGCTGTTGTCGAATGTGGCAGCTTTTCCCAGGCGGCAAAGCAACTTAACCTGACTAAATCCGCCATCAGCAAACGGATCACCCACCTTGAAGATGAGCTGGGCATTCGCCTGCTCAATCGCACCACCCGCAAACTCAGCCTTACTGAGGCGGGGCAACGCTATTTTGAATACGCATCACGGGCTTTGACATACGCCCAACAAGGCATTGATGCGGTTTCCGAGCTGCAAGGCACACCGCAGGGCAGCCTTAAAGTCACTGCCCCGATGACCTTTGGGGTACTGCATATTGCACCGTTAATTAGTGAGTTTCTGGCTCTGTACCCCAAAATTGAAATCAATCTGGAGCTGGAAGACAAAATGGTCGACCTGGTCCAGGACGGCTTTGATCTCGGTATCCGGATCGGCCACTTACCGGTTTCCAATCTGGTTGCCAAACGCATCGCCCCATGCCGCAACGTGCTGTGTGCATCACCGGACTATCTGGCCCGCCATCCGATGCCACACAAACCCAGCGATCTGGTTGGGCATAACTGCCTGCGCTACTCATACTTCCGCGGCGGTGTCGAATGGTCGTTTGAAAGCCAGGGCACGGCCTATAAAGTCCTGCCTAAGGGTAATTATGTGGTCAATAACAGTGAAGCAATCCGCCGCGCTTTGCTGAGCGGCTGTGGCATTGCACAGATGCCAACGTTCATCGTCGGTAAAGAACTGGCCTCCGGCCAGTTAGTTTCACTCATGAACGACTACTCTCTGCCCCAACATGCCATTTACGCCGTGTTCCCGGAACGTAAACATATGCCTTTAAAAGTACGTGCCTTTATTGATTTTATCAGTGAAAAATTAGGCAGCGACACCCCATACTGGGATCGCTATTGAGCGCAAAATACAAACCTTGGGCAGGCATGATTTGCACGCAGCATCATTCGCCTTGATCAAGACGGCGGATCAACTTGGCGGGGGTACCTCCGTACAGACAGTCCGGCGGCACATCCGAGTTGACCACTGAGTTGGCCGCTATCACTGATCGCGCACCGATAGTTACGCCTTGGTTAATCACCGCATTGCCGCCGATCCACACATCATCCTCAACCGTGATCGGCTTGCAGAAGGTTTCCCAGCGGCGACGGCTGCGGTGATCCAGTGAGTGGGATGCGGTATAAAACTGCACACTTGGCCCAATCAAAACATGGTTGCCGATCTTTATTTTTGCCCCGTCGAGCATCACCACATTCATGTTAATAAAGGTTTCAGCCCCAATTTCGATGGTTTTACCAAATTCACAATGAAAAGGAGACTGCACAATACTGTAGCCAACCTTGCCAAACAGCTGCTGTTGCAGTTCCATACGCTGATCAAACTCAGTACTGGCGTTCAACTGGTGCAAAATGCGGCTGGCATTGCTGCGAATGGTATCGATTTCTTGGTCGGCACCATCAAAAATCTGGCCTGACATCATTTTTTCTAATTCGGTCATCAAACTACCCTACATTTTCCGAATGTTTCAGGTTACGACAATCGTGCAATAAAAAAAGAGAAAAGCCGCCGCTTTTCTCTTTCCGGTTTTGTTACCGACTGAAACGTTCAGACGATTTCCCAGCTGTGCGTCATCTCAACGCCTTCGCCCAACATTAGGCATACTGAACAGTATTTCTCCAGCGAATCGGCCGCGACCTGCGCCACCACTTCAGGGGCCAAATCTTGCCCGGACACTTCAAAATGGATATTCACTTTGGTAAAAATACGCGGTGCGGTTTCGCGTCGTTCCGTGGTCAGCTTGGCATTCACCGATGTGACCTTCTGCCCGGCAGTCTTCAGACCATCGACAACGTCGACCGAGCTGCATCCGCCGGCCGCCATTAACACCATTTCCATCGGGCTTGGCGCGGTGGCCCCGCCATTTCCATCCATTACTACCGAGTGGCCTGATTGTGACTGGCCAAGAAATTTAAACTCCTCAACCCATTTAACTTCTGCTTGCATGCTTTCTCTCTTTTTGTTCTCTGCCCCATCACCTCATGCTTATCGACTGATGACCGGGCACGTAGTTCCTTGACGCTACTGTAGCGCCCCGGTGCCAAAGGACAAACAAATTTTCACTCTGGTTGTAATTTTTTCGCTCGTTTGCCTTTCCAGATACGTATAGTCATTAACACCGTCAAGCCAGAGGAAATTATGAGAACAGTATCTAAATTATTGGCAGGCTTGTCTCTGCCGGCACTCTTTGTTGTGCTGAGTAACACAGGCAACGCAGAGAACATGGCTCCGGCTCAGAAAGCAGCCAGTCATCAAGTTGCCACCCTGGCAGGTGGCTGTTTCTGGTGTACTGAGGCAGATCTCGAGCAACTGCCGGGCGTCATTGACGTGGTCTCGGGCTACTCCGGCGGCGATATTAAAAACCCGACCTACCGCCAGGTAGCCTCAGGTAAAACCAGACACATTGAGAGTATCCGCGTCACTTTTGATGCCACGCAAGTTGATTATGAAACCGTACTGGACTACTTCTTCCGCCATATTGACCCCACCGATGATCAGGGATCGTTTGTCGACCGTGGGCCGCAATATCGCCCGGCCATTTTCTATCACAACGCCGAGCAACAACGTATAGCGCAGCAGCTTATGCAGCAGATCGATCAGGCAATGATTTTCCCCAAGCCTCTCAAAACCGAACTGATCGCCTTTGATACTTTCTATCCGGCCGAAGAGTATCATCAGGATTACTATAAAAAGAGCAGCCTCAAGTATAAATATTATCGTTATGCCTCCGGCCGGGATGAGTATCTCGACGAGGTGTTTGGTGACGAGCGCAAAGAACAGCCCAAAACCTTGCGCGAGCTGATTGATGAGAAAGCACTGCTGATGAAAGTTACACCTTACCCTAAACCGTCACCCGTAGAGATAAAACAACAACTCACTGAACTGCAATATTACGTCACTCAGCAAGAGGGCACCGAACGCCCGTTTGACAACGAATACTGGGATAACAAGGAAGCGGGAATTTACGTGGATGTCGTCACCGGCGAGCCACTGTTTTCTTCTACTGACAAATACAAATCAGGCACCGGATGGCCCAGCTTTACCAAACCGATTAATCCCGGCTATGTGGTGACCAAAACCGATTACAAGCTTATCTATCCCCGCACCGAAGTGCGCAGCCGATTTGGTGATTCCCACTTGGGCCACGTGTTCAAAGACGGGCCCAAACCCACCGGCTTGCGCTACTGCATGAACTCCGCGGCAATGAAGTTTGTTCCGGTGAGCAAGATGGCAAGTTTAGGTTACGGCGACTATCTGTTTCTATTTGATAAATAGCGAACACGCGATGAAGGGGTTCAAAACACAGCTTGCCGTTAAAACCTGCCCGGTATGCCGACGGCCGTTTTCCTGGCGCAAGAAATGGAAGAACAACTGGGAGCACATCGTCTTTTGTTCTCAGCGCTGCCGGCGTGGCAAAAACAGGCAGAAGCACTGAATTCACCACGGGAGCAACTCTCCGTCATAAGCCCAGAAAGCCCCGCTGTCTTGCGGGGTTGCGCGGGCAATCAAACCAACCAGATTACGCGCCACGTCCGCAGAGGCAAACAGTTTTCCGGGAGGAACACTCGCGTGAAACGGTGCCGATAAAGCCGTGTCGGTAGTACCGGGATGCAGGGCCAGTACCACGCCCTGTTTTACCCGGCGCTGCCATTCGATTGCCATGGTTTTGAGCAGCATGTTAAGTGCCGCTTTTGAAGCGCGGTAGCTATACCATCCTCCGAGGTGATTGTCGGAGATACTGCCTACTTTTGCGGAAATCGTGGCAAATTTCGGTGCCTGACGACGCTTGAGCTTAGGGGTGAAGTATTTAGCCAGCAGCAATGTCGGTACAGTATTTACGCTGATATTGTGCAGAAAAAATCGGCTGTCTAGCGCATCGAGGCTCTTCTCAGGTCCTTTGGCCGGGGTATGCAGCAGCCCGACACAGTTGATTAACCAGTCAGGATCCGCTGTTGAACCACTGAACGCTTTGACCTCCTGCTCGTCACTGACATCGACCTGGTGCCACACAACCTGCGGATGGCACCAGTCCGGCCGCGTACGGCGATAAGTCACATCGACATGCGCTGCGGGAAAACGCGTCACCACCTCTTGTAACATGGCAGAACCAATCCCGCCGTTACCCCCGATGATCAGAATACGCATTACAATGTCTCCAGTGTACCGAGGTATTCGTCGGCAGTCTTAAGGACGGCATCGCGCTGCGCGGCTTCCAGGTTATCCCAGGTGCGATACAACATCCTGACCCGCGGATTAAGCGCGAGTCGCCTGGCATGCTTATCCATAAAACGCCAATATAAACTGTTAAACGGACATGAGCCCTTTCCGCTGCGAGCTTTGTGGTCATAATGACATTGTTTGCAGTAATCACTCATTTTATTGATATAAGCGCCGCTGGCAGCGTAAGGTTTGGTACCAACAATACCGCCGTCGGCGAACAGCGCCATACCGCGCGTATTGGGCATTTCCACCCACTCTATTGCATCAATATAAACGCCGAGGTACCACGCTTCTACCTGATCAGGGTCGACCTCAGTCAGCAGGCAGAAATTGCCTGTAACCATCAGGCGCTGAATATGGTGGGCATAAGCGTAATCCAGTGACTGGCTTATAGCATGGTGCATGCAGGCCATTCGGGTTTTACCATTCCAGAAAAAATCCGGTAGCTTACGCCCGGCCTCCAATGTATTGAGTTGGGCGTAACGGGGCATGTTGGCCCAGTAAACCCCGCGGATATACTCGCGCCAGCCTAATATCTGGCGAATGAAACCTTCCACCTGTGCCATGTCGATGTCAGGGTTGGCGCGAAACGCCGTAAGCGCCGCATCAATCACCTCCGCCGGGTGAAGTAACTTGCTGTTCAGCGAAAATGATAATCGGCTGTGATAAAGGCTCCACTGCGCGTCATGTTGCCCGGTCATGGCATCCTGAAAACGGCCAAAGCGTGGTAAACAGACCTGGCAGAAGTGTGCCAGCAGGCTGAGACTCTGGCTGCGGTTTATCGGCCACAGTAGCTCTCCCTCCAGGTGGCCGATGGTGCGAATATCGTGACGCTTCAGGCGCTCACAAACGTTGCTTACGTTAACACTGAACATCAATGGTTGGGGAAGTTGCTCAATATCCTTGGGCTTGAGTTTATTGCGGTTGTCAGCGTCATAGTTCCATTTACCACCCAGAGGCTTACCCTCATGCATTAAGATGTCAAACCGCTTCCGCATGCGGCGGTAAAAGTGTTCCATCATGACGTGCTTTCCCGCCGGAAAGTGTTGCTCCAGCTCATCAAACGGCAGGAGGAAGTGCTGCGTATCCACACAACCAACCACCACATCGTTGATCCTGAGGTTTGCCAACTGCGCCAACAACCGATATTCATCCGGCCGTTGGTATTCAAATTTGCTCGCGCTGACTTCGCGGACATAGTGCTGTATGACCTGTTCGAGGGTGGCAAAAACCTGGGTTTCATCCAGCGTTAAGTGCAGCACCTTATGCCCCTCAGCCTGCCGCTCCTGCGCAAACTGCGCCATCGCAGAAAAAAACGCACACACCTTTTGAATGTGGTGGTCAACGTAAGTACTTTCCTGCTTTAGCTCCGCAATCAGATACAGAACCCTATCGTCAACCTGCTGAAACCAAGAGTGCTGGCTATTGAGCTGATCCCCCAGGATCAGGCGTACGGTGTCAAATCTCATCACGGCGTATCTCCCGTTTGTGGCGTGTGCATAATGGGCCAGTCCACCATATCGACACTGTCCAGGCTGGCGGTGGGACACTCCCCTTGCCACTTGTCGATAAAGTGATGGTTTGGGTCATAAGTATGGGTCTGCTTGTCCAAATCAAATTGCCGGGAACCACGCGGGTCGGCACCAACCCCTGCCAGATACTGCCAGTTTCCCCAGTTTGAAGCGACATCGTAGTCAATTAACTGGGTTTCGAAATACGCCGCACCAAAACGCCAGTCAAGCCCAAGCTCATGGATAAGGCAACTGGCGACCAGTTGGCGCCCCCGGTTAGACATATAACCTGTCGCCCGCAGTTGATGCATGCAGGCGTTCACCAGCGGATAAGGGGTCTGGCCGTTTTTCCATAGGGCAAAGCGCTGCGGGTAGAAGGAGGCCAATGGCGCTTTGCCATTAATACCGCTGAAACAGAACAACCGCTGCCGGTATCGGCGGGCATACCAGTAAAAATATTCCCGCCACAGCAACTCAAAAAAGATCCAGTAGGTAGATTCATTGCTGCCATTCACCCGTTCATAATCCTTCAGCATCGCCACCAATGTGCGCGGTGACAAACAGCCGTGTGCCAGCCAGGGCGAAAACTTGGTCGATAGCTCCCAGCCATCCAGCGCATTGCGGGTCTGCTTGTAGTCAGCGGGCCGGGGAGAAGAAAAGTAAGCCCGCGCGTGTCTCAGGCCCGCTTTTTCACCACCGGTAAAACCGCACGCTGAGTTGCTTTCTTGACTGCCATTGTCTCCGGCCCAAAGTGAATCACCACAGCCGCCGGGCCTTGTTTCGACTTCAACAGGGGCTGGAAGCGAAGTAACCTCCGCAACTGGCTGCGTGATCTCAATATCTTCGACACGTCGCCGGAACTGACTGAAGGTAACGGGTAACTGATCCAATGCAAACGGTAACTGCTGCTGTTCAAATAACGCCGTATGCTCGTGTTGACAAACCTGCAGATGCGGAAAAATTTGGCCGATCTGACTGACGACCTGTTGTTCGTCCGTGCCCGGAAAGGCGGCGCTGTAGAGGTGGGTAACGTGATGCCGGGAAATCAGCCGATACAAGGCAAGGTAGGGTTGCAAATCGGTTGTTACCAGCCTGTGGCCGTGCTGATGCAGCGCAGAGTCCAAATCTCTGACCGACTGTACCAAAAACCGTCGCTTCGCCTGCCCTACCCCGGCGACTTGGGCAAAATGATTAAGATAGGCAGACACAGATGGCAGACAATACAGGCAAATGAGAGAATCTACTTGCTGTGCGGCTTGGTGTAATAATGGCTGGTCATACAGTCTCAGATCCTGGCTAAACCAGAAAAGGCCGACTTTCATCGTCAAAGGAGTCCCTGTTGCGTTCTCAGTACCCTTCGTACGCGACCAGTCTCCATGCGATCAGATAATGAACAAAATATATCGTAAATCAAAGCACAGACCGCACTAATAACATTATTATCAACTTATGTACTTTAAGATCATTACAAGCTAAAAACTTTAATGAAGCCGATTAATTAGACATCTATTTTCATATTTATCTGATATTAGTGACAAAAGTTAGAGCGCTGTATCGTGATATCCGTTAATCTAACCGCTACAACAGTTAGCTAGCAACAACAAAAATGACTGACGAGTTTAAAAAATCCACCGCCAATTTAAAAAAAGCGGTGCCACTGATGATAAAAAATTACGTAGCGGCCACACCTGCCAACTATGCCCTCTGGTACACCTACGTCGATAAAACCATCCCCGAGCTAAACGAGGAGCTGGATACCATTCTCGACAACTATGGTATTTGCCCTCCGGCGACCAATAAAAAACTTTACACCAGTTATGTCGCGACCAAAGCGGAAACCAGTCTGGAAGAGCTGAGAAATAATGTGGAAGTTTTATTGACTGAAGTCGCCAGCTCGATGAATGACACCTTAACTGACACCTCAACGTTTTCTGCGCAGATAGATAAGAGCTTTAATAAGCTGGAAAAAGTACAAGACAGCAGTTTAAATATTGAAGAAGTCATGAGTGTCATCCGCCAGCTCGTGTCAGAGTCACGTGAAATCCGCCATTCAACCCGGTTCCTCAATAATCAGTTGACCAACGCCAGTGAAGAAATCTCCCGGCTCAAACAACAACTGGCCGATGTACAAAAAGACGCACTGTTTGATGGCCTGTCCAATCTATACAACCGCCGCGCCTTCGACAGTGATCTGAGCATTCTGGTGAATAGCAATCAGGCATTGAGCCTGATTCTGCTCGACATCGATTACTTCAAAAGGTTCAACGACGAATACGGCCACCTGTTTGGTGATTCGGTGATCCGGGCAATCGCTAAGAAGCTGCAACAGAGCTGTCGTGACGGTATCAGCGCGTACCGGTTTGGCGGCGAAGAGTTTGCGTTAATTGTTCCGAACAAATCACTACGCATCGCCCGTCAATATGCCGATAGCCTACGCCGAATGATCGAGAGGTTGCGGGTACGCGACAAACGTTCCGGGGAACAGGTACACAACATCACGGCTTCATTTGGTGTAGCAGAGTTTCAGGTTGGTGAGAATATCGAAACCTTAATCGAAAGGGCAGATAAACAACTGTACGATGCTAAGCAGCTTGGCCGTAACCGGGTCATGCCAATATAAAGTCCCCATAAAACAACCAAGCCCCGGGCTACAACTCGGGGCTTAGTGTAATGTGAGTATATTTCACAGCCGCTAGCAATTAATCAACGCTGTAACAATAACTCAAAATGTAATCGTCACCGTTTTTAGCTGTATATTCTTTATCTTCACTGCAAGCCATCGGCTTACCTTTGCGATCACCTTTGATCAAACTGATCCAATGGCGCATTGCGGTTGGGGAAGAGCCGGTTAACTCTGGGCTGAACGTGGTTCGCGTCTCAAGCTGAATATCATCGATATCCATCAGTTCTACGCACCCGGTGCCTTTATGGCAGCCAAACATCACTTCAACGTGATTGCCTGAATCGTCTCTAAACAGAATCGACTGCGGATCCTCTTTTTCACCAGTATAAGCAACGAAGTGCTTAGGGCGCTTAAGTCCGCTGTGTGAACCGTCTTTAAAATACGCCATTACGTGGCGGTAATCGATCACATAACTGGATACGTCCTGATGCGAGCCTGCCTCCAATGGGAACATGCGGTCTAGCAACTGTTTAGCTTTCAATTGTTTTTCACTTTGCTGTTCAGAACTCACCGCTTCGACGGCAAATACTGCTTCAGCGATAAACGGGCGAGTCTGTTGTTGGATGTCTTTTTTATCGAAGTTCAGCATATTCATCGTCATATCCTCGTACTTAATCCTGTCCCTAGAGCAAATACTTAAAACCTAATTTTAAGTTTCAGACAATTCTGTGAAGTGGGTAGTTAATTTCCTTGCCTGCTCAGTATGTAGACTAGCGAAATTTTAACTACAATTTCACAACAAAAATTTTACAATGTGAATTTTACAAAATGTCTGTGTCAAAAAGCCTTATCCGCCAATCGCATTTCCTAGGTACCAAGATCCGTAACCTAAGAAAAAATAACCATTTAACCATGGAAGATTTGTCTGCCCGCTGTATCAGGGTCAATCCGGAATACGCTCCGTCCGTTTCTTACTTATCCATGATCGAACGGGGAAAACGGGTACCCAGCATTGACATGCTGGAAGTGATTGCCGAAGTGTTCCAAAAAGATCCGGCTTGGTTTCTCGATGATGAGCCAGAACTGGACGCCATCACCCCCAATAAAGGTAACCGAGGCGGGATAAATGGCATGGCGCTCGAGCCCAGTTTTTTGTTTTCCAATGAAATCTTACAGATTGCCATTCCCGAAATGCTCTCCCAGACGGGAATTACCGGACGGCAGTTTGCCCACTTGTTGATCCGTGCGCATCAAGAGAGCCATCAGAACCATTTCCCAGACTTGGAACGTGCGGCGGAAGAAGTTGGCCTGAAACGACTCAACCTCTCTGTCGAAGACTTAATTGACATCGCTAAAAGCATGGGCCTGGAGATCCGTTGGATTGACCGGGCTCCTCAAGATGTGATTGATGAACTGGGTGTCAGTGCCAAACAGCTGATTACCTCTTTCATGGAACCTCCGGGCACGATTTATCTCAACAAAAGAATGCGCGACTACCCGACTCGTCTGAAGTATGACCTGGCGGTTTATATCGGCCATCGTGTGCTGCACAGCAGTGAAGGGATGACCAACGTGTTGTCTATCGGCCAGCAACAAAACTGGGAACAATCCAGCTCGTCAATAGCCAACTCCGAACTCAATTCACAAGACATTTTACAAGCCTGGCGTGACTTCGAATCGAGCTTTTTCGCCGGTGCCCTGCTCTGCCCTAAGGTGCCTTTTCGTCAACTGCTGGATCGCTCCGGTTACGAGATCAATGTGCACACCCGCGCCGGAGTTTCGCCTTCGGTCGCCATGCGGCGTATGACGGTTGTATCACCTTATCCTCATTGGCATTACTTCGATGCCTACGGTCCGGGCAAGTTAAAAGCGGTGTATCGGGGTAATGGCATCCCACTGCCCTGGGGGAACATGCGCACAGTGAATGATCCCTGCCAGCACTGGGCCGTTTTCCGTCGTTTGGCTCAGCCCATGGACACCAGCTCGGCACAGATTTCCATTTTAAATGTGGCTGATGAACCCAGAATTTATTGCTGTGAGTCAATCAATGTGACTGATCCGGCAGGAAATAATCGCGTGCTTTGTGCGGGTATCGATCTCAACCCAGCGATCCTGGCTCAGGGCGGAGACGCCCTCGCTATCGCTGAAGAGTTAAAATCGTTATGTGTCTCTTCCGGGGGAAGTACCGTGATCCCGCAACACATCAAAAAAGATCTGACGACCATAGCCAGAATACTCAACATCAACTGGATTGAGCGTGGTATCCAGACTCAGGCTCACTTGATCTGTTCGCGTGGTGCGGTATGTCCGCGTCAGCCAAGTTGCTACAGTAAATGTGAAGATACAGGGAACTAAAAAAGAAAACGCCAACCACAAGAGAGGCGTGGTTGGCGGTATGTATGTGTGAACAATTGGCATTCACTAACAACGTCAGTTGGCTAGGTGACCCTCGGCTTAATAAGGGTCACTATTACTAAAGCATGAAGTGTGCCAACTTTATATTGGCCTATTTTGTTGGTTTTAGATGCATATCGAATGTTAATTAACCAGATTATTTGCATATTGCAATTGCAAAATGCAAACTTGTCACAATGTGCCAATGCATCTGGTTGCATTAATCTGGTTATCAGTAGCCATGATCGATATGTGGTTACTCCGGATTGCACCCCTGCTTATCAGTTACAACCGAAATTCACCTTTAGGTTGCTAAACAGAGAGTCTGATCAGAAATTCAACACCTTAGCCGCTTGGCTAGGGGAAGAGATCAACGGGCTCATTCACCCAAATGTTTTTGTTGATACATTCTTTCATCTGCGATTTTTAACATCTGTTCTGGCGAGTGCAGCCCAGGCTCAAATATCGAAGCTCCCATACTAACGCTCAAATAAATAGCCTGGCCGTCATAGCCGACTGGTGTAGAACACAACGCGTAGCGGAGTTTCTTAAGCAATCGCTGTAGGTCATCCTCTTTTGTCAGCTGATGGACAATCAGCAGAAACTCATCCCCTCCCATTCTGGCCACCATATCGGAACGGCGCAATTGGGTCGTGATCCGCTCTGCACACGCTTTCAGGACCCTATCGCCGGCCTCATGACCAAAGGTATCGTTAATGTACTTAAAGCGATCCAAATCCACATTGATCAGGGCAAAGCGATGTTGTTGTCGATAGCGCTGTGCCAGTTCAAACTGAGCTTTAAACGAATGCATAAAAAAACGGCGGTTGGGTAACGCTGTCAGCTCATCGTGCAACGCACGGCTTTCGGCGATAACATACAGCCGGTAAATGGTCAGAAGGGAAAGGCACAGTAACACTAAAATCGGATATCCGGCCAGACGGACCATATTCATGACATGCCATGGGATCTGCTTTTCCACTTCTCCGTCAGAAGAAACTGCCAACCCCCAACCACCATAAGGAAAGCGAACCCGCTCTCTGGCATACACCGAATCCGGCGCCCCCTCCTGGCCGAAAAAGACTCGACCTTGCTCTCCGCTGCTATTCTCACCACGAATAACCAGCTTATATTGCCGGGCAAAGTCAATTACCCCCACGTCAAGCAGGAACTGTTCTAAATCTATCACCGCACTGATCACGCCCCAGTACTGTTTATTGATAGGCGGATCCCGGAAAGCGGGCACACGCACAATCAGCCCTTTCCCTCCCTGAACCAGTGAAACCGGCCCTGCGATAAAAGCTTCTTCAATCGTGCGGGCTTTTTGCACCTGCTCCCATTGCTGCGGAACCGTCTGGTAATCAACACCGATCATCTGCTGATTGCCTTGCCGCGGGAAGATATGCCCGACTATATCGTTCTCGGCAATCCCAATGATTTTAATATAGTGGCTTCTAGCCAAAATACGGCTGGCAGCCAATGCCCAGTCATCTTCATCAAGATCAGAACGCAGCGACACCAATGACGCCAGTGTACTGACTTGATAAATATCAGCGACTAGCTCTGCCTCTAAGTTAAAACGCAAGTTAGAGAGCTGCTCTTTCGCCCCGAGTTGCACCTGCTCCCGCTGGATAGTGACCTGGCTTCGATGTAAAAGCTCAATAACGGCAATACACAACAAAAAAAACGCGCAGAAAAAAAGCGCAAAATAATACGGTTTCCTGATCGAATAATGCATCAAATTTCCATTCGACTTGCCGGCATAGCATGCCAGTTCCATCCACTGCTGATATAGTTACTGAGTAAATGATAACCATGTAAAATTATTTAAGTAACTAATATCGACTAATTTAACCAATTACTAAGGCAAAGTGGGATGCAAGTACAAGGCGATTTTTTTCAAAGCTCAAATTGGCAAGCAATAACCCAGGGCCGGCTTTTTTATCAGACCGATTTTCTACCCGGTCACGAAGCAGACCACCTGCTGGATCTCCTTCTGCACGACCTACCTTGGGAACAAAAAGCCATTACCCTGTTTGGCCGCTCGGTATTACAGCCTCGGCTACAATCATGGCACGGTGATGCCCGCTACCGTTACTCCGGATTAACCATGGAGCCCCACCCCTGGACACCGGAGCTAAAAATGCTCAGCCAGCGCTGCGGGGCGGTGTGCAGCACGAATTTCAACTCTGTTTTGGCTAATTTGTATCGGGATGGCCGGGACTCAATGGGATGGCATCAGGATAATGAACCAGAACTAGGGAAAAACCCGGTGATCGCCTCCCTGAGCTTAGGCGAGTCTCGCCGCTTTTTACTGCGCCATTTACGCAGCCAAACCCAGCTTGAATACGAGTTGCCACACGGCTCCTTGTTGATCATGACCGGAGAACTGCAGCATCACTGGCAACACAGTGTGCCGAAAACGGCAAAGCCTAAACACGCCCGGATCAATCTGACTTTTCGTAACATACTGACAGCAGGTTAATATCGCCCTATCCGGCTCAGCATCCCCCCTTAAATGCCGTATGTTAGCCGAATAAAGGCTGCCTATAAAAAAACCGCCAATACGGCGGTTTTTACAGATTAAGGCTTTAAAACTGACAAGCTTACAAGGCGATAAAAATACCAGCCAAACATGCACTCATCAGGTTCGCCAGTGTACCGGCGGCAACCGCTTTTAGCCCCAGGCTGGCGACATCCTTGCGGCGCTCAGGTGCCATCACACCAATGGAGCCAAGTTGGATTGCGATAGAACCAATGTTAGCGAAACCACACAATGCAAAAGTGATGATCACTTGAGAATGTTCCGACAACAAGGCTTTATTCTGGACAAAATCGATGAAAGCCACAAACTCGTTCATCACCACTTTCTGGCCAATGTACGAACCGGCAGCCAGGATTTCATGGCTTGGTACGCCAATCAGCCATGCCAACGGCGAGAACAGATAACCCAGCACGGCTTGCAGGGTGATACCGCTGAAACCAAACATCTCACCCAGGTTTTCCAGCCCGGTATTCACCATCGCAATCACACTAACAAACGCAATCAGCATAGTACCGACCGCAACCGCAACCTTCATACCCCCCATCGCACCACTGGCCAGTGCATCGATGACATTGCTTTCATCTGATTTATCCAGCTCAATTTCCGTGTAATCACTTGGCGTCTGACGCTCTGGCACGATAATTTTCGCCATCATCAGGCTTCCCGGTGCGGCCATAAAGCTCGCGGCAATCAAGTACTTCAGCTCCACGCCCAGTCCGGCGTAACCACCCAGCACACTGCCTGCGACTGAAGCCATACCGCCTGCCATCACAGCAAATAACTCCGAGCGGGTCATTTTGGACAAAAATGGGCGGATCAACAGCGGTGATTCCCCTTGTGACAAAAAGATGTTACCGGTAGCCACCAGAGATTCAGCTTTACTCGTGCCCAGAAACTTCTGGATAGCACCGCCAATAAACTGAATAACTTTTTGCATGATCCCCAAGTAGTAAAGGGCAGAGATAAGGGCACTGAAGAAGATGATGATAGGAAGAACACGAATGGCAAAGATAAAACCAGTAGAAGCGAGGTCACCAAACAGGAACTTGATCCCCTCATCAGCGAAACTCAGCAACCCCGAGACTCCGCTGCTTAGACCGGCGAGCGCTGCTTGCCCCCAGGGGAAATAGAGCACCAGGGCCGCAAATCCCATCTGCAGCAACAAAGCTCGCGAAACGGTTTTCCAGTTGATCGCCGCGCGGCTTTCAGAAAGTAAGAATGCACAACCGATCAGTGCAACAACACCAAATAAACTAAATAGAACACTCATCACATTGACCTACTGAAAAATAGAAAAAGAAAGGGGACTGCCAAAAGTGGCAGAGGAGGGATACAGCACATTGAATGACAGCGCATTCTTAGATCGAAAGTGATAGAACGAATAGTTCGACATCTTTTTACCTTATACAAGCAATTGAACTTAGCTGGTCCGGTCCGTGGGGTCATTCACTGCGGGTGAGTGTGAAGTTGATTCAGCACTCCGCCTGCTCCTTGTGACGGCTTGTATGGGTAAGGGTCCTGAACAACGAAACCCTAATTCCCGCTTAAACGGGACGCAAGTATAGCCAACCGAACGAGATATTCATCACATTTATTTAGGCAAACGTTCAAGCGGTCATTTAGTGCGCAAAATCACATTTTAAGCATCATACTATTAACAAAAGTAGCGCTATTCTGTGTTTTTTATTGATGAGGAAGATAAAGTGAATAAGAAACAGGCAAACAAACCAAAAATCACCAATTTGTGCAACTTAATCCTCGCCAACCAGGTGGTTTTGGATATACAATCCGTTCTGCTTCCTTTCGAAGCATCCTCTGTTTCCAGAGTCTTATGTTGCCGAGATGGTGAAATTGGTAGACACGCTAGCATGAGGTGCTAGTGCCTTAGGTGTGAGGGTTCGAGTCCCTCTCTCGGCACCATTATCCTTCTTTTAGAATATTTCGTTTGAGTGCAATGCAAATTTCAAAGCAGGCAAAACCGTTGACAGATGCCAATCAACTTCTGAGTGAGCTTGCTGTACACGCCTTACTGCACCTGCATTTTAAAATCCATTCTGCCTCCCTGCCACTATCACTTAAGCAGCGCAATGACATTCTGCAGAAATGGCTTAAACCCAAACTGAAAAGTAATCGCTACAAACAGATTAAGAAGCCATTAAAGTCACTGACTCAACAGGCAAAAGGTGAAAATGGTAACCTCGAAGCCCTGCTTGAGCGCTGTGTGGGGGCTGATAAACCCGGTAACCCACAACCGCACTTAGACAGTTACTTACTGCTAATCAATGAGATTGAAAAAAAGCTTGGCACCACGGTATTGCTATCACGCCCGGAAGATGTCGACCTGACTCATGATGAACTGGGCTGTTTACTGTGCGTACTGTCATCGAACCTTAACCAGCACTTTGATGATAACAACGCCCTGATCAGCCCAATTTCAATGCTGTTCCGCGGCCCGATGAGTCAACGATCGCTGTTTTTAGGCAGTATTTACGCCAACAACACTTTCACCTATTCGGTTCAGTACCAAGACGAACAGTTTGTCCGGATCTCCCTCGAGCTGGCCTGATTAATCTGCCAAATTAAAAAGACCGCAAATTTGCGGCCTTTTGCATCTCCAGCAGCGACTTACTGTGCAGAGTTAGTCGATTTCACGGAATCGGGCAGTAAAGTGACGCAACACTGGCGGCTCATACTCAAAGGTCAGCCCCTTCAGTTCACCCGCACGCTGTTTTAATTCGATAATGGCATCTGCGATGTAATCCATGTGGTCATTGGTGTAAACACGGCGTGGTATGGTCAGCCGCATCAACTCCAGCTCTGAGACTTTCTGCTGGCCGGTTTCCGGATCCCGACCTAACAGTAATGAACCAATCTCCACCGCCCGAATGCCCGCTTCTAAGTACAACGCATTACACAACACCTGAGCCGGAAACTGCCCGGCCGGAATATCCGGCAGGATCTTCGCCGCATCGACAAACACGGCGTGCCCTCCGGTCGGATACTGGATCGGGATCCCCCCTTCGCGTAGGCGCTCTCCCAGATACTGCACCTGACTGATCCGGTAGTGAAGGTAATCCTCATCTGCACCTTCATACAGGCCGCGTGCCAGCGCTTCCATATCCCGCCCGGCCATTCCGCCATAAGTAACAAAGCCTTCCATCGGCACACAGCGGGTTTGCACTGCCTGGAACAATTCCTGATGATCTCGAATACAGCACATCCCGCCGATATTGACCATCGGATCTTTCTTCGCCGACATCGTCAGCATATCACCATACTGGTACATTTCACGGATGATCTCGAGAATCGATTTATCGCCGTAGCCGGTTTCACGCTGTTTAATGAAATACGCGTTTTCACAATAGCGCGCCGAATCAATCACCACCGGAATGTCGTATTTGCCGGCGATCTCATACACGCTGCGCATATTTTCCATCGACACCGGCTGACCTCCCGAGCTATTACACGTCACCGTAGTAATAATGGCGCAAATATTGTTTGCCCCATGCGCTTCAATGGTGGCCACCAATTTGTCCAGATCAAAGTTACCTTTCCAGTCATAAGGCGTGGTAGTGTCGAATGCCTCTTGGGTGACGACATTAATCGCCTTACCCCCATTAAGCTCAATATGGCCTGCTGTTGTATCGAAGTGGTAGTTAGAAATGAATACCGGCTCAGTCCCGCCGCGGACACGGCGCATCCGCTCAATCAGCGCCGGAAACAGAATTTGCTCGGCCCCACGCCCCTGATGAGCCGGCACCGTCAGTTTATAGCCGAAAAAATGTTCCACCGCTTTACACAGATTGAAATAATTGCGGCTACCGGCATAGGATTCATCTCCCAGCATTAATCCCGCCCACTGATTATCACTCATCGCACCGGTGCCTGAATCGGTCAGCAGATCGATATAGACATCGTCACTACGAAGTAAGAACGGATTGTAACCGGCCTCTTTCAAGGCGACCTCACGATCTGCCAGGGTGGTCATTTTGATCGGCTCAACCATTTTTATCCGGAAAGGTTCTGGAATGCGTTTCATGTCAATTTCCTTGTATGCATAACCCTACGCTATCTGGCGCGTAAAGTATTAAAAAACAAATAACTAATATGCTTTTCAATGCGAGTGCATTGAGGAAATTAACCTAAGGTGATTTTGCTCAGAAGTGATAAACCGTAGTCAAGGTTATACCAGAACGACAGCTTCAAACGGCTATCAAGAATGTCTTTCATTCTCATCGTTTTCGTCCTCCTGATAAAACAAAGCCAGAAACACTTTGTCTCTGACCCAATCAATATAGTGCATTTTCTGGCTGGATGTCAGTGAGTCGCCGCTCAATTTCACAAGCTCAGTGCTATCACTGTGTCAGGAGGTTTACCGATATATCCGTGGTTACCGTCTGAGTGAGTGACCCAATCACTATCACCAGGCATTATCCTAATCTCACCCTGGCTATCTGTTGCGATAAACGCCACTCTCGCCGCGAGATCCAAGATGAATACCAGCCAACCATTAAAACGGCATATTCAGCAGTACAGTTTGAATCATTTCATTACCTGCCGCAGTAAAAGTCCAGATAAACGCAGCGGTATTAATTAAGACCGTTAACCACAATATCATTTTAAACGGCTGCTTCTTCGATTTGTGCCGTAGCAGATTTTGCGCACACAATGCGCCCGGCCAACCGCCTAACAGCGACACCATATGCAGAGAGCTTTCAGACGTTCGCCAGTTTCCATTAATGGCAGCCCGTTTATCCCGCGCATACATCAAATAGCTACACAAACTCATAAACAGATAGACGGGAATGAAGAACCATTCACCTTGCAACAGGATCACGGATGCACACACCATCACAAGGTAACTACAACCAAACATAACAGTCAACGGAACGCTTTTAGCACTGGTGATGGTGACACTGTTAGCACTCAGGCGACCTTTGTTATCTTTGCTGAGTTCAAAAATTACTTTATCGTCTACCGTGGGACGAACATTGCTGTTTTTTACCGACGAAATATGGAAAAACACTTTTCGCTTATTAGCCAAGGCAACAATAAATCCGTAACCTCTCGCATCATTCCACTCAACTATCCGGCCTTTCATTTTCATCTTCCAATTATACTGTGAGTCCTGCAGGGTAACCGTTCTGCTACGGAGTTTGGGTTATAAGCCAGCCGCCACTGTATTTTACAGCACGCCGGGTAACTTGCTGAGTAGATCGGGTTAAACCTAGCCCCTGCGAGCCTATCTCGGCGCGTAGTACTTTAGCTGCTGCCAGTGTGATGATGCATGCCGGAGAGGTACTTCTCGGCGGCTTTATCGCATACATACTCCCCTATTGGCAGCGCAGACGTCGCCGCCGGTGATGGCGCATTACACACATGCAAACTTCGGGGACTCTCGGCAAACAAGAAATCATGAACTAAAGTCCCGTCAGCCAGCACAGCTTGCGCACGGACTCCTGCCGGATAGGGTTGCAGATCTTGTCGTTGAATGCCTGGGCAGTACTTATTCACTTGTTTTAAGTAACCGGCTTTCCACCAAGAGTTGATAAACTCCCTTATCCCTGCCTGGAGGTGCTTGCAGGTCACTTTCCAAAAACCCGTAAAAGTAAGCATTTGCCACGTATCGCGCAGGCTGAAATTGAACTTAGCATATCCTTCTCGCTTCCAGCCCTGCACCGCATTGGGACCAACCGTCACCGAGCCATCAATCATCCGCGTCAGATGCACACCGAGAAAGGGCAGATCAGGATCAGGGATAGGGTAAATCAGATGGTTCACCACCCGGTTGTGTTTAGGGTCGAGCCGATAGTATTCACCGCGATATGGGATGATCTGAAAATCGGTCGGGATCCCCATCATTTGGGTCAGCCGATCGGCCATTAAACCACTACAGGAGATCAAAAATTTACAGTTAACCTGCATGGTGTTTTCGTCCGACTTGCAAGTCAGCTGCACTTCTTCGTCGAACTCTTCAATGGCGGTGACCTTAGTACCTAAGCATATTTGCCCCCCCAAGCGCCGGAAATCCTGAGCCATCTTTTCGGTCACCTGGCGATAATCCACAATACTGGTTGCTTTGACGTAGATCGCACCTAAACCTTCTATGTTTGGTTCTGCCAACTTCAGTTGTGCCTGATCTAACAACTCGACGTCAATACCGTTAGTCTGGCAACGTTTAAACAGCGCATGCATACGCACGATTTCTGTCTCATTGGTCGCCACCAGCAACTTACCGCAGTTTTCCACTGGAATAGTATGCTCGGCGCAGAATGCCATGGTACGCTCCACGCCCCGCTGACAAAATTCAGCTTTCAGGCTCCCTGGCAGGTAATATACCCCCGCATGGATAACGCCACTATTATGACCGGTTTGATGCCTGGCCAGCGCCGCCTCTTTCTCAATCAGCAAGATATGACTCTGAGGAAAACGTTGCTGCATTTGCCAGGCTGTCGACACGCCGACAATACCGCCACCAACAATGACGTAATCATAAACCGATTTCATACCACCTCTCACAGAGCAGACCGCTAAGACTATTCTAACTTAAGCACACCCTGACTATATACAATGACAGAAGCAAAAACTGCGTAGCATACCGCAGCAGGCAACCGCAATATCATGTCATACCGACACGATGCCAGTCCTGGGTGACTTTTTATGCCATCAAAAAGGGTGTATTAGCGGTACTCTGGCTTCGTTGCTATCTCAAATACAGCCAGGCCAAACTGGAAGTAACAACCACACCATTACAACAATTACACAACAAAAGATCACAAATTACCCTACAGATAAGATCGATTTATTAGCAAGATAAGTTACAATAATCTCAGCAACACAAACTAAAACCACAACTACCATGAATATACGCAGGCTAATTTCATTAACAGCAGCAGAATATCGGGCTAATCTCACTAGGAGTATAAAATATGGATTCGTTTTATCTCGATATGAGAACTCTGAATTTTGTTGTTATTTTATTTTCCGTCATCTGCTTCATCGGCCTGATCGGCTACCAGTACACCCAAAATAGAGTTCAGGGATTAACAGCCTTTGCACTGTCACTACTGTTTATCGGCATGGGGCCGTTGCTCCTTGCTATGCGTGATGAGGCGCCGGATTGGTTAACCGTTGTAGCAGCCAACAGCATTATATTCATCGGCTTTACCCTGACGCTTTACGGTATCAGCTTGTTTAAGCAGTTCCCGCTGAAATACGCCTATTTGGTTAGCGGCATAGTTCCACTTGCAGTCGGGATGTACATCTATTTCACTTACTATGCTCCTTCAATTAAAGTAAGAATCATTATTAGCAGTGTGTTTTTGTCAATTGTCACACTCTGCTCGGCAACTGCATTGATTAAAGGTCAGAGAGAAGATCTGAATCTTCCCAATTGGATGATGGCAACTTCTTTCGCCATGTACAGCTTATTTATGGCCTTTCGCTGTTTATGGTCCCTGCACGAACCCGAGTTAAGCAGTTTTATGACTGCAGGTCTGGTTCATCAGCTCACATTCTTGTTCAGTATCATCCTGGTTGTGGCTATTAGCTTCAGCATGCTGTGGCTAATCAATGCCCGGCTGGTCAAGTCTATCCATCATCTGTCTTATCAGGATGCCCTGACCTGTATGTATAACCGGCGGGCAATGGAAACCATGCTGCCTGAGGCTTTAAACAAGGCAAAGAAGAGAAAAAGACCTACCGGGATCATTATGTCGGATATCGACAACTTCAAAACCATTAATGACCAACACGGTCATACCATTGGCGATAGCGTAATTCGCACCGTTGCCAGCATCTTCCAGTCTAACCTGCCCCGCAGCTCATACGCGGTTCGATTCGGTGGCGACGAGTTTATGGTGCTGCTGCCGAACAAAACGTTGCATCAAAGCCGTTTATATGCGGAAAAACTAAGGGAAAGCGTAGAAAAAGAACTTAGCCTGCAAAACTCCCCAGTAGACACAACAATGAGCTTTGGTGTCTCCGAAATGGGTCAGGATGACAATTTCCATACCCTGGTTGCTCGCGCGGATTTGGCTCTTTATCGCTCCAAACACAGTGGCCGCAATAAGGTGACGGTAATAGAAAAAAGCAATGAGGATAACTGGTGTAAACCTGCCTGTAACGAGCTCAAGCTATGATCGGTCGCTGAGCGCCCCCCCCTGTCCGTCACTCTACTGCTTGTACGGATAGCCGTGGTTGCCATCCCGGGTAAAGACAGGATTGTGCCTGATGGGGAGGTGCCGATATCCAAAACATGATTGAAGCTTCCGGCAACAATACTGGCATACGCGAATGGTACGGCCGGTATTGCGGACTGGGCTCTGTGGTCAGTATCACCAAAAACTGCCCGTCAACCGCCAGCCCGGCCAGATAGAGCGGTAAACCTTGCGGGTTGCTAAACAGATACTTTTGCTTCCGGCTGGTTTCCTCACGCCACTCATACCAGCCGCTGCAGGGAACCACAACCCGGTGATAGGCAAACGCCTGGCGAAAAGTCGGCTTGATCGCGGCAGTTTCAGCCTTTGCGTTGATGATATGGCGCGAGGCCCATTCCGGCTTAAATCCCCAGCACAGATCATGCTGATAATAACCCCCGTGGCGATAAGCGATAGTTGAAACCTTGTTGGTTGGCCTGAGATCGACACTCTGTTGCGGAGAGAAGTTTATCCCGACCAGTTCAGACACAATGCGAGCCAAAGGATCATCCGTTACATTGAGCCGTCCGCACATAACTCCTCCCATAAACATGACTCTCTCTGTCAGTATAGGCAGGAGACGTTAACCGGGCGCTGGCGTAACTACATCGTATGAGAAAAACCGGGGGATCTTGTCAGAGGGTAACCGAATTTTAAAAACAGCTGACAGGAAAAATGCACTAAACTCCCAAAAGCCCTGCCGTAAACACGGCAGGGCTTTTGGACTCATTAATTAAGCACGGTAGTGACTAATCTCCGCTCTTATGCTTTCAGAGAAACGGGCGAGCTCCATGGTAGCGTCACTGCTTTGCTCTGCACCTGAAGCCGTCTGATTAGAGATGTCACTAATGACAGAGATATTCTGGTTAATTTCTTCAGTCACCAGCGTTTGCTGCTCAGCCGCAGTGGCTATCTGGGTGTTCATCGCCGTGATTCTGTCCACACTGTCAGTGATCTGCGCCAAAGCCTCACCGGCCTCTCTCGCTTTCTCCACCGTCACTCTGGCGTTGTCAGCGCCTTGTTCCAGCCTGCTGGTTGACTCTTGACTGCCTTGCTGCAAGCGCTGAATCGTATGCAGTATCTCTTCCGTCGACTTTTGCGTGCGGCTGGCCAATGTTCTGACTTCATCCGCCACCACCGCAAAACCGCGCCCCTGCTCACCGGCTCGGGCTGCCTCTATCGCCGCATTCAACGCCAGTAAGTTGGTCTGCTCAGAAATATCCTGAATGACATCCACGACACTGCCAATGTCCTCGGAGTAACGTGCCAGCGCATGCATGGATTCGACCGATGCGGCCATTTCCTGTGACAAACGTTCAATCATACCTACGCTTTCATCCACGACCTGGCGTCCCTGTGCCGCCGCTTTGTCAGCATTCTCAGACGCTTCGGCAGCAGAGGTAGCACTCTGGGCCACCTCTCTTACCGTGGCGGTAAATTCATTGATTGCCGTTGCAATTTGTTGCGTCTGAGCCTGTTGTTCAATCACGTTCTGCTTGGTTTGCATTGCGACCGCCGAGCTCTCTTCTGCGGTTCGGGCCAGTTGCTCCACAGAGTCACGGTTGGACTGAATCACATGCTGAAACCCATCCACAATTCGGTTAACTGATTGGCCAATCCGGGCAAATTCGTCTTTTCCGCTGATCTGGATTCTGCGGGTCAAATCCCCGTCGGCAATATGATTAGCCGACTCCGCTAGCTGTTGCACCGCGTGATTGACCCGACGCACAACACTTAATGACAAAAAGCTGATCACAATAAGCGCTGCGCTGATCGAAACACCAGCCAGCCAGATAAACGTGTCTATATTGTGCTGGGCTATCTGAAAATGAGCTTCACCTTCTGCAACTTGCAGATCCAAAAACTGCTGGGTCTCAGTATGAGCTTCTTTAAATAATGGGTTAATTTTAGTTAATAGAATTAGGTTGGCGCCTTTGAAATCTTTTTGCCGCAACTTGTTTATTGCCGGTTCAAAACCATATTGGGTTATATTATCCAGCGTTTTGGCCAGTTGCTTTACCCGTTCAAGCTCGTCAGGCTCCAGCCCGGAAGCCAGTATTTCATTGTCGATAATATGATGAAGCGTATTTAATGAACGCTGCACTTCCTCGATATGGCGCTCAATCGGATGATCGTGCATGTTGGCAAACTCGGAATATGGGTCATGCTGGAACGAGAGCAACAACGAACTGCGGGCAATTCCCAGTTCATCCAGGACCTTGCCGGCGCGTATGGTGTGTTGCATTCCCTGCTGGTACAGATCTTCAATAAAACCCGCCGCTGACTGCATGCCAACGATTCCCCGGTAGCCCAACAGAGCAAAGGAAAGAAAGGTCAACACGACAACCAGTCTCAAGCGCAAGCTGACGCTTTGCAGCTTCTCTGCCAGTGTTAACTCAGTAGGAACATCCCCGGATTGACTTGTGTGCAAGCTTGATACAGACATCTATTGCCTCTTTCTCTTTAGTAGTTATATTAATTAGAACGTTATTCCGTGCGAGCGGGTTCAAATTTGACCATAATCAAAAAGCAGCACATTTTCCCTATTTTGCTCGTCGATAACTGACTTTGCTCACATAAGCCAATAAATATAGTTAACTCGATTTAAATCCTAAGTTTGCATCAACCGACACAAATATTCTGCGGGCAAATCTGTGCCTTACAACACATTAATACCCACGGAGGAGAAGTGACTACACCGAAGAGTGCAACTCGGTGCTCAAGACTTTTCAAGCCGGTGAACGACTAAAATTAAGCCCGGCCGTCGCCACTGCTAACATGCGCAATATGAACAACAACGACCGCATGCCCGGGTAACGTCACCTTTGTCATTAACTGTTATTTAATGAAGAGAGTCACATAATTCCACTCCACTATTGATAGTTGAGCTATCATTTCTATTAATGACGTTGTTTGCATATCCGGCGAGAAACAACCACAGTAGTGGTATTGTGGTCCCCGACAGCACGTCGCCTTATACCATTCAGGGAGACCCCCGCCTTTCAGTAACCACTCTGAAATGGCCCTATCTCTAGTTGGAACGGTATGATTCACCGGTCAGGTTGTATTCGCTTTATGACTGTAAATTAACTCTCAAGCTTACCCATAGGTAAATCAAGGGAGGCGTTATGAGCAAAATTATCAAAATAATGACGGGCATCTTTGCTGCGCTATCAGCCCATACCCTCGCCGCTCCTTATGTCGCTGATGCGCGCAGCCATGGTATGGGCAACACCGGGGTCGTTTCAGCAGACTACCTTACCGCACCACTTCACAATCCGGCATTGGGGGCACTCTATCGTGAAAATGATGACGTAGGGCTGTTACTGCCAGCGCTAGGCGCTAACCTCCACGACAAAGATGAAGCACTTAATACCGTCGAAGACGCGCAAGATCTATTTGATAGCGTGCAAGGGATTCCCACTTCGTCCGACATTGCGGAGATGGAACGGTTACTCAACAAATTGGACAACAGTGACCCCGTCGTCGTCAACGCCGGTCTCGGCCTTGTGCTCGCCATCCCTACACAGTATGTATCAGTGAATATGTTTTCGGCTGGCTATGTCGAAATTATTGCTGTCCCAGACATTGCAGAAAGTGGCAATACAGCCGAGCGTTACTTAAATTCCAACATTGCGCTTGCCGCGTTCGGTACTGCGGAATATGGCGTATCCTTAGCTCGTAATTTCGTCCTGGGTGGGCAAAACGTTGCATTCGGTATTTCTCCTAAGTACCAACAACTGATGACCTACTCACAACGTACTTCACTGAACGATTTTGATATCGAAGATTACGACAAGAGTGAAGTATCAAAAAACGCCTTTAATATGGACATCGGTATGGCGTGGCATAAACATGCTCTCCGCGCAGGCCTGACACTGAAAGACTTATTAAAACAAGACATCAATACCGAAATTGGCGGATACACTTATGAGTTAACACCACAAGCAACCGTTGGTCTGGGGTATGTGGGAAATTACCTCAGCCTGAGTGTGGATGCTGACCTAACCAAGCAAAAACGCTTCAAACATACCTCGGAAGATGACTCTCAGTTTGTACGCCTTGGTCTGGAAGGTAACGCATGGGGCTGGGCACAGCTGCGCGTAGGTTACGAAATGGATCTGGAAAACAACTTAGAGAACGCGTTTACCGCAGGTATCGGCATCAGTCCTTTTGACGTTATCAGTCTTGATGTTGCGGGATCATACGCAGGTGAAAACCAATTTGGTGCTGCAGCAAATCTGGCCTTCACATTCTAAACCGTTGCTCCAGTCTTGTACCAGCAAGGCTGGAGTCCGCCTTCCGACTCAATAAAAACCCACCTTCTTAACCCTCAACAATAAAAACTCGATCTCACCAAAAGATCCCCTCTCTGATCTCGACTATTCTCATTCCATCTGACTGGTGATAAGAGAGAGAATCATGATCCACTTTCCAGACGATTTTTTATGGGGCGGCGCGATTGCCGCCAACCAGGTGGAAGGCGCCCTTACAGAGGCAGAAAAGGGGCTGTCGACCGCCGATATGCTGCCTAACGGCATACTAAGCCCTCATCAGACCCGCAACCAGCGTACACCCGGAATCAAAGACATCGCGATCGATTTTTACCATCGCTACCCGGACGATATTGCGCTGTTTAAAGAAATGGGCTTTAACTGTTTACGTCTGTCTATCGCCTGGACGCGCATCTTCCCCAACGGAGACGAAACCAAACCGTGCGAAGAAGGCTTAGCCTATTATGACCGGCTGTTTGACGAGCTTGCCAAACACGATATCCAACCCTTTGTCACCTTGTCCCACTATGAAATGCCCTACGCCCTGGTCGAAAACTATGGCGGCTGGGGTGACCGGCGCTTAATCGGCTTCTTTGAGCGCTATGCCCGTTGCGTCTTTCAACGCTACAAAGATAAAGTCAAACTCTGGCTGACGTTTAACGAAATCAACATGTCACTCCACGCCCCGTTTACCGGCGTCGGCCTGCAAGAAGACGCGACCGAGCAAGCCATTTACCAGGCGATTCACCATCAGCTGGTCGCCAATGCCAAGGTCGTCAAACTGTGCCAGCAAATGGTGCCTGATGGTAAAATCGGCAACATGCTGCTTGGTGCTATCAGCTACCCCTACAGCTGTAACCCTGATGACGTGCTGGCGGCGATGCACGAAAACAACAAATGGCTGTTTTTTGGTGATGTCCAGACCCGTGGTCAATATCCCGGCTATATGCAGCGCTACTTCCGTGAAAACAACATTACGATCGAAATGGCCGAGGGCGATCTGGAAACCATCGCCGCCGCCAGTGTCGATTTTATTTCGTTCAGCTATTACGCCAGCGGCTGCGCCAGTGCCGACCCAAAACAAAAAGAAATCGGCAACATCGTCGATAGTGTGCCAAACCCCTATCTGAAAAAAAGCCAGTGGGGCTGGCTAATCGATCCTAAAGGGCTGCGTATTCTTCTCAATTTCCTGCACGATCGCTACCAGAAACCATTATTTGTCGTGGAAAACGGCCTGGGTGCGCGTGACGAGCCGGATGAAAATGGCGAGATTTCCGATGACTATCGTATTGCCTATCTCAATGATCATTTGGTCCAGGCGCATGAAGCGATACTCGATGGGGTGAACTTAATGGGCTTTACCAGCTGGGGGCCCATTGACCTGGTGGCAAACTCCACCGCCGAAATGAGCAAGCGGTACGGTTACATCTATGTTGATCGTCATGATGATGGTAGTGGTAGCTTAGAACGCAAACGCAAAAAAAGCTTCTACTGGTATCAGGAAGTCATTCGCACCGGCGGCGAGTCACTGAAAGGTTAACGCAACGACATCATTCAATAATGACATGAGTAGCAACACAAAGCCCTGCCTTTCAGGCAGGGCTTGAAGTTAACTCAAATGATAAACCTATACCGCGATTTCACCGCCATCTTCGCGGCGAATAACTACCGTAGCAGCACGTGGACGTACCGTCACCCCTGCCGGAGTCACCTCTGTCGCATCATCACTGTATGGCCAGTTACCAGGATGTTGGATGTTAACAAACAGTGATTTGTAGTCCGGGCTGATGGTAAAACCCGTCACCTCACAGCCATTCGGCCCAACAAAAAAACGTTTCAGTTCAGCCTGGTTCTCAGCACTGATCGTGGCCGGGTTGCCCTCTTGATCTGTGAACTTCGACGGCACTACCGCCAGCATCTGATCGTTGGTATAACTGGTTACTTCGCTTGCACCATTGTCAGTTTGAATCCACAAAATACCGCGCGGGTCGAACGCCAGACCATCCGGGCTGGCAAACTGGTTCAGCTCGGTCAGAGCAGAACGGTTGGTGCCTGTATCCCCGTCTGCCGGCGCTCCAAAGACAAAAATATCCCAGCGGAATTCGGTCGCAGACTGACCTTCATCCCAACGGATCACGTGACCAAATTTGTTGTTAAGACGCGGGTTGGTCTCTTCGGTACGTTTGGTGTTATTAGTCAGCGTCAGGTACACCGAGCCGGTAAATGGATCCACACTACACCATTCCGGACGATCCATCGGCGTCGCACCGACCAAATCCGCCGCCCCGGCAGTATTGAGAATAATCGCCGCCAGAGACGAGAAGTGATCGGCTAATGTCCCGCCAGATAAGGTGACACTGTCCAAACTCAGTGGTAACCAGGTCCCGCTTCCGTCTTCATTGAAACGTGCCACATACAGCGTGCCCTGATCCATATACTTATCCCCGGTCGCCAGACGGTTGTCAGGATTGGCATCAGCCGGATCCCACCCCATCGCGGATTCAAACTTATACATATACTCAAAACGCGAATCGTGACCGGAGTAAAACACCACTGGCTTACCGGCTTCCAATTTACCAAAGGTACAGCCTTCATGGCGAAAACGCCCCAAAGCAGTACGCTTTTTCGCCCGGGAGTTCTGCGTATAGGGATCAATTTCTACGATGTAACCGTGACCATTGGCCTCATTACGGTAGTCATCCACCGCACTCGCCCCGCGTGGTGCCACATTAAAGCGGGTAAACTCATCCAGACGCTCATCACTATCACCAGCCAGGGTCTCCCATAAGTAACGGGTACGGGTGTCATCCACCCCAATACGATCCTGCTCTGCGGTGCGCTGCCCGGCATTAACAAAATAGCCCGGCCAGTTTTCTTCACAAGTCAGGTAAGTGCCCCAGGGCGTATAACCGTTCCCACAGTTGTTTAATGTGCCACGCGCCTGGCTGCCATCAGGTGAAAAGCGGGTTACCGTGTGCTGCGAATGCGCCAGTGGACCGGAGAGGTCCATCACGCTAGCCCCAGTGTAACGCCGGTTAAGCGGGTCAGTTTCCACCAGTTTCCACACGTTGCCTTCCAGCCTAATACGCACAACAGACACACCATGCGCATTTATTTCCTTGCGTACTTCATCCACTATGGTTCGCATACCATTTTCCACGGTTGGGCCACTGGGGTGAAGCGCCGAAGTATCAATATACTCATGGTTGATACACAGCAGGCCATCATTCGGATTGCCCGCTAAAGGGAAGAAATGCATACCATCGTGATGCATGCCTAGTGCGTTATGCTGATCATCGCTGGTATTAGTACCATCGCTCTTCCAAACGCTGCCTTGTGCATTCAATGGGGTTCCCCACGGCACCAACACCTGAGCAACATAACCCGGAGGGACGCTGACAGCATCCGTCAGAGAACCGGGGATAGAGTCAAAGTTGAGCACCGCTTCAGACACCGCTGAGCTACTGAGTGACGAACCGCTACTGGAGGAGTTACATCCTGCCAAACCAAAGGCCCCAAAAGCGGTCATTGCACTGATACCCACGCCGCCCTTCAAAATACTGCGGCGTGACAGGCTGGCTTCTAATACCTCTTCAAACGGCTTATTACTGCTCTGATTGTAACGTGTGGCGTCAAAGGTTTCCTTACTCATGGCTTACTTCCTAATTCATCGATTATAGTGTTTGATTTTTAAAATATTTGGTTGAACGTAGGAGAGTGTGAAAGAGAAAAATGACAGGACTAATGTGGCCGAATTAACTTTTTGTTTAATTAATATTACCCAGTTTATACTGTTAGGCAACACGACTGCTACACACGCCATTTCCCGTTGATGCAAGGCTGCCTCTTTAATTTGGGTAGTTGTTTATAAAACCAGCGCCCGGGCGAACAATAAGCGATTTGGCTTGGGATTGCAGCGATATAACGGTATAACAGGGCGTCAAATCATCCACGAGAGATCACCATGAAATTAGACAAAATCGAAAACAAAAAACGCCGTATTCGCAAAAAACTGTTTTTAGGCGAGTTTGCAGTGTTAGGCTTTGAAATCAGCTGTCAAACTGACATCAGTGATTTCGACCGCTACGACGCATTTGTCGATGAATTTATCGATTTTATCGATGGTCTAGATCTGTGTTTCGGTGGCGGCGGTCTGGAGCATTTTGAAGGCTTCCTGTGCTCTACCGAGCGTTACACTAGTGTGAATGAAGAACAAAAAGCTCAGGTTGTAGCCTGGTTAGAAGCTCGTCCGGAAGTCAGCGGTGTTCAAGCCAGCGACTTGGTTGACGCCAACTATCTGTAATTTGGTTATCGATAGACTAAAAAATAGCTAGCCTTCAGGCTTAATGCATGTAAGTTAAGATAACTTAACGCTTTTTTGGAGGCCTAGTCGCATAGCGACTAGGCCTTTTCTTTACTGCTCTTGGGTAGCTTCTTTCTCTTCTCTCCGGCAGGGTAAAACTCTCT
>NZ_JARHUF010000019.1 GCF_029223195.1 Vibrio sp. CAU 1672 | reverse complement strand
AATACTGATCGTCAAATCGATCCATAAGTCATTGCATTTTTTATGACATCACTGTAGAAATGAGTAAAAGTAGGCTCTCACTTAGGCCTTATTCCACAAGAGTTTTTCATGATCTTGCCCTGGTTAACTACCGAGGGAAAATGACGGGACTGAATTATGAAAGATTGACTCTGCGATTTCTATATCAGGCTCATCTATGTAGAACTTGATTGTTGTCTTTGTGTATTGGGCGTCTTTACCTACTGAGAACTCGGATATCTTTGAGGATATAATTAACAATCGTGATGCTGTAAATTTTGTATCTGTCATGTTGTTTTCGAGCTTGTTTGTAAACTTAGCTTTTTCATCGTATTTAATGTACTGAGGCTCCTTGGCTTTAGGGTCTCTATTGAAGTTGTGTAACTTACCTACATCAAATAAGAGTTGTTTCGGCCTAGCACGAGAAAAGGACAGCTTATGCTTTCATATTTGGACACCATATGATTTTGATAATCTGTAAGTTATTGAAACTATTCTAGGCTATTGGACGCTTTATGCTTTTGGCGACAAGGACTGTCGCTGAAATCATAAAGTGTCCAAATAAAATCATAACCTGTCCTTTGAAAATGCATAAAGAGTGTGACTGACAAGAGGCAAGAAAATTCCTTACTCAACAAAGATATAATTTATTTATCACTTATCAGCCTTTTCTATTGTAACCATGTGCAATGACAAATCCATACAAGAGCACGACAGCGACTGACAATTTTCCTCGTTACACTGCCCTCATCAATCAAATTGGGAATCACAATGACTAATTACAAGCACCTACTACTTGCCGCGCCACTCATCGTATTGGCGGGCTGTAACTCAAGTTCAAGCTCGAACACCAAAAGCACAGCCCAAGTGAAACCAATAGCAAACTACAACTTCAGTAATACTGAGCTTGCGAGTTTATTGGCAGAACGTCGACCGCTGCTTGACTCGATGAGCGTGAATTTTGATGGGACGACTTATAACGTTGTTCGCTACGCAGAAGAACTTGGCGAAGAGCAACTTGTTATTCGTTTACAAGACAGCAGCGATAAGGGCGTCGATCTGTTTATGACCGCTGAAGATGGCAGTGATTGTGCTATTTATCGCGAAGACGAGCTGCTTGATGTTTTTACGTGTGACGACTCAACCCAATCAGACTCCGATGACACGACACTGATTCAATCCGTTACCCAGAATGGTAAAAAGCCGATTCAGGTCGAATTCAACAACGAGCTATTCGGTGAGCTCTCAAGTATCGGTTCAACCATTTTGACAGCCACTGACAACAGCGTCGGTGTCGATATCGAAACCTCTTTTGCCTTTACTGGTTTCTATAAAGACGCGCTTGGCGTTACTTCTGCCGACGAACGCATTCATTCAACTTTAGGGGTGACCACGTACCTCGAGCTTGCCTCTATTGTCCATAAATACTCTGGGCAGAAGATGGTATTAAAGTTC
This sequence comes from Vibrio sp. CAU 1672, assembly GCF_029223195.1. Lineage (GTDB taxonomy): Bacteria > Pseudomonadota > Gammaproteobacteria > Enterobacterales > Vibrionaceae > Vibrio. The sequence continues at coordinate 75,822 of NZ_JARHUF010000019.1, read as the reverse complement.
AACAACGACATCGGTGGCAGCGCAGATGACGACATTAATATGTACACAGGCATGATTATCCATGATCAAGCGATGAAAACGGTCGTTACCCCTACGGGCTCAGTATTCTCTGGTGGTACGGATCTCTTCGCTGCCGGTGAGTCTCGCGTTCTTCAACGCAGTAAAGACATTGATGATATAGAAACAAATAAACAGATCGGTGTTCATAGCTGGAGTAATGGCAAACAATCGGCAAAAGAGATCCCTTACACAGACGCTAGCCATCGCAAACAAGCCACCTACTTTAAAACTATGATGGGTGACAAAGGCGTTGATTTCTACGTCTTCACTCTAGACGCAGCACCTTTTGACGGTGAACACTGGATCACTAAAGCAGAATCAGACAAGTTCGAGTTCATTACCTCGATTGAATAATCTCTTTATAGGTTGAAAACCAAAGCAACGCGACTAAGCGCGTAATTAAACCGCTGGTCATTGGCAGGAAGAACTGGTTGTTCTCGAATACACCAAATGGCGCTTATGCGAGCGCGATGCTTTACAGCATCGTAGAGACAGCGAAAGCAAACGGCCTTATCCTCTATGACTGCATGGTCAAGTGCCTGAAATAGCTGGCGAAAGCAGATCCAGATATCGATGCGCTCCTACCTTGGAACTTCAAACACTAGCAATGTCGCCCCGTGTGTTCATGGGGCGATTACATACGTACTACTAAAATCCACCACTGAGCTAGCGCAGTATTACTCATCGAGCTAGCTATCCAAAACTCACTTTGCAATACTTGAAGTTATTCATGAATTACTAATGTTCGATTTTCCGAAAGTGATTTATGTCCAGAGACGAGCCAGCACGATCACTACTAGCTTGTGATCACCGAGCGATTCTGTCGTACCTTAATTACCAAGCGACTTTGTCATTACGTTAACTACCGAGGGAAAATGACGGGACTGAATTAAGAAAGATTGACTCTGCGATTTCTATATCAGGCTCATCTATTTAGAACTTGATTGTTGTCTTTGTGTATTGGGCGTCTTTATCTACTGAGAACTCGGATATCTTTGAGGATATAATTAACAATCGTGATGCTGTAAATTTTTTATCTATCATGTTGTTTCCGAGCTTGTTTGTAAACTTAGCTTTGTCATCGTATTTAATGTACTGAGGCTCCTTGGCTTTAGGGTCTCTATTGAAGTTGTGTAACTTACCTACATCAAATAAGAGTTGTTTCGGCCTAGCACGAGAAAAGGACAGCTTATGCTTTTGGCGACAGTAACCTAAGCTACCGACAATGGCTGCGATCTGAGCATTGTAATTTTTTAGGCTTAATCTCCCACCTAGTAACTATTCGTGGTCTTGAACCTCAACGAAGCGGTCGACTATGAGTAGGTCTTGGTCGAAAATGCTAAGGCCCGGCATTGAATCCCCACATGCACGAACTATGAAGGTTGCACTAGGGTGCTCAATCAAGAGGTCATCTAAGTTGAGTGGCAACTGAGTGTATTCAGCAGCAGGGCTTTCGAAGCCCGTGATGCCAGCGTTTGCTGATATTGGTATGATTTGCAATACCAGTATCACAACTTTCAGCTGTCAGCCGCTTGGTCGATTAACTGTCAGCAGCAACCTTTTGCTTGATGCTGCCTTTAACCGGGCGGGCAAGCAATGTACGTCTGAGCAGAGCAGTTGAAAAACGCTCATTGCTATTCCAGGGCAACAGTGAAACAAGGCGCGCCATGGCGCAGTATCCAAAGAGTACCTGAGCCCAAGTGCCTATTGCCGGGATCCAATATATCCAGCCAAGCCCCTCGATCTGTGCCAACAATAGCAGCGACAAGTACCAGAATCGAACCTGTATCGGAAATGCGGTAACACTTCGTTTTCTGATGACAAAGTGGAGCAGATGAACGACGGTCAGGCCTATAGCAAACACAAACCCCACCGGGTCGGCGATTACTCCGTAGCTAAGCAGTACAGCCGTTATCAGCCAATATCTCCAGCCAGTATCATTTAGCTCTATCATGAACATCGGTTACATCTCCATTTGCTTTCTGTCAAATTAGGTCTTTCTTATATATGTGGATGCTATATTAGCGTTGCCTTATTAACAATGGGTAATGTCACATTTATCTGAATGGTTGTTTTTAAAAGGATAAAGGGGGCAGCTGTCAGGTATCACTGAATTGCAATCATCATTTTTGCATTTTCCATTGAATTTCAATAAGGCCGCAATGCTCAGGTTGATGAAACCTACGCCATGATTAAAGCGCTGAACAAGCTTACAGGGCTTGGTATGCCTGATAATCAGTATGTTGTTTAAGAGTTGCTCAATTTCAGGAGGTTTGGTTTTCTGCCCGAATCACGCAACAAAGTCTGGCAACATTGCAGTTCTTGGGTAATGATTGGTGGAGATAGCTATGCAGTCTGAAGCCACCGTCCATCAAATTGTTAACACTGTGCCATGACTATTGCCGAGTTTGATCCCAACCAATTATCACCGATTTCCACAAAGGTCTGGGAGTCCAAGTATCGATTGTACACAGATTCGATCAAGGAAACTGCCATTGAACACAGCTGGCAGCGAGTGGCCGACGCTCTGGCCGGGCCGGAAAAACAACAAGCCTACTGGCGCAGGCAGTTCTTTCAGGCTCTGTCGGATTGGAGCGTTTTGCCGGCCGGGCGGATCCTGGCAGGGGCCGGTGCTGAGAATCACCGCGTTACCTTGCTCAACTGTTTTGTTATGGGGGTAATCCGGAACTCGATGTCGGGGATCAGCCGCTCTCTGCGCCAGTCGGCAATCACCCTGCAACAGGGTGGCGGCATTGGCCTGGATTTCTCCAGTTTACAACCGGCTGGTAGCAGTACGCTCCATCAGGGACCGGTCGCCTTGCTACAGATCTGGAACGAACTCTGTGCTGCACTGGTTGCCGGGGATTCCAGACGTGGCGCCATGTTGGCCAGCCTCCGATGCGATCATCCGGACATTGAAGCCTTTGTCCGGGCCAAGAGCCAGGCAGAAAGGCTGACCTACTTCAATCTTTCGGTGCAGATAAGCGATGACTTTATGCGTGCAGTGGAAGAGGATACGGGCTGGGCGTTGTGTTTTCCGCCAGGGGGTGCAACAGGCCCGATAATCAAAGCCAGGGACTTGTGGGAACTGATCCTGCAGTCGGCTTATGAAAGCGGAGAGCCCGGGGTACTGTTTGTGGACAGCATCAACAGGGCCAATAATCTGGCCTACTGTGAACACCTGACCACCACCAATCCCTGCGGCGAAGTCCCGCTTCCCCCTTTCGGTGCTTGCGACCTGGGGTCTATCAACCTGAGTCAGCTAGTCTCTCGGCCGTTCAGCGAGGCGAGTGCTTTTCAGTGGCAAAGGTTGGAACCAATCTGCAACACGGCGATCCGCATACTGGACAATGTACTGGAAATTTCTAACTTTCCCTTGCGCCAACAGCGCCGCTGTACCTTGCAGAGCCGCCGGGTCGGGCTGGGCATTACCGGCCTGGCTGACTGTCTGCAGATGCTCGGCTTGGCATACGAAAGTCCTGAGGCGAGGCAGTTTGCAACCGAGCTGATGACCCGGATACGCGATGCAGCCTACGCCGCTTCTGTCGATCTGGCCGGGGAAAAAGGTTGCTTTCCCTGTTTCGACAAAAAAGCCTATTTACGGAGTGCATATATCCGCTCGCTGCCGATGTCCCTGCAACAAGCAATTGGGCAGCAGGGCATACGTAACAGCCACTTGCTGGCCATTGCCCCCGCCGGCAGTATCAGCTTGCTGGCCAACAATGTCTGCAGCGGCATTGAGCCGATGTTCAGCCCGGGATATTGGCGCCATATCAGCTTTGCCGGCCAACAAGAAAGTCTCTGGCTGGAGCCATATGGCGTGCAATTGTGGCGCTACCTTAAGCCCGGAAAAGCTTTGCCCGATACCATGGTGGCAGCCAGCGACCTGTCGCCGAAGGCTCATCTTGAGATGCAGGCTTGCCTGCAGCCTTTGGTGGACAATGCGATTGCCAAGACGATCAATGTCCGAGCCGATCTGCCCTTTGCCCGGTTCCGGGATGTCTACCGGCAGGCTTTCCAATTGGGCCTGAAGGGGGTCACGGTTTATCGGCCTAACCCGGTGCGTCCGAATGTGTTAGAGCCCGGGCAGGGTTGCAATCAGTCTGTCTGCTGATGGGAAACTCTTCTATTTTTTCTTTGTTTGGTTTCTGCATTGAAAACCATCTCATTGAACGGAAGTGAAATCGGTACAGGCGCAGTGTCCATTCTCTACAATGGTTGTCTATGCTATTGAAGGCTCCAGTTACACTTGAGGAGGTCCTATGAGCTTTCGTCACCTGCTGCTTCCTATTGCACCGGAGCAACCGCTGGGAGATGGCGTCCTGAAGATAGACGTCCCGAAAATGGAGCCTTCACAACCTGAAACGAATCGGATCGAGATAAGGTAGTGAGCTTTGTACATGAGTAAGGCGGACTGCATCATCCGCCTTTTCTTTGTGCCACCCGGTCGTATAGCACCGCACTTTCATCCGCTTTCAGCTCCCGCACAGTTACAAAGCACTTATCGCTCAAAAAACGCTTTTTCCGACCATAATTGCGACGCAGTATATTTTGGTTATAGTTGCTATTTCGGGGAAACAGCCCGCAGTATATTTTGAATCAGGACGCGGGGGTGATCATGATGCTTGGCTTAAGGAAACGCCGGCTTCGATGATGCGGTGCATCTGTCTTGTGCGGTTGTACTACACTGAAATATGAATTCCCGATTTTGTTCAAGGCTTTGGAGTGACCCCATGCAAAAGAACTGCCTGTCCCTGACAGAGACGCAGCTTTACCATGTCTGCGATCTTAACCTGCTGAATTTTGACACCACCGATGAACTGGCCCCACTGGCCGAACCGCTGGGACAGGACCGGGCGCTGGAAGCCCTGAATTTCGGGCTCGATATGCCTCATGTCGGATACAATATTTTTGTCACCGGCTCAACCGGTTTAGGCAAACATACCCTTATCGACCGGTTGCTGCTTAACCGCTCCCGGGGTTATCCACCGGCTGATGACTGGTGTTATGTCAATAACTTCGATCATCCACAGAAACCGGTGGCATTACAGCTCCGGGCGGGGGACGGACGACGGCTGCGACAGAACGTGCAACAATTGGTCGAATATCTGGTTCAGGCAATCCCGGAAACGCTGCAGAGTGATGAACTTCTGGCCCGAATACAAGCGCTCCAGGCGGATTATACCGAGCGTTGTCACCGGGCCTTTGCAACGGCTGAATCCCATGCGCAAGAGCATCATATTGTCTTGAAGAAAACACCAACCGGTTACACTTTGCTGCCCGAACTAGACGGGCAAGTTTTGAACCAGGAGGCGTACCGTAAACTGCCGGAGGCACAGCAGGAGCAGATTGATACCGAGCTCAATGCATTGCGTGAGGAACTGAAGCAGATCAGCCGAGACATGCCGATCTGGCATCGTCAAAGTCAGCAGGCCATCAAGGAGTTACAGCGAGATACCGTCGCCATTACCATCAGCCAGTTGTTTCTTGAACTGGAACAAAAATTCGGTGCGTACCAGCCGGTTATCGATTTTCTGCAGAGCTTTAAACAAGACCTCATCGACAATATTGATCGTTTTCAACAAATCCTGAACAGCCTGGCAGAAGAGCATAAAAGTGAGAAAGTGGCGGAGTATTTCACAGAGTATCAAGTGAATTTGCTGGTCGATAACAGTGATGCCGAAGGACTGCCCGTGATTTACGAGGATAACCCGACCGTGTCGAATCTGGTAGGACGGGTGGAGCACCTCAGTCATGCCGGTACTTTGTATACCAATTTTATGTTAATTAAACCCGGTGCGCTGCATCGTGCTAATGGTGGCTATCTGGTGTTGGATGCGGCCCGATTGGTTGACCGCCCATTGCTGTGGGATTCGCTCAAGCGAGCACTGCGTTCCAGTCAGATCCGGATCCAGTCTCTGGAGCAAATGCTGAGTCTGGCCACCACCACTACGATCGAGCCGCAGGTGGTACCGCTTGACTTGAAAGTGGTGCTTTGTGGTAACCGGCTGCTGTACTATTTGCTCAAATATTATGATCCGGAATTTAGCTTATTATTTAAGGTTCAGGCTGACTTTTCAGAGGAACTGCCCCGGGATGAAGCCTCGATGAGCCTTTATGCCCGATTGATTAAGACGCTTCAAAGCCGCGAAAGGTTGCTCCCCTTGTCACGGGAAGCGGTTGCCCGGGTGATCGAATACAGCAGCCGGTTGATGACCGATCGGGAAAAGCTGTCCTTGCATATGAATTCGCTGACGGATTTGCTGCGTGATGCGGATTATTGGTCGAGACAGCTTGAAGAGAAAGTGATCACCGCGGAGGCTGTCGACGCAGCGGTGGCGGCGCAGCGCCGTCGGGTGAGCTATCTCAAAGAGCGTCATCAGGAAAGTGTGTTGCGGGGGATCCGCACGATCGATACCGAGGGCTTCGCGGTGGGCCAGATCAACGCACTGTCGGTTGTGGCGGTTGGTGACCATCCCTTTGGGCTGCCCACACGGATCACCGCGACCATTCGTCTGGGCGACGGGAAGATCCTCGACATTGAGCGGGAAGTGGATCTGGGCGGCTCGATTCATTCCAAAGGTGTGATGATTCTGAGCGGGTTTCTTGGCGAGCGTTATGGCCAGAGCCAGCCGCTGTCACTGAGTGCCTCGCTGGCCTTTGAGCAATCCTACAGCGGCGTGGAAGGAGATAGTGCCTCCGCCGCAGAATTGTGTACTTTGTTATCAGCAATTGGCCAGATCCCGCTCAAGCAATCGGTGGCCATCACCGGGGCGACCAATCAGCATGGTGTGATTGAGGCGGTCGGTGGTATCAACGAGAAAATTGAGGGTTTTTTCGATATTTGTCAGGCGCGCAAGCTTAAGGGGGAGCATGGGGTGATCATTCCCGCGGCGAATATTCCCCACCTGATGTTGCGGGCAGATGTCCGCGCAGCCGTTCGGGAGCATCAGTTCCATATCTGGGCGATTGAGCATGTCGACCAGGCCATGATGCTGCTTACCAATTTACCCATCGGGGAAGCGGACAACGGAAAGTATCCGGCGATGAGCGTCAATGGCAAAGTGAGCGAACGTTTGTGCGAGTTGACCCGGCTGCGTCAACAGTTTTCAGGGCAAGCAATGAATCATCGTACCGGAAATTCTTCCGACGAGCGCAATTCGTAAGTGGGATGACTCCTGTCATGAACATCAAGTCGTCCCATGTGCCCTCGCTATCCTGGCGTGCGTGTTTGAAGCGCTGATGACGTTATTTCGCCGTCTTTTTGCTGCATAAACTGCAAAGGAATCTGCAAATTTGCAGCATCAGCCCTCATAGGCTGTTTTTTGGTGTAGCGTTACAAAAACTGGCTTGGCTATGTTTGACCAAACTAAGAGAGCATCCCACGTAGACAACATCTGCAAGTTCATGGGTTGGAAAAACGATGCTGTAGTTTGAACTCTCTCTTAGTTGGAGTATGCATACCAAGGTTTAGTGCTCAGTAAATCCCGGCTTTTTGGATAGTGTGCAAGTTAATCACGCCAACAAATCTTCCTTTATCATCTAATACAGGCAGAGCAGTAATCGCATGTTTGCTCATCAAGGTCAGGGCATCTGCACACAGGCTAGATTGCCCTATGGTGACAGCGCCGTTTTTCACCAAGCTGTTGATGGTCGTGTCTGGTGTCACACCTTTCGCGAACGCGCGGCGCAAGTCACCATCGGTAAACACACCTTGCAGGCTTCCCTGCTCAGCGATAGCAATCAAACCATAACCAGTTTGACACATCACTCCAACGGCATCTTGCAGGGTCGCATTTGGCGAGCAAAACGCGCTTTTGTGTTGTTCGTCTAACAGATGTTCTACATTGGTTAGCAATCGGCTACCTAATGCGCCAGCTGGGTGAGAAAGGGCAAAATCGTTATGGCCGAAGTTACGCATTGTCATCACTGTGATGCCGAGCGCATCGCCAAGTAACAACGTGTTGGTTGCGCTAGCGGTTGGCGCTAAACCAAGGGGGCATGCTTCTTTCTTGGCTGCGATATCCAGTGTGATATCGCACTCCTTGGCTAAAAAGCTACTAAGGTTTGCGGTAACACCAATGGTGGTGATGTTTTGCCGCTTGAGTAATGGCACCATCAATTTAAACTCATTTGCTTCCCCTGAGTTGGAGATTAAAATCACTATGTCACCTTGGCGAGCCATGCCTAAGTCCCCGTGCAAGGCTTCGGCAGGATGCACAAAGAAAGCCGGAGAGCCTGTAGAGGCGAATGTTGCTGCAATTTTTTTACTGATATGACCAGACTTGCCGATGCCAGTGATGATCACTTTACCTGCACAATTCAGAATTGTTTCACAAGCCTGTACAAATGACGCGTCTAGTGAACCGAGCAGCAATCGAGCTTGGTCTAGCTCTTGTTCAATAACGCCCCGTCCTAATTGGCAAATATCTTCCGTGGTGTACTGTTTGTGCATATTGGTTTCCTAATGCCTTAAATATCTTGTGCTGGGAACGAAATGTTTAATAAAATTTTTGATGGGTTCTGTTAAGGCGATCATTTAACGCAAGAAGGACTTGAGAGTTTCTACCACTAACAGGTGGTCTTCGTATTGCGGCAAACCAGATACCGAAATACTGCCAACCACACCCACGTTCTTGATGATGAGTGGGAAGCTGCCACCAAATGGCGCAAACTGTTTCGAGTCAACAAAAGCAGCCTCTTCAATGGTTTTTCCTTTGGCTTTAAAGTATTGCCCCATATACCAAGAGCTGTGTTGGTAACGGTCGACGACATTGCGTTTACGAGTAATCCATTCTTGATTGTCTATGCTGGTGCCGCGCATGGCATGACGAAACAAACAGTGTCCGTTTAAGGTGATATCAATAGCGACGCTTGCGCCCTTGCACTCAGCATTTTGTTTGATTAGAGAGCCAAGTTGCAACGCGATGTCTGGGTTAAACTCGGAGAACTGGAGCGCTTTCTCTTGCGCAAGAAGCGTGTCTAAGTCTGTGATCATATTACACCTCATTCAGTTTGACTGTGCGTTGCTGCTCTGAGCTTTGGTAGGCAGCCTCGATTATGCGAATAACATAAAGTGCCTGATCTAGTGTGACGGGCACTTTGTCACCTTGCCGAATTGCCTTAGCAAGTTGTTGGTAGAAAGCTTCATAGCCACCAGTCTCGGTTTCAATTGTAGAATCCGTGCCTTGATGGTCGGTGAAGATAACGAACGATTCTGGGCGTTCTTCTCCCCATCCCGGAGTTGCAGGGCCGTTTTTTTCACGCAAGAAATCTTCTTGAGTATCCATGCCATACTTAATCAAGCTCGCGTTTTGGGCAAAGATTTGGAATCGCGGACCTTCAGTTGTACTTAAACAGTTTCCGTGCAAGATGACGTCGAGTTCTGGATAGCTGAGAATCAAATGAAAATGATCGACAGTTTGTGCTCCGGGACGTTGGTTTCGAAGAATGGCAGTGACACTTTCAGGGGCTCCGAATAGACACAGTGCCTGGTCAATAAGATGAGCCCCCAAGTCGTAGAGAATGCCGGATCCGGGAACGGCTTGTTCACGCCAGCGATCTTTCACCTCAGGGCGGAAGCGGTTGTAGCTGGAGTAAAAAGTGTGGATGCCTTCTAGTTTACGTTCTTGAACTAATGTTTGAATGGTCTTGAAGTCGGCATCATAGCGTCGACTCTGATACACAGAGACACACTTATTGGATTGCTTAGCAACGGCCATTAACTCTTCGCCTTCTTTTACTGAAAGACAAAAAGGCTTTTCAATGACAACGTGTTTGCCTGCCAATAGTGCAAGCTTCGCTTGAGGTACATGGAGGTGGTTTGGGGTGGCGATGATGACCAGTTCAATGCTTTCGTCGGCAAGCATTGATTCAATCTCTGGATAAACCGTCACTTTAGGTAGTTGAGACTGTACTTTGTCTGCATCACTTGAAACAACGGCAACGAGAGCTAACTCTTTACAGAACTCGATAACGGGCGCTTGGAAGCATTGGCCTGAGATACCAAAGCCAACAATTGCGGTTTTAATTGGTTTCATGGACGATCCTAAAAAAGGCAGTATCACCGGAGGGATTGATACTGCCAAAAATGAAAGTGGGGGAGTTAGTTCAGTTCCAGTTCTTTTTTCAATAAAGATTCAATCTGTAGGGCCCTCTTTGCGGTCATTAGCTGATCTCGGAAGTCTGCATGCATGATCTTTCTCGCCAATTTAGAGAAGATCTTCATATGTTGGTCGCCCGCGGCGTGTTTGTTGAGGGTTAGCATAATGATGAACTGTGCTTCTTCGTCGCCCCATTCAATAGGTTTTTCAAGGCGGCAAACGCTGATCGCCGATTGTTCGATATGCTCACTCTTCGTATGAGGAATCGCAAAGCCAAAACCAAGGCCGGTTGAGAATACGTCTTCGCGAGCCCATAAATCGTCCGCCAGTTTATTCGGGTAACGACAACGACCAGTAAGGAACAGGTTGTCTGACAGTGTTTTGATTACTTCTTCTTTATTGCGTAAGTCACGGTCTAGGCTAATGCAATCTGCCGAAACCATTGGTGCTTCTGACTGAGTCATGCGGAACTGTGCTAGCACATGCTCAACTTCCTGGATGGTGCGGCATTGCATTGCTTTGTTGAGTAACTGGCGACACTCACGGCTGTCGAGTTTTGCGATGCGTTCTTTTGTTGCTGCAATGCTTGGTGAGCTCATACTGATTTCATCTAAGCCAAGACCGACAAGCAGGGGTAGAACTGAACCTTTAGCGCCCAGTTCACCACATAAGCCAATCCATTTGCCATGACGGTGAACTTCACGAACCACATGATCCAAAGTGCGTAGGAAAGCAGGGTTTAAGCTGTTGTAACTCGCCGCGACTTTGGCATTGTCACGGTCAACCGCCATTAAGTATTGAGTAAGGTCATTTGAACCGATAGAGAAAAAGTCAATTTCTTCACAGCATTGATCTATGATAAAGGCGACGGAAGGTACTTCTAACATGATACCTAGTGGTACTTTTTCAGCAAATGGCAGATCCTCTTTACGCAGTTCTTGGCGAACTTCAGCAAGTACATCTTTTACCCAAAGGATCTCTTCTAAAGAAGAAATCATCGGGATCATGATTTTTAGATTTCCGTGGGCAGAAGCACGCAAAATGGCGCGTAGCTGAGTCTTGAACATTTCGATAAACTCGGGGTAGATGCGTACAGCACGGTAGCCCAAGAAAGGGTTGTTTTCCGCTGGAATGTTCAAGTAATCAACTGGCTTATCGCCGCCGATGTCGATAGTACGAACGATGATGGTTCTACCGTTTGCGGCGTCGCACGCTTGACAGAAGATGTTGTACAGTTCGTCTTCGTCTGGTGTGCTAGTGCGATCCATATAGAGCATTTCGGTACGGAACAGACCTACCGCTTCCGCACCGTTGGCAAATGCCGCTTTGGCCTCTACTGAGTGAGCAATGTTTGCGGCAACTTCAAGTACTTTGCCATCAGAGGTTTGTGCGGCGACATCGCGAAACTGTGCCTGGCGAGAGGAGACGATTTCTTTCACCTTGCTCTCTTGTGTGTAGTATCGTTCCACAGACTCGTTAAGCTCTGTGACCACCACACCCAATGTGCCATCAACGATGACGTTCTGGTCTAGGAATTCGTTAAGACCAGAGCCTTCAATGCCAACAATGGTTGGAATCGCGAACGAGCGAGCCAAAATCACTGTATGCGAAGTGCTGCCTCCATGAGAAAGAATCAACCCTTTTAGCAGTGATTTGTCCAGCTCTAGGAACTGACTAGGGGTGAGGTCATCAGCCAAGCAAACGGTCGGCTGAGTGAGTGTATTTTGGTTGCCGAAGCGCTCATCACCGTAAATGCTTTGCAGCAGTTGGTAACACACATCACGAATGTCTAACTCACGCTCACGCATGTAAGCGCTCGACGAATTTTTCATGATTTCGCCAAAGTGTTTTGCCGTTGCGGTGATGGCGTCGGCGCTACTGCGACCTTCAACCAAATTGTTCTCAATGGTTTGCCTAAATTCTTCATCTTGCGCAATAGAAAGGTGTGCTTTGATCACTTCACCTTCCGTATGCTCTGCGGAAGATAATTGGATATTCAGAGACTTAACGATGGCTTCCAAACCGGATTTAAGTTGCGATTTTTCTTCACCCAGTGACCTGGCGTGAGGTAAGTCGGTGAACGCATCAAAGTTCACCGTACCCATTGCCGTCAGCACGCCCTGACCAAAGCCATCGCTGACACTACGACCACGAATATGAGCCACATTCAGGTTTGAGAAGTTTCTTGGTAAAGGTGTCAGACTTTCTTCTTGAGCGGCTGTCGCGAGCGGCGCATCGCAGTGAGGGAACTCGTTAGCAATGAATTGCTTGAGTTGCTCTAGCGCAACTTCTTCGTCTTGACCTTCAATGGTAATCAAACACTCATCACCTAACAGCGTATCGGTACCAATAAGAGCGAGTACACTTTTCGCGTTGCCACTCATCCCCGTTCTTTGGTTTTGCCAAGTGATAGAAGAATCAAAGCTATTGCATACCGCCTCAACATGGCTTGCTGGGCGAGCGTGAACTCCATTTGGTAGTTCGCAAGAGAAAGAGAAAGATTTCATTTCATACTGTCCTTTTACTTCGGCAATGGTTACTGCCTTTCGTTATGTTTTCACAATAACAAAGTGAACAGTACGGGCCATGGGACAAAACTGCGAAAAGCTGGATTTTTGTTAGTTTTAAAGTTAACTGTGACAGGGGTCAAAATTACAGTTTAATTTGTGATTTCAAACATGTCCTTATTGTTTTTTTGACTTTATTTGTGTTTATGTTATTGATTTTAATCTGTTTAACTTTATCTGGTTAATCTTGGTTAATTTTCGGGAGCTAGATCGATTTTTTATTTCGATCGAACGAATATCCAGTAAATAGAAGTTTTATCCTCTAACTGAATAGTACTATTGCTCACTATATTAGATACCAAAGCACGGCCGGCTGAAGTTTTAACCCTTTACGTGAAACAGTTTAAAAAAACTTATCCAAGGAGAAGTCTATGAAAGACTTAATCTCAATACTCAAGGACACTCGTCAACATCTAATGACAGGTGTGTCACACATGATCCCATTTGTGGTTGCAGGGGGGATACTGCTCGCGATGTCGGTCATGCTTTACGGTGAAGGTGCCGTTCCTGAAGAGGGCACGTGGTTGCACGATCTCTTCTTCATTGGCGTCGCTGGCTTCCAACTCATGGTGCCCATCCTTGCGGCTTACATTGGTTACTCAATTGCGGATCGCTCAGCACTGGCACCATCGGCGATCGCTGCGTTTATCGGCGCAAATATGTACAACACGGGCTTCTTTGGTGCGATCTTCGCAGGCCTGCTTGGTGGTATCGTGGTGTTCTATCTTAAGAAGATCAAAGTGCCGTCTTACGCTCGCTCTGTCATGCCGATCTTTGTTATTCCAATCATTGGTACCTTCGTTACCGCTGGTGCGATCGTGTGGGGTATTGGTGAGCCAATTGGTGCGGCTACTGCTGCGCTAACCGACTTCTTAAAAGGTATGCAAAACGAGAGTATTGTTCTGCTCGCTATCATCATGGGTTTAATGATTGCCTTCGATATGGGTGGGCCAGTCAACAAAGTGGCTTATGCGTTTGTCATCATGTGTGTCGGTGAAGGCATCTATAACGTAGCGGGTATCTCTTCAGTTGCGGTAGCCGTTCCCTCTGTCGGCATGGGCTTAGCGACTTTCTTAAACAAAAAGTTGTACGACTACAGCGAACAAGAAGCGGGTCGAGCATCGATTTTAATGGGCACTATGGGTATCACTGAAGGTGCGATTCCGTTTGCCGCGGCAGACCCACTACGTGTACTTCCATCCATTATGGTTGGTACAGCCGTTGGCTCCGCAACCGCAGCAGTACTTGGTGTAAAAAGCTACGCAGCATGGGGTGGGTTAATCGTATTGCCAGTAGTTGAAGGCCGCTTTAGCTTCATCATCGCACTTGCTGTGGGCTCGTTCGTAACGGCGCTTCTTGTCAACTTTTTAAAAGCTCGCCGCCCAGTGGTGGCAGAGAAAGAAGAATCCGATGACCTCGGTCTTGATATCGAGATTGGTTAATCCAGCAAACGGGTTAATGACTAGGCGAGTGATTCGCTCGCCTAAAAAGCAAACACAAAACAAGTAAAAAACGAATTAAAGAATTATCCAAAACATTATAGGAAACAAGATTATGACTTCTATCGTAGCAGTAACAGCATGTCCTTCGGGTGTAGCACACACATACATGGCAGCAGAAGCTATTGAAGCAGCAGCTAAAGCAAAAGCTTGGTCTTGCCAAGTTGAAACTCAAGGTTCAATCGGTATCGAAAACGAGCTAGATGAAAGCACCATCAAAGCAGCAGATATTGTCATTCTAACTAAAGATATCGATATCAAAAACTCGGAACGCTTTGAAGGTAAGACTATCGTTCGCATCGGTGTAAGTGACGCAGTAAAACGTGCAGCAGCGGTGATGGATAAGATTGAAAAACACCTGGAATCGGTAACGGCTTAATCACCCATTAAGCGAACGGAGCAGAGAGGCTTGTGTTTCTCTGCTCTGTATAGCTAAGTGACTCTCTACCGGGTTACTTAGCTATACAAAACCACTACATCGCTCAACAACTAGGTATTCTCAGGAGTCTATATATGAGTACCCCACGCATAGAACGTCTTAAATCTGCACTGTTTGCTGCAAAACGCCAAATCTCACTGGAGCGTGCATTGCTGTACACAGAAAGTCATAAGCAAACAGAGGGTGAGCCGACGCTGATTCGTCGTGCCAAAGCGACCGCCTATGTAATGGACAATATTGAAATCTCTATCCGAGAAGATGAGCTGATTGCAGGTAACCGCACCGTTCAACCTCGAGCTGGTGTTGCTTCACCGGAAATGGACCCATATTGGATTGAGAAAGAGTTAGATATTTTTGAATCCCGTCCGCAGGACAAGTTCTTTATCTCAGAGCAGGACAAAGCCGTCTACCGCGAGCAACTGCTTCCTTACTGGGCTGAGCGTTCGATGAAAGATTTCATTAACGCACAAATTCCTGAAGCGGTAAAACTGGCGGTTGGACAGAATATCTTTAGTGTTAATCAGACAGATAAAGGCCAAGGTCACATTATCATCGATTTTGATCGTCTGCTAAATAATGGGTTGGGAGCGCTTTTGGATGAACTACAAAGCCTGAGCCTGAGCCAACCCGAAAATGATTTTTTCAAGTCGGTTGTGATCTTACTACAAGCATCCATTCGTCATATTCATCGTTATGCGGAACAGGCTGAGAACATAGCGCTCACGATGGAAGACGAACAACGTAAACAAGAACTGAATAAGATTGCGGCTATCTCTCGCAAAATAGCAACGGAAAAACCAAGCGGGTTCTACGAAGCGTGCCAGTTGTTCTGGTACATGAACATCATTCTCCAATATGAATCGAATGCGAGTTCTCTGTCGCTCGGTCGCTTTGACCAATACATGTTGCCATTCTACGAGCAGTCATTGGCGTATGGTGAGTCACCAGCATACTTGCGTGAACTGTTAGAGAGTCTGTGGATCAAAACTAACGATATTGTCCTTCTGCGTTCTTCGAGCAGTGCGAAGTTCTTTGCAGGTTTTCCAACAGGTTACACCATCTTGTTAGGTGGTTTGAGTGAAGTCGGGCGCAGTGCGGTGAACACACTCTCGACCTTGTGTTTGGATGCGTACCAAAGCGTGCAGTTGCCACAACCTAATCTGGGCGTGCGTGTAAACGAGTTCATGGACCGTGGCTTCTTGATGAAAACAGCAGAGACGATTCGCCTGGGTACGGGCATACCTCAAATCTTCAATGATGAAGTGGTGGTGCCAGCCTTCCTAAACCGTGGCGTGTCACTAGAAGATGCGCGTGATTACTCGGTTGTTGGTTGTGTGGAGCTTTCGATTCCAGGTAAAACTTACGGTTTACACGACATCGCGATGTTCAACCTGCTCAAGGTGATGGAGTTGGTGATGCAACGTAACGCTGATAACCCAGACGTTAGCTTTGACAGCTTAATCGCTGAGATTCGTGAAGACATCAAGCACTACGTAAAGTTGATGGTCCAAGGTTCTAACATCTGCGATGTGGGTCATCGTGATTGGGCCCCGGTACCGCTTCTGTCCTCATTCATCAGTGATTGTATTTCGAATGGCAAAGACATCACTTACGGCGGGGGGCGCTACAACTTTTCAGGTGTTCAAGGCATCGGTATTGCCAATCTATCTGACTCTCTTCATGCACTTAAGCGCTATGTTTTTGAAGATAAACGTTGCACGTTCAAAGAATTTATCGACACATTAGACAATAACTTTGAGGTGCCAAACGGTGAGAAGATCCGTGCTCGCTTGATGAATAAGTACGAGAAATACGGCAACGACAATGATGAAGTTGACGCTCTTGGTTCAGAATTGCTGCGTTTGTTCTGTAAAGAAGTGGAGCAATACGAAAACCCTCGTGGAGGTCAGTTCACTCCGGGCTCTTACACGGTTTCTGCTCATGTACCGTTGGGTGCAGTTGTTGGTGCAACCGCTGATGGGCGTTTATCGGGCGAGCAGCTTGCCGATGGTGGTTTGTCACCCATGTTAGGTAAAGATAAGTTGGGTCCAACGGCGGTACTGAAATCAGTCAGCAAGCTAGATAACTACTTGCTGTCAAACGGCAGCCTACTCAACGTGAAGTTTACCCCAGCGACGCTGGAGGGCGATCAAGGCTTAAGCAAACTGTCTGACTTTATCCGCGCATTTATGAAGCTCAAATTGCAGCACATCCAATTTAACGTATTAAATGCGGAGACGCTGAAAAAAGCTCAAGAGAAGCCTGAAGATTACTCAGGGTTGGTGGTTCGAGTTGCGGGTTACAGTGCATTCTTCGTTGAATTATCGAAAGAGATTCAAGATGACATCATTCGAAGAACTGCCCATGTGCTGTGATCCGATGCCCGACACCGTAGAGAATAGCAGTAGTGCGCGTATTTTTAACATCCAGCGTTACTCGCTCCATGATGGGACGGGAATCCGAACCGTGGTGTTCTTCAAGGGGTGCCCCCTTAGCTGCCCATGGTGTGCCAATCCTGAGTCTCGCTCACACAAAACTACTTACATGCGTCGCAAAGCGCTGTGCCTTGAGTGTGATGATTGTGAGATGAACGTGGAAGAGTGCCCAAGCGGTGCTTACGAACAAATTGGCACCGACATGACGCTGGATGAAGTGCTGGCCGAGATAGCAAAAGACGACGTGTTCTTTGATAGTTCAGATGGCGGTATTACGTTATCTGGTGGGGAAGTATTGAGTCAGGCGCACTTCGCGATTGAACTTTTAACCAAGCTAAAGCAGCTCGGCTATCGCACTGCCATAGAAACCTCAGGTCATGGTAGCAGCACACAACTCAGTCGCATTGGCGCGTTGTGTGATGAAGTGTTGTTTGATTTCAAAATTATGGATGCCCAAAGAGCCAAAAGCATTATTGGGTTGAATGTTGAGAAGGTACTCGGGAACTTCAAAATGCTGGTGGAGCAAGGGTGTAATGTGATTCCGCGTCTGCCGCTTATTCCTGGTTATACCTTGGATTTAATCAATATCGAGAGTGTTTTGAGCTTTTTAAAACCTTTCGATATCACAGAGATTCACCTGCTGCCATTTCATCAATATGGCGCAAGCAAATACGAGTCATTAGGAATGGAATACTTGATGAAAGACGTTCCTGTTCCTAGCAAAGCTGAAGTGGAAGCCATCCGCAGCCATTTGCAGGCAAACGGATACCAAGTAGTCATTGGAGGCTAATATGAAAAAGAAAATACTGATCACCGGGGCGAGAGGCTTCTTTGGAACGCGTTTTATCAATCGCTATGACAATGATTTCGATATCTTGGGTCTGGATGTTGATCAACTGGATATCACTGATAAAGCCGCTGTGGATGCTACTTTCGCAGAGTTTCAACCTGATTACGTCATTCATGCAGCGGCAATTGCCGTGACAGATTTTTGTAATAAGCACCCGGAAGTGGCGCATAAGGTGAATGTTCAGGGCGCAATTAATGTGGCCAATGCATGTAAAGCGGAAGGTTCAAAGCTGGTCTTTATCTCCACAGAGCAAGTCTTCAATGGCAATACAGAAGCGGGTCCGTACCGCGAGTCAGACACACCAGTGCCAGACACGGTTTATGGTCAAAATAAACTGGAAGCCGAAGGTGAACTGAAATCAATTTTAGAAGAAATGTGGATTCTGCGTTTTACATGGCTATTTGGTTTGCCAGAGCGTAATACCACCATTAATCCCAATGTGGTGTGGAATGTGATGCAAGCACTGACTAACGGTGAGGTGATGCAAGAGCGCCGTAATGAGTTCCGTGGTTTAACGTACGTGCATGAACTTATTGATCAATTTCCGAAGATCTTCACCATTCCATATGGTACTTACCATACGGGCGCGCACAACCCAGCGAGCCGCTATGAGATTGCGGAGCATATATTGACTGAGCTTGGTCAGAATGCACGTTTAGAAAGTTTACTGCAAGCCAATGATATGCCGAAAACGCGCGATGTCAGGCTCGATACCAGCAAGCTAGCCGAGCAGGGCGTGGTCTTTACCGAGAGCAAAGCCGCTATCACTAAGTGTTTAACAGAGTTTCACTATATCTCTGAATAAGAATCCTCAGCACAAAGCAACTGAGAAAAGTTATTCATCAAAGAGAGAGATTCAGGCGATTGTTTTACGCTAGCCAGCAGTCGCCGTTTAAATTAGGAGTTGTACTATGATTTTAATGCTAGACACCGCAAGCATCGAAGCGATTAAGAAAGCCGTTGATCTTTACCCTATCGAAGGTGTTACTACTAACCCGTCGATTATCGCGAAAGAGAATCGTCCTCTAAAAGAAATCTTGTTAGATATTCGTGAGATCATTGGTGAAGAATGCACTTTGCACGCTCAGGTGATGGGCAAAGACGCGGAAACCATGTTAAAAGAAGCAAGAGCACTACGCGCAATTGATCCTAAGATAATCATTAAAGTGCCCGTGACGCCACAAGGCATCAAAGCGATGAAGTTGATTTATGAGGAAGGTATTCGCATTACCGCGACTGCAATTTTGACTCCGCAACAAGCGCTGATGGCGGCGAAAGCAGGGGCTGAATTCCTCGCGCCTTATGTAAACCGTCTGGACAATATTTGTGGTGATGGTGTTGCCGTTGCTGTTGAAATGGCACAAATCATCAAAAACTACAATCTAAACGCGAAGGTGCTTGGCGCTTCATTTAAGAACGTTCAACAAGTGCATCAATTAGCGTTGTCTGGCATTCATTCAGTGACGATTGCACCGGATGTGTTTGATCAGTTGCTTGTCCACCCATTAACTGACTCTGGTGTTGCAGGATTTGTCGCAGACTGGGATGCGGTTTACGGCGAAGGTACCAACGTTCTCGACGTTCTTTAGTGTGATCCAGTACACGCTCTAATCGTTTGTCCGCTTGGTTGTGACGTAAAGCTGACCAGGATTAAGAATGACCATGCTTAATGAGTTAAACTCATTTATAAGCTTGGTCTTTTTATTTTTATATTATGAAAATAGTTGGTGTAACCGCATGTATTAGCGGTGTAGCGCATACTTACATGGCTGCCGAAGCGCTTGAAAAAATGGGGCGCAAACTCGGTCACAAGGTAACGGTTGAAACTCAGGGAGCATTGGGGAGTGAAAACCAATTAACACAAGATTTGATTGATTCTGCGGACGTTGTTGTGATCGTTTCTGACATCAATATTGAAGGTGCGGAACGATTTGAAAATAGCCGAGTAGTGCGCTGTGCCATCGCGCATTTTTTGCGTCGTACCGAAGAGGTGATGGGAGCGATTGACAAGATCCGCCAAGCCCCCCGAGGTACTGAAATCAGTTTTTGATCGTTACTCTTCTGCAACATGAGCACTGAGATATTGTGCTCGATATTCTGATGGCGAGCGCTCGGTTTGCGCTCGAAATACCCGACAAAAGTAGTTACTGTCTTTGAAGCCACAACGGTGCGCCACTTCTTTTACCTTCATATCGTATTCTACCAATAAGAACTTGGCGCGCTCTAAACGAATATGGTTTAAGTGTTCATTGAACTTGATTTTCCCTTCTTTTTGGAACAGTTGCGAAAGGTAGTTCGGCGATACGTAAAAATGCTCTGCTACGGATTCTCGCGTCAATGGCTCTTGGTAGTGCTGTTCTAAATAATCTCTTACTGACTCAAACAACGCGTGGCTTTTAGATGGTGTTTCTAGTGGCTGTTCAATGAGATCCACAATGTGACTATACAGTGAACTTACCAAAAGCTTCATCGTGGCTTGCGATTCGATTTGTCGAGTTAATTCTTCCAATGCATTGAGAATAAACGTCCCAACTCGTGGTCCGCGGCGCAGCACGGTCTCCTTTATTGCAGAGTCGAATGTCTCGCCATCCCAGCTCAGCAGGCTTAAACCAAAGCTCTGTTTACCCACCATGACCGTCATGGTCACCACAGGATTTTTGCCCCAGCTCGGTTGGTTCCAGCTCTCTGCTGGCAAGTAAATTACATCACCTTGTTTGAATACTCTCTTCTGCTCGACACCAGTGTGGCTGCCAAGTTCTATTTCTAACTCACCAAACAGCACCATTTCGATACGCGGAAAGTGAACTTGAAAAGCAAGTTGAGGCGGTTTAGGCAGACTGCCCGCACAAAACACATTGTTGATATCACCACTCAAGTTTTTGTAATGGTGAAGAGATTCAAGGAGGTAATCTTTATCGAGCATGAAGGGGAACCAGAGAAGTAAATAACCATTCCAGTATATGTCATTCTTTCTTGGCGTTGCTAGATACATTTTTCTCTATTTGTGAAGCAAGCTGTCTTGAAATGGCTGCGAGTAATCAGTGCGGATTATATATAATTTCATTGATTTATAATGCCTTAGCTTCGGCTTTGTATCGTCATCACAGTTTGGCTTTCTAAAAACAAATGTCCAGTTAGACGAACAAATATGCTGTGTACTGAAAGTTATTGGGTTGCTATTTTGTATTTATTCCAAGTCGAGATGTGCTCTTGAACTTTGCAAAAAATCGAATCAGTTATCTAGGAGTTATTATGCTTACCACAACTATTTTTCCGGGACGTTACGTTCAGGGTAAAGATGCTCGTAAACAACTTGGCACAGAGCTAAATCGCTTTGGTAAAAAAGGCTTGATGATCTGCGACCCGTTCGTCTACGACACATTGTTGACAGAATTTGAACCATACCTAGAGAACGTAGAGGTAGAAGTGGTTCGATTCGCTGGTGAGTGTTCTGACGAAGAAATTGCTCGATTGACGGCTATGTTAAAAAGTTTTGAAGGCGAATTTGTGGTTGGCTTAGGTGGCGGCAAAACCATTGATACGGCGAAAGCGACATCTCACGAAGCGAAAGTGCCTGTTGCAATCGTACCAACCTTGGCCGCAAGCGATGCGCCTTGCAGTGCTCTTTCTGTTATCTACACCGAAGAGGGCGAGTTCAAGCGTTACCTGATCCTTCCTCAAAACCCAAACTTAGTTTTGGTTGACACCCAAATCATTGCTAAAGCACCAGTTCGCCTACTTATCGCAGGTATGGGCGATGCGTTAGCAACATGGTTTGAAGCAGAGTCTTGCCAACAAAGCTTTGCCTCCAACATGACAGGAAATGTTGGATCGGTTTCTGCTTATGCATTGGCTCGTTTGTGCTACGACACCTTGCTTCAATATGGTGTGATGGCAAGAACCGCCAATGAACAAGGTGTTGTTACGCCAGCACTGGAACGTGTTGTTGAAGCGAACACTTTGTTAAGTGGTTTAGGTTTTGAAAGTGGCGGTCTTGCGGCGTCGCATGCAATTCACAATGGCTTGACGGTTCTAGAGCCGACGCATGCTTTTCTACACGGTGAAAAAGTGGCGTTCGGCGTGTTGTCTTCTCTGTTCTTAACCGATAAGCCTGCAGAGACCATCGCAACAGTATATGACTTCTGTGAGCGCGTTGGTTTGCCAACAACTCTCGCTCAAATTGGTTTAGAAAACGTATTTGATGAGGATTTGTCAGCGGTAGCTGAAGCTGCGTGTGCAGAAGGGGAAACCATTCACAATGAATCTCGTACCGTGACGCCGGACATGGTGTTTGCCGCAATGAAAGCAGCGAACGCAGAAGGACTTCGTCGTAAAAGCTAAGTCTATTTTGAACTGAAATCAGCCCTGCTTGTTACCTGTGTATGAGCAGGGCTGATTAACTTTGGAGAACAGAAATGATCACGATTCCTTTTACCGGTTTGTTGTTTGACTTAGACGGTACCCTGGTCAACTCTATTCCTTCTGTCACGCGATCTTGGACGACTTGGGCAACCAAAAAAGGGCTGGAACCCGAGTATGTATTGTCTCGCATTCACGGTCGTCCTGCGATTGAATCTATTTCTGAGCTTTTGCCGAATGCTTCACCGCAAGAAATTCAGGATGAAATGATATGGATGGAAGAGCTGGAAGCAACAGATATAACGGGCATCAAGCCAATTGCTGGCGCTAGAGAGTTACTGCATCACCTTAATGAGCTCAATGTGCCTTGGGCAATAGTTACGTCGGGAACCATCCCTGTTGCGAGTGCGCGGATCAAAGCCGGTAATTTACCCATGCCGAAAGTACTGATTACCCCTGAATGCATTACCAAAGGGAAGCCAAACCCAGAACCTTATCTCAAAGGTGCAGAAGTGCTTGGATTGAACATCGAAAGCTGTATCTGCTTTGAAGATGCTAGTGTGGGGGTACGTTCCGGTAAAGCAGCGCAGGCAAAGGTCATCGGAGTACTAAGTCATGGCGAAAAAGAGGCATTGTCAGAGGCGGATTTTGTCATTGATTGTCTGCACGAAGTGACGATCACCAAACAAGATCCGACAGAGCTTCGGTTAACTGTCCATCGCCTTTTGTAACGTTCAACGATTTCTAAAATTTCTCATTGTCTTTAAGACGAGGCCGCTTATGTCGATTTCAAAACTCGATACAGTTATCCAAAACTATAAATGGGGGAGCAAGTCCTCCATTAGCCAGATGTTTGGTGTGGAAAACCCAAACTCAGAGCCACAGGCGGAGATGTGGATGGGCGCGCATCTCAGTGGCTGCTCTAGGATCAAAGAAACGGGCTTGCCGCTCTCTTATGTTATCGGCGAAAACAAGGTAGCGGTGCTTGGCGATTACACCAGTTCTCGATTTGGTGAACTGCCGTTTTTACTCAAAGTGCTCGCGGCAGATACACCGCTTTCTGTTCAGGTTCATCCAAAGAAAGCCAAAGCTCAGGCCGGTTTTGAAAGAGAAAATGAGTTGAAGATTCCACTTACTTCTGAACAGCGAAACTATAAAGATCTTAACCACAAGCCAGAGCTGGTCTACGCGTTAACCTTTTATGAAGCAATGAACGGTTTTAGACCTATCGAGCAGATCGTTGCGTTATTCAAGGAAGCCAATATCTCGACTCTTGAGAAAGAATTGGTTCAGTTGGAAAATAATCCTAATCCAGAGGGTTTAAAGGCATTTTTTACATTCATTATGTCACTCAGTGGTGATAAAAAGCAGCAAGCGTTAACGGAGTTGTATACAGCTCATGAAATCGCTCCAAAAACCGCGCTCAGCCGGCAAGCAATGCATTACAGCAAGGTGTTTAAGCAGCATTACCCTGATGATGTAGGTTTGTTCGCACCATTGATGCTTAATATTATCGAACTCGCACCCGGCGAAGCTATGTTTCTGCATGCAGAAGTGCCTCATGCATATATTCGAGGAACGGCTTTAGAGATTATGGCAAACTCTGATAACGTGCTTCGTGCTGGTTTGACCCCCAAACACATCGATATTCCTGAGTTAATTGATAACACCAGTTTTGTCGCAATGACGCCAGAAAAGTTGATTCTGAACCCCATTGTTAAAGAGAACAGACTGACATTTTCTGTGCCAGTAGATGATTTCAGTTTTGATATTGTGTCGGTGAATAATGATGAATCGACTCAGTACCTAAGAAGTGCTGAGATCCTCTTTTGTATCGAAGGTGAGGTGACTATTTGCTCAAACACGCAAAGCGTTAATGTCCAAGCCGGAGAGTCTATATTCATTACTAATGACACTAAGTGTTATCACTTTCATGGGCGTGGAATTCTTGCACGGGCTTATAATTAATCACCGAAATGCTTGTACCTATGTTCGAGTAAAATGTAATAGACACCAAGTTAAAGTCGTTAGAGCTCTTTCTTGGTGCCTGCGGTGAATGTCACCTGGCCAAAGATAGTTTAAGTCGTTTAGCTTGAATTCTGGTTGTCTGAAATGATGAACAATGTCCCTAAAACGCATTTTCCAGGATAAGCTGGGGGGTACATGTGCTAGTTAGCAACCTTAGGTTTAATTTGAGTGAAAAGTGACACATCTATGGTCAGCTGTAAGAATGAATTTTACAGCTGACAGGTTTGTAACTTCAATTTGGTGACGTCATGTCAACTCATGGTGCACATAAGACATGAATTATTTGATATGCACTTGGCGCTTATGTTGTTTTATCGTGCAAACTACAGATAACGTAATCCAAACCACCGACAATGGCGGCGACCTGAGCAAGGTTACACTCTTCATCGGTCACTCTCGGGCTGTCCGGGTACACTTCGGTGGTGGTGCCGTACTGGCAGTTGGTCACGCTGCCGCATAAACCCAGCTGCTTCATCGGGTAGTTGATCACGCCGGGCTGCACCACGGGTGAGCCGATGATCTCACCGTTTTCATCCGCCGGGGCGATATGGGTAACCTTGGCGACAGATTCGATCACCGCTTTTTGAAACTCCGGCTGAGGGTTTTCACTGTCCCCCACGGTGTAGAAACCATCCGGGATCATCCCTTCAATGTACTGCTGGCCATCGCGCGCCGCCAGGGCCGGGCGGAACTCGCTTTCGTCAGAATCCGTGGTTTCGTGCAGGTCGAAATGGACCCGGATATCACCAAGGGTTGCGACCAACTTGATTAGCTGTGCCGCCTCTTCTGCCGGGCTGTCCGGGTAGAAGGAACGGTTAGGATCGAGGGAATCTGGGTTCCAGCGGTTGATCACTTCATAACCCCACGGGCTGACACACGGAACCACCACTATATTAAAGTGCCTGGTATATCGGTCGGCCTGCGTGTCGAGGAACTTAAGTGCTCCCTGTACGCCGCTGGTTTCATAGCCATGCACGCCACCGGTGATCAAAACGACGGGCTTATTGTTGTCCCATTGGCGGGTTTTAATGCAAAACAGTGGGAAACGCGTTTCGTCGTAAGATAGCGCACCATACTGGTGGACATCGAACCGACCCCGCAGGGCATCAATCTTTGCTATAACCTGCTGGTGATAACTGCGCTGGACGGTTTGACGGGCCAGCCAGGCCTGGCGTTCGGCGGCGCCCCATTTCTGACCGGGAGTGCCAATTGGATAAGTGGATTTATTTTTCATCTAGGTTGTTTCTTTTATCCGCTTGAAGGTAAGACAAGACTAGAGGTCTGCTATCTTGCTGGTAACCGTAAATACGAAATGGCGTTGTTTTATGTTGGCAATCATTACTTTGCTGACTGAAGTTGTGGTGTTACATTTTGTAGTATATTCAACGTAATGAAGAGAGAGCGATGGCAGGTGCGAGTTTACTGACACTGTTAGACGATATTGCTTCGGTATTGGATGACGTGGCACTGATGTCTAAGGTGGCGGCCAAGAAGACCGCGGGCGTGTTAGGCGATGATTTGGCGCTTAACGCCCAGCAGGTCTCAGGGGTGGCGGCTGACAGAGAACTCCCGGTGGTGTGGGCGGTGGCGAAAGGCTCGTTCAGGAACAAACTGATCCTGGTGCCTTCGGCATTGTTGATCAGCGCGATTGTCCCCTGGCTGATCATGCCGTTACTACTGCTGGGGGGATTGTTTCTCTGTTTTGAAGGGGCGGAGAAAGTGTTAGAGAAACTTTTTCCTTACCACCACCCGGATGAGGAACAAACGGCGACGCTTGAGGCCGGGGAGTCAATCGCCGAGTATGAGCGGCGGAAAGTCGCGGGTGCGATCCGTACCGATTTTATCCTTTCGGCAGAGATCATTGTGATCGCGTTGGGTACCGTTACCGGAAGCAGTATCATTACCCAGATCCTGGTCGTCAGCCTGATCGCGGTATTAATGACGATTGGGGTGTATGGCCTGGTGGCGGGGATCGTCAAGCTGGATGATTTAGGTTTCTATCTCGAGCGTCGGTCTCGGGGGGCTGGGCTGGGCGCTAAACTGGGAGCCGGGTTGATTGCATTTGCACCAAAGTTGATGAAAATGCTGACGGTCGTTGGTACGGCGGCGATGTTTTTGGTCGGTGGCGGGATTGTGGTTCACAACGTGTCTGCGGTCCATCATCTGATAGATCCCCTGCTCATGACATTCAGTAACCATAGCGTTATGTCAGTGCTGTTACCGATAGTACTTAATGGTTTGATCGGGTTAGTCGCCGGTCTGCTGGTGGTCGCGGCCTGGAGCGGGATTGAGAAACTGCGCAGCCGGTAACACTGGCCAGAAAGAGAGCGGCAATAGTCAGGTACAAAAAAGGTCATGATGACAATCATGACCTTTTTCTTAGTGCGATTGGGGTTATTTTACCGTCCAACCGATTGACTCACCGGCACGGATCGGCACGACGATGTCCTCACCAAACGGCATTGACTCCGGTACGTTCCAGGACGCTTTGGTTAAGGTCACGCTGTCCTGATTGCGTGGCTGGCCATAAAAATCCGGGCCATTAAAGCAGGCAAACGCTTCCAGGTTTTCCAGTTTGCCTTCGTTATCAAACACTTCAGCGTACAGCTCCAGTGCAGCATGGGCAGTGTAAGAGCCGGCGCAGCCGCAAGCGGATTCTTTTGCCCCTTTGGCGTGAGGTGCTGAGTCGGTCCCCAAGAAAAACTTCTTACTGCCACTGGTGGCCGCTTCAATCAGTGCTTGCTGGTGAGTGTTGCGCTTGAGGATTGGCAGGCAGTAGAAGTGCGGTTTGATACCACCGACCAGCATGTGGTTGCGGTTAAATAGTAGGTGGTGGGCGGTGATGGTGGCCGCAACGTTATCAGACGCGTTGTTCACAAACTCTACTGCGTCAGCCGTTGTAATGTGCTCCAGCACGATTTTTAGGTTCGGGAAGTCGTTGACGATCGGAGCCAGTACGGTTTCGAGAAATTGTTTTTCACGGTCAAAAATATCCACATCGTGCGATGTGACTTCACCGTGCACCAGCAGTAACATGCCCACTTCTTCCATCGCTTCAAAAACGTGGTAAATATTTTTGGCATTGGTTACGCCAGAATCTGAATTGGTGGTGGCACCGGCCGGGTAGAGTTTTGCCGCCACAATGTGGCCGGTTGCTTTGGCTTTGCGGATCTCTTCGGGCGTGGTGTTGTCAGTCAGGTAGAGCGTCATCAGTGGTTCAAACTGCTCACCGTGTTGCTCGGCCAGAATTCGCTCGCGGTAGGCGAGGGCCATCTCAGTATTGGTCACCGGTGGGACGGTGTTTGGCATGATCAGCCCCCGGCCATTGTAACGGCTGATATCGCGAACGGTATCTTTAAGAACGGCACCATCGCGTAAGTGAACATGCCAGTCGTCAGGACGAGTGATTGTCAGTGTTGTCATTGAAAGCTCCCACCATTGAAAAGTTGTCTGATTGGAGCCTAAACGCGCTGTTTTACTTTGGGCAAACGCTTGCGCTTAGGCGACAGGATGATAGAGCAAAAGTCACCGCATTGCATCCCATTTCTGTTTTTTTCTCAGTCAGACGGTTCACTGGTGAGTTTCATCGTCACCCAGAATGCATGAATGCAGCCCGGAAGGAAGAAGAGGAAAAAGGTGAGGAACAGATTGATCAAAAAGTGCTTGTCAAAACCTTTGACCATGTATACCGCCGCGGGCGGGAGGCACAGACACAGGAGAATAATAAGGATTTTTCTGCTCGGCATAATGAGGCCTCCGGTGAAAAACACAGTATGGACAGGTGGTTGTCGGAGCGGAGAGGAAGGTGAGCGTTCACCGACTACCGGTACATTGGGTTTTTAAGTTTCAAGCATATACCTATACAATAGCCCAATCTGCTAACGAGCGACGTTTTTTTGACGGTGTCCAGTTTCAAGCAGATATTGAGGAAACATTTAAAGGAAGAAGGTTATGTCGCGCGCTGTGTTGTCACAAATCAATGTATTCCCGGTGAAGTCCGTTGGAGGTATTGCCGTCTCATCGGCCTGGGTAGAAAAACAGGGCCTCAGTTTTGACCGCCGTTTTATGCTGGCGACCGCAGATGGAGCCATGGTGACGGCGAGAAAGTACCCGCAGTTGGTGACGGTAAAATCGGCATTGCTTGCCGATGGTATTGTGTTTAGCTGTGACGGTTATGCGTCGCTTAGGCTGCGTTACCAAAAGTTCAAAATGCAGCCAACGCCGGCGACGGTATGGAAAGACACTTTTACCGCCTACACCACCAATGACGAGGCGGATGACTGGTTTAGCCAGATCCTGGGAGTGCATGTCGAGTTGTTGTTTACCGGTGAGCAATTTAACCGGATCCGGGAAAAGGTGGGTCACAATGTCAGTTTTGCCGATGGCTATCCGCTGCTGGTGATCAGCGAGGCCTCGCTTGAGGAGCTGAACCGTCGTAGCTCTGAACATCACACGATGGATCAGTTCAGAACCAACCTGGTGGTTGCTGGTAGTCAGCCGTTTGAGGAAGACCGCTGGAAACGGATCCGCATAGGCGAAGTCGAATTTGAGTCGGTTAAACCTTGTGAGCGTTGTATTTTGACCACAGTGGATACCGAGAAGGGAACATTTCGTACCAGTAAAGAGCCGCTGAAAACCTTGTCTCAGTTTCGCGCCAACAAAAGCGGTGGTGTGTTTTTTGGCCAAAACTTAGTGGCACGCAATGAGGGCATGATCCGGGCCGGCGATACGGTGGAAGTCCTTGAGCACAAAGAACCGGAAAGCTATCCGGATAATGCTTCTGAGCGTCTGATCCTGACTTGTGTTGAGCGGGAAGAGATCGCTCGCGATTTTGTTACTTTCTGGCTGGAGCCATGTCAGGGCGTGTTACCAAACTATCTGCCGGGACAACATCTGCCGGTAGAGGTGAACTTGGACGGTGAGAGTTTATCGCGTCGCTATACGCTTTCATCCAGTCCCTCCCGTCCGGGGCGCTACGCGATTTCAGTGAAAAGAATTGCAAGCGGAAGAGTGTCCAACGCATTGTTGGATGACTTTCAGGTAGGGGATAGATTAACGGCTGAAACCCCGGATGGGGAATTTCACCTCTCACAACATCAAACTCAGCCCCAGTTGCTGCTTTCGGCTGGCAGCGGTATTACACCGATGTTATCAATGCTGCGTTATCTTGCGGATCAGGATCTGCTGGAGGATGTGGTGTTTTACCATCAGTGCCGCAGCGAAGCGGATATTCCGTGTAAAGAGGAACTGGCCGAGCTTAAACGCCACCATCCTGGCCTGGAAGTTAAAATCTGTTTGACCCAACCGGCCAGTGACTGGCTTGGGTTGAAAGGTCGTCTTAGCTTGTCACATATCAAGCAGATAAAAGATGTCGAGCGGCGCCAGGTTTTTGTTTGCGGGCCGGACGGCTTTATGCAAAAGGCCAAAAACTTGCTGCTTAAGCGGGGTGTAGCAGAAACCAATTATCATCAAGAAGCGTTTGGCGTGGCTTTACCTGCTTCTGAGCGGCGTAAAGAGCTCAGTATTTCTTACAACGGTCATCAGTTAACAGGCAATAATCAACATACCTTGCTAGAGCAGTTAGAGGAGGCTGGGCTGCGGGTTTCTCACAGTTGCCGGGCAGGTTTATGTGGTGCATGTAAGGTAACGATGAAGTCCGGCCAAGTTCACCATCCGGATGTGCCGGCGTCCAGTAAGGAGGAGCGCGCCATGGGCACTATTCTGGCGTGTTGCGCGGTGCCTGAGAGTGATGTTGTCATTGTTGACTAGCGATTCTGCCTACAAGTGCAAAAAAAACCGCTGCATAATTGCAGCGGTTGTACGGTTAAACTTGATGCCAGAAGCAAACGGCTTTAATCGAAGTTAAGCCATCTTGTCCTGTCTGTCAGCGATACCTTGTTAGTCATAGATGGTCGGGATAGGCTGGCGTTTATGTTGGGTGATTTTATAAATTCTCACCAGTCGTTCGACTACATCAGCGGATACCGGCTTACCTTCTAAAAAGTCATCAATCTGATCATAAGTCAGGTTAAGGGCATCTTCGTCGGCTTTTTGCGGTGTCAGCTCCTCCAGATCGGCGGTCGGGACTTTCTTAACTAATAGCTCTGGCGCGCCTAGCGTTGCCGCCACTTCACGTACCTGGCGTTTGTTTAAACCAAACAGTGGTGCGAGATCACAGGCACCATCACCAAACTTAGTGTAGAAGCCGGTGATGTTTTCTGCCGAATGGTCGGTTCCCATTACCAGGCCTCCCACGTAGCCGGCAATTTCATACTGGGCGACCATGCGTGCACGGGCTTTGACGTTGCCTTTGACAAAATCCACCTTCGCAGGATCAGATGGCTGCAGAGCGGTGCCTTGCAATGCCGTGTTTGTCGCAGCATGGAGCCCGTCAACACCGGGTTTGATGTCCACTGAAACAGAATGGGTCGGCTTGATGAACGACAGTGCAAGCTGGGCTTCGTCTTCGTCTTTCTGCTCACCATATGGCAGGCGCACTGCAATAAACTGGTAGTCGTTACTGCCTGTTTCTTCATTCAACTCATCGATGGCCAGCTGTGCCAGACGTCCAAGCGTGGTGGAGTCGACCCCACCACTGATGCCAAGCACCAATGATTTACAGCCTGCTTCCTGAAGCTTACGTTTAATAAATGCAACGCGGCGCTCAATTTCAAAGTGTGGATCGATGGACGGTAGCACGCGCATTTCGTCACGGATGGATTGTTCCATTTAGGGTTCCTTTGCCTGCAAATATATTTGGCACTATGGTCAGTCTGCGCGTGGGTTATGCTTGGGCAACCCGACAAAGACTAAAAATTACGCTTTTGTGGTTTGTATGGTGAAAAACCATGCAATTACACCTCATAAAAGTGCGATTAGTGCCAAAATTAACTAACTAATCATAGTATCATACCGAAATCATGAAATTAGAAAACACTCTTCAATCAGGTAGCTGCCGACCATGAGAAAAATTGCCATTTTTGGTAGTGCATTTAACCCGCCAAGCCTAGGCCACAAAAGTGTGATTGAATCACTGAGCCATTTTGATCTTGTGCTACTTGAGCCAAGTATTGCACATGCCTGGGGCAAAGAAATGCTCGACTACCCAACTCGGTGCAAACTGGTGGACGCCTTCATTGAGGATATTGCGCTTTCTAACGTTCAACGTTCGGATATGGAGCAAATTCTGTACCAACCCGGACAGAGTGTGACCACGTTTGCGTTGTTGGAAAAAATTCAAGAAAAGTACCCGGCAGCCGATATAACCTTTGTAATTGGTCCGGACAATCTATTTAACTTTGCTAAGTTTTATAAAGCGGAAGAAATCATTAAACGTTGGACGGTAATGGCGTGCCCAGAACGGGTAAAGATCAGAAGTACTGATATTCGTAACGCGATTATCGCCGGAGAGTCGGTAGACAATTTCACCACACCTGGAGTGAGTCATTTACTTCAGAGTGAAGGCTTATATAGGGCACTATCTTGCGGTAGTTGAGAGGTCATATGGTCACAAGGGGTATCCTAAGCGCACTGTTATGGCTGGCGGCAGTCCAGACGAGTATTGCCTGCAGTTATCTCTCCGACCGTTCAGTGGTTTTTAGCGACAATACTCAGGAAGTGTGTGAAGAGGTACTGGATAGTATTGCCAATGCCGAGCTTCTTCACTGGGAGATTGCCAAGTCACAGGCAGAAGGTCCGGTAAAAAGTTATTGGGAGCAGTGGGCAATTCAAAGTGCAGACACCCCGTTAATCACCCAGAACCTGGAAAAAAACTACTTTGGCCTGGGGATTTGGATGCCAGATGAACTGCGTGCAGAAGAGCGCGACATGAGTACAGAGGAATGGCTGAAAAACCATGGATTATTGTTCAGCGTCGGCTTTGGCAATAAAACCGACGGTGAACCGAGAATGCGCTTCGATTATCGCTGGCATGAATTGTATGATGCTGACTGGATGATGCAGATAGAAGTACCATTTTGAACCAATTTCTCATGAAAAAACATAAAGGCGTGCTTCAAGCACGCCTTTGTGTTTTTTGGCTGAACGGGCCGCAGTTGTTATCTGACACGTACTTATCCAGACTGGTATTATGTCATTACAATGTTTGCCCCAGCACTAACTGGCATAGCTGGCAATATTCTTGTTCGCTACCAGAGAAAAACTCGTTAATGATGTCCTCTTTTTTTCCGCCAGACAGTTTTTTCTTTCGGGCTTCACGTACTGTCAGCGCCAGTGATAGCTCTTTCGGCAGCCGGGTATTCCGCTTGGGGTGCCAATGGCTGATTGCAGTTGACAGTTCAGAAACATTTAATTTGGGTTTGAGTGCCAGTACTTCGTGTTTGACGACGGCCAGTAAATCCATCTGGAGCTGGGAACGTGTATCGGTTGTGGCTAATTTTGCCAGTAGTTCGCTAAGTAGAGCAGAAGGCTCAACGTATCCGGCTTGCGTGACAAAGTGGTTTTGCAGGCGAAGCGAAAAATCACAACTGTGGACACGAGAGTTTGGCAAGAAAGTGACGGAACTCAGGCAGCCTTGTGGAATCCAAAATAGTTGACCAGCTTCAATTGCATACTCTTGCTTCCCCAACTTAATAATGGCAAGCCCGGTCACCACAGACAGCAAACGATGCTTGAGCGAGGGTTTGCGTGGGGTGATATGAAGGAATGGGTAGCTATCGTCGTGGAATTCAATTGCGTGATTCATGCTATTTACCTGAGTTTTTGGGGCGCTAAGGGTATACCTAAGTGGTGGGAACATGCAAGTTGGCTAAAAGGCTTCACGCGGTTGTTAGCGGCTAAGCATGTCGACCACGGCGCGTGAATAACGGTGAACATCACATTTCTACGCGCTGAGGCGTACTATTACTGGTATGACCATGTTAAAAGTATGGGCGCGGATGCTGCGGCCCGGCGAAACAATGCGTAGAATGTGCCAGCTTTTTTTAGAATGTAGTGAACAATGACTTCAAACACAGATCCTTATATTGATATTCGCCCGTATAACGACGATGAAATTCCAGCTGCACTGGATCGACTGATCCAGGACGATGAGTTCATCAGTGCGATTTTAGAACACCGCTTTGCCAATAAGGCCGGTTGGTTTAAAACTTTGATGAGCCCAATCCTTCGCATTTATCTGAAAGCTAAATGGCGCAAATTGGATTCGGTGGAAGCCATTCAGTTGGAAGTCAAAAAGTATCTGCATGAGACACTAAAGTCGACGACAGATGGTGTTACTTTTTCAGGTCTGGAAAAATTAGACAAGAATACCTCTTATCTTTTTGTTTCAAACCATCGTGATATAGCAATGGATCCGGCCTTGGTTAACTATGGATTGTTTGCTAACCAACATCGTACGGTGCGTATTGCGATTGGAGATAACCTGCTCAAGAAACCATGTACGACAGAGCTAATGCGGCTGAATAAGAGTTTCATTGTCAAACGTTCAGCGAAAGGGCCACGTGAGATGATGAAAGCCCTGGGGCAGCTCTCTTCTTATATCAAGCACTCTTTAGATACAGGCAACTCGATTTGGATCGCGCAAAAAGAGGGCCGGGCCAAAGATGGTAACGATTTTACCGATCCGGCCATTTTAAAAATGTTTCACGTCGAAGGGCGTAAGCAGAAGGTTGAGTTTGGCGAATACACCCGTTCATTAAAAATTGTCCCGGTAGCGATCTCCTATCAGAACGATCCTTGTGATATTGCCAAAGCAAAAGAGTTGTTTGAAAAAGCCGAGAGCGGTCAATATCAGAAAGGGGAGTTCGAAGATATTGAAAGCATTATCCAGGGTATTGTTGGCTACAAGGGTAAAGTCCATGTGGCTTTCGGAGAGGTTATTGATCAAGCGTTTGCAACGCCGGAAGAACTGGCGGAAGAAATCGATCGCCAGATTCACCAAAATTACCGGGTATTCCCGATTAATTTGCTGGCGGCAGGACGTGAAGATGCTTCTATCACCGACGAGGTCAAACAGCAACTGGCAGATAAACTCAAACAGTTGCCGGAAGGTGCGCAACAATACCTGGTTGCGAGCTATGCTAATCCGGTGAATAATCAACCATAAGCCTAAAGTATTGTGAGGGACGGGTATTCAGCCGAATCTATCTCAGGCGTGTTATTGTTAGATTCGCTGCTCGTTCCTCCTTCGCCGGCTTGGGGCCGGTAATCCCAGCGAAAACTTAAGGCGCGACCGCACCACCTAACGTCAAATTCTCCGGCCATTTTGTAATCCGGTTGCCACCCAGAACGATGTTACCGTTAACCGTCATTGTATTGGGCAATGTCTGGATCGCTGAGCCGCTAATATATAGGTTACCTTCGACAACCAAACCTTCAGGAAGCGCTTCTAAAGGTGTGCGGATCACACTCAGGTCGCCTTTGACTGTTAAGCGGTTAGGTAAGCTTTTTACTGGTGTATCGGTCAGGTTCAGGTAGCCGCCTAGTTTGATTCCTGCCGGCCAACGTTCGATCTGACTGCCAAGCAGATTGGCATAGCCCTGGATTTTGCTTCCTGGGCGGATTGTTTTTAGCCCGCTGTTCGAGGCATCCAGGCTGCCACCTATCTCGAGTCCATTTGGCAGGGCAGGAATACTGGTGCGGGCAATATTAAGATTACCTTTAACGATCAAGCCATCTGGCAGGCTGGTGTAGGGTTTGTTGTGCAGGTCTAAGTTGCCGTAGTTATCGACATGGTTGAGTTTGGCATAGTAATCCAGTTCCATTGCAGAGGATTGGAAACAGGCCGTCAAGGCCGCAAAACAGAGCAATAAACTGCGCATAAAAAAGTATCGATTAGTCATTTCTGGAATCAGAATATCTCAAATTAAAGCGTATACCAATCTTGCCCGGCAGATTGGGAGCAACATCGAATTGGTTAAGCGATCTTTTTGTGAGAAAGTGAAGCGCTTTCAGGAATGTAATCAGTATAGCTGATAAGCTTGCCATAGCATTTTAAGGAGCGTTATGAAATTTTTACCTGGGATCAGAAGCGTGGCTGGTTTGTTATTGATGACCCTAATGACCAATGTCGCTATCGCAAAATCATATACCACACCAGAAGCTAAAGCACTGGTGGTCGCTGATGGTAAAGTCGGCCAGCGAGTCTGTTACTATAACGATAAGGCCTACAGTGTTGGCGCTGTGTTGAAAGTCGAGAATGTGCTGCTGCAATGTACAGCGGCAAACACTTTTGAAACTAACGGTGCATTGAAATGGGTTGTTTATCAGCCCGAGCCGGTCCAGAGAGCAGAGTAAAAAAAAGCGAGCCCCGGCTCGCTTTTGTTATTCTTCCGGCACACGGATTAACGCGTCAAAGAACGAGTTTTTAATTCGAAAATCAGTTTTTCTGCACTAACTTCAAACTTGAAACGTACCGTTAGTTGGGTCGAGTCTTCAGTCAACTCACTTACGTTGTACTCGACACCTTTACATACGGATTTCGCCAGTTCAACGTACTTTGCCAGCTCCGCTTCCAATAATGCTTTGGAGTTTGCAAAAATCGTTACATCAGAGACTTCATCGCCTTCTTTTATGATAAAGCCCATCTCACCTGCACAGCCACAGGCCTCACATACTGGGTTTTGTTCCAATTCGACACTCATAACGAATCCTCTTGTAATTAATATGGCTATTTTAGCAGGTATT
The DNA here is from genome assembly GCF_029223195.1 of Vibrio sp. CAU 1672. GTDB lineage: Bacteria > Pseudomonadota > Gammaproteobacteria > Enterobacterales > Vibrionaceae > Vibrio. The sequence continues at coordinate 39,836 of NZ_JARHUF010000019.1, read as the reverse complement.
TGATCTGTATCTACAAAAATGAATGGTTTTGGCCAAAAAGTACCAGTATGCCGTTTTGTTCAACTAAAGTTAGGCAAGTTTAATTATTGGTCAGGGTTATATTAATGTGATTTATATCTATATTTGGCTGCAAGCCATGTCTGGAGGCATCAGATTTGTGCCGGCTGAGTTGAACTGATAATCGTTTTATTAGACTATTTCTCGATTGAATAACTTCAAGTAGCTATGATGCTTGATCAAACAAACATTGCATGAATATGTGGTTGTAAGCTGGCGCGGAGCGGGTTCCTCACTCTGTTGCGAGTGAGGCAACAAATTATGGTAATGCACCTGTGTTACGGTGTCGTTTGATCATGAAGGGACTGAGCTGTAGTGATGGCCCGATAAGAATGACTTTAATTCTGGCTTCAAGTAGTTTTGAGTTAGATGGATTTACGAAAAGAAGAGCTGAAGATATGCCAAAGCGTAGTAAAGAAGATACCGAAATCACTATCCAGATGATTATGGATGCCGTTGTAGATCAGTTGCTTAGGCTCGGATACGACAAAATGTCGTACACGACATTAAGTCAACAAACGGGTGTATCACGTACCGGTATTAGCCATCATTTCCCGAAAAAAACCGATTTTACCGCCGCGCTGGATGCGCGTATTTTTAAGATGTTTATTGAGCATTTGGAGTTTGATAAAGATCTGGAGGCGTTTTCAGCCAGCTGGATCAAAGCCCTTGATAATTCAGAGTTTCTGGCGATCTTACGTTTACTGTTTCATCATATTGTTATCTCGGAAAACTCGCAGGATTTTGCTGCAAACGGGATTGAGCGCTTGTATAAAATCGCCGAGAGCCAGTTTGGTGCCGCTGGCGGTAAAGAACTCGAATGGTTGATTGGTAAGTCATTGGTCAAAATGAGTAAATAAGGCCTGCTTGGCCAAGCCCAGATTCATTTAAAAGCCCCATGTAAACATGGGGCTTTTTTTGTGATGAGCTTTTTTGTGATGATTAGCGACATGTTCTGGCTAAACGGCGGGGAGAACCTGTGGGAACTTCAGGGTCGGATGAGGGGTAACTAATGCCTGGTAACCGTAAACGCTGAAGATCCGTTCCGACTGCAGCACTTGTGATGGAGTGCCATCACAGACCAGTTTTCCCTCGTGTAACAACACCATGCGATCGGAATACTGGGATGCCAGATTAAGATCATGCAGGACAACAATAACCGCAGCATGGTGTTTTTTGGCGATGTCTCGGGCGATTTGCAGGGTATTGTGCTGGTGGGCAAGATCCAGTGCCGATGTCGGCTCATCAAGCATCAGGATTTTTTTATCACCGGACTGATGGAGCTGAGTCAACACCCGTGCCAGATGCAGGCGCTGTTTCTCTCCGCCGGATAACGACGGGTAGAGGCTGTGTGCGAGGTGAAGCACGCCGGTCTGCTCCATGTAGTGCTGCGCAACTTCACGGGTTTCTTTGCCTGATATGGTCAGAGGAATGGCTCCAAGCTCTACCACCTCCTGAGCGAGAAATGGAAAGTTCAGCGTGCTGTGCTGTGGCAACATGCCCAGATGACGCGCACACAAGTTGGGGTGCCATTGCTCTTTATCTACGCCAAAATAGCTAATTTGGTGAGCAGAGCCGATTTCACCACACAGGAGTTTGAGCAGGGTGCTTTTTCCGGCCCCATTTGGCCCCAACAGTGCCGTGACTTCTCCGGCGCGAATATCAATACTGATGTGGTCCAGAATGGTGCGTTTGCCATAGCGCATGGAAATATCCCGAGCAGATAAAACAACCGAGTTCATTAAAGGAGCTTCCCTTTTTGCTTGAATAACAGAAAAATAAAGAACGGGGCACCGATCAGTGCGGTGACGATCCCAACCGGTAGCTCCGCCGGCGATACTACGGTTCGGGCGAGCATATCCGCGGCCGTCAGGAGCAGGGCGCCCATAAAGGCCGAGATAGGTAACAGTGTCCGGTGATCTGGCCCTGAAAGCATACGGCCAAGGTGAGGGATGACTAATCCGACAAAGCCGATCGCCCCGCAAATACTGACGGTGATCCCGACCCCTACAGCGGTGAGAATGATTAACTGGCGTTTAAGTGATTGTACCTGTATACCAAGATGACGGGCTTCAGCTTCACCAAGCAATAAAGCATTCAGTGCCATTGAACGTCTCTGAAACCACACCAGCAAAATGAGTAAAGTCATCAGGGCGAGGCCAATACTGGACCAATTTGCCCCTGCCAGTGAGCCCATTGACCATAAGCTCAGGTCACGCAGCATTTGGTCGTCGGCAATAAAGTTGAGGTAGCCGATGACCGCTCCTGACAGTGCACTGATGGCCACACCAGCAAGGAGCATGATAGTGACCGAAGTGCCAAACTTTCCGGTACCGAGGGCATAAACAAATATTGTCGTCAGTGCGCCGCCGAGAAAAGCGAAAAGCGGCAGTACGGCCAGGCTCATGAGTAGGGGAGAGCTTTGGCTGACGTCTGCAAACAATACAATGGCCAGCGCACCACCTAACGCGGACCCCGCTGATACCCCAATGATGCCGGGTTCGGCAAGGGGGTTACGGAACAGTCCCTGCATGACCACACCGCAAATGGCTAAAATCGCACCAACAATCAGGCACAGGAGCGTTCTTGGTAAGCGGATCTCATGAATGATGAGTGAAACATGCGGGGCCAGTTCTCTGGTAGGGTTGAACAGGCTATGCAGGCTATCGCCGAAGCTAATGTTCATCGGCCCTACCGTAATGGAACTGATCATTGTGACCACAAGCAGCCCGGTTAACAGGACCATGGTTGAAGTAAAAGGAAGACGTTTTAGCAACATAACTGATCGTTCATCTTGTCATTGAAATAGCATGATTATGGATAAAGTAACGTGTTCAGGCGCTGAGCTTCTGCCAGGCTTTTCAGCCCCAGCCCGCCGACGAGAGCGTGGCCATCAAGGGTGATGATCCGCTTGTGTTGTCCTGCTGGCGTGGCTGCAAGCGTAGGCATTGCATTGAGAATCGCCTCGGGGCCGCCCATTTTCTGGTAGCTTCGCCCGCTGACTAAAATGACGTCGGGCTGCATTTTTATCATTGCCTCTGCTGACAAAGGCTTGTAGGAGTGAATATGCTCAGCGGCCGGATTTTCCCCTCCTGCCAGTTTAATGATCGCATCGGCTGTGGTATCAAGCCCCGCTACATTTGCCGGACGTCCTTCATGGATAAGCAGGAACAACACTCTCTTTTTGGCAGATTTGGCTGGCTGGTTTTGTTTAAGTGCTTCAATTTGAGCCGTGACACTCTTTTTTAAATCGCTTGCCTGAACTTGACGCTCCATAATCTCCGCGATTTGATCGATGCGCTGAAGCAGTCCCGCTACATTTGCTTGTGTATTGACCACTTCAACCTCTACCCCCGCTGACTTTAGCTGCTCTAATGTGCTGTCCGGCCCCATTTCATCTGAGCCAATCACTTTGTCAGGACTCAGGGCCAGCAGACCTTCTGCAGACAGACGGCGGTGGTAGCCTACTTTTGGTAACGGCATCTCTGCCGGAAGTTGACTGGTGACGTCAACGCCAACCAGATTTTCTTGTGCGTTGAGAGCAAGCAATAACTCAGTGACGGCGCTGCCTGCACTTATCACTCGTTGTGGTGACGGGGCCTCACTGGCATAAAGGGTTGCACTTGTAAGCAGAGTCACTGCTGCCGTTAAGGCGGTGCGAATGGTTGATAATGGTGTTTTCATTGGTCCGTTCTTAATTGTAGGTACTTTACTGCGGTTCTTTGGTAAGCAGTTGTGTGGCTTGGATACCGTTTTGTTGTAGAAAGCCTAATAGCTTGACGAGATACTGAATATCAGCGGTTTTTTCTGCACCGATAACAATTGGTTTGTCAGTGGATCTGCTCTGCTCTAATAACGCGAGGGTGAAGTTCTCCCAGTCGATATAAGTTCTGCCATTGATCGCCCAGTAAGGCGCCTCGTTAAGAATGTTTACCGTGATCGATTGTTTATCTACTTCCGCTACGGCTTGTGAGTCCGTGCTTGGCAAATCCACGTCCAGTGAATCAAGCTTTACCGCAGCGGTCAGCATTAGGAAAACCATAACAATAAAAATGATGTCTAGCAGGGGAGTTAAGTCCGGCGTTAATCCATGACTGTTATGCTCTTGAGGTGCTTTAATCATGACGGGATGGCCTCGACTGAGTCAGCGACGGTGACGACCACCTTTGGGTTGTCAGGTGAAACGTGCTGAACTGAAATACCTTCAAGCCACAAATTGACGTAATTTAAAGTGTGCTCATGTTTTGCAATAACGCGGTCCGCCCATAGGCCGATAAGCTGAGCTCCTGAAATGGCGGGCAGAGCGATTATCAAACCCGCGGCGGTGGTGCGCATCGCGAGTCCAAGGCCATCGGCTAAGTCATTGGGAGTAATGTTGCCAGTTGAAGATGCGATGCCTTTGAACATCTCAATTAAGCCCAACACCGTACCAAGTAAACCGATGAGTGGGCTAATCACACCAATCAAAGTCAGCAGACGCAGTCCAGAGTGTAACTGGTGGCGTTTTTCCTGCAGCCAGATACCAGCGGCATCTTCCCGGAGTGATTTGGAAAACGAATGATGGGCCAGCAGCATAGCTACTCCCCGGCATAAAAGCGGACGCTGAGCGGAAAGTTCATCTGCGAGCGCTTCAATGCCTGTGCTCCGGGTAGGGTCTAGTGTGCTAAGTTTCTGCCGAATAACTCTTTTACCTACTCCAAGGCTAATGAGAACTTGAAAGAGCCTTTCGGCGATGATCATTACCGTAAGCGCAGAGCAAATGACCAGGGGCCAGGTCATAAGACCAAACTGGGTTTGTAATTGTTGTAGCTGTTCCATTATCCATCCAACTTAAAACGAACTGGGATTTGAACTCGGTGAGCAACTTGTTGCCCGCCGGAAATATGCGGAGAAAACTGCCATTGTTTAATGGCGCGAAGGGCAGAAATATCCAGCATTTCTGCTCCTGATGATTCAATCAGTACTTGTTTAATTTGCTTGCCGTGTGCATCTAACCAAATCTCATATACCGCAACACCTTCAATGCCGCGTTTTTGTGCCGAGCGTGGGTAACGCGGTTGTACTGGCTGAGAAACAAAGGTTGGTTTGTCCACCAGAACCGCTTGGGCGGTGACTCCTTGAGATTCTGTTGTCGGGGCCACTTTTTGTTCGGGCTCCGGTTTTCTGGCTACGTTGTCTGGTTTCTTTTCTGCTGGTTCAGGTACTTTCTTAGCGACAGGCTTTGGAGGCTGTGGCTTTTTCGGTTTTGCAACCGGCTGCGGTTTAGTCTCAACGGGCTTACTTTTAACCGCTTGCTTTTTAACGATTGGTTTCGCTTCAGATCTTTCTAGCGGCACTGCTTCAGGTTTTGACTGTTTGTTTGGTCCGGGTTCTTTTGGTTCGACCACTTCCTGTGGTGTTGGCTGTGGTTGGGCAGGCTTGGGTGCTGCTACCAAATTTAAGCTCACCGTACTGTTGGGATGACCGGCCGGCATCGCAAACACCTTGGTTTCTTGGGAAACAAAAAGAAGTGCAGCGTGAATCACGAGTGAAGCACTTCCGGCAATAGCATATCTTTTTAGGTTCACAGGTTAATCTCAGTGTCGCTGATGAATGTCGAAGTAAGCGTGATTATTACCCGCAACGGAAATAATATCAATTATCAATTGCATTATCATTTCGTGCAAATTATGATCCGGACAGTTTTTTGATATGAGCCTTGGTCCTATATCTGGTGGGCTTTAAGTGAGTAAATATGAGCGTCGATATCGATAAATTTGACGAATCAATTCTGGGAAGTGACAGCCCTGATCCGCTGCGTTTTGCTTTTGTCAAAAAGCATTCCGCACATGCGGGGGGGAGTAGCACGCCAGTGCCGCCGCCTCAGCAAAGAGAGATTCTTGACAGAATTACCGCGGTAGCAGAGGCACAGAACAACAAACGTTGTTTATATGTGCATGTCCCGTTTTGTCGTGTGCGTTGTACTTTTTGCAATTTTTTCCAAAATGCCGCGAGCCGTAAGCTGGTAGATGAGTATTTCGATGCTCTGATGAAAGAGCTGAAAGAAAAAGCGGCGCTGGCATGGACGCAAAGTGGCACCTTTCATGCGGTATATATTGGTGGTGGCACCCCAACAGATTTGTCACCAGAGCAGATACGTGTCTTGGGCCAGGTTATTCAGGATTATTTCCCACTGGCGGCAGATTGCGAAATCACCCTTGAAGGTCGTATCAACCGTTTCTCTGATGAGCTTTACCAAAGTGCACTGGATGGCGGGTTTAACCGTTTCTCATTTGGTGTGCAGAGCTTCAATACCCAGGTTAGGCGCAGTGCCAAACGCCTTGATGATCGCGAGGTGGTATTACAGCGAATCACGGAGCTGGCGAAAGAAGACCAGATTCCCGTCATTATAGATTTGCTTTATGGCCTGCCTTACCAAACCAGAGAAGTGCTCGAACAAGACTTAAATGACTTTATGTCGACCGGGGCTCATGGCCTGGACTTATACCAGTTAGTGGTGGGCGGTAGCGCGCCGATGTTAAACCTGGTCGAGAAGGGCAAGATCCCCCCACCAGCCACGACGCCGGAAAAAGCCGCTATGTACGAGCTGGGGGCCAACTTTATGGCCAGGCAGCATATGAAGCAGCTAAGCGTGAACCATTGGGCAGTCGATAACCGTGAACGCAGTTTGTACAACAGCTTAGCCAAAACCTATGCCGAAGTGTTGCCGCTAGGCTGTGGCGCCGGCGGTAATATTGGTGGCTATGGCATGATGCAACACCGCAGGTTAGATACTTATGTCCAGGCTGTGAATGAAGGGCAAAGCACCATTGCGATGATGATGAAGCAGAGTCCGCTGGAGCCACTTTTTGCCGCGCTTAAATCTGGCTTTGATCGCGGGATTGTCCAGGCAAGCAAGCTCCCGCTAATTGCCGGTCAGGATAGCTTTGATTTCTTGATGCCATTATTCAGAGTATGGCAGGGCAAGGGTCTGGTTGAGCTTGAAGCGCGCAGTCTGGTGCTGACCCTCGCCGGTAGCTTCTGGGCAGTCTCCTTGGCTCAGGCATGTATTCAGGTATTGACTTCGGAGATGAAGCAAACAATGCCGCAAGTATCGAATAGTTAATCAGAACGAAATGGAAAAATAATGGAATCAATTAAGCAACAGGTTGAGACGCTACTAGCGCAAGAGCCTCAACTGTTACCTGCGGTAATGGCAGAGCGCCTGGGCATCTCTGAGTTTGAAGTGGTCGCAGCTCTTCCGCAAAGCATGGTAGCGCTGGCACCAGGAGACCAGGCGCAGAGCATTCTTGAAAGCCTGGTTGGATTTGGCCCGGTCACGACGATTGTGCAGTCTTTCGGCTCTATCTTTGAAGTAAAAGCGCCATTTCCGAAAGGTAAAGTGGCTCGTGGTTACTACAATCTTATGGGTAAGGACGGTGAGTTGCACGGCCATCTTAAACTCGATAACGTGCAAAACATTGCTTTAGTGAGTAAGCCATTCATGGGACGTGAAAGCCACTACTTCGGCTTTTTCTCCGAGTGTGGTAGCACTGTTTTCAAGATCTACCTCGGCCGTGATAAGAAGCGGGGGCTGTTCGAAGAACAAGTCAGTGTATTTCGCGCGATGCAAGCAGAGCTCAACACGTAATTTTGGCATACGCGCACTGTGTTGATGGAGCGCACGACAGCCGAAGCTGTTCAGTAAAGAATAACCGGGTTTAAACCCGGAAAACTATAATAAGTAAAGTTAGGGATCAAAATGGATCAACAAGTCAAACAAGAACGTTTACAAGGCCGTCTGGGGCCTGAAATAAAGGCGTTTCGCCAGGAGCGCCGTACACTTCAGCTGGCGACTGTCGACGCTAAAGGGCGCCCGAACGTGAGTTACGCTCCTTATGTGCAAAACCAGGAAGGTTACTTTGTTCTTATTTCCCAGATTGCCCGCCACGCGCGCAACCTGCTGGAGAACCCGAATGTTTCTTTGATGATGATCGAGGATGAAGGCTCGTCTAAGCAGTTGTTTGCGCGTAAGCGCCTGACGTTTGATGCGGTTGCCACCGTTGTCGAGCGTGATACGGAAATATGGCAGCAGGTCATTGGTCAAATGCAAGTGCGTTTTGGTGACATCATTGATGGCCTGAGTCAGCTGGAGGACTTTGTTCTGTTCAACCTTAAAGCCGAACAAGGCCTGTTTGTGAAAGGCTTTGGTCAGGCTTATCAGGTTTCCGGTGATGATTTGGTGGATTTTGTTCACCTGCAGGAAGGCCATAAGAAAATCGAAAGCGCCTGATCAGGTGTGCTATGGCAAAATGATGAATGCAAAGAGGGAGTTAGGTTATACTGACTCCCTTTTTTATATCGGGAGAAAAGCATGAGACCAGTAAGCAAGGAACCTGATGAAATCTGTTACCCGTTCATCTATGAAGACAGCCCGGTGTGTGATTTTGAAATCACGGCGGATGAGCTGTGCAGCCGTATCGGGCTGATATTATCCATGGAGCTGGACAGTTTTAGCCGCGATATTCTCACCCGTATGCAGCCGAACCTGTATCACGTTAATGGTTCCGTGCGTGGAAAGTTAGCGATTACGCAAGCAGAACTGGACGAGCTTAAAAGCGATTATGCGGCAATAAAAGCGCATATTGATGGGGGCTTTAAAGGGTTTGTGCTACCCGGCGGGCACCCGGTTGCGAGCCAGCTGCACTTGTGTCGTTGTTTGGCGAAAAAAGTGGTGCGGGCACTGGTGGTGATTGAACATTCCGGTACCAGGCAACCTGATCCGATCTTATTCCGGTACGCCAATTTGCTGGCAAACGTGTTGTACAGCCTGGCATCGTACGTCAACCATACGCAACAAGTGCAGGAAACTGAATTTGTTTCCCGCAGTTACACCGTGGTGAAAAAATAACTTATCGGTCTCTTGCCGTAAGTACGGTTAGGTTAAGAAGCCATTGCCTGTGCTTCCAGCGTTTTCGCGCCGCGCAACATGGCTTCGATCAGCTCACCGGCATTGAATTTCTCCAGCGCTTCATGCGCCCCGACCTGATGGGCCCGGTCGACACAAATTTCACTCGAAAGTGACGTGTGCAGGATCAGGTAGGCCTGGCTCAGCTGGGGATCATTTTGTGCTTCAAACGCAAGTTCATAGCCATCCAGTCCCGGCATTTCGATATCACTGACCAGCAGGTTAACCGGATTATTTGCCTGGGCATCTCGCTTCATCAGCGCCAGGGCATCGCTGCCGTTGTTACAGATCTGATAAGGAATATTGATGTTATCGAGCGCATCGCTGAGCTGCTTGCGTGCGATGGATGAGTCATCAACCAGCAGGATGTTCAGCGCTTTCAACCGTTCACGCTCCACATCGGTGAGCATTGGGATCTTGGCACTTTCATATTGCGGGTAGATTTTCGACAGCAACAGCTCAACATCGAGCATCTGCACGATTTGGTTCTCATAGCGGGTGATCCCGGTGACAAAGATGTTGTTGCCGGCACTTTGCGGTGGCGATTCAATCGATTTCCAGTCGCACTCGATGATCTTTTCGATGCTTCTGACCATAAACGCCACCACGGTTCTCAGGCAGTCAGTGACGATGAGGTAACAGCTCTCATATTCGTCTTTATGGATGGGGCGCAGACCAATCGCGGCCGCCATGTCGATGACTGGTACCGTGAGGTCACGGATGGTCACTGTCCCAATCACATGGTGGTGTGAGTACGGGATCTTGGTCGTTGGCATGTAAGGTACGATTTCACGGACTTTCAGTGTTCCGATTGCAAAATGTTGCTGAAGAGACAGTTTAAACAGCAACATGCCTTGAGACTGATTGGCCTTACTGATTGATTTTGCCATGAAATTACCTTAGCGATGCGACGTTCTTATTTAAAGTATTTCAGTTTAACACGTATTACCTTTAACACCATAATGTAAGTTATTTGAGCTGCATACGAAATTTTCCAAAAAGCGAGTGGTTTAACTTGTTCCGTTCTGTGGAGGTTGCTGTTTTTCTATTTCCTGCTCGCGCATGCGGAATTTTTGTAACTTACCGGTAACGGTCATCGGGAAACGGTCGACAAACCGGATGAACTTGGGAATTTTGAAGTGGGTTAACTCCCCTTGGCAGAAGGATTTCAGTTCGTCTGGTGACATCTCCTCGCCGGGGTGAAGCTGGATCCAGCTTGCGACCTCTTCACCATAGAAGGGATCCGGAACGCCGAACACGGCGACCTGCTGAATTTTCGGATGGGAGAAAAGAAACTCTTCAATTTCACGGGGGTAGATGTTTTCACCGCCGCGTATGATCATTTCTTTGATCCGGCCGGTGATTTTCACGTAGCCTTCGTCATCCATCACCCCCAGGTCGCCCGAATGCAGCCAACCAGCTTGATCAATCGCTTCACGGGTGGCCTCTTCGTTGCCGTAGTAGCCCTGCATGATGTTATACCCGCGGAAGCAGATCTCACCGATTTCGCCCAGTGGCAGCGTAGCCCCGGTGTGAATCTCCACCACTTTGACTTCCTGATGCGGCAGGTTTTTCCCGACGGTTTCGGTGCGCCGGGTCAACGAGTCGTGGATTTCGGTCAGGTGCGTTAGCGGGCCAGCTTCGGTTTGCCCGTAGCCGATGAGGATTTCACGGCAGTTAAGATCCTCCATTACTCTGACCATCAGTGCGGGCGGGCAGGTGGCTCCGGCCATAATACCGGTCCGCAGTGAACTCATGTCATAGTCGGCAAACTCCGGCAGTTCCATCTCAGCAATGAACATGGTCGGCACGCCATGCAGCGCGGTACACTTTTCGCTGTCGACAGCCTGCAGGGTGGCCTGGGGATCAAAATGCTCAGACGGGATGACAATACACGCGCCGACGGATAAACACGTCAGGTTGGCGAGCACCATGCCAAAGCAGTGGTAAAACGGTACCGGTACACACAGTTTGTCTTGTTCAGTAAAACGCATCGCCAGCGCGGCAAAATAGGCGTTGTTGAGAATGTTAAAGTGCGTCAGCATCACCGCTTTAGGGAAACCGGTGGTCCCTGAGGTGTACTGGATATTGATCGGGTCGTCACAGTCGAGGCTCGCGCAGTGCTGCTCTAATTGTTGGCTAGTTACTGACGCCCCCGCAGCAACAATATCTGACCAGACACCAAAACCCGGGGCCGGGCGTTTGGTTTGCTGCGGATGGGCCGGATCATAGATCACCACTGAGCGTAAATGAGGGAACTCGGCATTCTCCAGGGGGGCTGCCGGCGTTTGTCTCGCTTCGTTGAGCTGTGGCAGCAGGGCTTGCAGCATCGCCACATAATTGCTGTCACGAAATGACGGGATGACAAACAGGCCCTGAACCTCGGAACATTGCAGCGCATACGCCAGCTCGCGTTGTCGGTATGCCGGATTGATATTGACCAGGATCGCCCCAATCCGTGCAGTCGCCATTTGCAGTACCAGCCACTCAAGGTTGTTGGTTGACCAGACTCCAATCCGGTCTCCTTTAGTAAATCCTGCACCCAGCAGGCCTTTGGCCAGAATATCTATCTCATCGCTCAGCGCCTGGTAAGACAAACGCCGTTGCTGGGGGATGGACACCACTGCCTCACGATCGGGGTACTGACGGGCCATTGCAATAAAGTGCTCGGCGATGGTTTTACCGATTAAGGGCTGGCTTCCGCCACGATGGAAATAACTTTTGGCGACCATATTGCCTTCCTTACTGAATCAGGTACGTGTTTACAGGAAATGGGGCGCGGTTGAAAACAGCGAATAACGCCGGTTTGCCATCGCCCGTTTCAAGCGTGCCTTGGCCAGTTGGAGCGCCGCCTCACGTGGCAACAAAGATTGGCTGCCAGCCAAGCTGAGCACTTGTTCGGTATTGCGCCGTATTTTTTCTTCAATCGATTGAAAAGCGGCGTCCTGGGTAGCGCCGTGGTATTCCATGGCTGCACAAATCACGCCACCCGCGTTGGCAATAAAATCCGGCAGGCACAGGATCCCGTGCTGGTGCAGATACGCTTCTGCCCCGGGAGTGCACGGAATATTGGCACCTTGTACCACTACCTTAGCTTTCAGGCGCTGGACGTTGTCGTCGTTGATCACATCGGGCCGTGCCGCCGGTATCCAGATATCACAGTCCAGATCCAGCAAATGGTCTGGGCTGATGATGCTAGCACCGTCGTAATCTATGACAGATTGTCCGGCGTCTTTGAGCGCCATCAGTGCGTTAACATCCAGTCCGCCTGGCTGATGGATCGCCCCGCGTGAGTCAGACACACCGACCAGCAGCGCACCGCGCTGTGCCAGAAAGCGGCTGACATGTTTGCCGACCGCGCCAAAGCCCTGGACAACAAACCGCGCGCTCTGGAGACTGAAGCCACGCTCACTGGCAACGACGTCAATCGCATGCGATAGTCCCCAGCCGGTCGCGCCGAGTTGATCCAGCGGGATCCCGCCCAGTTCCTGGGGCAGGCCAACCACCCGGCCCACTTCATCACGAATCCACGCCATACAAGTCTCATCCATGCCCATATCCGGGGCAAAAATGTAGCTTTCTTCATTACGCAGTGCCTGACAGAATGCCCGCACCAGCGCCTGCTTTTCTGCTTCAGGCATTTTGGGATCGGCGCAGATAACGGCTTTGCCACCGCCATGTGGTAGCCCCGCTGCGGCGTTTTTGAACGTCATCGCTCTCGCCAGGCGGAAACACTCTTCCAGCGTCACATCAGAGGCCATACGGATACCGCCGATGGAAGGGCCAAGTGCGACATTATCGACAATCAGTGCCGCTTTGAGATTAACCGAGGGCTCATAAACCTGAATGACTTTGAAAGGTCCGAATTGATCAGAAAAGGGGAAATCTAACTTCAACATAATCATATGCCTATCATTCGATACTGTTTATAAGATAGTCGGCTTTGTGGTGGTTGTGCGGTGTGGTGGTAAAAAAAAGTTGTTAGAGTGAGCAGGGTCAGATGCCAACGCCATAAGCATTAATGTGTTGATTTTCGATTATTTACAGGCGAACGCTAATGGGCCTCTGGTCTAGGCGGGCTGGGAGTGGGTTAAACAGCTGCCACTGTTTTGTTGGTGCCAGCCTTGAGCTTGACCCCCGATTTTGGGTAAACTTGCGCGTTCGATATTTTGAGAGGCACATCCATGGCAAACACCGCAGCCGCTTTACATATTCTGGTAAAGCACAAAGAACAAGCTGAAGACATCATCAAGCAGCTGAAGAAAGGCGCTAAATTTCAAACGCTGGCAAAAAAATATTCAACCTGTCCTTCGGGTAAACGGGGCGGTGACCTGGGTGAGTTTCGCCGCGGCCAGATGGTGCCACAGTTTGATAAAGTCTGTTTTAGTGGTGAAGTGCTGACCCCGCACCTGGTCAAAACCAAGTTCGGCTGGCATGTAGTGAAAGTGTTGTATCGTACGTAAGACTCAGAGTCTGCTTAGATACAGTAAGCTGGCTTTCGGGTGGCTTAAACACTATCTGAACTCACTCATACATTCTCTGACACTATGGCAGGTGCGACTCGATTCGTTCTTCTCATTAGCCTGCCATTTTTGAACTCATTAATGCCCCGTTTTGTTTTTTAATCCACAATCTCCCTCATTTTTTTGACTTACATTGATTACATTTTGCTGGTGGTGAGTTATTGCATTGGCTGCAAATGGTCTTATCAACTAACAGCTAAGTAGAAAGTCAAATGAGTTCATTTCAATTACACCACTACCTCCCTCGTTTCTATGTGAAACATTTCGTTGACGATAAATTGCAGTTTTGGGTAGGGAATCAGGACAAGAAGAACCTGGATATGGCAGCCAAGGAGCATTGAGAGTGGCATGGCTGACCGCGACAGATCCGTTTTCCTATTCTTGCCATTGTTCTATTCTCGAGACTATGCAGTAGTTGTCAGCCCCCTTGTTGGAAAATGCAGAATCCGGCTTCTATTCTGAGCTAAAAGGTCTTGATGGGATTTGTGTCGTACCCGTTGCCATTTCATCTGGCAAATGGAGTTCCCCGGCTAAGTAAGGAACTCGCCCAACACGGAGTATTGTGCCATGCGTCATTCATTATTCTTGTCGACCCTGTTGCTGTCGTTTGCGTCGGCGCAGGCGGCTGTACCAGAAAGCCTGACCCTCCCGCAGGCTTACCCCGAGAGCCGTCCCGGTATCATCCATACTACGCCACCTCCCGCCTATGCACCGGATCGCATTTTGGTCAAATTTCGCCCCGGCGCAGCGGCGTCTGAGGTGGGGGAACTGATGCGTGAGAGCCACGCCAAGTCTCTCAAGGTGATAGCTGGCATTGAGGTGCATGTACTGCAGGTACCCGCCGGGACGGTGCAAACGCAGTTAATCCGGTTTAACCAGAACCCCAACGTATTGTACGCCGAGCCCGATCTCAACCGCATCACCACTGTCCAGTACATTCCCACTGAAGGAGATAGTGCCAATATCTACGCCAGTGATTACTTCTCTGAGCAGTGGGGGCTCAACAATACCGGCCAGACACATTCGGTGGTTGTAAATGATCCCCTGTTTGGCCCGTATCTGGACGCCGCGTCCGGGCTGCCTGGTGCCGATATCAATGCGCCCGAAGCCTGGGCTGTTACTAAAGGCGATCCGGCCGTCAAGATAGCCATCCTTGATTCCGGTATCGATTGCCGTATGGCAGGAGACACAGTCAGTAGCATTGAGTTCGGCAACGGCAAATGTGTCGAGCAACAGAAATTCGTCACCGACTACCAAAGCGATACCCTTGAGGATGTGCTTGGGCACGGCACCCATGTCGCTGGCATCGCAGCCGGTCAGACCGACAACGGTATTGGTATTGCCGGGGTTGGTTTCAACAGTTCCGTCGGCAACCTGAAGGCCTGCTACGAATACCTGATCTATGTCTGCGACCCCTTTTTCGGATGTATCCTCACCAGCGCCATGGGCGTATGTCCGCTGTCCTCATCAATCGATGCCATCACCTATGCCGCCGATAATGGCTACCACGTGGTCAACATGAGTTATGCCTCCGATGAAATCGATGCCGACAGCAACCCGGTTAGCCTGGCCGGTTACAGCCAGTCGGAAAACGATGCCGTTAACTACGCCTGGGGAAAAGGCGTATTGCTGGTGAGCGCGGCCGGTAACGCAGGGGACCCGATCAAAAACTACCCCGCGGCCTACGACAACGTCATAGCCGTAGGTGCCACCGATGACGATGACAACCGGGCCAGTTTTTCCACTTATGGCAGCGATTGGGTGTCGCTGCTGGCACCCGGTGATAATATCCTCTCCACGCTGCCCAATGAGTTATGTGGCAGCTTCGATTACGACAATGACGCCTGTGTTCACTGGCAGTCCGGCACCTCCATGGCCAGCCCTCATGTCGCCGGTGCCGCCGCTTTGCTCTGGGCAGACAAATATGCGGACCAGTTGTCCGATCCAGCGGCTTGTCAGGACGCTTCCGGCGTAGCGTGCAACCAGATGATCCGCATGATGCTGGAACAGGGGGCCGATCCGACTGGCGCTGGTGGCCAGGATCTGCTGAGCATCTCCCAATACGGACGGCTTAATCTGGTTGGCGCCCTGACCGCAACCCCTTCAGAACCGCCGCCTAAGGTGGTTACAGCGCCGGAGAATCTCTCGATAGCCGTCAACAGTAGCATTGTCTCGCTTGATTGGGACTATTTTGGGGATCAGGATGGCATTGCTGGCTTTAGGGTTGAGCGCGAGAGCTGGAATGCCAAACGCAACCGATGGCAAAGCCTGACCAACTGGGAGGTTCTTGATCCAACGGCAACGACATTCGAAGATTCCAGTGCCAGTGGCGAAGTGCATTACCGGGTTGGCACCATCCAGCAAAGCGATGGTTCCGTGTTCTGGAGTGACTGGACCATCAACGTCACAGTTGCCGGCAAGGGCGGCGGTAAAGGTGGTGGCAAAGGAGGGGGCAAACCGAACAAATGATCACCCTGAAAAGAGGCCCGCAGATGTGGGCCTTTTGTTTACTTTCAGGTTAGTGCTGTTTGTATTTAAACTCGCATGACCAAGAAGGATTTGCAGTGAACGTAAGCCAGCTCTTGTTCTAAGAGGCGGTTAGCGAAGCATTGTGGTAGTAAGGGTGACGTGATCCTGTTATGAATACGGCATTTCTGAACGATCTGTTTTAGTGCCTTTTGTGCTCTTTGGTCATTTTTTCCAATTTACACTCATGTTAGCATCTGAGGACAAATGCTATTTATGGAATACCAACATGTCTTCAGATTATTACGGAACCAGTGCAAATTACGCACGTAAAGAAGCTGATTATCGAGAGAAAGCACTTAAACTCTATCCTTGGGTATGCGGACGCTGTGCCCGGGAGTTTGTATATTCGAATCTACGTGAATTAACGGTACATCATAAAGATCATGACCACACGAATAATCCAGAAGATGGAAGTAACTGGGAGTTGTTGTGCCTCTATTGCCACGATCACGAACATAGTAAATATCTGGAGCATGAACGTTACGGCAGTGAGATAAAGCCAGGGGAAGATGAACACCAAGCGGCGACATACAACCCATTTGCTGATTTAGCAAAGATGATGAAGAAGTGATTTTGCCGTGCTCTGCGACTTGGGGTTTGTATGCTAAAACATGTATGCCCACAAAATATGTTTGTGTAACAGAGTTAGTGGCAGCCGGTAGGCAAGCCCCTCACGTTAACGAAAGCTGCTTACCCAGTTTCTCTTTTGCCAATTGATAACCACGATCAATCATCTCTTGAGAGCGCTCAAACTGTAGTGTGCCACACGCGTTTCGCGGTACCTCTAGTGTGATGTCCGCGGGATAGGCCGCCAGTTTTTGGCGGGCAATGGTGGATTGCATAGCATCAAATGCCTGGTTGGCAATATCGTAGGCGGCAAAGTTAAAGCTCATTTTACTTTTTACGCTGCTGCCTAAGCTATCGATGAAATGTGTGATCTTGTGATGAAGCTTACTTTCCATTGGTTGTTGAGCTGTTAGTGGCACCTTCTGGGTAAGCACTTCGGGCTCGCCACCTAAGTTGACCGCGAGGGTGAGGTCTGTGTTGTCGCCAAAGGTAGGGGCAATGGGAACCGGGTTTAATACCCCACCATCAATTAGCGCTTCACCATTAATGGTGTGTGGGGTGAAAAATAGTGGCAATGAAATGGAAGCGCGAATGGCATCAAACAGTGAGCCCGATTTGATCCAGACCTCTTTTTCATTGGCGACATTCGCTGCTACCGCAGTATAGGTGATAGGCAGCTCTTCGATAGAAACATCACCGATGAGTTCACGCAGGGTCTCGACAATCCTATCTCCTTTGAACATACCACTGGATTGCCATGAGAAATCAAGCATCATCGCTATATCTTTCTGATCAATACTAGTGATCCACTGTTCAAATTCATCTAACTCGCCAGCGGCATATATGCCCCCGATGAGTGCACCAATAGAACAGCCAGAGATGGATTTGATCTGATAACCGTTTTCAATCAACCAGCGAATGATGCCAATATGGACCAGGCCTCTGGCGCCACCACTGCCCAGCACTAGTGAGATTGTTTTTGCCATCTTTTCATTCCTTCAAACACTCCGGAGAAAAATAATAACACATTGTTTACTAGCAGACTTTCGGGTTTGCGAATCTTCATTCCCTTCACGAATCATCAGGAGTTTGGTTTGGTATCAGGGGGCAGAAGTTAATCAAGTTTGGCCACTGAGTTATCGTTTTTCAATGTTTGATGAAGATTCCGCCATAACCGTGAATGCTTGTTTCACTGTACTAGATGATATCTCTACCGATCCAGTCGCCACTCATCGATATCCGACTCGCTCAGTTGTGGTCTATCCAAAGCTTTGCAAAACTGCACCACCCAATTGAGTTTATTTCTACGTTTCGAACCCTCGATGGGACGGTTAACATCAGATCCTCTGACTTTATGATAGCTAGTACGTTGCTGTCATAAAGTGTTACAAGCAAGCTGTCGAGTAATTCCTCCCGCTGAGTAGGCGACACACAACGACGTACTGCCTGCAAAACCTGTTGTAGATTTTCATGTTGCTTCCAGGTCAGGTTCTTGTCCCAATAAGGGTAAAGCTTAAAGAAGGCGAATAAACTGGTTGCCCGGTCTCCTTCCAGCCGAATTCCGCCGATAGCCAGATCCTGGTTTGATAGGCTATGGCCATATACTACCTGACTGCCCGATGGCTTAGCTTTTGCCGGAGAGCGTATGTTCATTAACGCAGTAGCAAAGCTACGGTTGTCATTGTTATTCTCGTAACTAAATGAAATAGGGAAGGGCAGCTCAAAAGACGCTGCCTCATTACTTTCTAAAAGCCTGAGTAGTGCATTTTTGGTCGCTTTAGTTTGTAAACCACGATGATTTATAAGGATAAAGAAGTACCCAATATTGGTCGTGGATACTTTATAGTTTTTCTCATCACCATCAAGAAAGAAGAAATTTTCGGCACATTTTTTATCCAGTGCCCATTCTTGGTGAATCCAGATTTCGATCTGTTCAATGAGTGCATTCTGACCGTTGTAGTGATTATTCCTCTTAAGTCTAAGAACTTTGCTGGAGTGGATGTCAACGATAAATGGGCCTGAACCTATAGGCGCGTAGGTTCCCTCTGGTTGATAGATATTACGTTGCGGTATGATCGAAGCTTCGGCCCTGGTTAGTAAGTAAGGTAAACCGGGATCGGCGTCCTTTAAAGTGATAACTACGCAGTACGTCGAAACCGCTTCTATTAGATTGATGTGGTCGTAAAGTCTTTGCCAGTATGAAGATATAGTTAAAGCCCTGAGGCTTTCAACGACATCTGCCGCAGTCACTGGGGACTGATCATGAAAGGTTGCCCCTGAGCGCAGATAAAAACACCATCGCATATGGTCTTCATCACTTTCCCAGTGATGAGCAAGCTCTCCTTTGAGTTCTGAACCATGATAACTCACCAGAGTCTGGAATATTTCGTGAATCAGGTGCCTTTCTGTCCGTTCCATTGAGTGATGAGGGTGTAACCAGCCTAGCTTTCTGTGAAAGGGGGCATATATGGTTTTCTCACTTTGGCTGGATGCCCGGCCCAAATAATGCTTTAAACCGAAAGCAACGTCGCGTCCATTGAAACCAATGAGCTGATATGCCTGCTCATATTTTCCTTGTTCGATAGCAATATCTACCGCCTGATAGCACGCCTGAATAGGTTCGATATGACAGTTAAGCTCCCCTTTCTGTCCTCGCCCTTTCATTGGATGCCAAGTTAACCAGCTGTTTTCAGCCATATGTTTGAGTAACGTGCGGGCATGTCTGTCACTGCAGTTGAAAGCGCCGACAATGTCGCCAATGGTGACCTTGTTAGCGCCGGGCCCTACTTTCTTGAAGAGATCTTCGTAGAGTTCTAATTTACGTTTGTTCATTTTTGCTTGCGGTATTTTTGTTCAGGCTGTTGTTCCGAGGCTTGTGTCTGAGTAGCAGTGAAAGCCGAGGTGCTCTCCCAAAACTTATTCGTATCGAAAATTTCGTTGAGACGCTGAACTCTTTCCGCTGGCGATAAATAAAACAGTCGAGCCCAAAAGCCTTGGTTTTTCTCATATTTATAAGTGGATTGGATATAGTTTGCAATGTAGTCATAGATAGTCATGATGTTTACCTTTCCGATTTGAACTCAGATAGGCTATATGACCCGGGAAAAATAAAACCGGAACAGATTTCTGGACTGTTCCGGTTTTATTCCTTCAAGGAAGCTTATTGTTTCAAGGAAGCTAACTGCAGTGGCATTGTGAGTTGGCCTCCTGAACAGAGGTATTGAGGTGCCATGATATATGGGGTTCGTTGATACTGCATGAGCCATGGCGGATTCGATGCTGTTGAGAGAACCTTAAGGGTAAGAGCTCGCTTCTTGCTTGAGGAAATCTATCAAAGTACGCGTCCTTAGCGGCATTAATGCCTTGTTCTGATACACAGCATACAACGGAATACGAACGTCATGGACTTGTGGGAGGATCCTGACCAGTTCACCGCTAGCCAGTTCATCTTTAACCGCAAAGTCTGGCAAAATACCAAATCCCATATGATTGAGCAGGAATCCTTTTAGTGAGTTTGTAGTGCGCACCCGTACTTTGGGCTTTTTGCTCAGCCTGATTTCTCCCTGTGGCGACTTTAGGATTAATAGTTTTTCCCCATGCACAATATCGTGGCTTACCCAGTCGAGTTTAAGCAGATCTTGTGCTGACTGTAACTGAACAACATCCTGCAAGTACTGTGGTGACGCACAAAGGATATCATCAAACTCACCAATTTTAGTGGCATACAGGCTGGAATCTTCGAGTGCAGATGAAGCACGAATTGCGATATCGCAGCGGGATTCGATTAAGTTGCTGTAGCTGTCACTCTCCACCACTTCAAGCTGAATTTTCGGATACTGACTGAGAAACTTACTGAAGAGGCGTATGTATCCTGCGTTGCCGATCGGCGTTGAAATGCGGATCAGGCCAGTTGGCTCGTTACTGAACTTCTGGGCTTCCGTGTTGGCCTCCATTGCCAGCTCTTTAATCATCAAACACTTTTTGTAGTAGCGGACTCCGGTGTCAGTCAGTGACAGCGAACGTGTAGTTCGTTGCAGCAGGCGGGTATTTAACCCTTGCTCAAGTTTGGTCACGATCTGGGACACCCGAGCTTTGCCAATGCCTAACTGTTCTGCAGCTTTGGTAAAAGACTGGGTTTCGACCACCTTAGTAAACACCATCATGTCATCTAGTGAGATCATTTACTTACTTATAGTTTAGTCACATTTAACTATGAGTTTATATGTCTGCTAATTATCAATCAATAACGAAACTATATAGTTATCGCAACACAATTGAGAAACACATGGAGCTAGACATATGATTGTTGTAACAGGTGCTAATGGCCAGCTTGGCCGTCTGGTGATCAAACATTTAGTCCGCAAAGTCGACGCGTCAGAAATTGTTGCTGCGGTTCGTACTCCTGAAAAGGCCGGTGATTTAGCCGCCATGGGTGTGCAGGTGCGTGAAGCAGATTACTCAAGGCCTGAAACGCTGGAAAAAGCGTTCGATGGCGCAGACAAAATTCTGCTTATCTCTTCGAGCGAGTTGGGCCAGAGAGTGGCACAACACCGCAATGTTATCGACGCGGCAAAAAGCCAAGGTGTTTCGCTTATCGCTTATACAAGCTTACTGCATGCAGACTCGTCGCCTTTAGGACTGGCCGCAGAGCACATTGAAACAGAGCAATACCTGAAAGAGAGCGGGGTACCATTTGTGCTGCTTCGCAACGGTTGGTATACGGAGAACTATCTTGCCAGCGTCGCGTCGGCCATTGCGCATGGGGCATATATTGGTAGTGCAGGTGAGGGCCGGATAAGCTCAGCTGCGAGAGAAGATTATGCAGAAGCTGCTGCTGTGGTCATTGCATCAGACGAACCACAAGCCGGAAAAGTTTATGAGCTGGCTGGCGATGGGGCATACACACTCGCTGATCTGGCGGCGTTAGTCAGTCAGGAGTCAGGTAAAGCAATACCTTACGTAAACCTGCCTGAACATGAATTTAAACAAGCCCTTGTTGGTGCCGGACTGCCTGAGCCATTCGCGGCACTGCTTGCAAATTCTGATACCGGCGCTTCGAAGGAAGGATTGTTTGATGATCAGGGTGAATTAAGTGCTTTGATCGGTCGTCCTACAACAAACCTAAGTGAAATGATCAAAGCAATCATTGATTAATCGCTATTGTTTGCTCCGAATTTATGTGGAGCAGAGCGACGGTTTATATTTCAACGACAACGGCAAATAAAGGTGCTTGCTGGTAGTGAGGATAACCTTTAGGAATTAACACAATGAAAATATCAAATGCGTACATTTCTGCAGCGCTGCTGACGACGGCATCATTGCTTAGTGCATGTACAAATACAACAGCTACTTCAAATAACCAGATGGTTAATACACCGATGAAACAGACAGCGGTGAAGGCGCAAGATGCATTCTTTAAAGACTTTGACGCCGAAGCAATGAAAGAATATTTCCGTGAAGATTATGTTCAGCATAATCCTCATGTACCTACAGGACTGGCGCCTGCACTTGGTTTTCTGCCTGTGTTAAAAGAGGCAGGGTTGACCTATAAAACTCATCGTCTCCTGGAAGATGGTGACTTTATCATCATGCACAACACCTATGATAACGCGGAAGCATTCGGCGCCAGGGAAGTGGTCACATTTGATGTCTGGCGTATGCAAGATGGCCAGGTTGCCGAGCACTGGGATGCTGTCGCTCCGGTTGTCAAAGATACCGCAAGTGGCCGTTCACAGTTCGATGGGCCGACATTGGTAACTGATACCGACAAAACTCAAGCGAACAAGCAACTGGTTGCCAACTTTATGGAAGATGTTTTTTTCGGCAAGGCGCCTGAAAACATCACGGAATACATTAGTACAGAGCAATACGATCAGCATAACACCATGGTAAAAGATGGCTTAGATGGCCTGAATGAAGCACTTACCTACTTAGCATCGCAGAATAATATGTTCGAGTACCATAAGGTTCATCGTATTTTAGGTGAAGGTAATTTTGTCCTGACCCAAAGCGCAGGGCGATGGAATGGCAAACCACAAGCGTTCTATGATTTGTTCCGTATTGAAGACGATAAAATAGTTGAGCACTGGGATATTATTCAGGAAATTCCGGAAAAAATGGCGCATGATAATGGCATGTTTTAACTAACAAAAAGAGCCTCTTATTAAGAGGCTCTTTTTTTGACGTTGGCTGGAATGACCCTGCTTTTTTACCCTCGTTACTTAGAGTGGGGTGAGGTGGCTAATGTGTTTTGATCCTGCGCTAAAGTAGCGGGTTGTTGTATAAAAGCGTTATCGCGTTTCACCTTCGATATAACAGAGAACCTGGCCAAAAAATGGATCTTCGACACGACTGAAGTAAAGTGAGCGGCCCTCTTCGGTAGTTTCGATCTCATCCAGGAAACCGTCATCGCCGTAGATGTAACTTTCGTAATGAACAAAGCCTTTTACTGGTAAATCGACACCATACCAAATACCATCGATATTCTCTTTACCATCACACGCACCAACAAAATGCTGCTCAGCACCAGATTTTTTATCGGCTTTATTTGTCCCTACCTTTTTTGGCTCATTTATTAAGTGTTGGTAATAGAACGTGTATTTACCTTGCTTAATATCAGGCATATACGGAGGTCGGAAACGCTCTTTTAAAATGTCCTCATTAGCAGCGATAGTGTCTGTATCCACCGCCCAGTTGATATCACTGTGCCGGGTATAAAAGAACACACTGTCTTTATCACAGGATTCCGGAGACACAGCGTAATCACACAGCATCACATTATTGGTTGTGTGAAGCCCTACCTTAGAACCATGTGAGTAACGGCCCGTATACTCAACCAGGCTTTCTGCATTCTTGGCGTACTTCTGATATAAGCCGTGAGTGTAACCGTCTTCGTCATACTCAACCGTGGCACGCATACCTAAACGGCCATAATCATCAGGCAGATAGAAATGAACTTGACCTTTCGGACGCATATGGCAGGCATAATGGTTAAAGTCATAAGCAAGGTAACTCGACTTCTCCGATATGAATAGATCGTTCTCGAAATCAATCTGCGCGAAGCAATCTCTGATGTCACTTAGCGATGTTACCGCTTTGCCTAGCACAATTTTGGTGTAAGGCATGTCACACATGCTACCAACAATCCCTCCTACTTTAGGATCGAGATCGGATTTACTTACTCCAAAGCACTGGCCTGTCTGAGGTTCTTCCTCGCTGTCTAAAAAATCACCGTCATAACCAAATAAAGGATCGGTTCCGCCTGTCTCCTTATAGCGCTCAGCAAGTTCATGCTCTGCGACATCTTCAAACATGGAGAGCAAATCATCTGATAATTGCTCGACAGTATCTAACGCCTGATGATCAAACGAATCCAGCACATCGTTCAATCGTGGCTCGTTACTCGCACTAAAATTAAGTTCATTGGAATCAAGCAAATCAGGAACAGATTGAATGAACTCAATCGCATTGTCTAAGGCGCTGCTTAGGCTGACGTATTCTGCTAACACTAAGTTTCGGATCACTATGAGCGATTTGACATCAGATGGCATTTGGCGTTCAAAGTCCGCCTCGCGTTCATCGATACAAGCTTTAACCTCACTGGCTAAGGATGTATTAAGGGATGCGCAGTGTGAGGCACTACCGGAAGCTTGCGCAAATGGATCAAAATCGACCCACAGGTCTTTAGTTATTTCGTAAGGATATCCACGAGATACACACGAAGCATCATCATAAATTACCGAGTGGTAAATGGCCCCATTGCTCGGTGCAACATTTTCTTGATGCCATTTTAAGGTACACATGTCCGGGATACTGTCAAAGGGCATATTACTGTGGCAATAAGAGAGCGTTTCTCCCATCAGGGTGTAGTTGGTTACACATGTACCATTCCCGTTTACTACGGGCTTGTCTTCAGATTGGCCTGCATTGTCAGTGTCACCGGAGTCAGTGTCACCGGAATTTGAACCATTTGAGTCCTCACCGGTTTCTGGATCCGTATTAGTGTCTGAGCCATTATCTGGTTGATCGATAATCAATTGATCATTTTTATCAAAGTAATAGGTTTCGGTCACACCATCTGGTTCTGTCACGACCACACTAGATGTACCGTCAGTGCCAGTCATGAACTTGAACTGGTAACCATTTAACACAACGGTATCCATGAGCAAACTGGCGCTTTGCCGAGCAAGAACGATCTCGTTACTCCCGGAATGATAAATAATCCCGCTCGCGTAGGCCTGGCTACCACTTACGTCATTTAACAACGTCGCAGTCGCACCATCACTAATAATGGTGCCGACGTAATCTGAAGAAGTATTGAGGCCTAAAAACAGACCCGGAGAGGATGACGTTTCCGGCAGTTGTTGATTTCCATCAGTGTTATGGTCGCTGCCTCCGTCACCACCGCCGCCACCACCGCAAGAAACGATGGCGAGTGAAGATAGCCCAACCCAAATAGCACGACACGTTTTATTGATAGACAACATAACCAGATCCTTTTTTTTCTTTTAACTAAGTCGTATTTTAGAGCACAAACTCTATGTGTTTGTTGGTATACCCAGCAAACCGAACGCTCTGTTGATACACGTCAATGTTTAGCAAAATTAAGTGAGTGTTCTTTATCAAAGAGCCACTAGAAAACGGAGACCTAATTGCACCAATAACTCGTTCTGTTCATTGATGATCGCGTTGATGGATGTCCATTCGAGCACTTTTCAGAAGGTCATGCTGACCTTTCACTGCCTATACTTATGCCAGCGCGTTTGATTAATCTGAATGTGGCATGACAACGTCAGCTTGCTTTGATCGCTGCACTAGGTGTGGCTATGTTATTGGCTAGCCCTCATGGGAGGTATAAATGCAAACACTGGAAATCGAATGGAAACATTTTGATGTGGCAGGTAAAACTTGTTGCCGGTGCTCCGGTACAGGTAAAGCACTCCAAGACGCTATCAGGAAACTTCGCGAAGAGTGTAAAACCATGGGCTGGGAGATACAGTTTAAGGAAACCAAACTCACTTCAGAGAACGTCGCAGAATCAAATGTCATTTTGTTTAATGGCAAGCCGATAGAGGAACTGCTACCTGAAGCCCGGTCATACCAGAGCCATTGTGAGTCATGTAGTCAACTCTCCGGCAAAGCAACGTTATGCCGAACGGTTGAGTTTGATGGGAGTTTCTATGAAGAGATACCGGCATCGCTTATTCGTCAGGTCATATGTCAAATTACCCGGTGCTGCTAGGTAAGTCGTGTTATATCTCACGGTGTTAATTGGCGTTACTTAACCAAACTACGGAGATAACCCTAACCTGAACCACAGGAGTGAGGTTTGTGGCTTCAATAACAAAGGCTTCTTTATTCAGAGAGGTATGATTCAATGGCAGTTGCTGTCGGAAAATGTCCAGTGAACTTTGTTATTCTCCCGCTTTTTTATGTCTGCTTTCTGTCATATTCTTCGAGATTTGAACCAACAACACAGTTTTTTGTACTGCTTGCTTGGTTAAACAACAATACTAAACGTGATTTAGTTAGCAGTTTTTCATTATTTAATTTCATACCTATTGCATGCATTTTATCGCTCAAGACTGGGTTTCCTGTGAGATGGTAGTACTTGTCTATAATCCTACAGGAATACTAATTGGCATATAAATAACATATAAATCATTAACTTAATCATGTATTTTTGCTGTCCGCATTTACTGTTTAGCCAGGCTTGGCCGAATTTGACGCGCAGATACGCTCGTTGTGGTACGTCTACGCCCTTTTTTTCCGCCTCTGCATAACGGCGTAAGGGTGAGGGAGCCGCGCCATTTCTACTTATAATTTTTGTTATTGATTCACTCGGGCCTGTCGTTCGGCTTTAACAAAGAGTGAAAACCTAACTAGGAGAGATAGAGATGAGAGGCTCACAGACATCGCAAGCAGGCAACGCTAACGTGATATTGCATGCCTTTGATTGGAAATATGCAGATATCGCCAAGCAAGCAAAAGCAATTCATGAACTGGGTTACGGCTCCGTACTGGTCTCCCCACCAATGAAAAGCGCTAAAGATGCGCGCTGGTGGCAGCGTTATCAACCTCAAGATTATCGTGTTATCGACAATGCGTTGGGTAACACCCGTGATTTTAAAGCCATGGTCGCCGAACTGGAGCGCTATGGTGTGCTCGTGTACGTCGATGTGGTGTTCAACCATATGGCAAACGAAGCTCATTTGAGAAGCGACCTCAAATACCCGCGTGAACAGGTTTTAAGTGAGTATGCTGCCGAGCAGGCGCACTATGATTCACTCAAGCTGTTCGGCGACTTAAGTAAGCCGCTGTTCACCGAAGACGATTTTGTCGAAGCATTCGGTATTGAAGACTGGAAGGACAAGTGGCAGGTGCAGAATGGTCGTATCACCGGCGGACCAACCGATCCGGGCCTGCCGACTCTGCGCGTGTGTGATCATGTGGTGCAGCAGCAGCGTGCCTATCTGCAGGTACTGAAAGAAATTGGCGTGAAAGGTTTCCGTATTGATGCGGCCAAACATATGACACTGGAACACCTTAAGCAGGTGTGGACTGAAGATATCGCCGATGGCGTGCATATTTTTGGTGAAATCATTACAGATGGTGGCGCAACGGAACAGGAGTATGAACTTTTCCTGGAGCCATACCTGAAAGAAACCCGTTTGGGGGCGTACGACTTCCCGCTGTTCTCGACCATCTTTAAGGCGTTCAGTAAAAAAGGCAGCTTTAAGTCGCTGATTGATCCGTACTGTTTTGGTCAGGCGTTATCTAAAGGGCGTGCGATCACGTTTGCCATTACCCACGATATTCCAAACAATGACGTGTTCTTAGATTCGATCATGGCGGAAGAAGACGAATGGCTGGCGTATGCCTACATTTTAGGCCGTGATGGTGGCGTACCACTGATTTACACAGATCTGGACACCAGTGGCATCAAAGGCAAGGACGGCCAGCCAAGATGGCAGAACAGTTGGCAGGATCCACGTATGGTCAGCATGATTACCTTCCATCGTATGGTACATGGGTTGGAGATGACTGTGCTGGAAGGTAACGACGATATGTTGGTGTTTAAACGGGGTGACAAAGGCATTGTGGTGCTCAACAAGTCATTACGTCCACAGACGCTCACTTTGCCCGGAGAGGGGAGTATGCATGATCTGTTGACGGATCAAGAGGTGACTTTGGGCTGTGAAATCAAAGTACCGGCGAAGAGTGCAATGATGTTGCTTAGTTCGGAGTTGGTAGGTTAATTCAGCCTGGTCTATGGGGCCTGTTCGGCCAACAGTTGATTAATTACAAAGCGGGTCAGCGCACAGGTGCTGATCCGCTTTGTTCGTTGAACCATTGTGAAATTGGCTGTGAAAGGTTTATCTGAACCCGAACGGTTTATCATGTTACGTCTGGAAAACCTTAGTCATTTTGAGCGTTATATGTGTTTCCTCGATTAACGCTCTGTCTTTACCAACCGGCTTTTCATGGCCTGCCACTCTTAAATTTGAGAATAGTTATTAGCTGCTTCAACAATTTTGTGGACTAGACTGTCATTAATAATTTTGTCATTAATTCCGGCCTTTAACAGGGGGCTCTATGCAAGTTCCAGCAATAACAAAATTCATTATCATACTCAGTGTGTTGTTTGCCCTGCCGGCTTATGCGAATCCAGTGTTGTCTAATGTAGACATTGAGCCTGTCTCTCTGGCCGGCAAGCCCTATTACCGGATTAACGCCGATTTCTTATCAGACTTCAAAC
This sequence comes from Vibrio sp. CAU 1672, assembly GCF_029223195.1. Classification (GTDB taxonomy): domain Bacteria; phylum Pseudomonadota; class Gammaproteobacteria; order Enterobacterales; family Vibrionaceae; genus Vibrio. The sequence goes on along the minus strand of NZ_JARHUF010000019.1, from coordinate 11,455 downwards.
GTAGTGATCGCTCTCGTGGTGAGTTTAGTGTGCCTTTTAGCGCCTTAGTGCCACAAGGTAGTTGCAATAATACGGTGATCGTCGATGTGGTAAACAGTGTCTTGTTTGAATTCCCGGTAACACCGCTCGGGCACATCACGCTGAATTTGGCGCAGCAGTTTCTCGGCGAAACATTTATTGCCGGGAGAGGGGGGGATGATGGTTTCATTTACGTGGCGGCGCAGTGGAATAAGAGCGTCACGGACGTACTGGCTAATGGCCAGATCGAAAGAAGTACCGATGGCTATCACGTGTTTGACCAGTTGTCCCAAGCACTTCGTAAAGGATTGCTGTATAAATACCTGCCTTCGGCAAGCCGGTGTAAGGTTGATCTCCTGCTTGCCTTTGGTTGGTCACAAACCGGTAAACTGCTGGCGGGAATATTAACCGATGATCTCAACGGTAAGCCATCACAGCCGATGTTTGATGGTCTGTTTTTAGGCGTGGCGGGAGGCATTTGCCGTGCCTTGCGGGATGGAGAGTTTCCGTGGAGTTATCACTACTGCACTGAGCCTCCACAACATCATGTTCCTACGGTGGCGTTCAATACCCAAAGTGAAGTGGAGCTTGCGCTGGGGGAGGGTGCGTTAAGGCAGCCGTCCGGGATACTGGCGATTTATGACTACGCAGGGCTTGCCCACATTGATGCCCAGTTTCTGCCGTTTGCGGCGATCTTCAGCGGATTTGAGTTCAGGCAGAATCCGGTCTCGGTGATCCCCGCGGTCCGAGCCTCGTTCTGGAACTTGTATCTGCAAGTTAAATACGGGGTGCCGGCGGCGGAAAGCCAACTTATGGATGCTGTGCCTGTAGCCACAGAACCGGTGGTTTTCCTGGATTCACGGTTTGATCCAAGCCTGAAAAGCTGGAGTGGCGGTAAAGTTTATACGGCTGATCAAGATGGAGACGGGGTTGCTGAGGGCGGGGTGCGTTTACCGCATATACCAACCCGTGTGAATGATCAGGTCAGCATTGGTGCGCCATTAGGAACCTATGGCGGTATTGACTTCAATTACGCCGGAGGTGGCGGGATTTTCTTTGCCAACGGTGGCACGTTTGAGCCTTATTCACCAGAGCAACTTGCCGAGCTTTACCCGACCAAAGAGGACTACCTGTTTAAGGTTACCAGTTCGGTGCTGTATTCCGTTCTCCAGGGGTATTTATTAATGGAAGACGGGTTGCAGATGATAGAACAGGCCGATGCCAAAGAGATGCCTCATTGGGTTGAGTAAAGCCATCCAGTCAGGCACTTTGAGCTATATATACCAAGCCCCTTTCCGGGGCTTGCTGGGTAGCCGGATAACAGTTAAAAGTAACCAGTGCATTTTAGTCTGGCAGTGAATGGGAGCTATAAATATGTGAGAGCATGTTAAGTACTTTATTCAAGGCTTAATTTGGCATCTGATTATCCAGGTGAATTATACTGTTGCATTATATAGTGCTGGTGTATTTTTGGCTTAAGCAGCCAGTCCACAAACGCCAGTCAGATGAAATATGAACAAGATCAGGCAGTAACGTTGAAATCATTATTACCTGTTTTTACTGTAAGTTGCCCCTGCTATTTATTTTAGTTTTTGGTGGTTGCTTGATTCGAGCCTTTGCCTCGCGCGTGAAGTTAGGTGGGTAGAATGAGTTCGAGTATTACCCGTCTTTGATATAATATCTATATGACATAGGCTTCAAAAATATACGTTGAGTATTTATTGTACTTGAGGTTGTAACTGAATATATAATTGGTGTGATTATTAAAAACTGAACTCATAAACATTATTAATGCTTGCTTATTTAAGTGTTTTTCTTTTTTAAATTATGAGAATTTTTCCCCGCCAACGAGCAGTTTTGTCATCTCCAACTCTTTTGGTGGTCTTAAGCCTATGTGAACGTGGCTGTCAGCAATTTGAAGTTATTGTGGATTTTGTCTTTTTTTCAGTTAGATGAGTTTGGTTTGTTGGTTGTTTACTGTTGTGCTGCTCTAGAGCAGCGCTCAAATACGAACGACATTCGGACAAACAGTGTCCGAATTTAATTGATATATATTTTCTTTTTGTCATCTGAAGGTCATGTTTATTCATTGCTTGTGGTGATGGGTTTTGCGTTATATATAAAAGGCGTTAAATAATTTGCACGTATTAATGCTGGTGTCATTATATTATTGATGAATAATGCATAAATTACAATCAACTAAATTAATGAGCCTTGCAAATGCTTTTAATTGGTTTATTCCTTCGGTTTATTTAAGCAAAAAGCGAATTTTGTTTTAGATCATTAAATTGTCAAAAACTGAAAAGATTGGGTTTAATTATTTAAACTATGACTAAGTTTAAATAATTAAACCCAATTGGGTGTTTTTGAGTGACCGAGTTCAAATGATAATCGGCTAATACACTTTTGTAAGGTCTCTTAGGACAATTTAGAAAGGCAGTTTTAGGTTTAAATAAGTATTCGCTGTATTGCCGAAATAAATTAAAAACGGTACTTTTCTCGTCGTTGAGTTTAAGAATGTAAACTAAAATGATGCATGTGAAGCAAGTTCGATTTACCGACCAGGACAGGCAATATCTGAGTAACTATTTTCGCCTCGCAGACACGATTGCCGATTTGATTGGGGCACATTGTGAAGTGGTGATCCATTCATTTGAAAGCTTAGATAACTCCGTGGTGAAGATTGTTAACGGCCACCACACCGGGCGTGAAATTGGCTCGCCAATTACTGATTTAGGCTTACGTATGAGGAGTCAGTTTGAGAAGACGGGCGAGGTCTCGCCCAAGAGTTACTTCACTAACGCATCAGATGGCTCATTGCTTAAATCGACCACGTGCATTCTGGCTGGTCCGGAGCTAAAACCGATAGGCATGTTGTGTATCAACATGAATTTATCATTCCCATTCCCTGAAATTGTCAAAACGCTTTTGCCGCAATGCAATGTGTCGCAAACCTTGGTCAGCGAGACATTCAGCAACAACGCCAATGATGTGATTAAGCAGGCGTTAAGCACAGCCACGGCGGAAGTGGATCAAGACGCGACAGTTTCGGCCAAAGGTCGTAATAAAGCCATCATCCGTTATTTGTTTGATAACGGCGTGTTTGAGCTGAAAGAGACGACCACACAAGTATCTGAGCAACTTGGGATCAGCCGTCAGGCAGTTTACAAGTTCATCCGTGAATTTAAATCAGAATAAAACTAATAACTTAGGAGTTATATCGTGAAACATATCATTGCCACTGAACAAGCACCTGCTGCTATCGGCCCTTACTCACAAGGTACGGCTTACGGCGAAATGGTTTACACCTCAGGTCAATTGCCACTTGTTCCAGAAAGCATGCAGTTTGTTGAAGGCGGCATCAAAGAGCAGGCGCGTCAATCGCTAGCAAATTTAAAAGCTGTACTGGAGGCATGTGGTGCCGGTCTGGATACAGTGTTGAAGACAACCTGCTTCTTATCGGATATGGAAAACTTCACAGCATTTAATGAAGTGTACACCGAGGTATTTGGAACAGAAAACGCACCAGCTCGCTCTTGCGTTGAAGCAGCAAGACTACCAAAAGATGCATTGGTTGAAGTTGAAGCCATTGCTTACAAAAAGTAAACATTATCAAAAATATGGGCATCAATAGGAGATTCTCATGAGCGTTTCATTTATTGCATTAAGCATCCTGTTTTTCGGGTTTTACGCGCTACTCGCGAACTTCAAAAAACAAAAGAAGAGTTTTAACTTCCGCGTATTAAGCGCACTTGCTGCTGGTTTGCTATTCGGTGGTGCTATTCAGCTTGTTTTCGGTGTCGGCAACGTTGCAACAGCTGGTTTTGCGGAGCTGATTTCTGTTTTTGGTAAAGGCTACATCAAGCTGCTACAAATGATCGTTATCCCACTGGTATTCGTGGCGATGATCTCCTCGATCATGAACGTAGAAGGTGGTGGTGCGCTATCGCGTATCGCACCGAAAATCATCGGTATTCTACTTTTCACTTGTGCTATCTCTGCGGCTGTGGGCATCGCAAGTATTTACCTGTTCGGTATCGATGCAAACGTGCTAGTGAGCACAATTGGCACTAACAGTGCTATCGAAGCTCGTGGTGACTCTCTAATTGCAACACAAGATGCGTTGGCGAGCAGCGGCCTTTCTGGCATGGCGTTGTCTATCATCCCAACCAACATCTTTGACATGTTAACCGGTTCACAGCGTACTTCGACACTATCGACAGTGCTGTTCGGTATGTTCCTGGGCTACAGTATCCTGCAAGTGAAAAACCGTAAGCCTGAGAAAGTGCAAAATTTCGTTGATTTCATCAACTCAGCGAAAGAAGTGGTGCTTTCAATGGTGCGTGAAATTCTGAAGCTGACACCTTACGGTGTATTTGCTCTGATGACTACATTCATGATGACTAACGATTTGTTCGCACTTGCAGAAATGGGACGCTTCCTACTGGCAAGCTACGTGGCAATCGGTGTCATGTTCGCTATCCACTTTGTGATGGTGTCAATGTTCGGTTTGTCTCCGGCGAAATTCATGAAGAAAATCTGGCCGGTACTAGTGTTTGGCTTCGGTTCTCGCTCAAGTATGGCGGCGATTCCACTCAACGTTGAAACCCAAACTCAACGCCTGGGTGTGGACGAAGAAACAGCAAACATGTCTGCGACATTCGGTACCAGTATCGGTCAGAACGGTTGTGCAGGTATTTACCCGGCAATGCTGGCCATCATGGCAGCACAAGTGATGGGTATGCCAGTTGACCTCGGCTTTGTCCTACAACTGATTGCGGTTATCGCGATTGCTTCATTCGGTATCGCCGGTGTTGGTGGCGGTGCAACGTTCGCAGCGGTAGCGGTGCTGACCATCATGGGTCTGGACATTACGGTGGTGGCGATTCTGGTTTCTATCGAAGCGCTAATTGACATGGCTCGTACTGCACTGAACATCTCAGGTTCAATGTTGTCAGGTGTGCTAACCGCGAAGAAGAATGGCTCACTAAACGCTGAGCAATACAACGCTGATGTTGCTGCAACAGTAACAAAAGAAGCGGTTGTGTAATTTCCAAACTTAACTAAGAGCACCCAACGCGGGTGCTCTTCCGTTTTTCCTGAGTTCAGGTTATTTAGGTAGTAAATATGAAAGTTGTTGTCGTAGGCGGTAGTGCCGCTGGTATGAGTTTCGCAGCGAAATACAAACGTAATCAGCCATCGGATGAAGTGATTGTGTTGGATAAACGTGATTACATTTCGTTTGGTGCGTGTGGTTTACCTTACTTTGCTGGTGGCATGTTTGATGACACTGAGCGCATGATTTCTCGCACGCCAGAGCAAGCAATCAAATCAGGCTTGGACGTGCGCATCGAAACGGAAATGGTGGCGGTAGACTGCGCTGAAAAGCAGATCACGATTTGTCATCAAGGCGAAGAGAGCGTCATGGATTACGATATGTTGGTCATCGCTACGGGTGCCCGTCCAATCGTTCCGTCATTTGGTGAATTCAACCCAGAACATGTATACACGCTAACCAGTATGGAAGATGGCTTGGCGGTTAAACAAGCACTTAAGGACAGCAGTAAACAACGCGTTTGTGTGATTGGTGGTGGCTTCATCGGTCTCGAGGTGTTTGATGCGGCGCACGGCTTAGATAAGCACGTGACCATCATTGAGCGTGAAGAACACATAATGAGCCGCCAGTTCAGCCCGGAAATGATTGAGGTGGTAGAAAGTGCGATCCGCGAGTCTGGCGCTGAGCTGAAAACCGGTTGCAGCGTATCGGCGATTCGCGACGCTGAGCAGGGCGGTTACATCGTAGCAACTGACAATGGTGATGTTGAGGCGGACATTGTGATCATGTCACTTGGCTTCAAACCAAATACAGAAGCTTTCGAGTTGGCCAAAGCAGCAAACGGCGCATTGCTGGTTGATGAGTTTGGTGCCACAGAAGATGCATACATCTGTGCGGTGGGCGATTGTGCCGTGGTGCATCATATGGCGCTGGGAAAATCGGTTTATGTGCCGCTGGCAACCACTGCAAATAAGCAAGCACGCATGATGGCAGACAGACTTGCGGGTAAAGACACTTACATGACGGGCTTTTTAGGTTCATCTTGTTTGAAAGTGCTGGATTATGAACTGGCATGTACCGGTGTGTCTGAATTGATGGCCAGAGAGCATGATTTGGCAGTGAAGGTGTCGACCATCTCGGACAAAAACCAGACTGATTACTACCCGGGTCAGGAAGACATCAAAGTCAAGTTGGTTTACCACCCGGAAACCAATGTTCTGTTGGGCGGCGAAATCGTCGGTAAGAAGGGCGCCGTCGGCCGTATTAACGCACTGGCGGTTGCCATTACGGCGAAGATGACCACGCAACAGCTCGGCTACATGGACTTCTGCTATGCACCACCATTCGCCCGCACCTGGGATGCATTGAATGTCGCGGGTAATGTGGCGAAATAATACTCAAATGTTTTATGGTTATAGGCGAGGGGAAACTCTCGCTTTTTTTTGTTCTTCGAGACTGAAAAGACAGGTGCTGCTTGGTAAAAGACAGGTGTTTATCGTGCAGGGCTAGTAAGGGGACCTGTAATCAGAAGAGGAAGACAAGAAGAGTAAATGCTGGGTGAACCTATCCCAGCATTTCGACACTCATTTACCTAAATTTTCGAACCGTAAATCAGTGTTTTTAGAGGTATGTGAACCGTAACTTGTCGTTACGCTGGGAATAATAGCGACATTGCTGGCGCGGCGCTATGGAGGGTGAAGCGAATCCGCCGGGCTATATTGTAAAGATTATTGTACACCATGCTGCGCACGGCCTGATGAGAAAAACAGGCATCACTTGATAGTGATTTTGAGCGTCAATTGCCTTTAAACTAAACAAATGTATCAGCTATAAACTAAATGCAGAAACATTTGCCTACATATAAAAGAATAATCTTTCTATTTGTCCTGTAATTATCTTACAATCTCGGTGAACCTTAAACGAACAGCTGGGTTTTGGATATGTGACTCTGGCGCTTTCATTTTGCTTCGAACCCAAGATGAAACCGTGTTACGTATCGGATCCCCGCCTGAAACGACCCCTTGTTTGGGATGCCATTGGTGTGCTTCGCTGTAAGCCAACCTTGTTCCGTGCATGGCTTTTGCTATGCGCGAGGCAGTGTCGTTTTTATCATTCGGGCCCCTGAACCAGGCCTGGAGTCTTTCTATACAAACGGATTAACTTTAGAGGTATTAACCGTGAACCTTAAACTTGTTGGCAGTTCCCTGATCGTTGCGGGAACGGCACTGGGCGCAGGTATGCTTGCGATCCCTATGGTCCTGGCACAATTTGGTCTCCTTTGGGGGACATTGTTGATGTTGTTTATCTGGGGTGGCACCACCTATGCGGCGCTGTTGCTGCTTGAAGCCAGTTGTAAAGTTGGCGGCGGCGCGGGTATGAATGCGATCGCGCGTGAAACGCTGGGACGTGGCGGCCAGTTGGTGACTAATGCGCTGCTGTATGCACTGCTGGTATGTTTATTGATGGCATACATCATCGGCGCGGGCGATTTAGTCCAGCAATTGGTTGCTTCGGCGGGATTAACTCTTTCTACTGTCACCTGCCAGATTGGTTTTACGTGCCTGGTAGGGGTGATTGTTGCGTCCGGTACGGCTGCGGTCGACAAACTTAACCGGGCGTTGTTTGCCGGTATGGTCATTGCGCTGGTGGTCACGCTGTTTGCGCTTACGCCGAGTGTCTCATTTGCCGGCTTAAATGAAGTTGTGAGTGAGGACAAAATTGCCCTGATCAAAACCAGTTCGGTGCTGTTTACCAGTTTTGGTTTTGTGGTTGTGATCCCGTCTCTGGTCTCTTACAACAAAGAAGCAAGTAAAACAGAGCTGCGCAATATGATTGTTGTTGGTTCGGCGATTCCTCTCGTATGTTACATGCTGTGGCTGTTTGCCGTGGTTGGTAACCTGCCACCACATGAACTGGTTCAGTTTGCTAATGTGTCAGAATTGATCCGGGTACTCGGCAAAGAGTATGACGGGCTTGAGGCGATTCTATCGACCTTTACCGGACTGGCGTTGCTGACCTCGTTCTTGGGCGTGGCAATGGCGCTGTATGATCAGAATGCAGAGATCCTCAAAGCCGGCAAGCCGGTCATCTTTGTTGCTACTTTTATCCTGCCACTGCTTGGTGCTGTTATTGCTCCTGAGCACTTCCTCGCTATTCTGAGTTATGCCGGTATTATTCTGGTCTTTCTTGCGGTGTTTGTCCCACTATCGATGACACTCAAAGTACGTCGCCAACCTGCCTTTGATGCAGATGTCTATGAAGCTGGCGGGGGAGTCATGGGCATGAGCTTGATTTTCCTGTTCGGCTGTTTTTTGCTCTTTGCTCAAGCGGTATAACGGCAGGCAGTCCTGCGAAAGTGAAGTGACATTACTACAGATGTAATTAATACCAAGCGCACCGCATGAGTGCGCTTTGTTGTATCTATGGCTCGATAACAGTTGTTATGAGTACATTTGCTAACGATGCTATTGGGGGCTTTTAACCGGAGAATTACCCAGAACTGACAAGTAGAAACGGCGGAAAACTTACCCTGGAGGAAGATCAGAGATAAGGGAAGTAAAGTGTCGAAACTGATATCGTTGAGTATGGTGGCGGTCCTGGGCTTGTTTACCGCGTACAGCAGTGACGTGGCTGCCGAAGCAAAACATAAACCTGGCCACAAGCATCATCACAAGCACTACCACAAGCCAGGTAAAGTTGTGGTGGTAAAGCATAAATCCCCTAAACATAAACCTAAGCACCGCTATTATCATTACAAGCGGGTGCCAAGCAATGCAACTTATATAAAAATAGGCAACCTTACTTACCTGAAAGTAGATGGCCACTATTACAAGCGTTCACGTGACCAGTATATTCATATTGTACTTTGAACTAAAAACAGCGAGCTTTGCTCGCTGTTTTTAGTTCATGTTGCAGCCAATGCAAAGTATGGCGCGACAGAGTTAAACCTTAAACCGGTTTAAAATGTCATCCTGTTTGCGTACATTTTCATGCTGGGCATGCATCGCTTCGTTAGTCTGGCCTGCCGACTCCGCCACTTGTGTGGATAGATCTTTAATGTTAACGGTGTTGTTGTTGATTTCTTCTGCCACCAGGCTTTGCTCTTCAGCGGCTGATGCGATCTGCAAATTCATATCGGAAATTCGTTGGATTGCATCACGGATGCGCTGTAACGACTCGTTGGCTTGCGCAGCTTTGTCAACCGCGTCCACCGCACTGCCTTTGCTCTGCTGCATGGCGCTGGCTACTGAAGAGGCGCCTGACTGAAGCTGTTCAATCATGCTGCGAATTTCTGTGGTTGATTCTTGAGTACGCTGAGCCAGGGTGCGCACTTCGTCGGCCACTACGGCGAAACCGCGTCCGGACTCTCCTGCTCGAGCGGCCTCAATCGCCGCGTTTAGCGCCAGTAAGTTGGTTTGGTCGGCAATATCGTTGATCACTTTGAGGATGGTTTCGATATTGGCAGTGGCTGACTCCAGTCCCTGAACTTCTTCCACAGCCTGATCGATGCTGTCGGCCAGCAGGTTAATAGTTTGAGTCGAGTCATTGACCACTGCTGAACCTTGCGACGTCGCCTCATCCGCTTCTTTGGCGGCGCTTGCCGCGCCCTGGGCGTTGTTTGCCACCTCGCTGGCGGTGACCGACATTTCATGCATCGCAGTCGCCAGTTGTTCCAGCTCCTGTAGCTGAGTCTGAATGGCTGAGGCCGAGCCTTTTGCCCCTTCAGCCGATACCTTAGTACCTGCAAGGATCTCAGCAGAGATCTGCTTTGATTCGATCATCTGCTGTTGCAGGTTTTCCATGAAGGTATTGAAGCCCTTAGCCAGCTCTGAGAATTCCTGGTCTGTGTCGGTGTCCAGTCTTTGCGTCAGGTCGCCTTTGCCAGAAGCCACGCCCTGAATGGCAGTGTTAAGCTGATCGAGCGGACGCATTAGCATGCGGATCAAAATGGTTAAAGCGATAATCGAAGCAATCACGGCAATCAGGGTATAAATCATCGCGCTATTGCGCAGTTTGGTCACCGCCGAAAACGCAATGTCTTCATCGATCAGGGCTCCGACGTACCAGTTTTCACCCTGAATAGGAGCTAACGACACCATGTAGGGTTTACCGTTTATGTCAAAATGCTGAAAGCCGGCTTTCAGATTGACTTGAGGCAGGTAGCTGGACAGTTGCTTGCCATTGTTTTTCGCGTCGGGGTGGGCGATGGTTGTTCCATCTTCCGTGACCAAAAACAAATAGCCAGCGTCAAAGACATTGACTTGGTTGGCGAGCTCTGCCAGTTTGGTTAACTCGAGATCGTAAAACATACCAGCTACGAACTGGCCATGCTGTTTCACTGGGGTGCCGATAGAAATGATGACCTTTTTTGAAGACGCATCGACATATGGGCTGGTCACGACCAGTTTGCCGTTGCTTTTGGCATCAATGTACCATGGGCGTTGGCGAGGATCGTAATCCGGGCCTGCATCCCAGTTATCGTCATTTTCAATAACGGCACCATCAGCCTGGTAGCCAAAGCCGATGGCAAGAAAGCTGGATTTTGGTTTAGGCATCTCAATGACCGATTTAACGTAGTCACGGTTGGTTGGGTCAATCTCGATGACCTCAGTCAGTGACTGGGCGAGATCCTTTTTGGCCGTCATCTCGGATGTAACAGTGTTACCGATACTAGACAAAATCTCTTTAACGCTGGTATCAACGTGTTCCTCGATCTGATCGCGCACAGTCAGTACCTGTTGAATAGACAGCAGCGATACGGTGACAAGTAATAGTACTGAGGATGCGGTAACGACTTTGTGTCTGAATTTCATGGTGTCCCTCTATATTTACGGCTAGCGAGTTCCACAGTCACTTCTTATTCCCTGAGTGATTAGATGTGTGGTCGGTGCACTATATGTTGTGCTTATAATATCTATCGACAGATTTATCAGAATTATTAGGGAAAGTTGAGGATTTTTGTTAAGAAAGCGAATTCTTGATTAAAAATGTGATTTTGCTCGTCTTGATCTTCAACTGTCATAAAATGGTAATAAAATTAAGATATCGGCTTTCAGGCTCCGGTTTACCAGCTCTTTAATGCTTTTTTTAATAACTTAAAATGATGAATTTGAACTAAAAAGTTGTCTTTTTTATTCATAAATGGACAGTTTTTATATCCTTTGGTTGTTTGCCATATGAACAGTTATATTGCCAAAGTGTTAGGGAACCTGACGTAAAAAAAAAGGCCTTACATCTGTAAGGCCTTTTTGGCTATCGGTGTTCCGTCCTAAATAAGGTTGACACTTTCCAACCCCAAAATTGGAGAGTGTTATGAAATCAACAAATAAAAGAACTCAGCGCGATTATTCCCTCGCTTTTAAACTCACCGTAGTGGATGAG
>NZ_JARHUF010000018.1 GCF_029223195.1 Vibrio sp. CAU 1672 | reverse complement strand
AATACTGACTTCAAAACTACTAATGTAATTTTAAAGCTATTATCGTTCCAACAGAACGATAATGAATTGACTGTGCCAAGTCCGAAGACTTGATTGGTCACTCAGTTCATTGAAACCTAATTTGATACCGAAGTATCGAATTGGATTATCATCAACGAGTGCCCACACAGATTGATAGGTCTATATTGTTAAAGAGCTTTCCATCTGAGCTTCGCTCAAGTGGACGGCCATTTTAGCGAGTTAAAGTTTAGTGTCAATCACTTTTTTCAAACTTTCTTTCAAGCGTTTCCGCTTGGCTAAACTGACTTGCTAACTCAACCGCGTTTCTTTCGAAGCGTTGCCGTGTCAGCGAGGTGGCATTATAGAGATTGCGATCACATTGGCAAGCCCTTTTTCGTGTTTTTTTTGATTTTCTTATCGTTTGAGTGTTTTTTGCTCTAAAGAGTGAGTTTTTGCTATTCTTCTAACCAGATATCACCTGTAATAGCCCTTAACTAAGGAGAAAAGATGAGTTCTATTCGAAGTTATAAAGGCATACGCCCTCAACTAGGTGAACGTGTATACGTCGATTCAAGTTCTGTTTTAGTCGGTGATATCCGTATTGGCGACGATTCGAGTGTTTGGCCATTAGTTGCTGCACGAGGTGACGTAAACCATATACACATTGGTGAGCGCACTAACATCCAAGATGGCAGCGTTTTACACGTTACCCATAAGAACCTCGAAAACCCGAATGGCTACCCACTGCTCATTGGAAATGACGTCACTGTTGGGCACAAAGTGATGCTGCACGGCTGTAAAATTTATGATCGCGTGTTAGTTGGTATGGGTACAATTGTATTAGATGGCGCTGTGATCCAGTCAGATGTGATGATTGGTGCGGGTAGTCTGGTGCCTCCGGGTAAAACATTAGAGAGTGGTTATCTCTATGTCGGTAGCCCGGTAAAACAAGCTCGCCCTCTGTCTGACAAAGAACGAGCTTTCTTGCAAAAGTCTTCTGATAACTATGTGCAGAACAAAAATGACTACTTGCATGACGTCAAAGTGATTCGCTAATTACTCAATAATAATGTGGCCTTCCTGGTTGAAGGCTTCATCTTCGATTAGTTCTTCTGCTATTTCCTCAAGATCAAATCGGCAATCACCAAATGCACTAAGCGCCTGCTGCTCAGTTTCAATGATTGAACCGCTTATTTTCGCTAATTTGTGCTTTGTCACATAGCACTCAATCAATGCGCCCGATTGCTGCGCAGGAAAGCTTACCGATTGTGATGCTTCATCCCATGACTGTATGTCTGGGAATAAGATGGATTGATTCATCGCTTATTGACCTTCAAGGTTCTTTCTTAATTCTCTTAGAATTTGTTTTGCGCCAGGACGCAAGCCACGCCATAACATAAAGCTTTCAGCCGCCTGTCCGACCAACATCCCAAGACCATCATACGCATGAGCCGCACCATGTTCTTTTGCCCATTGGTTGAAGCTGGTCAAGCCCTTGCCATACATCATGTCATAGCTGGTGCTATTGGCTGCAAATATAGAGGAAGAGATAGCAGGCAGCTCACCACTTAAAGAAGCCGAAGTTGAGTTGATGATCACAGCATACTCTTCATCAATCGTATCCATCTCTTTTGCTGTCACTGGCCCATATGGTGCAAACAGTTCTGCTAGTCGTTGTGCTTTACTAAAGGTGCGGTTGGTAATGGTTAAAGAAGTCGGCTTCTGGTCAAGGAGCGGTTTAATCACACCACGAGCAGCACCACCAGCGCCGATGATCAGAATTCGCGCACCTTCCAATACGACTTGATGCTGAAGTAGGTCTTGTACCAGACCCGCACCGTCAGTGTTATCACCGATGATTTGACCGTCATCCAGCTTCTTAAGTGTGTTAACTGCACCAGCGAGTTGTGCCCGTTCAGTCAGGCGACTAGCAAACTTGTACGCGTCTTCTTTGAAAGGCAAGGTCACATTACATCCTTTACCGCCTTCAGCGAAAAACTCCTGCGCAGCGTCAATAAAACCGTCAACAGGGGCAGTTTCTGCGGTATACACCAGGGATTGATTGGTTTGGCGGGCAAACAGGGTGTGGATAAATGGTGACTTGCTGTGTCCGATAGGATTACCAAACACGGCATAACGATCTATTTGCTGAGTCATTTCCTTACCTTTATTCCTTACCTAAATATAGAGAAAACAGAGCCATCTGATTAGAGATGACCCTATCACTATCTATCCGAAGAGAAAAGGAGATTCCGAGCCTACCACTCACGCGGCTTTAAGTAACGTTCATAAAGCTCGGCTTCCGGCGAGCCCGCTTGTGGCTTATAGCCGTATTCCCAACGTGCCAACGGCGGCATTGACATCAAAATAGACTCGGTACGGCCGCCACTTTGCAGACCAAACAGCGTACCCCGGTCATAGACCAGATTGAACTCAACGTAGCGGCCACGGCGGTAAAGCTGAAACTCCCGCTCGCGCTCACCATATTCGATGTCTTGACGCCGAGAAACAATTGGCAGGTACGCTTGGCAGTAACCTTCACCAACCGCTTTAATGTAGTTGAAACACTTATCGAACTCCCACTGGTTTAGGTCATCAAAGAACAGACCGCCGATACCACGGGTTTCATTCCGGTGTGGCAGGAAGAAGTATTTATCACACCACGCTTTGTGCTCAGCATACACATCATCACCAAATGGGGCACAGATTGCTTTGGCTGTATCATGCCAATACTGGCAATCTTCTTCGAAGGGATAGAATGGCGTTAAATCGAAACCACCACCAAACCACCAAATTGGATCTTCACCCTCTTTCTCGGCAATAAAGAAACGCACGTTGGCATGCGAAGTTGGCACATACGGGTTGTTAGGATGGATCACCAAAGAGACACCCATCGCCTCAAAACGGCGACCAGCCAACTCCGGCCGATGCGCTGTTGCCGAGGCAGGCATCTCATTGCCTTCCACATGAGAGAAGTTCACCCCACCTTGCTCGAAGATATGCCCGTCACGCAGTACACGCGTGCGACCACCGCCCCCCAGGCGTTCACCCTTTTCACGCTGCCATGCATCTTCGACAAAGACGGCCTTTCCATCTTGTTGTTCTAACTGCTGACAAATGGAGTCCTGAAGCGACATCAGAAACTGCTTTACGGCATGCTTATCGATTGCTGACATAGATGTATTACCTGTTGATTGCTGACTAGCAGGGTTAGCCCTGTCTTAATATTTGCGAGGTTTTTGCATCACGAATTTCACTTGGTTTGTCACGGCCGCTGGTTTCACCACGTAAGATCGCCACCAGTTTATCACCCAGTTGCGATTCGACCTCTTCCGTTGTCATACACGGAGGTAAGCCAGAAAGATTCGCGCTGGTAGAGGTTAGCGGCTTTCCAAACGCATTACACATCTTTTGTACCAAAGGATGATCCGTCACACGGACAGCAATCGAATCAAACTGACCCGAAACCCAGCTTGAGACTTTGTCACTGGCAGGCATGATCCAAGTGTATGGGCCTGGCCACGTCGCATGAACTTTGTCTAACTGTGCTTGGGTCAGTTGAGATTCATCGATATAAGGCAGAAGCTGCTCGTAGTTTGCCGCAATAAGGATCAGCCCCTTCTCTACCGGGCGCTGTTTTAGCTCCAGCAACTTTTGAATCGCCTCAGGATTATCTGGATCACAGCCGACACCAAATACCCCCTCTGTTGGATAGGCAATTACTTCTCCTTTTTGTAGTGCTTCAAGCACCTGTTCAAAGTTATCCACCGATCACTTCCTGATAGTCTTATCTGTTGTGTTGGTACTAAGTGTACAAACATTCATTCTCAGAGACTAAAGCAATTTGTTTATAAAATGTATCAATACCATTCGCAAACGCACGCAAACGTTTGCTTGGGGTAAAAATCCCCGTATAATGCGCACAAATTTATCAGCTCACCTAATTTTGCAGCTTGAAGGAGTTTGAGATGAAAGTCGGTATCATCATGGGTTCTAAATCAGATTGGCCAACCATGAAACTAGCAGCAGACATGCTGGATCTATTTGGCGTGCCTTACGAAACAAAGGTGGTGTCAGCTCACCGTACTCCTCAATTGTTGGCTGATTACGCAAGCAGCGCAAAAGAGCGTGGTATCAAAGTGATCATCGCCGGTGCCGGTGGCGCCGCTCACCTACCAGGCATGGCTGCCGCATTTACTAGCGTACCAGTACTCGGGGTTCCAGTTCAGTCTCGCGCCCTAAAAGGGATGGACTCGCTACTGTCTATTGTGCAAATGCCCAAAGGTATTGCTGTAGGTACGCTAGCGATTGGCGAAGCAGGCGCAGCAAACGCGGGCATTCTAGCCGCACAAATCCTTGGTACTCATGATGAAGCAATCATGGCGAAAGTCGAAGCGTTCCGCAGCGAACAGACAGAAACGGTATTGGCGAACCCAAACCCTGCTGAGGACTAATCAGATGCATGTACTGGTTCTTGGTGCGGGTCAGCTGGCTCGAATGATGTCTCTGGCTGGTGCGCCACTGAATATTCAAATCTCTGCCTACGATGTTGGTAGCGGTAATATCGTTCACCCTTTAACTCAGCATGTTCTGGGGCACGGTTTAGATAACGCGATTGAACAAGTGGATGTGGTCACGGCTGAATTCGAACATATTCCTCACGAAGTACTCGACGTATGCGAAGCAAGCGGTAAGTTCCTGCCAAGCACACAAGCCATCAAGGCTGGCGGTGATCGCCGGCTTGAAAAAGCGCTGCTTGACAACGCAGGCGTGCGTAACGCGAAATACTATGTGATTAAAACGCGTGATGAATTTGACCAGGCAATTGAATACATTGGCATGCCAATGGTGCTGAAAAGCGCGCTTGGCGGTTACGATGGCAAAGGTCAATGGCGCTTAAAAGAGACTTCTCAAATCGACGCTATCTGGGCAGAAATGGCAGAGTGCATCGCAGCGACAGCAACTCAGGCAATCGTGGCAGAGGAATTTGTTCCTTTTAACCGCGAAGTCTCACTGGTTGGTGTACGTGGCAAAGATGGCAGTGTTGAGGTTTATCCACTGGCAGAAAACGTCCATACCAATGGTGTGTTGAGCCTTTCGACTGCGATTGATGCGCCTGAGTTACAAGAGCAAGCAAAGCAGATGTTCACTGCGGTAGCTGATAGCCTGAACTACGTCGGTGTACTTGCGCTGGAATTCTTCGATGTTGATGGTACTTTACTGGTCAATGAAATCGCTCCACGGGTACACAATTCCGGTCACTGGACCCAACAAGGCGCTGAAACCTGTCAGTTCGAAAATCACTTACGCGCGGTATGTGGCATGCCACTAGGCAGCACGAAACTGGTGCGTGCAACCTCAATGATTAACATCTTAGGTGAAGATACGCTGCCTGAAGCGTTACTGGCGATGGAGGGTTGCCATATTCACTGGTACGGTAAAGAAAAGCGTGCCGGTCGTAAGATGGGTCATATTAACCTGTGTGGTGATTATTCCGGGGAACTGACTCGTAAACTGTGTGCCCTGGCAGACGTTCTGGATGAAGAAACCTTCCCTGCAGTGCATGAATTTGCCAAACAGTGGCAAGTGTAAAAATGCGCCGTTAATGAATAGCAAAAGGGTCGCTGTGTGCGACCCTTTTTATTGTGTACTTACGTTTATTGCGCCTGAGTGTGCTGACACTTACGGTTTGCGCATTGCAGCTTCACGCCACTGGCCAGTTTCTTCTCGACCAGCAAGGTAAAGCCACATACTTCACAACGCCCTTTGACTGGCGGCAGGTTAACCGCAAACTTGCACTTAGGGTAGTTGTCGCAGGCGTAGAAGGTTTTACCAAAACGCGTTTTACGTTCCACCAAGTGTCCCTTACCACACTCCGGGCAAGCATGTGACTCTTTCGGTTGCTGTTCTGGCTCTGATTGATTGAGCGACTCAATATGATGACAAACCGGGTAGTTGCTGCACCCAACAAACATACCGTAGCGTCCCTGGCGCAATACCAACTCATTTCCGCAAGCAGGGCAAGGTACACCAAGCTCTTTCACGATGTGCCCATCGTTACTGCGTAGCGGTTTGATGAAATCACAGGCCGGGTACTGGTTACAGCCCAGAAATGACCCATGTTTGCCACGCTTGAGTATGAGAGCCCCGCCGCACTGTGGGCAAGGCTCATGCTCAAGTGCATGTTCGTGAGCCGAAAAAAGGCTGTGATCAATTTTACTACTCATACTGACCGATTCGCGTAAGACTTAATGAAGAATTCCCATTTCCTTGGTATACAGCAGCTCTTCCATCAGCGTATATGCATTTTCATTGCCCGGCACATTAAACAACACCATCAGGATTATCCATTTCAGATCCTCCAGTTCAAACTCGCTGGTTTCCAGCCCCATCACACGATCAATCACCATCTCTCGCGTTTCAGTAGTCAGCACATTCACCTGCTCAAGAAACATCAAAAAGCCACGACATTCCAGATCCAAACGCTGAATTTCCTGATCCGTATAAACGCGAGTCGATGAAGCAACACTGCACGATGAAATGGCAGAATGGGTGTCACTCTGCTGTAAGGCCGCCAAATCCTCTAACCAGACAAGGGCTTTATAGATATCATTTTGCTGGAAACCGGCACGCAACAACTCATCTTCCAGCTCGTCTTGATCAACTTGTAACTCTGCATCGCTATGGATGTAGGTTTCGAATAGATACATCAGTATATCCATCATCATAGCTAGCCCCTCCCCTTACGAATATAGCCACCTGAAACTGCAACAACATGCCCTGAAAGCTCAAGCTCCAAGAGCTGCATCATGACTTCCTGGACAGGTATATTGGTCCTGTTTGCAAGAATATCAACCGGTGTAGCCTCACTTCCTACGTTAGCTAACAGCTGAGGAAATGGCAATTCTTCTTCCTCAATTGAGGGAGAAAATAATTCTTGGCCCTGATTAACAGTCCAGTTAAGCAGTGATTGTATTTCATCCAGCACGTCTTGTGCCCCCTGCACCAGACATGCTCCATTGCGAATCAGTTGATTACCACCGCGAGCATTATCTGCGTTCAATGAACTCGGCAAAGCAAACACTTCACGCCCTTGCTCTGCCGCATAACGGGCGGTGATCAAAGAGCCGCTTTTCTCCGCCGCTTCAATCACCAGCACACCAAGCGATAAGCCACTGATGATCCGGTTGCGCCGGGGAAAGTTCTCAGCTCGCGGCTTAGCGTGTGGGCGAAACTCTGACACCAGAGCGCCGCTCTCCACGATACGCTCTGCCAAACCTCGATGCCGAGCCGGGTAAACTTCAGCCACACCTGAGCCCAGTACGGCTATCGTCTGGCCACGGCCTTGCAGGGCGCCGTCATGAGCATGGCCATCGACCCCAAGCGCCAGCCCGCTAGTGATCAGCAAATCATGCTGGACCAACTCGATGGCAAACTGACGTGCATGCTGGCGCCCGTCCACACTGGCATTACGGCTACCCACCAAGGCAATTTGTGGCAGTGACAAACATGAACAGACACCTTTAACAAACAGAACCGGCGGAGGTGCTGCAATTTCACGCAACAGCGGTGGGTACGCGGCATCAGCCAGTGTAATGATATGATGAAGTTTAGAAGCTGCTTGCCACTGCAAACACACATCTACCTCGTTATCCAGTGAAGACCAGCTCTTAAGCTGCTTGTCAGTTAAGCCCAAATGCCTCAACTGCTGCTGGGAGTAATTAACGATATTTTGCGGGCTATCCTTAGCCAACCACTGACTCAGGCGAACGCCGCCGACACCGGGCACGCAGCTGAGCTTCAGCCAGGCCGCTAGCTCAGCTTCATCAGAGGATGTCATTACCGGTTAGGTTCAACAGTGAGAGGAGAGACCAGCGATGTGGCCTTGCTGACAGGCTGGGTTGCCTGGGTGATCAGGCCAAGGCTGAAATACTCATAAGGTCTGATCACCAACAGCTCGCCCACTTTAAGTGATGGCAATGTAATGGGTTCCTCTGCGCCGAAGAGCCCACCCAGCCCCCCTTTTTCCGACAAAGAGGCCGAGCCTCCGGCTTGCATCAGATTAAACATACTGCCCTGCTGCAGGTTATCGTCGGCCCCGCGATCAATCACCACCACCTGATGAGTAGAACTGAACTGCATCCCCTCGATATTACCCAGCAGCCGCGCCGTGCTACCTTGCGGGGCCGGCAACGGGTAAAAGGTCGTCGTAACATCAAGGTTCTCCATTTCCAGCACAGGTAGTGCGACATCATTACGAACAATTTCCTGTAACTGAGTCGTCACCCTAAGGCCGGTATAATCTTTTGATTCTTCGACCAGCTCAGCTTTAGCGATTAAGCGTAATGCCGTGATATTCTGGGCCACATCTTCACGGGAAAACGTCTCAACTGAACGATAAATCCCCCATTGCAACGAGGTCTGTTGCCCGGAGATATACAGGATGTCTTGTGCGGTCAAATACTGACGCTCTTTGCTGCTACCGATCACTCTGGCGGCATTCTGTAACGTATCTTGGTGCACTAAGCGATCTGATTGAAGGTATGGTAGCACCAGTCCTTCCGCCACGGTCGTTACAGCCTGTCGGGCAATGACACGAGCCTGAGGGCTGAGCTTTTTCACCGGCTTCAAGCTCAATACCGGCTGGCCATTTCGCCATACCAGGGACAACTTGTCCCCCGGATAAATCAAGTGTGGATTATCAATCTCAGGATTAATCTGCCACAGACGTGGCCACAGCCAAGGACTGTCAAGGTACAGGGCAGAAATATCCCACAAGGTATCCCCTTTAACGACCACATAGCTGGCTGGAGCATCCCGTTTCACACTCAATGCCGGCTGAACACGCTCAGCCGCGGCAGCATAGCTGGTACACAGTAGCATCGACGTCATCGTCAATATGGCAGAAAATATACGATTCATGACCCGGTTCCTTGGTCTGTTCAGCGGCGATATAAGCGGAAATTGGTGCATGGATGCTGTCATTTAGGCTATAAAATGTCTAGAATTGACCCAACAAGGTTTGTGCTGTTTCGGCACAGTTCAATATTTCGAGTGAATATGTCTGTATTACAAGTATTAACATTCCCAGATGATCGCCTGCGTACCGTTGCAAAACCTGTAGAAGAGGTGACGCCTGAGATTCAAAAAATCGTCGATGACATGATTGAAACCATGTATGGCGAAGAAGGTATTGGCCTGGCTGCAACGCAGGTTGATATCCACAAACGTATCGTAGTGATTGATATTTCAGAAACTCGCGATGAGCCGATGGTGCTGATCAACCCTGAAATTCTGGAAAAGCGTGGCGAAGATGGCATCGAAGAAGGCTGTCTGTCAGTACCGGGTGCCCGCGCACTAGTACCTCGCTCTGCTGAAGTTACGGTTAAGGCACTAGATCGTGATGGCAAAGAATACACTTTCGACGCTGACGATCTGCTGGCGATTTGTGTTCAACACGAACTAGACCATCTAATGGGCAAACTGTTCGTTGATTACCTGTCGCCACTGAAGCGTAAGCGTATTCAGGACAAGCTCGCAAAAATCAAACGCTTTAACGAGAAACAGCAAAACGCTTAATCTCGATACAATTTAATCAGAAGGAAGCCTACCTTGAGTCAGTCTTTACGTATTGTCTTTGCAGGTACTCCGGATTTCGCCGCCCGTCACTTGGCGGCGTTGTTGTCTTCGGAGCACGAAGTGATCGCGGTTTACACTCAACCAGACCGTCCTGCTGGTCGTGGTAAGAAGCTTACTGCCAGCCCGGTAAAAACCATCGCGCTAGAGCACGACATTCCGGTATATCAGCCAGAAAACTTCAAATCAGACGAAGCGAAGCAACAGCTTGCGGATCTGAATGCCGATATCATGGTGGTTGTGGCTTACGGCCTGTTGCTGCCACAAGCAGTGCTAGACACACCTAAGCTGGGCTGTATCAACGTGCACGGTTCGATTCTGCCTCGCTGGCGTGGTGCAGCTCCTATCCAGCGCTCAATCTGGGCAGGAGATGCAGAAACAGGCGTCACCATCATGCAGATGGACATCGGCCTGGACACCGGTGACATGCTGAAAATCGCAACACTGCCGATTGACGCAACCGACACCAGCGCGTCGATGTACGAGAAGCTGGCAGAACTTGGTCCTGATGCTCTGATCAACTGCCTGGCCGATATCGCTGCAGGCACAGCGGTGCCGGTTAAGCAAGATGACGAACTAGCAAACTATGCGAAAAAGCTCAGCAAAGAAGAAGCGCGCATCGATTGGAATGACGACGCCGCACACATTGAACGTTGCGTTCGCGCGTTTAACCCATGGCCAATGAGCCACTTTAAAGCGGCTGAAAACAGCATCAAAGTGTGGCAAAGCCGCATTGCTGAGCAAACCAGCGATAAGCCTGCCGGTACCATTGTGCAAACGGATAAAACCGGTATTTATGTCGCGACAGGCAACGGCGTACTGGTGCTGGAACAACTGCAGGTTCCGGGCAAAAAAGCCATGTCAGTTCAAGATATCCTGAACTCACGTGCCGCCTGGTTTGAAGTGGGCACACAACTGGTTTAAACCAGCCAATTTATACGAACTTTCTGAGGGCAGAGATGCCCTCCTTTACTTTAAGGTACTCATCATGAATGTCCGCGCTGCGGCTGCCAACGTCCTGTATCTTGTCGTCGACAAGGGCCACTCACTATCAAGCGCGCTTCCGGCGGCTCAGCAAACGGTCCGCCCTCGTGACCATGCTCTGCTGCAAGAGATCTGTTACGGTGCGCTACGTTACCTGCCTCGTCTGGAAACCATCGCTAATCAGTTGATGGATAAGCCCCTCAAAGGCAAACAGCGGGTGTTCCACCATCTGATCCTGGTCGGCATTTACCAATTAAGCTTTATGCGTATTCCCGCGCACGCGGCAGTAGGTGAAACGGTTGAAGGCACCAAAGAGCTGAAAGGTCCTCGTCTACGTGGGCTGATCAACGCGGTATTGCGTAACTACCAACGCAACCAGGAAGAACTGGATCAAATGGCGGTGAGCCACAATGCGGGCAAATACGGCCATCCAAGCTGGTTACTGAAGCTGCTGCAAGAGGCGTATCCGCAGCAATGGGAAAGCATTGTTGAAGCGAACAACCAGAAAGCGCCGATGTGGCTGCGGGTCAACCATCAGCACCACTCTCGTGATGAATACCTGGCGCTACTCAAAAATGAAAACATTGATAGCACGCCACACAGTGAAGCCATGGACGCCCTAAAATTGGCCGCGCCCTGCGATGTAACCAAACTGCCTGGCTTTGAAAAAGGTTGGGTATCGGTGCAGGATGCCGCAGCGCAACTGTCAATTAACTACCTTGAACCCAAAGATGGCGAGCTGATCCTGGACTGCTGCGCTGCGCCTGGCGGTAAAACGGCGCACATTCTGGAGCGCACCTCCGGCAGTGAAGTGGTTGCGATTGACTGCGATGAGACACGTCTGAAACGCGTGCATGAAAACCTGAAGCGTCTCAACCTTCAGGCTAAAGTGGTTTGCGGCGATGCGCGTAATCCACAACAATGGTGGCAAGGTGGCCAATTTGACCGCATTTTGTTAGATGCACCGTGTTCAGCCACAGGCGTGATCCGTCGTCACCCAGACATCAAATGGCTGCGTCGTGCTGAAGACATTGCCGCCCTTGCTGAGCTCCAAAGCGAAATCTTTGATGCCATGTGGACGCAGTTAAAACCTGGCGGCACCATAGTTTACGCGACGTGTTCCATCACACCACAAGAAAACGTGGAACAAGTTAAAGCATTCTTAGCACGTACTGCGGATGCGCAATTAGTAGACTCGGATCCGGAACAGCCTGGTCGTCAAATTCTACCAGGCGAAGAAGATATGGACGGTTTCTACTACGCGGTGCTGACCAAAACAGCATAACGGTGTGACCAACAGGCGATCAACTTCTGTTCTGTCGCCTTTTTCAGATAACGAGAAAGCGTATGAAGATCATTATCCTTGGTGCAGGTCAGGTAGGCGGCACATTGGCTGAAAATTTAGTCGGCGAAAACAACGACATCACCATTGTCGATAAGGACGCAGACCGGCTGCGTGAGCTGCAAGACAAATACGACCTGCGCGTCGTTAATGGCCACGCCAGTCATCCAAATGTTCTCCATGAAGCAGGAGCACAGGATGCTGACATGCTGGTCGCCGTCACTAACACCGACGAAACCAACATGGCGGCCTGCCAGGTTGCATTCACCCTGTTCAATACCCCCAACCGCGTCGCCCGGATCCGCTCACCGGAGTATTTGGCCGAGAAAGAAGCGCTGTTTAAGTCTGGGGCTATTCCCGTCGATCACCTGATTGCCCCGGAAGAACTGGTGACCAGCTACATCGAGCGCCTAATCCAATATCCCGGCGCTCTGCAAGTGGTCAGTTTTGCCGAGCAGAAAGTCAGCCTGGTGGCGGTCAAAGCTTACTATGGCGGCCCGTTGGTGGGGAACGCCTTATCAGCACTGCGCGAGCATATGCCGCATATTGATACGCGTGTTGCGGCGATTTTCCGCCAGGGACGCCCGATCCGACCGCAGGGCACTACCATTATCGAAGCCGATGATGAAGTGTTCTTCGTGGCCGCCAGCAACCACATTCGCTCGGTGATGAGTGAACTGCAGCGTCTGGAAAAACCCTACCGGCGCATCATGATCGTCGGTGGCGGTAACATCGGCGCCAGCCTGGCCAAACGGCTGGAAAACACCTACAGCGTCAAACTGATTGAACGCAATTATCAGCGTGCTGAACAACTGTCCGAACAGCTGACCAACACGATTGTCTTTTGTGGTGATGCAGCCGATCAGGAGTTACTGGTAGAAGAGAACATCGACCAGGTAGACGTATTTATCGCCCTGACCAATGAAGATGAAACCAACATCATGTCGGCGATGCTGGCTAAACGCATGGGTGCCAAAAAAGTAATGGTACTGATCCAGCGCGGTGCCTATGTCGACCTGGTCCAGGGTGGCGTGATTGATGTGGCGATTTCGCCCCAGCAAGCCACGATCTCTGCCCTGCTGACCCATGTGCGCCGAGCCGATATTGTCAATGTCTCCTCATTGCGCCGCGGCGCCGCCGAAGCCATCGAGGCCATCGCACATGGTGATGAAACCACCTCAAAAGTGGTGGGACGAGCGATTGGCGAGATCAAACTGCCGCCGGGTACCACCATCGGCGCGATCGTCCGCGGTGAAGAAGTGCTGATCGCCCACGATCGCACCGTGATTGAACAGGACGACCACGTAGTAATGTTCCTGGTCGACAAAAAATACGTGCCAGACGTCGAAGCGCTGTTCCAGCCAAGTCCATTCTTCCTCTAGGACGTCTTTATGGTTAACTTACGTCCCGTCCTGTTCGTGATCGGGCTGGTTTTATCTAAACTGGCCCTTTTTATGTATGTTCCAACCCTGGTGGCCTTTTTTACCGGCACCGGCGGATTTCTCGACTTCGCTCAAGCGGTGGCAATGACCCATCTGGCCGCTTTCATCTGCTTAACGGTCGGCCGCACCGCCAGATTTAAACTCAGTGTGCGTGATATGTTCCTGATCACCAGCCTGGTCTGGACCATTGCCAGCGCTTTTGCTGCGCTACCGTTTGTTTTCATCAACCACATCAGTTTTACTGACGCCTATTTTGAAACCATGTCAGGGATCACCACGACCGGTTCCACCGTACTGAGTGGTTTGGATGATATGGCCCCGAGCATCTTACTCTGGCGCTCAATTTTGCAGTGGCTGGGGGGAATCGGTTTTATCGTCATGGCCGTCGCGGTCCTGCCGATGCTTAACGTCGGCGGGATGAAACTGTTCCATACCGAGTCATCAGACTGGTCGGATAAAAGCAGCCCACGGGCCAAAACGGTGGCGAAAAACATTGTCGCGGTATACCTGTCACTGACAGGCTTATGTATCATTGGCTACCTGATGGCCGGCATGAACCCGTTTGAAGCCGTCAACCACGCTTTTACTACCCTGTCGACCGGTGGCTACTCGACTTCTGACGGCTCAATGAACCACTTTTCCCATGGCGCACACTGGGTCGCCACAGCATTTATGTTTCTTGGCGGCTTACCGTTTTTACTGTTTGTTTCCGCAATGAACAAACGCAAACTCAGTGTGATCGTGCAAGATGCCCAGGTACGAGGCTTTGCTTACCTGTTCCTGTTTGCCAGCCTGATCATCGCAACCTGGCTGGTCTGGCGCGATGGCTATACCGTGATGGATGCGTTGCGGGTCTCGATGTTTAACATCGTCTCTGTGGTCACCACTACCGGGTTTGGTTTGGAAGACTTCACCGCCTGGGGCGCCCTGCCCACTACGCTATTCGCCTTTCTGATGATGGCCGGTGCCTGTTCAGGCTCGACTGCCGGAGGAATAAAAATCTTCCGCTTCCAGATTGCGATGACCCTGCTCAACAAACAGATCATGAAACTGGTTCACCCTTCCGGAGTGTTCGTTCAACGCTATAACCAACGTCCGGTGAACGACGATATCGTCCGTTCAGTGGTGGCCTTTGGCCTGATGTTTTTTATTACCATCATTTTTATCGCCGGTTGTTTGAGCAGTTTGGGCTTAGGCCCGATCACCAGCATTTCCGGTGCGATCACAGCCGTCGCCAATGTTGGTCCGGGCATGGGCTCGGTGATCGGCCCAACGGGCAACTTTGCCCCACTGCCGGATGCCGCCAAATGGCTGCTCAGCTTTGGGATGTTAATGGGGCGTTTGGAAATCCTAACCATTTTGGTGCTTTTCTTTCCAGCGTTCTGGCGTCGATAGACAGGCTAACAATAAAAGGTATCACAATGAAAACATGGATCTCTCTGGCTACCCTGCTGGCCACTTCCTCGGTTTATGCGGCTGAGGTGGTCACCCTGGCTGACGGTCGCCAGGTGAAGCTCAATGATGACTTCACCTGGGAGTATCTGGTCAACGCTGCCGCAGAAAAAAGCGTTAATACCAGCGAAAACCAAGCACCTGAACTGGTGGCCGCTCCGCTGATCACCGCCATTCCACTGGTCAACAAACTAACGGGCACGACGATTGTGGTCAATGCCAACAAACCAGCCATGCAATTGTCAGATTCCGGGGTAGATATCCTGATTGGCCCGGCCCGTTACCAGCAGGGGGAACTGCTGTTGCCGACCTCGGTGACCAATCAGAGTTCACAATCGGTGATTCTGGTAACACTAGAGGTGCAGGTACTGGACATGTCCGGTAAAGAACTGGCCACTGAGACGGTCAACGTCTGGCAGTCAATCAAACGCCTGGCGGATACCTACCTGCGCCCACAACAAGCCGAACAGGGTAATAGCATCAAACTGGCCCTGCCTGAGTCGCCTCAGTACCAGCTGGTGGCCAAAATAGTGGAAGTAAAAACGCGCTAGTCACGCGGTATGTTGTCGGGCCAGCTGCTGGCTAAAGAACCTGAGCTCAGGTTAAATTGGCTCGACAAACCAGTAAATCGCAAAAAAATGGCACACGCAACCCGCTAAGACAAACCCATGCCAAATCGCATGGTTAAAAGGAATGCGTTTCGCAACGTAAAAGATCACCCCCAGCGAATAGACGATGCCGCCAAGAGCCAATAACGTCAGCCCGCCAATCTCTAAGGTCACCGCCAGCTGATAAATTACGATCAGCGATAACCAGCCCATCACCAGATAGGTTACCAGCGAAAATTTTTTAAACCGGTAGACAAACGCGACTTTCATGATAATACCGAGCAGGGCAATGGTCCAAATCACGATCATCAGCCCGATTGCCAATGGCGTACGTAAGCTCACCAGCAAAAATGGCGTATAACTACCGGCAATCAGCAAATATATTGCACTGTGGTCAAAGGTTTTTAACCACCGCTTGGCTTGTGGGTAAGGGATAGCATGGTACAGCGTTGAGGCCAGAAACAACAAAATCATACTGGCCCCATACACCGCTAAGCTGGTGATAGTCAGTGTGTCCGCCTGAGAATCGGCCGCTTTCACCAACAATAAAATTAATCCCACAATGCCAAAGATCATGCCAAGCCCGTGGGTGAAGGTATTCGCCAATTCTTCAGCGCGACTGTATTGCGGTTTCTGTGCATCGGACATAGCAGCCTCTTAACCAGAGTTGTCAAACATTGTTTCTAGTATGACACATTAAGCTTACACGTGTAAGCTAAAACTCAATGTCGTCACTCGGGCAGGTTTGTTCCAGATAGTTCAATACCAACGGGCCTACCTCTTCCAGCGGGGTGCTGACGTCGATCGTTAGCTCGCGCTTAAGCTTACCCCTCCCCAACAAGCTTGCCAGCATACCACCAGGGCCGGCCCGGTTACGGTCAATCTCAAACCACAACTTAAGCTGCTGCTCACCGCGGTAGGCGACAAACTCCAGCTCACGCCATACGCCATGATAAGGGCCATCGGTCGGGACAAACTCAAATTCCTGCACGAACGGCAAGGCCTGCCCTTGTACCGCTTCGCACTCAACTTGACGGATACGTAATCCCTGAGACTCCAGCGCCGATAATATGCTGTCCATGAGCGGGTCGGGGCGCACCGTGAGCATGTCTTTATCACTCGGATCAACGGCCATCGCCACATCCAACCCGGTTTCCAGCCAAACTTTGGTGTCACCAATCGTGATGGGAGTATTCCACGGGGCATCCAGTTTGACCTCAAAGGTACGCTCTTCACCAGGATGGATCACGAAGGCATAAGGGAGGTTCCAGCTGGCCAACACATGCGTTTGCGCGACACGATGCCTCCGCTGGCCATCACGATTACCTTGATCGTCTTCGACTTCCGCGATGTAATGACAACAAAGTCTGAGATCAATATTATCAATCGACTGTTCGGTCGCGCCGCCATAGACATGGATCGACACATCTACGCTTTGCCCCGGATACAGCACATCCTGGTTAAGGATAGAATCCACCTTGGCGCTGCCGATACCAAAACTCGCCAGGGTCTTTTTCAAAAATGACATACGCACCTCCTTCTATCGATACCTCATACTACTGTTGTTGTCCGGATCAGAACAATTATTTCGCACCGCTCTCAGCCTAAAATTGACTATTTGCGAACAAATCAACTGTTCAACTATCGACCAATTCTGATAAGAATGCTAACCTGTAAATGATATGCATGCATATCGTTATTCCTGGACCATTATTTGGACTGGCGGGAGCCAAACAAGAGCCACCCTTCACCCTGTTGAAGCTCAACTCATAGTGATCCAGGCCATTACATTGGCAATGGATATGCCTGGCAGTTAGGTATAAAAATGCGCCCAACAACAGTCAGGTTCGCACGAACTAATCGTAGTGCAATGCGCCGTCGCAGTGGTTTCACCGCCGCCCCAACGGCAAAACGAGTTGCGCCAGCAATGACACTGGTTGAGAAAACAGCAGTCTTGCCAAGTGTTCCAACCAAAGTTGTACAAGCAGCTTAAGCAAAAGCGCGGCCATGGCTGCGCTTTTCTTTTCTCCATTCCACTTTGCTATTTGGTCTTCTTCTGCCAATTTGATACCTTAACCAACAAATAAAACCTAAAACCCGTGTGGAGAAAGAAATGAAGTGTCATCGAATTGAAGAGCTACTCGAGCTGCTTGAGCCTGAGTGGCACAAAGATCAGCAGCTGAACCTGTTGCAATTTATTGTCAAACTGGCAAACGAAGCCGGTTATCAGGGCAAACTGGAAGATCTGACCGACGATGTCCTGATCTACCATCTAAAAATGCGCAACAGCAGCAAAGAGGAAATGATTCCTGGCCTGAAAAAAGATCAGGAAGACGATTTCAAAACCGCTATTTTGCGTGCCCGCGGCATCATCGACTGATCCCAGGCACCCGAACAAAAAGCGACTCACCATGAGTCGCTTTTTTTTATGCTCTTATCTATTCAGGTCATAAATAGGTTAACTACATTGCTTTTTGTTGTTAAAGGTTGACTGCGTTAAAGAAACACAATTGTTATTGACGGTATAATTCCCATCCATAAGTATTTACTAAAATATCATCAGCCTATTTTGTCGAGCGTGATCACCAGAAATCACGCCAAGCATAATTAAAAGCCTAAGAAGAAGGATGTGTGCATGAGTCAGGAAAAAATCGATATTAAAGATGTGACTCCTAAAACGTTTAACCCCAAGACCCACAAAGGCAAAGGGGACAGATTCAATCCAAACAATCGAATTTATGTACGGGAAAGCAAAGGAACCTTCCAGAAATTACGCCGCTATGGTGGCTGGTTCTTATTACTGCTGTTCACTTTAGCGCCTTGGATTCCCTATGGTGAACGCCAGGCCATCCTACTCGATATCGGCCATCAGCAATTCAATTTTTTTGGCACCACACTCTACCCACAAGATCTGACTCTGCTGGCGCTGCTGTTCATGATCGCAGCATTCGGCCTGTTTTTTATCACCACTTTTTTAGGCCGGGTGTGGTGTGGCTACCTCTGTCCGCAAACGGTGTGGACCTTCATGTACATCTGGTTTGAGGAAAAGCTGGAAGGCAGTGCCAATAAGCGCCGTAAGCAAGACTCGAACAACATCACTACTCATTTGGCCATACGTAAAACCATCAAACACCTGGCCTGGTTTGCCATTGCCCTTGCCACTGGTTTTACCTTTGTTGGCTACTTTGTTCCCGTAAAGCAACTGGTCGTCGATTTCTTTACCTTTAACGCCAGTTTTTGGCCGGTTTTTTGGGTGCTGTTTTTTGCGGTTTGTACTTATGCCAATGCGGGCTGGATGCGCTCTATTGTCTGTCTGCATATGTGTCCTTACGCGCGTTTCCAATCCGCGATGTTTGATAAAGACACCTTCATCGTCGGCTACGACACTAAGCGCGGAGAACAGCGTGGCCCCCGCTCGCGCAAAGCCGATCCTAAACAGCTCGGACTCGGTGATTGTATTGACTGTGACCTCTGCGTCCAGGTCTGCCCGACCGGAATTGATATTCGTGACGGCCTGCAATATGAGTGTATCAACTGTGGTGCCTGTATCGATGCCTGTGACACGACCATGGAACGGATGGGCTATGCCAAAGGCCTGATCAACTACACTACCGAGCACCGCTTATCCGGTAAGCACACCCATGTATTGCGCCCTAAGCTACTTGGTTATGGTGCGGTACTACTGGTCATGATTGGTTTGTTCTTCGCGCAGATTGCCGCCGTTGACCCCGCAGGCCTGAGTGTCATTCGTGATCGTAACCAGTTGTTCCGGTTCAATAACTCTGGCGAAGTGGAAAACACTTACACCCTGAAAGTCATCAACAAGACTCAACAAGTGCAAGAGTACAACCTGGATGTAGAGGGTTTGAATGACGTAACTTGGTATGGCAAGCAGACCATCCAGGTGGAACCGGGGGAAGTGTTAAGCTTACCAATGAGCCTTGGCGCAGATCCTGACAAGCTAGACTCTGCGATCACGACAATTCAGTTTATACTCACCGATAAGAGCAACGAATTCACCATCGAAGTGGAAAGCCGATTTATCAAGAAGCTATAACTTCGATGACTAATGGAAAAAGGCTCAGCAATGAGCCTTTTTATTTATATGTCCCAAGGTACGTTTAACTTTGATGCCCTCACCCCTGATTTCATGTGGTACGCACTAGAAAGCATTGGCATCCGCGCAGAATCTGGCTTTCTTCCTCTCAACAGCTATGAAAACCGGGTCTATCAGTTCACGGACGAAGAGCGTCGCCGCTACGTGGTGAAGTTCTACCGCCCCGAGCGCTGGAGTGACCCGCAAATTCAGGAAGAGCACAATTTCACGCTTGAGCTGATCGACAACGAGATTCCGGTCGCCCCACCCGTTGTAATCAACGGCCATACCCTGCATCATTACCAGGGTTATGGTTTTGCCCTGTTCGACAGCGTCGGTGGCCGCCAGTTTGAAGTCGATAACCTGGAGCAACTGGAATGGGTCGGTCGTTTCCTTGGCCGTATCCACAACGTGGGCAGCAGAACCACCTTTCAACACCGTCCGACGATGGGCTTGTCCGAATACCTCTACCAGCCGCGTGAGATCCTGCAGCACTCCAACATGATCCCGCTCCACCTGGAAAACAGCTTCTTCAATGATTTAGACATGCTGATTGCCGCGCTTGAAACCCACTGGCAGCAGGACTTCACCGCCATTCGTCTGCATGGCGATTGCCACCCGGGGAATATCCTCTGGCGCGACGGACCGATGTTTGTCGATCTGGATGACTCACGTAACGGTCCGGCAGTACAGGATCTGTGGATGCTGCTCAATGGTGAACGTCAGGATAAGCTGATGCAACTGGACATTCTGCTTGAAGCTTATCAGGAGTTTTGTGATTTTAATGCAAATGAACTGAAACTGATCGAGCCACTTCGTGGTCTACGAATGGTGCACTATATGGCCTGGCTGGCAAAACGCTGGCACGATCCGGCCTTTCCGCTCGCTTTTCCATGGTTTAATGAGCCAAAATACTGGGAAGGCCAGGTACTGGCATTTAAAGAACAGATTGCCAACTTAGAAGAAGCCCCACTGTTTTTGATGCCACAATGGTAAGTCAGGCCAAACATTTCAAAATGGAGATATTTAGATGAAAAAACTGCTCGCACTGTTTTCTATGCTGATGATCAGCCTGTCGGCAAACGCGGCACAATTCAAAGAAGGTGAACACTATAAAGTATTGGATCTGGAGGCAGCGAAAAAGCCAGTTGTGACTGAATTTTTCTCATTCTACTGTCCGCACTGCAATACCTTTGAACCCGTTATTCAACAGTTGAAAAAGCAATTACCAGAAGGCGTAAAACTGCAAAAAAACCACGTCTCTTTTATGGGCGGGCAAATGGGGATGTCGATGAGCAAAGCGTACGCGACCATGCTGGCGCTAAAAATCGAAGACCAAATGATACCTATTATGTTCAACCGTATTCACAATCTACGTAAAGGCCCCCGTGACGATGCTGAACTACGCCAAATCTTCCTTGATGGAGGCGTGGACGCCAAAAAGTTCGATTCGGCATTCAACGGTTTTGCTGTCGATTCCATGGTTCGCCGGATGGACAAGCAGTTCGAGAACAGCGGCCTGACCGGCGTTCCGGCAGTGATCGTCAACAACAAGTATCTGGTTCAGGCCCAGGGGATCAAATCCACCAGCGAATACTTCGCGCTGATAGACTACCTGTTAACGCTGAAATAAGTTCCTCATCAACCGCAACAAGGGGAGCCTCGGCTCCCCTTAGTTATTTGTGTAGCTCTTGCAGGAGCTTGTCTTTCTCTTGCCAAATGCCAACTAACCACTGCTGGAACTGGCGCTTATACGGTTTATCATTGAAGTAATCACCCAGCACCTGCCCATCCACCGGCAAGACATTCACTCGCACCACAATCTTGGTCATCCGCCCCATCAGCATATCTTTGAATGGTTTATCCCTGTTTTCCGGGTACGCCAACGTGACATCAATAATATTTTCAAATTGGTCACCCATCGCCGCCAGCGTATAAGCAATCCCCCCGGATTTAGGCTGCAATAAATACTGATAACCCGCTTTACTCTTGCGTTGCTTTTCCGCAGTAAAACGCGTGCCTTCAACATAATTGACCACGGTGGTTGGCGTGTGCTGGAATTTCGCGCAGGAACGACGGGTGGTAACCAAATCCTGGCCGCGTTTGTGTGGGTTGCGCAGCAGGTACTCGCGCGAGTAACGGCGCATAAACGGCATATCTAATGCCCAGCATGCCATGCCAATAAAAGGAACATAGAGCAACTGCTGCTTGAGGAAAAACTTTGGCATCGGAATACGATCTTTAAACACACAACACAGTACAACGATATCCGTCCAGCTCAGGTGGTTACTGATCAACAGATACCAGCCGTCCTTTTTGAGGTTATCGCCGCCTTGTACATCCCACTCCACACGGTTTGCCAGTGCAAGAATGCCCGCATTTATCGTAGCCCACCCCCACATCACCTTGTTGGCAGCCTCGGTCGCTCTGGATTTCAGCTTCTGAGTTGGAAGCAAAACTTTAGCCACAGCGATAAAACAAATCACAACGGAACAGAGCGCTGAATTTAAAATCACAAAAAAAACGTTAAAAATGAGTAACAAATATGCCAACATGGTAAAAAAATCAATAATGATAATAGGTGAGTAATAAAACAGCGTGTAATTATACAAACCCTGAAGCTCAATGAAACAATTGTTACGATGGTCAGATTTGTTTCACGCCAGCTCCCGACCTCACCGATGTCATTATAAGGAGATATGAATGGATATCAGGCTCACCTTGCTCACCCTCACCATGCTAGCCCCCACAGTACATGCCCAGCTGGCTCCATCTGCAGGATTAAGCGGAGAGATCGCACTCAATGCTGGTTATACCACCAGCAAATCACAGTTTAATACCGACTCTGCGCGAACTCTGACTTCACTCGAACAAGCCCCCGATCGTGAAAGCTCACTTCTCGTTGCCCCGCTGGGTAACCTGGCGTACACCTTCGGCTCCCGCCTGAACCAGCAAATCTATCTCGGCACCACACGCTCTGACATCGCCGTTGGTACTCTGGCGTTTCAACTGGGTTACCGCTACCAACTGCCATCCAGCGTCATTGTTGATATCTCATACCTTCCTACGGTGATCGATGGTGAAACATGGCGTAACCCGTACCTACTGAACACCGCACGCCAAACCACGGATGAAGGTGGCAACGCTTTCCGGCTGCAACTCAATCGCCTGGTGGATGGTAACTTAAACCTTGATTTCGCCTACGCCGACAAAGATGTCGAACATGACCAGGTGTCTGATCTGACCCTGCTCAGGGATGCCCAAATCTACTATGTCAAAAGTGGTTATCGTATTCCGCTCAGCCGGACCTCCAGCCTGAAACCAGCCATCACTTACATCAGCCAGGACGCAGCAGGAGAAGCCGAATCGTTTGACTCCTACGGTATCGATATCAGCTGGTTTAGCCTGCTCAACAGACATCGGTTAGCACTGACCACCGAATATCAACAACGAGATTACCAAGCGGCGAGTCAGACTTTTAGCACCACGCGCAAGGATGATAACTGGCGCTTTTTTGTTGCCTATGAGTATCAAAATGTATTCAACTGGCAGGACTGGTCGTTTGTCTCTTTCGCGAGCTACAGCCAGACAGAGTCCAATATCCGCTTTTATGACGAAACCCAGTCTTTAGTCTCCGTGGGATTGAATTATCGCTTTTAACCCGCTTGCGCCATTCAGGCCGGCAACACTCAAACAGCTTGCGCAGTCAGTTGTTTCAACAGCCGATCCATCGCGCGATAGCCGAGCGCCTCAGCCAGGTGGCTCCGCCCGATGTGATCCGCCCCGTCAAGATCGGCGATAGTGCGGGCCACCTTGATGATGCGGTGATAGGCGCGGATCGACAAACCCAGCCGGTGCAGGGCATTTTCGAGAAACTCGGCATCCTGTTTTTGAAGCGGGCAAAACGCCTCGATTTCCCGGCTGCCGAGCAGGGCATTGACTTTACCACTGCGGTTAAGCATGGTTTGACGGGCGTGATTGACCCTCTCCTTGACAACCGGCGTTGACTCTCCCCGCTCCCCCCCTGCAGCCAAGGTACCTTTCGGCAAAGCCGGTATTTCCAGTGACATATCAAAGCGGTCCAGCAAGGGGCCAGACAAGCGAGCCAGATAACGCAATATCACCTGCGGGTTCGTCCGGGCCTGATGGCCTTCGTAATAGCCGGTCGGACTGGGGTTGAGCGCCCCCACCAATTGAAAACGCGCAGGAAAGCGCGTTTTACCCTGAGCCCGGGAGATGATGATCTCCCCCGATTCCAGTGGCTCTCGCAGTGAGTCCAACACTTTACGGTCAAACTCCGGCATCTCATCTAAAAACAGTAAGCCGTTATGCGCCAGCGAGATTTCCCCCGGCCTGGGCACAGAACCTCCGCCAACCAGTGCCGCCATCGAACTGGAGTGATGCGGGGCGCGAAACGGCCGGCATTTCCAGTTGTGGAGATTAATTTCATTTTGCGTCAGGGAAGCCACCGACGCCGTTTCCATCGCTTCATCGTCACTCATCTCTGGCAATAGATCACGTAAGCGCGACGCCAGCATGGTCTTTCCGGTTCCGGGCGGGCCGAGAAAAAGCAGGTTATGGTTGCCGGCTGCGGCAATTTCCAGCGCGCGTTTGCCTTGCTGCTGACCGATGATGTCCTGAAGATCGCGTTCCGGCCTCACCGCAGTGTTGCCCCTGGCAGACTGATGCAGTGCCAGCCGTTGCTGGCCGCATAACTCGGCACACACTTCCAGCAGTGACTGAGCGGATTTATGTTGCTCCCGGCCCACCAGTGCCGCCTGATCACCATTGGCATGCGGGACCACCAGATGACGTTTGGCCAGGTTAGCAGCCAGCGCAGCGGGAAGCACACCTTTTACCATTCGCAACCCACCAGACAGCGCCAACTCGCCGATAAATTCGTAGTTTACGAGCCTATCTGTCGCGATTTGCCCTGAAGCTGCAAGAATACCCAATGCGATTGGCAGGTCAAAACGGCCACCTTCTTTGGGTAAATCCGCGGGGGCCAGATTGACCGTGATGCGCTTGGCCGGAAACTGAAAATTGGAGTTGACGATCGCACTACGGACCCGGTCTTTGGACTCCTTAACCGTGGTTTCGGGTAACCCGACCAAGGTAAAGCCGGGCATACCATGACTGATATGCACCTCTATACTCACTAAAGGAGCTTCGACCCCAACACTTGCCCGACTTTGAATAATTGCCAGCCCCATGATTTCTCCAACAGATTGAACACTCGATAGACAAAAAAATTCGTTATGAGTAGGTTATATAACCTGTCCGATTGACGAGGAAATGTGAAAAAAGAATGACTTTTTGCTTGTCAGACAGCAGATTTGTGTGTTACCACTAGTTACGCAAACATTTACGTAGAAGATTACACAAAAATAGTTAACGACGGACAGATGAATATTTTCGCCCACCTTCACTCACTGATTACCCTGATTATCGTGGTCATTATTGGCACCGCGCGGGGTATTGTGGACGAAAGATAACCACAAATCACAAAAAACCCCCGCACTGAGAAGTCCGGGGGTTTTTTTACAACTACAAGTTGTCATCTGTCTAACCTTCGGACAGTTTAACGGGAAGAATGGGAGCGCACATGAAGTGCAACATGCATGGCAATCGCTACGAGCCACAACGTAGCAAGGGAGGTTTACGATGACTGGTGCAGAACTTGTCGTAGCCGCTTTAAGACAGCAAGGCATCGAAACCGTGTTTGGTTACCCTGGCGGGGCCATTATGCCAATCTACGACGCCTTATATGACGGAGGGGTGGAACACATCCTCTGCCGCCATGAACAGGGAGCCGCCATGGCGGCCATCGGCATGGCACGTGCAACCCAGGATGTAGCGGTATGCATGGCGACATCCGGCCCGGGAGCCACCAACCTGGTCACCGGCCTTGCCGATGCATTCCTCGATTCCGTTCCGCTGGTCGCCATCACCGGCCAGGTCGCCAGCTCTCACATCGGTACCGATGCGTTTCAGGAAATGGATGTGATTGGTATGTCTCTCGCCTGTACCAAGCACAGCTACCTGGTGACTGAGATTGACGATCTTGCCCCAACGCTGGCCGAAGCATTTGAAGTGGCGAAAACCGGCCGCCCGGGTCCGGTGATTGTAGATATCGCCAAAGATGTACAATTGGCCCAGGCGCCAACCGAGTTGGTCCCTCCCTTTACTCCACCAGCGCTCCCTAATGTAACTACCGATGACATCCTGCGTGCGCAAGAATTATTAGCCGCATCGACGCGCCCGGTACTTTATGTGGGCGGTGGCGTTCAGCTGGCCAAAGCCACGGACGCGGTGCGTGAGTTCTTGCGTTTAAACCCGATGCCTGCCGTCAGCACCTTAAAAGGCTTGGGGACGATTGAACGTCACGATCCCCACTATCTGGGCATGCTGGGCATGCATGGCACTAAAGCGGCAAACCTGGTGGTGCAGGAATGTGACCTGTTGATTGTGGTTGGAGCCCGTTTTGACGACCGGGTAACCGGTAAACTGGATACCTTTGCCCCGCATGCCAAGGTGATCCATATCGATATTGATGCCGCAGAGATCCATAAGTTGCGCCACGCCAATGCACCACTGCGTGGTGATATTAATACCATTCTTCCCCAGCTAGAGCTGACCCAAGATATTTCACCCTGGGTTCATCACAGCGAAAGCCTGCGCAGCGGATTCAAATGGCGCTACGACCATCCAGGCGAGCCGATCTATGCCCCGCTGCTGCTTAAGCAGTTGTCTGACATGATGCCGGACAGTGCCATCGTGTCGACTGACGTCGGTCAACACCAGATGTGGGCAGCCCAGCACATCCAGCCACGTGAACCACAAAACTTCATTACTTCAGCGGGCCTCGGCACCATGGGCTTTGGTTTGCCAGCCGCAATGGGTGCGGCCGTCGCGCGTCCTGATGATCAGTCTATTCTTATTACTGGGGACGGTTCTTTCATGATGAATGTGCAGGAGCTTGGCACACTCAAACGTCGTCAGATCCCGGTGAAAATTGTTCTTCTCAATAACCAACGTCTTGGCATGGTGCGCCAATGGCAGTCACTGTTCTTTGATGGCCGCCATAGTCAGACCATTCTGGATGACAATCCCGATTTCGTGATGCTGGCCAAAGCGTTCGACATTCCGGGTAAAACGATTACCAAGAAAGAAGAGGTCGAACCGGCACTTAAAGAGATGCTGGCAAGTAAAACGTCTTACCTGCTGCACGTTTTAATCGATGAAGAAGAGAACGTGTGGCCACTGGTCCCACCGGGCGCATCAAATAGTGATATGTTGGAAAACACCTAGGAGACAATCACATGGACAGATATTTACTCGACATCAAAGCCGATGACAAACCGGTACTGTTAGAGCGCGTTCTTCGTGTGATCCGTCACCGAGGCTTTGTGATCAAGCAAGTCGCAGCTACGCAAAACCACGCGAGCAAGGTAGCCAGCGTTGAGATCATCGTCGACAGCGATCGACCGATCTCGTTTTTGGTCAATCAGATTGAGAAGTTGTGGGACATCCGTACGGTCGACGTACTGAAAATCCGCAACGATGAACTCCCCAATCACAACTTACAACAACACGTGAGTGCATAAGGAAGGCAATAAATGGCAACGAAAACTGCAGATTTCATTTGGTTTAATGGTGAGATGGTTCCGTGGGCAGAGGCGAACGTCCACGTTCTAACCCACGCAATGCACTACGGCACCTCGGTTTTTGAAGGCGTACGCTGCTACAACACGCCCAAAGGACCCATTGTCTTCCGTCACCGTGAACACGCCCAACGTCTAAAAGATTCAGCCAAGATTTACCGCTTCCCGATCCCATACTCAGTGGAAGAAATCATGGAAGCCACGCGTGAAACACTACGCCAGAACAAACTCGACAACGCTTACATTCGTCCATTGGGCTTTGTCGGCAATGTTGGCCTCGGTGTGTGCCCCCCTGCCGGCACCGAAATGGATCTGATCATCGCCGCGTTCCCATGGGGATCATACCTGGGAGAAGAAGCGCTGGAAAAAGGCGTCGATGCGATGATTTCCAGCTGGAACCGCGCGGCACCGAACACCATCCCGACCGCCGCCAAAGCCGGTGGTAACTACCTGTCTTCACTCCTGGTTGGCGGGGAAGCACGTCGCCACGGTTACGACGAAGGCATCGCCCTGAGTGTCGATGGTTATCTTTCTGAAGGCGCCGGTGAAAACATTTTTGTGGTCAAAAACGGCGTGATCAGCACCCCTCCCGCCACCAGTGCCATCCTGCCGGGCATTACCCGTGACTCGCTCATGACCATTGCCCGCGATAAAGGCTATGAAGTCCGTGAAGCCAACATCGCGCGTGAAGCGCTGTATCTCGCCGATGAGGTGTTTATGACCGGAACTGCCGCAGAAGTGGTGCCGGTGGCAACCATTGACAACATTGAAGTGGGTTGCGGCAAACGCGGCCCAATCACCAAAGAACTGCAAGAGGCCTACTTTGGCCTATTTAACGGCACCACAGAAGATAAGTGGGGCTGGTTAGACTATGTGTACCCAGAGCAGCAGTAAGAGTAAGAAGGATAAGGAAATGCCAAAATATAGATCAGCCACTACCACACATGGTCGTAACATGGCGGGCGCCCGTGCGCTATGGCGGGCCACCGGCGTCAAGGATGAAGACTTCGGTAAACCCATCATCGCGGTGGTGAACTCGTTTACCCAGTTTGTGCCGGGTCACGTCCACCTCAAAGACTTAGGCCAGCTGGTGGCACAAGAGATCGAAGCCGCTGGGGGTATCGCAAAAGAATTCAACACCATCGCCGTGGATGACGGCATCGCCATGGGCCACGGTGGCATGCTCTACTCCCTGCCGTCACGTGAACTGATCGCAGACTCAGTGGAGTACATGGTCAACGCGCACTGCGCCGATGCGATGGTGTGCATCTCCAACTGTGACAAAATCACACCGGGAATGCTGATGGCCTCAATGCGCCTCAATATTCCGGTGATCTTTGTTTCCGGCGGCCCGATGGAAGCGGGTAAAACCAAACTGTCGGATCAGATCATCAAACTTGATCTGGTGGATGCGATGATCCAGGGCGCGGATCCAAAAGTTTCTGATGAGCAGAGCGAACAGATCGAACGCAGCGCATGCCCGACGTGTGGATCGTGCTCGGGCATGTTCACCGCCAACTCCATGAACTGCCTGACCGAAGCGCTGGGTCTGTCTCAGCCGGGTAACGGCTCACTGCTGGCAACCCACGCGGACCGTAAACAGCTGTTCGTCAACGCTGGTAAACGTATTGTTGAGCTAACCAAACGTTACTATGAACAGGACGACGAGAGTGCCCTGCCACGCAGTATCGCGACTAAAGCGGCGTTTGAAAACGCGATGGCACTGGATATTGCCATGGGCGGCTCAACCAACACCGTACTGCACCTGTTAGCGGCTGCACAAGAAGGTGATGTCGATTTTGATATGACGGATATCGACCGTATGTCTCGCCAGGTACCGCACCTGTGTAAAGTGGCACCTTCGACGCAGAAATACCATATGGAAGACGTACACCGCGCTGGTGGTGTGGTCGGCATCCTTGGTGAACTGAATCGCGCCGGCCTGCTGCACAACCAATCGAAGACAGTACTGGGTCTGACCTGGGAAGAACAACTTGCACAATACGACATCATGCAAACTGAGTCGGAACAAGTGAAGGCCTTCTACCGCGCAGGTCCTGCGGGCGTCCGTACCACCCAGGCGTTCTCGCAGGACTGCCGCTGGGACTCCCTGGATGACGACCGCACTGAAGGTTGCATCCGCACCAAAGAGAATGCCTTCAGCCAGGACGGTGGCCTTGCCGTTCTGCGAGGCAACATCGCGCTGGATGGCTGTATCGTAAAAACCGCGGGGGTAGATGAAAGCATCCTCAAGTTCACCGGCCCTGCCGTGGTCTTTGAAAGCCAGGAAGATGCCGTCGACGGTATCCTCGGGGGCAAAGTGAAAGCCGGTGATGTGGTGGTGATCCGCTACGAAGGGCCTAAAGGTGGCCCGGGCATGCAGGAAATGCTCTACCCAACTACCTACCTGAAATCAATGGGCCTGGGCAAAGAGTGCGCCCTGCTGACTGACGGCCGCTTCTCTGGCGGTACATCCGGTCTGTCGATCGGTCACGCCTCTCCGGAAGCCGCCAACGGCGGCGCAATTGGCTTGGTGAAAAACGGTGACTTGATTGCGATTGATATTCCAAACCGCAGCATCTCACTAGAGATTTCAGAACCAGAACTGGCTGAGCGTCGTGCAAAACAAGACGAACTGGGTTGGAAACCCGCCGATCGTCAACGTGAAGTTTCATTTGCCCTGAAAGCCTACGCCAGCATGGCCACCAGTGCGGACAAAGGTGCCGTGCGAGATAAATCTAAGCTAGAGGGCTAGCTGATGACGCTGACAACCCAAACTGGCGCAGACTATCTGCGCCAGATCCTGCGCGCTCCAGTTTACGAAGTGGCAACGGTCACCCCGCTACAAGAGATGCCGCGCCTGTCGGCCCGGATTGGCAACCAGGTACAAATCAAGCGGGAAGACCGCCAGCCGGTACATTCATTTAAGCTGCGCGGTGCCTATAACATGGTCGCAAGCCTGTCTGAAGAACAGAAAGCCGCCGGGGTGATCGCTGCTTCGGCCGGCAACCATGCTCAGGGAATGGCCCTGTCCGGTACCAAGCTCGGCATCAAAACCATCATCGTGATGCCCAAGACCACCCCAGACATCAAAGTTGATGCGGTACGTAGTTTTGGTGGCCATGTGGTACTGCATGGCAACAATTTTGATGAAGCCAAAGCTGAAGCTGAACGGCTGGCCCAAGCGCACGGCTACACCTTTGTGCCTCCGTTCGATCACCCACTGGTGATTGCCGGACAAGGCACGATAGGGATGGAGATGCTGCAGCAAAACGGCCATCTGGAATATATCTTCGTCCCGGTGGGTGGTGGCGGTTTAGCCGCTGGAGTGGCGGTCCTGATCAAACAGCTGATGCCGGAAATCAAGGTGATTGCGGTAGAACCGGAAGACTCCGCCTGCCTCAAAGCCGCGCTTGATGCCGGTGAGCCAGTGGTACTCGACCAGGTCAGCATGTTCGCCGATGGGGTAGCAGTAAAACGCATCGGCGACGAGACGTTCCGCCTGTGCCAGAAGTACATTGATGGCCACATCAGCGTCTCCAGTGATGAGATCTGCGCGGCGGTCAAAGATATCTTCGAAGACACCCGGGCGATTGCAGAGCCATCCGGTGCCCTCGCCCTGGCTGGGCTGAAAAAGTATGCCGAGCAGAATCAGCTTAAAGGTAAAAAACTCGCGACGGTGCTCTCCGGAGCCAACACCAACTTCCACGGTCTGCGCTATGTCTCAGAGCGTTGTGAACTGGGTGAAAAACGCGAAGGCCTGCTGGCGGTTACCATTCCAGAACGCCAGGGGGCTTTCTTTGAGTTCTGTAACCTGATTGGCGGCCGGGCAGTGAC
Organism: Vibrio sp. CAU 1672; assembly: GCF_029223195.1. Classification (GTDB taxonomy): domain Bacteria; phylum Pseudomonadota; class Gammaproteobacteria; order Enterobacterales; family Vibrionaceae; genus Vibrio. Next base: position 50,187 of record NZ_JARHUF010000018.1, on the reverse strand, counting down.
CGAGTTCAACTACCGCTACAACGATGACGAGCTGGCCAATATCTTTGTCGGCGTACGTCTGCAAGGGGGCCAGGAAGAGCTGGAGAGCATCATTCACGATCTGCGCGAAGGCGGCTATCCGGTGGTGGATCTGTCCGATGATGAAATGGCCAAGCTGCACATCCGCTATATGATCGGTGGCAAGCCTTCCAAACCCTTGAAAGAGCGTCTGTACAGTTTTGAGTTTCCCGAGTACCCAGGCGCATTGTTGAAGTTTCTCAGCACCCTGGGCACCCACTGGAACATCAGCCTGTTCAACTACCGGAATCATGGTGCCGATTACGGCCGCGTTCTCTGTGGTTTCGAGTTAGATGAAAGCGATTTAGCCCAATTTTCCGCCCATTTGCGTGAACTTGGCTATCAATGCAAAGACGAAACGGACAACCCGTCCTACAAGTTCTTCTTATCCTAGCACTCAGGAAAAACACCCCGCCTCGCGGGGTGTTTTTCCTCAATATTGCAACCAGTCCTGATGCAGCTGCTCGGGCGACCCAAGGTAATCGACCATCCACTGGATCAGCTTGTGGTTATCATCTTTGCGCCATACCAGGCAGCAACGGCCGAGCGGCATCTCGTCCGGCAGCAGCTTTTCCACCAGCAGCCCTTCATTGATCAGTGGCATGGCAATATGACGTGGCATGTACCCCACTCCAACCCCATTTTTTAAACATTCAATCGCACTGTACCAGTTCGGCAGTAACAAGCGACGCTGCTTCGGGTAGTGACCGGTATGGCGCTTGGGCAAGACGTTCGAGGTATCATCCAGGCAGATCGCCGGAAACTGACTGACAAACTCTTCGGTCAGCACCTGTTGACGCACACAAGGATGGGATGGCGCCATCACGAATGCCCAGTCAAGTACCCCCATATCTTTGACTTCAAAGTCTCCCCCGACAGGAATGGCAGAGGTCGCCCCGACCACAATGTCAGCCCGCCCCTGCGCTATCGCTTCCCATGAGCCATTAAACACTTCCATATTGATTTGCAGCTCAGCAAAATCAAACGCCTGATAAAAATCTTCGACCAGGGGTTTGAGTTTCTCCAGTTTAACCACGTTGTCGAGAGTCAGCTTTAAGGTCGCTTGCCAGCCATGCGCAGCGCGCCGGGTCTGCGCCTTGACCTCCCCCATCTGCCGCAGCAGCAGCCGGGCCTCGGCAATAAACAGCTCCCCCGCCGGGGTCAGTTCGACTTTCCTCGGCAAACGGCGGAAGAGGATCACCCCCAGCTCTTGCTCAACCTGACGTACCCCATAACTGATCGCCGACGGCACTTTATGCAGCACTTCTGCTGCAGCGGTAAAGCTGCCCAACCGGGCCACGGTATCGAGCATCTCCAGCGAAGACTTGGAAAACATCCGCAATAACCTTTCAAAAAATTTGATTGATAACCAACAATTTTAGCGTTTTATTTTATCAAAATCGAAAAATAGAATGAAAACTCAAGTAAATCAGAGCTGGCGCCAACTGATATTGAGTAAACAATGATTAAATAATTTGATTGGTTGAATCATGAAAATTGCAAAACTACAGCTCGTTTATCTCGCAGCCCTGTCTATGCTGGGCTTTATTGCCACCGATATGTATCTGCCGGCGTTCAAGGCGATGGAAATCGACTTTGCCACCGGCCCGGAACAAATCGCCCTGTCACTGACCGTCTTTCTGGTCGGCATGGCCTTAGGCCAACTGATGTGGGGCCTGGCCTCAGACAAGTTCGGTCACCGCAACACGCTTGCCGCCGGTTTAGCCCTGTTTACCGTGGCCTCGTTTGGCTTAGCCTTCAGCGATCAGGTCTGGCAGTTACTGACGTTGCGCTTTATCCAGGCGATTGGGGTGTGTGCCCCGGCGGTGATCTGGCAAGCGATGGTGATCAAACGCCATACCAGCAGCAGCCAACAGATCTTTGCCACCATCATGCCATTAGTGGCCCTCTCTCCGGCCCTCGCGCCTCAGCTCGGGGTACTGCTGGCTGACCGCTTTGGCTGGCACAGTATTTTTGTCGCCCTGACCCTAATGGGGGTATTGCTGGTGGCTGCGACGATGGCCCAGAAAAATGACCAGGCAGAAGTCAAATCAACCAGTATGTCAGCAGACATCAAAGCCCTGCTGAGCTCGAAGACTTATCTGGGCAACGTGTTTATGTTCGCCACCGCATCGGCGGCCTTCTTTGCTTACCTGACCGGTATGCCGGAAATCATGGCGCAACTGGGCTATGAAGCGAAAGATATCGGCTTGAGCTTTATCCCACAGACCATTGCGTTTATGGTCGGGGGCTACTTAGGCAAAGTGTGCGTCAGCAAATTTGGCGACGAAAAAGTCTTGCGCCAGCTGATTGGCCTGTTCAGTGTCGCCGCCCTGCTGATCTTCATTGCATCACAATGGCAGTTAACTTCAATCTGGCCAATCCTGGCACCGTTCTGTCTGATTGCGGTAGCCAACGGCGCGCTGTACCCTATCGTAGTAAACCGCGCACTGGCCAGTGCCAAGCAAAGCCCGGCCACCGCAGCCGGCCTGCAAAACAGTTTGCAAATCAGTGTCAGCAGCCTGTCCAGCGCATTAGTGGCAGCCATGGCCAGCCAGGCACAAATGGTTACAGGCATTGCGATTGTGATTTGTATGGGTGGTCTATGGATGGGATATATCCTGTCAAACCGTGAACTGTCTCAGCACTTCACCACGCCAGACAATGCACGCGTTGTCAGTGAAGATGAACTTTAATCCCACTTCACAACAGACATAAGCACAGAGCCGCATCATGCGGCTCTTATTGTTTGAGAGTGCTTACATACTCTGCAAGCCCCACTTCTCAGCGGTTTGCCGAAAGAAGCCCTGGGTCTTTTTCAGCTCTACCCAATGGTTAATATAGTTAATCCACACCTGATCATCTTGGGGCAACAGCATGGCAATCGGTGTCGGTTGACGCGGCGACTTAACGGGGACGATGGCCAGCTGCTTGAACTTAGCCACCAGCGTCGCGGCCTCGACGTTAGAGGTCACGGATACATCCGCTCGGCGGGCAAGCAACTCCTGGAAATCGCGCGCCGGCGCTTCGATCACAATGTGCTGTGCTGATGGGAAAAATTCTTTGACCATTTTCTCTTGCACGGTGCCGAGCGTCGCGGCAACTTTAACATCAGCACGGTCAAAATCACTCCAGTCCGAGAATTTGGCTAAATCTTTTTTCTGCACCACCGGCACAAACGCCAGGTAAAAGTAGGGCTGGCTGTAGCCGGCGACTTTGGCACGTGACATATTCAGCGAGGCACTCCCCGTGATGTCGTACTTATTCGCCGTTACGCCATTCACCAGCGTTTTCCAGTCGGTCGCCACATATTCCACCCTCACTCCCAGGTCTTTCGCCAGCTGTGTGGTGACATCGATGTCGAAGCCTCGATAACTGTTGGTGGCCGGATCTTTCATCGTCATTGGGTTCCAATCACCTGTCGTTCCGACGCGAAGCACGCCTTTATCCAGAATCTCTTGTAAACGACTGTCAGCATGAGCGACTTGGGTCATTACAAGTAAACACATTCCTAGCGCAAGCAACGTTTTTTTCATGTCTGTTCCCTTAAAAGAATGATGATGGGAAATATTCCCTTTAATTATTAACCATTAGTGCAACTTCATTGTTAACATAGCAGTAACAAAGGAAGTTTTTTAGTTAGTTCAGGGAGTAAATGTGAACTATCAACATCTATGGCTGATTTCGTTGCTGTTGCTCACGGGCTGTTCCGATTATCAATGGGGTTGGTATGTGCTTGATCCGTCAACAGAACAAGGGCTGACCAACATCAGGTTTCTAGTCGCCGGCTTTAATGACACGATCCAAGTATCGTTACTGAGCATGCTATTTGCCATGACACTCGGATTAATCATTGCGCTTCCAGCACTATCCGAGTCACCAAGACTAAAATGGGTCAACCGTATTTATGTCGAGGTGATCCGTTCAATACCTGTTTTGGTTTTACTGCTCTGGGTTTATTACGGCATGCCGACACTGCTTGATGTGTCACTCAACCACTTCTGGGCAGGGGTGATTGCCCTGACGATTGCTGAAAGTGCATTTATGGCGGAGGTCTTTAGAGGCGGAATTCAAGCCATCAGCCACAGGCAACATGAAGCAGCCGAATCATTAGGGTTGAATTACTGGCAGAAAATGCGTTTGGTGATTCTTCCGCAAGCTTTCCGACAAATCTTACCGCCACTGGGCAATCAATTTGTTTATATCCTCAAAATGAGTTCGCTGGTCAGTGTGATTGGCTTAAGTGACTTAACACGCAGAGCGAATGAGCTGGTGGTGAATGAGTATTTACCGTTAGAAATTTATACTTTCTTGGTTGTGGAATACTTGCTGTTAATTCTATTGGTCTCTCAAGCGGTACGCTGGTTAGAAAAACGCATTGCGATTCCTGGCCACTAGACTCCCGATCTAAACGCCAGGTACAACCAAGCCGCTCATGATGAGCGGCTTTGACAATCCAACTTAACGAAAATTCGCCTGAATTATTTTTGTTTTACCGGGCGCTGCCAGCCAGTGATTTTGCGCTCTTTGGCGCGAGTGATCACTAGCTCACCTTCTGCGACATCTTTAGTCAAGGTGGTACCAGCCCCAATCGTCACACCATCGGCGATGGTCACTGGTGCCACCAACTGACTGTCAGATCCGACAAATACATCGTTACCAATGATAGTTTTGAACTTGTTGGCGCCATCGTAGTTACAGGTGATGGTACCAGCGCCGATGTTAGTACGCTGGCCGATCTCAGCATCACCCAGGTAGGTCAGGTGGTTGGCTTTCGAGCCTTCGCCGATACGGGCATTTTTCACCTCGACGAAGTTACCCACGTGAGAGTCGTTACGCATCTCAGCCCCCGGACGCAGACGGGCAAATGGACCAACGCTACACTCTTCGCCGACGGTAGCACCTTCAATCACGCTATAAGGACGAACAATGGTGTTGTCATCGATTTCACAATCTTTTAGTACACAACCAGCGCCGATAATCACGTTATCACCCAGCGATACGTTACCCTCGATGATCACATTCGCGTCGATTTCACAGTCCATACCACACTGCAGTTCACCACGTAGGTCAAAACGAGCCGGATCGCGCAGCATTACGCCCTGCTCCAGTAGCTTCTGCGCCTGCATTGACTGGAATGCACGCTCCAGGCGAGCAAGTTGAGCACGGTCGTTGACACCTTCAACTTCAATCGCATTGACTGGATGTACCGCTTCCACTGCGCGACCTTCGTCGTGTGCCGCTGCGATAACGTCAGTTAAGTAGTATTCACCCTGTGCGTTTTCGTTGTTTAGACCAGCAAGCCAGCGCTTCAGGTCACCACCTGTCGCCACCAGCACACCAGTGTTACATTCTTTGATGAGCTTCTGCTCTTCTGTCGCATCTTTCTGCTCGACGATCGCTACGACTGGACCGTTTTTACGAATAATGCGACCGTAACCGGTCGGGTTATCCAGCATTACCGTCAGTAGTGCAATACCGCCAGTTGGCTGCGCATCGAGAAGGTTTTCAATGGTTTCAGCTGAAATCAGTGGAACATCACCGTAAAGCACCAGGACTTTTTCATCATCTTCAAACTGTGCTGAAGCTTGATCGACCGCGTGGCCAGTACCTAACTGTTCCGCTTGCAGAACCCAGCTGACTGGTTCTTCAGCCAGCGTCTGCTGCATTTGCTCACCGCCATGGCCATAAACCAGGTGAATGTTTTGTGCACCAAGACCTGTACATGTATCGATCACATGTTTTGCCATTGGCTTGCCTGCCAAAGTGTGAAGCACTTTCGGCATGTTCGAATACATACGGGTGCCTTTACCCGCAGCAAGAATCACAGCACTGAATTTCATTAATAACCTATTGACGTTCTATTTTAATTGGGCGTTATTTTAAACAGCTTGGAAGGATTAGTTAATGGTGGGATGTAAATTTCCAACTAAAATTAATCAAAAAGGCGACCAAATGGCCGCCTTTTTCATGCAACGTTGCTAATTGAGCTTAGCGACGCTTCTTGGTCAGCTCGATAACTCGTAGCTGAGCAATGGCTTTAGCCAGTTCACTGGCCGCTTGAGCAAAGTCCATATCGCCATGCTGATTCTGAATATTTTCTTCAGCGCGACGCTTGGCTTCTTCTGCCTTCGCTGCGTCTAGATCTTCACCACGGATCGCCGTATCAGCCAATACTGTAGCAGTACCAGGCTGCACTTCGATCATACCACCCGAGACATAGATGAACTCTTCGTGGCCGTGCTGTTTCACAATACGCACCATACCAGGCTTAATAGCGGTCAGCAGCGGAGTGTGGCCGTGGAAAATACCCAGCTCACCTTCGCTACCGGTCACCTGAAACGTTTCTACACGCCCTGAGAAGATTTGCTTCTCAGCGCTGACCACGTCAAGGTGAAAGGTTATTGGTGCCATATCGCCTCCTAGTTAGCCTTATAGCTTCTTCGCATTCTCGATAGCATCTTCAATCGTACCGCAGTACATGAACGCTTGCTCTGGAATGTCATCGTATTCACCAGAAAGCAGACCTTGGAAGCCACGTAGTGTCTCTTTAAGAGGTACGTAGATACCTGGGTCACCCGTAAATACTTCAGCTACGTGGTAAGGCTGAGTTAGGAAACGCTCAATCTTACGTGCACGCGATACGACTTGCTTATCTTCTTCAGATAGCTCATCCATACCTAGGATCGCAATGATGTCTTTCAGCTCTTTGTAGCGCTGAAGAGTCTGCTGAACGCCACGAGCAGTATCGTAGTGCTCTTGACCTACCACTAGTGGGTCTAGCTGACGAGACGTTGAATCCAGTGGGTCGATCGCTGGGTACAGACCCATTGCTGCGATGTTACGGTTAAGTACAACCGTTGCATCCAAGTGCGCGAACGTCGTTGCTGGTGATGGGTCAGTCAAGTCATCCGCCGGTACGTATACCGCCTGTACAGACGTGATAGAACCTTGCTTAGTTGACGTGATACGCTCCTGAAGTACACCCATCTCTTCTGCAAGAGTTGGCTGGTAACCTACCGCTGATGGCATACGGCCAAGCAGTGCTGATACCTCTGTACCCGCTAGCGTGTAACGGTAGATGTTATCGATAAACAGCAGTACGTCACGACCTTCATCACGGAAACGCTCAGCCATTGTCAGGCCAGTCAGTGCAACACGCAGACGGTTACCTGGTGGCTCGTTCATCTGACCGTAAACCATCGCTACTTTCGATTCTTCCGGCTTCTCGATGTTAACAACACCGGCTTCCTGCATCTCGTAGTAGAAGTCGTTACCCTCACGAGTACGCTCACCTACACCGGCAAATACAGACAGACCTGAGTGTTGAAGTGCGATGTTGTTGATAAGTTCCATCATGTTAACGGTCTTACCTACACCTGCACCACCGAATAGACCGATTTTACCACCCTTAGCGAACGGACAAATCAGGTCGATTACTTTAACGCCAGTTTCCAGCAGCGCTGTTTCGTTTGATTGCTCTTCGTAGCTTGGCGCTTCACGGTGAATAGAGTAAGCCTCTTCTGCACCAATATCGCCACGCTCATCAATCGCGTCACCTAGAACGTTCATGATACGACCTAGGGTCTTAGTACCTACTGGTACTGTAATTGGAGCGCCAGTATTTTCAACTTCCACTCCACGACGTAAACCATCAGAGCTACCCATTACGATACAACGAACTACGCCACCGCCTAGCTGTTGCTGAACTTCAAGAACTAGACGCTCTTTTGAGTCCGTTACGTTTAGAGCGTCATATACACTTGGTACTTCGCTCTGTGGGAACTCTACGTCGACTACCGCACCGATGATCTGTACGATCTTACCTGTAGCCATCGTTAATCCTCTAAACTATTTCGTTTTACCTAAGCTTAAACCGCTGCTGCACCACCAACGATCTCAGACAGTTCTTGTGTAATCGCCGCCTGACGGGCTTTGTTGTACACAAGTTCCAAATCTTCAATCAAGTTGGTCGCATTATCAGTTGCAGCCTTCATCGCAATCATTCGAGCCGCTTGCTCACAAGCAAGGTTCTCAACTACACCCTGGTACACCTGAGACTCTACGTAACGCACTAGTAGCGTATCCAGCAGAGGTTTAGGTTCAGGCTCGTAGATGTAGTCCCATGAATGCTCACGCTGCATCTCTGCGCTGTCCGATTTAGGCAAAGGTAGCAATTGATCGATCGTTGGTTCTTGAACCATAGTGTTAACAAACTTGTTGAACACTACGTACAAACGGTCCAATTCACCTTCATCGTATTTCTTCAGCATGACGCCAACAGAACCGATTAGGTCTTCCAGGCTTGGGTTATCACCCAGACCTGAAACCTGTGCCGCTACTTTTGCGCCACCACTTTTAAAGAAAGCTGTTGCTTTCGAGCCGACCACAGCCAACTCAACTTCAGCACCTTTCTCTTTCCATGCCTGTATGTCTGTCACGGCTTTTTTGAACACGTTAATGTTCAAACCACCACACAGACCACGGTCTGTCGAAACGATGATGTAACCAACACGCTTGGCTTCACGCTCCTCTAGGTACGGATGTCGGTACTCTAGGTTTGCGTTCGCCACATGACCGATCACTTTACGCATTGTTTGCGCGTATGGACGAGAAGCTTCCATTGCGTCTTGAGAACGACGCATTTTAGAAGCAGCTACCATTTCCATCGCTTTCGTAATTTTCTGAGTGCTTTTAACACTACCGATTTTATTACGTATCTCTTTTGCGCCGGCCATCGTTACTCTCCGTTAGTTGGTGGCAGAAACTGCCACCGACCTAATTACCAAGTTTGGGTTGCTTTGAAATCGTCAGTCAGTTTCTTGAACTGAGCTTCGATTTCATCGTTATAAGCACCAGACTTGTCAACCTCAGCTGCTAATTCAGCGTATTGGCCGCGAGCGTACGATAGTAGAGCCGCCTCGAAATCCAGAACTTTATTCAGTTCTACATCATCCAGGTAACCGCGCTCTGCCGCAAAGATAGTTAGCGCTTGGTCAAAGACAGACATTGGAGCGTACTGCTTCTGCTTCATCAGTTCTGTTACTTTTTGACCATGGTCTAACTGTTTCTTCGTCGCTTCATCAAGATCAGAAGAGAACTGAGCAAAGGCTGCCAGTTCGCGGTATGCTGCAAGTGCTGTACGGATACCACCTGATAGCTTCTTGATGATTTTCGTCTGAGCTGAACCACCTACACGAGATACTGAGATACCTGGGTCAACCGCTGGACGTACACCTGCGTTGAATAGCTCAGTTTGTAGGAAGATCTGACCATCGGTAATCGAGATTACGTTAGTCGGTACGAATGCTGAAACGTCACCTGCTTGAGTTTCGATGATAGGAAGAGCAGTTAGAGAACCGGTCTTACCTTTCACTTCACCGTTAGTGAAACGCTCTACGTACTCTTCGTTTACACGAGCTGCACGCTCTAGTAGACGCGAGTGTAAGTAGAATACGTCACCTGGGAATGCCTCACGGCCTGGTGGACGTTTTAGTAGTAGAGAGATCTGACGGTAAGCTACCGCTTGCTTAGATAGATCATCGTAAACAATCAGTGCGTCTTCACCGCGATCGCGGAAGTATTCACCCATCGCACAACCTGCGTATGGCGCCAGGTATTGCAGCGCTGCAGATTCAGAAGCCGATGCAACAACAACGATAGTGTTAGCTAGCGCGCCGTGCTCTTCTAGTTTGCGAACTACGTTAGCGATAGTCGATGCTTTCTGACCGATTGCTACGTAGATTGAGAAAATACCAGAGTCTTTCTGGTTGATGATCGCATCGATCGCCATTGCTGTTTTACCAGTCTGACGGTCACCGATCACAAGCTCACGCTGACCACGACCGATTGGGATCATTGAGTCAACTGATTTGTAGCCAGTTTGTACAGGTTGGTCTACCGATTTACGGTCGATTACACCTGGTGCGATCACTTCTACAGGCGAAGTCAGTTTCGCTTCGATTGGACCTTTACCATCGATAGGCTCACCTAGTGTGTTCACTACGCGACCTAGCAGTTCCGGACCAACTGGCACTTCAAGAATGCGGCCAGTACCTGTAACTTTCATGCCTTCCTTAAGGTCAGCATATGGGCCCATTACAACCGCACCAACCGAGTCACGCTCAAGGTTAAGTGCTAGTGCATAACGGCCACCCGGTAATTCAATCATTTCACCTTGCATCACGTCCGCTAGGCCGTGGATGCGGATGATACCATCGCTTACCGATACGATAGTACCCTCGTTGCGAGCTTCACTAACAACTTCGAAAGATTCGATACGCTGTTTGATCAGATCGCTGATTTCCGTGGAATTAAGTTGCATGCTCCAATCCCCATTAAGACTGCAATGCATCGCTCAGGCGGTTCAAACGACCTCGCGCTGAGTCATCGATGACTAGGTCTCCGGCTCGAATAATCACCCCACCAAGTAGGGCCTCATCTACGCTGCAATTCAGCTTCACTTTGCGTTCAAGACGCACTTCAAGTTTGCTGCCAATGTTTGCTAGCTGTTCATCAGAAAGTTCGCTTGCTGAAATGACATCAACATCGATTTCTTTCTCATGCTCTTTCTTCAATAAGAAGAATTGCTCACAAACATCGGGAAGGGCCGTTAGACGACCATTCTCAGCCATAACCTTAATCAGGTTTTGACCGTGCGCATCAACTTGTTCACCGCAAACTGCAACAAAAATTTCTGCCATTTTGTCAGCTGAAACAGAACCTGTTAAAAGTTCTTTCATTTGTTCGTTTTTGGCAACTTCAGTAGCGAAAGACAACATTTGGCCCCATAGGTCCAACTGGTCTTTGTCTACAGCAAAGTCAAAAGCTGCTTTAGCATAGGGGCGTGCGATTGTAGTCAAATCAGACATATGCGCCCCCAGACTTAAAGTTTTGCAGTAATGTTGTCGAGAATATCTTTGTGCGCATCTTTATCGATTGCACGCTCAAGAATTTTCTCAGCACCAGCTACAGCCAGAGTAGCAACTTGTTTGCGCAGCTCATCGCACGCGCGGTTGCGTTCAGCTTCAAGTTCTGCGTCTGCCTGAGCAAGGATTTTCTGGCGTTCTGCCTGAGCTTCCTCGCGGGCTTCGTCTAGAATTTGAGCCTTGCGCTTATTCGCTTGCTCGATGATCTCAGTTGCTGTGCGCTTCGCTTCTTTTAACTGATCAGAAGCGTTGGCTTGTGCCAGATCCAAGTCTTTTGCAGCACGTTCCGCTGCCTGAAGACCATCAGCAATTTTTTTCTGACGCTCTTCAATCGCTTGCATCAATGGCGGCCATACATACTTCATGCAGAACCACACAAACAGTGCAAACGAGATTGCTTGACCTAGCAGAGTTGCGTTTATATTCACAACAGCTACCCCTCTATTTGGACTTAGTGTTAATCAGGGACAAGCCGTAGCTTGTCTAGCGTTAAAAGTGATTAACCTAGTTGACCAACGAATGGGTTTGCGAAAGTGAATAGTAGCGCGATTACGATACCGATCATTGGAACCGCATCAAGTAGACCAGCGATGATGAACATCTTAACTTGTAGCATAGGAGCCATTTCTGGTTGACGAGCTGCACCTTCTAGGAATTTACCACCTAGCAGCGCGAAACCAATCGCAGTACCAAGAGAAGCAAGACCGACGATAATACCTACGGCGATTGCAGAAAAGCTCAGTAAAGTTTCCATTACTATCTCCAATTTATAGTTGTTGGCTTAGTGCCCAAATAAAAAGCTTAAAAAATTAATGATCACTGTCTTCGTGTGCCATTGACAGATAAACAATTGTCAACATCATAAACACGAAGGCCTGAATCGTAATAACCAAGATATGGAAGATTGCCCACGGAAGTGAACCCATCCATTGCAAGTACCATGGTAGCATTGCCGCACAAAGAATGAATACAACCTCACCCGCGAACATGTTACCGAATAGACGCATACCGAGAGAAAGTGGCTTCGCAAGCAGCGATACAACTTCGATCAGTAGGTTAAACGGAATCATTACTGGGTGATTAAATGGATGTAGTGCAAGTTCTTTTGCGAATCCACCTAGACCTTTCACTTTGATGCTGTAGTAAATCATCAATGCGAATACGCCTAGAGCCATAGCCATGGTGATATTCACATCAGCTGACGGTACAACCTTAAGATAAGGGATACCAAGCCAATGTTCTGCTGGGTATGGTAAGAAGTCGATCGGAACTAAGTCCATCACGTTCATCAAGAATACCCAACAAAAGATAGTCAGTGCTAAAGGCGCAATCAGTGGGTTGCGTCCATGGAACGTGTCTTTGACGTTATCAGCGACAAATTCAACGATCATTTCTACAGCACACTGAAGCTTACCCGGTACACCCGCTGTTGTTCTCTTCGCTACTTTGTAAAAAATTCCGAGGAAAATTAAACCTGTAAACCAAGAAAAAAACAGGCTATCGATATGTACGTTCCAGAAACTTGCTTCCTCCGCTACCAGACCTAACTTATAAAGCGATAGGTTAGTAAGGTGGTGGGCAATGTATCCGGACGATGTTAGCGCTTCACCTGGCGCAGCCATAACTCATCCTATTTTTTGTTGTTAATGAATAGCACTGGTGCACAGATATTAATACCTAGTACCAGCAAATAGGTTAGTTTGAGGGGAACAAGTTCCACCTGCATATACATGTAGGCAACATAGAACAGTGCAACCGTGATGAGAATTTTCAGTACTTCACCGGTATAGAAAGACACCGCGATACGCTTGGCAGCGCGAGCCCCACTAAACATAAAAGCACACAGCGCAAAGACAGCATTGGCAACAACAAAAATGCCCCCGCCAATCAGCGCAGAAAGTCCCCAGTCAGGATTTATGGCTACCGCCATTCCTGCTGCCACAAAAATAACCGCGCCAGACTGGATCATTAACAATTGCTTCGCGAGCGCTCGTCCTGGTCTAGCTAACGCAGCTACCATGTATTCGTACCTCTAGTAATATCCACTTCGCACTAAAACTCAATGTGCCGGGAAACTGGCAAAAATTATACGTTCAGTCTAAGTTATTGCAATCAAAACGCAGCAAAAACTTACACTTTCATTTACAAAACGACAACTTTCGCACAAAAATCAATAAAGTTTATAACTTGACCTAAATCAATTATCTCACTTAGCCTTCAAGCTTGGCAATTAGCTGCTCAATTTTGTGAGACCCATCAATACTTATCGTCAATTTGACCTTTCCGTTTGCAGAACGGTTCATTGAGACTTGCGCATCAAGCAGTTGACTCAATTTATGCGACATTTGCTCGGCTTCAGTATCTTGTTGTGGTGCTTTTTGCTCATTTTGTGGAGCTAAGCACTTTTTTACTAACTGTTCGGTTTGGCGAACCGTCATTTGCTTTTTCGCCACCTGCTGCGCAACATCTACCTGCTGCTCACCTTCCAGCGCCAGCAAAGCCCGAGCATGCCCCATTTCCAGCTTCTTGTCCGCAACCAGACCTTTTACGTCAATTTCTAACTGATTAAGACGTAATAAGTTACTCACCGTGGCTCTCGATTTGCCAATCACGTCTGCCACTTGTTGGTGGGTCAAGGTGAACTCATCCTGCAGCCGCTCCAACGCTTGCGCTTCTTCGATCACATTAAGATCTTCACGTTGGATATTTTCGATCAATGCCATCGCGATCGCGGCGCGATCCTCAACCGTTTTCACCAGACAAGGTACACGCTTCAGGCCTGCCTGACGCGCGGCGCGCCAACGGCGCTCTCCGGCAATGATTTCAAACTGACCACTACCCAGAGGACGAACCACGATGGGCTGAATAATCCCCTGAGACTGGATCGAAGCAGCCAGCTCTTCAAGCGCTTCCGCTGCCATGTCTTTACGCGGTTGATAGACGCCCGGTTGCAACTGGCCGATAGCAAGCTCGGTCAGCTCACCCTCTGCCGATAACGCCTGACTGTGTGAAGCAACATGCTGTTTTTCACGCGCTAATGAACTGGTCGACAATAACGCATCCAGTCCTTTTCCAAGACCACGCTTAGACATTGAGATGAATTCCTTCGGTTAGAGTTAAACTGGGACTTCTTCACGGCGGAGCATTTCACCCGCCAAAGCAAGATACGCTTTCGCACCTGCCGAGTACTTGTCATAGTACATCGCAGGTTTACCGTGACTCGGGGCTTCTGCCAAACGCACATTGCGTGGTATCACCGTACGGTAAACTTTGGTGCCAAAATGTTTTTTCAGTTGATCGGAGACTTCATTAGACAGGCGGTTTCTTGGGTCGTACATAGTACGCAACAAACCTTCAATTTTGAGGTTTTCATTGACCACCGCCGCTAACTTACTGATGGTGTCCATCAGTGCTGTCAAACCTTCTAACGCAAAGTATTCACATTGCATCGGCACCAGCACAGAGTCAGCTGCAGCCATAGCGTTGATTGTAAGAAGGTTTAGAGAGGGAGGACAATCAATAAAGATGAAATCATAGTTATCACGAACTGAGGCTAACGCATTTTTTAAGCGAACTTCACGCGCGAACACCTCCATCAACTTGATTTCAGCCGCCGTCACGTCTCCGTTGGCGGCAATCAAATCAAACTTCCCGGTTGTCTGGGTACAGACAACCTGCTCAAACGGCGTATCTTCCACCAGAAGGTCATACGCCGTGGCATCTACCATGTATTTGTCGACACCACTGGCCATCGTAGCGTTACCCTGAGGATCGAGATCGATGACCAAAACTTTGCGCTTGGTTGCCGCCATAGAAGCCGCTAAATTAACGCACGTTGTTGTTTTGCCGACCCCACCTTTCTGGTTGGCGATTGCTACAATTTTACCCACAGTGACCTCGCTATTTTTCCTTGCGCGATAAGATTACAAGATGACGATCACCTTCTAACTCTGGAACCGCTAAAGATATGATCTCTGTCACACGGCACCAATCAGGAAGCTGATCTAATTCATCTTTAGGGTGGATACCCTTCAAGGCTAGAAATACCCCATCCTTGTCTTTCGGCAGATGGTGACACCATTCAACCATATCTGTCATTGAAGCAAAAGCACGGCTCAATACGCCATCAAATTTTTCTTCTGGCTGGAATTCTTCAACGCGACTTTGGATAGGGGTCACATTTTTCAGCCCCAGGGCATGCACGACTTGCTTAATGAAGCGAATGCGTTTGCCTAAACTATCAAGCAAAAAGAACTGTTTGCCTGGGTTCATGATTGCCAATGGGATCCCCGGTAAACCAGGACCGGTGCCAACATCAATAAAACGCTCACCTTGCAAGTGAGTGCTCACCACAATGCTATCGAGGATATGTTTCACTAGCATATCCATCGGCTCTCGCACAGAAGTCAGATTGTACGCTTTGTTCCATTTATCCAGCAGCTCGACATAACCGACCAACTGCTCACGCTGTTGGTCTGAAACCGTTAAATCGGTTTGTGCAATCAGAGAATCTAATTTTTGGCGCAGTGTGCTCATGACTCTTCCTCACCCTTTTTCAACAGGCCGTGCTTTTTCAGGTGGACCAGCAGAATCGACACCGCCGCAGGAGTAATACCGGAAATGCGTGACGCAATACCGATGGTTTCCGGCTTAGCTTCACTCAGCTTAGCCACCACTTCGTTCGACAGCCCCTTCACGTCCTGGTAGTTGAGATCCACAGGCAACTGTGTGTGCTCATGACGCAATGATTTCTCGATCTCATCTTGTTGCCGTTTAATGTAGCCTTCGTACTTAACCTGGATCTCAACCTGCTCTGCGGCCTGTTGATCCTCCAGCGCCGGGGCAAAGGTCTCCAGTTGGGTTAACTGGCGGTAAGTGATCTCCGGGCGACGCAGCAGATCTTCGCCGCTCGCTTCACGTACCAGTGGTGTTTTCAGCATCCCGTTTAGCGCATCGACGCCGGTCGAACCTGGATTAATCCAGGCTGATTTCAGACGCTGACGCTCCGATTCTATATTGTCGATCTTCTGGTTAAATCGCGCCCAACGCGCATCATCAATCAAACCAAGTTCACGTGCTTTTTCCGTCAAACGTAAATCGGCATTGTCTTCACGCAGTAACAAACGATATTCAGCACGCGAGGTAAACATCCGGTACGGCTCTTTGGTCCCCATGGTCGATAAATCATCAATCAATACCCCCATGTAAGCCTGATCACGGCGCGGGCTCCAGCCTTCCTTACCCTGGCTATACAGGCTGGCGTTTAAGCCGGCCATGAGCCCCTGTGCCGCCGCCTCTTCATAACCGGTGGTACCGTTGATTTGGCCGGCAAAGAACAGGCCACCAATAAATTTGGTTTCGTAAGTCTGCTTCAAATCACGCGGGTCGAAAAAGTCATACTCAATCGCATAGCCGGGACGCACGATGTGCGCGTTTTCAAAGCCTTTCATCGAACGAACTATCTGTACCTGGACGTCAAACGGCAGGCTGGTCGAAATACCGTTCGGGTATAGTTCGTGTGTTGTCAGGCCTTCTGGCTCAATGAAAATCTGGTGACTGTTCTTGTCCGCAAAGCGCATCACTTTGTCTTCGATAGACGGGCAATAACGTGGACCAATACCTTCGATCACCCCAGCATACATCGGGCTGCGATCGAGGTTATTGCGGATCACCTCATGAGTTTGCTCATTGGTGTGGGTAATAAAACATGGGATTTGACGCGGATGATGTTCACGCTTGCCCATAAATGAAAATACCGGCGTTGGGTTATCACCATACTGTGCTTCGAGCACTGAGAAATCCACAGTGCGAGCATCAATACGTGGTGGTGTCCCGGTTTTCAAACGATCCACCCGGAATGGCATCTCACGCAGACGATCCGCCAGGGCGATCGACGGTGGATCCCCGGCACGCCCGCCGGAAGAGCTTTCCATACCTATGTGAATCTTACCGCCCAGGAACGTTCCAACGGTGAGCACTACCGCTTTGGCATGGAATTTAAGCCCCATCTGGGTCACCACACCCACGACACGATCTTGTTCAACAATCAGATCGTCCACCGATTGTTGGAACAGAGTTAAGTTGGGCGCATTTTCTAATGCAGTACGGACATATGCTTTGTACAACGCACGATCAGCCTGAGCACGAGTCGCTCTTACAGCCGGACCTTTCGAGGCATTTAGTGTTCGGAATTGAATACCTGCATGGTCAATAGCTTGTGCCATCAGACCGCCCATAGCATCCACTTCTTTGACTAAGTGACCTTTACCGATACCACCAATGGCCGGATTACAAGACATTTGGCCTAATGTATCGATGTTATGGGTAAGGAGTAAGGTTTTTTGTCCTGTGCGTGCAGATGCGAGCGCGGCTTCCGTTCCTGCGTGTCCGCCACCGACAACAATGACGTCAAAATTTTCGTGATAAAGCATGAACTGACCTCAGGTATTCAAAGGATTTAATGGACAGATAAAAAGAGCGGTATTTTACCTTCTTTATCGGTGAGTGAAAATTGTTTTCTCGTTTTATCCTTAAAGGGCATGAGATAAATATATATAAGATCTATATATATGATCTTTTATTGGATCTATTATTAGGATCGAGAGATTCTGTGGATAACTAAAAAATGATCAACAAGATCATGGATCTTCTTTGGATCATATCTTGTGATCATGGTTTGATCTGATCGAGGATTAGCTGGGATCAAAATAGTGGGTTATGCACAGGGGTAAAAATAGATCAAAGTTGTTATTTGGATAACTAAAGGAAAGTAACCGGATCTTACCTGACTTATCCACAGATGGTGTGCTGGTTTTTTGTTCGATCGAACTGAGAAAGATTGAGGAAGTTATTCACATCAGAGCAAACAGAGCCGCATTGCGACTCTGAAACACGAGTGATCATGGTTAAAAATGATCAATATGTTGGTTTAACCACGCTTCTGCAGCATCTTCAGGGGCGGCATGGTTTAGTACATCGATCAACAGGCAGTCAGTGATCGGGGTGGCGCCAATATCTTCCAGTAGCTCGTACGCATGCTGACCGGCAGCACAGAAGGTGTCGTAACTCGAATCACCGATCGCGATCACCGCATATTTTACCTCACTCATCTTCGGTGGCGTATTTTGCAGGGCTGCAATAAAAGGTTGGATATTGTCGGGATAATCGCCGGCGCCATGGGTGGAGGTGATCACCAACCAGGTTCCCGTGGCGGGGATCTCGGCCAGATCCGGCTGGTTGTGGATCGTGGTTTCAAACCCTTTTTCAACCAGGAGCTCACTCAGGTGATCGCCAACGTATTCTGCGCCACCTAGGGTACTACCTGTAATAATATGGATCATACGTCTTCCTTTTTAAGCAAAAAAAAGCGCGGCATGGAGAGGAAGTCCATTGCCGCGCTGAGATTATTTACCGATACAGAATGAAGAGAAGATTCGGCCGAGGAGGTCATCGGAACTGAACTCGCCGGTGATCTCGTTCAGGTGCTGCTGAGCAATGCGTAGCTCCTCTGCCAGTATCTCACCGGCCATAAAGCCTTCGAGCTGCTCCTGACCTGTCTGGATATGCTGTGCGGCACGCTCTAGTGCGTCCAGGTGACGTCGGCGGGCCATAAAGCCGCCTTCGGTGTTACCTGAGAAGCCCATACATTCTTTTAAGTGGCAACGTAAAGCATCCACACCTGCACCAGTTTTCGCAGAGAGGCGAATTAAGGTTGGATCGTTGACATGGCAGATCCCCATTTCTTCACCGGTTTGATCGGCTTTGTTGCGGATCACTGTCATGCCGATATTCTCTGGCAGACGATCGACAAAATCAGGCCAGATATCTTGCGGATTGGTGGCATCGGTGGTCGTGCCATCGACCATGAATAGCACCCGGTCAGCTTGGGCTATTTCATCCCATGCGCGCTCGATACCGATTTTCTCGACTTCATCAGAAGCGTCACGCAGACCGGCTGTATCAATGATGTGCAGCGGCATACCATCAATATGGATATGCTCACGTAGTACGTCACGGGTGGTACCAGCAATATCGGTGACAATCGCAGACTCTTTGCCCGACAGCGCATTCAGTAGGCTGGATTTGCCAGAATTGGGACGACCGGCAATCACCACTTTCATCCCTTCACGCATAATCGCACCCTGATTGGCCTCCTGGCGCACTGCTGCAAGGTTGTCGATAATCGCCTGTAGGTCGGCAGACACTTTGCCATCAGCCAGAAAGTCGATTTCTTCTTCCGGGAAGTCGATGGCGGCTTCAACGTAGATACGCAAATGGATCAGTGATTCGACCAGGGTTTGGATTCGCTGGGAGAACTGACCTTGCAGTGATTGCAGTGCCGATTTTGCGGCTTCTTCCGAGCTGGCATCAATCAGGTCGGCAATCGCCTCGGCCTGGGTCAGGTCCATCTTGTCGTTGAGGAAGGCACGCTCAGAGAATTCTCCCGGACGGGCGGCACGGACCCCTTCAATACCAAGGATGCGCTTGATCAGCATGTCCATCACCACCGGGCCGCCATGGCCTTGCAGCTCCAGTACGTCTTCACCGGTGAACGAATGCGGGTTAGGGAAGTACAGTGCTATGCCCTGGTCGAGTACGCTGCCATCTTCTGCCTGGAATGGCAGGTATTCTGCGTAGCGGGGTTTTAGCGTTTTGCCTGTGACTTCCTGCGCCACCTGGTTGGCCTTAGGGCCTGAAACACGAATAATGCCGACACCACCCCGGCCTGGTGCGGTAGCTTGGGCGACAATCGTATCTGTAGTCATAATCTTGCCTTTTGAGCTGGGCTATAGGGTTTGTAGCCCTAGGGAGCCATAACCATTAGTTAGCTGAATTGTAATCAGCCAAAAACAAAAAGGCGACCTTTTGGCCGCCTTTCTCAATCTTTTGTCCAAGGATTACTTAGTATGTAAACCTTTTTTCTCCAGCGATTTGTAAATCAATGTCTGCTGGATCAACGTTACGATGTTCGACACCAGCCAGTACAGAATCAGACCTGATGGGAAGAACAGGAAGAAGAAGGTAAACATCACCGGCATAAAGGTCATGATCTTCTGCTGCATTGGATCCGTAACGGTAGTCGGGCTCATCTTCTGGATCAGGAACATTGAAGCACCCATCAGTAGCGGCAGGATGTAGTAAGGGTCCTGCGCTGAAAGGTCATGAATCCAGCCGAAGAATGGTGAGTGACGTAACTCCACCGATTCCATCAGTGCCCAGTATAGCGCGATGAAGATAGGCATCTGTAGGATAAGAGGCAGACAGCCACCCAGTGGGTTCACTTTCTCTTTCTTGTACAGTTCCATCATCTCCTGGCTCATGCGCTGGCGATCATCACCGATGCGCTCGCGCATCGCCTGCAGCTTAGGCTGTAGCATGCGCATTTTCGCCATTGAGGTGTACTGAGCTTTGGTCAGCGGGTACATGGCGCCACGAACGATGAAGGTCAAGCAGATAATCGCCACGCCCCAGTTAGCGACGAAGCTTTGGATAAATGCCAGTAGTGAGTGAAGCGGTTTAGCGATAAACCATAACCAGCCGTAATCGACTACCAGATCCAGGCTTGGTGCCACTGCGGCCATTTCAGACTGCAGTTTAGGACCAACCCACAGTGTGGCTTCGAACTTGGCCTGGTCACCCGTTGCGATGGTTTTGTTTGGCATGCGAACGCCGATATCGCCCAGGTTGCCAATCACACGAGTGTACAGGTTGGTGCCTGGCTCGTTGCGTGGGATCCAGGCTACCGCAAAGTAGTGTTGGATCATCGCTGCCCAGCCTTGGCCATTGGCAAGATTCAGCGACAAGTTACGGTCTTGCATATCATCAAAGCTGTACTTTTTGTAGCGTACATCTTCGGTGGAGTAGGCACCGCCACGGTAGGTTGGCATGGTGATGCTGCCACCCGCGTCCATCAGATTCTGGCGCAGGTGAGCGTACATACCAAAGGTGGCATTGTTGCCCGAGTTGTTGATTACATCGTATTCAACGTTGATAGCATAGCTGCCACGGGTAAGAACGTAAGTCTTGGTGTATTCAAGGCCATTGGCAGTGAAAGTCATTGGCACGCGCAGTTCATCCTGACCGTCAGCCAGGGTAAAGCTGTCTGCGCTCACCGCGTAATGCGGACGGTTGGCACTGCTCAGGTCGATACCCTGAGGACCGACCAGGCCGCTCTGAGCGATGAACTGGTGGCCTTCTTTGTTTTTCAGCAAAACAAATGGGTCAGATTCATCAAGTTCAGCGGCGTATTGATTCAGGTCAGCATGCACTACGTCACCACCAACAGTGTCGATTGACAGAGTCAGCACATCAGTAGTTACTGTGATTGTTTTCGCTGACGCTTGCTGACCAGGAACCGGGTCAAGCTCATCGGCGAGAGATGGTGCAGGTAGAGTACTGCTTGATTGAGCCTGTTCAACCGCTTGTGGTGCCGGGTTCTTTGCAACTTGCCATTGTTGAAACAGCAGGAAAGAAACCAGAGCCAGTGCGATTAACAGGATATTACGTTGAGAATCCATCGTTATTTATCTCTGTCTTGTTTTTGGACTGGTGGAACGGGGTCATACCCCCCTTCATTCAAAGGGTGGCATTTTAATAGACGTTTGCCTGATAACCAACACCCTTTTACAAAACCGTGAGCTCTCAAGGCTTCTAGCGCATAAGTCGAGCAGCTTGGGGTGAATCGGCAGCGGGGGCCAATCAGAGGACTGATAAACCAGCGGTAAAGATAAACTAGCCCAATGGCTACCCACGTGAAGGGCGAGACAGGCGTTGCCATAACTTATCAAACAACTTGAAAATTTCCTCATTGCTTAAATCTTGCGCGCTTTTTTTGGCAATCACAACAAAATCTTTATTGGGAAGCTGATGTTGTTTGTTACGAAAGCTTTCACGAGCCAAGCGTTTAAAACGATTTCGGCCTACCGCGGTTTTGATTTGCTTTTTCGGAACTGCCAACCCTAATCGAGGATGAGAAAGGTTGTTATTGCGAGCAATGATGGTGAAATGAGGGGAGCCAGCTCGATGAGCTTGCTGAAAGACGTTTTGATAATGTTCGGGAGTTAACAAACGTAACTCCCGATCGAACGCGTACGTATTCAAAATAAACTAGCGATTATTTTGATAGGCGCGCACGGCCTTTTGCACGACGTGCGTTAATAACTTTACGACCGTTCTTAGTTGCCATGCGAGCACGGAAGCCGTGAGTACGCTTGCGCTTTAGAACTGAAGGTTGAAAAGTGCGTTTCATGATAATTACCTTTACTGATCAGTAGTTTTAGGTTCTTGGTTAACCCGGCGTGGGCGATATTATTTCTCTCTTTATATAGAGGGAAACCACCGACGCCTCTCAACAAAGAGGCGGAATTGTAATCACACTCACAATTTGTGTCAATGACTCAATGTGGATGATATTCCGGCCGGGCGATTATACGTAGTGTGAGCAAAATCTCAAGGATCGATCGATCCTTATGTTTGATCATTGCTCTATTCCCACTTGGTTGAGGAATTTCTTTAGTCGAGGATCCTGTGGATTATCAAAGATATCTTGTGGAGAACCCTGTTCGACAATGTTGCCCTCGGCCATGAAGATCACTCGATCGGCCACTTCTTTGGCGAACTGCATTTCATGAGTGACCACCAGCATCGTCTGGTGCTGGGTGGCGAGCTTTTTCATCAGCGCCAGCACTTCCCCGACCCATTCTGGATCCAGGGCCGAGGTCGGCTCATCGAACAGCAGTAGCTCGGGTTGCAGGGCCATAGCGCGGCCGATACCGACCCGTTGTTGCTGGCCACCAGACAGGGCGGCGGGGTAGCTGTCACCTTTATCGCTCAAGCCGATGTCATCCAGGATATGTTGCGCGTGTGTCAGGGCGTCGGTTTTTTTCCAGCCGCGCACGGTGATCAAGCCTTCGGCGATGTTTTGCCGTGCGGTCAGATGGGCAAACAGGGCATAGTTCTGGAATACAAAGCCGGTACGGCGGCGTAGAGCCAAAACTTCGGCCTTGGTATGCTTTTGTGTATCTACCGAGATGTTATCAATGGTGATACGCCCCTGGTCGGCTTGCTCGAGGAAGTTCACGGTACGTAGTAAGGTGGACTTACCGGTTCCGCTGGAGCCGATAATCACGATGATCTCACCTTGTTTGATCTCGAGATCAATGCCTTTCAGAACTTCGCTATCGCCAAAGCGCTTGTGGATATTTTCTAATTTGATCATCGTACGTAGGCCTTATTCAGTTTCGCTTCTGCCCAAAGTTGCACCCGGGTCAGGATAACCACCACACCCCAGTAAATCAGCGCCACGGCTAAAAAGGCTTCAAAGAAGCGGAAGCTGGATGAGGCTTCCATTTGCGCTTTGGCCATGATTTCGGCTACACCCAGGGTAAAGGCCAGCGAGGTGGATTTAATCATATCAATGAAGTAGTTCATCAGCGACGGCAACGCCACACGGGTAGCCTGAGGTAAAATCACCCGGCGCATCGCCTGAGCGGTGGTCATGCCGACCGATAAACTGGCTTCCATCTGGCTGCGGTCAATACCGATAATGGCGGCGCGGATGCTTTCGGCCATATAGGCAGCAAAATGCAAGGTCAGGCCGATCACCGCAGCTGAAAAGGCGTCAATACCAACCATGATCGGGAAAATTTGCGGTAAACCGTAATACAGCAGAAACAGCTGTACCAGCAGTGGGGTGCCGCGGAAAAAACTGATGTACAGCTGGCTCAGCTGATCGAGAACAGGCAGCTTAAATACACGGATATTGGCTAAGGCGATAGCTAATATCAGCGAAAAGACCAACCCCCAGATGGCCATTTCCATCGTGGTGCCAAGATACTTAAGCAGTATTGGCAGCAGCTCTAACATGTAATTTAAATCAAATCCCATACCACTTACCTAGAGACAAGAAAAGGTGGACTGAACGTTCCACCTTAGCGTTAATACCGAAACAGGGTATTCAACTTAGCGTTCAATACCCTTTGTGAGCCATCGTTATTTGCTGATGTCTGCGCCAAACCATTTGACCGAGATTTTTTCTACGGTGCCGTCAGCACGCATCTCGGCCAGGGCTTGATTGACTTCCGCCTGCAGCTTGCGGCCGTTTTCGTTATCAAGGAAAGGCCAGGCATTTTCAATGGTCTCAAATGGTTCACCCGCCAGTTGCAGTGGCAAACCGGTTTTTTTGATCAGTTCCAGGGCCGACAGGCGATCCATCACAAATGCGTCGACACGCCCCAGTGCGACATCGTGCTCAATGCCGGTTTCATAGGTTTTGATGTTGATCTTGCCGTCTTTGTCATGCTCGCGTAACAGTTGCTCAAAGTTCGAGCCGAGGTTTACCGCGACGGTTTTGCCAGTCAGGTCTTCCACGCCATTGATGCTGTTATTACCTTTCCGTACCGTAATTTGTGCACCGTCGACCACATACGGGGCGGCGAACAAGTACTTAGCTTTGCGTGCATCGGTCATGGTGATTTGATTTGAAATGGTATCGATGCGGCCGGTTTCCAGCAAACCGAATAAACCAGAAAAGTTTGCCGTGACGTATTCGATGTTGTAGTCATTGCGTCTGCCGATTTCGTCCCACATATCCACTTCGAAACCCTGCAGTTTATCTTGCTTGACGAAGGTGAACGGGAAGTAACGACCTGACATGCCGACCTTTACCTCGGTGGCGGCTTGAACCGTGGCCGCAGATAGCGCAATGGCTGCGAATGCAACCTTGATCCAGTTTTTCATAATACATCTCCACTCTTTGATAGCGAGAAATATTACTGTTAGTCCACTCAATTAGATAAATAACCAAGAGCAATAACCTAGTTCTCATCGGAATAAGATGGTGTGAAATGTGAGCGATGGAATGGGGATTCCGCGGTACTCAGATCGTGGATAAAACGATCCTTTGACCGGCGGAGCAGAATTTCATTCACAGAGTTATCACCAGCTTGTCGATCCGCTGGATTTTGCCCTAATGTGGATCTTTTTGTGGGCAATTTTGGGGCAAGGTGTGCTGATCTCGCTAAGTTAGGCGGAATAATTGTGAATAACTTGGATCTTATTCACTGGATCGTCGATCATTTGCTGGCGATCTTGGTTATCAACAGGTAAAATTGCCAGTCTTTTCCGATTACTCAAATACTCAGTGGGGGCACCGTGTCATCTTCGCTTTGGTTGCAATGTTTGCAGCAGCTTCAAGAAGAGCTACCAGCTACAGAATTCAGCATGTGGGTTCGTCCGTTACAAGCGGAGCTCAATGACAATACGCTCACTCTGTTCGCTCCGAACCGGTTCGTGTTGGACTGGGTTCGCGACAAGTACCTCAACAGTATTACCCGCTTATTGCAGGAATATTGCGGTAATGATGTCCCCAACCTGCGCTTTGAAGTGGGCAGTCGCCCTGTTGTCGCCCCCAAACCGGCACCGACACGCACGCCGGCAGATGTGGCGGCAGAATCTTCGGCGCCAGCACAACTGCAGGCACGCAAGCCGGTGCACAAAACCTGGGATGACGACGCTCAGGCGATTGCGAACATCAACCATCGCTCGAACGTCAACCCAAAACACAAGTTCAATAACTTTGTCGAAGGTAAGTCCAACCAGCTGGGCCTGGCGGCCGCTCGACAGGTATCGGATAACCCGGGTGCAGCTTATAACCCACTGTTCCTGTACGGTGGTACCGGCCTGGGTAAAACTCACTTGCTGCATGCGGTGGGTAACGCGATTGTGGATAACAATCCCAACGCTAAAGTGGTGTACATGCACTCTGAGCGGTTTGTTCAGGATATGGTGAAAGCGCTGCAAAACAATGCGATTGAAGAGTTTAAACGTTACTATCGCAGTGTTGATGCGCTGCTGATCGATGACATCCAGTTCTTTGCCAACAAAGAACGCTCACAGGAAGAGTTCTTCCATACCTTCAACGCGCTGCTGGAAGGAAATCAACAGATCATTCTTACTTCAGATCGTTATCCAAAAGAGATCAGCGGGGTTGAAGATCGCCTTAAGTCCCGCTTCGGTTGGGGTCTGACAGTGGCGATCGAGCCACCAGAGCTGGAAACGCGCGTGGCCATTTTGATGAAAAAGGCCGAGGATCACCAGATCCACCTGGCGGACGAAGTGGCGTTTTTTATTGCCAAACGCCTGCGTTCCAATGTGCGTGAGTTGGAAGGTGCTCTGAACCGCGTTATCGCCAACGCCAACTTTACCGGCCGTCCGATCACGATCGATTTTGTCCGCGAAGCGCTGCGCGACCTGCTGGCGCTACAAGAGAAGCTGGTGACTATCGATAATATTCAAAAGACGGTGGCGGAGTACTACAAAATCAAAGTGGCGGATCTGCTGTCTAAGCGTCGCTCACGCTCGGTTGCGCGTCCTCGTCAGCTGGCGATGGCGTTGGCCAAAGAGCTCACCAACCACAGCTTGCCGGAAATCGGTGATGCCTTTGGTGGCCGTGACCACACCACAGTACTGCATGCTTGTCGCAAGATTGAGCAGTTACGTGAAGAAAGCCACGACATCAAAGAAGATTACTCGAACTTGATTCGCACCCTGTCGTCGTAATCGGTTAGAATGACAGGATTCTAAGCACATCATTTATTGAGCTGACAGCGTAAAGAGCCAAGCATGAAATTTACCATTGAACGTAGTCATTTAATCAAACCTCTGCAACAGGTATCCGGCGCCCTGGGGGGCCGGCCGACTCTGCCGATTTTGGGCAACTTACTGATCAAAGTCGAAGAGAACGTGTTATCGATGACCGCGACCGATTTGGAAGTGGAGTTGGTGAGTAAAGTGACGCTGGAAGGGGATTGTGAAACGGGCAGCATTACCGTTCCTTCGCGTAAGTTTCTCGATATCTGCCGTGGCTTGCCGGATGATGCGATCATCACTTTTGTATTAGAAGGCGATCGCGTTCAGGTGCGTTCTGGCCGCAGCCGCTTCTCACTGGCTACGCTTCCTGCTAATGACTTCCCGAATATCGAAGACTGGCAAAGTGACGTAGAAGTGTCATTGAGCCAGGCAGATCTGCGTACGCTGATCGAAAAAACCCAGTTCTCAATGGCGAACCAAGACGTTCGTTACTACCTCAATGGCATGTTGTTTGAAATCGATGCTACTACGCTACGCAGCGTGGCGACCGACGGGCATCGAATGGCGGTATCGCAAACCCAACTGGGTGCCGAGTTTGCGCAAAAGCAAATCATTGTGCCACGTAAGGGGGTGCACGAGCTGGTTAAACTGATGGATGCACCAGAGCAGCCTGTGGTACTGCAAATCGGCAGCTCAAACGTGCGTGCTGAAGTAAACAACTTCACCTTTACTTCCAAGCTGGTGGATGGCCGTTTCCCTGATTATCGCCGCGTACTGCCGCAAAGTACCAATAAAACATTAGAAGCCAGCTGTGATGAACTGCGCCAGGCTTTTTCACGCGCGGCAATTCTTTCTAATGAAAAATTCCGTGGTGTACGGGTCAATCTGGCTGGTGGCGAAATGCGCATTACCGCCAATAACCCAGAGCAGGAAGAAGCGGAAGAGATGCTGGACGTGACTTTTGAAGGTGATGCGATCGAAATCGGCTTCAACGTCAGCTATGTGCTTGATGTGCTCAATACGCTGCGGTGTGATAAGGTGCGGGTATCGATGTCCGATGCCAACGCCAGTGCGTTGATTGAAAACGCCGATGATGACAGTGCCATGTATGTGGTGATGCCGATTCGCTTGTAAGTCATCTGAATGCCTCTTTCCCGTCTCATCATTCAGCAGTTTCGTAACATTAAAGCCTGTGATATTCACCTATCAGCAGGCTTTAACTTTCTTATCGGGCCGAATGGCAGCGGTAAAACCAGCGTATTGGAAGCCATTTATCTGCTGGGACACGGCCGCTCATTTAAGAGTTCACTCACCGGACGCGTTATCCAAAATGAGTGTGATGAACTGTTTGTCCACGGTCGTTTTTTGAACTCGGATCAATTTGAGCTACCGATCGGCATTAATAAGCAGCGTGACGGCTCAACAGAGGTTAAAATAGGCGGTCAATCCGGACAAAAGCTGGCGCAACTGGCGCAAGTGTTGCCCTTGCAGTTGATCCATCCGGAAGGGTTTGATTTGCTGACGGACGGGCCTAAACACCGCCGGGCATTTATCGACTGGGGCGTGTTTCATACTGAGCCGGCTTTCTATGAGGCTTGGGGGCGGTTTAAGCGCCTGAATAAACAACGCAATGCGCTGTTAAAAACGGCCCGAAGTTACCGGGAACTCAGTTACTGGGATCTGGAAATGGCACGTTTGGCTGAAAACATCAGCCAGTGGCGGGCAGATTATCTAGAACAGATGAAAGCCGTGGCGGAATCTATCTGCCGGACATTTTTGCCAGAATTTGATATTCAATTGCAGTATTATCGTGGGTGGGATAAAGACACGCCCTACCAAGAGATATTGGAAAAGAATTTTGAGCGCGACCAGGCGTTAGGTTACACCTTTAGCGGGCCTAATAAAGCCGATTTGCGCATCAAAGTGAACGGGACACCGGTTGAGGATGTTCTGTCACGCGGTCAGTTAAAACTCATGGTGTGTGCCTTGCGTGTGGCGCAAGGTCAGCATCTTACTGAGGTGACCGGAAAACAATGTATTTACCTAATTGACGACTTTGCGTCGGAATTAGATAGCCAACGTCGCACGCGTCTTGCTGACTGCCTGAAAGCGACGGGAGCACAAGTATTTGTAAGCTCTATCACTAAAAGCCAAATCGCCGATATGCTGGACGAACAAGGCCAAGTGTTTCATGTGGAACATGGCAGGATAGAGTCAAACTAGAAGAGAGAAACTCATGTCTGAAAATTACGATTCATCGAGTATTAAGGTACTGAAGGGTCTGGATGCGGTACGCAAGCGTCCAGGTATGTACATCGGCGACACGGACGACGGCACCGGCCTTCACCACATGGTTTTCGAGGTGGTGGATAACTCAATTGATGAAGCGTTGGCTGGTCACTGTAAAGACATCGTTGTGACAATTCATGAGGACAACTCGGTTTCAGTTACGGATGATGGTCGCGGCATTCCAACAGAAATGCACCCAGAAGAAAAAGTATCTGCGGCAGAAGTGATCATGACGGTGCTGCATGCTGGTGGTAAGTTCGATGATAACTCATACAAGGTATCAGGCGGTCTTCACGGCGTAGGTGTTTCGGTAGTAAACGCACTGTCTGAGAAAGTGGTACTCACCATCCATCGTAGTGGTCATATCCACACTCAGACCTACCATCACGGTGAGCCTCAGGCGCCATTAGCCGTTGTCGGTGATACAGACCAGACCGGTACGCAAATCCGTTTCTGGCCAAGTGCTGACACCTTCACCAACATCGAGTTCCACTACGATATTCTGGCCAAGCGTCTGCGTGAGCTTTCTTTCCTGAACTCGGGTGTTTCTATCAAACTGGTCGATGAGCGCGAAGCTGACAAGACCGATCATTTTATGTATGAAGGGGGCATTCAAGCGTTTGTTGAGCACCTGAATACCAACAAAACCCCGATCATTGAGAAAGTCTTCCACTTTAACTCGGAGCGCGAAGACGGTATTGCCGTTGAAGTGGCGATGCAGTGGAATGATGGCTTCCAGGAAAACATTTACTGTTTCACTAATAACATTCCCCAGCGTGATGGGGGTACTCACCTTGCCGGTTTCCGTGCAGCCTTAACCCGTACCCTGAACTCGTTCATGGATAAAGAAGGTTTTTCGAAAAAAGCCAAAACGGCAACCTCTGGGGATGATGCACGTGAAGGTCTCACCGCAGTGATTTCCGTTAAAGTGCCGGATCCTAAGTTTTCCAGCCAGACTAAAGACAAGCTGGTTTCCTCTGAGGTGAAATCAGCCGTCGAATCGGCCATGGGTGAGAAACTGTCAGAGTTCCTGGTCGAGCATCCAAACGAAGCCAAAACGGTATGTAGCAAAATCATCGATGCGGCACGTGCCCGTGAGGCGGCACGTAAAGCTCGTGAAATGACTCGCCGTAAAGGTGCATTAGACCTAGCAGGCCTACCAGGTAAACTAGCGGACTGTCAGGAAAAAGATCCGGCTCTGTCTGAACTATACATAGTGGAGGGTGACTCGGCAGGCGGCTCCGCAAAACAAGGCCGTAACCGTAAGAACCAGGCAATCCTGCCATTGAAAGGTAAGATCCTCAACGTAGAAAAAGCACGTTTCGACAAGATGCTCTCTTCTCAAGAAGTGGCAACGCTGATCACCGCACTTGGTTGTGGTATCGGCCGTGACGAGTACAACCCGGATAAACTGCGTTACCACAATATCATCATCATGACCGATGCGGACGTCGATGGTTCGCACATCCGTACGCTGCTGCTGACCTTCTTCTACCGCCAAATGCCGGAGCTGATTGAGCGTGGCTACGTGTACATCGCTCAGCCACCACTGTACAAAGTGAAGAAAGGCAAGCAAGAGCAATACATTAAAGATGAAGAGGCCATGAACCAGTACCAGACGGCACTGGCACTGGATAACGCATCGCTGCATGTTAACTCGCAAGCACCGGCGCTGTCGGGGGAAGCACTGGAGCAATTGGTGCAGCAGTACAACGCCGGTATCAAACTGGTTGAGCGCATGAGCCGCCGTTACCCTTACGCTCTGATCCACGAACTGATTTACACCCCGCGCCTGATGGCTGAGCAGTGTCACGATGTGGCAACGGTTGAAGCCTGGACCAAGCAACTGGTTGAACAGCTTAACGCCAAAGAAGTGGGCGCAAGCCAATACAGCTTTGAAGTAGAGCAGCACGAAGAGCTAGGTCTGAACCTACCTAAGATCATCGTACGTACTCATGGTGTGACCCATGAACATGCACTGAGTATCGATTTCATCAACTCAAAAGAGTACAGCAAACTGGCTGAACTGTCAGAAGCACTGGATGGCCTGCTGGAAGAAGGGGCGTACATTAAGCGTGGTGAGCGTACTTTACCGGTGAGCAGTTTCGTTGAGGCGCTCAACTGGTTGATCAAAGAGTCACAACGTGGCCTGAGCCGTCAGCGTTATAAAGGTTTGGGTGAAATGAACCCGGATCAGCTATGGGAAACCACCATGGATCCAGAAACCCGCCGTATGATGCAAGTAACGATTGAAGATGCGGTTGGTGCGGATCAGCTGTTTACCACCTTAATGGGTGATCAGGTTGAACCGCGTCGTAACTTTATCGAAGAGAATGCGCTGAAAGTGGCTAACCTGGATGTCTAGGTTTTCGCGTAATAGTTGATAAAAACACCGCTACCAGTAGCGGTGTTTTTTTGTTTTAAATTTATCGAAAAATAAAATCGGCAAAAAATTACTACCGTTGCCTTGAAAGGTCTTTTCCCTGTCCTTATATCTAGTTATGAAGAGGATGACTGACTTGCTAGAGACTAGAAGAACAGCACCTCTGAAATCGCTGATCAGAAGCATCGCTCTTTTGAGGATGGCTTTGGCAGCACACACTTAAAACCTGAATTCAATCCCATGTCCCTGAGTCTGTCGCCTGTGGAATGGTCGTTGAATCACTTAGCCGCCGAAGAGATACGCTTCTTGGGAAACTCACGGCTAAGACTATTGCTTACAAAGAGGATAGCATGATGAGAACTGTAGATTTCACTCCTTTATACCGCAACGCAATCGGCTTTGATCGTCTGTTTAATATGATGGAAACATCGGCAGCGAAGAATAGCTCCGGTGGTTACCCTCCGTACAACATCGAGCAGCAGGACGACAACCATTACCGCATTACAATGGCTGTGGCGGGTTTTGCTGAAGAGCAGTTGGATCTGACCCAGAAAGAAAATACCCTGATCGTCAAAGGTGAGCGCAAAGCCGATGAAGGCAAGAGTTACGTTTACCAGGGGATTGCCGAACGCGACTTTGAACGCAAATTCCAGTTGGCGGATTACGTCAAAGTGATTGGTGCCAGTATGGAAAATGGCTTGCTCCATATCGATCTGGAGCGTGAAATTCCCGAAGCGATGCAGCCACGGAAAATCGAGATTAACGGCAGTAAGCTGATTGAGAATAAGTGATCACGAGCAACAATAAAGAGTGAAAGAGCGCCTAAGGCGCTCTTTTTTGTGGTTGATGGTCAGGCTTGCTGGTAAGCCTTGGCAACCTCTTCGGCGATTATCGCAATGCCTTGTTGCATCCGCTGATCATCTTGAACGTAGTTCATGCGCAGGCATTGATGGGCGTGCTCCCAATCATCTTCTTGACCGATAAAGAAGTATTCACCCGGAACAATCAATACGCCACGCGCTTTCAGGCGCTGATACAGCTCCATGGTGGTGATCGGCAGCTCATCAAACCATAGCCACAAGAAGATAGCGCCTTCTGGTTTGTGAATGCGGAATCGCTCATCGGTGATCGCCTGTTGCAGCAGGTCGACCGCGCGCTGTGACTTCTGCTGATAGAACGGCTTAATTACCTCTGAACTGAGTTTCAGCAGATCACCCTGACTAATGATATGGTGAGCGATTGCCGGGCCGACACTGCCCGGCGCCAGGCTGATAATGCCATTCATGTTGGATAGCGCCTGGGTGATCGCCTCACTGGCAATCACAATCCCACAACGTACCCCCGGCAGGCCCAGTTTTGACAGGCTCATACACAGAATGGTGTTTTCATTCCAGAAGGGGGCCACATCCTCAAAAATAATATTCGGGAACGGCAGGCCGTACGCATTGTCGATGATCAGCGGAATGTTGTGCTGACGTGCCAGCTGATCCAGTTTACGGATTTCATCATCGGTTAACACGTTGCCGGTTGGATTGGTTGGGCGTGAAGCACAGATCGCCGCGATGGAGTCATCAATTTTTAGCTGCTCAAAATCGACATGGTATTTAAACATCCCATTGTCGAGTAACTCAATTTCCGGATGGTAAGAAACGAAAATGTCGTCATCGACTCCAGCATCCCCATAACCGATATATTCGGGAGCAAGTGGTAGCAGAATTTTTTTGTGCGTGCCATCGGGCTGCTTGCCCGCCAGCAGATTGAACAGATAGAAAAAGCCACTCTGGCTGCCGTTGGTCAGGCTAATATTCTTCTCGCTGATCTCCCAGCCATAAGTTTCACGGAATAACCGGGCCAGAGCTTTGACGAATACGTCTTTACCTTGTGGGCCATCGTAATTGGTCAGTGCCGCGACCAGATCGCCGCTGGCCAGCATTTCTTCACAGGCTTGGTGAAAGTACTCGAGCATGGCTGGAATGGCTGCAGGGTTACCCCCGCCGAGCATGATGGCGCCAGGCGTGCGCAGGCCATCATTAAGATCGTCCATTAATTGTGTGATACCAGAGTGCTGATTAAATTTTTCACCAAACTTAGAGAATTGCATTTGTCGTTATACCTAATTCATTGTGATTACTTTACTTGTGGGCTGCTGAAAGTGTGCCAGCGCATAGCGCGTTCTTTGACCTTACCTCAATGTTTGAGTAACGCAAAGTGTGAATTTGCTCGAAGAAGAAAAAAGTCGCGAATAAGTTGTTGAAAAGATAGTCGATGGCTCAGGGGAATAACGGCCAGACTGTTCATGGCCTTGGCTGTCCGCTAGCATGCAACAGCAAAGGGAGACCATTGGCCTCCCTTTTCGTCTGGAATGGGGTGTAGCCGTGGTGCTGCTATTCCCCGCTGTACACGATCAGGACTTTATCGTCCTGGTATTGGCGTTCAAACGCATAGTAACCTTCCTGATGGCGGGTAATGTGTTTGCCTTGTGCGACTGCCGGATGGCGCTTGCGGAAATCGCCCAGTTTTTGCCAGTGTTGCAGCAGGTCTTCCCGTTCGCCCTGGATTTTTTCCCATGGCATATCTGAGCGGGTGCCTTGGGTCGGATCGGAACCGGTCGTACCAAAGTCGCGAGCAACTTCATCACCGTAATAGATTTGCACGCTACCCGGTGCCAGCATCAGCGCATTAGCGGCACGGGCCTGATCATCAAAGCTGCGGCTACGAGCTGCCCAGAATAGTGACGTATCGTGTGAGGAGAGGTAGCTCAACACGTTGAACTCCGGATCACTGTTAATTCGCTCAGCGTAACGCTGGTAGTCGCTGTCGAGCTTGGCAAAGCACTTCAGTGCTTTTGGTGCTACGTCAGATTGGAACTCGAAGTTGATGATCGAATCGAAGCCGTTATCGAAATATGGGCTTTTGACCACGCTGTGTGCCCACACTTCGCCAGTCATCCAGAATGGTAAGTCATCCAGCGCTTTATCCGGGTTGTTTTGCTTCCACTCGGCAAGGGCTTTTGTGGTGCTGGCTTTCAGCTCTGCCCACGCCTCCATTTCAACGTGTTTGGCGGTATCGACACGGAAACCGTCAATGCCGTAATCGCGCACCCAGTCGGATAACCAGGTGATCAGGTGTTCACGCGGCGTTTTTAACTCATCCTGGGCTTGAGTGTCTTTATTGTGGAAGAAGTTCGGCAACCCGGTTTTCTGGCTCGATTCGGTTTTCAGATCCGGCAGGTAGTTGAGCGACATGGTAATGTCATTATAGCCCGGTGCGTCGTAATCGCCGATGTCAGTACGGATCCAATCTTTACCCCACCATTTTTCCCACGCGGCGCTGTCACCGTACTTGATGTAATCATTAAAGCTGTGCCAGCTTTGACCAGATTTAGGCTGCCAGTCGGTCCATTTCTTACCGAGGACTTCTTTGGCTTCTTGGTCATCAAGGTAAAGCTGACCAAAACCGAATTCCTGCATGTCTGCCAATGTGGCGTAGCCGGTGTGGTTCATCACCACATCCCAAATTACGCGAATACCTTTCTTGTGTGCGGTATCGATGAAGGCTCTCAGTTCGTCTTCAGTACCCATGTTGGCATCGAGCTGGGTCCAGTCCTGGTGGTAGTAACCATGGTAACCGTAGTGTTTGAAATCGCCCTTGTCACCACCGCCGACCCAGCCGTGGATTTGTTCCAGTGGGGAGGTGATCCAGATGGCGTTAACCCCCAGCGATTCGATGTAATCGAGCTTTTGGGTCAGGCCGGCTAAGTCGCCACCGTGGAAGGTGCCGATCTCGTACTTGCCGTCCTTGCTGCGGCCATAGCTGTTGTCGTTGTCCGGGTTGCCGTTGTAGAAACGGTCGGTCATGACGAAGTAAACCGTCGCGTTATCCCAGCTGAATGGTTTATCTGCTTGCTGCTCGACAGCTTCTAGCAACAGCAGGCCCTGGCTCATTGGCCCAGGTTGTAGGGTGACGCTGCCGTTTGTTACTGTGGTTTCCTGTCCGGTTAAGGCATCGCGAATAACCGTGCCATCAGTAAAGGTTTGTGCCACACTGATGGTTTTGGGCGTCTCGCTGGCGACAGGGCAAGAGTAGGTAACGTCCTGGCTCTGCTTAGGTTTGATCTTAACCGTCAGCTCACTGGTGGCCGGGTTCAGGGTAAACTGGTAGGTATTGGCTTTAAAAATGCGCAGCGGCATCTCGGCGTCCGTTGCACAGCTGTCCATCTTCAGTGGCTTGTTAAATTTTATCCGGCTTTCTTCTGCCAGTGCAAAGCTGCTGCCACAGGTTTGTTTACTGTCGGCGATAGTAAAGGTGTAGCTGCCTTTGTCTAACGTTTGGTCTGCCACCAGTAAACCTTGGGCGTTTTCCTCAAATACCACATGATCATCACCGATACTCAACAGCAGGGCATTGTCTGGAGTTTGGCTACAGGCGCTGAGTACACCGATAGAGAGTGCAAGAATGGTTTTTTTCATAGTGTCCTTCCCCGAATCAACTGCCACGTTATAGCAAATACAGGGCTCTACAGTCCGAGTACTATTCCACCAAGTTTGCGCTTTCTCCCCCTACAAATGACTACCTCGTTCACAAAACCCATAACTTGATGTCCGTTTATTGATATGGCTGATAACAAAAAGGGAAGACTGAGCTTCCCTTTGATCATGATTTTGTGGCAATGATTACTTCTGTAACAGAGAGATATCTGCAATCTGCAAGAACAGGTTACGCAGGTTGTTAAGCAGTGTCAGACGGTTGTGCTTCAGTGCTTCGTCGTCTGCCATTACCATCACGTTGTCGAAGAACGCATCCACAGGCTCACGCAGATCAGCCAGTTTGCTCAGGGCTTCCTGGTAGTTACCGGTAGCAAAGGCTGGTTCAAGCGCTTCGGTCATCACTTCAACGCTTTCCGCCAGGGCTTTTTCCGCGTCTTCTTGCAGCAGTGCCAGATCAATATCTGCCGCCAGTTCACCGTCGAATTTCGCCAGAATGTTACCCACACGCTTGTTTGCGGCAGCCAGTGCTTCTGCGGCTTCCAGCCCGCGGAAGTGGGATACGGCTTTAACACGTTGGTCGAAATCAGCCGGCTTGGTCGGATGACGTGCCAGTACCGCCTGAATAATGTCGACACTGAAGCCTTCGTCTTGATACCAGGCGCGGAAACGACCCAGCATGAAATCAATCACGTCCTGCTCAACGTTGTCGTTGGTCAGCTTGCCGCCAAACAGCATTTTTGCTTCGCGGACCAGATCGACCAGATCCAGTTGGTAGCCGTACTCGACGATGATACGCAGCACACCTAAAGAGGCGCGGCGCAGTGCAAATGGGTCACTGCCTTTCGGCGCCTGGCCAATACCGAAGATACCCACAATGGTATCCAGTTTGTCAGCCATTGCCACTGCTGCAGACACACCTTGGTTTGGTAGGTTATCACCAGAAAAACGTGGCATGTACTGCTCGTTAAGCGCAACCGCAACTTCCTCATCTTCCCCGTCATGGCGAGCGTAGTGCATGCCCATCACACCCTGGGTATCGGTAAATTCGAATACCATTGAGGTCATCAGATCACATTTGGCCAGCAAGCCCGCGCGGGTTGATTTTTCGACATCCGCACCGATTTGCTTGGCGATGTAACCCGCCAGAGCTGCAATACGGTCTGTCTTGTCTTTGATCGTACCCAGTTGCTTCTGGAAGATCGCTGATTCTAGTTCAGGCAGACGGTCGATAAGCGGGCGCTTACGGTCGGTGTTGAAGAAGAATTCTGCGTCAGCAAGGCGTGGACGAACCACTTTCTCGTTACCTTCGATTACATAGCGAGGTTCTTTTGATTCGATGTTTGATACGAAGATGAAGTTAGGTAGTAGCTTCTTGTTTTCGTCATAGACAGGGAAGTACTTTTGGTCACCCTTCATGGTGTAAACCAAGGCTTCAGACGGTACTTTCAGGAACTCTTCTTCGAACTTCGCGGTTAGCACGACTGGCCATTCAACCAGAGACGTTACTTCTTCTACCAGGTCATCTTCCAGGTCAGCGATACCGCCAACGGCTGCGGCCGCTTTTTGTGCGTCAGCCAGGATGATGGCTTTACGCGCTTCGTAATCGGCCATGACTTTACCGCGTTCTTCCAGGAGCGCAGGGTATTGCTCAGCAGAATCGATAGTGAACTCTTGCTCACCCATGAAGCGGTGACCACGGATCGTGCGGCCTGACGCGACGCCAAGGATCTCACCTTCGATCAGGTCGCTGCCCATTAGCATGGTTAGCGTCTTAACCGGACGGATAAACTGAGTGGTTTTGTTACCCCAGCGCATTGGTTTGGCGATAGGCAGGTGAGCCAGTGCTTTGGCTGCCAGTTCCACCACGATTTCACTGGTTGGTTTGCCTTTCACTTCTTGTTTGAACAGCAGCCATTCACCTTTGTCTGTCACCATGCGCTCTGCCTGGTCAACAGTGATGCCACAACCACGAGCCCAGCCCTGAGCCGCTTTAGTTGGGTTACCTTCGGCGTCAAAGGCGGCAGAAACGGCAGGACCACGCTTTTCAACAATTTTGTCTGCCTGGCTTTCTGCCAGGGCGGCGACTTTCAGTGCCAGACGGCGAGGTGCCGCGAACCATTTTACGCCCTCGTGAGCAAGCTCGGCGCTTTTTAGTTCGGCTTCAAAGTTTGCTGCGAATGCTTCAGCCAGAGTACGAAGTTGCGTTGGTGGTAGCTCTTCGGTACCCAGCTCGATTAGAAATTCTTTTGCCATGTTAGATCTTCCCCTTACGCGTTTTCTTCTTTTTTACACATTGGGAAGCCTAGAGCTTCACGCGATGCGTAGTATGCTTCTGCGACTGACTTGGTCAGGTTGCGGATGCGCAGGATATAGCGTTGACGCTCGGTTACTGAGATCGCTTTACGTGCGTCTAGTAGGTTGAAGGCGTGACCAGCTTTCAGGATGCGCTCGTAAGCTGGTAGAGGGAGAGGTTTTTCAAGCTGAAGCAGCTCTTGACACTCTTTCTCACACTGCTCAAAGAAGCTGAATAGGAATTCAACGTCAGCATGTTCAAAGTTGTAAGTTGACTGCTCAACTTCGTTTTGGTGGAAGATGTCACCGTAAGTGACTTTGCTGCCGTCTGGGGCGATGTTCCAGACCAGGTCATACACAGAATCTACTTCCTGAATGTACATGGCCAGACGTTCGATACCGTAAGTGATTTCACCGGTTACCGGTTTACACTCAAGGCCGCCAACTTGCTGGAAGTAAGTGAACTGAGTCACTTCCATGCCGTTGAGCCACACTTCCCAGCCCAGACCCCATGCGCCCAGTGTCGGGTTTTCCCAGTTGTCTTCGACGAAACGGATGTCGTGTACAAGGGGGTCAATACCAAGAACTTCAAGGGAGCCAAGATACAACTCTTGAATATTGTCTGGCGATGGTTTTAGCGCCACCTGGAATTGGTAGTAGTGCTGAAGACGGTTAGGGTTTTCACCGTAACGACCATCGGTAGGACGACGTGAAGGTTGTACGTAAGCTGTCGACATTGGCTCTGGGCCAAGCGCTCTTAGACATGTCATTGGGTGAGAGGTACCCGCACCTACTTCCATATCTAGCGGTTGAACAATGGTACAACCATTTTGAGCCCAATAATCCTGCAGCGCGAGGATCATTCCCTGGAAGGTTTTGATATCGTATTTTTGCATAAGTCAGGTTCGCGCGATTCTCTTATTACTAATGAATTCGTCTCTTTTGTTGGGTTTTCTTACCTCAACAATGGTGATTCAAAGTAATTACGGTTGAATAAAATAACAATCAAGTATACCCAGATATTGCGCATGGGAGTAGAGCTAATCTTGATTAATTCGTGGGCAATTTTCTCCTTTAATGAATTTTTACCGCGTTATCTGCTGAATTTTTCCTAAAAGGGAGTTTTCGCTGGCTTTCACTCTTGAGGTGATGAACAAACATGGCTAGAATTGCGCCTGTCTTTGGGGAGTAGCTTACCCGATGAAGTTTCTGCTTCATCCGGTTCGTTCGTCAACATAATTGGTGCAAAATCACCATGGCGTTCGAGACTCGAGGCCTTTCGAGTTTAGCAAGACCTTAGACAAATCATCACGAACCGGGGTGGGGCGTGAGGTTTGTCTATGGTTAAAATAATTATCCCGCCCCAATGAGCATGTCGTGAGCGTTTTAGCTATTTCAATTACTACCGTCGCGTTAGCAGAAATTGGCGATAAGACCCAATTGCTATCTCTTTTACTTGCCAGTCGTTACCGTAAACCAATCCCTATTATTACCGCGATCTTTTTGGCCACGATTGCCAACCACGCTTTGGCGGCATGGCTTGGCGTGGTGGTGGCGGATTACCTCTCTCCTGAGGTGTTAAAGTGGGTGCTGGTGGTCAGTTTTGTGGCCATGGCGGCCTGGGTGCTGATCCCGGATAAACTCGATGATGATGAAACAATCTCTAACCGAGGTCCGTTCATCGCCAGTTTCGTTGCGTTTTTTATCGCGGAAGTGGGGGACAAAACTCAAATCGCCACCTCTATCTTAGGTGCGCAGTATTCGGATGCATTGAGCTGGGTGGTGCTTGGCACCACGATAGGGATGTTGCTGGCTAATGTACCAGTGGTACTGATTGGCAAGTTGTCGGCAGATAAAATGCCGCTCGATCTGATCCGCAAAGTGACGGCTTTACTGTTTGTGGCGTTGGCCGTCGGAGCGGCGATCTTCTGATTGATACGCTGATATGCACTGAGCAATCAATAAATTATCGAGGATCTGCGCTGGATCAAAACTCCGGCGCATAATCGGCTCGGAGCGTGACGGACGCCATATTAGTGCCATACTTGTCATGATACTTTAACCATGTGAATGATAGCGAGAGGGCAACGTTTATGCTGACACGTTATATGGGGATGTCCCCGAAAAATCAGAGTTATTTATTCACCTTTGGGTTGGCGCTGTGTCTGCTGGCCATGGTTCTGACTGATATGTGGCTGCCGATTGTGGCAGGTGCTTTCATCCTAACCGGGTTAACGGTTGAAGCCTGGATCCGGGTGGCGCATATTATACCGATGCATGAAGAAATGCGTGCGATGAAGAAGCAGCTTAACAAGCTACAATCGGAAATGCGCACTTTAGAATTTGATGAATAAGCAAACGGCAGCCTATTGGCTGCCGTTTTTCTATCTTTTTGCTAGCGATGTTCTGCGCGGCGGTGTCATGCCAGGCCTTTCTTGATTAAGTATTGGTACGGGATTGATTCCGTTTGCGCAGCAATTAACTGATGATCCATGAAGCGACAAAAGCTTGGGATGTCACGTGTTGTGGATGGATCGTCAGCGTTGACCAGCAAAACTTCACCGTCTTGCATGTTACGAATTGTCTTCCTGACCATCATCACTGGCTCCGGACAGCGTAATCCCTGTGCTTCAAGTGTTTGTGTTGCCAGTGCAGGATTAAAACTCATAGTGTGATTCTCTTAACTAACTCTGCGGTGAATTCTACTTTCGTTGAAAAAATATTCAATAACCACTTGGCAAACTAACTATTTTGTTTTAACTTAATTTAACAAAGTGGTAACAACTGGTAAGGAGAGATGATGTTAACTAGCATAGACAGGCTGACGATTTATTCAGTATTGTGCTTTATCTCGTTCTGCGCATTAGTGCTGAGAACGCCAGCTGAAACCTCACTGCTGCCTCTTGTCGGTATCAGTGCCACCATTATTGGGATTTGGATTGAGATGCGCCGCTGGTCAGGTGTATCGGAGCAGGAACATTGATCCGCCGCTGCGCTCAATCCGGACAGATAAACATGCTCACCGTTTTAACGATACTTCATTCCGACACTATCCCCATTTTTCTTGGGCTTCCCCGCTGAAAGGCGGGATTTTTTTTTTCTTCAGAGTACAATTTGGTTATATCCCCTAGTTTATAAGTGGCAAGCCGTGGAGCTGGAAGATATTTATCGTCGTGATCTGAGTTTGTTGGTTGCGTTACGTGTGTTGATTGAGGAAAGCAGCGTGAGCAAAGCCGCCACGCGGTTAAACCTGAGCCAGTCGGCCATGAGCCGGGTGTTAGGCCGTCTGCGTGATTTGTTAGGTGATCCGCTGTTTACCCGCCAGGGACAGCATTTGCTGCCGACCCAAAAGGCCATCGAGATCGACCGGGCACTGGGAGAGCCGCTGGAGTCGCTGCGTCAGTTATTATCGCCGGTTGAGTTTGATCCGCTGTGCTGCAATCAGACCTTCAATATTGCCACCACGGATTACGCCATGCAGACCATTTTGCCGTTTGCGTTGCCACGTATTTATCAGGAAGCCCCCAATGTGTCGTTTAATTTCTTGCCGCTGCAGCATGATCGACTGTCAGATCAGCTAACTTATGAGGGGGCCGATCTGGCAATTTGTCGCCCGACTGGTCCGGTAGAGCCGCTGCGCAGTGAAATTCTTGGTCGGGTTGGGGTGTTGTGTATGTTGTCCAGACAGCATCCGCTGGCTGACAAGGAGATGAGTCTGGAAGATTACCTGGTGTTCCCGCATGCGATGATTGCGATCAGTGATGGCGTGAAAGCACTGATTGAGCAGGCTCTGGTTGATCAGCCTGAACGCAGAATGGTCCTGCGGGCTTACCACCTGGAAGCGGCGTTAGCGCTGATCGACACTCTACCGATCATCATTACGGTTCCGGCAGATCTGGCTTATTTAGTCGCCGAGCGGTATGACTTGGTGGTCAAGCCGTTGCCGTTTCAGTTTACCCCGTTTGATTACTCGATGATCTGGCATGCGCGCTGTGAGCACTCTCCTGCACAGGAGTGGCTGCGCAGTGTGGTGCGTGAGGAGTGTAGCCGCCTGATCGCCAAGCGCATTGAAGATATGGGTTTGGACTGAAGCGATTTTCGAGCATAGAAGTTAAAAAGCCGGGCAATGTCCCGGCTTGCTTTATTCAGTGTTTGTTGCACTAGAAGCTTACAGCTTGATGACCACGCGCCCGGTAACCTGGCCGTTGGTGATGTCTTCGGCGTATTTGAGTGCTTCTGCTAACCCAACTTCAGTACAAGCCTGCTCGAAGTAGCTGTCTGGAAGCAGTTCAACCAGTTTTTCCCATGCCGCGATACGTTTTTCCGTTGGGCACATCACGGAATCAACACCCTGCAGGCGCACGTTACGCAGGATGAAAGGCATGACCGTGGTTGGCAGGTCGAAGCCACCCGCGAGACCACAAGCCGCAACGGCACTGTTGTAATCCATCTGAGCCAGTACTTTGGCCAGAACTTTGCTACCCACGGTATCCACTGCACCTGCCCATACCTGTTTCTCCAGAGGACGCGCTGGCTGTTCAAACTCTGCGCGGTCGATGATCCGGCTTGCGCCGAGTTTTTCTAGCAGTGGACCGTTTTGTTCTGCACGGCCTGTTACCGCTGCGACTTGGTAGCCCAGTTGAGCCAGCAGCGTTACCGCGACAGAACCGACGCCACCACTGGCACCCGTCACGAGGATTTCACCATCTTCCGGTTTAATATCGGCATCAAGCAGTGCCTGAACACACAGCATCGCGGTGAAGCCAGCCGTACCGACCATCATGGCTTTCTTGCTGTCTAGACCTTGTGGCAGCGGAACCAACCAGTCGGCTTTCAGCCGGGCACGTTGCGCCATACCGCCCCAGTGGTTTTCTCCCACTCCCCAGCCTGTGAGTACCACTTTGTCGCCTGCCTGGTAACGTGCATCTTCAGAGCTGACTACCGTACCTGCTAAATCAATGCCCGGTACCATCGGGAAGTTGCGGATGATTTTCCCTTTGCCGGTGATCGCCAGACCATCTTTGTAATTGAGCGATGAGTAGTCAACGTCAATCAGAACGTCACCGTCTGGCAGTTGGGCTTCATCAAGTTGTTCGATGGTGGCGGTAGTACGTTTGTCTTCTTGA
Organism: Vibrio sp. CAU 1672; assembly: GCF_029223195.1. Classification (GTDB taxonomy): domain Bacteria; phylum Pseudomonadota; class Gammaproteobacteria; order Enterobacterales; family Vibrionaceae; genus Vibrio. Next base: position 7,037 of record NZ_JARHUF010000018.1, on the reverse strand, counting down.
TTTAGAACTAGAGCATTAAACATAAGGTTCTCCGAATGTGCGTAGCGTGACGGTGGTGCCACATGCAGCAAGATATCAACTGGCTTTCAGTGTATGCCTTCTAGATTTATGAATAAAATGAAAGATTATCATTTTATTTATGCTTGTTGTGCATAGTGCTGCGAATGATAAGCAAAGGGCGACACAGGATGTCGCCCTTAAGTCTAATTCCAGATTACGATAATAACTGGCGGGATGATCTACGACTATGGTCGCTCAAAGACCGTGGCGATGCCCTGGCCAAGGCCGATACACATGGTGGCAAGACCATATTTGGCTTGTTTGTCTTCCATCAGGTTGATCAGGGTGGTGGAGATGCGTGCACCCGAACAACCCAATGGGTGGCCCAGTGCAATCGCACCGCCATTGAGATTGACTTTCTCGTCCATCATTTCAAGCAGGCCCAGATCTTTGGCACAGGGCAGAGACTGGGCGGCAAACGCTTCATTGAGCTCTACCACATCCATATCTTCTATCGTCAGTCCGGCGCGTTTTAAGGCTTTTTGTGTTGCCGGTACCGGACCGTAACCCATGATGGAGGGATCACAGCCGGCGATTGCCATGCCTTTAATGCGGGCACGAATGGTTAAACCCAGTTCGTTGGCTTTTTCTTCGCTCATGATCAGCATCGCCGATGCACCATCCGACAGTGCCGAAGAGGAGCCAGCGGTGACCGTTCCATTGGCGGGGTCGAAGACCGGGCTAAGTTGCGATAAGCCTTCGACTGTTGTTTCTGGACGGATCACCTCATCGTGATCGAGCAAGAATAGGGTGCCATCCACAGCGTGGCCTTCGGTGGGCAGGATTTCGTTTTTAAACCGGCCTTCTACTGTGGCGGCGTGGGCGCGGGCGTGAGAGCGGGCGGCAAACTCATCTTGTTGCTCACGGCTGATGCCATGCAGTTTTCCCAGCATTTCTGCGGTCAGGCCCATCATGCCGGCTGCTTTAGCAACGTGCTTTGACATGCCTGGGTGGAAATCGACGCCATGGTTCATTGGCACATGGCCCATATGCTCTACACCACCGATCAGGCAGATTTCGGCATCGCCGGTCATGATGGCGCGGGTTGCATCGTGCAGTGCCTGCATGGAGGAACCGCATAGACGATTGACCGTGACGGCACCGATCCCAATCGGCAGGCCAGCCAGCAGTGCGGCGTTACGCGCGATGTTGAAGCCTTGCTCCAGGGTTTGCTGCACACAGCCCCAGTAGATGTCTTCAATTTCGCTGGGGTTTACTTGTGGGTTACGCGCCAGAATACCCTTCATCAGATGGGCGGAGAGGTCTTCTGCACGAGTATGGCGGAAAGCCCCACCTTTAGAGCGCCCCATAGGGGTGCGCAGACAATCGACGACGACAACGTTTCTTGTTTGATTAGTCATTTGGGAATCCCTCCTTAGATAGAACCTTGCTGCTGCGCGCCGTAGAAGCTTTTTCCATAAACAGAATGGCCTTTGGCGGCCATATCAACCAGCATTTGCGGTACCTGGTACATCGCGCCCAGTTCTGAGTACTGGTTTGCCATCTCGACAAATTCAGCAATACCCACACTGTCTAGGTAACGGAATACTCCGCCGCGGAACGGAGGGAAGCCCAGGCCGTAAACCAGTGCCATATCGGCTTCTTGAGGAGAGGCAATGATGCCTTCTTGCAGACACAACACCACTTCGTTGATCATTGGAATCATCATCCGCTGAATGATGGTCTGCTCGTCGAAGCATTCTTGGTCATGGAAAGGTTTATCAGCGCATACGTCTGCCAGTACCGGCAAGATCTCTTCTGAGAAGCTTTTCTTAGGTTTACCTTTTCTATCAATGGTGTAGCTGTAGAAGCCATTACCATTCTTCTGACCGTACTTGTCTGCTTCAAACAGCGCATCAATCGCATCTCGGCCCGATTTACCCATACGCTCCGGGAAACCTTGTGCCATCACGGCTTGGGCATGATGAGCGGTATCAATGCCCACGACGTCAAGCAGGTAAGCCGGGCCCATTGGCCAGCCAAACTTGCGTTCCATAATTTTATCGATCTGGGTGAAATCCGCTCCGTCACGTAGCAGCAGGCTAAAGCCGCCAAAGTATGGAAACAGAACCCGGTTGACGAAAAAACCAGGACAGTCATTCACGACGATAGGGGATTTACCCATCTTGGCGGCATAAGCCACCACGCGGTTGATGGTTTCATCTGAGGTGTGTTCACCGCGAATGATCTCAACTAAAGGCATGCGATGCACAGGGTTAAAGAAGTGCATACCACAGAAGTTTTCTGGGCGTTTTAGTGATTGTGCCAACATGTTAATTGGGATGGTCGAGGTGTTAGAGGTAATAACCGTATCTTCGCCGACGTGCGCTTCCACTTCGCTGAGTACCGCTGCTTTGATTTTCGGGTTCTCAACCACCGCTTCAACAATCACGTCCGAGTTCTCAATACCCGCATAGTGTAGGCTTGGTGTGATAGAAGCCAGAATACCCGCCATTTTGAAGCCGTCAATGCGGCCGCGCTCCAGGCGTTTATTGAGTAGCTTCGAGGCTTCAGTCATGCCCAAATCGAGTGAGGCCTGCGCGATGTCTTTCATCAGTACCGGCACGCCTTTCAGCGCGGATTGGTAAGCGATGCCGCCGCCCATGATACCCGCGCCAAGCACTGCCGCACGCTGAGTGTCTTTGCTCGCAGATTTGGCGGCTTTCTTAGCGATGCCTTTGACGTATTGGTCATTGAGGAACAAGCCAACCAGAGATTTGGCTTCTTCTGATTTCGCCAGCTTAACGAAGTGCTTACGTTCCACATCCAGCGCTTCATTACGTGCCAGGCAGGCACCTTCTTCGATAGTGATGACCGCCGTCATTGGCGCGGGATAATGAGGTCCGGCTTTCTGCGCGACTAAGCCTTTTGCCATGGTGAAGCTCATCATCGATTCAAGCTTACTCAGTGTCAGAGGTGAGGTTTTCTGTTTTCGGCGAGTTTGCCAGTCCAGTTGTTCATTTATGGCCGCGTTCAGGGTTTGCAGTGCTGATTCGTAAAGAGAGTCGGTTTCTACAACCGCATCTAAAAGGCCGATCTTTAACGCTTCATCCGCACGGCAGGCTTTGCCCTGAGTGATCACTTCCATTGCACTGTCAGCTCCAATAACGCGTGGCAGACGCACACAGCCGCCAAAGCCTGGCATGATGCCAAGCTTGGTTTCTGGCAGACCTATGCTGGTGGTTTTGTCCCCAATACGCATGTCGGTGGCAAGTACACACTCACAACCGCCACCTAAGGTGTGACCTTTTAGTACCGAGATTGTCGGAACAGGTAAGTCTTCCAGTTTGTTGAAGATGCTGTTGGCAAACTGCAGCCACTGATCGAGCTCAGTGTCTGTCTTGGCAAACAGGCCTAAGAATTCGGTGATATCCGCGCCAACAATGAACGCGTCTTTATCAGAGGTGAGGATTAAGCCCTTTAGTCCTTGGTGGGCATTGAGTGCATCAAGGGCTTTATCGAGCGATTCCAGTGTGGCTAGGTCGAGCTTGTTTACGGATTTTGGAGAGCAGAAGCTAAGTTCTGCAATGCCATCTTGTACTTCCTTTACCTGTAGGGTTTTGGCTTGGTAAATCATTGTCTATCTCCATGACATACAATCTTGGATTGTCTGTATATCTGTTGGGCGAAGAGTCGAGCGTTGTATTCCGCAGCCAACAGATATAGAGGAAAGTCGTATTATTATTGTTCTGGTTTGACCAGTTGGCTTAGTGTGGACCTCAGGCTGGTTAATTTCAATACATATTTTAAACAACTGTTTAACATTGTGCACTTGCGCAGATCTTCAGCGACGTGACTATGGCTCTCGTGGTACACTTTTTAGCAAAGCGATAAGTAAGCTAACATGATGAATGACCAGCCATATTTGATACCTGCCGCTGCAGCCCGGTTTGAAGAAGAAATAAAAAAGAGTGTCTTTATTACCCATCTTGCTCATACGCCCGGAGTTGAAGCCGCGAAAGCATTTGTTGAGCAGATCAAAGCTGAACATGCTGATGCGAGACACAACTGCTGGGGCTTTGTTGCAGGCAGGCCTGAAGATTCCATGAAGTGGGGATTCAGCGATGATGGCGAACCCTCAGGTACAGCAGGCAAACCAATATTGGCACAGCTATCTGGTTCGGGTGTGGGGGAGATCACCGCCGTCGTGACGCGCTACTCTGGTGGGATCAAGTTAGGTACCGGTGGTTTGGTCAAAGCCTACGGTGGTGGCGTACAACAAGCACTCAAGCTGCTTCAAACAATTGAGAAAAAAATAACCACAAAGCTCAGACTAACGTTAGACTATGGCTTTATGCCTATTGTACAGTCGATTATGCCTCAGTTTGGTGCGGTAGAAGTCGATGCTGAGTACAGCGACCAGGTAGTGTTGGTGGTGGAGATTGAACTTCGTCAAGTCAGCGCGTTTACCCAAACGATCATCAATAAAAGTGGGGCAAAGGCAATAGTTACTCCACTGGATGGACAATAATGAAAAATAAGAAGCAACAGGGACAGCTTCGCTAGTCAATCAATCCATGCAATTTCGTTCAATCATTCGAATCGTCGGGCTTTTGCTGGCGCTGTTTAGTGTCACCATGCTTGCCCCTGCACTGATAGCACTGATCTTCAGAGACGGTGCTGGTGTGCCGTTTGTGACCACCTTTTTTGTGCTTCTGTTTTGTGGCGGACTGTGTTGGTTTCCTAATCGGCATCATAAGCATGAACTTAAAGCCCGTGATGGCTTTCTTATCGTGGTGCTGTTCTGGACGGTAATCGGCAGTGCTGGCTCACTGCCTTTCTTACTGTCTGATCACCCCAACATCTCCGTGACGGATGCCTTTTTTGAGTCATTTTCAGCGTTAACCACCACTGGTGCGACTGTGATCGTCGGGCTGGATGAACTGCCGAAAGCGATTCTGTTCTACCGCCAGTTCTTACAGTGGTTTGGTGGCATGGGGATTATCGTACTAGCAGTAGCAATACTTCCGGTATTAGGCATCGGTGGTATGCAGCTTTATCGCGCGGAAATCCCGGGGCCGGTCAAAGACACCAAAATGACGCCACGCATCGCAGAGACGGCCAAAGCACTGTGGTACATCTATCTGAGCTTAACCATTGCCTGTGCGACTGCATTTTGGTTTGCCGGTATGACACCATTTGATGCCATCAGTCACAGCTTTTCGACCATCGCTATCGGTGGGTTCTCTACCCATGATGCCAGTATGGGCTACTTCAACAGCTATGCCATTAACATGATCACGGTGGTCTTTCTGCTCATCTCCGCTTGTAATTATTCTTTGCACTTTGCGGCGTTTGCTTCAGGAGGCGTACACCCGAAGTATTACTGGAAAGACCCTGAGTTTCGTGCCTTCTTACTTATTCAGTTGCTGTTGTTTATCATCTGTTTTTTACTGTTGCTGAACCACCATTCCTACGATTCTGCCTATGATGCCTTTGATCAGGCTCTGTTTCAGACCGTGTCAATCTCGACGACCGCCGGATTTACCACCACAGGATTTGCTGATTGGCCACTGTTCTTACCGGTATTACTCCTGTTCTCTTCTTTTATAGGAGGGTGTGCGGGTTCGACGGGTGGTGGTATGAAAGTCATCCGTATTTTGTTGCTGACCTTACAAGGTGCTCGTGAACTGAAGCGTCTGGTACACCCTCGTGCGGTATATACCATTAAAGTGGGAGGAAGTGCGCTGCCACAACGGGTCGTGGATGCGGTATGGGGGTTCTTTTCCGCTTATACATTGGTCTTCGTAGCTTGTATGTTGGCGCTTATTGCAACTGGGATGGATGAACTGAGTGCATTTTCAGCCGTTGCGGCAACACTGAATAACCTTGGCCCGGGTCTTGGTGAGGTGGCGCTGCATTTTGGAGATATCAATGACAAAGCAAAGTGGGTGCTGGTGGTGTCGATGCTGTTTGGTCGATTAGAAATCTTTACTTTATTGATTTTACTAACGCCGACATTTTGGCGTAGTTAAGGGGATATCGTGGCAAAAGCACTATTTCTGTATTCTTCACGTGAAGGGCAAACGAAAAAAATCTTCCGTTATATAGATAAACAATTGGTGGATTTTGATTGTGAACTGGTGGATCTCCATCAGGCCGATATGCTGGATTTCAGCCAGTATGACAAAGTAATGATTGGTGCATCGATTCGTTATGGTCATCTTAATAAAAAGCTCTACCAATTTATTGAGCGCCACCTGACTCAGTTAGAGCAGGGTAAAGTGGCGTTTTTCTGTGTCAACCTAACGGCTCGTAAAGAGGAGCAGGGTAAAGATACCCCGGAAGGTAGTATCTATGTTCGTAAGTTCTTGAAGAAGTCACCCTGGAAGCCGGCATTAATTGGTGTTTTTGCGGGTGCGTTGTATTACCCCCGCTATAGTTGGTTCGACAAAGTGATGATTAAGTTCATCATGTCAATGACGGGGGGAGAAACGGATACAAGTAAAGAAGTGGAATACACCAACTGGGAAAAAGTGGCACTTTTCGCGGATAAATTCAAAGAACTGTAGAAATAACATGCTTTTTTAGCGGTTTTTGCTGCAAATTTATCCGAACAATAAAAAAAGCAAAAAAAACACGAAAAAGGGCTTGCCAATGTGATCGCAATCTCTATAATGCCACCTCGCTGACACGGCAACGCTTCGAAAGAAACGCGGTTGGGTTAGCAAGTCAGTTTAGCCCAGCGGAAACGCTTGAAAGAAAGTTTGAAAAAAGTGATTGACACTAAATTTTAACTCGCTAAAATGGCCGTCCACTTGAGCGAAGCTCAGATGGAAAGCTCTTTAACAATATAGACCTATCAATCTGTGTGGGCACTCGTTGATGATAATCCAATTAACTACTTCGGTAGTAAATTAGGTTTCAATGAACTGAGTGACCAATCAAGTCTTCGGACTTGGCACAGTCAATTCATTATCGTTCTGTTGGAACGATAATAGCTTTAAAATTACATTAGTAGTTTTGAAGTCAGTATT
>NZ_JARHUF010000017.1 GCF_029223195.1 Vibrio sp. CAU 1672 | reverse complement strand
GAGAGTTTTACCCTGCCGGAGAGAAGAGAAAGAAGCTACCCAAGAGCAGTAAAGAAAAGGCCTAGTCGCTATGCGACTAGGCCTCCAAAAAAGCGTTAAGTTATCTTAACTTACATGCATTACACCGTACGGAGCCCTTAGTGAGTGGTTGTCAGGCGTTACTTTGTGCCACCAGCTTGCGTTGCGGGTGTTTGACAAACACAGCCACCACGGCGGCGACGGCCAGGGCAAAGCAGTAGTAAGAATTAGCGACCACTTCCAGTGGTGACAGGTTGAACACCGAGCCGAGTAACAGCACTTGGGCACCGTAAGGCAAAATTCCCTGCATCACACAAGAGAAAATATCCAGCAGGCTGGCTGAGCGGCGCGGCGTAATGGCGTTTTCTTCTGCCAGCTGGCGTGCCACGCTGCCGGAGACAATGATCGCCACAGTGTTATTCGCGGTGCAGGTGTTTACCATCGCCACCAGACCGGCGATACCCAGTTCACTGGCACGGCTATTGGCATGTTGTGAGTGGGTAGAGCCAAACATGCGAATGGTGCGGCTGACCAGATTGGTCAAGAACGCTAACCCGCCCTGACGACGCATCAGTTCACTCAATCCGCCAATCAGCATCGACAACAAGAAGATTTCCTGCATATTGCCAAAGCCGGTATAAATCTCCTGGCCGAGGTTGGTCAGTGAATAGCCATCGACCGTGAACAGGCTGACGCTGCCGGCCAGCAGGATCCCGATGGTCAGGACGACAAACACATTAATGCCGGAAACGGCAAGCGCCAGGATTGTTACGTAAGGCAGGACTTTGAACCACTCAATCGGTCCGGTTTGTGGTGTTTGGCTGGCGGTGCTGTTGAAGGCAAAAATCAGTAATGCACACACTGCCGCCGGCAGCGCAATACGGATATTTTCACGGAACTTGTCTTTCATTTCACAGCCCTGTGAACGGGTAGCTGCAATGGTGGTATCGGAGATGATCGACAGGTTGTCACCAAACATCGCACCGCTCAGTACCACACCGGCGGTGAGGGGCAGGTTCATTCCCGCTGACTCGGCAATCCCTAGAGCGACAGGGGCGACCGCAGCAATCGTGCCCATCGAGGTGCCCATTGCGGTGGCAATGAACGCCGAGATCAGGAACAGGCCAGGCAGGATCATCGCAGTCGGAATGGCCGACAAGCCAAGGTTGACGGTGGCATCGACGCCGCCAGAGGCCTTAGCCACCGCAGCAAACGCGCCGGCAAGCAGGTAGATCATGCACATCGCGATGATGTCCTGATGGCCGACACCGCGCATAAAATGTTCAATTGAGCGGTTGAGCGAATCTTTGCTCAGCAATAACGCGACAATCACCGCAGGCAGCGCTGCGATAGGAGCCGGTAGCTGGTAAAACGCGAATTCAACCCCCTGTAATGTCAGGTAGGTGCCGACACCGATAAACAAGGCGAGAAAGATCAGCAGCGGAAGCAGTGCTGCAGCTGAGGGAGTAGTATTTTTTGATTGATGGGTATTTTCGGACATGCAAACGACAGCTTTGACAATGAAAGTGGTGCAGACTAATCGTATCGCCGGCGATTGTCAACGTCTAGACGTCTAAATGTCTGGAGTGATATAGGGCCGGATGCGTATAATATGGGGCAGCAACCGCCCCCATCACCGCCCGCGGGCATTAGCGGTGGCGTGAGGCTTTTCTGCGTTTTCGCTTGCGTTTGATCAGGCCGGCCACCAGCAGGGCGAATGCACAGGCCGCCGCCACCCATACCAAGTAGCGATGCTCTGTGTACAAGGTACTGAGCTGGCTGAGATAGCGAAATGCATAGTGGGTCAGCAAGCCGAACACGCCAACCCAGATGGTGGTGGCGAGGGCATTGCCGAGCAGAAAATCTTTGCGCTTCATTTTGGCAATGCCACAGGCGAGTGGCATGAACTGTTTCATCCCTTCAATAAAGCGGCTGATGACCAGGCACGTAGGGCCGTATTGTTGAATCGCGCTTTGCAGCCTGCGCATTTTTTTGCCGGAAATATAGCCTTTTCTGTCCAGCCAGCCTTCAAAATAGAACCCGAGCAGATAACCACAGCTGTTACCAAAGAAACAACTTAACCAGGACACCAGCATCACTGCGGTAAGGTCCATGACTTGTTCCGAGGCCAGCAGGGAGGCGGTGATCATCAGTGACTGGCCCGGCATCGGCACGCCTAAGCCTTCGAGAAAGATGCTCACCACCAGTGCCATATAGCCATACTGCTCCAGTAGCGGTTTCATCGACATCAGCAGTTCATTGATCTGTTCCAATCGCTTCCCCTTGTATTCACTCCGCCCACAGGCAGGAGTTATGCTGCTTAGCGTGACGAATCTTGCGATTTGGCTCGGGTCAAACCGCCGTAGATATCGAGGCGGCGGTGACGCAGGTTCGTAACTGAGCCTTCCATGTTCAGTTGTTTTAACTTAGTCAGGTCAACATCGGCGAAAATGATCATTTCGGTATTGGCACTGGCTTCGGTCAGCGTCGCATCATGGGGAAAGTAAATATCCGAGGGTGAAAATACCGCAGACTGGGCGTACTGGATATCAACGTTGTCCACTCGTGGTAAGTTCCCCACGCTGCCTCCGATGGCGACATAGCACTCATTTTCAATTGCCCGTGCCTGAGCGCAGATCCGCACGCGCTGATAGCCGTTTTTGGTATCTGTCCAGAACGGGACAAACAGGATCTGTACCCCTTGCTCGGCCATCATGCGGCCGAGCTCAGGAAATTCACTGTCGTAGCAGATCAGAATACCCACCTTACCGGCATCGGTTTCAAATACTTTGACGTTGTCACCACCATCGATCACCCAGTCTTTCTGTTCATGTGGGGTGATATGGATTTTATATTGGGCGTTGATCTCGCCGTCACGTTGCAGCAGGTAAGAGACATTGTAAAGTTTATCGTTTTCGATCACTGGCATGCTGCCGGCAATGATGTTGATATTGTAGGTCACGGCCATCTGAGAGAAACGGTTTTTTATTTCCTCGGAGAAACTGGCGAGGAAACGAATTGCTTCGACTGAGTTCTGATCTTTTTGCAGCCCCATCAATGGTGCGTTGAAAAACTCGGGAAACAGGGCAAAGTCGGCTTTGTAGTTGGCCAGGGAAGAGACAAAAAATTCCGCCTGGTCGATTAAGTCTTCGAGATCATTCATCGCACGCATCTGCCACTGTACTACGCCGATACGGATCAGAGTTTTTTCAACATCGTGAACTGATATGATGTCCTCTTCATAAAAGAAGTTATCCCACTCCAGCAGTGTCGCGTAACCACATGAGGCATTGTCTTCCGGCAGGTAGCCACGCATGATCCGTTTCACGTCAAAGTCATTGGCGAGTTGGAACGAAAGGATAGGATCGTGCAGCTCTCGGCGCTTCACTTTGTTAATGTACTCGGCCACGGTAAGTTTATCGGCGTATTTGTGGTAATTGGGGATCCGCCCACCGGCCAGGATGGCTTTAAAATTCTTGCTTCGGCACAGCTCTTTACGCGCATCGTACAGGCGGCGGCCTAAGCGTAGGCCGCGGTAATCAGGGTGGACAAACACATCAAGACCATACATCGCATCACCGGTGACCTGATTCTGAATCACGTTATTTTCAGTGATGATGTCGGTATATAAGTGCGGCAGGGATAAACGATTGTAATCCACTTTGATGGTCAATGCGGCGCCGACGATCTTACCGTTGTCTTCGATACAGATCTGCCCGTCCGGGAACTGGTGGATCAGGTCCATGATGGTGATGCGCGGCCAGGAGCCACCGACATCATGAAACACCAGATCCATCAGTTCGGCGAGTTCTGGGTAGTCGGTAGGTTCAATCGTGCGTAACGAGAGTCTTGGTGTCGTACTGTCCATAGTGTGGTATCCGTTTAGCCGTTAGATATAGTATAAGCCTACTCAGTATACTGGGGGGAAGGGGAGAAACTGAACCCCGTTCACCCGCACTTTTTGAACTTAGCCAGAAACGACTTCATATAACTAAGTGTTTGTTTATATGGTTAGTTTTTGCTTGAGCCATTCATGAAACCAGTAAACCTTGCGCGCCGCCAGGCGATGATTGGGGACAATCACATAGTAGCCGTAGTGACTTTGCATGCTGAGGTTTTGCACGTGGGTGACCTGCGCCTGTGCAATCGCGGCCTGGGTCATGAAGTCAGGCAGCAGCGCTAAACCCTTACCTCGTTTGACGGCTTCCAGTGACAGGTAAAAATGTTCAAAGCCCACCGGTTGGTATCCCACCTGCTGGGTAAAACTTTGTTCCTGCTTGAACTGCTCCCATAATTGCGGCCGGGTGGTTTGCGGGATGAACGGGTAATCCGTGATCGCGTATCGCTCTGGCATAGTAGGCGGACCAATCAGGACTAATCGCTCTTCACACAGCAGCCGGGCGTGCTCATAGTGCGCTGAAAGCGGTAAGCAGCGTACGCTGAGGTCAAACTCATGGTTGTTGTGCAGGACTGGGCCATCTCCGGTGCGCACTTCAACCCGGATCAGAGGGTAGCGCTGCTGGAAGTCATCCAGGTGCGGCACCAGCCATAAACTGGCAAATGATGGGGTGACATCAATCACCAGCCGTTCTTGGTCGGTATCACTCTGAAGCAGGCTGGCCGTGGCATGCTGGAGCATTTCTAGCGCCTGTGTCACTTCCGGTAGATAACGGAGCCCTTCTGAGGTCAGCTCGATGCCATTGAGCCCACGTTTGACCAATGCCTGACCCAGTTGTTGTTCCAGGCTGGCGATCTGTTTGCTTACCGCGCCCTGAGTGACACACAGTTCATCGGCGGCTCTGGAAAAGCTCAGATGATTGGCGACCGCGACAAAAGTGCGCAGAGCCTTGATTGAGGGTAACCCACCACCGGTTCGCATAACGGCTCCCGCTTGCTGGAGAAGATACCCATAGCATAGCAGCAGATGGGCAACAAGTTCAGCGGGGCTGACGCACGATTCTAAATAAAAATAAAGGGTTAACCCACGGTTAACCCTTTCTGAATGCCCAACCATCCTTACGGCGTGGGCCACTGCTTTTTCTTATTTTTTATACCATCCAACCCGATGGTGGTGAGCAATCTTAAGTAGAAGGTTGCTCAATGGCTTCCGGGGTTTCACCTTCGGCCGTTGGGGCTTTACTGGTTTTACGCTTGTATTTCTCTTCCCAGTAATCAGCGCCTTTAATGCCTAGTTTAACAGGATTGAAGGTAAATTCTGTGACGCCCTGCTGTTGTTGCGCTTCATAATCCGCTAACGCTTTTAATGCTGGCTTGGACATGAAGAAGATGATCACAATCCCGACAATGTTCAGCCATGCCATCAGGCCAACCCCGACATCACCCATTGCCCACGCCAGATTAGCGGTTTTAACCGTGCCGTAAAATACCGCAGACAGGATCACCAGTTTGAGGATAAACATCAGGCCTTCCACCTTAAAAGTACGGCGAATGTAGGCAATGTTGGTTTCGGCAATGTAGTAGTAGGCGAGGATAGTGGTGAAGGAAAAGAAGAACAGCGCAACCGCGATGAACGGCTTGCCGACGCCCGGTAAGGCACTTTCAATGGCCATTTGCGTGAAAACTGGTCCGTTAGCACCGATGTCCGCTGGCAGGTTTTGCACCAGGAATGTGCCTTCAACCGCGCCGTTTACGTTGTACGCACCGGTGATCAGGATCATAAACGCGGTTGCTGAACAAACCAGTAGCGTATCGATGTAGATAGAAAAGGATTGTACCAGACCTTGTTGTGCCGGATGCTCTACGTGCGCCGCGGCTGCAGCGTGAGGGCCCGTACCCTGACCGGCCTCGTTTGAGTAGACCCCCCGTTTCACACCCCAGCCGATGGCTGCGCCGACTCCGGCCATTGGGGTAAACGCGTCACCGACGATCATGGCGAAGATGCGCGGTACCTCACCGATGTTGAGCAGGATAATAATAAATGCCGTGACGATGTAAGCCAGCGCCATAAACGGCACCACGATCTGGGTAAAGTTGGCAATCCGTTTTACCCCGCCGAAGATGATGAAAGCCAGAATGACACACACAACCGTACCGGTAAAAATTTTAGCGAAACTGAAGGTTCCGATCGCGGTTTCAATCATGTCACCGCTGCCAAAGGCAGCCTCGACGGCGTTACCGATACTGTTCGACTGAACACCCGGCAGCAGGACACCACACGCAAAGATCGTGGCAATGGCGAAAATCCAGGCGTACCATTTCTGTCCCATGGCTTTTTCTATGTAGTAAGCCGGGCCACCGCGGAACTCGCCTTCGTCTTCTTCTTTATAGATCTGGGCCAGTGTCGATTCTGCGTACGCCGTTGCTGCGCCGAAAAACGCGACGACCCACATCCAGAATACCGCGCCCGGGCCACCAAAGCCGATAGCCGCGGCGACCCCGGCAATATTACCGGTACCGACACGGCCGGAAAGTGATACCGCCAGTGCCTGGAAAGAGGAGATGCCTTTTGTCGAACTCTTGCCGGATAACAGCAGGCGCCACATTTCGAAGAAGTGACGGACTTGGACAAAGCGCGTCATGACCGAGTAGAACAGCCCGGCCCCCAGGCACAGATAGATCAGCACCGGGCTCCAGATAATTCCGTTTAGAAAATCAACTAATGACTGCATGAGTTTTTCCCTGTTAGTTGTGTTTGTTAGGTATGTTAGGTTGATGGTCGCTGTGGTTGTTTTGTGTGCAATACATTATCAATTTTGTAATGTATTTGTTAATTTTTTTGGTGTAAAATTCCTCACTACGTGATGTCAGGCACAGAATGATAAAAAGATGTTAAAAGTGTTTTTGGCCATATTTGCTGTCTAAAATGTGTTCTGTGTGGTTTTTATGCAAATGAGCGCATCTTGTCTTAGGCGTTTTGTCTTAGATTCCGTTTTTTCCTTTGTGCTGATGAATGTGCATCAATTAGAGTAATCCTCTGCATCTGCCGATGGAGCCTCTCAGGCCCGTTGATAGCGGGACAGGCTGAACTCGGCCGGGGCACTGACCAAAGGTGTGCTGCCAGCCATCAGGTCAGCCAGTAAATGACCGGAACCGCATGCCATGGTCCAGCCCAGAGTGCCGTGCCCGGTATTGGTAAACAGGTTCTGATACGGCGTTTGGCCAATGATCGGGGTGCCATCCGGGGTCATTGGCCGGAAACCGGTCCAGAATTCGCTCTGGCTGAAGTCAGCACTGCGGGGAAAAAGATCACGCAGTACCATTTCGATGGTGTTGGTCCGCTTTTGTGGTAATGACGGGTCAAAACCAGCCAGCTCTGCGGTACCGGCCACCCGGATGCGGTCATCAAAGCGGGTAAGGGCGACTTTGTAGGTTTCGTCCATCACGGTTGAGCGCGGGGCATACTGTTGGTTTTCGATCGGTACCGTCAGCGAGTAGCCCTTGACCGGGTAGACCGGCAAGCGGATATCAAGCTGGCCCAGCAGGGCTGTGGAATAACTGCCTGCCGCCACGACAAACTGGTCGGCGTTAAACAATCCACGGTTGGTTTGGACACCGGTGACCTTTTTGCCTGCGGTAACCCAATTAGTCACTTCGGTGCCAAATTCAAACCGGACGTCATGGGTTTTTGCCAGCTCCGTCAGCTGCTGGCAGAACAGGTGGCAGTCACCGGTTTCATCGTCCGGCAGGTACAGGCCGCCGACCAGCTTGTCGGCGACCAGCGCCAGTGCCGGCTCCTGTTCAAGACATTGTTGAACGTCCATCAGTTGAAAGCGTGTCCCGCTTTGTTCCAGCAGCTGCATGTCTTTTTTGATCGCGTCCAGTTGCTGCTCAGAGCGGAATACCTGCAGGGTGCCGAGCTGGCGGCCCTGATAGCTGATGGCATGCTCCTGGCGTAGTTGCTCGAGGCATACCCGGCTGTGGTTGGCGATGGCCAGCATGCGCGCTTTATTGACTTGATAGCGGGATAAAGTGCAGTTGGCCACCATTTGTGAGGCCCACCTGATCAGATCACTGCTAAGGGTTGGTTTTATTTTTAGTGGCGCATGTTCTTCGGTTAACCACTTGAGCGCTTTTAACGGGATCCCGGGGGCGGCCCAGGGAGAAGAATAGCCGTAGGAGATCTGGCCGGCATTGGCAAAACTGGTTTCTAAAGCGCTGTCTGGCTGGCGATCGATGACGGTGACCTGATAACCAGCCTTTGAGAGATACCAGGCGGAGGTTAAGCCAATCACGCCACTGCCTAATACGATGACTTCCATTACTGACTCCTCATTTTTGTAATAAAGTGAGTGTGAATTCTTTACCTTTTATTAACAATCGATAAATATTGCACCCTGTGTTTAGTAAAACTATAAGGTGGGAAGATGAAGAGCAGTATGGCCAGTAGTTTGTGCTTATTCACCCGGGTGGCTGAGCACTCCAGCCTGACCAGCGCGGCGAAGGCGTTGCACCTCACCACCGGGGCGATCAGTCAGCAAATCCTTCAGCTGGAATCAATGCTTGGTTTTACTTTATTTGAACGCCATTCGCGGGGGATCCGCCTGACGGCAAAAGGGGCGCAGTTACATCAGGCGGTGTTCTACCATTTTTCTGAGCTGGATAAAGTGCTAAGCCAGTTGCAGCCAGACGGGGCAAGCAATGAAATTCGCCTTAAGCTGACCCCGTCGTTTGCCTTTAAGTGGCTGGTGCCGAGGCTGGAAAGTTTCCACCTTGAAAATCCGGATCTGCAAGTACACATTTTTGCTGAAGGCGCATTGGTAAACAGTGAGCTGAAAGACTATGACGTCGCAATTGATTACGGTCTGCATCCCTATCGGGATAAGGGCGCAGAGCTGATTGTTGATGAGCAGCTTCTGCCGGTCGTGAGTCCTAAATACCTTGAGGAACATGGGTGGTTAAAAGCTCCCAAAGCGACGACAGAACAGTGGCAGGAAGTGACGCTCTTGCATGATGCGATGCCGTGGGAGCAGGCGCCGCGTGATTATGAGTGGTTATACTGGGCCTCAGAAATGGGGCTGGATTTTAAAACCGAACATGGCCATTTTTTTAACCGCACCGATATGGCGATGTCGGCCGCCGAAGCGGGCGTGGGAATCGCGATGGCGCGGATGGCACTGATTGAAGACGAGCTGGATAGCGGCCGGCTGGTTTCTCCCTTCCGGCCGATCAGCGCCAACGCCGGCTATTTCCTGATCACCAACCGCAGCAATGACGCGACTGAGCGCTTTCGCTGCTGGCTACTACAACAGGTGCAGCGATAAGCGTCCCAGATCCCACACGGCATAAGCAGAGCAGGCTGGTCAGCAGAATTTGAGCCGGGTGTGAGCAACACTGGTGCACTTTGGAGAAAAAAACGGCATGATAAGAACCTCTTATCTCATTTAACGTTCAGGGAAGACACATGAAAGACGAAACGCTCTCGATCCATTTTGGTTACGAAACTGACCCAACCACCAAATCGGTGGCGACGCCGATTTATCAAACCGTGGCGTATGAATTCGATAACGCCCAGCATGGTGCCGATCTGTTTAACCTCGAAGTTCCGGGCAACATTTACACCCGGATCATGAACCCGACCAATGATGTGCTGGAAAAACGCATGGCAGCATTGGAAGGCGGGATTGCCGGGCTGGTGGTCAGTGCCGGCAGCGCCGCGATCAACTATGCGATCCTGACTCTGGCGCAGGCAGGTGACAATATTGTTTCCACCCCGCAGCTATATGGTGGTACTTATACCCTGTTTGCCCATATGTTGCCGAGCCAGGGCATCGAGGTCCGTTTCGCCAAGGACGATAAACCAGAAAGCCTCGCCGAGCTGATTGATGACAAGACCAAAGCGGTATACTGCGAGAGCATCGGTAACCCGGCGGGCAATATCATTGATTTGGCCCGCGTTGCTGAACTGGCCCATGCGCAAGGCGTACCGGTGATCGTCGATAATACGGTGGCAACCCCGGTCTTGTGTAAGCCGATTGAATTTGGTGCCGACATCGTCGTGCACTCATTAACGAAGTATGTGGGTGGTCATGGCACCACGCTCGGTGGGATCATTGTTGATTCCGGTAAGTTCCCGTGGGCGCAGCACAAAGATCGTTTCCCGGTACTTAACCAGCCAGAGCCGTCATACCATGGTGTGGTGTACACCGAAGCCTTTGGTGACGCCGCCTTTATCGGCCGAGCACGTACTGTGCCACTGCGAAACACCGGCTCGGCCTTGTCGCCAATGAACGCCTTTATGTTAATGCAAGGGCTGGAAACTTTGTCGCTGCGCATGGAGCGTCACACCGAAAATGCGCTTAAAGTAGCGCAATACCTCAGCCAGCACGACAAAGTCAGCTGGGTCAGCTACGCTGGTTTGCCGGAGTCTCCGTATTATCCACTGGCCGAAAAATACATGGGCGGCAAGCCTTCGGCCATTTTGTCATTCGGCCTGAAAGACGGTTATGACGCCGGGGTGCGTTTTTACGATGCGCTGAAGATCTTCAAGCGCCTGGTGAATATTGGTGATGCCAAGTCGCTGGCCTGCCACCCGGCTTCGACCACGCACCGCCAGTTGAGTGTCGAAGAGCAAAAACAAGCCGGCGTCTCACCGGAGATGATCCGCTTGTCGGTAGGTATCGAACATATTGATGATATTCTGGCGGATCTGGAGCAAGCGCTTCAGGCGTGATTGAATCAGTAAGAGGATGGCAGCACGACAATGGTGCTGCCAGATAAGATTTACTGGGCGAGTTTTAGCTTCTTAACTCGCTCCATTCCTTCTTGTTCGCTGACTTCTTTCAAGCCGGCACCACCGACAAACACACCCATCTTGATATAATTTTCTACGAAGTAGTTTTTCTTCGGTTCTGTGTTAATGATGAGGTCATTCGGGCTGAATTCTGATTCTGTCGATAACACGTGCTCACCAGAATCAATTACTTTGTAGAAGAACACATCTGGTGCTGATTCACCGATAACTTCACCGTCGACTCGAATGGTTTTTTTCAGTGCTTTGCCGACAAACGAGTCTCTGAAGACATAAAGTCCGGATTTACCTTCAGGTGGAAGCTGAAACTCTTTTGCTTCTGCATCTTGTTCATTTGACGCCATTGGTACGGTCGCACAGCCGCCCAGTGTCATCAGTAATAGCCCAACCGTAAGTATTCTTTTCATTATCATTTTTCCTGTTTATATAAAGAGCGCAAATATTAGTATTTATTATTTTCCAAATCAGTGCCTTAGCTCAAACAACTGAATTAAATATGCAACTGTTTCTAATGGTGAAGGGGCATTGTTTGGAAGTGGATAGGGGGAAGGTTCATAGGAAAGCCCCTCTATTGAGGGGCTTTTTATGCTGTATGGCAAAGTCAGGAATTACCGGCTCCGGACTCTGAGGTTTTGCGAATGATCTGCGGCACGAAACGCTCGGTAAAACCGGAGACAAACGACCAGAACAGTAGCTTGCCGACATCGGTACCGCTGACCGGATAGCCCCGTTTTAACCACTCACTAAAGTCATCGGCATTAGCGATATTAAGGTCGTGGTAGACGGGAAACAGTTCGCCCTGAATGATCCCGCCGACAAAGCTCAGCATCAGTACCAGGGCGAAGATCCCGCCGTTGATCGGGATCAGCGTCACCGAAATCCATGAAGACGACAGTACCGACAGCTCTTTGGCGCTGATTTTGGGCAGTCGCTGCTGAATGCTGACAAACCCGCCCAGCAGCCCAGCGGCAAACACTAGTAACACCAGGTACGAACGCTCCTGGGTTTGGGGTTTACCCGGGTTCTGACTGCAATCGAGAAGGTAACGATCTGGCTCGACGCTTTTCTCAATCAGGCAATGGGGCTCTGCATATAAGTTGTCCGTACGCTGGGTCAGCCCCACATACAGCCCCAGAGCGATCAAAAGCAGCACACTGCCGGTAAAGATCACCAACCGCTGGGTGATGGTCTGCAGCGCGAACTGGCGCTCTTGCTCTTCCATCGTGGTCCTCCTGTTATTCCGCCGTTATTCAAGCCGCGTCACGGTGCAGCGGATGCTGCCGCGGTTGTTGCCATAAAAGCGCTCCAGGTCATTGGCAAACGGGCACAGTTCACCGGAGGTCGCGGGGGTGTATTGCGCCGACAGGCCAATCTCAAACAGCTCTTTGTCCTGGCTGCCGATTGAGGCACACAGGGTAAACCAGTCGGCACCGGCAACTCGGCGGAAGGGCTCCAGCGTGGTGATCGCGACTTCTTTCAACCCCAGCTCGACGTCAGCCCGGTCCCAGCCGGCGGCTGAGCAGGCTATTGAGGCGTCATACCATTGCTCATCATCTGCGACGGAAAACTGATAGGTTCTGCCTGCCTCGAGGAACACCCCGCTGCGGTTGTATTTTTCTGCGGCGTACACGGTGATGGTTTTGCTTTCGTCAGGTGCCAGTACGGTCAGGCGCTGCTGAGGCAGTTCAATGTGCTGCTGAATACCGGAGCAGGGGACTTGTTCGAAGTCTTGATAGATCAGCTGGTGTTTTACCTGTTTCAGCGAGTTCGGGCGATAATCCTGATCGTGGTAAATACGCTCGGCCACTGACCAGTGGACGATTGGCTGGTGTTGTGTGGACACTTTGTCATTTTCAATCACGCAGCACAGGCGATCGCACAGGGTTAACCAGTCAAACAGCAGCCAGCGATCTTGCTGGTGGTTCTCTCCCAGTGAATTGGGGTTAATCGTGATGTCATCAATGCCAATTGAATAATCAATCCCTTCCGGCAACACCGTTGCGTAGTCGATTTCTTTGGCTGAGCGGACATCGACGCTAAACGGGGCACGCTCAATCCAGTTGAGATAAAAGCGCATGGCTACATCGGACAGCCCGTCTTTCTGATAGCCGCCGCCGACATCGGCGTGGGCACCGGGAAACCACACTTCGGTGACTTTATCTTCATGATTCATCAGCGTCGGCTGAAACGCTCGCCGCTTATCATCAAGCGAGACAAGGTGCAGCGCGGCAATCACGTTCTCAGGCAGGGAGTGGTCTTCAAATACCACCTCGGACTGGGGCCTGTCACGTTTGCTCAGATTCGGCGCGCTGATCGAGGCGACCGTGTCAAACACCGCTTCATATATACAGCGTTTATCCACCTGATCACTGATCAGTTTGGCAAAGCGCCGGGCGAGGGCGGCCCCGCGGCTGAAGCCGGTGATCAGCATGATATCTTTATCAGGGTCGAAGTTGATTTGGCTGAACTCGCTGAGCGCACGGCGCAGAATATGCCTCACATCGCATCCTTCCGGCGAGAACATTGCGTTCCACGTTTTTTGCAGTGCATTGCCATAGGTGCCGACCCCGGCAAAATAGTAGCAGTGTTGATTGCTGCCCTCCCAGCCGAGCCCTTGCCTGGCGAGCGAGCCGCCACACAGCAGATGAAACTTGAGGGTATTGGTGATGCTGTTGTCTTCTATCCGTCCATTAGCCTGGACCTCTTGTTCAGCATCGTCAGGCGCGTTACAGGTACCGTCGAAATTAAAGATGAATAACCTAGCCATTATGTCCTCCTTGGGTGAGTGCGCCGCTCTCAGGTAAAAGCAGGCGCGGGTGAAGACTTATATGCAATAAGTTTAGTTTGTTTTGGCAAAGAGGAAGCATTCACTTATCTGTACCACGCCGGAGCATATCGGCGGTGTCTAGCGGGCTTCAGGCGCGATGGAGGTGTTGGAGGGACATTAATCGCTGGCGTTAATGGATAATTCACTAAGAGTGAGGAGTAGGCACAGTCCTATCTTCTTGTTGGGGGAGATATCACCGGTTCAGTACCCTGGTTTAGTACAAAACGGTAAAAACGTAATAACGATAAACAAAAAGGCCGCTAACTCATTGAGTTAGCGGCCTTTCCAAACGTTTGGTGGGCTGGCGTCATCTGAACTTAATTTTTAACTTGTTGATATTAAACAGATACAATCTGGTTCAGATTTTAAGATACTACTATTGGTACTACTAAAGGTAATTTGTTGGTTTTGGTAACAAATTTAATCCACCAGCTTTGGCAAATGTGATTTTCTCATATGTGTGTTAAGTTGCGTTGGTATTAAGTTGCATTAGCTGAGATTTAATCTGTCAGGCTAAGATTTGGGATGTAACCAAAGCTGACAGATTCCATCACGGCTTCTATCAAGTTTTTGCCCCTTTGCTCGTAAGATTAAGCTCACATACATATTCTGTTCATATGATTTTGATATACCTGGAGTTATGCTATTGAGGCAATACTTCGGCACTCTGCACTCCTATTTGGGTATAAATGTTTTTTGTTCTTCTAGTAATATTCAGCATACACATTAGCAATCATTGCCTACAATTATTGATATTGTTCACTAATGGGGGGGGGTATGAGCAAAGTGACAGATGGTATCAAGAACACAGCGAAAGGAGTTGTTCGTATGAATAATGATCTAGTTGTGGAATTTATAGATAAAGGTATGAAGCCACGTGATGCCACTGAAATGGCAGAAAAATTGTCTCTTGAAGCTCTTGATCGACGACTAGATAAAGAACTTCAAGGGCTTAATGGTGGTGAAATTCTTAAAGCTATTGCAGGCAAGGCGGCAAATGAATAACACACTTGTAGTGTTATTCATTTCAGATAATGACGTATCCTGCTTTTTGAGTGGGGATCTTGAGGCTGTTCAAAATACTACGTCATCTAACATCAATGCTGGCTGTACGATCTAGTCACGTCTTAAGAGACAAAGTCTCAGATCGAGTATGGAGTCATTACACCTAAATCCAGAAAAAGAAGCTGCTTGATTATCAGTGACAACAACCTTGAAAAACACCGGACAGCAGCTTTCCACCAGCTTTATTAAGTAACTTAGTATCAAGTTTGAAGTGTGACACTTTTTACAGATGCGCATGAATATACTCCGTTGGTGTTCTATACCCAAGGCTTTTGCGTGGGCGCGTATTTAATTTGTGTGCAATTTCATTGCAGAGCTTCTGTGTTACGTGTGACATGGAAGTTCGTTTTGGTAAGTATTGCCGTATCAAACCATTGGTGTTTTCATTAGTTCCTCGTTCCCATGAGTGGTATGGATTCGCAAAGTAAAACAGACAGTTATGATATTTTTCTAGTTGTGCATAACCGTGAAATTCAGTGCCATTATCTGCAGTGATCGTTTTAAAAGGTAAGTCAGAGCGAGTCATGATCTTGCTCATTCTTACGTTGAGTGACTCGCTTGTTCTGTCGTCCATTTGGCCGATAAAAGTGTAGCCAGTCATTCTGTCGACTAAAGTCACGATACAGTGCTTGGTTCCGCGGCCAACGACGGTATCAATCTCCCAGTGGCCAGGCTCTTTCCTTTGCTCTGCTGTTGTTGGTCTTTCGGTAATATGCCGCTTCGCTGCCAGTCGTCCTCGGCTGTCTTTTGAGTTATATCTCTTACGCCTTTGCTTGGTGGATTGCCGTAGGTGTTTCCATAGTGTTCCCCCGAGAACTTTGTCATTCCAAATGTGCTGATAAATGAGCTCATGGCTCATAGTTGGGTAGCCTCTCATTCTCAGATATCCGACGATCTGTTCAGGGCTCCAATCCAGTCGTAGCAAGGCTTCAGGCAGTCTGAAGTCGAGTTCGTTATAACGTTTATTTCTACGTGAACGACTTAGCCGATTGCGAGCCATTTGTTGGGCTCGTTTTGGTTGATACGAGTACCTATTGAAGAATCTGTTGTAACGGCAGTTACGTTCAATTTCTCGATAGATAGTGGCTTTGTGACGGCCCAGTTGTTTAGCAATTTGAGCGGTACTAATTTCTTGCTTTCTGAGAGCAGAAATCATATACCTTTCGTTCTCAGTGAGGTGCGTGTATTTCATGTTTTTTTACTTCTTGGCGGGAGCAAACTTCATGATTATCGCATCTCACTGTTTTTACGTTCAGAGGTGTCGCACTTCGTACTTGAATCCAAGTAAGATTAAATCACCCCTTAATGTGATTTCATGGACTTTGAGTCAATTCAAAAATCACTCAGGCATATATTACCGATCTGAAGATATCAATCAGCCGCGAGGTAATGACATGCAAAATGAACCAATAAGACTTATCACTTTACGTGAGGTCATTGCACTAACAAGTTTATCAAGATCGTCCATATATAAATATATAAGTGAAAATAAATTTCCCCAGCGGATTTCTGTTGGTGAACGTTCAGTTAGATGGGTAGAAAGCGAAGTACAAGAGTGGATTAATAACCGAATATCTTTACGTTAAGAATTGGGGAGGCTAGAACCATCCCCAAA
Organism: Vibrio sp. CAU 1672; assembly: GCF_029223195.1. Taxonomy (GTDB): domain Bacteria; phylum Pseudomonadota; class Gammaproteobacteria; order Enterobacterales; family Vibrionaceae; genus Vibrio. Next base: position 78,438 of record NZ_JARHUF010000017.1, on the reverse strand, counting down.
GTAATTACTTGGAAATAATATTTTCATATTGTTCTTTAATTATAAGTTCTAAAGTTTTTGTATGGCTTTTTGAATGGTTTTTTGATAGCAGGTCTAATTGTTCTAAAGCCTTTTTACTTAAGTTAATACTATTTGTGTTTAGACTATCTCTATACTGTTTTTGCTTCCATGACTTCTTCATCTTTGTAGTAAATGATTTTTTCTCGATATCTTGGAAAATAGCCTTGCTATTAATATCCCATAAGTCTAGAGCACTAATGATAGCATAATACATTTGAGCTCTGTTAGAGTGTATAGGAATGAAGTCAATTGACATTGAGTTTTTATGGAAGTAATCAATTATCCATATTAATTGTTTAATGTTTTCTTTGTCAATCCAAGAGTGTTTGTCTTTTTTTTCTATTTCTAACCAAATAGCATAAATATTATTTATTAGTTTTGTTTTTAATTTTATATCTAATTCGATGTCATCAATATAATTCACAATCAAATTATGTATGTTATCTATGCTGTTTGGTTTGTTATTTAGCTTTAATGTTTCATATATTGAGTTATTGGTTTTTAAATCATGTAGTCCAAAAATACTTGAGAACCCCATAAGAGGGATTGGTTCTTTTTTGACTGAAAATATATTTGGTTCATATTCAATCAATTCCGTTATTTTTCCTTTATTAGCTAACCTAAAGTACGACCAAATAAAATGACATAATCTGTGGTTGTTTTTGCTTATCCAACTTAGTTCATCATTTGGTATGAGGTTTTTCTCAACTTCTCTTTTTAATGAAAGTAAATCATTTTTAATGTCAAACTTTTTAAGTTCATTTAGCTTATTTATTAAAGAGTTTATGTTTTCAAGTCTGAAATCTATATCTGCACTGTCATATGTTTTTACCTCACCATTTACTAGTAATGAAAAGAATTTTTCATAATAACGAATTTTTCTTAAGTCATCAGTCTTGATTTTCATGTTTTAGTGATGTTTTTATGTGTCTGTTATATGTAGTGATTATGTAGTAGGTGGGAGGCTTTTGTATGTGACTCTAGTAGCAAAAAGGAGTGGTTATTGTCGTTTTTTGTGTGGCATATCTTTCGTGAACCTCAGTAGACACTGCAATTGTGTAGAGTTATTCTACCTTCTTGTTCGAGTGTGTGATTGCAGAACATAGATTTTAGTGTGATGTTTTTCGGGAGTGTATTGGTCGTGAATGGTAAAGCCTAATGCTAAATAACACTTGCATTGAAGCGGTGGATTATCAAAGGGACATTGTTGGGATAGTAATATATAGATCAACTAATTATAGAATACGTTAATTTATCCATTTATAAAATTACAGTAGTAGATGCCTCTATGAAGAGAAACTAATTATAGAGGTTAACATGCATAAAAGATTGTTCACTAATCCGAACTTATCATTGTTTGAATCATTTGAGTATAACTCAATTCCAGTACTAACTACGTGTGGTCCTTTTGCTAAACAGTATTTGGACAGAACAAAAGATGTTTTTGATAAAACTCTAGAAGAGTACTCTAGAGTGTATGTCTTAAGGTTTGATTTGCGTTTTCCTCAGGGGTATTTCACGTATGACTCTGACCATATATCGAAATTTATTGAGTCTCTAAAAGCAAAAATGGATGCCGACTTGAATAGAAAGAATAAACAAGGAATGTGTAATCTAAGGTATGTATGGGCTAAAGAGCAAGATACCTCGGACAACCCGCATTATCATGTGGCTATATTCTTAAATAAGGATGTGTATTTTACTCATGGTAAGATAAAAGCTGAAGAGGGGAACTTATCAGCAATGATTCATCAAGCTTGGGCTAGTTCATTACAGTGCTTAACACATGAAATTAATGGGTGTATTCACTTTCCTGATAAATGTGAACATTGGATAAATAAAAACAATATTTCTTATGGTGACGATTATGGTAACTGTTTTAAAGGACTTAGTTATCTTGCCAAGGTGCAAACAAAGGTGTTTCAGTGTGGATTGAAAAACTTTGGCAGTAGTAGAAGGTAACTTCAGCATATCTGGTTAGAAGCAAAAAAAAGAAAGGTTTGTTCAACCTTTCTTTTTTTAAGTTTAATTAGCTATATATCGATAATCCCCCTCGCTGGATGATATTACGATTTCAAGGATTCGACATTTGGTGGTCGTAACATATCCTGTAGATTGGCCGTATTGTAAATCTACCGGTTCATAAGCGTGCCATACAACACCATTGGACTTCGACATTTCATGTTCCTTTTTATAATCAGGATTGTTTATGATTCTTAATCATCTCATCCATAGCGTCAGCGCCGTACTTCTTTTTCTTAATCGTTAATTTTGGCATCTCTGGCCAAGCAAGTTGACAGTTACCACGGTTAACATCAACTTTGTAGATTGTTGCGGAATCGAACAATGAAGTAACAAATAACTTTGTCTTTGTACCCCATTGCGTATTGATGTCTTTGAATTCGACTTTAAAGCCTTCTGCATTTGCTGTACTTGTGAATAACAGGAGAGCGGCAGAGGCTATGATGAATTTTCGCATGTGTATGTCCTATTTATCTGATTTTAAATAACAATGATTATTGAGCGGTGGAAATATGGGGAATGTTTGTTTTGACATGGTGGGCATAGGCGCACTGTATGAGCCTTAGAGCGGATTTCTTGTCAATGTGAACAACTGGTATTGCTTTAACCTTCAGAAGCCAAGTAGGTACTTTAGCCCTCCAGATATGGCACCAAACATGCCGCCGACAAATCTCCCCACTTTTTCTCCGGCAGTGCCAAATAGCATGCCTACCTCTTCACCGATATCTGCACCTTTGGTTGTGGAATCAACGATTGCTTCCCAAAAGCTCTCGCGTGTTTTTTTGTTGTAGTCGATATGCTTATCGTCATCGCACCAGTGGGTTTTCTCCGTCGATAGGGTTCTATCGGCAAGGATTACCCTTTTATTTTTTGGTAAGTGTTCAACAATTAAAAACAGCAGCTTGGAGAGGTTGTATGGACGTTGTTTCTCTTGGCCGTCGGTATAGCCAGCAACGTAGTAGATAGGGGCAATATTGACGCCTGTGGCTTCTTTGATGCGCGCTTGTACTGATGACACCTTTTCATCAAGAAAGCGTTCAGCTTGTGGTGTGGGGCGATTGTGCTGGTGATCCCAAGCATGAGGCCCTTTGAGTGCTACGTCGGCTTGATTAATGGCAATAAGTAACCGTTGTTCTGGGTGTTGGCCAAGATTAGGAATAACGACGTCATTAATCAGTTTGGTTGCTGTCCCTAAATCTCTTGTACTGCCATCGATGATGACAAGAACCAAATCGATTAGTAGGTCGCCTGCTAAGTTCTTCTCTTGTAATTTGTGCTTAATCGCTGATGCATGTCGGCGATCTTGTTTTATCCCATCGCCTAATCCGGGGCTGTCCCAAAGCACCATGTTGTTCAAGGTGTAATTCGTGATTACTGATGTTTGAGGATCGCATCCGGTTCCTACTTTAGCTATCGACATATCGAACAAAGCGTTAATCGTGCTGCTTTTACCTGCTCCAGTAGCACCAGTGATCAATAGGTTGAGTTGTGTGCTTTTAAGATGATCCAGGTTACGCAGCAGTACTGTACGTGCTTGGTTACTCAGGGAAGCTTGTTCAACAGCTTGAGTGATGATGTGTAATAGGTTGTCATGCTGGTTCATGTGATTTTCCTTAGGGGAATGTATAGCTCAAGAATCGAGCGCGTAAAAATTACAGATCGGGAACTCCTTATGAAGAACAATTCATGAGGAATGAAAAATGAAACTAATTCGACAAAAAGAAGTAACTGAGATGACTGGTGTTAGCCGTGCCAGCGTGTACAAATTAATGGCAGTTGGTCGCTTCCCTAAATCGGTTTCGTTAGGCGAGCGAGCTGTTGCATGGGTTGAGAGTGAAGTACAGGAGTGGATTTTAGAGAGAATTGCTGAGCGCGATGAACAGCAATCAGGTTATGCGAGTTCATCTAGCTCAGACAGTATTGCTTGCTAGTCTTCCTGTCAGGAAGATGGATTGGTGAGCAAGTGTCTTAGTGAGATAAGAGGAGTTGTTGCGAATTATCAAGAAAGGAATGATTGACGGGAGTTACTGAGGATTAATCTGTACTACATCAAAGGCTCCCATGTTCACATAACTGATAAAGTTACGCTCCCACAATTGGTACAGGTCATCTATACCGGGTGATTGGATGCTTTGCCAACCGGTTGCAATGGTAAACGCGACTTGATTACCAAAGTCGAAATCCAGACTGCGTTCCAGCTCAGGGTAATAGTTACCCATAAAGGCAAAATCGGTGATGTAGAGAATATCAAAATGACCATCGCCGTTCCTTTGTAAACCGATCTCGACAGGATGAAAGCCACCATTCTCAGCACTATAGCTTGAATCTCTAAAATTCAAGGTAATGTGTGAGCTGGTGGCTGTTCCTTCTTTTGTTAGCTCTTGAGTAATCAGTGTATGTAGCTTTTCTGAAACGGACAGGGCACATGGGGTGAACTCAATAACTGGATTTATAGCGGCCATGGATAATCTCCTTACGGTTTAATACAAAGTACGTGAACTGTGGTGTCTATGTGGTACTTCATGATGGTGAGGTTGATTTCATCGAATTGCTGGTCATCGAGATGAGAAATGAAAGCGCTTTGCCAGGCTTGAAAGAGCAGTTGGACTTTTGGTTGCTCTATCTCACAGTAGCCAATATCAGGTTGGTAGAATTGCCTCTTGATACTGTCGAATAACAGCTCAACATCAAGGTTGCTTGATGTCGGCTCTTCATAAGCAAAGCTTGCGATTAAGCATAAGTGCCAGAGATTGTCTTTCGGTTTTCGTTCCAGTTGAATTTCTGTTGGATGAGGCCCCAAACGGGTATGAAAATAGTCTTGGTGATTGAAGCTAATAGCAAGCTTGGTGGTTATATGGTCGGCGCGATGAAGTTGGCGTGTAAGCACTGAAGAAAGTTCTGGTGCAATTTTTAGGTGTGGTGGGTGGAGTAATGGAGGGGTCATAGATACCCCCGCTCAGCAAATGACACTGGCTCTTTCCCCACAACAATATGATCTAAAACGCGAACATCAATCAGAGCTAGTGCATCTTGTAAGCGTTTCGTGATCCGTCGATCTGCCTGTGAAGGTTCGGCATCACCGGAAGGGTGATTATGAGCAAAAATCACGGCTGCGGCGTTGGCATTTAATACGGCTTTGACGACTTCTCTAGGGTAAACACTGGCTGAATCAATCGTACCCCAGAACAGCTCTTTGAAGTCCAGCATATGGTGTTGATTGTCTAGTAACATTACTGCAAAAACCTCTCGCTCATAGCTACCTAATTTGCAAGATAAGAAGTCTTTTGTCGCATTCGGATTACAATATTGATCACCTCTGAAGCCGCGTGCTGCAAGGATTTCTGCGGCCGCGTCGAGTACCCTGTCAGCTGTTACAGGACCTTCAAAAAAGTAGTTGTTTTCGTGCATAGTGAACTCCTGGAAATGGATTGATTAGGGTATGCATGAAGGTGATATATATCTGAAATTGTTTTGGAATTCAGGCTAGTTACACGCAAATAAAAAAACTCTCCACTTACCAAGGTGCGTGACTTATGAGCTCTTGTTAATTTGTCTGTGTTCAAACAAATAAGGAGAAATGAACATGTCAAAAGCAAAATCGACCCCAATGACACCGACAGCAGCAGCTCGTATTCAATCTGGTCAGGCAAAAGCGAATGGCGGGCAAGTTGCTAAGGGTAGCTTTGCTGCAAGAGCGCAAGCTGCAGCGGCGAAAAATGGCAAGTAAAAAGGGGGAGGGGGAGATATTTGTCTCCCCAATAAATTATGCCAAGATACAGCAATAACAAGGATATACAGAAGTTGGTGTGTCAATTGATAAAAAATAATTGGCAGTACCAACATCGTAAAAAACACGGCTCTATCTGTTCACCAACGGGTAAGCGATTCACAGTACCTGGTACACCAAGTGACAAAAGGGCATTCCAAAATTTTAGTAAAGATATTCAACGTTCAGTATGACTAGTAAAACGATAAATACACCTTATTACTCCGTGCAGTATCTGCTCAGAGAGTTTGCAAAAGGCTTAGGCACCAAAGCCTTAGCAGGCAAGAAAATTGATGATGCATGCAAGAGTGTAGAAATTAACCCATACCACTTGGAATCATTGAAAAGAGAGCTCATCCATGAGCCGATCACTAAGTATGTAAACATTTACTTTGCTGATCAGGTCTTAGAGCAATTTGAGCGTATTACAGATAGTTATCTACGCTTGATAAAAAATTTACCTCTGGACGGTGTCAATGCTGAAATATCAAGGCAGTTTATAGACCGATTCTTTATGACGTTTGCTGTAGCGGAATTATGTTCAGACATGTTAGACGGCATGAGACTATCACCCCGAGATGTCGCTTGGAGTGATAAAACAATGATGTCTCTTGTCCTGGAAAAATTGGAAGGTTCAGCCGAGTGGCAACAATATCTAATCAATAGCTCAGAATCTCAAAAAGAACGACTACGCATCTGGTCTCTGGGGCCAGGTTCAGAATTGCCAGAGATCTCCAGCATTGCTGTTTTGGGGAAGCAATGGCAAAGGGGCAATAGCTGGGGAACAATTAAGGCTCGTTTGGTTATTGCACGATTGTGGGACTATTTTTTTTATCGTAGTGGGTACACAGATCTGGGAATGCTACGAGATAAGTCTCCCAAAGAATGTTTGACTGCGTTAGTCGAAAGCCTACTCAAGCTCGTCAACCAAGGAACAGTTAAATACCAGCCAACCACGCCACTAGCGCTGAACTTGTTCGACTTACTCCGGCTAAGAGTCCCTAAAACCGTAGATAGCCAGGATCGTTGTTTAGAGTTACTACAAGACTTAAGAGAACTGCAACTCAAACTTGATTCCAATAATGAAACGACTTACTACTATCACTGGATGAAAGCTCGCTACCACCTGCATTCAGGAGAATTGGCAGAGGCTATTGAAGAGTACAAGCTTGCGTTTGAATATGTCATTTACAGGCAAGGAGAAAACGCAGAGAAAATTATTGTTGAGGCTATTATAGCGGCGTGTCGTGCCCCTAAACCGGCTAAAAGCTTTATTAATCGACTCCGACGAATGGCTGTGGTGATGAAAATCGATTTTATGCCGCCAGATGTCAATAATGATGAGTTTAAAGCCAAGCCCCAAGATATCGATAATTGGGAGATCTCTGCTTTTAGCCAGTACTTTAACGCATTTTTTACCAAGGAATCATTCTTCCCTGGAGCTAGTTATCCAGAGGACACACACGACAAAAGTGGCGTTTGGATGGTAGATGAAACGAGCCATGAGTTAGACATTAAAAAACCAAATAAGGTGCTATCAGTCGGGGTAGCTGGTGGACTTATCAAGAAAATGCCTCAGCTTGTTTATTTTGCCATGCAGGATGATATGGAAGCGATTTCTGCGCTGGTTGATGTAGGAGCAGATGTCAACAAGCTTTCTTCAAGTAATGAGTCTGCGATCTTGATGGCTATCCAAGCAATGCAGGTCAACCTTACTCCATTAAATTCGATGAGTGACGAGGTGTTCAACCTATTGAGCCAAAAACCTCATCGGAAAAGTGTTCTAGATACACTAACGGACAAAAGAAAGCTCTCTCCGCTTGGGTGTGCCGTACAGACAGGACGGCACGATATTGTAAAGAGAGTACTTGAGATGGGAGCTACGGTAGATAGAAGGCACGATATTATTGGTGAGACACCGCTTTATACCGTAATAGGACTTATTGCACACCATACCAGACATCAAGCTAATACTGTTCACTGGGGTTCGATGAAATATTCGGAAATGAACTTAAAATCTGTCCGTGCTCATTCTGCTGGATTGTTTCCTCATGATCTTCAACACTTAAAACGGGTGATGTCTGAGCAGGACCGTGATCCTTTGTTTCGTAATGCCCATGAGGTAATGAAAGAATATGAAAGAAGAAACATTGCGAAATACACTACGGCTGATGGGTTTAGACAAATAGCGAAGCTCTTAATTGAACAGGGTGCCGATCCTAATGCAAAACATGATACCGCGATGCTTGGATACACACCGCTAATGTTAGCCATTGAGTTGGATGAGGTTGAAATAGTAGAGGCTATGCTGGATTCAAAGCATTACCAAGTTAATTGGGGTGATACCTGTGTTGATTCTCGTACACGCCAGCGAATTGATCTTGAGCGGCTGATGATAAATTGGCGTTCAAAGAAGATTGCTCAGCTCCTTGTCAATCGATTTAGTAACACATAATACGAATAATCTCCTAATTCTACTAGGAGTTACTCTACCATCTAACTAAATGATAATTCAGTCATTTAGTTGGGTGGTAGAGTGGTTCATTACATATCGGCTATAAGCTTATCAACGAGTTGAGTAACTTGCTCTTCATCATTGCCCATTCCCCAATTTTCCCATATTCTCTCACCATTCAAATCCACCAATAGAATTGGCGAGAGATAACACGCTTAAATGACAGACCAAATTTTGACCTTGAAAGAGGTAGCGGCTTATCTGAAATTGGCCGAAAAAACCGCCTACAGACTCGCCAGTGAAGGCAAGCTACCAGGCTTTAAAGTTGGCGGCTCTTGGCGCTTCAAGCGTGAAGATCTTGAAGCGTGGATTGATAGTCAGAAGGCGAAAGGATGATTCCGAATTATCAAACGTTTATGCGCCCGTTTTTAGAGGTGGTGCATGCGGCTGGTGGAAGCGAAGTAAAGCTAAGGGATGTCATTAATCAGTTAGCTGAAAGGTTTGAACTTTCTGAAGAAGAAAGAGAGGCACGCCTGCCTAGTGGGAAGCAAACGGTGTTGGATAACCGTATTGGCTGGGCCAGAACGTATCTAACAAAAGCTGGATTACTTGAAGTCACGCGCCGAGCTCACTTTGTGGTTACTGAGCGCGGTCGAAAAGCGATTAGCGATCCTAACACCGAGATAGACAATCAATACTTAAAGCAGTTTGACGAGTTTGTTGCTTTTAAAGAGCAAAAAAATGGGCAGTTGGAATCTAACCAACCCAGTGAAAACGACGTTGAAGAAACAACACCTGATGAAGTGCTGCGCTCAGCCTACAAACAAATCAATGATGCACTAGCTTCGGAGATCCTTGCTCGCACTCGTAAAGTGTCACCATCTTTTTTCGAGCAGTTGCTAATAGAATTGCTTTTGGCAATGGGCTATGGCGGCAGCGATGAGGGGATGGCCCATACCTTGGGGCGCAGTGGCGATAACGGTGTTGATGGCGTTATCAATCAAGATCCGTTAGGTGTCGATCAGCTTTACATCCAAGCCAAGCGATACGCCGAAGGCAATAACATCAGAGCGGGAGATATTCGCGACTTTTTTGGTGCACTTAACCTGAAGAAAGCGCAGAAAGGTATCTTCATCACCACATCAGAATTTACACCATCAGCCATACAAACCGCGAAAGACCTAGGTATGCGTATCGTGCTGATCAATGGCAAAAAACTCGCTCACCTTATGCTGCGTTACAACATCGGTTGTCGTGAAGAGCAGGTGATATCGATTAAGCAAATCGATGAAGAGTTTTTTGATAACTAAGAAAAGAATTAAGCAGAGAAATAAACGAAATGGCGATTAAAAAAACGGCCCTGTATTCCTCTTTATGGGCAAGCTGCGATGAATTACGTGGTGGTATGGATGCAAGCCAGTACAAAGACTATGTGCTGACCATGCTGTTTATCAAGTACGTGAGTGATAAGTACAAAAATGATCCGTACGGCATGATCGTTATTCCAGAGGGCGCAAGCTTTGATGATTTGGTCGCGCTCAAAGGCGATAAAGAGATTGGCGATAAAATCAACAAGCTCATCATTGGCAAGATTGCAGAAGAGAATGATCTTAAAGGCGTGATTGACGTTGCTGACTTCAACGATGAAGACAAGCTTGGTAAAGGCAAAGAGATGGTTGACCGCCTAACAAAGCTGGTGGGCATCTTTGAAGGTATGGATCTCTCTGATAACCGTGCAGATGGCGATGATCTGCTGGGTGATGCTTACGAATACTTGATGCGTCACTTTGCGACTGAGTCTGGTAAATCGAAAGGTCAATTCTATACTCCTTCAGAGGTTTCTCGCATCTTGGCCAAAGTGGTTGGCATTAAGCCTGATATGCCACGTTCCACTACTGTATATGACCCTACCTGTGGCTCAGGCTCACTGTTGTTAAAAGCGAGTGATGAAGCTAAGAATGGGCTTTCTGTTTACGGTCAAGAAATGGATGTTACCACATCGGCACTGGCAAAAATGAACATGATCCTGCATGGTCATGTCTCTGATCTGAAAAGTATTGCTCAAGGTAACACCATTGCCTCTCCTGCATTCAAAGACGGCAACAAGCAGCTTAAATCCTTTGATTTCGCTGTGGCTAACCCGCCGTTCTCCAATAAAAACTGGACCAATGGTATCGTACCTGAAGAAGATTTGTATGATCGTTTTACCTGGGGCATTCCACCAGAGGGAAATGGCGATTACACTTTCCTGCTGCATATCATCAAAAGCTTGAAAAGTACCGGTAAAGGTGCGGTGATCTTGCCACATGGTGTGCTATTCCGCGGCAATGCAGAAGCACGTATTCGTGAAAATCTGATTAAACAAGGTTACATCAAAGGTATTATTGGCCTGCCAGGTAACCTGTTCTATGGTACGGGTATCCCTGCGTGTATCATTGTGATTGATAAAGAGTACAGCCAAGCTCGCAAAGGCATCTTCATGGTCGATGCCAGCAAAGGCTTCATGAAAGATGGCAATAAAAACCGCCTGCGTAGTCAAGACATTCACAAAGTGGTGGATGTATTTACCAATCAATTGGAGCTGCCACGTTACAGTCGCATGGTGCCGCTTTCAGAGATAGCAGATAACGAATACAACCTCAACATTCCTCGCTACATTGATTCAAGTGAGCCAGAAGATTTACATGATCTCAGTGCTCACCTTAAAGGTGGCATTCCAAACACAGATATCGATACGCTTGAGCGTTACTGGAAAGTGTTCCCAACCATTCGTCAAACACTCTTTGCCATTGACAGAGAAGGATACAGCCGTGCTTTGGTAAAGGCATCGAAGGTTAAATCGACCATTCTAGAGCATTCTGAGTTCCAAGCTTTCGCCAAGCGTAGCATGCTGCCTTTTGCGAACTGGGTGAAAGACGCGGCGCTAAAAGAAATCAAGCAAGGGGATAACCCTAAAGAAATCATCTTCGAAACATCAGAATCGCTATTAGCGAAATATGCCGATGCAGAGTTACTAAGCCGATACGACATCTATCAAATCCTGATGGATTATTGGTCTGATGTAATGCAGGACGATATGTATGTTCTGGTTCAAGACGATTGGACTGCTGGTAAGGTCTTGCGTGAGCTCGTAGCGAAGAAAGGTGAAAAGCTTAAAGAAACGCCGGATTTAGTCATTGGTAAAATCAAATACAAAGCAGAATTAATTCCACCTGCTCTTATTGTGGCGCGTTATTTTGCTGATAAACAGGTGAATGTCGATGCGCTGCGAGCTAAATTAGACACTGCAACTCAAGAGCTGGAAACCTATATCGAAGAGAATAGCGGTGAAGGAAGTGGTGATGAAGTGCGTTTGCTTAATGATGCGCTGAATGACAAAGACAAAGTAACCAAGGCAACCGTCACCGCTAGATTGAAAGTGGCGATTGATAGCGAAGAGAAAGCTGTTTTGAAGCAAGCTAAAAAACTGTTTGATGCTGAGACCAGAGCGAAGAAATCACTGAAAGAAGCGCAGGAATCGCTTGATTTAGAGACGATTGAGCAATACGCCAAACTTACTCAAGATGACATTAAAACGCTGGTCGTTGACGACAAATGGAACGCCACCCTACAAGCTTGTATCCAAGCTGAGATAGAGCGTGTGACACAACAACTAGCTAATCGTGTGCAAGAGCTGGAAGATCGTTATGCCGAGCCTCTGCCAAAGCTTGCTCAATCTGTCGAGGATTTGAGCGATAAAGTAGCAGCTCATCTGAAAGCAATGGGCTTGGAGTGGGCATAATGGAAGTGAGTGTTCAAGAGCAAGTGATTCCAGAAGGCTACAAACTAACTGAGGTTGGCGTTATTCCTGAAGATTGGCATGTTAAGACTATTGGTGAGGTCACAACCGTAATTCGTGGAGCAAGTCCTCGACCAAAGGGAGATAAGCGTTATTATGGTGGTTCAGTACCGCGTCTAATGGTTGAAGATGTTAGCCGTGATGGGAAATTTGTAACACCAGTAGTTGACTCTCTCACGGAGGCTGGTGCAAGACTCAGCCGCCCCTGCCCTGCAGGTACATTAACACTTGTTTGCTCTGGTACGGTTGGGGTCCCCTCGATACTGGCTGTTGATGCATGTATTCACGATGGTTTTCTGGGCTTGACGAAGGTCTCAAAAAAGGTCAACACAAACTATCTATATCAATTTTTCTTAACCCAACAAGAAAAGTTTAACAGCTCTGCAACGCATGGTGGTGTTTTTACTAATTTGACAACAGATGGAGTTAAAGAGTTTTTAGTTGCTCTACCTCCAACATTAGAAGAACAAACCGCCATCGCCAATGCCCTGTCCGACGTTGACGCGCTTATTAGCGAGCTAGAAAAACATATTGCCAAAAAGCAGGCAATTAAAACTGCGACTATGCAGCAACTGCTGACGGGTAAAAAGCGCTTGCCTCCGTTTGCAAAGCATAAAGATGGCATGTTAAAAGGTTACAAGAAGACTGAGCTTGGTGATATTCCTGAAGATTGGAGGCAACTATCGTTGGGAACTGATGCGATATTAAAGGCTCGCATTGGTTGGCAGGCATTAACAACCAAAGAGTATCAAATTTCGGGAGGTTTCTTTTTAGTGACCGGGACTGACTTTGATGCCGGTTTAGTAAAGTGGGAACGGTGTTTCCACGTAAGTGAATGGCGTTATAAACAAGATGCGAATATCCAATTGAAAGAAGGGGATGTACTAGTAACAAAGGATGGCACAATTGGTAAAGTTGGTTATGTTTCAACATTGACTAAGCCAGCAACACTAAATAGTGGAGTGTTTGTTATTAGGCCTAGAAAAGAGAGTTTTGTACCAAAATTTCTCTTTTATATTCTTACTTCGCAGTTTTTTGATGATTTCATTAATCGAATCACAGCTGGTTCGACAATTACGCATCTGTATCAAAAGGATTTTGTGAATTTTGAGTTTTTTGCACCAGAAAAGGATGAGCAAGTTGCGATCGCAACGATCTTGTCTGATATGGATAGCGATATACAGGCTTTGGAGCAACGCTTAAGCAAAACCCGCCAAATCAAGCAAGGCATGATGCAAGAACTGCTCACTGGAAAAACGAGGCTTCTATGATTATTCGTAAACTAACCGTAAAAGGTTTCAAGTCACTAATTCAGAAAGAGCCTATTGAGTTAGGACGTGTGAATTGTTTTATCGGAGCGAACGGGGTTGGTAAAAGTAACATCCTCGAAGCAATTGGAGTTTTGGGTGCTGCGGCAAATGGCATTGTAGATGATGAAAGTTTGCTACGCCGAGGTGTACGAGCAGGAGTTCCTAAGCTTTATAAAAGTTCTTTTGCCTCTGAAAGAACTCCGGCGCACATTGGTATTGAGGTTACCGGTGACAATAAAGCAATGTACAGGACATCTTTGTTGAACCCTCTTGAGTCACCAGAACCTGCATGGAGTTATAAAACTGAGTATCTATCAGATGGCTCGGAGGAGATTATTTCTGATGGCGTTCGTAGTAAAAGAAACCTTAATCCCCAAGCTGGCCTTGCTGCACTAAAGTTAGTTGAATTAGACGAAGAAAATGCTGCAACTCAGTTAATGCGTGCCTTACAGGAATACGCTATATATTGTCCCAACACTCCTACTTTAAGAGGTATTGTTCCTGACCAGCAATCGCGAAGACCTGTAGGACTTAGTGGTGGGATGCTTGCGGAAGCGTTTGACTTACTTCGTAAATACTTAGAGTCACAAGATGAAGTTGGAGAAGATATTTTAGATGAGATACTTAGTCTAATTGACTGGGTTGCAGATGTATCTATTACTACTCAGGCTGGATCATTATTATCTCCTAAAGTACCTAGGACAAAACATCTGATAAAGTTTTCTGACCGTTTTATGAATAAAACGCGCAATGAATTGACTGCTTATGACGCTAGTGAAGGTGCTCTGTATATTCTATTTACAGCGGTGCTATGCCTGTCGCCACAAGCTCCTAGAATATTTGCTATTGATAACCTTGATCAAACGCTTAACCCTAGACTATTAGCGAGTTTGGCATCGAAATTATCTGATTGGTTGAAAATGAGTACTCATGATCGACAAATCTTATTTACTGCACACAACCCTGCTGTATTAGATGGGTTGGATCTTAATGACGATGAAGTTCGCCTGTTTGCTGTTGAACGTAACAGTAATGGTTTGACCCAAGTTCGTCGCATAATACTCACTGAAGAACTGAAGTCACTTAATCAACAGTTTCCTTTGTCTCGCTTATGGCTTATGGGTCACCTAGGAGCTGTACCAAATGTCTGATTTACGAATTGCACTTGTGGCTGAGGGACCGACGGATTATGTGATCATAGAAGCAGCATTAAAGGCTTTTTTACCCTGTACATTCATTTTGAATCAACTTCAGCCTGAAGCGACGAAGCCTGAGATGGGTAACGGTTGGGGAGGGGTTTTGAAATGGTGTTCGATGGCTGATGACCGATTTGCCGGTCCAATAGACCAAGACCCTACGCTTAACTCATACGATTTAATTATTATACACTTGGATGTCGATGTCTCAACTTTTCAGTATATGAACTGTGGGTGGGAGACTGCACTTAAAGCCGAAGAAAAAGGTTGGCTTGCATTGCCATGTGTACAAGCTGACAAGCCAATAAGTGAAACAGTGAATACTTTACGGCAGGTATTAGAAAGTTGGTTAGGTCAAGCTTCAGTTGGAAGCGGTATTGTTTGTTTGCCTGCGCAATCTTCGGGTACATGGCTTGCTGCCGCATTGTTAGATTCTGAACATCCATTGTTAAAAGATGCTGAGTCTGATATTGACCTAGAAAATAAATTAGGGCGGTTACCAAAAGCGCTTAGAGTAAAGAAGACTAAACGCGAGTATATGCTAAAAGCCCCAGAGCTAACCTCAGGGTGGGGGAAGGTCAAAGATATTTGTATTCAAGCGGGTCAATTTGAAGTTGATGTGTTAGAGGCAATATAACAAATAACATATTTAGTTTGTTTTTTTAGTTTATGGCTAAAAGGTTGAACATTATTTTTTTTCGTTGCTTTTTAGTAGTTAGTTATTGGTTATCGTTTATATAAAAGAAGGATTTGATTTGTGAGTAACGTTGGCCAAAAAGAGCGTATTACGCAAGATCGCGTGGTGCGATTTTTTAAAGATGAACTGGGGTATGACTACCTTGGGAACTGGATTGATCGTGATAACAATCGCAATATCGAACGGGATCTATTAATTGAATGGTTAAAAAAACGAGGTGTTAGTGAAGCACTCATTAATCGAGCGCTGCGCAAACTGGAATCACAGGCGTCACTTGGTGAGGGTAAGAAGCTTTTTGATGCCAACAAAGAAGTCTATCGCTTATTACGCTATGGGATAAAAGAAAAGGAAGGCGTTGGAGAGCAAAATCAAACGGTATGGCTGATCGATTGGGAGAATCCTGAAAACAACGACTTTGCGATTGCAGAAGAAGTCTCAGTGAAAGGGGAAAACAAGAAGCGCCCTGATATCGTGCTTTATGTAAACGGCATTGCGCTAGGGGTGATTGAGCTGAAGCGTTCTTCCGTTTCTATCAGTGAAGGTATTCGTCAGAACTTAGATAATCAAACGAAAGACTTTATTCGTAACTTCTTCACAACGATGCAGTTAGTGATGGCTGGTAATGATTCGCAGGGGTTACGTTATGGCACTATTGAGACGCCAGAAAAGTACTACCTAGAGTGGAAAGATGACCAACCGCAGGTCCATGAAAGCCTGCTTGATAACCATATTGCCCAGTTCTGTAACAAGCAGCGTTTCTTGCAGATTATCCATGACTTCGTTGTTTTTGACTCGGGTGTGAAGAAAACCTGCCGTCACAACCAATATTTCGGTATTCAAGCAGCCAAGCGACACATCAAAAAGCGTGAAGGCGGCATTATTTGGCATACGCAAGGCTCAGGTAAGAGCCTGACAATGGTATGGCTTGCCAAGTGGATTCGTGAAAACGTCTCAGATTCCCGAGTACTTGTAATTACTGACCGTACTGAGCTTGATGAACAAATTGAGAAAGTCTTTACCGGTGTTGATGAGGGTATTTATCGCACCAAGAGCGGTGCAGATCTGATAGCGACATTGAACGAACCTAATCCGTGGTTGGTTTGTTCTCTGGTCCATAAGTTTGGTCGCTTCGGGGAGTCAGATGACGACGCGGCGACTGAAGAGTTTATCGAAGAAATTAAAGCTAACCTCGGTTCAGATTTTCGCGCCAAAGGTGAACTGTTTGTTTTTGTTGATGAGTGCCATCGAACTCAGTCAGGGCTCTTACACGATGCGATGAAAGCTGTACTTCCTGAAGCGATGTTTATTGGTTTTACCGGTACGCCGTTGATGAAGAAGGACAAGAAAAAGTCTTTGGAGGTATTTGGCCCCTATATCCATACCTACAAATTTGATGAAGCCGTTGATGATGGCGTTGTCCTTGACCTTCGCTATGAGGCGCGAGATATCGACCAGCACTTAACGTCAGAGAAGAAAGTAGACCAATGGTTTGAAGCTAAGACTAAAGGTTTGTCTAGCATCGCAAAATTTCAGCTTAAGCAACGATGGGGCACGATGAAAAAAGTGCTCTCCAGTCGCTCTCGTCTGGAAAAAATTGCTCAAGATATTTTGATGGATATGGAGATTAAGCCTCGTCTTATGGATGGTCGAGGTAATGCAATGTTGGTCTGCTCCAGTATTCATCAGGCGTGTACCATTTATGAAATGTTCACGAAAACGGACCTTGCTGGAAAGTGCGCAATTGTAACGAGTTACCAACCTACAGCAGCCTCAATCAAAGGTGAGGAAGCTGGTGCTGGGCAAACCGAAAAGCAATTTAAGTATGATTGCTACAGGAAGATGCTAGCAGACTACTTTGAGCAACCTGAAGACAAAGCCGCATCTCGTGTAGAAGAGTTCGAAAAAGAGGTCAAAAAGCGCTTCATTGAAGAGCCAGGTCAAATGCGTTTGCTTATCGTCGTGGATAAGCTCTTAACGGGATTTGATGCTCCTTCTGCCACTTATCTCTACATTGATAAGCATATGACTGACCACAACTTGTTCCAGGCCATTTGTCGAGTTAATCGACTCGACGGCGATGACAAGGAGTATGGTTACATCATTGACTACAAAGACCTTTTCAAAAGTCTCGATAAGGCGATTACAGATTACACCGCAGAGGCGTTGGGCGGGTATGACAAAGATGATGTTGCGGGCTTGCTGAAAGACCGCCTCGTTCAGGCTAAGGAAGATTTGGATAACGCGCTAGATACCGTTAAGGCTATCTGTGAGCCTGTTAAAGCACCTCGCGACACTAAAGACTATATCCACTTCTTCTGTGGCGTATCAGGAGACAATAAGGATGACTTAGGTGAAAAAGAAGCGCTGCGACTGACACTTTATCAGGCGGTGGCAAAGCTTCTTAGGGCTTATGCAAACCTTGCCAATGAGATGAGCCAAGCCGGATATACCGATGAGCAAGTGAAGTCCATCAAAGAAGATATTGTACATTTCGAGAAGGTTCGAGATGAAATCAAATTAGCAAGTGGTGATCTGCTCGATATGAAGCGTTTTGAACCTGCTATGCGTCAACTATTGGATACCTATATTCGGGCCGATGAAAGTGAAACCTTGATGGATTTCGAAGAATTGGGACTTATCGAGCTGATCGTTAAAAAAGATGGAGACGGCCTAAATCAATTGCCCAAAAACTTGAGAGACAACGAAGGGGCGATGGCAGAAGCCATTGAAAATAACGTCCGTAAAACCATTGTTGATGAAAATCCGGTAAACCCAAAATACTATGAGCAAATGTCAGTTTTGCTTGAGGAAATTATTGAACAGCGTCGCCAGCAGGCTATCAGCTATCAGGAGTACCTGGAAAAGATAAAAAGCCTGGCAGCAAAAGTAGTCAACCCAAGTGCAAACAAATCGAACTACCCTGGCTCAATTAATACTGCTGCGAAGCAATCGCTTTATGACAACTTAGGAAAAGATGAAGAGTTAGCTGTCAACGTTGATGAAGCTGTGATGACCACGAAAAAGGCAGACTGGGTAGGTGATCGCTTCAAGGAGCGAGAAGTTGCAAATGCGGTTCGAAAAGAGATTAAAGGGAAAAAAATTGAGGGTCAAGAGATAGACCTTTTTGATCTGATGAACTTGATCAAAGCGCAAAAGGAATATCAATAATGTCGAAACTTACCATTAGTGGTATGGAGCTGACTGTTAATCGAAAGGACATCAAAAACCTGCACATCAGCGTTCTTCCACCTGATGGGATGGTACGTGTTTCGGTGCCATTGAAAATGAGCGAGCAAGCGATTCGTTTGGCAGTTATTAGTAAGTTGGCCTGGATAAAGAAGCAAAAAGCGGAGTTTGCTAGTCAACTGCGTCAATCCGATAGGGAGATGCTCTACGGAGAGAGTCACTATCTGTGGGGGCATAGATATCTACTCGATATTGAGTTCAGCCAAGGAAAGCACTCTGTTGTTAAAGCATCCTCTAAGAAGCTTCTGTTGACGGTGTCTGAAAAGACAACCCACGATAAACGCTTAAAACTTTTGAACGACTTTTATCGTCAAGAAGTTAAAGATCACACCGAGCAATTGTTAGAGAAATGGCAAAGAAGGCTAGGTGTGGAAGCTCTCGATTGGGGCGTTAAAAAAATGAAGACTAAGTGGGGGAGCTGTAATATCAGCAGCAAGCGCATTTGGCTAAACTCAGAGCTTGCCAAGAAACCGCCAGAATGCCTTGAGTACATTCTCCTACATGAGTTAGTTCATTTGCTTGAACGGCATCACAATGAGCGCTTTAAGGCGCTCATGGATAAACATCTACCAGACTGGCGCGAACGTAGAGATTTACTGAATCGCCTACCGCTCGCGCATGATAGCTGGGAGTATTGAACGGCAGTTATATTACTTTCAGCTGCCTAGTGCCTGTCACGGAGAGGCTGCCTTTGGCGGCCTCTTCGATATGCTCGCTCCACCAACTCATTATTTTTTTTCGCCTTTCTAGATAGTCTGCACGGTTGTAGGCGCGGCGTACTTCATTTTTGTCACAGTGGGCCAATGCAGCTTCGATCACATCGGAATCGTGACCTTGCTCATTGAGAGTGGTACTGGCTAGTGCTCTAAGTCCATGAGATACAAGACGGCCACCAAAGCCCATGCGCTTTAGTGCCATGTTAGCGGTTTGGTCATGGGTATGCGTCTGTGGATTTCTATCAGATGGGAAGATGAATTCACGATGAAAGCTAATTGGCTTCATGACTTCCAGTAGAGCTAGTGTCTGCTGGGTTAACGGTACGGTATGCTCTTTACGCTTTTTCATTCTCTCAGCAGGAATTATCCATAGAGCGTTATCGAAATCTATTTCTTCCCAACGAGCACCTGACGCTTCACTTGGGCGAACCATTGTGTGCAGCTGCCACTCAATGAGGCAACGAGTTGTGCGTTTTATGCTGGCATTGTTGATGGCCATCATAAGGCCCGGAAGTTCCTCTGGTCTCAGTGTTGGCATATGCTTTTTCTTAGGAGCTTCAAAAGCTGCTTTAATGCCGATCAAACGGTTAGCATCAACTAAACCTGTATTAACGGCATAAGTCATGATTTCGTTTAAACGCTGTGATAGTCGTTTAATGGTCTCTAAGTTGCCTTTGTGAGCTAAAGGTTTCATGGCATCAATAGCGTGCTGTGGTCGTAAATCATGAATTGGGATGGTCCCAAGAGTAGGGAAAATATGCAGTTTTAATGAGTTCCAGATGTCGTCCGCATAGTCGGGCGTTACTTTTTTCTTTTTAAGCACAAACCAGTCTTTGGCAACAACTTCAAGCGTTGTTCTATGCTTTGCTGCTTGAGCGGTGGCTTTCTCGACTTTGTGTTCTTTGGGATCAATGTCTTGAGTGAGTAGCTTACGGGCTTCATCTCGTTGGGCTCTAGCTTCTGCGAGAGAGATCGTAGGGTATACACCAAAACTCAGACTGGTACGTTTTTTGGTGTGAGGACGGTAGTAATCAAATAGCCATAGCTTGGAGCCGTTAGGCTTAACTCGTAATGCAAGTCCTTGTCCATCGGAAAGGTTATAAACTTTTTCCCTAGGCTTGGCCTGTTTGATTTCAGTGTTGGTCAGTGGTTTAGTCGTCCTTGCCATAGTAGTACCAATCTGCTCACTTTTTGTCGGTACTACTAAGCGTACTACTAAAAATTGGAGCTGTCGATGACATCAAGAGACGTTAGGAGACGGGTAAGTTGTTGATTTTGATATTGCAGAAAACAAAAAAGACGTCCTGAGACGTCTTTTTCTTTGATTTGGTGGAGCTGGCGGGAGTTGAACCCGCGTCCGAAAACCTTTCATCATTGGTACTACATGCTTAGTCGATCTTTAATTTCGCCACCCACCTGCGAACCGACACGCTAATGAATGACTAGCCTGAATTAGAATTCGCCGTTCATCTCTCAGGCGGGAGAATCCGGGCTAGCGCGTTTGGGTTTGATCTCTCGTGATTCCCCGTCTTACGTGCGGAAGCTAGGGCGAGAGAGCTCTGAGCAGGTTATTAAGCTGCTAGTGCGTAGTTTTCGTCGTTTGCGACTATTTTTTTGCGGTTTATTAACGAGGCCTACCGCACCTCGGCATGCACCTCAGACTTCTGAATTCCCGTCGAATCCTAAATCAGCCCCAGAGGTAATATTCGCATAGTAACAGAAAAGCTTTCGCTGTCCAGTACTATGCGTTTAAGTGGTCAAGATTAACGCAGCGAACTCTTCATTACGCGCGCTTTTTCCCGAGCCCAATCTTTTTCTTTCAGATCGGTACGCTTATCGTGCAGCTTTTTACCTTTTGCTACGCCGATCTTCATCTTCACCCATGAGCGAGACCAGTACAGAGACAGCGCCGTTAGCGTCATGCCTTCACGGTTAACTCGGCCGAGGAGGTTATCTAACTCTCGGCGGCTCATAAGGAGTTTACGCACACGTGTAGGGTTCGCCACTACGTGTGTCGATGCCTGATTCAGAGGAGTGATGGTCATGCCACTCACAAAGGCTTCACCGTTACGTAGGAATACGTAACTTTCAGAAATATTGGCTTTACCTTGGCGAAGGGCTTTCACTTCCCAGCCTTGAAGCTCCAAGCCGGCTTCAATTTCATCTTCAATGAAATATTCGTGGCGAGCTTTTTTGTTCAGCGCGATAGTATTGCTACCCGCTTTTTGTTTTGATTTTTTCTTTGCCATAATAGCGCCATTATACGGGTTGGATTTCGGTTAGGAAATCCTTTTATTTGCGCAATCGGTGAATAAAAGTAAAATTGCAGCAAGCCTTTAACCAGTACGCGTATCGATAGGAGAGTGTATGAAGCAAGTCAGCCGTTCTGCGTTGGTGTCTTTCAGTGCAGAGCAGATGTTCGATCTGGTCAATGATGTCGCCAAGTATCCGGAGTTTTTGCCGGGCTGTTCTGGGTCGCGGATCATTGAAGTTTCGGGTGACGGGATGGTGGCTTCTGTCGATGTGGCGAAAGCGGGGATCAGCAAAACCTTTACCACGGCCAATGAGTTAGAGCCAGGCAAGTCGATAATGATGAACCTGGTGGATGGCCCGTTTAAAACATTGCGTGGCGGGTGGTTTTTTACCGCACTGGATGAGCAGGCGTGTAAAGTGGAACTGAAACTGGAGTTTGAGTTCTCCAGCAAAATGATTGAGATGGCGTTTGGTAAAGTGTTCAACGAGCTGGCCAGCAATATGGTCAACGCGTTTACCAAGCGCGCAAAACAGGTGTACGAGTGCTATGAGTATTGAGTCGGATATGATCCACGTTGAGGTGGTGTACGCGCTGCCTCATGAACAGCGGGTATTTACTTTGGTGGTGAATAACCATGCCACGGTAGAAGAGATCATCCGTCAGTCCGGAGTGTTAGAACTCTACCCTGAGATTGACCTGAACAAGAACAAAGTCGGGGTATTCAGCCGTAATGTTAAGCTGGATGCCATGGTACGCGACCGGGATCGGATTGAGATTTATCGCCCGTTGCTGGCTGATCCCAAAGAAATTCGCCGCAAACGCGCGGAACAGGCAAAAGCGTCAGGTTCGGCAGATCCGGTTACCGGTGGCAAGCCCAATGCCCTGCGTAAGGGCAATGCGTCGTAGCCAGAAGGCTTACTGTTAAGCAAAAACCTCCCATTGGGAGGTTTTTTTTGTGTCAGCGCAGGCTCACCTTGGAGAGTCAATGCTGCTCGGTGTTTCAAAACGGGTATAAATAATGCCATCAGCCAGTTCCTGGCTGGTCTCGATTGGTTGGTAAATGATCGATTTCGCTTCGGGCATGTCGGCGATATCTGCCATTTTGATAAACGCCTGGTCAATCCCTTCGTTTGCCAGTAGCTGTTCGACACTGTGTTTATCATGACTAATATACATCGGTTTGGATCGCTCACTCAGATCGGCTTCCAGCGGCGTGATATGGCCTTCTGCGAACGCATGGATCAAGCTGTAGACGTTATCGGGATCGGTCATTGTTTTCAGATGTGAAAATGCGCCGATACTGTCTGGCCACGAGCCAACGTAGGCGCTGATGTGAACATTGTGCCCCCAGGCGAGGATCCGTTGCCCGGGAAACCACTCGGTTTGCAGCCAGCGCAGGTTATCTGCCTGCATGATCTCATTGGGATTAAAGGTGTCGAACCAACGGTCTTGGACGTGGGCTTGCATGCTTTTGACCACCTGTAGCCAGAATGTCGCGTATTCACGGAAATCTTTACGTTGTTCCGGTGGTGGCAAGACTTGTTCAGCCTTCATCTGTGACAAAACTTCTTTTAGCTCAACCAGTTGGCTAATGAAACGTTTTTTTTCTTTAGTATCAGGTTCAACAAAGTACCACGGGCACATCATGGCCTGGCCGCTGGAGATGAAACCGGGCCAGTCGAGGCTGAGCAGTTGGTGTTGTTCAATGAAGGTCTGCATTTCCGGTAACATCACGCTGCAGGCCGGATCGCTGCTGTGGCGCCCGTCAAAGGCGACCAGGATCAGAGGGTCATCGGTAAAGGCCTGTTGTTCGACATAGCGGTACAGCGGATAGATTTCCGGGGTTTCCGCATACAGAAACATGAAAGAGTACAGCATAGCGTCTCTTACATTGGTGATCTCTTTATCCTGCAGGCGTTGCCAGAGCCGCAAGCCGTCATACAAGCCACTCTCCATCGCCAGCACGTCGATGTCGCCAGCCTGGTGCAGGTATTTGGTGATCCTTGATTTTGCTTTAAAGCCTTTTGCTCCGCCGTGTGTGGTTTCTCCCAGACCGATAAACGATTTACCCATGACCGCCTGGTGGATGGGCTCAAGATCCGAGTCATCCGGATGATCAAACTCCAGGCTTTGAATGTGGGAGGTGACTAGCGAGGTTTCTGACGAGCTGTCATTGCAGCCACTTAGCAATAGGGTTAGGGGTAAGAGGAGACTCAAACTACGGGCCTTCATGATATCGTTCCTTTTGAAAACAGGGGCGAAATAAGGCTAAACCTTTGATTGTAGTTAACAAATCTGATTGTGATTGAATTGAGAGCTGATTCAAGTGCGGCTGATGAAAGCCTCGATGCATATCATGTGCTTATGTATTGTTGGTGTGGTATTGGCGACATAAAAAGACCTCTGCGAGCAGAGGCCTGTTTGTTGAATACGGATTTGTGTTGATGGATTACTGGATTTGTTCGTAGAAGGCATCACTTTTCGGAAAATCGCCATTGATATCGGCGAGGGTGCCTTGGTCATTGAAATTCACCACCAGGTCTTTCTGGATTGGATCGCCATGGCCTGGGGTGTGGTGATAGATGTAGTACCAGGTGTTTGGGTAACCATTTTCAATCAGCATTGGCGAACCAAGCACGTAGCGAACCTGGGCTTTGGTCATGCCAAATTTTAGTTGGTCCACGGCACTCTGTTCTACATAGTTACCTTGGTTAATATCAATTCGATACACCAGTTTTTCTAATACCGAACATCCCGTCAGCAACGTCATTGCTAATGGTACGGCAACTAACCACTTCTTTAATTGCATAATAACTTCTTAGTAACCTTCAAAATACTGCGCTGATAATAAACAAGCTCGACGCAGATGTAAAAAGCTCTGTGTCAGATGCTAGTAAGTGAGACCACGATTTTTGAGTTGAGTTGCATTTATTTCGGTATCGGGCGGGAATATTGGGCTGAGCTGGTAGCGGTTGAGGTTTGCGGCTGGCTGAACAAAGGCCAGGGGCAGGGGAATGCTCCCCTGCCTTAAAGTGGGAGGGTTAGGCGGCAACCAGTAACTCTTTAGCGTTGGCCAAAGTCGAGTCGGTGATCTGGCTACCCCCCAGCAGGCGGGCAAGCTCTGAGACGCGCTGCTCATTATTCAGCTGGCGCATCTGGGTTTCGGTTTGTCCGCCTTTGGTGTGCTTGGCAACAAACATTTGCTGGTGGCCACAGCCAGCGACCTGCGGCAGGTGGGTGACACACAGCACCTGGGTTGATTCGCCCAGTTGGCGTAACATTCGCCCGACTACCGCGGCGGTCGGGCCGCTGATCCCGACATCCACTTCATCGAAAATCAGACTTGGTGTATCGATTTTTTGTGCGGTAATGACTTGAATAGCCAGGGATATCCGCGATAATTCCCCCCCCGATGCGACTTTGGCGATCGGCTGCAGCGGCTGGCCCGGGTTGGTAGAGACCAGAAAGCAGGTGCTGTCGATGCCAAGCGGCGACGGTTGTGTCTCATTTTTACCAACTTCAATGTGGAACTGGGCTTTTTCCATGCTGAGTTCATGCATACTCTGGGTGATCAGCTTATTCAGCTCTTTGGCGTAGCGGCAGCGTGATTTATGCAGCTTTTCAGCCTGGGTCAGGAAGGCCTGGTAGTGTTGCTCAACTTCTTGTGCCAGCTCATCCAGTTTTTCATCTGAACAGTCCAGCGCCTCAATCTGAGCGAGTAGTTCTTGATGATGCTGGTAAAGATCCTCTGGCATCACATGGTGCTTGCGCGCCATGGACATCACTTTTGAGAAACGTTCTTCGACATAAGCCATCCGCGCCGGATCCACATCGATGCCATCAAGGTAGCTGCGTAACTCATTTTGGGTCTCTTCCAATTGGATCATGGCTTCGGCCAGCATATTGGGTAGTTCAGCCAGTTTTTCATCCAGCTCCGCTAATTGGATCAGGGAGTGATTGGCTGATTGCAAAATACCAAGCGCATTAACCTCTTCACCTTCGTAAATAAGTTCGAGGGCTTGTTGGCAAGTGGTGGCAAGTTCCCCGCTGTTGGACAGCCTTTTGTGCTCGTGTTCAAGCTCGGCAAATTCTTCTTCACCTAACGCTAACTCATTCAGTTCTTTGATTTGGTATTCAAGCAGTTGCTTCTGAGCCTGGTTTTGCTGGCTGTTGGCTTTGAGTTGCTTGAGGTTGTTGTCGGCCTGGCGCCAATGCTGATAGGCATTGCGGGTATTTTTCAGCAGGTTCTGGTGACCGGCGTATTGATCCAGCATCGCCATTTGATGGTCACTTTTCATCAGTTGGTGATGGGCGTGCTGGCCATGGATGTTGATCAGCAGTTGCCCGAGTGACTTAAGCTGCGACAGCGGAACCGGACTGCCATTGATAAAGGCGCGTGAACGGCCCTCTTTGGTGATCACCCGGCGCAGAATGCATTCGCTGCCATCAAACAGATCGTTGTCTTCCAGCCAGCGTGTGGCATGCAGGTTGTTATCGAGTAAAAAAGCGGCACTGACTTCGGTTTTTTCTTCCCCTTGGCGCACCATGCCGGCTTCGGCACGGCCACCCAGACAAAGGCCAAGCGCATCAATCGCGATGGACTTACCGGCACCGGTTTCACCGGTGATGGTGGTCATGCCCCCAGACAGTTCGAGCTGTAATGACTTCACGATGGCAAAATTGTTAACACTTAAGTGAGCCAGCATTTTTATTTACCTGTATAACTGAACAATACTGTATAAGAAAACAGTATATACTGTTTCTTTATACAGTAAAGTCAACAGGGTGTTTTTTTGTGAGGGAGGTGGTTTTTTGGTCGTTGGGGAAAGAAAATGAGCCGTACCAAGTGGTTGCGGCTCATTAAATCTGGCTGGCTATGGACGAGTAGGGTTAATCTCCAGTGGCTCAAGTGTGACTACGGCATTAGCGCCTGCCCCCGGATGGTCAACATAAGGTGTGTCTTGCATCAGGGTGTAGTAAACATCGACAAAGTCATCATCATTGGTGAGTACGCCATCCGGAATCGCATCAATGATTTTGTTGGTGATCTGAGGAATGATCGCATAAGCCTGAACTTCTGGGTCGGGGATGGCTTTCATTACTTGTTCTGCAACCTGAACCAGCAGTTTCGCCAGCTGTTTGTAGTCTGTGCCGTCATCTTGTTCCATCAGGATGATGTCTGCCGCTCCCCAGCGGTAACGAGACCAGTGAATGACAATCTGATCAGGGTAGTAATCTTTGTTGTCGTAATCCAGGTATGGCATTTCGACTAGATCCAGGGTGGGCTCATCCCGGCTCGGGTTAACTCCGGTTACGATGGCATAAATCTCTGCCTTGCCTGAGATCCAAGGTTCTTGGTCATCTGCCAGGCGAATTTTCTTCAATTGGGTGGTCTGAATCGGATTCGCTGCTGATGCTGGCGCTAATGCCATGCCTTTTAGTGGTGACTCTTTATGGTATGGCTGGATCATCGCCGCCTGGCCAAGCTGGTGCATTTCTGCCTGCATAGCCTGTAAGCCAGCTTTTAGCTCTGCTGAGCTGTTATTGTCGATAACCAGTACCGGCACGTCCGGCAGTTGATAAACATCCAGTTGATGAATGTTGCCGTAAACGTCAAATGCTTCAATGTATTGCCATTGCTCATCATCACCATTTGGTTCGTAAGCGAACAAAGGCGAGATATTCCCCTGCTGCCATGCCGGTAGCATCGCTTCATTGGCCAGGCGGATCTCTAACAACTCATTTGAGTATTCAGCTATCCCTTTCCAACCGCGGATGAGTGTATCTGCCTTGAGCATTTGTTGGCTCAAAGGTGACTGAGAGTTTTGGGCAACAAATTTTGACAGCGGAATATTAGTTTGTCCGGCAGTAATATCGTTGCGCAGGGCTGATTCAAGCTCGGCATAATTGTTACTCAAGGATTGGGCAAGCGCCCGTTTGGTATTGCTGATGTCTTGTGCTTTGGCATTAGAAATCGTGGTGGTTTGAGTGTCCTCTGACTGGCAGCCAACCATCACTAATGTACTGAGAATAGACAGGATTATAGTTTTTCTCATCGCTTTGCCCTTGGTAGGATTATTATTGTTAGAGTTTATACTCTATTCCTTGCCAGAGTATCACTGCCAAGGAGTCATTCAACCGGTGTATAGAAGTTCGTTAGACTTTTGCCCAGAGGTTCAAACTTTTGGTTTGTTTGGGGCGGGGCTGTAGAGAAAGCAATATGTTTGCAGATAGGTAAGCAGGCGGAGTAACGCGGATAGCAGCAAGGCCAATGTACGGACATCGGCCTTTCGTTTGGCGTCAGAATAATTTGCTGGACCAGCCTAGCTTGTTTCGCAGTACGTGGTAATAACTGTAGTCTTTGGGGTGGATCAGTTTCAGCACGTTAGGGCTCTGATAGATGTGAATTTCGTCCCCGGGAGAGACGGGCAGAGAGACCTGGCCGTCACAGCTGACTTCCTGGGTACCGCGGTTTTCCGGGGAAACAAGTAACTTGATCCGTCGTTTGCCGTCGACCACTAATGGGCGGCTGGACAAGGTATGAGGAAACATCGGCACCAGTGAAATCGCGTTCAGGCTCGGGGATAAGATCGGGCCACCACCTGAGAGCGAATACGCCGTAGAACCGGTGGGGGTGGAAATAATGATGCCATCTGCGCGCTGTGAGAAGGCAAAGCTATCGTCAATATAGACTTCAAACTCAATCATGTGCGCTACCTGACCCGGGTGCAGTACCGCCTCATTGAGTGCTGCGTTGTGGCTTTTGATCTGGCCGTGACGATGGATCTCGGTCTCCAGCAGGAAGCGTTCTTCTTCGATGTATTCGCCATCGAGCACCGCTTTGAGGGCCTCCTGGAACTCATCGGGATTCAAGTCGGTCAAAAAGCCCAGGTTGCCACGGTTAACCCCAATTACCGCGACGTCAAAGCGCGATAAGATCCGGGCTGCCCCCAGCATGTTGCCGTCGCCGCCGACCACGATCGCCAGATCAGCGTTTTTTCCCAGCTCGACCATGCTGGCAAACTGGCTTTCAGGTATGTCATTTAAAATAGTGGCCAGGCGGTCGTCGATAAATACTTGATAACCTTCTGAAGTGAGCCACAAATACAACTCTCTGTGAGTCTGGATAGCCTGTTGATCTCGTGGTTTTCCGATAATCGCGATCACGTTACATGGGTTTTTCATAGCATTTCCGCACTAAAGAGGCTTGAATCAGGAATCTTCATCCCCATAATAATGGCAAGTTACCTAAATAAGCGAATTTTTTATGTGCTTAAAGCCCGTGAAACATAAGCGGCTTTGAGGACATTACGTTGAATTCTGGAGATATCATGAGCAACGAAGAAAACAAAGTTACTGAAGAAGAGCTTGATCAAATCATCGAAGAAGCTGAGAAAGCAGAAGCGGCGGCTGAAGAAGCTGAAGCAGAGCTTGAAGATATTGGTGATGAGAATGACGCTAAGATTGCTCAACTGGAAGCGGCACTGCTGTCGAGTGAAGCGAAAATCAAAGAACAGCAAGAATCTGTGCTGCGTGCGAAGGCGGAAGTGGAAAACATGCGTCGCCGTACTGAGCAAGAGATCGATAAAGCGCGTAAGTACGCTCTGAACAAATTCGCTGAAGAACTGCTGCCGGTGATTGATAACCTGGAGCGTGCAATCCAAGCTGCAGATGCTGAGCACGAAGTGGTTAAGCCGATTCTTGAAGGCGTTGAGCTAACACACAAAACGTTTGTCGATGTGGTTGCAAAGTTTGGCCTGAAAGAAATCAATCCTGAAGGTGAAGCATTCAATCCTGAGTTCCATCAAGCGATGTCGATTCAGGAGAGCCCGGATCATGAATCGAACACTGTCATGTTTGTGATGCAAAAAGGCTATGAGCTGAACGGTCGTGTGATTCGTCCGGCGATGGTTATGGTAGCGAAATAAGCCGCTGATTGCTTATTTTCTGTTTTTAAAGCGCTCATTCCATGGAATGAGCGCTTTTTTTCGTCCCTACCCATGGTCAGGTCGTTGTGATTTCCTGCCTTATCTGATGACGGATGCGCTACCGGCGTAGCAAATTTGATCTTCTTCAAAAAATCTCTTATTGGAAAAAATATTTCCTATCGGCTGTTTTTGGTCTCGATTATGGCGGTGAATGGTTGGTCTTGTTGGTAAGTGATTGTTCTGGTGGTTATTTAGCATTTAATGCTGAGCGAGTGACAGAATTTACTATTTTACCTTTCAGATTTATTGTTAACAAATTTGTAAATTATCACTTTATTTTGTAACTCTGGTGTGTATTATTTGCGAGGTCTGGCTAAAAAATTAGCAGATATATCTACAAGAATGTAAATATCAAACACAACATTTCGGAGTTTTACGATGGATAAATCGCTTTCGAGTAAGATTTTTATCGGCCTTTTCGCCGGCTTGCTGTTGGGGACAGCAATCCAGTACCTGTTTAACGGTGTGGCGGTTTTTGATACCTACCTGCTTGGGGCGGCTGAAGGCGCTGGTGGCATGTTTGTTTCGTTGATCAAGTTGCTGGTTGTCCCTCTGGTGTATGTCTCGATTGTCTGCGGCATTGTCGATCTGAAAGACATTTCTGCGTTTGGTCGTCTTGGTGGTAAAACTTTTGCTCTCTACATTATTAACACCATCATTGCGATCACGGCAGCACTGACCGTTGGGATGATTTTCCAGCCTGGAGCGGATGCCAATCTGGCGGGAACGGTAGCAGAGACAGTGAAACTGGCCACAACGGAAACTCCGGACATTTTTTCTTTGGTGGTGAATATTGTTCCCAGTAACCCGGTTCAGGCATTTGCTAACGGGGATATGCTGCAAATCATCTTTATGGCAATTCTGACCGGCTTGGCTATTCAAGCACTGGATTCGCGTGGTGGCCCGGCAATCCGTACCTTCAAAATGGCCAATGAGATCATGATGAAACTGGTAGGATTGGTGATGAGCCTGGCTCCTTACGGGGTGTTCGCGCTGATGATCCAACTCGGTGCGACTCTGGATGCCAGCACTCTGATGTCGGTAGCCGGTTATGTTGCGCTGGTAGTGAGCATGCTGGTGTTCTGGATCTTCTTCTTTTATCCGATGGCGGTGGGTATTGCGACCGGCACGTCACCCAAGGCGTTCCTGCGCGCCACTCGCGAGCAGATCCTGTTCTCGCTGTCAACGGCCAGCTCAAATGCAACCATTCCGGTGACGATGCGCACCCTGACGGAAAAACTCAATGTGTCTAAGTCTGTGGCTGGCTTCGGCGTACCGCTGGGGGCGACGATGAACATGTCCGGTGTGTCTATCTACATTGCGCTGGCAACCATCTTTGTCGCGAATGCCTTCGGCCAGCCGATCAACACGGCGGATCTGTTCACGTTAGGTCTTACCATTCTGCTGCTGTCTATCGGTGCCGGTGGTGTTCCAGGTGGTGGTGTGGTGATGGTTGGGGTTCTGCTGCATCAACTGGGCTTGCCGCCGGAAGGCCTGGCTATCATTGCCGCGGTTGACCGTATTAACGATATGTTCTGTACCTCATCTAATGTGGTGGGTGACACGGCGGTGAACACTATTGTCGCGAAGAGCGAAGGTGAAATTGACCAGCAGGGCGCTGCAGCGGAAAGTAACCCCGTGCGGGCAAACGCATAACACCTTAAAATTTACGTAAAAGCGGGGCCCAGGCCTCGCTTTTTACGTTTTTGTCCGTATTGACCGGCATAAACAGCGACTCATGTCGTAGTTGAGCTGGCAAGGCGTGGTGCAATTCCCAGCAAAAAATAGAAAAAATACGCTTTTTTTTATTTTCTGCCCTTGAAAAGCCATTAACCGCCCTTATCTATTGGGCATAAGAGAAGCAAACATTGATTATTTTTGTTTGTGAGCAAGGGTTGAAACCCGATTCTCCATCCCCACATAGGGGATATAACCAAACGAAAATAGAATTTATTCGGAGATAGCCTGATGGGTAAAATCATTGGTATTGACTTAGGTACTACTAACTCATGTGTTGCTGTACTGGACGGCGACAAACCACGTGTAATTGAAAACGCAGAGGGTGAGCGCACCACTGCATCGGTTATTGCTTACACTGATGGTGAAACGCTAGTTGGCCAGCCTGCCAAACGTCAAGCGGTAACAAACCCAACTAACACGCTATTTGCAATTAAGCGTCTAATCGGTCGTCGTTTTGAAGACGAAGAAGTTCAGCGCGATATTGAAATCATGCCTTTCAAAATTGTTAAGGCAGATAACGGTGACGCTTGGGTAGAAGCAAAAGGCCAAAAAATGGCGGCTCCTCAGGTTTCTGCTGAAGTTCTGAAAAAAATGAAGAAAACTGCCGAAGACTTCCTGGGTGAGGAAGTAACTGGCGCAGTTATCACAGTACCGGCTTACTTTAACGATGCACAGCGTCAGGCAACAAAAGACGCTGGCCGTATCGCAGGTCTGGAAGTTAAACGTATTATCAACGAACCAACTGCTGCGGCACTGGCTTACGGTCTGGACAAGAAAGGCGGCGACCGCACTATCGCGGTTTATGACCTTGGTGGTGGTACATTCGATATCTCTATCATCGAAATCGATGAAGTTGAAGGTGAAAAAACCTTTGAAGTTCTGGCAACTAATGGTGACACCCACCTTGGTGGTGAAGACTTCGACAACCGTCTGATCAACTACCTGGTAGAAGAGTTCAACAAAGAGCAAGGCATCAACCTTAAGAACGATCCTCTGGCAATGCAGCGTGTGAAAGAAGCAGCAGAAAAAGCGAAAATCGAGCTTTCTTCTACTTCTCAAACTGACGTAAACCTACCTTACGTGACTGCAGATGCAACTGGTCCTAAGCACATGAACATCAAAGTGACTCGTGCGAAACTGGAATCTCTGGTTGAAGACCTGGTACAACGTTCTCTTGAGCCACTAAAAGTTGCTCTGGCTGACGCTGATCTGTCAGTAAACGACATCACTGATGTAATCCTGGTGGGTGGTCAGACTCGTATGCCTATGGTTCAGGCGAAAGTTGCTGAGTTCTTCGGTAAAGAAGCTCGCCGTGACGTAAACCCTGACGAAGCCGTAGCAATGGGTGCTGCAGTTCAAGGTGGTGTACTTGCGGGTGAAGTGAAAGACGTACTGCTACTAGACGTTACGCCACTGTCTCTGGGTATCGAGACAATGGGCGGCGTAATGACCAAGCTGGTTGAGAAGAACACCACTATCCCAACTAAAGCGAACCAAGTTTTCTCTACAGCAGAAGACAACCAGAGCGCGGTAACTATCCACGTTCTGCAAGGTGAGCGTA
Organism: Vibrio sp. CAU 1672; assembly: GCF_029223195.1. Classification (GTDB taxonomy): domain Bacteria; phylum Pseudomonadota; class Gammaproteobacteria; order Enterobacterales; family Vibrionaceae; genus Vibrio. The sequence goes on along the minus strand of NZ_JARHUF010000017.1, from coordinate 45,589 downwards.
AGCAAGCGATGTACAACAAGTCTCTGGGTCAGTTCAACCTGGAAGGCATCCAGCCTGCACCACGTGGCATGCCACAAATCGAAGTGACTTTCGACCTGGATGCGGACGGTATCCTGCACGTATCTGCGAAAGACAAGCAGACTGGTAAAGAGCAGAAGATCACTATCCAGGCTTCTGGCGGTCTGAGCGATGAAGACATCGAGAAAATGGTTCAAGAAGCAGAAGCTAACAAAGAAGCGGACAAGAAGTTCGAAGAGCTAGCTACTGCGCGTAACCAGGCTGACCAAATGATCCATGGTACTCGTAAGCAAGTGACAGAAGCTGGTGAAGCTCTGCCTGCTGAAGAGAAAGAGAAGATTGAAGCGGCTATCGCTGAGCTTGAAGAAGCGCGTAAAGGCGATGACAAAGAAGCGATCGATGCGAAAGTTCAAGCGCTAATGCAAGCTGCTCAAAAACTGATGGAAATCGCTCAGCAGCAGGCTCAAGCGCAACAGGCACAAGGTGCTGACGCTGGTGCACAACAGTCTCAAGAAGACGATGTTGTTGATGCTGAGTTTGAAGAAGTTAAAGACGACAAGAAATAAGCTTTCTTAATCAGGTGACTATGGTCACCTGGTGTCGACGATGCTTTTGTGTGCGGGCGTTTGGGGAGACTCTTACGCCCGCCTGTTTGTAACGGCTGTCTTTCTAGGTAAGTACTTTGCGTGAATGCGCTTACCTAGAATGATACAAACACCAAGCGGCAAAGGCCGTTTGCAGTAAATAATTGGTGACGAAGAACATGTCAAAACGTGATTTTTACGAAGTATTAGGCGTAAGCCGCGATGCCTCTGAGCGCGATATCAAGAAGGCCTACAAGCGTCTGGCGATGAAATTCCACCCAGACCGTAACCAGGGTGATGCATCGGCTGCCGACAAGTTTAAAGAAGTAAAAGAAGCGTACGAGATTCTGACCGATCCGCAGAAAAAGGCCGCCTATGACCAGTATGGCCATGCGGCGTTTGAGCAAGGCGGTGGCGGCTTCGGCGGCGGCGGTTTTGGTGGCGGTGGTGCTGATTTCGGTGACATCTTCGGCGACGTATTTGGTGATATTTTCGGTGGTGGCCGTCGTGGCGGTGGTCAACAGCGTGCGCAGCGTGGTGCCGACTTGCGTTACAACATGGAGCTATCGCTGGAAGAAGCGGTGCGCGGCGTATCAAAAGAGATCGAAGTACCGACGTTAGTGCACTGTGACAGCTGTGATGGCAGCGGCGCGAAGAAAGGCTCATCGGCTGAGACCTGTGGCACCTGTCATGGCCATGGTCAGGTGCAGATGCGTCAGGGCTTCTTTGCGGTTCAGCAAACCTGTCCGACCTGTCACGGTAAAGGTAAGATCATTAAAGAGCCATGTACCGAGTGTCATGGCCAGGGACGCAAACAGAAAACCAAGACGCTTAACGTTAAGATCCCTGCCGGTGTGGACACTGGTGACCGTATCCGCCTGTCTGGTGAAGGTGAAGCCGGGGAAATGGGGGCGCCAGCCGGGGATCTGTATGTGCAGGTGCATGTCAGAGAACACCATATCTTTGAGCGTGATGGTAATAATCTGTATTGTGAAGTACCGGTTAGCTTCTCAATGGCAGCACTGGGCGGCGAAGTGGAAGTTCCGACCCTGGATGGCCGTGTGAGCCTCAAAGTGCCTTCAGAAACTCAAACCGGGCGTATGTTCCGTATGCGTGGCAAAGGTGTGAAGAGTGTGCGTGGTGGTGCGGTTGGTGATTTGATCGTTAAACTGGTGGTGGAAACCCCGGTTAACCTCAGTGCACGTCAGAAAGATTTGCTGCGTGAATTTGAAGAGTCCTGTGGTGGTGAAGCCGCCACTAAACATAAGCCGAAATCAGAAGGCTTCTTCAATGGCGTGAAGAAATTCTTTGATGATCTGACGAGTTAAATTTTCGCTCTATGCTGGAAAAAGCCTGCTGAACAGCAGGCTTTTTTGTATCAGTAGTATTATTTTGCATCAATAGTATCAGGGCGTGTTGGCCCGCAACAAAAACGGCGCCGAGGGCACCGTTTGATTGTATTGTCGCTGTCAGTGATTTTAACCAGCAAGATTGTTCAGATACTGATGTAGATTGGTCTGAGGCTAGCTGGTCAGCAAGCGTTGTAATTTGTCGCGCTGGGCTTCGATATAGCCCCTTTGCGGGCTCTGTTCCTTACAATGCTCAAGAATAAACTCAACCGAGCTTAGCACCGTCCGCCAGCGTGGGGTTTTCGGCAGCGTCTCGATCCGCAGGTACTTATCCAGAGTCCGGGTCTGCAGGGTGCTGCGGTCAAGGTAGACACGCCATAGACCGCTCTGCTCGGCAAAGGCGAACTTACTTTCACCGGTGACCGATTCCCAGTACTCCAATGCATGGGTCATGGTATCGACCAGGACTTCGCGCATCAGCTCTTGCTTATCTTTTTTGTTACCCAGCGCTTTGTCTGCCAGACGGGTAAACTCACCCCCGAGCTCTTTCAGTTTCTGCAATTTGTCTTTATCACCGTCAAACGCATAGCCTGACAGCACATCGACCGCGGTTTCCAGATTATGCAGCCGTTTGGTGTTTGCGCCGCCGCCAACATTAAAGATGTACATTACATCCAGGCTCGATCCTTCGGGCATTTTGAGGATGTCGGCCTCAATATTCTGGCGGATATCTTCGATATAAATGTCGATCTTGCCACAATAGTGCGGTTGTCTGATGCTGAGGTATTTCGGTGCGATCAGCTCTTCTGCGGATGAGCGTTTCAGTTGTTCCAGCGAGCGTTTAAACAGCTTACAGGCGGCCTCATTGGCAAAACGGATTCGTTGGTCATCGCGCAGGCAGATGATCGCCTCCGGCGCGGATTCCAGCTGCTCGAGCAAGCGTCCCTGGGTTTCCAGCAGGCTCGCTTCCACCTCGGCGCGTTGGCGCAGCTCTGATTCGAGCTGTTGGTTTTCAATCCGGCGTTGCTCAGCCTTACTGGCGGTTAAGTGAGCCAGTATGCGTGCTGCCAGTTCTTGCTTATTGAATGGTTTGGACAGGTAATCATTCGCTCCGGCCTCAAAACCGCGCACGCGGTCCTCGGTCTGGTTGAGGGCGGTCAGCATAATGATAGGTAACGTCGCATGATCGTACTGCTTACGCAGTTCACTGCACACCTGGTAGCCACTCATGCCGGGCATCATGATGTCAAGCAGCAACAGCTCCGGTTTTTCTTTTTCAATCAGTGTCAGTGCTTCTGCACCGTCACCGACGGCACGGACCCGGTAGCCTTCCAGGCGCAGGAAGCTTTCCAGAATACGCCGGTTAACCGGTTCATCGTCGGCAACATACAGCAGCGGGCCATCCGGGTTTTCGACCAGCGACACATCTTCACTGTTCTCCAGTTCCATCTCCGGAACATGGAAGTGCTCCAGACTGGCCAGACTGTGGCTGGAATCGATCTCTTCAGGGCTGGCAAGTGGTAAGGTAAAGCTGAATGTGGTGCCGACCATTGGCTGGCTGCTGACATAGAGCGCCCCACCCATCAGTTCAATTAGTTGACGGCTGATGGACAGGCCAAGCCCGGCCCCCTGACGGTATCGGCTTGAGTCCTGGCCGGCTTGGATCAGCGGTTCAAAAATGTGCTCCAGCTGTTCGGCAGGAATGCCCTGGCCGGTATCGACGACCTGGACTCGTATCTGCTCATCGACTACCGTCGCAGAGATGACAACTTTCCCTTCCGAGGTGTACTTAATGGCATTGCCGATCAGATTATACAGCACTTGTTCCAGCCGTTGCGGGTCCGCCGAAACGGGTTGCAGATCCGCAGGCACCTGGTTGATGATGCGCAGGGTTTTGTTGCCCAGCAGGTGACCGGACAGTTCAAGCACCAGCCGTGTCGAGCTGGCCAGATTTACCGCTGACTTTTGAATGTCCATACTGCCAAAGCGCATCTTGTGGTAATCCAGCAGATCATCGACCAGGTTAGCCAGACGCTGACCACTTTTGATGATGATATCCAGCTGGTAGCGCTGGCTGGCCGGGATCGGCCCGTTAGCTCCCGATACCAGTGTCTCAGCGATGCCAACCATCCCGTGCAGCGGGGTTCTCAGCTCATGGGAGGTGGTGGCAAGAAATTCGTCTTTGAGTTTATCGGCCAGTTGTAGTTCATCGTTCTGTTTCTGGATTAGGGTGAGGTTACTCTCCAGTTCTTCATTCTGTTGTTTGATGGTTTGGATTTTTTCGCGGATCGAGCGTTGCATGCGCTCAAAGCTGGTCGCCAGGCGGCCGATTTCGTCTTTACGCTCGGTATTGAAAGTCGTGTCATCCAGATCGCCGGCCGAGACTTTTTCTGCCGCCCAGGTCAGCTTGAGTAGCGGTGAAGTAATGAAGTTAGACAAGTAATGAGAGGCGATGACCACCAGCAGAATTGCGACCAGCATCGCGATCACAAACAGTTTTTCCAGTTGATGGACCCGGGCGAAGGCCTGTTTTTCAGGTAATTGCACCACCAGCGCCCAGCTCAGTTCGCGGGCTTGGATCGGCGCATAGGCGGCAATGATCTCTTCGCCGTGGCCGTTGGTGTAGGTACCCACCCCGGTTTGGCCCGCCAGGGCTTTATCCACCACGTCCAGGCTGGTGTAGATGTCTTCAATCCTGGTATTGAGGGTGCGGGGCTGATGATCACTACCGACCAGTAAGGTATTGATCACACTGTCCCGGTTGGTTTCAGCAATCAGTTTGGTAATGCCATTGTTGGGCAAGCGGAACATCGCGTAACTGTGCAAATAACCTTGCTGCACAATCGGGGCGCCAAGCCAGGCCACCGTCTGACCGTTTTCGAGGTCAAAATCCGAAATGACCACCGGCGTATAGTCTTCATTGTCTTTGCGTTTTTCCGTGACATCATGCGACAAACGCCGGAATGTGCGTCCCAGGGCGGTTCCCTGGTATTTCCCGTTGAGCAGGTTGGTGCCGTAATTATCACTTTTCTTGATCGAATAGGTGACATTCCCGTCTAAATCGACCAGCAAAATGTCGTCAAAATCGGAGCGTTTCAGCAGCTCTAAATAACCCCAGTGGTAGCGCTTGTGCAGCAGACGGTAGCGTTCACTGCCAATGTAGTTCGGGGATTCGGGTAAGATTGAGGTTTTGATTTGATCGCCGCTGCCCTGAATATACCGTTGCTGGGCATTAATCCGCGCCTCTTCGGGATTTTCCCCCAAACGCTGGAAAGCATTGACCAGTCCGTAGAAGCGTCCACCACTGGCGTAGGCCAGTTCTGAGCGGACAAAGCCCATTACCTCGGTGACTTCCGCTGCAAAATAGTCGATGATCCGTTGCTGTTTGCTGTCACGAACGGACAACAGGTGTGACGTGCTTTGCTCTTGAAGATCTTTGCTGTGTGATTGCAGGAAGAATATCGTCGTGATGGTAAGCGGAGTAATACTCAGCACCAAAAATGCCGTCATCAGTGTATTTTGCAGGCGCTTAAATTTCTGTTTTTTGTAGAATTTAAACATGGATAAGATTACAACTCATAAAAGGGCAAGCTCGGGATACAGAGGGCCTGCCAAGACTCTCGCGTAGCGCGGAGAAGACGTTAAACTCGATAGATTTAACAAAATTAACGAGTTTTTTTTCTTTGACAAGAAAGTTGACTGGATTTCGTGGAGAGTCACGCAGTTTTTCGCACTGCTGGCAGAAAAGCGGTAGATTAATGCGCAGGTTATCGCCTGCGCACGGTGGGATTATGCCTTTTTAGCGTAATATATCGAGAACTTATTGGTCTTATTTAGCGTCTCGCAATTATTGAAGCTTTGCTCAATAATCGGCGGGTATTTAAGGAAACTGTTGGCCACAATCACCAGCTCGCCACCCTTAACCAGATGGTTCGGAGCTTGTCCGAGCAAGGTTTCGGCCGCGTTGTAGCTGGTATCCAGCCCACTGTGGAAAGGTGGGTTGCTGATGATAAAACGGTAATCGCTGGCGGTGTCAGAGTAAATGTCGGAAGCAAACACCTGACCTTGCAAGCCGTTTGCGGCCAGTGTGGCCTGGCTGGAGGTGATAGCGTAGGCGTTGATATCACACATTTCGATGTCGATACCGGGGTTGGTCATGGCCATAAAGGCGCCAAGCACCCCGGCACCACAACCAAAATCAAGCACTTTGCCGTGCAGCGCTGGCAGGGTTTCAAGCAATAGGCGACTGCCAAGATCAAACTCGCCATGGCTAAACACGCCCGGCAGGCTTTTCACTGTCAGGGAGTGGGTTCCTGCCTTTACGGTGTAGCTTTTAAACCAGGCTTCTTGCGTGAATGGTTCGGGCTGGTTCAGGCAGGTGCCCCAGTAAAAAGAGCAGCGCCGGGCCGAATCATATTTATTGATTGGGCCGTAGGCCTGGAACAATTTTTCTATGCTCTTCACTCCGGAGCGATTTTCACCCACTACCACGATTTCGGTATCGGGACCTAATTTTGCCATCAGCATGGCCAGCAGGTATTCCGCTTCGGCTTTGGCCTTTGGCCAGTACAACAGCACCATATCAGCTTGGGTTTCAGCATCAAACTGGGAACCAAAATGGCTTTTGATTTGGTCAAAATGGCAGATTTGACGGTAGTAGCTGTAGTTGGAAGTAAACACTTCAACGGACTGGCAGTGATTGACCAGTTCAACCGGGAAAAGATCTTCAACTTCACCGGCAACCAGCACGTGTTTACCATTAAAATAGTCCAGTTGACGCTGGGCGATCTGGCTGGGAGCAATATAAGCAGACATAGTATTGGGATGGTAGAAAAATGTTGGGCCAGATTTTCGCACAATCTGGCCCAAGCTTGAAGTGTAACGGCGGGACTTTATCAGCTGTTGTCCTGGCGGTTGAGGAAGTCTTTAAATTCTTCTTCGTAGATATTAAACAACACGATGGTAATGGCAAAAATCAGTGGACCGTATATCAGGCCAATTAAGCCGAATAAGTGCAAACCGCCCAACAAAGAGAAGAAGATCATCAGGGTGTTCATTCCGGCACTGCCTTGCATCAACAGCGGGCGGAGCAAATTATCGATCGAGCCGACCACGATGACACTCCATGCCGTGAGGAAGATCGCCCAGGTAGTGTCACCGGTGAGGAACAGGTAAGCGGCCGCGGGAATCCAGATCAGTGCAGTACCGACCACCGGGATGAACGAAGCAAAGCCCATCATGGTGCCCCAGAACAGCCCCGGGAAGCCGGCCAGCCACATCCCAATCCCACCGGCAAAGCCTTGTGCGACGGCGGTCAGAAATGATCCCATCACGGCAGATTTAGATACCTGCTCGATTTCTTCCAGGATTTTGTCTTCCTGGCTGCGCGACAAAGGCAGAATATGGCGAATTGCGGCGATGATTTTATCGTGATCACGCAGTAAGAAGAACAGCACAAACAGCATCAGGAAAAAAGCCATCAGGAAGTTGGTGGCATCACCGAGGATCTTGGCACTGATGGCAACCAGGTTTGACCCGAAGCTGGTGGCAAACTGGCCGATTTTTTCGGCAATGGCCTGCGGTTCGACTTTATCAAACGGCAAGTAGTCATTAATAAAGGCTAAACCGTTGATCACCCAAGGGTGCTCGAATAAAGTCTGGATCCCCCCGTTGGTGACCCAGTGGTAAGTGTTCTGGGAAAAGACCGAGCCCTGTTGGACAATCGCACCAAACACAAATAGCAGCGGTATGACGATGATGAAAGTCAGTACCACGCAGGAAAGCAGTGACGCGAGATTAGGATGTTGTGGCAGGCGGCGTTCAAACCAGTTATGCACCGGAAACATCAGCAGTGAGATGATAAAAGCCATTATAATGGAATTAATGTATGGCTCGACCAGTAAATAGCAAGCAAACGCTGCGGCCAATAAAGCGACCACCAGCACCCGGTGGCTCGATGATATTTTTACATTATTTGGCATGTGTTTCGTTCCTACTTACCAAAGTTTGAAAACAGGTGACTGGCAAGCGGCAACCCGTACCTTGCCCGTTGTTAACCATTACTATCCCAAACATGGTAAACCGTACGTGTCCGGATGCAGGGATAACGTGCTTTCCTGCGTTTAGTCAGGTTCGGTTGGCTTGCTGGGGCTGAGTTGTATATCATGACCATAAATCAGTCAGTTATCAATCATGAGATTCATATGGGATGTTGTAACGGGGAGAAAAGCTGCCCATCGAAAAAGAAAACCAAACCGATCCCCTGGTTTGGCATTGTACTGGCAGCACTTGGTGTACTGGTGTTAGTCAACTGGCACTAGAGTCAGGCAAGAAAAAAGGGCCCGAAGGCCCTTTAGGTCAGAATGCGTTGTTAGTTCCGGTCGATTACGCTTCGTTGGCCAGGATGGCAAAACTGCGATCTGCGGCCTCCAGCGTGGCGTCAATCTCTTTCGAGCCGTGTGCCAGGGAGGTAAAGCTCGCTTCAAATGCTGAAGGCGCCAGGTAAACACCGTGCTCAAGCATCAGGTGGAAGAAACGCTTGAAGCGTTCGATGTCGCACTTAGTCACGTCTTCGTAGCAAGTTACGCTTTCTTGGTCAGTGAAGAAGAAACCGAACATACCGCCAACCTGGTTCACTACCAGTGGAATGCCGTGTTTCTCAGCAAGGCTCTTAAAGCCGTTTGCCAGTTGTTTGGTTTTGGCTGCCAGACGTTTCTCGTTGCCTTCTTCTTTTAGCAGGTTCAAACATGCAAAACCTGCGGCCATCGCTACAGGGTTACCTGATAGCGTACCAGCCTGGTAAACAGGGCCGGTTGGCGCAACGTATTGCATCACGTCTTTACGGCCACCAAAAGCACCGACTGGCATGCCGCCACCGATAACTTTACCCAGTGTGGTCAGGTCTGGTTTGATGTTGTAGTATGCTTGGGCACCGCCAAGTGCTACGCGGAAGCCTGTCATAACTTCATCAAAAATCAGCAGCGCTCCTTCCTGATCACAAATTTCGCGCAGACCTTCATGGAAGCCTTCTACTGGTGGAATACAGTTCATGTTGCCCGCGACTGGCTCAACGATGATACAGGCGATCTCACCTTTGTTTGCCGCGAACAGTTCACGTACCGAATCCAGGTCGTTGAACGTGGCTGTCAGGGTGTGTTTGGCAAAGTCAGCCGGTACACCCGGTGAGCTTGGCTGGCCAAGCGTCAGCGCGCCAGAACCCGCTTTTACCAGCAAGCTGTCGGCATGGCCGTGGTAACAGCCCTCAAATTTCATGATCTTGTCACGTCCGGTGTAGCCGCGTGCAAGGCGAATGGCGCTCATGGTGGCTTCAGTGCCAGAGCTGACCATGCGCAGCTGCTCCATTGATGGCACTAGTTCAGACACCAGTTCAGCCATGGCAATTTCCATCTCTGTTGGTGCGCCAAAGCTTAAACCGCGTTGTGCTGCACTGATCACTGCTTCACGGATAACGCCATGGTTGTGACCCAGGATCATTGGTCCCCAAGAGCCGACATAATCAATGTACGCTTTACCATCGGCATCGAAAATCAGTGCTCCGTCGGCGCGCTCAATGAAAAGTGGTGAGCCACCTACGCCGTTGAATGCGCGAACCGGTGAGTTCACACCGCCAGGAATGGTTTTCTGTGCCTTTTGATACAGGTCTGATGATTTGGTCATGGGGTATCCTCTTTATGATTGCTCGGACCAAGTGGTGCGCATTGTACCTAGGTCGTCGTCAGTTAGAAATATTTTGCTGGATTTCTGCGGCAATTAACATCGTAATCTTACTTATCTCATGCAGAGAGCGAGAATAGGGTGACGAATACTTGAACGTATTGGTCAGGTATTGGATAATCACGGTAATAGCATAAAATTGACGCCAAACCCTCAGGCTTGGCGCACTACACGAGTGAGAGAGGTCTTCGTGAGCGAAGTAAACGTACCATTGTCTTTTTCTGATGCAGCAGCGACGCGTGTTAAAGCGCTGATTGCTGAAGAAGAAAATCCAAATTTGAAACTGCGCGTCTACATCACGGGTGGTGGCTGTAGTGGCTTCCAATACGGCTTTACCTTTGATGAAAACGTTAATGAAGGGGATACGACCATTGAGAACAGCGGTGTGACGCTGGTTGTCGATCCTATGAGCCTGCAATACCTAATCGGCGGTGTTGTGGATTACACAGAGGGGCTGGAAGGGGCACGTTTCTTCGTGAATAACCCTAATGCGACCACAACTTGCGGTTGTGGCGCGTCGTTCAGCGTGTAGCCGCGACAATAGGCAGCCCTGTCGGGCTGCCTGCATATTACGTAGCAGGATGTCACGTAAATATCCTTCTCTCTTAACGTAACCTGAGAGGTGGAAATAATTTAAAGGACTATGTATGTCTGGAGTTTCCTTCGGGCGTCGTTTTTTGGAGCGTCCCTGGCTAGTTTCTCTTGTGCTGGTGTTGTTGTTAGCTGTCTGGCTTGGTGTTGGCCAGCTTAGTGCGCAAGACGATGCCGTTACCCCCTCTTCCTCACCACCTACCGAAGTGCCGTTAGCCAAGGTGCTGTATGACACTTTTCATGCTCAGTCGACCAGCAGAACCATTGATTTGTACGGCCGGACTGCACCTAATCGCCAGGCTCGGCTTGGGGCTGAAATCGCCGGTAAAATCGTGCAGCTTAAGGTGCAAAAAGGCCAGCGGGTCAAACAGGGCGAGGTGATTGCCACCATCGACAAGCGTGATCTTCGCCTCCAGCAGCAACGCGCCGAGGCGATGTTGCAAGTCAAAGAAAAAGAGTTCAAAGCCGCACAATCGTTGAAAAGCCGAGGCTTGCAGGGAGAAGTGGCGTTTGCTACTGCCCGGGCGGCACTGGTAGAGGCGCGTGCGGCGCTGAGTAAAGCCCAGACTGCGTTACGCAATACCGAAGTTCTCGCGCCGTTTGACGGCATTTTAGATCACCGTTTTGTTGAAGTGGGCGATTTTGTCGGAGTAGGCGATCCTATCGCGACCGTGATTGACCTGGATATGCTGGTGATTGAAGCTGACGTCAGTGAGCGGCATATCCGGTACCTGCAGGCGGGGCAGTCTGCCGAAGTTCGCTTTATCAACGATCAAGCCAACCTCGGTAAGATTCGATACATTGGGCGTGTTTCCTCACCATCGACCAATACTTTCCCGATTGAGATCGAGATTGATAACCGGCAAGCTTTGATGCCTGCCGGGATCAGCGCTGAAGTGAGGCTGTCTTTGGGCACAGTACCCGCGGTAAAAGTGACCGCTGCTATGCTGGCCCTCGATGAACAAGGCAATTTAGGGATCAAAACCCTGCGTGATTCACGGGTTCACTTTGTGCCAATTCAGCTGGTGAAGGCCGAGCAGGACGGGGTGTGGCTGTCGGGGCTGGGTGAGCAGGTTGATATTATCGTCCTCGGGCAGGGGTTTGCCCGGGATGGCGATATCGTAGCCGCGAGCCGGGTGGACAGTCCGGTAAGCACAGTGCCGCAGCCGTGAGGAGGCAAGTATGTATACGCTAATTGATGCCGCCTTGTCGCGTGCCCGCACGATGCTGACGTTATTGGTGATGATCCTGGTTGCCGGAGTGCTGACCTACATCACCATTCCTAAGGAATCCAGCCCTGATATTACCATTCCGATTATTTACGTTTCCGTCGGGCATCAGGGTATTTCTCCGGTTGATGCTGAGCGCCTGTTGGTGCGGCCGATTGAGCAGGAGCTGCGCTCAATTGAAGGGGTAAAAGAGATGACTGCCGTGGCTTCGGAGGGGCATGCTTCGGTGACACTCGAGTTCAGTGTGGGTGTCGATTTGGCCAAAGCGATGGCCGATGTGCGTGATGCGGTGGATCTGGCCAAGCCCAAGCTGCCGGCCGACAGCGATGAACCGACGGTGAATGAGGTGACGCTGGCCTCAGAAGAGCCGGTACTGACCGTTGTGCTCTATGGCTCGGTGCCTGAGCGGACTATAGTCCAGCTTGCCCGTACGCTGCGGGATAAACTCGAAAGTTACCGCCAGGTACTGGAAGTGGAGATTGCCGGTGATCGGGAAGACATTGTTGAGATAGTGGTTGACCCGCTGTTGATGGAGAGCTACGGCTTAGATCAGGCCGATATCTATAACCTGATCGCCCTGAACAACCGGGTGGTGGCCGCGGGTTTTGTCGATACCGGTTACGGGCGTTTTTCGGTCAAGGTACCTTCGGTGTTTGATTCGCTTAAAGATGTACTCGAGTTGCCGGTCAAAGTGGATGGCAAGCAAGTGATCACTTTTGGCGACGTAGCGACGGTGCGCCGCGCATTTCGTGATCCGGAAAGCTTTGCCCGTCTGGATGGTGAGCCAGCAATTGTGCTCGACGTGAAAAAGCGTGCCGGGGAAAACATCATTGAAACCGTCGAGCTGGTCAAGCAGGTGATTGCGCATGGTCAGCAACGTGCCGATTGGCCGAGTAATTTACAGGTAAAATACACCTGGGATCAGTCTGACGACGTCAAGCTGATGCTCAGTGATCTGCAAAACAACATCCTTTCCGCCATCATTCTGGTGGTGATCGTGATTATTGCCATTTTAGGGGTTCGCACTGCGGTATTGGTGGGGATCTCAATTCCTGGCTCATTCCTGACTGGGTTACTGGTGCTGTCGGTGTTTGGCTTAACGGTCAATATCGTGGTGTTGTTTGCCCTGATCATGGCGGTCGGGATGCTGGTGGACGGGGCGATTGTCGTCACTGAGTTTGCCGATCGGCGCATGCAGGAAGGCGTGCCGCGTAAAGAAGCCTACCGCGATGCGGCCAAGCGCATGGCGTGGCCAATCACAGCTTCGACAGCGACTACGTTAGCAGCGTTCGCGCCGTTGCTGTTCTGGCCTGATATTACCGGTGAGTTCATGAAGTATTTGCCGCTGACTTTGATCGCTACGTTGTCAGCGTCACTGGTAATGGCGCTGCTGTTTGTCCCGGTGATTGGTGGCATCATTGGTAAACCACAAGTGTACAGCCCTTTGCAGCAACAGGAGATGGTGGACCTGCATAACGGTGAGTTTGATAAGGCGACCGGCCTCACCAAACTCTATTACCAGACCCTGTCTATTGCGATTCGTCACCCGCTGAAAGTTTTGCTTGGGGCGATAGCGCTTGCAATTGGGGTAGGATTTACTTACGCCAAAGCCGGCTTGGGGGCCGAGTTTTTCCCGGAAGTGGATCCGCCGTTTTTTACGGTCAAAGTGCGCTCTTATGGCGATTTGTCGATCAATGAAAAAGATGCGGTCATGCGTAATATCGAGCAAGTGATGTTAGGTCATGATGAATTTGAAAGCGTGTATACCCGAACCGGCGGTAGTGATGAAATTGGCCAAATCCAGATCACGCCGGTCGACTGGCAGTACCGGCGCAAGGTCAAAGCGATCATTGATGAACTGAAACACACCACCGACGGTTTTTCCGGGGTGGAAATTGAGTATAAGTTTCCCGATGCCGGACCGCCGGTTGAGCATGATTTGGTCATAGAGATGTCAGTGAGCAATACCGCGCTTGATTTGGATCAGGCAGCCAAAATGGTCCGTCATTGGGCTGACAGTAATCCGGCGCTGACCAACCTCAGTGATACATCAAGCAAGCCCGGTATTGACTGGCAGATTGACATTCGCCGAGACGATGCCTCGCGCTTTGCGGCCGATGCGACCCTGGTCGGCAATACGGTGCAGTTTGTGACCAACGGCTTGAAAATTGGTGACTATCTGCCGGATGATGCCGATGAAGAGGTCGATATTCTGGTGCGTTACCCGCAAGACAAGCGGGATATAGGCCGTTTCGATCAGTTGAGAGTGAAAACAGCGGCGGGTTTGGTGCCGATCACCAATTTTGCCAGGATCAAAGCGGAACACAAACAGGATACCATCCGTCGCGTGGATGGCCACCGGGTGATCAATATCAAGGCCGACATGGCGGAAGGCTACAACCTGGCGCTTGAGTTACCTAAAATCAGTGAAGAAATTGGCAAGCTGGGCCAGCCTGATGGGGTGGAGTTTAAGATCCGTGGCCAGAATGAAGAGCAGGAACATTCGTCGGCATTTTTACAGAATGCCTTTGTTATCGCGCTTGGTGTGATGGCACTGATCCTGATCACCCAGTTCAACAGTTTCTATCAGGCGTTTTTGATTTTAAGTGCGGTGTTGTTCTCGACAGTCGGGGTGTTTGTCGGCTTACTGACTTTTCAAAAACCGTTTGGTGTGATCATGTCCGGGATTGGGGTGATTGCGCTGGCGGGGATCGTGGTGAACAACAATATTGTGCTGATCGATACCTATAACCAGATGCGCCAGCGCGGCCTGGACAAAGCGGAGGCGATATTGCGTACCGGGGTACAGCGTTTGCGGCCGGTATTGCTGACGACGGTGACCACCATTCTAGGCTTGCTGCCGATGGTGCTGGAGATGAACATTGATTTGGTGAATCAAAAAGTTGAGTTTGGGGCACCCAGTACCCAATGGTGGTCGCAGCTGGCAACTGCGGTAGCGGGCGGTTTGGCCTTTGCCACTTTGCTGACCTTGGTGTTGACGCCGTGTTTGCTGATGCTGGGACGGGAGCACCGTCAGCCTGAGCCCCGACCAGCAAAGGCTGTCAACGCAGACAAGTAATCCGCCAATAACCAAAAGGCAGCGTAAGCTGCCTTTTTATTTTCCTGTTGCCACGAGTTACTTCATTGCCAGAAGCTGGCTGTAACGTTCCAGTTTCGCCAGGCTGACTTTGGAGTTGGCGATAAAGGTCTGTTTGGCTTTACCGGTCAGCGATTTTGATTGTGGCAACTTCACCGTTCTCGGGTTTTTGTGTACGCCGTTAACCAAAAATTCATAGTGTAGGTGTGGTCCGGTAACCCGCCCGGTGCCGCCCAGCGTGCCGATGATCTGGCCCTGCTTGACGCGCTGGCCGGTTTTGACTTTACGTTTGGTCAGGTGCAGATATTTGGTTATGTAGGTATTGCTGTGTTTGATAAACACATAGTTACCGTTGAATTTGTTGTAGGCGGATTTCTGCACCACACCATCACCAGCGGCCCAGATTGGGGTGCCGACCGGAGCCACATAGTCGGTGCCCCGGTGGGGGCGGACGCGGCCGGTTACCGGGTGCAGGCGGCGTGGGTTAAAGTTGGAGCTGACGCGGCGGAAATCCACTGGCGCGCGTAAGAAGGCTTTTTTCATTGCCCGGCCATTTTCATCGTAGTACTTGCCGGTTTTCTCATCCAGGATCGCGGTAAAGAGATCACCCTGGTTCATAAAGATCGCGGCGATGATTTTACCCCGGCCGATCACTTCTCCTTCTACCACCTGTTCCTGATAAAGTACGCGGAAGCTGTCGTTTTGGCGGATGTCCAAGGCAAAATCGATGTCCCAGCCAAAAATGCCGGCCAACTCCATGATTTGGTTGGCGTTTAAGCCGGCACTGATGGCGGCATTCCAGAAGTTAGAGGTAATGGTTGCCTCTGCATAATTGTACTGATAGTCGACCTGTTTTTTATCCAGCTCAGCTACGTACTCATCACCGATGAGTTTTATCCGGAAGGTTTCAAACGCATTCAGCGGGCGGCTGAGTTGGACCAGATCATCATGTTCATTAAAGCCAAACTGCAGTTTATCCCCGGGGCGCAAGCGCGACAGTTGCTGTTTGATTTCCTGATCGGAAGAAATTAACTCATGCAGCAATCGTGGTGAAAGTCCGACCCGGTTGAATAATACCGCAGCACTTTCGCCTTGATTCACGGTATAGCGTTCCCAACGCAACACTGAGTGCAGTGCCGATGGAATGGTTTGGGGCTGGGATTCCAGGGATAGGGGAACGGGGTAATGTTGGCCGACTTGAAGTCTGCTCTGCTTAGGCTCTAATTCTTGCGGATCGGGAAGAAAAAACAGTGCGATAACAATAAGGGCACTGAAAAAGCCGATCAATATTTTGTGCAAGAGTGGAAGTCGGACAAAAATCGATTGCATGAGGTATAGAATAGTAGATTAAACATAAAAAATGACAACTACCTAGTCTAACCTGTTTCAAAATGCATCGCTATTCAAGTAAGATGTTCAGCTATTATATTTTTGCCAAATCTGTGGGAGTGAACAAGAATGGCGAGCATTGAAGCTGCACTAGCCGAGATTAAGCGCGGTGTTGAAGAGCTGATTCCGGAAGACGAATTGATTGCGAAACTGAAAGAGGGACGTCCTCTGCGCATTAAACTGGGTGCCGATCCAACGGCTCCGGATATCCATTTAGGTCACACCGTGATCTTCACCAAGCTACGTCAGTTCCAAGATTTAGGTCATGAAGTTACCTTTTTGATTGGTGATTTCACCGCAATGGTTGGTGACCCAACCGGTAAAAACACCACCCGTCCACCGCTAAGCCGTGAAGATGTGCTGCGCAACGCTGAAACGTACAAAGAGCAGGTGTTCAAAATTCTTGATCCGGCCAAGACCAAAATTCAGTTTAACTCTGAGTGGCTGTCTGAGCTGGGTGCAGAAGGCATGATCCGCCTGGCGGCAAATCAGACTGTGGCACGTATGCTGGAGCGTGATGATTTCAAAAAGCGTTATAACTCAGGCCAGCCAATCGCAATCCACGAGTTCATGTACCCGCTGCTGCAAGGTTACGACTCGGTGGCGATGGAAACCGATGTGGAGTTAGGTGGTACTGACCAGAAGTTCAACCTGTTGATGGGCCGTGAACTGCAAAAAGCCAACGGTCAGAAACCGCAGGCGGTACTGATGATGCCTCTGTTGGTTGGTCTGGACGGTGAGAAGAAGATGTCGAAGTCGGCCAACAACTACATTGGTATCAGCGAAGCGCCAAGCGAGATGTTTGGTAAGATCATGTCGATCTCGGATCTGTTGATGTGGGAATACTACGAGCTATTGTCGTTCCGTCCTCTGCAGGAAATCGAGCAATTCAAAGCTGATGTAGCGGCGGGTAAAAACCCACGTGATATTAAGGTACTGCTGGCGAAAGAAATCATTGCACGTTTCCATAGTGAAGCAGACGCTGACGCTGCAGAACAAGAGTTCGTTAACCGTTTTGCTAAGAACCAAATCCCGGATGAAATGCCTGAGTTTGACTTTGATGCCGGTACACCAGTGGCGAACCTGCTTAAAGAGGCGGGCCTGTGTGCGTCGACTTCTGAAGCGATGCGTATGGTGAAACAGGGCGCGGCTAAAATTGAGGGTGAGAAAGTGGCGGACGCCAAACACCAGCCAGAAGCGGGCACCTACGTGTTCCAGGTGGGCAAACGTAAATTTGCACGAATTACGATTAAGTAATCCATCAGCAGAGAAAATGGAAGCGCCCGCCGGGCGCTTTTTTTACGCCTTTTCAGCGAAAAAACACCGTCGGTGACTGTAAAACGTCGGCGGATTTGCTATCATGCGCGCGCTGCCAGTCAGGCAGTAATTTTGGAGACTTATATGAACAATACCGACCATCCTCCCAGTTGCTGGGTGAGTAAGATTACGGGAGTGAAATAACCCGCTTCGGTATTGGCGTTCTCCGTCTTACCTGAGTGGTAAGGCAACCTTTCTTCATCGTCCTTATAGTTAGTTCCTTCTTCATATTCTGAATAGACAATGCTGTGCTTTGAGCCGTGGGGCATTCTGTTGCCCGCATACGGATGATCACTGGTGCACCTTGTCGATGGTCGTTACCAATGCCAATCGGGAGATTCGCCATGACGGTAATGAACAACACTTTTATTGAAACGACCCCAAACTTCTCGGAAGCAGAAATTGGTGCGGCGCGTAATGCTTTTTTGCAGTATGAGTCCGAACAGCAGTTATACCTGTTGACCGTGATGCCGATTGATGAAGCGGTGGGGATTTTGCAGCACTGTTCAGTCGGCTATGTACAGAGCTTGTTGACGCAGCTTGAACATGACGGATATGACAAACGTGCCCGGCATTTCGCGCACCAGCTGGGCTTCCACCTGTCAGAGGTGGATACGCCGCAAGGCTACTTATCAACCGGGGTGATGGAGCACGTTAAACAGCGGATTGGCTGGATTGTGGCACTGGCACTGCTGGGCATTGTCTCCGGACTGATCATTGCCCAGTATGAAGACACATTAAGCCAGTTGGTACTGCTGGCCGTGTATATGCCAGTGATTGCGGCGGCAGGCGGTAATACCGGAACCCAGGCCGCGACGCTGGTGATCCGGGCTTTGGCCACCGGTGAGTTGAAAAAACGCCAGTGGCTGGCGGTGCTATGGAAAGAGAGCCGGGTGGCGCTGTGTATTGCGCTGGTGATTGCTCTGGTGATGGTCGGGCGGATCATGCTGTTCAGTAACCCCAATGCCACAGGTGGCTTTGAGCTGAGTGACATTGCACTGGCGATTGCGGTAGCGCTGTTTATTCAGGTTACGCTATCCACCACGCTGGGTGGCTTACTGCCGATCATCGCTCGTGCATTTAAGCTTGACCCAGCCGTGCTGGTCAGTCCGGTACTGGCTTCCATCGTGGATATTTCCGGGATGTGGATTTACTTCACGGTGGTTAACTATTTCTTAGGTATAGCCTGACTGAAGTTGACCAGATCCTGGTAAAACAAGGTTTCAAAAAGGGTAATCGGGGCGACAACCACAGGGGTGTCGTCCCTTTTTTCTGGGAAATAGTCAGAGACAAACTGGACAAACAAGGTGCTGGGTTGACCCTGTTCATTGAGGCCGAACCCGGCCATATTATAGGTACCGTACAACGAACCGCTTTTGGCGATCAACTGGCCTTTGACTGGTTCTTTACGCATACTTTGTCGGTACTGCAAGGTACCGGATTCTCCGGATTTGGGTAGTAAGCTGATTAACTGGAGTGTGTCATCATGCTGCCAGATATAGCGCAGGATCTGAGCCATGGTGGTTGCTGAGAGGCGGTTGTTGCGCGATAAGCCGGAGCCGTCTTCCAGGCGAGCATTCTGCATGCTGACCCCGGTATGGGCAAAAATGATTTGCTTGATGGCTTCGGTACCATTGCGAAAGCTGCCTGATTGGATAAAAAATTTCTGCCCCAAAGCTTTGGTTAAGGTGTCCGCGATCAGGTTATCTGAGCGCTTGAGCATCTCATCCAGCAGTGTTGGTAACTGGGCTGAATGGTGGGTGGCCATCAGCTCTTCAACCTGAGTGGGCGCCTGACCAATACGTAGGTTGCCCTTGAGGGGGATACCGAGTTGTGGCAGCAGTTCAGCGATTTTATCCCGGGTATAACGCTCAGGATCCTGGACGGCAAACTTGAGCGGCAGCGGACGGTCGCGTTCGACTAGGCAGCCCTGCAGTTCATAGTTATTGTCTGGCCTGGCGATCAAATCCAGATCGCAGTGGCGGCTTTTCTGCATCGCTTTCGATACCGTGACCGCATGAGTAAGCACTTTTACCGGGTGGTGTGGCGGGACGTAGACCCGTGTCGCACCAGTTTCCTCAGAATAGAGGGATGCCTGTACGCAGTTTTCATCCAGGGTAATGGCACTTGCCGGGGCACTGTAACACACCCCCAGCACATCCCATGGCCAGCCCACAGCTCGGTCGTAACCACTGAATGCACTGTTATCTAACCACAGATCGCCCTCAATGTTCCTAAGCCCGGCTTGTTTGGCCTGGGTGAGTAGGGCTTTTAAATCGGCGGTGGTGAGCGTTGGGTCACCACTAAAGCGAATAACCGCATCCTGCCCCGAGCGCGTCAGTTGGGTCTCAAAGGAGAACTCATCACCTAGCTCCAGTTTGGCGGCCAGAGCGGTAATCACTTTAAGGGTACTGGCTGGCGGGAAGTACTGCCCGTTTGGGTGAATGTCTTGCAGCGCGCTGTGGTCGCTTAGTTTCTCTGCGATTAGACTGACCCTCGCCCCTTCCGGCAACACGTCCTGATAAGGGGCGGCGTGAGTAAGGGGAGAAAAACCCGACAACAACAATAAAAGCCAACGTAAACGCATAATCCATTTGATCTGTGGTGAAGTATGACGTGAGTATATAACGAATTATCCCGCAGTGTGGTTCAAAACATGGTCAAGATCTTTGCGTTGCCTCGCTGGATAAGATAAAGCCTTACTAAAACGCCTACTGCGGATCTGATTTGTCTTGTGCTGGAATTGGGTTATCCTAATCCCTCACTATGTTCCCCCTTATGTTCTATAGGTTATCTATTTTGTCTGAGTCACATTTTACCCAGGAAGACGAGCAATTTATGCGCCGTGCCATCGAGCTTGCCCAACGAGCAGAAGCCGAAGGGGAAGTGCCGGTCGGGGCGCTGTTGGTAAAAGATGGTCAAGTCATTGCGGAAGGATGGAACCGTTCTATTAGCGCGCATGATGCCACCGCCCATGCGGAAATCCAGACTCTGCGCCAGGCCGGACAAGTGGTAGAAAACTATCGTCTGCTCGACACCACCTTGTACGTGACGCTGGAGCCTTGCCCGATGTGTGCTGGCGCGTTGCTGCACAGCCGGGTGAAACGGATTGTGTTTGGCGCACCTGACTTAAAAGCCGGGGCTGCGGGAACGGTGCTAAACTTATTCGCCAGCCAGGCTGCGTATCACTATGCCGTGGTCGAAAGTGGCTTGTTAGAAGATGAGTGCCGAAGCCAACTGCAAGCATTCTTTAAGCGGCGTCGCAAAGAAATCAAAGCCAGGAAACAAGCGCAGAAAGCGCTGGGAAATGAGCAGTAGCCTTATGGTGAGCGGGGAAGGAAATTTTAGCAAACACCTACCAGGTAGATGTTTGCTCTAAGTTTTTCAGTTATTCACCAGGTGAACGAAAACACGGTTACGTGCACTGACTTTCTTTTTCATGCACGTAAGCTTGCGCTTACGGCGGTTTGCAGCCACTGTCTTATTCAAACGTTTTGACTGCACTCTGCGTTTTCTCATACTCAGAACCTCTTGCAGACAATCAACACCCAATCCGAATCACGTATCAGGATACGCACGGTTTTGATCCGTAGATGACAATTCTTATTTGAGAGTTACATCAGATCGAGGAGAGGGTAGCCAATGGAGCTTACTGTTCCTGTCTGTTCATCATTCAGTTTAAGGCCTGAATCGCACGACAGGAAATAAGCCCGAAAGCGTCGATTCTAAATAGTTTCTGAACGGGACTCAATAAAAAATAGCGAGCTTTGTGCTCGCTATGATCCGAAAGGTTTATTCTGCTTGCGGAACCGTCTCTGGCTGCGCTTCACTTGCACCTGAAACGTGTCCTGCGACGGTTTCTACAGCCCCTGAGGTGAGCAGATCCGGGTTGAGTGGCGGAATGACCTGAATATCATTGGTATCGGCTTCCTGTACCGGTTTTTGGCTGACGTGACCAATAATCGACTGGTAGTAACGACGGATATTCTCGACATAGTTACGCGCCTCATCACCACGGGCATAACCGTAGCGGGTTTGGCTGTAGTAGCGTTTTTGCCGTAGCAGCGGCAATCGCTCTTTGACATCTGACCAGGCATCGGGGTTATCACCTTGTGCTCTGGTCAGGCGGCGTGCATCCATCATATGCCCATAACCAACGTTGTATGACGCCAGGGCAAACCAAATCTTTTCGTGCTCCGGAATTGAGTCAGGCACCCGGGCAACGATGCGGCGCAGATATTCGACTCCGCCGCGCACCGATTGCTCTGGATCGAGACGGTTGGTTACCCCGACACTTTTCGCGGTTGGCAGGGTTAACATCATCATTCCGCGCACCCCGGTGGGGGATTTGGCTTTGGGTTTCCAGTGTGACTCCTGGTAGGCCAGAGCGGCAATCAAACGCCAGTCAAATTCCTCCGAATATTTTTGGAACAGCGGCGACCACTTGGGCAATGTGTCATCAAGTGCGCGGATAAAGGCTCGGGTGTCGACATAATCAAAAGTTTCGATATGGCCAATGTATTTTTCTTCCAGGCTGGCTAACTCGCCGGATTGCTTGATTGAGCCGAAGAACTCGATCAATAAGGCGTAGAGGCTTTCATCTTCCGAGCGACGGGTGAACCAGGATACCGGTTGATCTTCAGTCAGTTCAAACGCCAGGGCCAAATCAGGATACAAGCGTTGTGCCAGTGACAATTCGACCGAATCGGTTACGGTAAAGCGTAATTCGCCAATTGAGACCTGTTTAAGTAAGTCACGGGTATCGGCATTGCCGACAATATCAAACTGCAGCGCCGGATACTCTTTTTGTAAGGCGGCTAAGGTTGGTACGTATTGCGATTGTTCAACGATTTTCAGTGTGCTTAAGGCGGTGGGTGTATGATCCTCTGCGACAGGCTCTTCTGCTTTTGCTTGTTGATATTCGATTAGACGTTCAATATTTCTTGGGCGTAGCTGGCCTTTTTTATACACCACTTGCTGGCTGACATAGTAGTAAGCGGGGCCGGGACGAAAATGCTTCACCGCCTGTGAGGTTTGGTTAAGGCCGGTGGCGATAAGGTCGATATCGCCTTTTTTCAGCGCCGGGAACAACTCGGCTTGACGGAAAGCGGGTTTGATCTCGAGCTTTACCCCCAGTTGTTCGGCAAATTTACGCGCCAGTTCGTAATCCAAGCCAGCAGGGCCATCTGGACCAATGTAGTAGGATAGCTGGTTGTTCAGCGTGCCAACGCGCAGTACCCCACGCTCCTGGATTTGCTCGAATTCACTTTTGGGGTCCGACTCTATCTGGCAGGCAGAGAGTAAAAGCACAGATGCGAAAAGCAGAGCGCAGTGCTTGAGTCGGTTGAACGGACTTATTTGCATTAATTCGGTACGTCTCGATAAATTACTAGTTGCCTTTATATCAAAGCACGCTGGTGGGGCAAAGTGGATCAGACAGATAGAGTGCGACATTGTGTGATTTATCGACATTTTAGCTGTAATTCAAATTTGACAAAAAAAATGACGCAAACGGTTGCTTTTGGTGTTACATCACAAAAACAATTGCTATATAATGCGCTCGCAACCAAGAGGTGAAATCGGCATAAGTTCGAAGTCTTGTTTTCTAACCCACTGAATTTATTCCAATATCACCTTAATCAATTGCATAAGAGACCTAAGCACATGAGAATTTTGCGTGGCTCCCCAGCTCTTTCTGAGTTTCGAGTTAATAAACTACTGGAACTTTGTCGTGAACAAGATCTGCCTGTCACGGGCATTTACGCCGAGTTTATGCACTTTGCGGATCTGAAATCTGACCTTGATGGCCAGGAGTTAGATAAACTTGAAAAGTTGCTGACTTACGGTCCAACCATCGAAGAGCATGAGCCTGAAGGTCTTCTACTGCTTGTTACTCCTCGCCCGGGCACGATTTCGCCTTGGTCTTCTAAATCTACTGACATCGCCATCAACTGTGGCCTGGACAAAGTCAAGCGTCTGGAGCGTGGTACCGCGTACTACGTCGAAACATCAACCGCACTTTCTGATGCGCAACTTGCTGAGCTAAAAGCGCTTATCCACGACCGTATGATGGAAGCGGTATTCACCGAACTAGAAGCGGCATCAGCACTGTTTACTGTGGCTGAGCCTGCACCTGTGGCCCACGTTGATATCCTTGCGGGCGGTCGTCTTGCGCTGAAAGAAGCAAACGTTTCCCTGGGTTTGGCGCTGGCAGAAGATGAAATTGATTACCTGGTCGAGAACTTTACTAAGCTGGGGCGTAACCCGAATGACATCGAACTGATGATGTTTGCCCAGGCGAACTCAGAACACTGCCGTCACAAAATCTTTAACGCAGACTGGACGATCGATGGTGTTGAACAACCCAAGTCACTGTTCAAGATGATCAAAAATACCTTCGAAACGACACCTGACCATGTACTGTCTGCCTACAAAGATAACGCAGCGGTCATGACCGGTTCAAAAGTGGGGCGTTTCTTCCCGGATCCAACCACACGCCAATACAACTACCACCATGAAGATGCACACATCTTGATGAAGGTGGAGACGCACAACCACCCAACCGCAATTTCTCCATGGCCGGGAGCTTCAACCGGCAGCGGCGGTGAGATCCGTGACGAGGGTGCAACCGGTATCGGCGGTAAGCCAAAAGCTGGCCTGGTTGGTTTCACGACTTCTAACCTGCGTATTCCTGGTTTTGAACAGCCATGGGAAACCGATTTTGGTAAGCCTGGCCGTATCGTTAATGCGCTCGATATCATGCTGGAAGGCCCGCTGGGTGGCGCGGCATTCAACAATGAATTTGGTCGTCCTAACCTGTTAGGCTATTTCCGTACTTACGAAGAGAAAGTCACTTCACACGCCGGTGAAGAAGTACGTGGCTACCACAAGCCAATCATGATTGCGGGTGGTATGGGTAACATCCGTGATGAGCATGTGCAGAAGAAAGAGATCCCGGTAGGCGCGAGCCTGATCGTACTTGGCGGTCCGGCAATGAACATCGGCCTGGGTGGCGGTGCGGCTTCTTCTATGGCGTCTGGTCAATCGGCTGAAGATCTCGATTTTGCTTCGGTACAACGTGAAAACCCAGAGATGGAACGCCGCTGTCAGGAAGTGATCGACCGTTGTTGGCAGCTGGGTGAAGAAAACCCTATCGCATTCATTCACGATGTGGGCGCGGGTGGTATCTCTAACGCACTACCAGAACTCGTAGACGATGGCGAGCGTGGCGGTAAGTTCCAGCTGCGTGACGTACCTAATGATGAGCCGGGCATGAGCCCGTTAGAAATCTGGTGTAATGAATCACAAGAGCGTTACGTGCTTGCTGTCGCACCAGAGAACATGGCAGCGTTTGAAGCCATTTGTAAGCGTGAGCGTGCACCATACGCAGTGGTGGGTGTGGCAACAGAAGAGCGTCACCTGACGCTAGAAGATTCGCACTTCGACAACACGCCAATCGATATGCCATTGGATATCCTGCTTGGCAAGCCACCGAAGATGCACCGTGAAGCGACGACGCTGAAAGTGGAAAGCCCGGCGATCGCTCGTGACGGTATCGAACTCAATGAAGCGGCGGATCGCGTACTTCGCCTGCCAACCGTGGCAGAAAAAACCTTCCTGATCACAATCGGTGACCGCACGGTAACGGGTCTGGTTGCTCGTGACCAAATGGTGGGTCCTTGGCAGGTGCCGGTAGCAAACTGCGCAGTAACCGCTGCGAGCTACGACACTTACCACGGTGAAGCGATGTCGATGGGTGAGCGTACACCAGTGGCACTGCTGGACTTTGGCGCGTCAGCACGCCTGGCAGTCGGTGAGTCACTAACCAACATTGCAGCGACAGATATTGGCGACATTAAGCACATCAAACTGTCAGCAAACTGGATGTCTCCGGCCGGCCACCCTGGTGAAGATGCCGGTCTTTACGAAGCGGTAAAAGCGGTTGGTGAAGAGCTGTGTCCGGCACTGGGTCTGACCATCCCGGTTGGTAAAGACTCGATGTCGATGAAGACTAAGTGGAGCGATAACGGTGAAAACAAAGAAGTGACCTCGCCGCTGTCTCTGATCATTACGGCATTTGGTCGTGTGGAAGACGTGCGCAAGACGGTGACTCCGCAATTGCGTACCCCTGCTACCTTGAAAGGACTAGGTGACTCATCTCTGGTTCTGGTGGATCTGGGTAACGGTAAAAACCGTCTGGGTGCAACGGCACTGGCACAGGTTTACAAGCAGCTAGGTGATAAGCCGGCTGACGTTGATAACGCTGAGCAGCTAAAAGGCTTCTTCGATGCGATGCAATCTCTTGTTCGTGATGACAAGCTGGTGGCTTACCACGATAAAGGCGACGGCGGTCTGTTCGTAACGCTGGCCGAAATGGCATTCGCGGGTCACTGTGGTGTGAAAGCCAACATTGCCGAGTTAGGTGACGATACTCTTGCTGCACTATTTAACGAAGAGCTCGGTGCTGTGGTCCAGGTTAAAAATGATGACCTGGACGCTGTACTGTCAACGCTGGCAGCGAACGGCCTGGAAGCCTGTTCCCACGTGATTGGTAACGTAGAAGATTCAGATAGCTTTGTTATCACATCTGGTGATGCCATTCTGCTAGAGCGCTCGCGTACTGAGCTACGTACTATCTGGGCTGAAACCACGCATAAGATGCAAGCTTTGCGTGACAACCCGGCCTGTGCTGACCAGGAGTTTGAAGCGAAGAAAGACAACTCAGATCCAGGTCTGAATGTATCGCTAAGCTTTGATGTCAACGAAGACATCGCAGCGCCATACATCGCCGCTGCTATGGTAAATACAGGCGCGAAGCCTAAGATGGCGATCCTACGTGAGCAGGGCGTGAACTCTCACGTTGAAATGGCAGCAGCATTCGACCGTGCAGGCTTTGAAGCAACCGACATTCATATGAGCGACATCCTGACGGGTCAGGCGGTGCTGGATGAATACCATGGTCTGGTGGCTTGTGGTGGCTTCTCTTACGGTGACGTACTGGGTGCGGGTGAAGGTTGGGCGAAGTCTGTCCTGTTTAACTCGGCAGCTCGTGAGCAGTTCCA
Organism: Vibrio sp. CAU 1672; assembly: GCF_029223195.1. Lineage (GTDB taxonomy): Bacteria > Pseudomonadota > Gammaproteobacteria > Enterobacterales > Vibrionaceae > Vibrio. Next base: position 19,219 of record NZ_JARHUF010000017.1, on the reverse strand, counting down.
AACCTTTTTCAACCGTGACAACACCTTCTCTCTGGGGGTGTGTAATGGCTGTCAGATGTTGTCGAACCTGAAAGAGCTGATCCCAGGTGCTGACCTGTGGCCACGTTTTGTTCGTAACGAATCAGAGCGTTTTGAAGCGCGCTTTAGCCTGGTTGAAGTGCAGAAGTCAGATTCAGTGTTCTTCGATGGTATGGCGGGTTCTCGCATGCCGATCGCGGTATCACATGGTGAAGGTCGCGTAGAAGTGCGTGATGCGGACCACCTAGCTGCGATTGAAGCCTCTGGTACGGTAGCGGTGCGTTACGTGGACAACCACGGCCACCCAACGCAGCAATACCCGAACAACCCGAACGGTTCGCCAAACGCCATCACCGGTTTAACCACCCAAGATGGTCGCGTAACTATCATGATGCCGCACCCTGAGCGAGTGTTCCGCACAGTAGCGAACTCATGGGCACCGGAAGGCTGGGGTGAAAATGGTGCGTGGATGCGTATGTTCCAGAACGCTCGTAAGAACATTGGTTAATTACGACCTACGTCAGTAATACGCCATAAAATAGAAAAGCGCTGGTTGAGAGACTGGCGCTTTGTTTTTTGGGGATACGGGCATGGGTGGTGACTAATCAAGCGACTCATTTCTTATCTCTAGTCTCTCGCAAAAAACTTGCAGCGTTTCGATAACTTTTATGCTCTAATACCGCGCTTACCAAGGGATGGTGTTAAACAGCTCAGCTTAGATGGAGTTATCAAGTTGACCGAATCCCTGATTAATCCCTAAATCCCTTAGGAACTGAAAGAAATGTCTAAAAATCCAAAATTTGCTATCCGCGTAACTGAAAAACGTAACGGCTGGAGCGCAGAGATCACTCGCCAAGTGACATCTCGTAAGACTGTTGTATCAAAACGTGAAACTGGTTTTGACAGCCAAGAGAAAGCACAAGCGTGGGCTGAGCAAGAGCTGGCGGGTTTCATCCAAAACCAAGTAGTTCGTAACGAGCGTAAAGCAGCACAACGTCAAGAGCGTGAAGCTGAGCAGCTTGCGGCAAAAGTTCGCAAAGAAGAAGCTCGCAAAGCTGCGGAAGCAGACGAAGAATAGTCGTTAATCTTCGATTTGTGATTTTCCGGTTACGGATATGCCAACAAAAAGCCCTGAAGTTTCTTCAGGGCTTTTTTGTTGGCTAAGATCAGAGACAGTCTGACGATAAGGAGATGCTGAATGAATCTTCGCTCGGTGTCGCAAACTGTTGAGTTCCTGGTAACAGATTCAGGTTGTTGGCGTAAACGCGGTGTGATGGTTTTACGCCTTGGGTGTGGATTGGCGCCAGGTCGAAATGCTGTAAGCCATCAGACAAGTCACGCGCTTCTCCATAATCAAAGTAGGCAGTAGTCTTTACTTGACTCTTGGCGTAACTGCAATGATCCGGTTTGCCATCCTGACGCCAGTGCAGATTGTCACGCTTGGCCTCGAGATTCAGGTGCTGATCAACAGGATGCGAGTAGTGATCGTCAACACTGCGCTGTTGGCTTTGCTGGTGTAAATACTGGGCAATCTGATTGCCAGGCTGAGCATAACCGGTGGTCGAGAAAGTGATGGCGATAACAGGACAAAGTTTGGGTAAATAATGCATTAGAGGCTGGATGAGAATTTAAAAGAACGCATCATACCGATAAATGAAACACTGTACAATTATGTGCTTTCACTATCAGTTTAACTGCAGAGCCTCTGGACAAGAAGCTCTGCAGAGAGGCGCTATATAGGAATCTGCCCGGTGGTAATGGTATCCGTTTCAGAGTCGACTAACCTCTCGAGGTAGCTCTCAACTACCTGCTCTATGTCTTCATCATCGGGTTTAAAGTAAGCGAGATGAAAAATGGCATCACCTTCGTTAACTAATGGCAAGGTCTGCTGGCCAATCACGATACCTTCTTTCGGCGCAGTTAACTCCAGTTCAGCATGACCGAGTGGCGAACTGATATAAGCCAGCGGCTCTCCCTTATCGACTTTATCGCCAAGATTGACAATGGTGCGTAATATGCCGTTGCCGGGGGTCCGCACCCAACTGGTAGATTTAGCGATCACCGGTGTGGGTAATTTCTTACGGCTTGCACGCAGCATACCAATGGTTTGCATGACCCGTCTTACTCCCAGAACGCCGGCGGTGATCGAGACCGGATCAAATCGCAGCGCTTCGCCCGCTTCGTAAGTCAGTACCGGAATATTGCATTTCTCGGCTTCACTGCGCAACGAGCCGTCGCGCAGTGCAGAGTCGATGATCACCGGTGTGGCAAATGCTTTGGCGATCCGCAAGGTCTCCGGGTTGCTCAGGTTGGCGCGGATTTGCGGCAGGTTAGTGCGATGAATCGCGCCGGTATGCAGATCGATGATGTAGTCACAGCGTCTGGCAATATTATCAAAAAAGGTATGCGCCATGCGTGATGCCAGTGCTCCCTTATCACTGCCCGGGAAGCAGCGGTTAAGATCGCGGCGATCAGGCAGGTAACGCGATTTATGAATAAAGCCAAACACGTTAACGATGGGCACCGCAATGACAGTGCCTTTTAACTTCAGTGGGTCGAGCAGGTTAATCAGCTGGCGCACAATTTCAACGCCGTTGAGTTCATCACCGTGGATGGCGGCATTAACCATTAACACCGGACCGGCCTGTTTGCCGTGAATAATTTCGACAGGTATAGACAGCGGTGAGTGAGTATACAACTGGGCCGCCGGCAGTTCGATTTCTAAGCGTTGTCCCGGTTGGATCTGATAGTTTAAAAGCTCAAAGGGTGAGTTTGTTTTTGTTCTGGCCATAAACTGTCTCTGTCAAATAAGTGATCAATAATGTAGCAACTGCGGCTAAATCACACTAATGATTGTTATTAAGCTCACGATAAATGGTTTTTATCATCCTGGCTAAATTGTCCCCACATGTAGGGTATTGGTTGCTATTAAGTGTAGTTGCTGAGTTTTATCACGGGAGGGCTGGCTAGGAATGGCTCAATGCATTAATGGTGTAAATGCCTTGTGTTCAAAAATAGGTATGACACTTTTTTGCCTAAAATCCTGTCTTTTATCGGCCCTTTTTATCCGCTACTATCCGCGCCGATTTTTAAACCGACGATATCTGATTAAGAGGTTGTGATGAAAACGGCGATGGCCAAAATTGGCATGATGGCTGCGGTAACAGTGGCACTTTCCGGCTGTGTGGGCAGTAATGCGGTGACGGGTTACGTGATGGGCTTTAACCTAAAAGCGGTGGATAACCGTTATGCGCGTGGTGGTCTCAATATGTTGCTGGCACCCGTTTACGGTGTTGCTATTGCGGCGGATTACATCGTGTTCAATTCTTTAGAGTTCTGGACGGGTAAAAACCCGCTTAATGGTAAGCCACACATCTTTGATACTAAGATGGACACTTACATCGATGTCAACCACCAGTTAGACAAATCTCTAACCACTGCACCAGTTGGTCCTTTAACCAACAACCGTGTTATCGAGCAAGGTCAGATGCAACAGATTGATGAGAACACCGTTCAAATGGACATTACTTACAACAACGGTGAAAAAGCGACACTGACGGGTGTTCGTTACGGTGATTTCGTCACTTACTACATCGATGGTGACGTCGTTGCTAAGACTTCTATGGATGAGTTGGCGGCTTACGCGCAAACTCGTGCATAGTTGGTGAATTTCTCGTAATAAAAAAAGGGTGCCTTGGCACCCTTTTTGTGTTTATAACGTGAGTTTGATGATTACGCTTTATCAGGAATTGCTTCCAGAAGCGCAACCATTTGATCCCAGAACAGTTGAACGGTATCAATCTTCACTTTCTCATCCGGAGAGTGAGGGAATTTGATAGTAGGGCCGAAAGACAGCATATCCATGTTCGGGTAAGGCTCTTTGAACAGGCCACACTCAAGACCCGCGTGGATTACCATGATGTTAGGCTTGTGGCCGTAGATGCCTTGGTACATGTCACGGAAAATTGCCATGATTTGTGAATCTGCATCCGGCTTCCAGCCTGGGTAAGCACCGGAGAACTCGATTTGTGCACCAGCCAGCTCTGCGACTGAGTGAAGCATACCTTCTACCTGGCTACGGCCAGAATCGATCAATGAACGGATCAGGCAAAGCACTGTCACTTTGTTCTCTTCTGTGGTGATCACGCCAACGTTCAGAGAGGTTTCAACCACGCCTGCAATCTCATCACTCATGCGCATTACGCCATTTGGACAAGCATTCAATGCGGCAATGAAACGCTGTTGATCCGCTACAGCGAATACTTGCGCGTCAGTGGCAATCTCTTCATTGAAAGTCACGATGTCGGTTTCCACTTTACCCAGCTCTGTTTTTAGCAGCTCAGTGTAGTAGTTGAACAGTTCAGCCAATTTGTCCTGGTTTTCGGCAGGAAGCGCTATGGTGACAAAGGCTTCACGAGGAATGGCATTACGCAGGCTACCGCCACGGAACTCAATCAGGCGGAGATCGAGCTCTTGTGCGTGACCAGCCAGGAAACGACCTATCAGTTTGTTGGCGTTACCGCGACCAGTGTGGATATCACAACCAGAGTGACCGCCTTTCAGACCTTTGAGGGTCAACTGGCGAGTGACAAACCCGGCCGGGATTGCGTCACGAGTGATATCGAATGTCATCGCACCGTCTATACCACCGGCACAACCCATGTACACTTCGCCTTCTTGCTCTGAGTCAGTGTTAAGCAGGATATCGCCCTCTAACCATCCAGCCTCAAGGCCGAATGCGCCAGTCATCCCCGCTTCTTCATCAATAGTCAGCAGTACTTCGATAGGGCCGTGCTTGATCTCTGTCGAAGCCAATACCGCAAGACAAGATGCCATACCGATACCGTTATCGGCACCTAATGTAGTGCCTTTGGCCGTTACCCATTCGCCATCAATGTATGGCTGGATAGGATCTTGAGTAAAGTCGTGGTCAGTGTCTTCGTTCTTTTGCGGTACCATGTCGATGTGCGCTTGAAGCACCACACCTTTTTTGCTTTCCATGCCCGGCGTAGCTGGTTTCTTAATGAAGACGTTGCCAGTCGGATCACGGCGTACGTCAAGACCCTGCTCAGTAGCCCAGTGGACAATGTACTGGGCGAGTGCCTCTTCATGCTTGGAAGGGTGGGGGATAGAACAAATCTTATCGAAAAACTGCCAAAGTGGAGTAGGTGATAAGGAACTGATCTCAGAATGGAATTCAGACACGGAAGACTCCTTTTGCTGTGCTTATGCCAAATATCTAACCTAAATATAACGGGGGCTTAGTCGTACATGCTAAGCAGATTTGGCCTGTAATTGGCGTCAAGCATACCACCAGATGGGGAAGGCGAGTAGCCGCGCGCCAAAGGATTTCAGTTTCACTTGTCACGGATTGTGGACAGGTCTGCTGGCACTGTGCAACTAAAGGGGGATTGGACAAGGTTAGAGTGAAAATATTAATTCATAATTCTGTAATTAACTTACAGTAATCGCTTAAAATTGGTCAATTCGAGAAAAAAATGTGATTTATGTCACCTAAAGGGTTGTAATTAAATTTCTCGGTGGTATATTTGTAACCAGCTTCTGAAGAGAAGAATAAAACGCTCAAAGGATGAGTCCGTATATCGCCTCCAAGGAACTGAGAAATCAAGCCCAACTTTAATTGATTTAGAAGGTGATAATTATGAAAGGTTTACCAAGTACAACGTTCTGGACAAACAACTCTGTTTACACTGGCAACTTTGTATACCCAACAAGCTTTGGTTACTAACACGAATTGAAGCATGTGACTCGAACAGTATGTTCACCCCTATTAATTGGAATTTTTTTTCAGTGACAACACTGACATGATTCACCGCCACTCATAATGAGTGGCGTTTTTTTATTTTCCTCTCCGTACATACCACTTGTAACTCCAATTTCTCTATATTTTCGTTAGCATGAGTACTTTACAGTGCGTATTTGCACATGCTCTATCCGTGAAAGGACACTTTTTCCTTTGAAAGTTTAGAACATTGTTTAAATTTACCTCATTCTGCCTTTTATTCATTTCTTACATTAATGATTGTTTAATAAGGAGTTGTTTGTGTGGTGGCTCGCTTTTTAATCCAATACTTCCCATCTGGATCAATAAATTCTGACTTAGAGTTAAAATTCCATCTGGAATTTGCTATTTGATAACTTTATAATTCCTGCCAATCGTTTACGCAACCGTTTACTATTTTACCTTTACAGGATTCGATTATGTTCGAAAGGCTCTTTAAACTTAGTGAAAATGGCACTAACGTGCGCACTGAGATCATCGCGGGTATTACTACCTTCCTTACCATGGCTTACATTATCTTTGTAAACCCTGCGATTCTGGCGGATGCCGGTATGGATCGTGGTGCGGTATTTGTCGCTACTTGTCTTGCGGCGGCCATTGGCTGTTTCATCATGGGCTTTGTTGCCAATTACCCAATCGCACAGGCTCCGGGTATGGGGTTGAACGCGTTTTTTACTTACGCAGTGGTGTTAGGGATGGGTTACACCTGGCAAGTGGCATTAGCGGCGGTGTTTGTTTCGGGTGTGCTGTTTATTTTGCTCAGTGTGTTCAAGATCCGCGAGTGGATCATCAACTCCATCCCGCTGGCACTAAGAACCGGGATTTCGGCGGGTATCGGCTTGTTTTTGGCCTTTATTGCATTGAAAAATGCAGGCATTGTGGTCGATAACCCAGCGACTTTGGTTTCTTTGGGTAACATCACGTCATTGTCTCCGGTGCTGGCTTCGATCGGCTTTTTCCTCACCATTGCTCTGGTCCACCGCGGTGTGAAAGGTGCGGTGATGATCGCGATTCTTGCGGTAACAGGCCTTGGCTTGTTGTTTGGTGACGTCCAGTGGGGCGGGGTAATGTCTGTGCCGCCAAGTCTGGCGCCAACATTTTTGCAACTCGATTTCTCGGGGCTGTTTGAAGTCGGCATGATTTCAGTGGTGTTTGCGTTCCTGTTTGTTGATTTGTTTGATACCGCCGGTACTTTGGTCGGCGTTTCGCAGAAAGCCGGATTAATGGGTGAAGACGGTAAGATCCCTCGCCTGAATAAGGCGCTGTTGGCTGACTCTACCGCGACTTCTGTCGGTGCCCTGCTGGGTACTTCGAACACCACTTCTTATATTGAAAGTGTTGCGGGCGTGGCTTCAGGTGGCCGTACCGGTCTGACCGCGGTTGTGGTTGGCGTGCTGTTCCTGCTTGCGCTGCTGTTCTCGCCGTTAGCGGGCATGATCCCGGCCTATGCCACTTCCGGCGCGCTGTTCTATGTCGCGATCCTGATGCTTTCTGGTTTGGTTAGCATCGACTGGCGTGATTTGACCGAAGCGGCACCTGTGGTAGTGACCTGCCTGTTGATGCCCCTGACTTTCTCCATTGCTGAAGGGATCTCTCTGGGCTTTATCGCTTATGCAGCGATTAAACTGTTCAGCGGTAAGGGCCGTGACGTGTCAGCCAGTGTTTGGGTGATGTCGGCCATTTTCATCATCAAATACCTGGTGGGTTAAGCCATTCCTGATAGCCAGTGCTGCCTGTGGGCATGCGCTGGCTTCTTTTTTTTGTGAACGATTCTTGTTGAAATTTATCTGTCACTCAATCTGTCTGTTATTCACCACGATTTTTTCTACGCTAATTGCAGAGATTTGTAATATCAGCGTTGGTATTCATGGTGTGTTTCGGTAGAATAATCGTTTGCGCAGCTTTGAAACCCCAATTTCCGCGGGTTGCGGAGAAGACTTTTCCAAGCCTGGGGCTGATAAAGTCCCATGGGGATGCATATATTCAAATTATTAGGTTATTACAATGAGCAAAAAATTCATTATCACTTGGGATGCGATGCAGACATATTGCCGTGAACTGGCAGAAAAGCAGATGCCAGCCGAGCAGTGGAAAGGTATTTGGGCAGTGAGCCGTGGCGGTCTGGTTCCTGGCGCAATTCTGGCGCGTGAGCTGGGTATCCGTTACGTCGATACTATCTGTATCTCCAGTTACGATCACGATCACCAGCGTGATATGAGCGTACTGAAAGCACCAGAAGGCGACGGTGAAGGCTACCTCATTGTTGAAGACTTGGTGGACAGTGGCGATACGGCGCGTAAGTTACGTGACATGTACCCGAAAGCAAAACTGATTGCCGTATGTGCAAAACCATCAGGCAAAGAGCTGTTGGATGATTACGTGGTGGATATCGCGCAAGATACCTGGATTGAGCAGCCTTGGGATATGTCAATCCAGTACGCTGAGCCGGTAAATCGCAAGCGAAAGTAATTGCCAAGTAAGATTCTGAGAAAATGCCCCTTTATTGGGGCATTTTTTTTATTATTATTAAGGCTATTACCCACTACGGCCAGAGCGACCCCTATGTCTGAAGAAGAAGTCAGTAAAAACCTCTCGGAAACCCTATTTGTCAAGCATAAACAAGCCAAGGAAACGTCCGCTTTGACGCAGTACATGCCTACCAGCCAAGAAGCGCTTAATGAAAAGAGAGAGAATGGCAGCCGGGTTTGGTACCGTCATTTACGCCGGTTGCAGTGGAACTGGCAGGGCCTTTCGCCAATCGAAGTCGAGTCGGTGTTATCGCGTATTGCCTCTTCAACCCACTCCCGTACCGAAGATAAATGGCTTGATACGGTGATGGGCTATCACAGTGGCAACTGGGCGTTTGAGTGGATTAAGCTGGGTATGGAGCACCAAAAGCGAGCCAATGACCTGCTGGGGGACCAGGCTGCGGAAGAGTTATTTACCGCTTCGTTGTGTTTCAGTGTTGCCGGCTACCCCCATTTAAAGAACGACAACTTAGCGCTTCAGGCGCAGGTGCTGGCGAACAAAGCCTATTCTGCCGCCGCAGAGAAGTCGCACTACACCATCAAGCGGATCGAGGTGCCATACCAGAACCGCAAAATCGCTGCCAATTTGCACTTACCACACACGGATAAGCCACTGCCGGTGGTGATGGTCAGTGCTGGCCTCGATACACTGCAGATTGAAATGTGGCGTTTGTTCCGGGATTATCTGGCCCCTAAAGGCATTGCGATGCTTACGGTGGATATGCCGTCGGTCGGCCACAGTTCGCACTGGCCTCTGACGGAAGACTCGAGTTGTCTGCACCAAGCCGTGTTAAATGAGTTACCGTCGTTACCCTGGGTGGATCACTTCAAGGTGGGGTTGATCGGTTTTCGCTTTGGCGGTAATGCAATGGTGAGGTTGTCGTTTCTTGAGCAGGATAAAATCAAAGCGTGTGTTGCGTTGGGTGCCCCGATCCACGATGTTTTTACTTCGCCGGATAAATTACAGCGCATGCCAAAAATGTATCTGGATATGCTGGCATCACGCTTAGGGAAAGGTGTGGTGGATATCAATAGTTTGTCCCGGCAAATGCAGGCATGGTCTCTGAAGGTTCAGGGCTTTTTGGCTAACCGCAAAACCAAAGTGCCGGTACTGGCGATGAGTATGGATGGCGACCCGGTTTCCCCATATAGTGACAACCAGTTGGTGGCGCTGTTCAGCCAGTACGGTAAAGCCAAGAAAATCAGTTCCAAGATGATTACAAAAGGATATGAGCAATCCCTCGATTTAGCGACAAAGTGGCTGGAGGATGAATTCTTAAGATGACAAATCGGCTGAATTAGTGAAAAGTAGGATATGAGCAAAAAATAAGCTCTTGGAAAATATAAATAATAATCATTCTTGGGTAATTATATCCCCCTTTGGAAACGGAGATTCTTTATGCCAGAAACAACTCAAGGTCCTACACATTTTCGCTTGATGTCAAAATTAAAGGCTGTCGGGCCTTACCTGCGCGAGCCCCAGTCGGATGAAGAGCGCTATTACTTCGACTGTTTGTCAGTGTGTGTGGATGATAAAAAATCACCTGAAAAACGCGAATTTTGGGGCTGGTGGATGGAGTTGGAACCGAGCGAGCACGGTTTCACTGCCAAATATCACATTGGCAAATACAATCAGGCGGGTAACTGGATAGCAGAAGAACTGCCTGAAAAAATCGTCGAAGAGGTTTATCTGACTCAACGAACCTTCCATGAGAAACTGGTCAGCACTCTGGCCGAACACTTTGAGTTAGAGGTGGCCTACCATGCGGAGTCATTCGACTTCGCTTAATTGGCCTGTTGCGTATTCACGCTTGTTGGGTATGCATTTTTATCTAAACACAAGAAAAGGTGCGTTATCGCACCTTTTCTTCTTGTTAAATTCCCGTTTGATTGTTAAAACATCAACTCTTTTATTTGTTTTTCACTTCAGAAGACATCATGACAACGAATCAACAAAATGCATTGGCTGCACAACCTCAAACCGTGGTGGTGAAGCTGGGAACTAGTGTGCTGACTGGTGGTACCTTAGCGCTTGAACGCGCCCATATGGTTGAACTGGTACGTCAGTGTGCGGAGCTTAAAAAACAGGGCCATTCTGTCGTAATGGTTTCGTCTGGTGCGATTGCAGCAGGCCGTGAGCATCTTGGTTACCCCGCATTGCCCAACGCGATGGCAAGCAAACAGTTACTTGCCGCAGTCGGCCAGAGCCGGTTGATTCAAACCTGGGAATCATTGTTTGCGATTTACGGGATCAAAATCGGCCAGATGCTGCTGACGCGTGCCGATCTCGAAGATCGGGAACGGTTTTTAAACGCGCGTGATACCATCAATGCCTTAGTGGCGAATGATATTATTCCGATCGTGAATGAAAATGACGCGGTTGCCACCAGTGAAATCAAAGTGGGGGATAACGATAATCTGTCCGCTTTGGTTGGGATTTTGTGTGGTGCCGATAAGTTGTTGCTGCTGACCGACCAGAAAGGTTTGTTTACCGCTGACCCTCGCAAAGATCCTAACGCAGAGCTGATCAAAGAAGTCAAAACGATCGATGATACTTTGCGCCAAATCGCAGGTGGCAGCGGCACCACTCTTGGCACCGGAGGGATGGCCACCAAGCTCCAGGCGGCAGACATTGCACGCCATGCCGGTATTGAGGTGATTATTGCTGCTGGCAGTGCTCCTAATGTCATTTTTGATTCTTTGAGCGCTACCCCGCAGGGCACACGTTTCTTACCCTGTACGGAAGCGTTGGAGAACCGCAAGCGCTGGATCCTCGCGGGACCGGCTGCTTCTGGCGACATCGTGATTGATGACGGTGCGGTTAAAGCCGTAGTTGGCACAGGCAGCAGCCTCTTGGCGAAAGGTGTCCTGAAAGTCAGCGGTGATTTTCAGCGCGGTGAAGTGGCGCGCGTGACCAACATGCATGGTAAGTTGATTGCGCGTGGGATTGCGGCATACTCCAGCCGGGAGCTGGAACGGATCTCTGGCAAACACAGTAAAGACATTAATGCGATTTTGGGCTATGACTATGGTTCAGAAGTCATCCATCGCGATGATCTTGTCGTCATTCAAGAATAGAAAAAGAGGGAAGCAGAGTGGATTTAACCAATATGGGCAAAGCGGCCAAACAGGCGGCTTTTGAACTGGCGACAGCGTCAACCGCGCAAAAAAACCAGGCTCTGGCGATCATCGCCGACGAATTAGAAGCTAATGCAGCGGCGATTTTGGCCGCCAACGCCAAAGACATCGAACTGGGCCGCGAAGCGGGTCTAACGGATGCACTACTCGATCGTCTGCTGTTGAACGAAGAGCGTTTGACTGGCATTGCTAATGACGTGCGTAACGTGATCAGCCTTAATGATCCGGTTGGCAGTGAAATCGACAGTAAAGTGCTGGAAAATGGTATGTCACTGTCACGCCGCCGTGTCCCGCTCGGGGTGATTGGGGTGATCTATGAAGCGCGTCCAAACGTAACCATCGACATTGCTGCGCTGTGTCTGAAAACCGGTAATGCAAGCATCCTACGTGGTGGCAAAGAGACGTTCTTCTCTAACATGGAGCTGGTTAAGGTTATCCAGTCCGCACTAGCAAAAGCGAACCTGCCTGCCGCATCGGTACAGTATATTGAAAAGCCAGACCGTGAGTTGGTTTCTCAACTGCTTAAGCTGGACGAGTACGTAGATATGATCATTCCACGTGGGGGTGCCGGTCTGCACAAAATGTGTAAGGAAAACAGCACGATTCCAGTGATCATCGGTGGCTTTGGTATCAGCCACATCTTTGTTGATGACTCAGCGGATCTGGAGAAATCTCTAAACGTGGTTGAGAACTCAAAAGTTCAACGTCCTTCGGCATGTAACTCACTGGATACCTTACTGGTGCATGAAAAAGTGGCGGCAGAGTTCCTGCCAATGCTGGTGGCGCGTATGAACGAGCAAGTCACGTTTGTGGCAGAGCCGCAAGCCAAAGCCCTGATGCCGGGAGCGACACAGATTCGCGACGCGGCAGAGGGGGATTTTGATACCGAATGGCTGAGTTTCACTCTGGGCGTGAAAGTGGTCGCTGACGTACGAGCTGCCATCGAGCATATGCGTGTGCACAATGCCAGCCACTCGGATGCGATCATGACCAACAGCCTGCAAAACTCGGAGCTGTTTATTAATTCGGTCGGCTCTGCTGCGGTGTATGTTAATGCGGCAACCCGTTTTACCGATGGTGCTCAGTTTGGCCTCGGTGCGGAAGTGGCGGTGTCTACGCAGAAGCTGCATGCCCGTGGTCCGATGGGGCTGGAAGAGCTCACCAGTTACAAATGGGTCGGTAAAGCGAACTACCTGCCGCGAGCTTAATAGAAACGCACTGATTTGGTTTAAAAAAGGGGCTTTACGGCCCCTTTTTGTTTTCTCTGTCATCTCAATTCCGCTACACTAGGCGTAACTTGTGCACGGTCCTCATCAGCCATCAACAGTGATGATCGGGCCTACGGCCAACAGCCAAATTTTGTGGAGGTGACATGCATTGTCCTTTTTGTTCAGAGAACGATACTAAGGTGATCGATTCTCGTCTGGTGGCGGACGGCCATCAGGTTCGCCGTCGCCGTCAGTGCCTGGCGTGCAATGAACGATTTACAACCTTTGAAACGGCAGAGTTGGTGATGCCGAAAGTCATTAAGTCTAACGGCAACCGTGAACCATTTGATGAAGACAAAATGGTCGGCGGGATCCAGCGTGCGTTGGAGAAACGCCCGGTCAGTGCAGATGCGATTGAACTTGCCATCAGCACGATCAAATCCCAGCTGCGTGCCACCGGTGAGCGTGAAGTACCGAGTGAGATGATAGGTAACTTAGTGATGGATCAACTCAAAGAGCTGGACAAGGTAGCCTATATCCGTTTTGCCTCGGTATACCGCAGTTTTGAAGATATCCGCGAGTTTGGCGAAGAAATTGCCCGTCTGGAAGACTAACCGTTATGTCTCAGCTCACGACTACCCACGAGTTTTCCAGCCAGGATCACGCCATGATGCAGCGGGCGATTGCGCTGGCCAAACGCGGCATCTATACCACCGCCCCTAACCCGAATGTCGGCTGCGTGATCATCCGTGATCAGCAGGTGGTGGGAGAAGGTTACCATCACCGGGCCGGAGAGCCACATGCGGAAGTGCATGCATTGCGTATGGCCGGTGACAAAGCGCGCGGTGCCACCGCCTACGTGACCCTGGAGCCCTGCTCCCACTATGGCCGTACGCCACCCTGCGCCGAAGGATTGATTAAGGCCGGGGTCGCGAAAGTGATTTGTGCCATGCAGGATCCTAACCCGCAAGTGGCGGGGAGGGGGATTGGCATGCTGCGCGCAGCCGGTATTGAAGTGCAGGTCGGTTTGTTGGAGTCAGATGCCAGAGCGCTCAATCCGGCGTTTATTAAGCGGATGCAAACCGGCATGCCGTATGTGCAGCTGAAAATGGCCGCCAGCCTGGACGGACAGACTGCGTTAGCCAACGGCAAAAGCCAGTGGATCACCTCACCTCAAGCCCGCCAGGATGTGCAGCGTTTGCGCGCTAGGTCATGTGCGATTCTTTCGACCAGCAAAACCGTCCGGGATGACAACGCCTCGCTTAACGTACGTTGGGATGAGTTACCGGAGAGTGTCCGTGAGCAGTATGCTGAACACACGCTGCGCCAGCCACGGCGGGTTATTTTAGATCGCCAGGACCAGCTTGAAGGCTCCCTGAAGTTATTTCACACTCCCGGTGAACGTACCATTATTGGCCCCGGTGGCAGCGTGACGGCGCCGCTGGCTGAGGATGGCCAAGTTGATCTGGCGAGGACGTTTAAGGCTCTGGTTGAACAGTATAACGTCAATCACGTGTGGGTTGAGGCCGGTGCGACTCTGGCCAGCGCACTGATCCAGGCCGAGCTGATTGATGAGCTGATTGTTTATCTGGCACCTAAACTGATGGGAAGTGACGGGCGAGGGCTGATAGCAGCACTCGGTCTGTCGGAAATGACCCAGGCCATCGAACTCACTATTACAGACTTGCGTATGGTCGGCCCGGATGTTCGTATCACGGCGCAGATTATGCGCAATCACAGCGGAATGAAGAACTAAGATGTTTACAGGAATTGTCGAAGCAGTCGGGACGCTGGCTGCCATCACGCCCAAAGGTGAGGACGTCACCATTACGGTGGATGTGGGTAAATTAGACATGGCGGATGTCAAACTTGGTGACAGTATTGCCACTAACGGGGTTTGCCTGACGGTGATTGAATTCGGCGCCCGCCACTTCAGTGCGGATCTGTCGCTTGAAACGCTGCAAAAAAGTGGCTTTGCGACCTATCAGGTAGGTGACCAGGTCAATCTAGAAAAAGCGATGCTGCCGACAACCCGCTTTGGCGGGCATATTGTCTCCGGGCATGTCGATGCGGTGGGAGAGATCGTGGAACGCCAGCAAGTAGGCCGTGCGATTGAGTTTTGGGTGGCGATGCCGGCAGAGCTGAGTAAGTACGTGGCAGAAAAGGGCTCGATTACTGTCGACGGTATCAGTTTGACCGTCAATGCATTACGCAAGAATGCCTTTAAGCTGACTATCGTGCCGCACACCAGCGCTGAGACCACCATTGACCGTTTTCAGGTCGGGCGTAAAGTTAACCTGGAGGTGGATGTGCTGGCGCGCTATATGGAGCGTCTGCTGCAAGGCCAGCAAGCGCAGCAACCTGAGTCTCGCCTGACGATGGAGTTCCTGCAACAAAACGGATTTGCTTAGCAGAACAGCATCAGGTTTATTGACTTACCATGCCCAGGCTTCAGACTAAGACACATAACGCCGGTCAGGCGGGCTGGCAAAGAACTGATGATAACGTATCAGTGACAATAACAAATAAATAACGGGGAAACAGAGTATGCCAATCAGTACGCCACAAGAAATAATTGATGATATTCGCGCAGGCAAAATGGTCATCCTGATGGATGATGAAGATCGTGAAAATGAAGGCGATTTGATCATGGCGGCCGAACACATCACCCCCGAAGCCATCAATTTTATGGCAACGCACGGCCGCGGTCTGATCTGCTTAACCATGACCAAAGCGCGTTGTGAGCGCTTGGGCCTGCCACCGATGGTGCAGGATAACAATGCCCAGTATACGACCAACTTCACGGTGTCAATTGAGGCCGCGGAGGGGGTGACCACCGGTATCTCAGCGGCGGATCGTGCGTGTACTGTTCAGGCGGCCGTGGCGCCGGAGGCCAAAGCGGCCGATCTTGTCCAGCCTGGGCATATTTTTCCGTTAGCCGCCCAGGAAGGGGGCGTGTTGACTCGTGCCGGCCATACAGAAGCCGGGTGTGATTTGGCCCGCCTGGCAGGGTTGGAGCCGGCTTCGGTGATCGTTGAAATCCTCAATGAGGATGGCACCATGGCCCGTCGCCCTGATCTGGAGGTGTTCGCCGATAAGCATGGGGTTAAACTGGGTACCATCGCTGACCTGATTGAATATCGCAATAATACCGAAACCACCATCGAGCGCGTGGCGGAATGTAAACTGCCAACCGAGTTTGGTGAGTTCAAACTGGTGACCTACAAAGATACCATCGATAACCAGATCCATTACGCACTGTGTAAAGGTGAGCAGCAAGGCCAGGCGCCGCTGGTTCGCGTGCATCTGCAGGATGTCTTTACTGACCTGCTGCACAGTGACCGTAATGCTGAGCGCAGCTGGACCCTGGATAAGGCGATGAAACGCATTGGTGAAGAGGGCGGCGTGCTGGTGGTTCTGGGCAATGAAGAATCGACCGAACTATTGATCCACCGGGTTAAAATGTTTGAAGCTCAGGACAAAGGTCAGGCACCGACGCTGGCGAAGAAACAAGGCACCTCACGCCGCGTGGGGGTAGGGTCGCAAATTCTTGCCGATCTGGGCGTACATGATATGCGTCTGTTGTCTTCTTCAGACAAAAAATATCACGCACTCGGCGGTTTCGGCCTGAATGTGGTTGAATACGTTTGTGAATAACAACTGAGCGATGAGTTTCTGGTCTTTAGCTGGACTGGTTTTGTTCACGGCCGGCAACTCATCAATCGTCGCCAATTTCCATTAGATATTGCTCACAAAATTGTGCTAGAATCCGGCGATTCTCACTTGATGAACATATTTCACTTATAAATAGAGTTAAAGGAAAGCTTATGAAAGTGATCGAGGGTGGCTTCCCAGCGCCAAATGCAAAAATTGCTATCGTTATTTCTCGTTTCAACAGTTTTATTAACGAAAGCCTACTTTCTGGTGCGATCGATACACTAAAGCGTCACGGACAGGTAAGCGAAGAGAACATCACGGTTGTTCGTTGTCCTGGTGCTGTAGAGCTGCCTCTTGTTGCTCAACGTGTCGCGAAAACAGGGAAATACGATGCGATCGTATCGTTAGGCACGGTAATCCGTGGTGGTACACCACACTTTGACTATGTTTGTAGTGAATGTAACAAGGGTCTGGCACAGGTGTCTCTGGAATACAGTCTTCCAGTCGCATTCGGTGTACTGACTGTTGATACTATCGATCAAGCGATTGAACGCGCAGGAACCAAGGCTGGTAATAAAGGTGCAGAGGCTGCACTAAGCGCACTCGAAATGATTAACGTATTATCTGAAATTGATTCCTAATGGGGGCCAGTGTGAAACCAGCCGCACGTCGTAACGCACGTCAATTCGCTCTACAGGCGATCTACTCATGGCAAATTACTAAAGAGAATGTTGCCACGATCGAAGAACAATTCTTGTCTGGGGACAAGTATGATGAAGAAGAGCATCATGCCTCTGAGCCTGCACTTGCTGCACCAGAAACTGACGTTGCTTACTTCCGTGAGCTACTGACCGGTGTTGTTCTTAGCCACGCTGAGTTGGATAGCAAAATCCGTCCATACGTGTCGCGTCCGATGCAGGACTTAGACATGATGGAACTGGCTTTGCTTCGTCTGGCCATGTATGAAATGACCCGTCGTGAGGATGTTCCTTACAAAGTGGTTATCAACGAAGCTATTGAGCTGGCAAAAGTATTTGCCGCTGAAGACAGCCATAAGTTCGTCAATGGTGTGCTGGATAAAGCCGCACCCCATGTACGCAAGAAATAACGGTTTCTTAAAACAAAAGGTCAGCACTTGCTGGCCTTTTTTGTGTGGATAAATGGACAAATTATGCCTGGTGAATTTAGCCTGATTGACCACTATCTGGTCGGGCGGCAAAAACAACGCAAAGATGTACATTTGGCGGCTGGAGATGATTGTGCCCTGGTGAAAGCTCCGGCCAATGTTGAGATAGCTATCAGCACCGATACGTTGGTGGCAGGAACGCACTTCCTGGCGGACGCTAACCCTGCTTGGGTGGCACACAAAGCGCTGGCATCGAATATCAGCGATCTTGCAGCCATGGGGGCTACGCCGGCCTGGGTCAGCTTTGCCTTAACCATGCCGCAGGCGGATGAAGCCTGGCTGGCCCCGTTCTGTGATGCGTTTTTTGCCCTGGCCGATTACTACGGCCTGCAACTCATTGGTGGTGACACCACCAAAGGCCCACTCAGCCTCACGCTGACCGTACAGGGGTTTGTTCCGGAAGGTAAAGCGCTGACCCGCTGCGGGGCAAAAGTTGGCGACTGGCTGTATGTGACCGGCACGCTCGGTGATGCCAAGGCGGGACTGGATGTGATTCTGGACGATTCCCTGCGCCAGCGTATCGGTGCAGAGGCGTTGGAAAAAGCGCACTACCTGAGTACCCCCCGCGTACTTGCCGGGCAGGCGCTGGTTGGCCTGGCGTCAGCCGCTATCGATATCTCTGACGGCCTGATTGCCGACGTTAAGCATATTTTACAGCGTTCACAAGTCGGAGTGAGTATCGATGTATCTACCTTACCGATTTCAACGGAGTTGGTGCAGTTCTTAGATGACAAGCGCACTGCCCAGCAGTATGCGTTGTCGAGTGGTGAGGAATACGAGCTGTGTTTTACCGTGCCTGAGCAAAACCGGGGCTCACTCGACAGTGCTTTGGCCCACGCCGGGTGTAAATTCACTTGTATTGGCCAAATCCGTCCACAGGGTACGTTTGAACTGCATGACAACGGCCAACTGCTGGACTGGGATTTAACCGGCTTTGACCACTTTAAATAACTCTCATCGCCTTGTAAGATGACAACCACTTAGTCATTAAGGTTTATAGAATATGACCAACCCCCTTTCTTTGATTTCATTAAAAAACCCGTGGCATCTACTGGCGACGGGGTTTGGTAGTGGTTTATCACCGGTGGTGCCCGGCACGATGGGAACGCTGGCATCGGTGCCGCTGTTTTTACTTCTGGCGCAGTTGCCGTTTTCTGTTTACGTTCTGGCCGTGCTGTTTTCATGTGTAATTGGCATCAAGATTTGCCAGGTGACCTCTGATGATATGGGCGTTCATGACCATGGCTCGATTGTGTGGGATGAGTTTGCCGGCTTTTGGATCACCATGAGTGTGATGCCGGCACTTAACATTCCACTGACGGAGTGGAAATGGCTGCTATGCGGGTTTGTCCTGTTCCGCTTTTTTGATATGGTCAAACCCTGGCCGATTGGCTGGCTCGATAAGCGAGTCCATGGCGGGCTGGGGATCATGGTCGATGACATTGTCGCCGGGGTGATGGCGGGAGTTTCATTATACCTGATTGGCCTTTATGCAGGATGGTTGCTGTAACTGACCGGCCTGGGCGGCAAATAAAGACAAAAAAGGGGAGGCACTTGCCCTGTCTCTTATACACAAATCCTCGAACCGAAAGGTTCGGGGATTTTTTTTGAACTCTTATAAAATTTTGCGATCAGATCATTCGGTTACCAACTTAGGATGATTAGGATGATGTACTCAGAA
>NZ_JARHUF010000016.1:52048-103089 GCF_029223195.1 Vibrio sp. CAU 1672 | reverse complement strand
TCGCTGATACGTTGGTGTTTACATTTACTGCCATGGTGATTTCTCCAATTGATTTTCCGATGGTGCGGTTTCCGACGTCTCGGAAAACCAAGTAGTTCTCTCAAAGTTACTTTTATTAACGACACCAATGTCAGAACCTTTAGGAAAAAAATGGAAAAAATGATCGAGCGAGAGCTGGTTTGGTTTTTTGGCCTAAAATTGCAAAAAACGCTCAAGTTTGGAGAAAGCCAGCCGAGATGGTTACTTTTACTAAAAGTGCGCATGACAGACATAACTGCAAGGCCAGGAATAAGGGAAAAAATTCTTAGTGCAGAGAAAGGAAAAGCCCCTTTTCCTTTGAGAGAACCGGGGCTAGAGTGGTAGCCAGAGCCAATGTGGAGATCAAGAGAAATGAACACATTTCCGGCACACCGGGTGCAACTTTACATTGAAAATGATTGGCAGGTGAGAGATGAGAGAGCCGCTCATTCTATTGTTAAGTTGCTTGCCATAAACCTGCCACACTCTCCACGTCTGGAGAAGCGTTCGGCAGGTTAGCTTTACTACTGCAATAGCGACATTGCAGAGTTTGGCAACTGTTTCGCTTGAGCAAGAATTGAAGTCCCTGCCTGCTGCAAAATTTGTGCTTTCGTCATTTGCGTGGTTTCTTTCGCAAAATCGGTATCTTTAATGCGGCTGTTCGACGCATCAACGTTTTCCTGGATATTGGCCAGGTTATTAATACTGTGGCTCAGACGGTTCTGTTTCGCACCTAAATCCGCACGTTGTGAATCAACGTACTTCAGTGCCGCATCCAGGACGCCAACCGCATTCTGTGAGCCCTGAACCGTTGTCATATCAATATCCTGAACCGATGTTCTTACCGCTTCATCACTCAGGCCCAGATCCGATGCCAGACCGCCAGAAATCGAAATATCACCTTGAACATTAGGATGGGCAACGAAGATTTGTAACTTGCCGTCTTCACTGACCGATGCATTAATCATGTCAGACTGGCCATTAATGTAAGTGGCCAACTCTTCAATGTCGTCACCTGCTTTAGCCTGGATATCGATGACGAGGTCATCAACATTACCCTCTTCATCTTCTCCCATGCCCGGTAAGGTGATATGCAACTTGGAGTAGTTCGGATCAACCCCCCAATCTTTATCTTTAGCATTTTCCGAAAAGAAGGTCACCCCGCCCATACGTTCATCATCGGCACGGATACTGGTTAATGCCATTACCATGGCTTCACCTGAGCTGGCACCAATTTGGAATGCCGCATCACCAAATGAGCCGTTCAACAGTCGGCGACCACCAAATGAGGTCGTTTCAGCAATACGGTTGAGCTCATCCGTCAGTGCTGTCGACTCTTCATTGATTGCCTCACGCTCCGCTGGTGAGTTGGTACCATTGGCAGATTGAAGCGCCAGATCACGCATACGCTGCATGATCGATGTTGCTTCGTTCATCGCACCTTCTGCGGTTTGCGCAATCGAGATACCATCATTGGCATTACGCATCGCGACGTCCAGGCCACGAGACTGCGCAGTCAGTCGGTTAGAAATCTGCAGGCCCGCCGCATCATCTTTGGCACTGTTAATTTTATGACCGGATGATAAACGCTCCATCGAGGTATTCAGCTCGCTGGTCGCTTTGTTTAAGTAACGCTGCGCGGTCATCGCAGATACGTTCGTACTTACTGTTACAGCCATTATGCTCTCCTATTGAGTTCGCAAGCTTTTGCGAAGCGGCCAGCTTTACTCTCATTTGGATAAGCACTGACCGTAAAATTACTTGCTAAAGCCGCCCTGAGGCAGGGTTTAGAATCTTGTAAGCCCTTTATAATCACTTTAATACAATATGCGTGCCAACTTTAATAATTCATTCAGCCTATAACAAAATGTCCTTTTAAACATATAGTTACGTAATACCTAAAGCCGGGTTGAAATTGTACACTTCCTACGCAGTACTCCGGCAATGGCAGTGTCATTCACTGCCGCTGTTTTGCCACATTAAAGTTTGCCGCTTTCGGTAAAAACCTGCCGCACTAGCCATCTTTGTCGAGTGATACACGCGGCACTTAAGGCGTAGCACATAAGGCACAAGGTGTATCAGCACAAAGCCAGCGGTAAACAGATTAAAGATAATTAAACAATGTCAAATCTTTGGTTTTGCCAAATGCTTGCTGTGACGCTTGCAAGGCTCGGGTGTTCTCTGAAAACTCAATCACCGC
This sequence comes from Vibrio sp. CAU 1672, assembly GCF_029223195.1. Classification (GTDB taxonomy): domain Bacteria; phylum Pseudomonadota; class Gammaproteobacteria; order Enterobacterales; family Vibrionaceae; genus Vibrio. Next base: position 100,871 of record NZ_JARHUF010000016.1, on the reverse strand, counting down.
CTTAGAATAATCTAAATCCTCAAAATTGCTTTTTGCCTTAGCCAGCGACAAATCAAAGTCTTGATGATTTTGCTCCTGGATATCCAGCGTGCTCAACCGGGCACCAACGTCGGTGCGCGCTTTGTTGAGGTGAATAAAAGCCGCGTGGAATTCTTCCGTCATCTGATGCAATTTGGCCGTGGCCGATGTATCAGATACTGATCGGTCCGACAAGGACATGGCTTGCTTGAAGGTGTCAAAAATACTAAATGAACCGCGCTTATCCAGTTCAATGCTGTCTCCGGGGGTAATTTGCCCTTTAACGTGAATTTTCAAGCCTTGATACTCAATGCCTTTTTCCGGGGAAAACTCATCGGCATCGACAACCTTGCCGTTTTTTTCCAGCTGGTAAGCAAATTTGCCATTACTCATATCGACAAAGGTCACGCGGTATGCCGACTCGTCCTGGCTATTGGCGTTGGTCGCTTTACTCAGTAGCAACTCAGAGCCGTTTTGTAACGTATAGTTGGGTTGATAATCACCGTATGGATTCGGGATCGCCATAAACAATTTACTGCCCGGATCGTTCATCGCCATCTCAAGCATACTTGAGACCTTCATCTTGCGTTGATAATCATCGCCCGCATACTGGACGCTGCCGTCATGATCACGATAAAACGGCTGGTTCTTCGGTTTGGTGCCGGCAAAGACGTAGTTGCCGGACTCATCTTGAGTATTAGCCAAGTTGAGGAAGTTATTGGCGATCTCTTCCAGCTCACGCTTTTTCGCTTGCCTGTCTTCTGCGGAAAAAGAACCGTTGATCATTTCCATCGTCAGGCGTTTTGACTCATCGGCAAAGCTCTCCGCACTGGCGATGTTAACTTCATGATTTTCCAAGCGGTTACGCACCAACACGATCGAGCTCAGATACTGCTTGAGCTGTTCCTGCTGCTGGCTAATATTCTGGATGTAATGTGACGCGAGAGGATCATCACTTGGTTTAAGCAACTTCTTACCAGAGGCAAGCTGGGCGTGGTTGTGATGAACCTTGTTCTCCTGACGGCGCAAGTCATTTTGTACTGACTGATAATTATGGAAACTAGATATCCGAGTTAACACTTACTTCGCCTCCTTATCGCAGTTGTAAAATGGAATTAAACGTCTCATTTGCCGCTTGCATAATGCGCGAGGAGGCCATGTACGCTTGCTGAAACTTCATCATGTTGGCCGCTTCTTCGTCCAGGTTCACCCCTGAAATAGACGCAACACGCTCTTGTGCCGCTTCATGCTCCAGCCGGGCAACAGATGCCAGTCGATTAGCAGTCGAGGACTTCAGCCCGACTTCGGTATTCAGGTTGTGGTAAACATCGATTAGAGTACTCGCCTTGCCATCCATCATTTTGTTGGTCTGCAGTTGCTGCATTTTGCGCAAATTACCGTTTCCGCCCTCCGATGGCCGCAGGTTGGCGGTAAATTTATCGTTTACAAATGCGCCTTCCGTCAGCTCAAACACCGTCGGCTCACCCTCTATGTACAACTCATGCCCTTCCGGCACCGAGATTTCAATGTGCGGTGGTTTGTCTTTACCGTTAGGAAAGGTGTACTTGAACGGCAATTCGTTACCTTTGGGGTCGGTAATCTTCAGCCACGGTTTCTCATGCTCTTCGTCTTTGGGCTGCAGCGTGGCTTCAAACTCTTTCACATCCCCGGCGTCATGAATAATGAACTTAGCTTTCCCCTGGGCAAAGGTGGTGGATGCCTCGTAGCTCTGGGCGGCAATCGCCTTGGCATCGTTGGTTTCCATCTTGATGATCGCGGCCCCGCTGCGAGTCGGACGCAGCAATACCCGCTCCCCCGGCTCAAGCCCCGTCCCAATCTCGACTCTCATGCCATCCTGTTCAATTTCAATGACAGAGTCCGACTGGTCAACATTGTATTCTAACTGTTCACCTTTGGGGGTCGTCACGATGTAACGCTCGCCATCATAACGCAGCGAATACTCACCGCCCTTCAGTGCGGAAATATCATTAATTTTGACCGCAATATCCGCCTGTGAATTCGGTGCGGCAAATACCCGCGATTTTGCCACATGCTCGGAATTTACATCGGTGAAAATGTCTTCCCCAATCTCACCATTGTAATCTAAACCTTGCTTTTGCAACTGATTGATTTTATATGAAAACCCCGTTGCAACCCGGCCCATTTCATCCAGAAGTTGGGGGATATGCTTGTCGCGCATTTCCAGCATCGCACCGATTTTTCCATCCATATCATCAGACTTAATCGCTTTGATGCCATCTCCTTCAACCAGTGCTAACCGACGCTGGTGCACATCCGGATACCCATCGATCATTTTTAACTGGCTGGCTTCGGTACCAGAAACCAAGGTATGGCCATTACCGATATGTACGTTGAATCCCTCGGCGTTTTTACGCGGGGTCACGGTCACTTTGGTGTACTCTGACAGCTCAGTCACCAGTTTTTCATGCTGATCCATCAAGTCGTTGTGTGGGCCTGGCGTGCGCATCATCAAGCGGTGGATATCTCGAATCTCCAGCGCCAGCTGGTTAACCCGCTCGATCCCCATATCCAGTTTTTTGTTGGTTACATCCGACTGCAGCCGCACGGTTTCATGGAAGTCATTTAACGTATCAGAGAAGATTTTCGCCTTCTCCAGCACGACCTTACGTGCACCGAGGTCATTCGGGGTATCGGCCATGGTTTTCAACGCATCAAACCACTCGTTAAGGTTTTCCGGGATTTTTTTGGATGCAACTGAGCTCAGCATGCCTGACAGCATATCGAGATTATCTTGGTTATCGGTTTTGTTGGCATGGTTGGTTGCGGACAAGTTGAGTTCATTAACGGCAAACTGATCCCAAGAGCGGCGAACATTTTCCACATGCACGCCCATGCCGTAGGTCGAACCACCAAACTGGCGCGGATCGTTGGTACCTTGTATGACCGACTGGCGGCTATAACCTTCTGTATTAACATTAGAAATGTTATGACCAGTGGTGTTAAGTTGTCTCTGAGCCGTAAGCACACTTTGAGTACCTACATTCAGAAGATCCGACGCCATACATGCCCCCAAAACAGAAAAAAATCAGTGATCACTGATCGACCTATTCTGTATTTAGCAAAAGCTGTGCCAGTTACTCATAAGCCAGAAAAAATGCTAAAAAAAAAGCTTACCGGCTGGTAAGCTTTTAGACATGGGGCAATCACATGTTTTCGATTCTGCTCTTGACCTGCAGCACTTTGTCTGCATAGTCCGGGTCGGTGGCATACCCGGCTTGGTGGATCTGGCGAATGAAGGATTCAGAGTCACCCTGCTGGTTCAGCGCCGTATGATAACGCGGGTTATCATTCAGAAAACGTACGTAATCATTGAAGCTGTCCTGGAAGCTTGGATAGGCACGAAACGCCGCCGTTTCTTTAACCGGGGTATCGTCATGAAACTCCAGCGTCTGGGTGGTCACTTTTTCTCCCTGCCAGCTTCGGTCGGCTTTAATATTAAACAGGTTATTACTGCTGCCATGGGCATTTTTCACCACCTTTTGTCCCCAGCCGGTTTCCAGTGCGGCCTGGGCAATTAACAGTGACGGTTCAACGCCAAGCGCTTTCGCCGCCCGCTCAGCATAAGGACGCAGTGAGTGCACAAACGACTGAGGGGAATCAAAACGCGCCGGCTCCTGAGTAGCCGGATTAGCGCGTGACAACCGACCTGACTCGATTAACCGCTGCTCGGTCGCCCGCGCTTTGTCGATATCCACCGGTCGGTACTGCGCGGCGTTATTTGCCGCCTCGCGCACCGCAGTTTCACTGCTGTCGTCCGACTGGCCTGCCGTTAACTGTGCAACAATCATGTCAGCCAGCCCCAACGAACCGGACGCGCTCAATTCACTGGTCATCTGCTCATCAAGCATCTGGCGATAAAATTTTTCATTCTGACTGTTCATCAGATTAGACTCAAAGCCTTCGTTCGCTTCGCGCATTGACTTGAGCATCATCGAAGTAAAAATCGACTCAAACTGACGCGCCGCTGCACGCAGTGCTTCCTGGTCACCGCTCTCACCTTCCTGAACGGCTTTTTGCCTTAGCTTATCCAGCGAGCTGATGTCATGGATGAAGCCGATATCGTTAGGATTCTTTACCATCTCGTCACCCAGAGCCTTAAATGATGATCAACTGGCCTTCGATCGCACCTGCTTGTTTTAAAGCCTGCAAAATCGCCATCAGATCGGAAGGGGCCGCACCGACCTCATTAACCGCACGGACTAAATCGTCTAATGTCAGCCCGGGCTCAAACTTAAACATCTTGCCCTGCTCTTCATTCACTTCGATATCCGAATCCGGCACCACGACTGTCTGACCACCAGAAAAACCATTCGGCTGACTGACACTGAGGTTCTCTTTTATCGATACCGTCATCCCGCCATGGGTCACCGCAGCCGGTTTGAGGCGGACATGTTTGCCGACAACAATCGTTCCGGTACGTGAGTTGACAATGATCTTGGCAGCGCCATCGGCAGGTTCGAACTCTAAGTTTTCAATCGCAGATAAAAAGGCCACACGCTGGCTGATATCGCGCGGCGCGCGAACACGTACCGATGTGGCATCGACCGCACTGGCCATTTGTGGCCCAAGGAAGTTATTAACCGCGTCAGCCATGCGCTGCGCCGTGGTAAAATCCGACTCTATCAGGTTAAACGTGATGTAGTCACCGCGACCAAATGGGTTGGGGATCTCACGTTCAACGGTGGCGCCACTGGAAATTAACCCAACCGTCGGGTTATTACCGACAATTTTGGAGCCATCGGCCCCTTCGGCGCTAAAACCGCTGACAACAAGGTTACCCTGGGCAACGGCATAAACTTGCCCATCCAGACCTTTTAGGAAGGTTTGCAGCAGCGTTCCGCCGCGTAAGCTTTTAGCGCTGCCAATCGAGGATACCGTTACGTCAACCTGCTGGCCGGGTTTTGAAAAAGCGGGCAGTTCTGCCGTGACCATAACCGCGGCAACATTTTTGATTTTTGGCTTGGTACCCGGCGGCAACTGGATGCCAAAGTTTTGTAGCATGGCGTTAAAGCTCTGTTCGGTAAACGGGTTCGCTTCCCCCGTTCCCGGCAAACCAGAAACCAAACCGTAACCGACCAGTTGGTTACTGCGCACGCCTGCAACCTGGGCCACGTCCTTTATACGTGCCGCTTGCGCTGCCGGTGATAGCAAAATAACACTCATCAGTAATAACGCGATTCTTTTCATCTCTACCTTTCTCTTGCCGTCAATATGCCGTCAGCATGGCTGTTTACAGAGCTACATTAAAGAATCGTGCCAAAAAGCCCGGCTCTTGCATATCCTGCTGCACCCCTGTGCCCGAGTACTGAATTCTGGCGTTAGAGACACGGTTAGAGGCAATCGTATTATCAAAGTTAATATCGTCCGGACGGATCGTGCCGCTAAGCCGGATATATTCATCCCCAGTGTTAAGCGTCAGCCACTTTTCACCACGTATGACCAGATTACCGTTCGCCAGCACTTCGATCACTTCCACCGTGATATAGCCGCTGATGCTGTTGCTTTGTTTGGCGGATGCATCTCCGGTAAAGTTATTGCTATTACTCAACTCATAAGAAAAGTTGTATTTGCCGCCGATCTGCAGTTCCTGCCCCCCGACCGACAGCGGATCCATCGATGAGTCGTTACTTTTCGACAAATCCGCGTTGGCGCTTTTCGTGGCACTGGTGGTTTCATCCAGGGTAACAGTGATGATGTCACCCACTCCACGGGGTTTGGAGTCATCGTACAAATCGGTCACATGCTCGACACTGAATAATGAGCCCGTCGCCGCCGCGTAATGCTCCGGCTTTTGTTTCGGATGGATCGGCGCCCACGCCGGATCGCCGGCCACCGGATCGGTCCGGCCTCGCAGGGTATCGACAATGCCGGTGCTCTCTTCTTTCGATCTATCACCCTCGACCGCATCGACGACAGTTGTAGCCTGTGTCACTTCAGCGGTTTCAATCGGATCCAACATTGCACAGCCCGACATGGTAGCAATCAACGCAACAAGCAGAGAAATACGCTTCATTTTCAGCCCCTTATTCAGCCACCAACAAGATTACAACTGCTGGTTAACAAAACTCATCATCTTATCAACAGATGAAATCACTTTTGAGTTCATCTCGTAAACGCGCTGTGCTTCAATCATATTAACCAGCTCTTCGGTTACGTTTACGTTCGACGCTTCCAACATCGACTGGCGGATCTCACCCAGTCCATCCAGCCCTGGCACGCCTTCTTGCGGATCACCACTGGCACCGGTTGGCAAATATAAATTCTGACCGATCGGCTCGAGGCCTCCCGGGTTAACAAAATCGGTGATGGTCAGCTGGCCAACCACGACATTATCCTGCTGGCCTCGTACGCGAACCGACACCTCACCATCAGTACCGACAGTAATTGAAATCGCTTCTTCAGGAATGGCGATCTCCGGCTCAAGCGGATAACCAGAGCCCGAGGTGACGATGGTACCTTCACCATTCAGCGTGAACTGACCATTGCGGGTATAGCCAATATTACCGTCCGGTAGGGTTACCTGGAAAAAACCATCACCTTCAACCATCATATCCAGCGCGTTGGTGGTGGTCTGGGCGTTACCATGGGTGTGGACTTTCTGCGTCGCGACAACCTTAGAACCCGCTCCGAGCATCAGACCACTCGGCAATTCCGTATTCTGCGACGACTGACCGCCCGGCTGGTTAATATTTTGGTAAAACAAGTCTTCAAACACCGCGCGGCTTTTCTTATAACCGACGGTTGAGGCGTTCGCCAAGTTGTTGGAAATGGTGGCAATATTGGTTTGCTGGGCATCTAAACCCGTTTTACTTACCCAAAGTGCTGGATGCATAGTGAACCTCTAATTCTGTTAACTCATTCGAAGCAATGAATCTGAAGATTTATCCATTTCTTCAGCGGTGCTCATCATTTTGACCTGCATTTCAAACTGACGCTGAAGGTCGATAAGCGCCGTCATTTCCCCTACAGCATTGACGTTACTGCCTTCGATCGCACCAGTTTGTACGGTAACGGCAGCATCCGCTTGGTAAGGTTGGTTGGGCGTTTTATGACGAAACAAACCATTAATATCTTTAAACAGGTTACCGTCTTCGGTGGCCACCAGCTTAATACGGTCAACCACTTCTAACGCTTCCGCCGGCGCACCTTGTGGTAATACAGAGATAGTGCCATCACGGCCAATTTCGATTTTGGATACAGGCAGAGGTAAGGTGATCGGTGCATCATTCTCACCCAGGATCAGGTGGCCACTGCCATTGCTCAGCATGCCGTTCTGGTCAACTTTCAGGTTGCCGTTGCGGGTCAGGCCTTCTTTACCGGTTTTGTCCATCACCGCAATCCAGCCGCGGCCTTCTACCGTGATGTCTAAGTCACGGCCGGTGGTGATCACGCTACCCTGTGCAAAATTGTGCCCCGGACGCTCAGTCATGCTGAATACACGCGAAGGGTGGCCTTCCCCGTACGCCTGCATCGAACGCGCCTGAGCTAAATCCGCGCGAAAACCGGTGGTACTCACGTTAGCGAGGTTGTTGGCCCGCAGCTGCAGCGCTTGCATATTTTGCTTGGCGCCACTCATTGCCAGAAACAGTGCACGATCCATAGGTCACTCCAAAATTCTCTGTATATCAGAGCAAAGCAAAAACTATGCCAAAATATAAATAGCTTTACATATCAAATATTTAACAACAAGAGGATGTTCGATGTGGGGAGAAAAAGCGAAGAATGGGGCCAGGAGGCAAGACTTGGCGCCGGTCAACGGCAAATGCGGCAACCTTAGCGAAACATGCTTAGCCTGAAATGAGGCATTTTCAGGCTAAGCATCAGATGAATGTCATACTGAAATCAACAGGAGCATGACCAGCAGGCTCACTGTGATAACTGCAGATTAACGGATCTGCAGGATGTTTTGTTGTAACTGGTTATGCACTTCCAGTGAACGTGAGTTGGCCTGGAAGTTACGTTGAGCTGAAATAAGATCCACCAGCTCCTGGGTCATATCAATGTTTGACTGCTCGAGCACACCGTTGTTAAGCGTACCAAAAGAGCCTTTATTCGATTCACCCCAGATCTTGTCACCGGAAAACTGAGTGGCATCCCATTGAGTGCCGCCTTTTTTATCCAGACCTTGTTCGTTCGGTACCCGTACCAGCGCCACACGACCCAGGGTCACGTTCTCACCGTTTGAATAAGTACCCAGTACGCTGCCGTTTTCATCAAAGTCAATTTTGGTCAAGAAGCCGGTAGTTGCACCATCTTCATCAAACTTGGTCAGTTCAAACGGAGCGGCAAACTGGGTGGCAGAACCCAAGCCAAAATTCAGAGTTTGTAGCGGATCGGCACCGTTGAGGTTAAGTCCGGCGTTTTCAGCGGCGACCTCACCGCCTTCACCAACGGTTCCGCCTAATGCAACCGAATTGATAGGATTGCCACCATTCAGGCTGGCCAGCGTACCATCATTATTAAACTTCATGGTGTGACCGACGTGCCCACCGGCAGTCGTCGCATCACCCTGCGCGATATTGAGCGGCTTCTCGCCGTCTTTATCGGTCACGGTGTAGTACGTGTTCCAGGTATTTGCCTGGTTCTTATCTTTGACATAATAAGTGGTTAGCTTGTAAGACTGGCCCATCGAGTCATAAATAGTCGAAGACGTCGAACGGTTATAAGTCTCCGGATCAGAAAAGTCGAACTGGTTCGGATCTTTCAAATCACCGTTTGCCGGTAAGTTCACGCCGACTTCAATATTGGCGGTTTGCTTAGGCTTACCAAACTCTGCCGGGATATTGATCGGTTGCGGCTCATAAGACAGAACTTCACCTGTATCTTCATTTACCTGATAACCCAATAAAAACTCATCATTGGCGGTGACCATATAGTTGTCTTTATTGAGGTGAAAAGCACCGTTACGTGTCATTTCATTCTGCTGTGGGATCAAGCGATCTTTCGCCACCGCAAAAAAACCGGTACCGGATACGCGCAAATCCATCGGGTTATTGGTGTAAATACTTGAACCTTCGTGGAACTGCTGCGCCACCTGGTTGGCCTGAACACCACCACCCGCTGTAGTTTTCGAGTTAGTAAACAAAGAGTTAGAGTAGACATCGCTAAACTCAGCACGGGACTCTTTAAAGCCGTACGTGTTGGCGTTGGCAATATTGTTACTGGTTGTATTCAAATCCAGTTGAGCGGCGGACAAACCGCTTAAAGATACATATGACATTCAAAAATCTCCTAATCTGACCCGGCTAAATTACGCTTTGCCGACTTCCAGAACTTCTGCAAGTCGCACTGGTGACTCAAAGCCCGCCAGATTGAGTAACACGTTTCCATCACCTTTGCCCAGCAACACACTGTTCACGTTGGCGTAGGTCGATACCGGGAATTCTTGTGATTTCCCCTCTACCAAGCCCGACGCTTTGACCTTGTATTTGCCGGCAGGCAACGGATTACCGCTTTCATCATTCCCATCCCACACGACACGGGTATCACCAGCAGGTTTCGCACCGACCTCAAAGGTGCGCACCAGCTGGCCAGCGTCGTCTTCCACCCGGACAAACAAGTTGTCGAGCGCCTGGGAAAGCTTCACCATGGCTGGCATGGAGCCGTCTTCCTGTTTCACACCTGCAGCGCCTGGTACCAACACATCACGCCCGACCAGAGAGGACGCTTGTAATGCCTGGTTGGATGTCATCGATGAGTTGAGGTTCTCAAACTGAGAGTTCATCTTGCCGATGCCATCTACGGTGGCAAATGACGCCATTTGTGCAATCATCTGGTCATTACTGACCGGCTTAAACGGATCTTGCTGAGACAATTGCTTCGTCAACAACGATAAGAAGTCTTCCTGTTTAAGGTCCTGCTTACCGGTTGTTCCTTCAGCTTTTTTGTTCTCTTGCAAACTTTTAAGCTGGTCAACGTAGGACAAGCCGCTTTGACCAACATTGTTGATTCCGGCCATACGCTACCTCCTTATCCTTATTGACCCATCTGCAGCGTACGCAGCAGCATTTGTTTACTGGAATCTGCTACCTGCACATTGGTTTGGTATGCACGAGAAGCAGAAATCATGTTGGCCATCTCTTCCATTACATTAACGTTGGGTTTGTAAATGTAACCCTCGTCATTTGCAAGCGGGTGATCAGGGTTATATTCCGCATTTAGTGGTTTATCACTTTCCACAATCCCCAGCACTTTCACCGGCACGGTGTTACCACCTCGCATCGCATGACCTAACTCGGCACCAAATACGGCGTGGCGAGCCTTATACGTGTCTTTAGCTGAGCTGCTGACACTGTCTGCGTTTGCCAGATTACTTGAGGTCGTATTCAGACGAACAGACTCAGCGCTCATCGCAGACCCAGTCACATTAAAAACATTAAATAAGCTCATCTAAATTACTCCCCTTTGATTGCCTTGGTTAGGTTTTTGAATTTACTACCTAAAAAATCCAGTGATGCTTGGTGTCTGATTTGGTTTTGCATAAACAGGTTACGCTCCAAATCCACATCCACCGTGTTGCCATCTCCAGTATCGGGTTGAGTCGGCAAGCGATACAGTTTATCCCCAATCAACGTTGTAGTGGCAGGAATGTGCCGACCATCGGTGCGGCTAAGTCCAATACTTGCCCCCGATGTTGCCGCCTGCAACTCCTTGGCAAAATCTAAACCTCTTGCTTTGTAGCCAGGCGTGTTCGATTGTGCGATGTTGGTGGAAATCACCTCAGCATTACGCTCACGTACACCCACCGTGTGTTGGTGAATACCTAGTGCCTTGTCAAAAGAGATAGCCATGTTTGCCTCTACCGTTAAGAACTGACCGTTACAGACAATTACAAAGCAATAAGTATGCCAACACATGGAAGACTTACATTCTTTCTCTCGCCATAATATCTGCAGTAAATAATTAGCAATAAATAAGCCAAAACTTATAATAGAATGCCACCTGAACGACCCGTCGCTCAGGATTCAAGCTCCCCCTGTGTATCAAACCTTAGCAAAACCCTGCGGGCATAACTGAACAGCCAGGTAAAAGCCGTCGGCCAGATAAAAAAAAGAGCCCGCAGTAACAGACCGCTGGCTCTTTCAATTGGATCATCAGAAGAAAAAAAGAAACTTACTTAAGTTTATAAATGATACCCGGATTACAGCGTACCATTTCAAACCGGTCAGTTAGCCCGGTTAACGATTCCGAAGCCCCCAGCAGCAGGTATCCGCCTGGATTGAGGCTGCTGGCCATCTGATTCAGCACTTTCGATTTCATCTCCGGAGAGAAATAAATCAGCACATTACGACAGAAAATAATATCGAACTTACCCAGCAAGGCATAGCTGTCCATCAGGTTCTGCGGGCGAAAGTTCACCATACGCTTGACGTTGTCCTTGACCTTCATCCGCCCGTCACCGTTCTCTTCAAAGAAGGTGCGACGACGCTCGGGTGACAGGCCTCGCCCCAATGCAAGATTGTCGTAAACACCGGTACGACACATATCCAGCATGCTGGCAGAAATATCGGTGGCGGTGATTGACACACTTGGCAATAACCCCGGTTTACGCTGCTGCGTTTCCAAAACAGTCATCGCAATCGAGTACGGCTCCTGGCCCGACGAACTGGCCGCCGACCAAATTTTTAGCGGCCGCTTGTTTGCCGCCATTTCTGGCAGCAACTTATCAGCTAATACCGTGAACGGATAAGTATCCCGAAACCACAACGTTTCATTGGTCGTCATGGCATCAACCGCGGCAACGCGCAACTCCCGGTTGCGACCAGTAACCACATCACGCAACAAATCAGACAGTGAGGCCAATTTGAACTTTGTTACCAAAGGGCTCAAACGGCTACGTACCAGATATTGCTTGCTATCACCTAACACAATGCCACATTGCGCTTCCAGAAAACGGCTAAAGTCACGATACTCTTGATCACTGATTGTAATAGCAGTCATTAATGTCTCTTTTATTCAGTTAATGCAGATTTAACCGCGTTCCCCAACTCATCTGGGTTAAATTTGGCAATGAAGCTATTGGCGCCGACGCGCTCAACCATTGCCTGGTTAAAGACCCCACTCAGGGAAGAGTGAAGGATAACATAAAGATCCTTAAGATCTGCATTTCTGCGAATTTCAGCGGTCAGTGTATAGCCATCCATCTCCGGCATTTCAATGTCAGAAATCACCAAAGAGATTTGATCGTGGATACTGCCCTCTTTGGCCATCTCGACCAGGGTGTTATACGCCTCTTTGCCGTCTTTGACTGAAATCACATCAAAGCCGATAGAAGTGATGGCTCGTTCCACCTGGCGGCGTGCAACGGTCGAATCATCCGCAATCAGGATGCGGCGTACAATCGGTTTCGCCTGCTCAACTTCAGAGATCGATTCACCAATCGATGCATCGATACTTTCATCAACTGGCGCAATTTCAGCCAGAATTTTCTCTACGTCAATAAGCTCGACCAACTCATTATCAATATTGGTCACTGCGGTCAGGTAGTGCGCCTTGCCCGCCCCATCTGGTGGCGGCAGGATCGCTTCCCAGTTCATATTGATGATACGTTCAACCGAGCTGACCAAAAATGCCTGGATGGTACGGTTAAATTCCGCAATCACCACAAAACACTTTTCCAGATCCGTCGTAGGACGACCACCAATTGCCAAGCTCAAATCAATCACTGACACGGTATGGCCACGGATATGAGCGACACCTTTGACCAGCGGGTGTAGGTTTGGCATCGAAGTCAGCTTAGGACACTGCAATACTTCTTTGACTTTGAATACGTTAATCCCGTAACGCTGTCGTCCCATCAACCGGAACGTTAAAAGCTCCAGTCGATTCTGTCCGACGAGTTGCGTACGCTGATTCACTGAGTCAAGAATCCCCGTCATATGCTCATCTCCATCTCAAACTTTTTGGTTATAAATGCTACTCTACCCATGGCAACTAAATATCAGAGAAACAGTATGGCGTTTTTAAAATTTGTATCCACACCATCAACCATGATTATACGTAGAGCGTTAATTACAAAGTACGCTAATTCTATCGGCATTTTGCTCAGTATGTTTAGTTTTTTTACCTATTCGGCAACAGAATCTCAGATCGAGCAAATACAATCCGCCGCAGAACAACACATTCTAACCACGGTCACCCAGCCTGAGGGAAGTAATTTAACGGTCAATGCGGCAAATATTGATCCACGTATCAAAGCCACTGACTGCCCGGAGCCCCTGGTTACCTCAGCATCCTCGACCAATAATACGCGCAGCAATATCAACGTGCTGGTCGAGTGCCCCGCCGATGACTGGAGAGTCTATGTGCCTGTCCGCCTGTCGATTTCGGTGCCCATGATTGTTTCTACCCGGCCGCTGACCCGTGGCGAGATCATCAGCGCAAACGATGTCACCACTTCAATGATCGAGTTGCAGCGCTATCGCAAACAGGGCTTTACTGATTTCCGCCATGTGGTCGGAGCAAAGCTGAAACGCAACGTCAGACTGGGTGATGTCGTCGAGCGTAACGATGTATGCGTGGTTTGCCGGAACGAGAAAGTTACAATTAAAGCCGTTAAAGCCGGCATGACGATCATCACTCAGGGTACTGCGCTGCAAGATGGCAGTGCCGGAGAGCAAGTCAGGGTGAAAAATGATAAGACTCAGCGTATAATAGAGGGAATTGTCACCGATATTGCTGAAATCACTATCACATTTTAGCTCTCGCTCAGCGGTTTAGCCCTGATGACAAAGCAAAGCATATAAATGCAAAAAATGGCTAAAGTTCTCTGATATTTGGCCGATAGCTTGGATACCATTCCTACAATACGAGTTTAAAGGTTAAATATGGCAGGTATAGATAACATACGTTCAGGACAGATGATGACGACGACCAGTCGCGCTCCTGCTCGTAATGATTCGAGTACCACTACCAGTACAGAATCAAAAAAAACCACAGCAAAACAGGATGCTGTGTCGTTGAGCCGACAAGGTAAAGCCGTTAGCCAGATGCATCAGGACATGGCCGCTTCTCCTGCGTATGACAGCGCAAAAGTTGCAGCGATCAAAGAAGCCATTAGTAATGGTTCTTACAAAGTGGATCCAGAAAAACTGGCTGACAACATGATTAAGTTTGAACAAGAATTACAAGGCTAAAGCGAACAGAGCTGTAAGCTTAGGTAAATAGTAATTATGGCAGCACTCGTCGATCTGGTTAATTTTCAATTGGAAAATGCAAAAGCACTTTCTCAATTGCTGAACAAAGAAACCCAAGCTATCACCTCGCGTGTAGCAACCGAGATCGAAAAGATAGCCAAAGAGAAAATGACGCTCATTGCTCAGCTAAGAAGCACTGATCAGCGTATTGCCTCTCATCCTCATGTTGCTCAACTGACCGAAGATGCACAGCTGCATCAGATCGTGGATCAAATCCAGTCGATCATTCTTGACTGCCAGCAGGTAAACCAAGTCAATGGTGAATCCCTTAACCGGGCCCAACTGAGCTTTAATAAGCTCAATAACATGCTGCAGCGAACGCATGGAAAAGTCGGCATGACGTACAATGCCGGGGGTAAAACCCACACCATTTCGACCTTAGGCACCAATATCAAAGCTTAACTAGTTATTGATCATGGCTAACCTGGACAAAAAAAGCGACCAGAAGTTTCCCCCCAGCCGCTTAACATCACTATTTGGATCGCAAATTCACGCCAGTTAGAACAGAGTTTGCTGACGTTTCTCCGGCACTTGTTGCACTTCACCATAATCACGCAGTTTATCCATTTTACGAATATCCAGACGCAACTCAGTAACGTAGCTGTCTTCAACCAAATAGCTGCGAACCACTTCAGCACCGCGGATCACACCATCTACAGCACCGGATGTCGTTTCTACTCCCAAACGCTGATCTTCAAGCTCAGCCCGGCCACTTACGCGCAGGCCATAAACTTGCTCGGCCAGTTCGCGATACGCATCAATTTTGGATGCCCGCATTGCTCGTACCCGTTTTTCTTCCACGGTTCGGCCGGTTTGCTCACTCACACTGGCATAGCCTACAGCGACCAGGACTTCATCCTGTCGCAGCGGCTGTAATGGCTGACACCCCACCAAGACCAGCGCAGCAACAATAAATAACAACTTTTTCATGACAAAATCCTATGGGCGAAGAATAACAGTATAAGGTTGGCGAATGGTTGGGTCAGAGCGGATCAGTACCCCATCTTGAGTACGCATACTATTTAACGTATCCAGGTCACGGCCAATTCGGTCAGCCGGCAGGAAGCCTTGTGCGGTTGCTACCACAACACGACTTTGCATTCCCACCACACGAGCGTTCACCAACACCCCTCCGTCCTGGCGTAACATTGTTCCGGTCAGGACGTATTGGATCTGCTGCTCCTGTGCCAGATCTTGCCAGTCACGGCTGAGAGCAAAATCCCCCTGGTGCGTAACCTGAATCGACCCGGTAGTTTTAAAGTCCACCACTTTAAAACCACGCCGTTGGAACTGGTGGATAAACCCTTCTGATACCGCATTACCCAGCCAGTTGGTGGCATCCATGTTCTGCAGGTCGACAAACGAGGTGACGGCGATCGGTGTACGGGCCGAGACGCCGGTATTCGATACCATCAGATCTTCTGTCAGGCTTTCCACAAAAAAGTCCATGGTATGCCTCGGGCTGTCCATTAGCATGAACTGGCTCCCGGCATACGGTTCTTTACCATTATAAATTGGTGAGTACGCGCACGATGTCAGCAGTGTCATCATCGATACGGCCACGAGCCATCTTTTCATGGTGTTATTCTCCAGCTATTCTTGGGTATCACTGCTCCACCACCGTTTCCTGATAAGGAATCCTATTATTGGAACAGTCTTTGCTTTCTCATGTTTGTCAAACCAGTGAAAGCCGCCAAACTCTACTGGCATCAATGAAGCAATATTTATACCTGAATGGTCATAATCAATGAAAAAACTTATTTTAAGTCTAATTACAACCACGTTAGTAATGGCTCTGCCTTTTAGAGCATTTGCCTCTTGGTATGAAGTGACCGGTGTTGCCACCATCGTGTCGTCCGACGAAGCAGCCCGCCTCCACGCTCTTGAAGACGCACTCTATAAGGCCGTAAACTTTTCAGGTGCAGATATTGGCAGCATCAGCAACCTGATGCCATTACTGGAAGAAAAACGGGATGAATACCAGTTTACCAATCATGAAGTGCGTTACGTTCTGGTTGAGTCACAGCGCAAACGCGGCGGCAAAATGGAAGTAAAGATCCGCGTTGACATCTATCCATCGGCAACGGGTTGCCACGTGGATCAATATAAAAAAACCATACTGGTCGGTAATGTCGACATTGCTTCGCCACAGCAAGCGGTAATGGGACAAATTTATCAGGTTGGTGACGACTTCAGTAACGTGGTCAACCGCCAGCTGGATCAGACATCACGCAGCTTTGTCTCAGTGGGCACCACAGACTATACGATCAGCAAGCAATATCCGGAGCGGATCAAGATGATCGCACAGGATACTGGTGCTCAGTACATCATCGGCGGTGTAATTACCGATCTGACCGCCACCATTGAAAGTAAACTGCTCGGCAGTGACGTGATCAATCGCCAGTTTGCCCTGGAGATGACCCTGTTTGACGGTAAAACCGGACATGAGGTGTACCACAAAAACTATCGTGAAGTTGCCCGCTGGCCGTTTGCAAAAACCAGCCAGGTTGACACCCGCAGCGCACGTTTTTGGTCATCCACCTATGGTGAAATGATGTTGCGCGTCAGCCGCAATATTATGCTGAATCTGGAATCTGAGCTGTCTTGTAAAATAACCCTACCTGAAGTAGTGGCGGTGTTTGGCAACACGGTCACCATGGATCTGGGCCGCTTGCATGGGGTTAAACAAGGCGACAAACTGCGCCTGTGGCACACCGCATCGTTTATTGACCAACACGGCCTGCCCCGCAACAAAGTCTCGCAAAGTGAGATAACCCTGACAGTATCCCGTGTGTATGAGAATGAAGCCGAACTGACTATCGACCAGCCCAATCTTGCCGCAAGCATCCAGATTGGCGATGTAATGAACAAAATGCTCTGAACTGGCAGAGAACAGCTTGAGTTCAGCGTGTACTGAGATATTATATGCAGCGCGCACCATAAATCATTCCGCCCTCATGGCACAGCTGGATAGCGCAGCCCCCTCCTAAGGGGCAGGTCGTAGGTTCGAATCCTACTGAGGGCGCCATACACAACAAAGCCTTAGCTCGGTTATTAGCTAGGGCTTTTTTTTGTTATTAACCCCTTTCCCTGCTTCACCTGCATCCACATCGCCCCCAGCTATTTACAGTTTTATATTTTGTGACTTTAATTATTGATAAGACTTGCTTACCCTCTAGCTATTAATAAATGTATTATTTAGTACTATGCCTAAAAGTAATCTGATCACTAACACTGGACACCGTTTTATCTCAAAAGGGAAAACGGCCTTTAAGATCCATATTCACACACCTGATGATACGGTGCTGCATCGCTCCGTGGGGTTTGTTCGTATCGGGGAAGAGAAAGGGCTGAAGAAAGCCATCAAACTACGCAATGAACTCGGGCGTGAAATGTGGGGCAAGTTCTGGCGCCGGCTGCTGAAAGACCCTTACCTGATGACCCGCCTGCCACACAGCGTTGAACCCAAAATTGTTCACAAACCCAACCCCACCCAATCCGACCCACAACACCGTGATACCTGTTACATCGCCAAGTGGCGGGTATTTAATGACAAAGGCGAGTACAAGTATAAAACCATCGTCCGTTCAATCAGTAAGTACGGCAAGCTCGCTGCCTACGCACAAACCAAAAAAGCGCTGTTGGAAGCTCACAAAGACAACCTGGAACTGCTGACTTTTATGGGACGGCTGAACAGTATTAACCTGAAGTAAAGCCGCCCCTGCACGCCAACACATAAAGGCAGGATTAATGCTCAAAGCACAAAGGCCGATTAACTATCGTTAATCTTTCCTCAACCCAGCCTAAACCTGAAGTACGCTATGCTTAGCAAAAACTGAAAGCGCCCGGTAGCTCGCTGCCGGTTACCGCTGTGATTGAGCAGTTGAACGCCGTCGGGGCCCACTGCCCGTTGAAGTGTAAATCCGGTTCCTCCCCCTTAAACCGATAGTTGGCTCGCATTAGTCACGCGAGCCAGTTTTTTTTGTTACTCCCAATTTTTCTCCTTAGGTAAAATCCTAATAATAACAAGGAGTAATAATGAAGCTATTGATTATTGAAGACGATCATACTACGCGTGAGTTTGTCGCTAAAGGCTTACAGCAGCACGGCTACGCCGTTGATCAGGCCGAAGACGGGAAAAAAGGCCTGATGATGGCACTAAGCTGTGAGTATCAATTGATCGTATTGGATCGCATGCTGCCCTATCTGACGGCATGAAAGTACTCTCGGCGATCAAAGCCACCGAGCCGGACGTGCCGATTTTGATCCTCAGTGCCATGGATAGCGTGGCCGACAGAGTTGACGGACTGAAAGCGGGCAGTGACGACTACCTGATCAAACCTTTTGCCCTTGATGAGTTAATCGCCCGGGTCGATATCATCATCAACCGGACCTATCGCCAAGTCAGCCAATCCAACACCCTGAGCTACGACTGCTTAACGGTCGACCTGAAGGCCCACAAAGTGTTTTGTGCTGAGAATGAACTCATCCTGCAACCCAAAGAGTTTCAGCTTATCCAGTTTTTTATCGAGCACAGTGAACAGGTGGTCTCTCGCATGCGGCTGTTTAAAGCGATTTGGAGTTACCATTTTGACCCGAAAACCAATGTGATTGACGTTCACATCGCGAACTTAAGACGCAAACTGGAAGAAGTGGGTTGTTGTGGCCTGTTGCATACCGTACGCGGAGCTGGTTATGTCCTTCGTCGATGACTATACCCTCACCCGCTCCTCGGTCTTTCGCACATTGCTTGCGCTGTTTATCATCGTCACCATTATCAATCTGCTGGTGTTTCACTTGGTGTACTCTGACACTCAGGCATTTCACCGCCAGCAACTGGTCCAACGGATCAACGACGACATCTCTGAGCTGAAGTTTGCCGCCAGCCTCAGCCACGAGAGTTTCCAGCAGATCCTGTCAACCAAACAGTCGACGTTACCGCATTTCAGCTATCGATTGAGCGAAGCCAACCAGTTTACTGCGAGTGTCTACCCCTTGCAGCAGTTCCCTGCCAATAACACGCACGTTTATCTTGGCCCCGATTACCTGTTGGAAGTTGCCGTCGATCAAACCGCCATGGATGCTTATCGCAGCGCACTGGTGCCGAGCATCTTTTCTGGCATCTTACTGCCTACTGCCGCAATGCTGGGCGCGGCGTTTTTTCTCACCTTACTGGTGCTACGCCGTCTGGAGCGAGTCAATCAGGCGATGAACCGCGTGTTGTGTGGCGAACGACAGGTTAAATTGCCGGTCTCTCAGCAACATGATGAATTTGATATTCTGGCGATACACCTCAATTTTATGATTGAGCAGATGGCCAAAAAGGAAGCTGCGCTTAAATCTTTAACCACCGGCCTGGCACATGATATGCGCACTCCCATGGCAAGGTTAAAGCTGCGCCTGGAAGACACACTAACAAATAGCCAACTCACTAATGATCAGCAGCAAGCCATTTCAGCCGGCAACTGGATATTATGAAAACGATTATACAAAGTGGCGGCAACCATCCCCATTAAAATCCCGGTAAACGCGCTCACCGCCGCACCGGAGGCCACCACCTGAGACTGGCTCATCTGCTCAACGGGAACGCCGGTAATTTGCGATATAACCGCAATATTGCCGACCACCATCTGAACTATCAGTAACCCCAGTAACCCGGCCAGCGCCGCCGCACCATTGTTGTCTTTGGCCAAACCATACGCGACGCCCACAGCAAACAGCCACGCCTGGTTATCCATAATACCTTTACCGCCATACACCAAAATTGTCGCAAGAGCACTGTTAGCCCCCCAGCCACTTGGATCGAGAGCATAACCCAGCCCCAACATTAAGCCACCGGTCGGCAGGACAGCGATCGGGACCATCAAGGCCTTGCCGACTTTTTGAAGATATCCAAGAATATTCACTTTTCACCCCTTATTGATGATGTTTTATTGGTCAATCGTTGGCGGTTAATACACACGCCATCAACTGACGACTGGCATCAAGAGTACAAAGTGAAGGATTAACATCGGCTTAGGCTTAGATTAACTTTTATTAATCTGGCTAAATTCTGCGAAATGAGCCGCAAATAGCGACCAGTAAGCACAAAAAAAGCCGCAGTAGACACTGCGGCTTTGGCACATAATTAATAACAAATTAACACGGTTTAAGCGTTGGCTTCACGCTCAGCAATGAACTCAAGTGCCATCTTGATGCGCGCAACACAGCGCTCTTTACCAATCAGTTCCATCACTGCGTCAACAGAAGGAGACTGACCGCCGCCGGTTACAGCTACGCGCAGAGGCATACCGATTTTGCCCATGCCGATTTCCAGCTCTTCACACACAGCGGCGATAACGCCATCTTTAATGTTCGCTGTCGTCCACTCAGTCAGCACTTCTGCTTTCGCCAGAGCAAGCTCCAGAGGGCCTTTTGCCACGCCACGCAGGTGTTTCTTCGCCGCACCCGCTTCAAACTCAGCGAAATCTTCGTAGAAGTAACGGATTTGCTCAGCTAGCTCAACAAGTGTGTTGCAACGCTCACCAACCAGCTTGATCACTTCAGTGATAGCAGGACCGTTAGTTACGTCCAGTTTTTGCTGTTCCAGGTGCCATTGTAGGTGCTCGGCAACGTACGCTGGATCTGAGTTTTTGATGTAGTGGTTGTTCAACCATTGCAGTTTGTCAGTGTTGAATGCAGACGCTGACTTAGATACTGCGTTTAGGCTAAATAGGTTGATCATCTCTTCTTGAGTGAAGATCTCTTGGTCACCGTGAGACCAACCAAGACGTACCAGGTAGTTGTTTAGTGCTGCTGGTAGGTAACCCATATCGCGGTACTGCATTACCGATACTGCGCCGTGGCGCTTAGACAGTTTCGCACCGTCATCACCCAGGATCATTGCACAGTGTGCGAATGTTGGTACTGGTGCACCTAGTGCTTCGTAGATATTGATCTGACGAGGTGTATTGTTGATATGGTCTTCACCACGTACAACGTGAGTGATGCCCATGTCCCAGTCGTCAACCACTACGCAGAAGTTGTAGGTTGGAGAACCGTCAGTACGACGAATGATCAGATCATCCATTTGGTCGTTACGGATTTCGATGCGACCACGGATTTGGTCATCAAATACTACGCTGCCTTCTTTCGGGTTACGGAAACGGATAACGCATGGATCGCCATCTTTTGCCGCTTCATTGGCCGCTTTAATTTTTGGATGGTTTGCGTCGTAACGAGGCATTTCTTTGTTTGCTTCTTGCTCTGCACGCACTTCGTCCAGCAGCTCTCTAGATGCATAACACTTGTATGCTTTGTCTTCAGCCAGTAGCTTATCAACCATCTCGTTGTAACGATCAAAACGTTGAGTTTGGAAGTAAGGCCCTTCGTTCCACTCAAGACCCAGCCATTCCATACCTTCTAGGATCGCATCAACCGCTTCCTGAGAGTTACGCTCAAGGTCAGTATCTTCAATACGCAGAACGAATTCACCGCCCTGATTTTTCGCATATAACCAAGAGTAAAGTGCAGTACGTGCACCACCAACGTGAAGGTAGCCTGTCGGGCTAGGAGCAAAACGAGTTTTAACCGTCATTTGAGTTCCTTAGGGATAATGAGCAACGAGAAGGCTCTCGTTGTAATGTCAAGGATAAAAGTGGCGACATTTTACCACCGTAAGTCAATACTACAATCCTTCCTTGTGGTTTAACTCCAGAAATAAAAACAGGCAGCCACCGAACACGATACTGCCCTTTGATTTATCTCTTAAGTACGATGATTGCCAGAGAACCGTTATCGCTATAGAGAGCTTATATAAAAAAAGAAAACCGGATTACTTCAGGTTACGCATTGCCCATTGCATGAACTCTTGCTGCTCTTCGCGGCTTAGATCATTGAACGACTCTTTCAGCGTTTTCGTAACCGCAGGAGAGGCAGCAATGCTCGCTTTTGTCGTTTGCTTATTCATCGCTTGATTATAGTCAGCCACTTCACGCTCGTAGTCGCGGAAACCTTGTAAACCACCTTTGCGAAGTTGAACCATCGAGAACTTAACGTCTTTGCCGCTAGCATCTTTTAACGTCAACTTAGGGGCCATTTCAAAAGCCTTGGCTTCTTCAATAGTGCGGAACTTATTGTATGTCAGCGTTAGCTCCGCGTCTTTCGGGGCGTCGAACTCTAGCAAAAGCGGCTGTGAATCAAACTTACGGCGTTTGCCGTCTTCAAACACAATTTGACCTACTGTCACGGCCAGTTGGTTTGCACCATCTTCTACTTTGATGCCGTTGTTGTCAGAGACCCACTCAGGATAGACGAACTCACCGTTGAGAACGCGAGGAACCAATTCAGTTTGCAGAGTCAGTTGAGCAGCAAATGCCGGCGCAGAGAGGATTGCATAAAGTCCTAATAGGGTGGTTGTTTTATTAATCATGGTTTTCTCGTTATATACCAGTTTAGATAAGCCACTGAAACTAACAGGATCGTTACTCCAATGACTTATGTGAATAAGTATCAAGACAAAAAGGGCGTTTCCGCCCTTTTTTCTGCTTCGATATTAGAAGTAGTATTCAACACCTATAGAGAACTCGTTGTAGTCAGCTGACTTCCAACGTGCATTAGCAGGTTTGTCTAATTGAGACGCACCGTCACCGAAGTCTAGTGTACGTGCACGAGCGTAAATTACTGCAGATGGGTCTACGAAGTACATGATCTGTGCAGATAGTACATCATCAGCAGTGTTGTCGATTGTCTTACCGTCACGTTCTAGGTCAAAGTTAGCTGCGTAACCAAGTTTGTACTGCCAATCACCGGTTGTGTACATCAGACCTGCAGACATTGCATCTTGCTTCTCGTTTACACCGTTGCTTGCATCAGCTTCCATGTATTTGTATTGAGCGAAGAAAGAAATACCGTTCTCAAACCAACCTTGAACACCAACTAGGTACGTGTTGTTATCCCAAATTTGACCTTCAGCTTCAATGTTGCGGTTACCTTCGTAAGCTGCATCCAGTTGTAGTGGACCTAACTTGTAGTGAGCCGCGATACCGCCCCAGTAATCATCGCCTTCACCTAGACCAGCTTTATCACCTGCGCCAACTGCAGCGTCGATAGAGAACTTGTCAGCGTACATTGGAGAGTCCCAACGGATAGTGTTTGATTGACGGTCTTGGTATTTCGCACCACCGATAGCACCACCCCAGTCGTAAACGTCGCCTAGACCTGGGTTAGATGCCGGCCAGTCAACCAACTCGTACATTGGAGTTAGTACGCGACCTAGACGAACTTGACCCCAAGAAGCACTTTCAAAACCTACGAATGTGTCACGCTCACCAAGACCTGCCCCTTCACCACCGAAGCTTGGGTCTACGTAGCCACCTTCGATTTGCCAAATGAACGTTGGTTCAAAGTTAGCGAATTGTTTTTTACCACGGAAGCCGATACGTGATTCGTTGTTTAGCTGCATGCCGCCCAAATCGTCGTCAGTTGCTTTGCTACCAGAATCGTAATCGCGGTACGCGGCCTGCATCGCGATAATGCCGTAAACTTCATAAGAGAAAGAGTCTTTAGTTAGGTACTCTTTCGCTGCATCACTATTTGAGCCATCAGCAAAAGCTGCACCACTGAACATCATGCTTGTGATTGCAGTAGCAAGTAGGCTTTTCTTTAGGTAAGACATTTTAAACCCCTATATTTTTTTGTTTTTTCCATTTTCAAATTCGCTAACTAGGACATTACAGGAACTTGAAACAATGTGTGGACAGGGCCAATATCCCAAACTTTTTTCGATTAAAAAAACTTCTCGGCAGGCAAATTGAGCCGCTTCAAAATAAACAAATCAAAATTTAAATAAAGCAATTAAAATCAACAACATAAATTAAATAAAAAACAAAAAAAACGTCAATTTCAGCTCGTAATAGGAAAAAAACATTCAAACAGGCTTAAGATTTAGAACTAAATCACAGCCACTTTAGAGGCTTTTACGGAACTTTATAAAACTAACAAAAAAACCATGAAGTGACTCGCATGAAAAATCGTCAAATCCTCCCTTTGCTGTAAGCATTTTAACGAATTTGTAGCGCACACACTTAAACTTGACCTTCCCCTTGCGGGAAGGTTTATCCTCACTACATGACGAATGATCAGGAGAGATAGAGACTATGCACCGATTCTTGGTTCCCATGTCAGGGCTCAACTGCATGGGATGCGCAAAAAAAGTAGCGCGCGCGTTACACGCCAACCACAAAATGGACATTCAGGCGCTGTCACCAACTAGCGTTGAGCTGCTCACTGACTCCTCACTCCCTTCGGTTATCCAAACCATCGAGTCGTTGGGTTATACCGCTGGCTATCACTATGATTTGCAGCTGAGCGGGCTTAACTGCGCTGGCTGCGTGAAAAAACTGACCGCTTTACTGGCCAGTAACAATCAAGTGATTACTTTTGAGGCATCGACGACTCAGCTTACGGTGAAAACCCTGCTTACTGAACAACAGGTTACCAAGCTTGTCGCCTCTCTGGGCTTTAGCGCAACAGCCACGCCTCAAACGGAGACAGATACCCCCGAGCAAACGGCCAGCCAAACCCAGGGGACTAGTGCTGACTCAGAACCCGTTCAACCCGTACCGCCAGCGGCAGTGCAATTACAGTTGCTGATCCAGGGAATGACCTGTGCTAGCTGTGTTGCCTCAGTTGAAAAAGCACTGAATCAAGTACAAGGCGTTGAAAAAGCTCAGGTAAACCTGGCGGAGCAAAGTGCGTTGGTGTTTGCCGTTAAAGATTCTGACGCCGTACGCCAGGCTCTGGCTGACGCTGTACAGCAAGCAGGATACCAGGCAGAGGTTCTGCAAGATGCATCAACCCAGCAAGAAAAACAGGCCCGGCAGCAACAAGCGCAGCAAAAGCGCTTCCGGCTGGATGCGATTGCCGGTTTGGTCGTCGGCGCACCTCTGATGCTCTGGGGCATCGCGGGTGGCAACATGATGATCCGCCATGCCAATGACCAACTGGTATGGGGCGTGGTTGGCATGATCTGTCTGTTACTGCTGGCGACGGCCGGCAGGCTTTTTTATACCAATGCCTGGCAGGCTGCGCGGCATAAGCGTGCGACCATGGATACCCTGGTCGCGTTGGGCACCGGTGCAGCCTGGCTCTACTCAATGCTGGTGGTGGTGTTCCCCGAATGGTTTCCTCCCGCTTCACGCCATGTCTATTTTGAAGCCAGTGCCATGATCATTGGCTTGATTTCACTTGGCCACTATATCGAAGCGAAAGCCAAAACGAACACCACCCGCTCGTTACAAGCATTGATCAACCTGCAGCCACAACAGGCAACCGTGATCACCGCGCAAGGGGATAGCAACATTGCGGTAGAACAGATCACGCTGGGCATGCAGCTGCGGATAAAACCGGGAGAAAAAGTGCCGGTTGACGCCGTGGTAGTACAAGGTGAATCTTATATCGATGAATCGATGCTAACCGGTGAACCGGTTCCGGTCTTAAAATCTGAGGGCGCTCAGGTCGCTGCCGGCACTCTCAACACCGATGGCGCTTTGGTCGTCGAAGCAACCGGCATCGGCGCAAATACCATGCTGGCGCGCATCATCCGTATGGTCCGCTCAGCCCAAAGTAGTAAACCCGCGATAGCCAAACTGGCCGATCAGATTTCAGCGGTATTTGTACCTGTCGTTGTCGGCATTGCTATCCTCGCAGCCCTGGTGTGGTTTGCGGTAGGCCCGGAACCCAAAGCCAGCTATATGCTGGTGGTCACGACCACCGTACTTATCATTGCCTGCCCGTGTGCACTGGGTTTGGCTACCCCGTTATCGGTTACCGTTGGTATTGGCAAGGCTGCCGAGCTGGGGATACTAATTAAAGATGCAGATGCACTGCAATTGGCGAGCAAAATCGATACCGTGGTGTTTGACAAAACCGGCACCCTGACCCAGGGCAAACCGGTAGTACAGCAAATCTTCACCCATGCCACCAGCCAGTCAGAACTGGTAGCGTTGGCTTATGCAGCCGAGCGCCAGTCCGAACACCCGTTGGCTAAAGCGATATGCGATTTTGCCCTTCAGCACAACGCTGAAGAAGTCACTCTGGAAAAATTTGAGAACATTCGCGGGCGTGGCATTTCAGCCCGTTACCAGCAGCAGCCACTGCTGATTGGATCGCTGCAGTTGATGCAGGCAGAGCAAATCGACACCAGCGGGTTAGACGTTGCGCTTGGCGAATGCGTCAGTAACGCGTGGACACCGGTAGCGGTGGCATTGGATCAGCAGTTGATTGGCGTGATTGCCATTGCCGATCCGATCAAAGCCGATGCCAGACAAGCGATCTCAGCATTAAGCGCACAAGGCATTCACACCGTGATGCTAACGGGTGATAACCAACATGTAGCGGATGCTATCGGTCGAGCAACCGGCATCCATCAGGTGATAGCCCAGGTAATGCCGGATGAAAAAGCCCAGCATATACAACACTTTCAGTCACAAGGCCGCACCGTCGCTATGGTGGGTGACGGCATTAACGATGCCCCCGCCCTTGCCCTCGCAGATCTCGGGATTGCGATGGGCAGTGGCAGCGATGTGGCGATTGAAAGCGCACAAATGACGATTCTCAACACGTCACCTATGGCCGTGATGCATGCAATTGAGCTATCTCGTGCCACACTTAAGAACATGAAGCAAAACCTGTTCGGCGCATTTGTCTATAACTCACTGGGAATTCCGATTGCTGCCGGCGTACTCTACCCGGCCTTTGGATTCCTGCTCAGTCCGGTTGTCGCAGGCGCGGCCATGGCCCTGTCTTCCATTACGGTGGTGAGTAACGCAAATAGACTGCGATTGTTTTCAGTAAAATAACCTGATGATTGAGGATATTATGAAATTGAAGTGTGTGATCCTGACGATGCTGGCCACCACATCGGCCAACGTACTGGCCGCCGATGTGATTAACCACAAATCCCCCTATTGTGGCTGTTGTGGCGAATGGACCAAGCATATGGAAGAGAACGGTTTTACCGTCAAAGAAAAGCACCATGAGGACATGAACGCGATAAAACGCCAACTGGGTTTAACCAATACCCAGCTCTACTCATGCCACACCGCCGAAATAGACGGTTACCTGTTTGAAGGCCACATCCCGGCACAAGATATCAAGGCGTTTTTAGCCAACCCACCACGTAATGCCAAAGGCTTAGCCGTGCCTGGAATGCCGATGGGCTCCCCCGGTATGGAGTATGGAGAAAAAAGAGACAGCTACACCGTCTATGCCTTCAACGAGGAAGGCCAGGTATACGAGTATCGCCATCAT
This sequence comes from Vibrio sp. CAU 1672, assembly GCF_029223195.1. Classification (GTDB taxonomy): domain Bacteria; phylum Pseudomonadota; class Gammaproteobacteria; order Enterobacterales; family Vibrionaceae; genus Vibrio. The sequence goes on along the minus strand of NZ_JARHUF010000016.1, from coordinate 73,326 downwards.
AAAGGTAACGATAAATAAATCAAAAAGCCCAGCATTACTGGGCTTTTGCAGTACATGGACGGTTAACTGACGAATCAGAAGCCGTAAGCCGCGCCAAACACCAATGCCGTGTTCTCATTGTCAGCCTGGTTACGGATCTCGAAGTAAGGCTGAACACCGTTGCGCGTCCAGGTGGCACGCAGCTCATGATCCATCACTTCGGCCTCCAGCATGTATACGTTGTTGTAGCTCAGGCTCAGTTCATCATTCACGGTATAAGCAATACGGTTGTCCATCCGGTAGTCGGTTTTTGCATCCGCATCGGTCGCGTCGATGTGGGCACGGGTGCGGTTGCTGATAGACAGGCCGTTATCGAAGTTGTAACCGATTTTAACCAGTGGACGGTACTGGATTGACTCCCCTTCATGCAACAGATGCTGGTAACCGGCTGCAACCCACAAATTATCATTGATAGAAAATGACTGCTCACCACCCACGGTAATATATGGATTAGACGAAGAACCGTTGGTGATCTCGCCACCAGGCAAGGTTTGACGTTCCGTGGTCAACTCACCAATCTGGATACCGTCAAACTCTGTGTAGACCGTCAGACCGCCTAGGCTGTTTTCAAAAGTATGACCTGCCTCTAACGTAGAAGTGACTTCAGATCCATGCAGATCATCAGAGTGAAACTGCAGGTTACCGGTCACGTACGAAGAGCCAGCAAACGCGCTCGAAGCGAAAACAAGAGATAGTGCACTTAGGACGAAAGTGTTTTTCATAATTACTGCCTTAATACTGCTTTTGTTCATTCATGTTATGCGCCGGGATGTTGGATAATCACCTCCCCGCCAACGCATCATTTGGTGTGCCTTGGTGGCGTTGGCAATACTGCTCGATTTAATTCGCAATGAAAAATAAATCGATTTAAATAGTGATCTTGTTCAAATCACCACACCAACACTAAGAAAATACACTTAAAATACAAAGACATACTTCTTTATCTCAAAACTCCTCAAAAAAACAAAATGTGATCAAACGCATGTTATATGAAGTAAAATACCAGCCAAAACTGACCTGTATCACACTGAGCTTATTTCTTGCGGCTAATATCTTTTCTATCAATAAAAAACAATCAGAACTGGATCACACTTATTTTTCATAAAAAATAAAGCCCTCAACAGAAGTTGAGGGCTTTGAGTAAGGAACACTGACATTAATAAGTGATCTGCTCGGTTAGTTCACACTCGTCACGCGGCTGGCTTTCTCGCCTGTTGCCGATACCGAGCGGATATATACTTCACCTTTTACCGTTGGGCGAGCGTTATCTGCGTAAGTCAGCCAGTTTTCACCGTCGAGCGAGTATTGTAGCTCAACCCCCGGAAACTGAACGTTCATCGCCAGCATTCCGTTTTCAATTCTCGCACCCGGTACTGGCAGACGGTAGTCAATGCCAGACTTTTCCAGTTTCGCCAGTTCACGTTGGCCAACTAGGTTGGCGAAACGGTTGTAGTCTTGGTTTAATGCTGCAGTATCGACCAGATTCGAGTTCTGCGAGTACTCAACACCTACTTGGTAGTCATTTTCCCAATCTGCGCGGTGCCATGCACGCTCTGCCGCGGCGAGTACACGAGGGAATACCATGTACTCGTATTGTTCATCGTTACGTACGGTTTCTGACCAAAGCTGTGCGGACAGACCGTAGAAAGGTTTTGCTTCGATTTCACCTTTACCCGTAAAGCCGTTACCATCGCGGTCTACAGATGTCTCTGCGTTTTGCGGCATGTTTTCTGGCGCAAAACCAAACATCTTACGCGTATCGGTGGCACGTGTTGCCCAGTAATAGCCACGCTCTTTCGGGTCTGCTTCGTATGGCATGTCCATATACACGTAATCAGGGTTAGAGACAATCACGTCGTAACCTTTCGCAGCCCACTCGTACACCGAGGTTGTGCCGCCCCAGTACAGTACATCCCAAAAGTTCACTCGTTTGTTTTCTGTCGCGAATGCCTGTGGACCTTCACTGTATTTCAAGCCGTCCTGCCATGCCTGGAAGCCAGGAATGCCCTTCGCTGCCACAATCTTCGACACTTGCTCGGCAAAGTGGCTAGGCAGGTGACCGAAATCACTGACTGTGCCGTCTGCGATCAACGTCTGACATTGTGGAGACCGGGCAAATGGCTTGTCTTGCTTAGATAGGTCAATCGTGCCTTTCCAGCTGACTTTGTCCTCTGCGTTAACGTCCTGGAATCCGGCGCCCAGCTTGATGTTCTTCGCTTCATCGCCACCGAAGTGCCATGTGGTGAGCGGTGCGCCTGCCTCGGTGTGCATGGCTGCTACTTCTGAAATCACTTTATCAACAAAGCGGGCTGAAGATGCCATACATGGGTTGATAAAGCTTTGCTTATCGTAGAACTGAACCGTGGTGACATTCGACGTATCTTGGGGATCCATCAGGCGGTATTCGTTCGCCTGGGCTTCTTTTCCTTCCGCCATCAGACGCTCAAAACGCGCTTCCATAGATACTACGGCAGCACGAGCGTGGGCTGGCATGTCGATTTCCGGAATCACTTCGATATGACGCGCTTTGGCGTACTTGAGGATGTCCACGTAGTCGGCTTTGCTGAAGTAGCCGGAGCCAAAGTTATCTGATGTTGAACCGGAGCCAAGCTGAGGCAGTAGACAGCTTTTCTCCTGCACATCGAAACAACGCTTCGCCCCCACTTCGGTCAGCTCAGGCAGACCCGGGATTTCTATACGCCAGCCTTCATCATCCGTTAAGTGAAGGTGCAGTTTGTTCATTTTGTACGCCGCCATCTGATCCAGCGTTGCCAGGATTGCCTCTTTAGAGTGGAAGTTACGCGCCACATCCACCATCACACCACGGTAGTCAAAACGAGGCGCATCTTGAATCGACAGTAGTGGTAGCGAGTCAGCATTTTGGCTATCTACCAGGCCAAACAGCGATTGTACTGCGTAGAAAGCCCCCGCCTGGTCAAACGCTTTAATCGCAATACTGTCGCCTTTGATGCTCATCTCGTAAGCACCCGGTTTTGCCAGTTCACCGCTGAAATCAGCCGCAACAACCGAGATGCTGACAGGCAATGAGCCGCTGACATTCACACCGACCACTTGGCCACGTGCTTGAACGGCCGCAAACTGCGCTGCATCGAATGCGTCTTCAGGTAGCGCAATACCATCGGTGATACTGACGCTACCTTGGCCCGCTTCTACGTAGATTGGGGTTGGCAGTAACGTGGTTGATATGTCTTGTAGAGCGAGATCTTGGTTCTTCTCAAAACGCGACACCGCGCTTGCGAAGACGTTGTTATCACCAGGCGTACGTTTTAAGTTGCGACCTTCAAGGCCCGTAACAAACGAGGCCACGTCCTCTGTATTTAGCGACGCAATCATCTTAGGCTCTGCGTTTGGCGCTGCTACAAATGCACCGGGCATAAAGTCGGTCTCGAACAGTTGCCAGTATTCACCAATCAGAGGAAGCACCACTTCTTCGCCTGCGGCAAAACCATCAAACTTCTCCGTAGGTTCCAGCTTGTGTAGGTCCCCCGTGACACGTGAGATTTTGAATTGCTCGTTGTCAACATCCAGGATCAAACGAATGCTGTGGAAGTAGATAGCCCAATCTTTTGCGTTAACCGCTTCACCTTGGTTAACTAACGTCATGTTTACTTGGTTACACGACGCCCACTCAGCGCCCATCTCCTGACAGGCAAGGCCATCATTCGCGCCATGGTTAGTGAGCACCTGATATTGGATATCAAGGTTATCCGCCAGTGAGTTTACAACTTGTTGCCCCGGGCTCTGTAGTGCAGAGCAACCTGCTAATGTTGCAATAACAGAAGCCGCGATCAGACTAGGTTTCAACATCTTACTTTCCCCAAAAAGTCAGTGGTTCAAAACGACAATGATTAAAAATGGCAGCGCCCAAATGCACGGCGCTTAACAACGTTATTCAACATACAAGCAGTTATTTCCAAGCGTAAAATTAATCAAAGTAAGAAGTGATCCAGTTCAAATTCACCGCCTGAATAAAAAATATAAACCTAGCAATTTCATACATTTAAAAAAAACGTCAAAATCGGCGAACTATTTTTAACGAGTTTGTTGCGATCCCGGTCACCCTTAATTGACAGACAAAGGGCAATTAGCCTGATTCTGATCACAATAGCGAATAAACGAAATGCTCATCAGCAACGTATAATGGCCGAATTTCGTGATAAAACTCCCATTTACTCACCGTTAAAGCTCGTCAATATTTTCCAAACTGACGATTTTTCAGTGAAATGCGGTAGGCTAACCGGGTACTGATTTCGAGGAATGAAATATGTTTCAACGGCTGTCTGTCATCCTGTCCCTGGTTACTCTGTTTATCTCGCACTCCTCTCATGCCGAGCCACAACACTGGCTGGCAAAAAAGGACAATAAAGAATACATGATCATTGGTTCGGTCCATGTCGGGGATAACAGTATGTACCCCCTCCCCAAAGCGGTAACCCAGTACCTCAGCCAAAGCAAAGGCTTAATCATCGAAGCGGATGTGAGAAACCAACAAAACGTCACCTATCCTTCAACCACACTGCAAACAAAGGACGTATTGGGCCGCAAGGAGCGCCGGCATTTGCAGCACATTGCAAAGGACCTTGGCCTGCCGGAAGCCCAACTGCTCAATGCACCGCCATGGGCGGCGGCATTGACTGTTCAGCTCGAGCTGGTCAACAAGCTGGGTTATGTGGCCGGTTATGGTGTCGACATGCATTTGATCGGTTTAGCAGACAAACAAGGCATTCCGGTAATTGCCCTGGAATCAGTACAGTTTCAAATTGACTTAATTGCAGGTCAGCCAGAAGGGGGAAAAGAGCTGCTGCTTTCTTCAATTAAGGAGTATGAGGGCGGTGAAACTCTCGTGCGATGCCTGATCAGCAGCTGGAAAAGCGGGGATAGTCATAAACTTGAGCAGGCCTCGCTCAGTGACCAATCCAGTGAAGCGTTCAATCAAACTTTCCTCTATTCCCGCAACCGTGACTGGGCGGAAAAGCTGGATTCTGGCAACCTACTGCCAAAGACAAAAGGCCGCTATACAGTTGTCGTTGGCAGCTTACACCTGGTCGGCAAAGACAACCTGATCGAACTACTTGAAAAACGAGGCTTCGATGTAGAGCTTCTGGGTAATAGCCGCAAAGCGGACTGCGAACTTTAAGCCAGGCAGTTAAAGAGCCGTATTCTAATTTGTGGCGAGTTCAGTTTAAGTTGGAGTTTTCCGGCTCAAAAATGCAAAAAGCCGCAACATTACTGTTGCGGCTCTTTTTAATGTGGTCGGTGAAGAGGGATTCGAACCCCCGACCCTCTGGTCCCAAACCAGATGCGCTACCAAACTGCGCTATTCACCGAGATGTTGACTTGGTATATTGCTGTACCGAGAAGGTCACCCTCTGGTCCGCTATTCCAAAACCCCGAGATGCGTTACTAACAATGCGATTCTTCGAGATATTTAACCGAGGACTTATCCCCGTCAACGGATGCGTATATTACGGATTCTCTTCCGAGACGCAAGTGCTTTTTTACAAAAACCACATCCGATAGGTTCGACTGATGAAAAACCCATCACCAGTACGTAAAATGTGACTAACAACGCACAATAAAACACATTCCATTAACCTATGCAACACAATTGATCCAGATCAGTGTACAAAAAAGCACCACACCGTAGCTTATGCTTGTCGGGAACATCTTGGAGGAAACATATGGACTTTTGGCTTGATCTCCTGTTTGGTAATGCGGTGGGGCTATCGTCGATGATAGTTATTTTTGCAGCCATCGGTCTGATGTTGTTTTACGGCGGTTTCTTCATTTACAAGATCATGAACGACAAATCTCCTCACTAGATCTCGCTTAGCTCTAGAAAAGCTTCGCACCGGAGTGGGTTGCCTGCCTGCTCCGGTTTTTTATTGTGTTTTCCTCGCACCCCACTAATATAGGTAGTCTAACCCTGTTCTTTATGAGATGCCGTTATGTCTCACGACGACGATTTTGATCTGTTCCAACAGATGATGGGCGACGTAAAGCCAATCCAACACGATACCGCTGAACACAAAAAAGTACACCAGGTTACTGATGCACAGCTCGCCAAGCGCGAAGCGGCGATCTGGCTCAGTGAACACGATCCCGAGTACTTGTCCCTCGACCATGCTGAAATGCTCAAACCAGACGATTTTGTTGAGTTTAAGCGCGACGGTGTACAGGACGGTGTTTACCGTAAACTGCGTTTGGGCAAATACCCGATCCAGGCCCGCCTTGACTTACACCGCAAAACCCTCAAAGAAGCGCGGGATGAAGTGGTCAAATTCCTCAAACAGTGCATGGCGATGGATATCCGTACCGTGATGATAGTGCATGGCCGGGGGGAGCGTTCCAATCCGCCCGCGTTGATGAAGAGTTTTGTCAGCAGTTGGCTGCAGCAGATCCGCGAAGTGCAATGTGTCCACAGTGCCCAGCGCTTTCATGGTGGCAATGGCGCGGTTTACGTATTACTGAGAAAAAGTGCCGAGAAAAAACTCGAAACCCGCGAACGCCATCAAAAACGGTTAGGCTAACTTCCCTTGCGGTGCTAGAATCCCTGCCCTTATCGGTTCTTCCCATTTAACACTGGGAAGGACACCTCAATCAACCGCCGTTGTGAAACGTTAGGAGACCAACATGTCACAAGATAACGCCAAGCGCCTAAACAAATTTATCAGCGAAACGGGCTTTTGCTCGCGTCGCGAAGCCGATCGTCTCATTGAAGCCGGCCGGGTCACAATTAATGGCCAACAGCCAGAAATGGGCACCAAAGTTCTGCCGGGCGATGATGTCTGTGTCGACGGTAAGCCTGTCGCCACCAAAGAAAAGCCAATTTATATTGCGCTCAACAAACCGACCGGGATTACCTGTACCACAGAGCGCGACATACCGGGCAACATCGTCGATTTTATTGGCCACAGAAAACGCATCTTTCCTATCGGCCGGCTGGATAAGCCGTCGGATGGCCTGATCTTTCTGACCAACGATGGCGACATCGTCAACAAAATCCTGCGCGCAGGCAACAACCACGAAAAAGAGTATGTGGTGCGCGTTGATAAACCGATCACGGGTGAATTTCTCAAGCAGATGTCGAGTGGGGTCAAGATCCTCGATACCATCACGCTGCCGTGTAAAGTGACCAAAGAGACCAAGTTCTCGTTCCGTATCGTCCTGACCCAGGGCTTGAACCGCCAGATCCGTCGTATGTGTGAAGCGTTGGGCTATGAAGTGTTTAAACTGCGCCGTGTACGGATCATGAACGTCTCGCTCGATGGCATTCCTAACGGTAAATGGCGTTACTTGAGCGATGACGAAGTCGCAGAGATCCTGGCGATGTGTGAGGGGTCGGTCGGCACAGAAGACGCGTCTAAAGTTGACGCAAAAGGTCGCCAGATTCGTAAAGCCACCGATGCCAAGCTGTTTGATAGCCGTGAGGAAAACCAGGCTTCAACTGCACGCCGTAATCAAAAGTCACGCACGTTCCGCGGTAACAATGCCGACGAGTTCCGCCATGCGCCAAACTCAAAGAAAGGTCAGCAAAAACGTCGTCAGCGTGACGATGAAAACCCACGCCCGGCTAATAAAGAGCATTACAAAGCCAAACCTCAAGCTGAACACGGCAGGCCGCAAAACAAACCACAATCACCGAGCAAGCCAAAGCAGCATTACATGAATCCGAACGCGGCAAAACCAGGCAAGCCAGTAAAACGTACTGGTGGCACTTTGAGTTTGAAAAAGTAATTCAAAGGTTTGATAGCAAAATCAAAAAAGGACGCGCTCAGCGTCCTTTTCCTTTATTGGTGAGTCACTTATAAGCACAAAGGTGCAAACTGACCACGAGTTAAACTAAGCAAATCTTTTGGTGCCAGTTCTATTTCCAAACCACGCTTACCTGCGCTGACACAAATCGTACCTTGCTCGGCCGCGCTCTCATGCAGAAAAGTGGGTAAAGCTTTTTTTTGTCCCAGCGGGCTGATCCCCCCAACCACATAACCGGTGGTCTTTTGGGCAATATCAGGATCCGCCATGTCCGCTTTCTTACCTTTTGCCGCTTTGGCGGCCAGCTTAAGGTTCAGCTTCTGATCGACCGGAATGATCGCCACTGCAAGGTTTTTCGGCTCACCGTTAAGACAAAACAGTAACGTTTTAAATACGGTTTTGGGATCTTGGCCGAGTACCTCGGCGGCTTCTAGTCCATAACTGTCCGCACGGGGGTCGTGTTCATACTGGTGAATGCTGTGCGGGACTTTTTTCTTCTTCGCTAAATTAATGGCCGGAGTCATCAAGTTTCTCCTTATCAAACAAAAAGCGCTGCGACCCATCACATGGGTGCAGCGCTTGTAGTTAATGCCAATTAAGCTTTTGAGTCAAAGGCTTTTTACTTATACACCATCTCACCGGCCGGGGCATAGGTGTTCACGTCAATCGGGCTGTGCGACTCGAGGTACTCTTTCAGCACTTCGGCGTCAACAAAACCGGTATTGACATAACCTGGATGGGTACTGATTTTCGGGTAGCCGTCACCGCCGGAAGCGTTATAGCTTGGCACGGTAAAGCGGTATGTCTGATCCAAACGCAACTGCTTATCACCAATGAATACGTTAGACACTTTGCCACCAGCCACTGTCATTGAAATACCCGCGAACTGAGCATACGCACCAGAGTCAATCGGCTTAGTCGCTACCACGTTCAGGTAATCCAACACTTCCTGACCTGACATATCAACGTAAGACACCATGTTACCGAATGGCTGAACCGTCAAAACATCTTTATAGGTAATCTCACCGGCTTCAATGGAGTCACGTACCCCACCAGAGTTCATTACCGCAAAATCGGCTTTAGCGCGCTCCATGTGTGCGGTAGCAATCAGGCGGCCCAGGTTAGTTTGCTTAAAGCGCACCACATTGCGGTCCCCTTCCAGCTTGCCGTTGGACTCAGCGATTTTCACGTTTAATTGCCCCTGCCCTTTCTCTTGGTACGGACGCAGGAACTCGAGCATCTCGTTGTCTTGCGCGATCTCTTCTTCAATCAGGACACGCTGAGACTTACCATCAACCTTAATTTTCTTCTTCAGGTTGACCGGGATCAGATCGTAACTCACCATCGAGAGCTCGCCATTGCGGAACTCGTAGTCCGCCCGGCCGACATATTTACCCCACTCATATGCCTGTACAATGAAAGTACCGTTTTGCTGATCCGGCTTACATTCATCACTTGGCTTGAAATTTTTCTTAATAACATTCGGGCCTTCCATACACACCGGCTCTTGTGAATGCCCGCCGACAATCATGTCCAGCTCACCCTCTGGCAGATAACGGGCCAGTGCCACATCGCCGGGGGCGTTAACACCACGGTTGCCGTTTTCATAGTGTCCCATATGGGTTACCGCGAAAATAAGATCCGGATTTTCTGTTTGCTTAAGCTCAGCAATCAGTTTCTTCGCTTCCTCTTTTGGATCACGGAAATCCACCTGGCCAATATACTCCGGGTTACCCAACTTGGCGGTATCTTCGGTGGTCAGGCCAATCACCGCAATCTTGATGCCCTGTTTGTTGAACATCGCGTATGGCTGAAACAGGCGCTCACCGCTGTTTTTATCATAGATATTCGCCGACAGCATTGGGAAGTTGGCCCACTCTTGCTGCTGGAACAGCACATCGAGCGGATTATCAAATTCATGGTTACCTAACGCCATCGCATCGTAACCGATTTTGCTCATCCCCTTGAAGTCAGGTTCAGCTTGTTGCAGATCAGATTCAGGCACGCCGGTGTTGATGTCACCGCCTGACAATAAAAGCACGCTACCACCTTCAGCCCTGATCTCTGCGCGCAGTTCATCAATCAAGGTCTTACGCGCCGCCATGCCATACTCACCATATTTATTCTGCCAGAAACGGCCATGGTGATCGTTGGTATGCAACACGGTCAGTTTATAAGTGGTGTCTTCATTCCATTGATGTGCGGGTTGTGTTGCACAGCCAGCTAACGTGGCCAGAATCGCAGCACTCAACGCAGTTTTGATAATCAGGCGTTGCTTCATTGTCTTACCTTTTTCTTGTTTAGGGTCCACTGCTTGCGCGGGGGAAGTAAACAGCATGCTGCTTTTCATCCACTTTGGCGCAAAACATGACATAGTTTAAATGAATAATTACAACCCTATAGATTGGTTTCATATTTATGTTAGATTGATCACCAATCAAAAATCAAAAACCTGTGACATATCAATTATTTTTACCTGGGCCCTGACTTATCCACACGCAACTGACCTACAGCATCAGCAAACAAATCACACCACAACAGGCATAAAAAATGGCCAACGAAAACGTTGACCATTAGGCATATCAGGATAAGCGCGACTCGCGGCAGGCTATTTGATATCGATGTCCTGGAAGCTCTTGATCAGATCATCCAATGCTTTCATTTGCGCCAGGAACGGCTCTAGCTTGTCCAGCGGCAGTGCAGACGGGCCATCACACATGGCTTTATCCGGGTTCGGGTGCGCTTCAATAAACAGGCCGGCAATACCGGTTGCCAGACCCGCTTTAGCCAGTTCAACCGTCTGTTCACGTCGTCCACCGGAAGCGGCACCTGATGGGTCACGCATCTGCAGAGAGTGCGTCACATCAAAGATGATCGGGCTGCCTTTCGATGCTTTCTTCATCACTCCAAAGCCGAGCATATCTACCACCAGGTTATCGTAACCATGGCAGGAACCGCGCTCGCACAAAATGATGTTTTCGTTACCACATTCAGCGAATTTCTCAACGATGTTGCCCACTTGTCCCGGGCTCATGAACTGAGGTTTTTTCACGTTAATCACAGCGCCGGTTTTCGCCATCGCTTCAACCAGATCCGTCTGACGTGCCAAAAATGCCGGTAGCTGAATAACATCAACCACATCTGCCACTGGTTGAGCCTGCGCCTCGGTGTGAACGTCAGTGATGATCTTTACGCCGAACGTATCTTTCAGCTCTTGGAAGATTTTCATCCCTTCTTCCAGGCCAGGGCCACGGTAGGAATGAACAGAACTGCGGTTTGCTTTGTCGAACGACGCCTTAAATACGTATGGAATACCCAGTTTATCAGTCACTTTTACGTAGTGCTCACAGATCTGCATTGCCAGATCACGAGACTCAAGAACGTTCATACCTGCAAATAGGGTGAATGGCTTGTCGTTAGCAACCTGAATGTCGCCGACATTAACGATTTTCTGTTCCATTTTGATTCTCTTTTATCTGCCTTCAATACGCTTTACAGCGCATTGTTCTAATTAATGAAGCGTAACGTGTTTTTCGCTCATCGCATTAACTTGTGATTTTAGTAGCTCTGATGCCGGATCGTCGGGACACTGGTCAATAAAATACTGAAAATCCGAAACCGCAACCTGATGGCAGTCCAACTGCTGAAAAATAAAACCGCGGTCACGGATCTCATACGGGTCATCAGGCACAAAAGTCAGGGCCAGCGTGGTGCAGCGTAACGCCAGGGTATAACGCTCTTCACGTAACATGGCACTTTTGATCAGCGCCAGCCAACGCCCGATCACCGTCGGATTATCTGCCTCGCTGAGGTGTTCAGCCTGCAAGGTTGCCAGCGGCCCTTCCTGGCCAATCAACCAGGCTTGCAAGATTTTTTCGCCGACAAACTCACCGTTGAAGGGGTTTAAGTACTCAGAAGTTTTGTGCGGCCAATCGACCTTAATTAAGAACTGGGTCGGAAAAGTCACGCCAATCAGGGGAAAGCCGAGTTTTCGGCCAAGATAGAGCAGAATCGCCCCTAAACTGACCGGGATCCCCTTACGTCGTTCCAACACTTTATCAACGAAACTGTTCTCGGCGGAAAAGTAAGCCTGTTCATCACCCTGGAATCCCCATTGATGGAAAAACAAACGAATGAACACCTCAAAACGTTGCTCTTCATCGACTTCATGTACCAAAACCGCCTCAGCTTCATGATACAGGCGTTGCAGTTCCTGCTTGGCCCAATGTACGTTGGTTTCCGGATTGATCGCTTTATTCAGCTCCAGTGCACCTTCCACCAGCTCCATGTGGTCAAAATCTTCATCAAAAAACTCAAACATGCTCAATTACCCGAGTAAGGATGGATTCTTAGTGAAAGCGATGTTTGCGGCCATAACCAGCCACCCCAATGCACCAAAGAAAGCAAAGAACTGCAGCAGTTTATTTTTAGCCAGTTTCAGGGCGAAGAAACCCAAAGCGATATAAGCCAACACGCAGGTGATTTTGTTGGTTAGCCAGGGGGCGGACTCGGTAAACGGGATCTGTCCGGTAACCACAATCAAACCAATTCCGGACAACAACAACGCCGTATCCACGACATGTGGCACCACTTTCAGAAAACGCAGGTTACGTTTGGGGGAGTTCATCATCAGCAGCGCAAAACGAATCGAAAGCAGCGCCGCGCTGACGGCAATAGTCAATAGGTGAATATGTTTCAGAGCTGCGTACATATCTTATCTCTTGTTATTTTTTACTGTTGCGGTTCAAAACGACCGTAAGTGACGCGATCATTGCCGCCGTAATCCTGTTCCGTTGCCACCTGCTGGTAACCAAGCTGGGTGAGAATAGCGCGAACGGCATCACCTTGATCATAGCCATGTTCAAATGCTAACCAGCCACCGTCTTCCAGATACTGGCGAGCTGATTGAGCAATGTGCCGGATGTCTGCCAGGCCTTTGTCTGCTGCAACCAGCGCCGATTTGGGCTCAAACCGGACATCTCCTTGCGACAAATGTGGATCTCGTTCATCGATATACGGTGGATTGGAAACAATCAAAGCAAACTTTGTTCCCGGAACAACCGGTTCAAACCAGCTTCCCTGGGCAAAGGTCACATTTTTAATATTTAACTGTGCTGCGTTGTATTCCGCCAGCTCTTTCGCCTCTTGTTTGAGGTCAATCCCCATCACCTGCCGGGTTGGCAGTTCAGACGCCAGTGCCAGCGCAATAGCCCCGGTTCCGGTACCAAGATCAAGTATCGGCCCGCTTTGCTGATAAGTTTTTTCCAATGCAACTTCGACCAGACGCTCAGTGTCCGGCCTTGGGATCAACGTCGAAGGCGCCACTTTTAGCGGCAAAGACCAAAATTCTCGCTCGCCAATAATATAAGCTACCGGCTCACCCGCCAGGCGTCGCTGGAGCAAAGCGTCAAATTGCGCCTGCTGTTCGGGCAGCAACTCTTTTTCTGGCCAGGTTAACAGGTAGGTACGAGGTTTACCGAGCACGTAACAAAGCAGCACAGCGGCATCAAGAGAAGGCGACTCTTTGCCGCCTTGCTCAAGTGTCATCGCCGCACGTTTGAGAACTTGCTCAATCGATTGAACCGGGCGCATTGAATTAGTTATTCTCAGCCAGAGCCGCAAGCTGATCGGCCTGGTGTTCCTGGAGCACTGGGTCAACCAGGCTCTGCAGATCACCTTCCATCACTTCATTCAGGCGGTAAACCGTCAGGTTAATACGGTGATCCGATACACGGCCTTGTGGGTAGTTATAGGTACGAATACGGTCACTGCGGTCACCAGAACCTAACAGGTTACGACGCGTATCAGACACTTCTGCTGCACGTTTGGCTTCTTCGGCCTGAATGATGCGCGCCGCCAGTACTGACATCGCTTTGGCTTTGTTCTTATGCTGTGAACGCTCGTCCTGACACTCCACCACAGTACCGGTCGGTAAGTGAGTAATACGGATTGCAGAATCCGTGGTGTTAACGTGCTGACCACCCGCGCCTGATGCACGGAAAGTATCGATTTTCAGGTCTGCCGCTTTGATTTCCGGGATTTCCGCTTCTGGGATTTCCGCCATTACCGCTACTGTACAGGCTGAAGTATGTACACGGCCCTGAGATTCCGTCGCCGGTACACGCTGCACTCGGTGGCCACCCGATTCAAACTTCAGGACACCGTACGCACCATCGCCGTTCACTTTAGCGATCATTTCTTTATAACCGCCATGTTCGGATTCGTTAGCCGACATCACTTCAATACGCCAACCTTTCTTCTCCGCGTATTTGCTGTACATACGGAACAGATCGCCGGCAAAAATACCCGCTTCATCACCGCCAGCACCTGCGCGGATCTCTAGGAAACAGTTACGGTCGTCATTAGGATCTTTTGGCAATAGCAGGATCTGCAGCTCATCGGTCAGGCGCTCAATAGTTTCTTTGGCGTCTTTGATCTCTTCCTGCGCCATTTCACGCATCTCGGCATCGTCTTCTTTTGCCATCTCTTCAGCGGCAACAAGATCTTCTTGTGCTTGTTGGTAAGCCTGGAAGCACTTGGTGACTTCTTCTAGCTGAGAGTACTCTTTTGACAGGGCACGGAATTTGTCCTGATCGCCAATTACATCAGGATCACCAAGAAGATGTTGCACTTCTTCGTAGCGTTCTACTAGCGTTTCTAGCTTAGTCAGAATAGAGGCTTTCATAGTGTCGTTTTCTTAATAAAAAAATCGTGAGTTACAAATCATCCAGGCCAAGTGTTTGGCGGATGACCGTTAATTTTGCCGGTTCGCCCTGCTCGGCAGCGCTTTGCAACGCACGAGTGGGGGCGTGAATCAGTTTGTTGGTCAGTTTATTGCTCAGTTCGCGCAGCACCTTTTCCGGTTCAGTGCCCGAGGCAAGAGACTGAAGACTTTTGCTGAGTAATTCTTCGCGAATATCATTCGCCGAGTTACGGTAATCACGGATGCTGTCCACCGCCTGCAAAGACCGCATCCAGATCATAAATGAAGCACTTTCTTCACTGACAATCGCTTCAGCCTGGATGGCCTCTATCTTGCGCTGTTCGATATTGCTGTCAATGATAGATTGCAAATCATCAACCGTGTATAAATAAGCATCACTCAGATCCCCCACTTGCGCTTCAACATCTCGCGGAACCGCAATATCAACCAGCAGGATAGGCTGATGACGGCGCTGCTTTAATGCCGTTTCAACCATCCCCTTACCGATGATCGGCAAAGGGCTTGCAGTGGAACTGATCACAATATCAGCACGATGCAGTTGCAGCGGAATTTCGTTCAGGCTGAGCACTTCGGCACCAAACTGTTCCGCGACGCCTAGCGCCCGCTCTTTAGTCCGGTTGGCGACAATCATTTTATTGCAACCATTTGAAGCCAGGTGCTTGGCCACCAGTTCGATGGTTTCGCCGGCACCAACCAGCAGAACAACCGAGTCAGATAATGATTCGAAAATATGTTTGGCCAGCGTACACGCGGCATAAGCAACAGACACCGCGTTACCACCGATATCGGTTTCGGTGCGTACCCGTTTAGCCACGGAAAACGTCTTCTGGAACAACTTGTCCATTGAGGCATCAACAGTATGATGGTCTCGTGAGTCAGAATAGGCTTGCTTTACCTGGCCTAAGATTTGTGGCTCTCCCAGAACCAGCGAGTCCAAACCACAAGATACACGCATCAGATGCTTGATTGCCGCCTGCTCTTCATAAACATAGAGGCTTGGCATCAACTCATCTTTACCAACCTGGTGAAACTGAGATAACCAATCGATCAGTTCATTGCGCGAACCTTGCTTAACATTACAGTACAGCTCGGTACGGTTGCAGGTCGAAATGATCACACTACCGTTGACCGCTTCGTGTGCTCTCAATTGCGCCAGTGCCAAATCGAGCTTATCCGGCCCGAACGCCACTTTCTCTCGCAAGTCAACAGACGCTGTATTGTGATTGATTCCAATAGCTAGCAAGGACATCTAACGTGGTATCTCTGAGATCGGTTACAAAATAGGTTCAGAATTTTACTGTAACCACGCGGTTATTGAAAGGGTAAGCCGGATTTGTTTTCCTAACCCGGCCGGTTCAATGCTATAGTTGTGAGCGTTTACTGATAAACGTGATTAATAAACCATCAACCATGACGTTACGATCCCTTTTTGTCTTTTTACTGTCGAGTATGGTGTTAGTCGGCTGTAGCTCCATGCCTGAGAGCATGACCAGCGTCGAGTGGCAGGCACACCAGCACAAACTCGAAGCCATCGACTCCTTTCAAGCTTCCGGAAAATTAGGCTATATCAGCCCTGAGCAGCGGCAGAACCTGAACTTTTTCTGGAAACACTCACCGACGTTCAGTCAGCTGCGCCTGACCACCTTTTTAGGTCAGACCGCACTCAAACTGACCATTACCCCACAAGGGTCGACGGTCGAAACCTACGATGATCAAGTGTTATCGGCGACCGATACCAACCAGCTAATCTACCGCCTCAGCGGCTTGATGATGCCAGTCGATCACATGCCAGACTGGCTGCTGGGTTTACCCACTGATGCCGACGGCTTCCAGCTTTCTGCGAGCAACACACTGCTGCAGCTGGACAAACAAATCGGCAATCACGACTGGAAAATTGCCTATCAACGCTACAGTGACATCGACTGGCAACAACAACACCTGCCCTTACCCAACAAGCTGCAGCTGACGAGCTCTGAGATCAAAATCAACCTGGTGATCACCAAATGGAACCTCACACAATGATTGAAACGTCAACCCGCTGGCCATCACCTGCGAAGTTAAACCTCTTTCTTTATATTAATGGCCGCACGGCAAACGGCTACCATGAGTTACAAACCTTATTCCAGTTTCTTGATCATGGCGATGAACTCACCATCCGGGCCAATCGCAGCGGTAACATCACAATTACCCCAGACATTGCCGGAGTGCCATTGCGTGATAACCTGATTTGGAAAGCAGCGACGGCCTTGCAGCAGTACGCCAACTGTTCCTTTGGCGCAGATATCAACCTGCGCAAAGTACTGCCAATGGGGGGCGGTATCGGCGGCGGTTCTTCCAATGCGGCAACCACCTTAGTTGCTCTGAACTATCTTTGGTCGCTGAACCTGAGCGATGATGAACTGGCCGAGATTGGCTTAGCACTCGGTGCCGATGTGCCGGTATTTGTACGCGGATTCGCCGCTTTTGCCGAAGGCGTCGGAGAAAAGCTCACCCCGGCAGAACCCGCAGAGAAATGGTACTTAGTGGTGCGCCCGGACGTGTCTATCGCCACGGCTGACATTTTTGGCCATCCGGATCTGACCAGAAATACACCTAAACGCGATTTGACCACGCTTTTGCACACGCCAAGCGTAAACGATTGCGAAAAAATTGTTCGAATGCTCTACCCAGAGGTTGATAAGCAACTTTCTTGGCTGCTACAATACGCGCCGTCAAGATTGACGGGGACAGGATCTTGCATTTTTGCCGAATTTTCGAGCAAATCCGCAGCGGAATCTATCCTTGCACAACTCTCTGATAATGTCTCGGCATTTGTCGCTCAAGGGCGCAATATTTCGCCACTGAAAGAGACATTGGCTGAATACCAATCAGCCCCACACCGACCTATTTAAAACTGGACGCAACCCTGAGGTTTCCACCGTGCCTGATATGAAGCTATTTGCTGGTAACGCTACACCTGAACTAGCCCAACGTATTGCTGATCGTTTATACATTTCTCTTGGTGATGCATCTGTTTCTCGCTTTTCCGACGGCGAAGTTGCAGTACAAATCAATGAAAATGTTCGTGGTAGCGATGTATTCATCATTCAATCTACTTGTGCACCGACTAACGACAACCTGATGGAACTGGTTGTTATGATTGATGCAATGCGCCGTGCTTCAGCAGGCCGTATCACCGCTGTTATCCCATACTTCGGTTATGCTCGCCAAGACCGTCGTGTACGTTCTGCCCGTGTGCCAATCACGGCAAAAGTTGTCGCTGATTTCCTTTCTAACGTTGGTGTTGACCGCGTTCTGACTATTGACCTGCACGCAGAGCAAATCCAAGGTTTCTTCGATGTGCCGGTAGACAACATCTTCGGTACGCCGGTACTGCTTGAAGACATGCAAGCTCGTGGCCTGGACAACCCTGTCGTAGTATCACCTGATCTGGGTGGTGTTGTCCGTGCTCGTGCAACGGCAAAAGCGCTGGGTGACATTGATATCGCCATCGTAGACAAGCGCCGTCCGCGCGCCAACGTTTCTGAAGTCATGAACCTGATTGGTGACGTAGAAGGCCGTGACTGTGTGATTGTCGACGACATGATCGATACCGGCGGTACACTATGTAAAGCGGCTGAAGCGCTGAAAGAGCGTGGCGCTAAGCGTGTATTCGCTTACGCAACACATGCTGTCTTCTCTGGCAACGCAGCACAAAACATTAAGAGCTCGGTTCTTGACCAAGTGATTGTTACTGACTCTATCTCCCTCTCAAAAGAGATGGCAGCTACCGGCAAAGTAACTACACTCAGCCTGTCTCGTATGCTGGCAGAAGCCATTCGTCGCATCAGCAACGAAGAATCTATCTCAGCAATGTTCAATCAATAAGAACCTTTGCGCCATTAATAGAGAAAAACACCCCTGCCCGGGGTGTTTTTTTATTTCAAAAGTCACTGCGCAAAGTGAGACAACCTCGCCCAGTGCGAGTTTTCTGTGCTATCATACTGCGCTTTTTTGAGATTCCAGAGAGATCCTTACCTTGAGTCAACCAATCAAACTTCTTGTTGGTCTTGCCAATCCTGGGCCGGAATACGCCAAAACTCGCCACAATGCGGGTGCTTGGGTGGTAGAAGAACTAGCACGCGTTCACAATGTTACGTTAAAGAATGAACAAAAGTTCTTCGGCCTGACCGGGCGCATTATGGTTAACGGGCAGGATCTCCGTTTGCTAATCCCGACTACTTTTATGAACCTTTCCGGTAAATCTATCGCGGCGTTAGCCAAGTTTTATCAAATCAAACCGGAAGAGATCATGGTCGCTCACGACGAGCTAGACTTACCGCCAGGTGTCGCTAAGTTTAAGAAAGGTGGTGGGCACGGTGGCCATAATGGTCTGCGTGACACGATTAGCAAATTGGGCAATAACAAAGATTTTTATCGTCTTCGTATCGGCATCGGCCATCCGGGACACAAAGATAAAGTAGCCGGTTTTGTACTCGGTAAAGCTCCGGCAAAGGAGCAGGAACTCCTGGACGCCGCCGCCGATGAATCGGTCCGTTGTCTGGACATCCTGATTAAGGATGGTTTATCCAAAGCACAAAATCGTCTACACACGTTCAAAGCTGAATAAGGTTACTATCATGGGTTTTAAATGTGGCATCGTTGGTCTACCTAACGTTGGTAAATCAACTCTGTTCAACGCACTAACTAAAGCGGGTATCGAAGCAGCCAACTTCCCGTTCTGTACTATTGAACCAAACACTGGTGTGGTTCCTGTGCCAGATCTACGCCTGGACGCACTGGCGGAGATTGTTAACCCACAGAGAGTTCTACCTACCACCATGGAATTCGTTGACATTGCAGGTCTGGTTGCAGGTGCTTCTCGTGGTGAAGGCCTGGGCAACAAGTTCCTGGCTAACATCCGCGAAACCGACGCGATCGGCCACGTGGTACGTTGTTTTGAAAACGACAACATCGTGCACGTTGCTGGTAAAGTTTCGCCGATCGAAGATATTGAAGTGATCAACCTTGAGCTGGCCATGGCTGACCTGGACTCTTGTGAGCGCGCGATCCAGCGTAACGCCAAGAAAGCCAAGGGCGGCGACAAAGACGCCAAGTTTGAGCTGGTCGTACTGGAGAAACTACTGCCGGTATTAACCGAAGGTGGCATGGCGCGCAGTGTTGAACTGTCTAAAGAAGAGCTGGCAGCCATCGGTTACCTCAACTTCCTGACGCTGAAACCAACCATGTACATCGCTAACGTCAACGAAGATGGCTTTGAAGACAACGCTTATCTGGACGCGGTACGTGAGTACGCAGCGAAAGAAAACAACGTCGTGGTGCCGGTATGTGCGGCTATCGAATCAGAAATGGCTGAACTGGAAGATGACGAGCGCGAAGAATTCCTGGCAGACCTGGGGATTGAAGAACCGGGCCTGAACCGTGTGATCCGTGCCGGTTACGAGCTGCTCAACCTGCACACTTACTTCACCGCTGGCGTTAAAGAAGTGCGTGCCTGGACGATCCCTGTCGGTGCTACCGCACCAAACGCTGCAGGTAAGATCCACACTGATTTTGAAAAAGGTTTCATCCGTGCAGAAGTCGTGGGTTACGATGACTTCATCCAATACAAGGGTGAAAGTGGCGCCAAAGAAGCAGGTAAATGGCGTCTGGAAGGTAAAGAGTACATCGTAAAAGATGGTGACGTGGTACACTTCCGCTTCAATGTCTAATTAAGTGAATGAATTTTAGACACTTCATTTCCATAAAAAGCCAGCCTGTGTGCTGGCTTTTTTTATACCTTGCATAACAAACAGGAAATTAAGTTCGGTAGCACAAGCCAATTTATTTCCAGTTTTAGATCATAAACGCGCCTCTTTGCTTAAAAAGAAAGCGAACGATGTTTTTTCCGGGATTTATTAAAAAAAACTGTTGACGGATCTCACTCAACTTCGCATAATGCGCGCCGTTCCCAACGACAAGACAACAAAGAGTTGAGAGCAATAAAACATGGTTTTGGCTACGTAGCTCAGCTGGTTAGAGCACATCACTCATAATGATGGGGTCACAGGTTCGAATCCCGTCGTAGCCACCATTCCTAAACACTCTCAAGAGAGTAGTTAGGAATAGATGCGGAAGTGGCGGAATTGGTAGACGCACCAGATTTAGGTTCTGGCGCCGCAAGGTGTGAGAGTTCAAGTCTCTCCTTCCGCACCATGTTTAAGGTAACTTTCGGGTTATCGCCTGCAGGTCTATCGCCAAGCGGTAAGGCAGCGGCTTTTGATGCCGCCATTCCCTGGTTCGAATCCAGGTAGACCTGCCATTTATTTATAGTGTCATTTCTTTATAAAAGGGTTGTCACTAAGAGCGTGAAGGTTTATATTGTCTCGCTCCAAAAGATGGCTACGTAGCTCAGCTGGTTAGAGCACATCACTCATAATGATGGGGTCACAGGTTCGAATCCCGTCGTAGCCACCATAATTAAACCGTTAGTTTTTACCAATTGACTAATGGTTAGTAGATTCAAGATGCGGAAGTGGCGGAATTGGTAGACGCACCAGATTTAGGTTCTGGCGCCGCAAGGTGTGAGAGTTCAAGTCTCTCCTTCCGCACCATCTTGATACAATCTACATACAATTTATGCGGAAGTGGCGGAATTGGTAGACGCACCAGATTTAGGTTCTGGCGCCGCAAGGTGTGAGAGTTCAAGTCTCTCCTTCCGCACCATATTTAGATAACATTACGTTGTCGCCTGTAGGGC
>NZ_JARHUF010000016.1:0-51948 GCF_029223195.1 Vibrio sp. CAU 1672 | reverse complement strand
GTCTCTCCTTCCGCACCATATTTAGATAACATTACGTTGTCGCCTGTAGGGCTATCGCCAAGCGGTAAGGCAGCGGCTTTTGATGCCGCCATTCCCTGGTTCGAATCCAGGTAGCCCTGCCATTATTTCCCTTGAAATATAGGGTTAGTTATTGAGGTTTTACCAATTACCTTGATAATGACAGATCAAGTTGCGGAAGTGGCGGAATTGGTAGACGCACCAGATTTAGGTTCTGGCGCCGCAAGGTGTGAGAGTTCAAGTCTCTCCTTCCGCACCATACTTGATCAAAACAATTTGTATGGCTACGTAGCTCAGCTGGTTAGAGCACATCACTCATAATGATGGGGTCACAGGTTCGAATCCCGTCGTAGCCACCATATTTACTGTCTGATTGCGCGGTGGTGGCGGAATTGGTAGACGCGCTAGCTTCAGGTGCTAGTGTCCGTTAGGACGTGAGGGTTCAAGTCCCTCCCTCCGCACCAAATTAGACAGAAATTATGCGGAAGTGGCGGAATTGGTAGACGCACCAGATTTAGGTTCTGGCGCCGCAAGGTGTGAGAGTTCAAGTCTCTCCTTCCGCACCATATTTAGATAACATTACGTTGTCGCCTGTAGGGCTATCGCCAAGCGGTAAGGCAGCGGCTTTTGATGCCGCCATTCCCTGGTTCGAATCCAGGTAGCCCTGCCATTATTTCCCTTGAAATATAGGGTTAGTTATTGAGGTTTTACCAATTACCTTGGTAATGACAGATCAAGTTGCGGAAGTGGCGGAATTGGTAGACGCACCAGATTTAGGTTCTGGCGCCGCAAGGTGTGAGAGTTCAAGTCTCTCCTTCCGCACCATACTTGATCAAAACAATTTGTATGGCTACGTAGCTCAGCTGGTTAGAGCACATCACTCATAATGATGGGGTCACAGGTTCGAATCCCGTCGTAGCCACCATTCCTAAACACTCTTAAGAGAGTAGTTAGGAATAGATGCGGAAGTGGCGGAATTGGTAGACGCACCAGATTTAGGTTCTGGCGCCGCAAGGTGTGAGAGTTCAAGTCTCTCCTTCCGCACCATATTTAGATAACATTACGTTGTCGCCTGTAGGGCTATCGCCAAGCGGTAAGGCAGCGGCTTTTGATGCCGCCATTCCCTGGTTCGAATCCAGGTAGCCCTGCCATATACAACGTTATATTGAACCACCAATGTTCAATGTAACTACACTCTTTGCTAGAGATTAAACAAGCAATGCGGAAGTGGCGGAATTGGTAGACGCACCAGATTTAGGTTCTGGCGCCGCAAGGTGTGAGAGTTCAAGTCTCTCCTTCCGCACCATCTTAAGGAAACCCAGCTTTTTGGCTGGGTTTTTTCTTTGTTCTGGACTCAGCGGGTCAATGATCGGCTGAAATTAAAAAAGCGAGCCTGGTGCTCGCTTTTTTTCTGCCTGCTCTATTTGCACATAGCAACCCGGATAAGTAAGTGTTCAGATCATTGCGCAGGAAAAATCGCTTAGAACAAGGCGTAGATTTCGGTTAACTAGTTAATCTAATTACCCAATCGACAACATAGTTATCAGCGCTTTTAACCAGCAAGAATGAGCAGATACTTATGTAGATTGGTATCATCTACATACCTAAAGCATATTTCAATACCCGGGCTTTGATTGGCCCCGAATGCTCGGCCAATTTTAATGCTGCATTACGGGCAAATTTCACCGGTGCCAAATCATTACTGAAACCTTTGTAGAACAAATCCATCCCGGTTTGCATCAGTAAGTTATCCGGGCGACGCAAACGCTCATACTTAGTCAAGAGTTTTTCGCTGAGCTGATCTTGGCCTTGTGTTACCGCAAGCAGTACATCGACATCTTTAAAACCAAGATTAACCCCCTGCCCGGCTAAAGGGTTAATGGTGTGTGCCGAATCGCCAACCAAGACACAGTGCCGCGCAGAGTATGCTTGTGCGTGACGACGAGTAAGAGGAAACGAACCAAACTGAAGCACCTCGATATCGCCCAGTTCAGCCGGAAAGGCACGCAAAATTTCTTGTTTTAACTGCTGCCTGGTCATCGCACACAGCTGCCGGATGCGTTTTGGCGCGTCATACCACACCAGTGAGGCCTGATGGCCGCAAAGAGGCAAAAAGGAACGGGGGCCTGTTGGGGTAAACTGTTGCCAGGTGATGTCCTGCTGCGGTTTTTCCGTTTCGACATTTATCAGCATACAGTGTTGACGATAATCCCAGGCCGTCACGCCGATCCCGGCTAACTGACGCACTCGGGAATTTGCCCCATCCGCACCAATGACCCACTGGGCCTCAAACTGTTCACCACTTTCCAGTGTGACTTGATTTACCTCACCAAAGTCGATGCTTTTTAGCCGTTGCGGACACTTCACGCTTACGTTGTCGTACTGCTCAAAGAGCTGCCACAGGCCCAGCTGAATTAAACGATTCTCTACGATATAGCCTAATTGCTCCAGCGATACATCATCAGCGTGAAAACGCGTCCGGCACTCCGGATGCTCCCAGGTTTCCAAACGGCGGTAGGGACAGACACGCATGGCTTCAATTGCGGACCATGCGCCCAATGAATCAAGTAGCTTCACCGACTGGTGTGATATTGCAGATACACGAATATCCATGGCTTGCGAGGGGGCAAATGCCTTTGGCTCGGCACCTTCAACCACCGCAACGCTTCTGCCTTGCCTGGCAAATCCGACAGCAACCGCTGCACCCACCATACCGCCACCGATCACGGCAATGTCATACTTGTTCATTTCTTGCTCTTCATCGTGTTGATTAATTGCGATTTTTAATTGTACGTTCCACGCCCACTTTTACAACATTGTTTATCCTAAGTGCTATGTACCGCGATGGAACTTACTCGATTGGTAAACGCGTTGGTGATTTGCTGGTTTAGGCACTCGAAATCCGGCACCGCTACTAATGGCGACGAATCAAAGCCACTCACCCGCAGGAAACTTCTACTTTCATAGTCTGGCCATTGACTTAACCAAAGTATACAAACCAGCCACCTCTTTGTTTTTCCTGACATAAAGATCCCAGTGGCAGCACTAAACTCTGAACATATTGATGTAAGGGATTTTAGAGATAGCCAAAACCTTGCTCTCTATAGGGCAAAAATCCAGATTCCATCGGGGTTTGCAGAGAATTTGCCAGATCACTGGTCAGGTGCTTTTTAAAGCAGTACAATACGCCGCTTGCCGCCGTAATGGCGGCTATAATTTGAGCAACAGCTCTCCGATTTAAGTACAACTGAACGAGCGAAAGTGAGATGAGTAAGAAACTGCTAATTAAAACCTGGGGCTGCCAGATGAACGAATACGATTCATCAAAAATGGCCGACCTGCTTAATGCTGCTAACGGCTACGAGCTGACTGAAGAACCAGAGGAAGCAGACGTACTTCTACTTAACACCTGTTCGATCCGTGAAAAAGCGCAAGAAAAAGTTTTCCACCAGCTTGGCCGTTGGAAAACCTTAAAAGACAAAAAGCCTGGCGTGGTTATCGGTGTGGGTGGTTGTGTAGCAACACAAGAAGGCGATCACATCCGTGAACGTGCACCATTCGTTGACGTAATTTTTGGTCCTCAGACACTTCACCGTCTGCCAGAGATGATCAAACAATCTCAATCGGATGAAGCGCCGGTGATGGATATTTCATTCCCTGAGATCGAGAAATTCGACCGCCTGCCAGAACCGCGTGCAGAAGGTGCAACCGCGTTCGTTTCTATCATGGAAGGCTGTTCTAAGTACTGTACTTACTGCGTGGTACCATACACACGTGGTGAAGAAGTCAGCCGCCCAATGGATGACGTACTGTTCGAAATCGCCCAGCTGGCAGAACAAGGGGTTCGTGAAGTTAACCTACTGGGTCAGAATGTAAATGCATACCGCGGCCCGATGCACGATGGTGAGATCTGTTCATTTGCTGAACTACTGCGCCTGGTTGCCTCTATCGACGGTATCGACCGTATCCGCTTTACCACCAGCCACCCGCTGGAGTTTACTGACGACATCATCGCCGTTTACGAAGATACGCCTGAGCTGGTGAGCTTCCTGCACCTGCCGGTACAAAGTGGTAGTGACCGCATCCTGACCATGATGAAACGACCGCACACGGCAATCGAGTACAAGTCGATCATCCGTAAGCTGCGTAAAGCCCGTCCTGATATCCAGATCAGTTCTGACTTTATTGTTGCTTTCCCAGGTGAAACAGACAAAGATTTCCAGGACACCATGAAGCTGATCAAAGACGTAGACTTTGACATGAGCTTCAGCTTTATCTTCTCGCCACGTCCGGGAACGCCGGCTGCAGATTACCCGTGTGATCTGCCAGAACAAACCAAGAAAGAGCGCCTGTACGAGTTGCAACAAGTGGTAAACTCGCAGGCAATGCGCTACTCACGTCAGATGCTGGACACTGAACAGCGCGTTCTGGTTGAAGGACCATCGAAGAAGAACTTGATGGAACTACGCGCTCGTACCGAGAATAACCGTGTAGTAAACTTTGAAGGATCAGCTGATCTGATCGGTCAGTTTGTTGACGTGAAGATTGTGGACGTATTTGCCAACTCACTGCGCGGTGAACTGGTACGTACAGAAAAAGACATGGACCTTCGTAGTGTGATTTCGCCAACCCAAATGATGGCCAAAACACGCCGCGAAGACGAGCTGGGTGTAGCTACCTTTACGCCTTAAGCTCGTATAAAGCCATTAGAAGCCCGGTCTAAATCGGGCTTCTGCAAAATGGCAGATAATGAGAGGCAACATTGAGCAATAAAATTGTAACCCTAGAAATCAATCTAGAACCTTCCGACAACCGCCGACTAGCTAGCCTGTGCGGCCCTTTCGACGATAACATCAAGCACTTAGAACGCCGCCTCGGCGTCGAAATCAACCACCGGAGTAACTTCTTTACCGTCGTCGGTAAACCTCATACTGCCGCGGCTGCGCTTGATATCATCAAAACCCTGTATGTCGACACCGCTCCGGTGCGCGGGCAGACGCCCGACATTGAACCGGAACAGATCCACCTGACGATCAAAGAGTCCGGCGTGCTGGAGCAGAATACCGAATCCAGTATCGAGCACGGCAAAGAAGTATTTGTCAAAACCAAGAAAGGTGTGATTAAACCGCGCACCCCCAATCAGGCTCAATACCTGATGAATATGGCGACTCACGACATCAGTTTCGGCATCGGCCCGGCGGGTACCGGTAAGACTTACCTGGCAGTAGCAGCGGCGGTTGATGCACTCGAACGCCAGGAAATCCGTCGTATTTTGCTCACCCGGCCTGCCGTCGAAGCAGGTGAAAAGCTGGGCTTTTTGCCGGGCGATTTAAGCCAGAAAGTCGACCCTTACCTGCGCCCACTTTACGATGCGCTGTTTGAAATGCTTGGCTTCGAACGCGTAGAGAAGCTGATTGAGCGCAATGTAATTGAAGTCGCGCCACTGGCCTACATGCGCGGCCGGACCCTCAATGACGCGTTCATCATTCTCGATGAGAGTCAAAACACCACCGTCGAACAGATGAAAATGTTTTTAACCCGTATCGGCTTTAACTCACGCGCAGTCATTACCGGTGACGTGACCCAGATTGACTTACCCCGCGGAGCCAAATCAGGCCTGCGCCATGCGATTGAAGTACTGAATGAAGTCGACGACATCAGTTTTAACTTCTTTCAGGCCGACGACGTGGTGCGCCACCCGGTCGTAGCTCGCATCGTCAACGCCTACGAGAAATGGGAAGCACAGGATCAGAAAGAACGCAAAGAGTTCGAAAAACGCCGCCGCGAAGAACGTGATGCAAAATTGCTGGAAGCCGCCAAAGCTGAACTCAGCGCCCAAGCCGCCGAGAAAAAGGAATAACCATGACCATTGAACTAGATCTGCAACTGGCAGTCGAAAGTGAACAGGGATTGCCGTCCGAGCAGGATTTTCAACAGTGGTTGAACAGCGCAATTATCCCCTTTCAGCCTCAGGCGGAAGTGACCATTCGTATCGTGGATGAGCAGGAGAGCCACCAGCTTAATCACGAATACCGCGGCAAAGACAAACCAACCAATGTGCTGTCTTTCCCGTTCGAAGCACCGCCAGGCATTGAAATGGATCTGCTGGGTGACTTGATCATATGCCGTCAAGTTGTTGAAAAAGAGGCGGTAGAACAAAACAAGCCGCTGACAGCACACTGGGCGCATATGGTTGTACATGGCAGCCTGCATCTGCTAGGTTATGACCATATCGAGGACGATGAAGCCGAAGAGATGGAATCCCTCGAGACAGAAATCATGCAGGGAATGGGTTTTGCTGACCCATACCAGGCAGAAAAGGAGTAACCAACGGTTACGCCTCCGTGAAAAACGAAACACGCCCTATCGGGCGTATTGGATTTTTCAATGTGAGCTATCACACTTCTGATAGCGTTGCTTGTTAGAGAAACAATGAACGAAGATAATCCTCCCTCATCGCACGAAAGTAAAAAAGAAAAGGCGGAAGGTCCGAGTAGAAAGTCCTTCTTTGAACGCTTAGGTCAACTCTTCCAGGGCGAACCGAAAGATCGTCAGGAGCTTGTGGATGTGATCCGCGACTCGGAAGTAAACGACCTGATTGACCACGACACCCGCGACATGCTCGAAGGGGTCATGGAAATCTCCGAAATGCGTGTGCGTGACATCATGATCCCACGCTCGCAAATGGTTACCGCTGAACGCACTCATGATCTGGATGCACTGGTTGCATTAATTACTGATGCTCAGCACTCCCGCTATCCGGTGATCAGCGAGGATAAAGACCATGTGGAAGGTATTCTGCTGGCGAAGGACTTACTTAAATACTTAGGTTCAGACAGCAATCCATTTGATATTGAAGCCGTGATTCGGCCAGCGGTGGTGGTACCGGAAAGTAAACGGGTCGACCGCCTGCTGAAAGAATTCCGCGAAGAACGTTATCATATGGCGATTGTAGTGGATGAATTTGGTGGTGTGTCTGGTCTGGTAACCATTGAAGATATTCTCGAAGAAATTGTCGGGGAAATCGAAGATGAGTTTGATGACGATGACGAAACCGATATTCGTAAACTAAGCAAACATACGTTTGCTGTCCGTGCTCTGACAACCATCGAAGAGTTTAATGAGACATTCGGCACCAACTTCAGTGATGAAGAAGTCGATACCGTGGGTGGTATGGTGATGACTGCATTTGGTCACTTACCTTCACGCGGAGAAATGGTTGAAATTGAAAACTACAATTTCAAAGTCACTGCTGCAGACAACCGTCGTGTCATTCAGCTGCAAGTAACGATTCCGGACGAAGAATCTCTGCTTGAGGCTGCTCAAGAGTAACACGCCCGACCATTGGGCATATCAGAATAAAAACATGATGAATCCTTTTTTTCATCGCCTTAAGCGGCCCTTAGTGGCCGCTTTTGTTGGCGCCTCGACTACCCTGGCTTTTGCCCCTTATCAGCTATGGCCTATCGCGATACTCAGCCCTGCTGTTCTGTTGATTCTTTTGACCAATCAATCTCCTAAGCGTGCGCTTTGGATTGGTTATGCCTGGGGACTCGGTCAGTTTGCCACCGGAGTAAGCTGGGTCTACGTCAGCATCGCCAATTTCGGCGGAATGCCACTGGCTGCCAACCTGTTTCTCATGGGGCTATTAATCGCCTACCTTGCGGTTTACTCCGGCTTATTTGCCTGGTTAACCAATAAGTTTTTCCCTCACTTTACCCTCACCAGCGCACTGCTTGCTGCCCCCGCTTTATGGCTGGCAACGGATTGGCTGCGTGGTTGGGTGATGACAGGTTTCCCCTGGCTGTGGCTGGGTTACAGCCAGATCGATGCACCTCTGGCAAGCTTTGCGCCTATTGGTGGCGTGGAGCTTCTGACGCTGTTCATTCTAATCTGTGCCGGCGCTCTGGCCTACGCCTGGACTCACAAACAATGGATGATGCTGGTTATCCCGGCAATCATACTTAGTGCCGGCTTTGGCATCCGCCAGTATGACTGGGTCACGCCACGCCAGCAAGACACCACCAGCGTGGCACTGATCCAGGGTAACGTCGACCAGAACCTCAAATGGCTCCCCAGCCAGCGCTGGCCGACGATTATGAAGTACACCGACTTAACCCGTGAAAACTGGGATGCGGACATCATTGTCTGGCCAGAAGCGGCCATTCCGGCCTTTGAGATTGAAGTCCCCTCTTTCCTCAGCAATCTCGACAGCGCGGCAAAAATGAATCACAGTGCGATCATCACCGGTGTGGTTAACCAGACAGAGGATCGCCAGTACTACAACAGTATTCTGTCGCTGGGTGCCACCTCCTACGGTGACTACAGCTTTGATCTGAGCGCGCGTTACCATAAGCACCATTTACTGCCGTTTGGTGAATTTGTGCCGTTTGAGACGTTTTTACGCCCGCTTGCGCCGTTCTTTAATTTGCCGATGTCATCGTTCAGCCGAGGCGACTATATTCAGCCCAATATTGAAGCCAACGGCATGCAAATGGCACCGGCACTGTGTTACGAAATCATTTTTAATGAGCAAGTGCGGCAGAACGTTAACTCAGCGACGGACTTCATTCTGACCTTGTCGAATGACGCCTGGTTTGGCCGCTCTATTGGCCCACTACAGCATATGGAAATTGCGCGTATGCGCGCGCTAGAACTTGGCAAACCACTGATCCGCTCAACCAACAATGGCCTGACCGCGGTTACGGATCATAAAGGCCAGGTCATCGAAGCGATACCGCAGTTTGAGACGGCCATATTACGTAGTGAACTGACTCCGACCGACGGCCAGACGCCATACCATCGCTGGGGATCCTGGCCACTCTACCTCTGGGTAGCGCTGAGCTTAATCCTTGCCTGGTGGTTACCAAGAAAGAGCAATTAATCAAACAAAAAAGAGGCCATATGGGCCTCTTCTTGTGTCAATTTATGGCTTGAGCGACTGACGGCTAAAACCGGTATGGCCGCATTTAATGCACGGAATGATCAGCGTGGGGTGATTATAGGTCGTCTTATGACCACACTCATCACACACCAAGGTTCCCAAGCCAATGACCTCTCCCGCTTCGTACAACCCCTGATGCTCGAGATCATCAAACAGTTCAACCCACTCCACTTTGGTACGGTCAGTGATTTCGAGTAAACCTTGCCAAATGGAATCGGCAATCGTCAGATAAAACGGGCCGCTTTTGCTCTCTTCATAATTCTCTGAGAACTCTTTCAAGTCTGACTCGACATACGCTCGGATCAACGCCAGTTCATCTTTAGTCATGTCGTTGGCGGCAGAAACAACTTTACCTGACGTTTCGAGAACTTTATTCACTTCATCCGGGCTGTGCTTGAGGGTTTCAATCACATCCTCAAGCATTTCCTCATAACCTTCTTTACGTTTAAGCATAACTGACCTCCATCTTGCTACTACCAGCGTCACTTCCGACCGCATGGGTACAGATTGGCTATTGTTGTGATCCCTCGCTTTAGGTATTCTATGACGATCTATTTAAGTCTGTTCTAACCGAACTCACAAATTCCAAGATAACCGGATACCATCGATGCAAGAACAATACAATCCACAAGACCTTGAACAAAAAGTTCAAAAGCACTGGGATGACAACAAGACCTTTGTTGTAAGTGAAGACCCAAATAAAGAAAAATTCTACTGTCTATCTATGTTCCCATACCCAAGTGGTCGACTGCACATGGGTCACGTGCGTAACTACACCATCGGTGACGTAGTATCTCGTTTCCAACGCCTACAAGGCAAAAACGTAATGCAACCAATCGGTTGGGATGCGTTTGGCCTACCTGCAGAAAACGCAGCGGTGAAGAACAACACCGCGCCTGCACCCTGGACTTACGAAAACATCGAATACATGAAAAACCAGCTGAAGCTGCTTGGCTTTGGTTACGACTGGAACCGTGAATTCGCAACCTGTACCCCTGAGTACTACCGTTGGGAACAAGAGTTCTTCACTAAGCTGTACGAAAAAGGCCTGGTTTACAAGAAGACCTCTTCTGTTAACTGGTGTCCTAACGACCAAACTGTTCTTGCTAACGAGCAGGTTGAAGATGGCTGCTGCTGGCGTTGTGACACGCCTGTAGAGCAAAAAGAAATTCCTCAGTGGTTCATCAAAATCACCGAATACGCTCAAGAGCTACTTGACGATCTGGACAAGCTGGAAGGCTGGCCAGAAATGGTGAAAACCATGCAGCGCAACTGGATCGGCCGCTCTGAAGGCGTTGAACTGAAGTTTGCAGTGAAAGGCCAGCAAGACCTGGAAGTTTACACCACGCGTCCAGACACGCTAATGGGTGTGACTTACGTGGGTATCGCAGCCGGTCACCCTCTGGCGACTATCGCAGCAGAGGGCAACCCTGAGCTTGCGGCGTTCATCGAAGAGTGTAAGAACACCAAAGTAGCAGAAGCTGAATTGGCGACAATGGAGAAGAAAGGTATGGCGACTGGCCTTACTGCGATTCACCCATTGAACGGCCGTGAAGTTCCTGTTTTTGTCGCGAACTTCGTACTGATGGACTATGGTACCGGCGCGGTAATGGCAGTACCTGCACACGACCAACGTGACTTCGAATTCGCAACGAAGTACGGCCTGGACATCGTGCCTGTAATCAAGCCAGTTGATGGCAGCGAGCTGGACATCTCTGAAGCGGCATACACAGAGAAAGGTGTCCTGTTCGATTCAGGTGAATTCGACGGCCTGGAATTCCAGGCAGCATTCGATGCAATCGCAGCGAAGCTGGAAGCAGAAGGCAAAGGCACGAAGACCGTTAACTTCCGTCTACGTGACTGGGGTGTATCCCGTCAACGTTACTGGGGTGCTCCAATCCCAATGGTAACCACTGAAGACGGTGAAGTTCACCCGGTACCAGCTGACCAACTACCAGTAATCCTTCCAGAAGACGTGGTAATGGACGGCGTAACCAGCCCAATCAAAGCTGACAAAGAGTGGGCGAAGACCACATTTAACGGCGAACCGGCTCTGCGTGAAACTGATACCTTCGATACCTTCATGGAATCTTCTTGGTACTATGCGCGTTACTGTTCACCACAAGCTGACGACATCCTGGATCCGGAAAAAGCCAACTACTGGCTACCAGTCGATCAGTACATCGGTGGTATCGAGCACGCTTGTATGCACCTGTTGTACTCGCGCTTCTTCCACAAACTGCTACGTGATGCGGGTTACGTAACTTCTGACGAGCCGTTCAAGCAACTACTGTGTCAAGGCATGGTACTGGCGGATGCGTTCTACTTCGAGAACGACAAAGGCGGTAAAGAGTGGGTTGCACCAACAGATGTTGCCGTTGAACGTGATGGCAAAGGCCGCATTACTTCTGCTAAAGACACTGAAGGTCGCGATGTAACACACTCAGGCATGATCAAAATGTCTAAGTCAAAAAACAACGGTATCGACCCGCAAGAGATGGTAGACAAGTACGGCGCTGACACAGTACGTCTGTTCATGATGTTCGCGTCTCCAGCAGACATGACCCTTGAATGGCAAGAGTCTGGCGTAGAAGGGGCGAACCGCTTCCTGAAACGTGTTTGGAAACTAGTGAAAGAGCACACAGCGAAAGGGGCAGCAGAAGCATTAGATGCAGCCGCACTTTCCGGTGAGCAAAAAGCACTTCGTCGTGACGTGCATAAGACTATCGCCAAAGTGACTGACGATATCGCTCGTCGTCAAACGTTCAACACAGCAATCGCTGCGATCATGGAGCTGATGAACAAGCTGGCAAAAGCACCTCAAGAATCAGCACAAGATCGTGCCATCCTTGATGAAGCACTAAAAGCGGTGGTTGCGATGCTTTACCCAATCACTCCGCACATCTCATACGAACTATGGGCAGCGCTAGGCGAAGCAGACATCGACAACGCAGTATGGCCAACTTTTGATGAAAAAGCGCTGGTTGAAGACGAGAAGCTCATCGTCGTTCAGGTAAACGGCAAGTTACGTGCAAAACTGACCGTTGCCGCAGATGCGACCAAAGAGCAAGTTGAAGAGCTTGGTCTAAACGATGAGAACGTAACTAAGTTCACAGAAGATAAGACCATCCGTAAAGTAATTTACGTACCAGGCAAACTTCTGAATATCGTTGCCAACTAATCCTGTCTGGCCTGAAAATCTCGCGTCGCTCCAATAATGGCGGCGCGATGGTTATCATAAACAGGGTGTTTCACCCTGTTTATTTACCTTAGATGATTTAAGTTGATTTGAGTCAGTTAAGGTAAATATCCCCCTGAAATTAGGATGAATACGATCAATGCGCTTGTACTCTTTGATGAAATTACCCGTGATTTTGATGCTCACAGGGCTGCTTTCGGCTTGCGGTTTCCATTTGCGAGGCGAATACACTGTACCAGCCGAGCTGCATACCCTGTCATTCACCAGTTACGATGAATACAGCCCATTGGCTCGCTACGTGCGTTCTCAACTGACAATGAACAAGGTCAATCTGACCCAGCCTTCACCGTCGGTGCCAAACATAAACCTGATCGAAGAAAAGCTGGAAGAGCGCACCTTGTCACTCTACCAAAACAGCCGGGCAGCAGAAAAAGAACTGACCTATATGGTCAAATACCGGGTGACGGTCCCGGGGTACGGAGCACGAGACTTTACCACTACCGTAAACCGCAACTATCTGGATAACCCACTGACTGCACTGGCTAAATCGGTGGAACGCGATGTTATTGAAGATGAAATGCGTCAGCAGGCTGCCAACCAAATGATGCGTCAGCTTGGCCAGATTCGCACTGCATACGATGTTGAGCAATCTCGTCGTCCAGCCGCCGACTCCGAATCATAATCCATCACTATGCGAATTTATGCCGACAAGCTGAAAGACCAACTGACCAGGCACTTTAAACCGGTATACTTGATTTTTGGCAATGAGCCTTTGCTTGTTCAAGAGAGCCGCCAGGCGATCCAACAAGCCGCGCGTCAACATGGCTTTGAAGAGAGACATCGTTTTAGCATTGATAGCAACCTAGACTGGAATCAGGTTTATGACTGCTTTCAGGCCCTCAGCCTATTCTCCAATCGCCAGCTTATCGAACTAGAGCTCCCTGAGAGTGGGGTAACGGCAACGGTAAGCAAAGAACTGCAAGCCCTGTGCGAAATACTGCACGATGATGTTGCGCTGGTTTTACTGGGCAGCAAACTGACCAAAGCGCAGGAAAACAGCAAGTGGTTTAAAGCGCTCAGCGCCAAAGGCGACTGGGTAAGCTGCATCACACCTGATTTGCAGCGTCTGCCGGTGTTTGTCCAGTCACGCTGCCGGACATTAGGCCTGAAACCGGATCAACCATCCCTGGCAATGCTGGCTCAATGGCATGAAGGCAACTTATTTGCCTTGACCCAGAGTCTGGAAAAGCTCGCCCTGCTTTACCCTGACGGTGAGCTTACAATCGTGCGCCTGGAAACCGCGCTCAGCCGCCACAATCATTTCACCACCTTTCATTGGATCGACGCCCTGTTGGCCGGTAAAGCCAACCGTGCCCAGCGCATCCTGCGTCAACTGGAAGCTGAGGGGGTGGAAGTGGTGATCTTGATCCGCAGCGTGCAAAAAGAGTTCAGTCTGTTACTCAGCATGCATCAAGAACTGGCTCATTTGGGTATTGGTCAGGTATTTGAGAAACACCGCATCTGGCAGAACAAGCGGCCATTTTACAGCGCCGCTTTGGCGCGGTTAACTCCAGCCCGGATTTGCCGCTTGTTATCCCTGCTTGCACAGGCCGAGATCAAAGCCAAAACCCAATATCAAGATCCCGTTTGGCCAACGATTCATCAGTTGAGCTTAGAAACCTGCTCTGCTGATATTACTCTGGCAATTTAAAACGGAAAGCATGCTATAGTGCGCCCCCATCCCCGCATCCATTGCCTGACAGGGATGATAAAGATACAGCAAGAAACCGAGGAAAACCGAGTGCTTCGTGAAGAACTGAAAGACTTTTTGGCCGATAAAGCCGACGATATGAAAGCGGAAGACATCGTAATTTTAAATGTGGAAGACAAATCAAGTGTCACCGATTACATGATCATCTGTACCGGCAACTCCAAACGCCACGTATCGTCAATTGCTGACCATGTTGCCAATCAAGCCAAACAAGCCGGTTTAGAACCATTAGGTATGGAAGGCGAAAACGAAGGCGAATGGGTTGTCCTGGACATGGGCGACGCGATGCTACACGTGATGCAAGAAGAGCAACGCTCTCTGTACCAACTAGAAAAGCTCTGGGGTTAATCGTTTGAAAATTCAACTAATTGCCGTTGGCACTAAAATGCCAAAATGGGTCGAAGAAGGTTTTCAGGAATACCGTCGCCGTTTCCCGCATGATATGCCGCTTGAGCTGGTTGAAATCCCTGCGGGTAAACGGGGTAAGAACGCCGACATCACACGCATTCTGCAAAAAGAAGGCGAAGCCATGTTGGCTGCAGTACCAAAAGGAAACCGGATTGTCACTTTAGATATCCCGGGCAAAAAATGGGACACTCCCCAGTTGGCTCAGCAACTGGAAGCTTGGAAACTCGACGGCCGGGATGTCTCCATTCTGATCGGCGGACCGGAAGGCCTGGCCCCGGCGTGTAAAGCAGCGGCGGACCAAAGCTGGTCGCTGTCTGCCCTGACCCTGCCCCACCCGTTGGTACGGATTGTCATGGCGGAAAGCTTGTACCGAGCTTGGAGCATTACCGCTAACCATCCGTACCATCGCGAGTAATTGTTGTTTGAACCCAGAGATAAGCGTTCATGATTCGTAAACGCCGTAGTCAAATCCGAGATTATCAAGCTGAAGCGCGCTTGTTTGCCAACCGCGCGATTGTTGCCTTCATCGGCATTGTGGCGCTGCTCGGGCTACTGGTTGCCAATATGTACAATATTCAGGTCAACCAGTTCAAAGATTATCAAACCCGCTCAAATGACAACCGGATCAAAATCGTTCCGATTGCGCCTAACCGTGGGCTTATCTATGATCGCAATGGTGTCCTGCTGGCGGAAAACCGCCCGGTGTTCAACCTGGAGTTAACCCCGGAAAAAATCAAAGACATCGACAGCACGATTGCTAAACTGCAGACTATTCTCGAGATCACTCCTGAACAAATCGAACGTTTCCATCGAGAGCGTAAGCGCACCCGACGCTTTAAGTCAGTCCCTTTGATGACCCAACTGGACGAAAAGCAAGTTGCGATCTTTTCAGTCAATCAGTACCGCTTCCCCGGGGTTGAAATCAGCGCAACTCTGAAACGTTATTACCCGTATTCTGAAGTACTGACTCACGTAATTGGCTATGTATCGCGCATCAATGACCGCGATATGCAGCGTTTGATCCGTGAAGAAAAAGATGCCAATTACCAGGCCACACGAGATATCGGTAAACTGGGGATCGAAAAATATTACGAAGATCTGCTGCACGGCACTGCAGGTTATCAAGAAGTCGAAGTCAACAGCCGCGGCCGGGTTATCCGCACCCTGAAATACGTTCCTCCAACCCCCGGGAAAGATATTGTTCTCAACCTGGACATCAACTTGCAATTGTATGTCCACCAGTTGCTCGACGGCCGACGTGGCAGCGCGGTAGTGCTGGATCCCAAAGATAGCGGGGTTCTGGCGATGGTCTCCAGCCCAAGTTACGATCCGAACGCCTTTGTTCATGGCATTTCAGGAAAAGCGTACCGCAGCCTGCTGAATGACAAAAACCGCCCGCTGGTCAACCGGACTACCCTGGGTATTTATCCGCCAGCATCGACCATCAAACCGTTTATGGCGGTTTCAGCACTGCAGGAAGGCGTGGTTACCCCGACGACAGTTCGCAACGATCCCGGTTACTGGCGTATCCCCAACTCTGATACCCGGCCTTTCCGTGACTGGCGGCGCTGGGGGCATGGCAAGGTTGATATCGTCAAATCGATTGAAGAATCAGTCGACACCTTCTATTACCAAATTGCTTACGACATGGGTATTGACCGGATTTCCCACTGGATGATGATGTTTGGTTTTGGTGACTATACCGGCATTGATATTTTTGAAGAAAGTAAAGCCAATATGCCGACCCGTGACTGGAAAATGGCCCGACATAAAACCCCATGGTACAAAGGCGACACCATCCCGGTTGGTATTGGCCAGGGCTACTGGACCGCGACACCAATGCAAATTGCCAAAGCCACCTCAGTACTGGTTAACCAGGGGTCGGTTGCCGCGCCTCACCTGCTCAAAGCCACCATCGATAATGGCGGCGATTTTAATAAGCAGCAAACCGCAGAGTACGTGACCTATCCGCCAATACAAAACGTACCGGACAAATACTGGCAGCTGGCGAAAGAAGGCATGCGCCGGGTCAACCATGGCAAAAAAGGCACCGCCCGCCGCTCGTTCAATAACATGAAATATCAAACCGCCGGTAAGTCCGGTACCGCTCAAGTATACAGTCTCGCCGAAGACGAAGAGTATGACGCCGATGAAGTTGCCGAACACCTGCGCGACCACGCGTTATTTACCGGCTTTGCCCCCTTTGATGATCCGAAAGTTGTCGTCACTATCGTATTAGAGAACGCAGGGGGCGGCTCGAGTAACGGCGCTCCTGTAGTGCGTAAAATATTTGATCGTACCATACTGGGCACTCCAGCAGAGGCAAGGGATAACAACAGCACAACGGCTAACCCTAAGGCAGCACACTGATGAAAATGAATCCTGCAACCGGAAAGAACCGCGCTTTATTTGAGCGTATCCATCTAGATCTGCCGATGTTACTGGGCATCTTAGTGCTAATGGCCTTCGGTTTAGTGGTCATGTACAGTGCCAGCGGTCAAAACCTGGCGATGATGGATCGTCAGGCAATGCGTATGGTGTTATCACTGGTGGTGATGATCGTACTGGCACAACTGTCCCCACGCACTTACGAGAGTCTGGCTCCGGCAATGTTTATTGCTGGCGTGGTACTTTTGCTGGGAGTGTTGTTTTTTGGCGAGGCATCAAAAGGAGCCCAGCGCTGGTTAAACCTGGGGTTTGTCCGGTTTCAGCCTTCCGAACTGCTCAAACTGGCGGTACCGCTAATGGTGGCACGCTATATTGGTAACCAGCCACTGCCCCCAACCTTTAAAACCCTGACTGTTGCTCTGGTGATGGTGTTCATCCCCACCATCTTAATCGCCAAACAGCCTGATCTAGGTACTTCAATCCTGATCGCCGCCTCCGGGATCTTCGTAATTTTTCTGGCCGGGATCAGCTGGCGAATTATTTTTAGCGCCGCTGTCGCCTTAGGAGCGTTCATTCCGATACTGTGGTTCTTTCTGATGCGTGAATACCAGAAAGTCCGCGTTCGCACGCTGTTTAACCCGGAATCTGACCCGTTAGGCGCCGGGTACCATATTATCCAAAGCAAAATCGCCATTGGCTCCGGTGGCATTTCCGGTAAAGGCTGGTTACAGGGTACGCAGTCGCAACTTGAATTTCTTCCTGAACGCCATACTGACTTTATCTTTGCAGTCATCGCTGAAGAATGGGGTATGATTGGTTTTTTAAGCCTGTTGGCCATTTACCTGTTCATCATCGGTCGTGGCCTTTATCTGGCCAGCCAGGCCCAAACCGCATTTGGCCGGATGATGGCAGGCAGTATCGTACTCAGCTTTTTCGTGTATATCTTTGTTAACATCGGCATGGTAAGTGGCATCCTGCCTGTGGTGGGCGTTCCGTTACCCTTGATCAGTTACGGCGGCACCTCTATGGTAACCCTGATGGCCGGCTTCGGGATCCTGATGTCAATCCATACGCACCGAAAAGCATTTTCCAAGGCAACCTAGACATGCGCAATCGTTCTATCCTCTTTTTCGCTTCAGCCACGTTAGTATTAGCCGGCTGCTCCAGCCAGAAAACCCAAGAAGGCCGTTACGCACTTGAGTCTGACATCGCCCCTGATCAGCCGCTTTCGGTAGAACACATTGAGGACGCCCACCCTAAATATGAACCATACAGTTTAGGCGGCAACAGCGATTACACGTTACGTGGCAAAGACTACCAGATTATTCGCCAGGCGAAGGGCTTTAAACAACAAGGGCGTGCCTCGTGGTACGGAGAGAAGTTTCAGGGCCACTTAACCTCAAACGGCGAAATCTACGATATGTACTCGATGACGGCGGCGCACAAGACCTTGCCGCTGCCGAGTTATGTTAAGGTGACCAATACTGACAATGGCAAAAGCACCATCGTACGGGTCAATGATCGCGGTCCGTTTCATGAAGGGCGTATTATTGACCTGAGCTATGCCGCCGCGTATAAACTGGATGTGATCAAAACCGGCACCGCCAGCGTTGAGATTGAGGTCATCACTGTCGACAAACCGACCGATGAAAAATCGCTCGCCGACCACCCGAAGTATGTCATCCAGGTCGCATCGTCAAAACATGCCGACCGGGCGCGAACTTTAGGTGTTGAACTTGGTCAAAAGTTAGATGCCGAGGCATTTTTAGAAAGCACCCAGGCATCACACCGCTTGTTATTGGGCCCGTTTAACGATTACGCCAGTACCCAAGCTACATTAGAACAAGTGAAATTACTCGGCTATGCTTCTGCATTTATTAAAAAGCACAAAACGGCCAAGTAAACCTGGCTCATGTATTTCTGGGCAGAGCCCTTCTTATCACGCTAGGGATTCTGTTAAGATACCAGCAGTTAACCAAAAAATTTGAATTACCATGAATAAAAAGAACTTTGTGAACTCGATTCTCGCCGCTTCGGTTGCCCTGTCCGCCACCCTTACTCAGCCTGCGTTAGCGTCCCCGATTGTGACGCCAGATGCACCGCAAATCGCAGCGAAAGGCTACGTACTGATGGATTACCATTCGGGTAAGGTACTGGCAGAGAAAGAGATGAACGAAAAGCTGTCACCAGCTAGCCTTACCAAAATGATGACCAGCTACGTCATCGGTCAGGAACTGGTACGTGGTAATATCTCCGAAAATGATGATGTTACCATCAGCAAAAACGCCTGGGCGAAGAACTTCCCAGACTCGTCAAAAATGTTTATTGAAGTTGGCACCACGGTAAAAGTGAAAGAGCTTAACCGCGGGATCATCATTCAGTCGGGTAACGACGCCTGTGTTGCGATGGCTGAGCACATTGCCGGTTCGGAAGATGCGTTTGTTGATCTGATGAACGCGTGGGCAAACTCGCTGGGCATGAACGACACCCACTTTGCCAACGTACATGGACTGGATAATCCCGACCTGTACTCCACACCATATGACATGGCCCTGCTCGGTAAAGCGCTGATCCGTGACGTACCGGATGAGTACCGCATTTACGCTGAGAAGAAGTTCACCTACAACGGCATCACCCAATACAACCGTAACGGCCTGCTTTGGGATAAAAGCATGAATGTCGATGGGATTAAAACCGGCCACACCAGCAACGCCGGCTACAGCCTGGTCAGCTCGGCTACTGAAGGTAAAATGCGCCTGGTTGCGGTAGTCATGGGGACCAAAGATGCCAACGCGCGCAAATCAGAAAGCAAGAAGCTGCTGAGTTATGGTTTCCGCTTTTTCGAAACGGTAGCCCCGCATAAAGCCGGTGAAACTTTCGTCGAAGAAAAAATCTGGATGGGTAGCAAAGACACCGTTGCCCTGGGCCTGGATCAAGACACCTATGTGACCCTGCCGCGCGGCCAGGCGAAAAACCTGACCGCCAGCTTCGTCCTGGAAAAAGAGCTGCAAGCCCCGATCAAACAAGGTGATGTGGTAGGTAAGCTGTACTACCAAATCGAAGGTGAAGATATCGCTGAATACCCGTTAATGGCACTGGAAACCGTTGATGAAGGCAGCTTATTCAGCCGCTTGTGGGACTATATCGTTCTGTTGATTAAGAGTTTCTTCTAATATCCCGGCTACCAGTCCGTCCTTAGTGACACCCAAGCCGCCTTTCTGGCGGCTTGGTTATTCTTGAGTTCCCCCTCAATAGCCTGTACTATTTTGCACCGTTATCGAATATCAACCGGAGTTACCGATATGCTAACCATCAACTCTGATGCCAAACTTAAAGACCTGCTTGAGTTCCCTTGTTCGTTTACTTACAAGGTGATGGGTCATGCTAAGCCTGAACTTCCTGAACTTGTTCTTGAAGTCATTCAGCGCCATGCTCCTGGTGACTACAGCCCGAAAGTGAAACCAAGCGCGAAAGGCAACTACCATTCGGTGTCGATCAATATTACCGCCACGTCAATTGAACAGGTCGAAACCCTGTACAAAGAACTGGGTAACATCGATATTGTACGAATGGTTCTATAAAAATTTGATTAAATAAAATTTTTTTGAAAGCAGCGCAAGCTGCTTTCTTTTTATATATCAAAAAGATAGTTAAGCACCTCCGAGATCCCGGTTAAAAAACTGTTACTTTTCTATAGAGCCGAAGGTTCATCCAGTTTATAATCCAAATACTTTATTTATTACTCACAGGAATTCCCATGCCAGACCAACTGGTTGTAAAACGACTTGGACGCCAAGATTACGAGCCTGTCTGGAAGGCCATGCATGAGTTTACCGATCAGCGCAGCGAAACAACGCCTGATGAGGTCTGGCTGGTGGAGCACAACCCGGTCTTCACCCAGGGCCAGGCAGGCAAAGCCGAGCACCTGCTCAATACTGGTGATATTCCTGTGATACAAAGCGATCGTGGTGGCCAGGTCACCTACCACGGCCCGGGCCAACTGGTGGTCTACTTCCTGATCAATTTGCGCCGCAAAAAACTCGGCGTGCGAGATCTCGTTACCCACATTGAGAACCTCGTGATCAATACACTAAAGGCGTACAATATCCCAGCGGCCGCCC
Organism: Vibrio sp. CAU 1672; assembly: GCF_029223195.1. Lineage (GTDB taxonomy): Bacteria > Pseudomonadota > Gammaproteobacteria > Enterobacterales > Vibrionaceae > Vibrio. The sequence continues at coordinate 31,099 of NZ_JARHUF010000016.1, read as the reverse complement.
GCCCTGATGCACCCGGTGTGTATGTGGACGGCAAAAAAATTTGTTCACTCGGGTTACGTATTCGTAAAGGCTGTTCATTCCATGGTTTAGCGCTCAACGTGAATATGGATTTGTCGCCTTTCCAACGTATTAATCCGTGTGGATACCAGGGAATGGAAATGGTTCAGGTCAGCCAGCTGGGTGGCCCGGGCCAGATAGAAACCGTAGAACAACAATTACTCCAAGAACTCATTACTATACTCGATTACGAGCAAGTAGAATTCAGCACTGAAGCACCTTCTCAAGGTAAGATCGCATGAGCAAACCAATCCAGATGGAAAAGGGCGTTAAGTATCGTGACGCCGACAAAATGGCATTGATTCCCGTTAAGAACATGCCCGAAGAGCAGAAAGAAGTGCTGCGTAAGCCTGATTGGATGAGAATCAAGCTACCAGCCGACAGCCAGCGAATTCAGGACATCAAGTCCGCAATGCGTAAAAACAAACTTCACTCAGTATGTGAAGAAGCCTCGTGCCCTAACCTGGCCGAGTGTTTTAACCATGGCACCGCGACCTTTATGATCCTCGGGGCGATATGCACCCGGCGCTGCCCTTTCTGTGACGTTGCTCATGGCCGCCCATTACCTCCCGAGGCAGAAGAGCCGAAGAAGCTGGCGAAAACCATCGCCGACATGCAGCTCAAGTATGTGGTGATCACCTCGGTAGACCGGGATGACCTGCGTGATGGCGGTGCCCAGCACTTCGCCGACTGTAACCGTGAAATCCGTGAATTAAACCCTAACATCAAGATCGAAACTCTCGTTCCTGACTTCCGGGGCCGTATGGACGTCGCACTGGAAGTGCTGAAAGACAACCCGCCGGATGTATTTAACCATAATCTGGAGACTGCACCACGCCTGTACCGTAAAGCGCGCCCGGGAGCCAACTACAAGTGGTCACTGCAGCTATTGAAGAAATTCAAAGAGCAGCATCCGGATGTACCAACTAAATCTGGCTTGATGATGGGCCTGGGTGAAACCAAAGAAGAGATCATCGAAGTGCTTAAAGACCTGCGAGCTCATGGGGTCACCATGTTGACCCTGGGTCAGTACCTGGCACCCAGCCGCCACCATCTTCCGGTAGAGCGTTACGTGCCACCCGCCGAGTTTGATGAACTGAAAGAGATCGCCCTGGAGCTGGGTTTCACCCATGCTGCCTGTGGCCCGTTCGTACGTTCTTCTTACCACGCCGATATGCAGGCACAAGGTATTGAAGTGAAATAACCACTCGCTTGTTTATTGATTGAAAAGGTTGGCGCTGGCCAACCTTTTTTTGTGCCTGAAAAACGCTCCTATGATTGACAGACCGTCATTCTTGGCTTTAGAAGATGACCAAGCCAACAACAAGAATACCAAACACCAGACAAACAAAAAGGCCCTCAATTGAGGACCTTTAAAATTCAATGCATTTTCGCAATAGATGAGTCGAACTCTAGAAGAACACACGCCGTTTGCGCCAGCAAATAAGTATGTTCGACACCGAAATCGGCTCAGTCTATGAAGCTAACGTTTACAAAAACAGTTATGCGTAAACCGGCAGACGCTTACAGATAGCCAGCACTTTCTGCTTAGTCGCTTCGATCACTTCCTGGTTACCGATGTTATCCAGCACATCACACATCCAGTTTGCCAGCTCTTTCGCGTCTTCTTCAGTAAAGCCACGGCGAGTGATGGCAGGGGTACCGACACGGATACCAGAGGTTACAAACGGGCTGCGTGGATCGTTTGGTACTGAGTTCTTGTTCACGGTGATGTTGGCCGCGCCCAGTGCAGCGTCGGCATCTTTACCGGTGATGTCCTTGTCGATCAGGTCAACCAGGAACAGGTGGTTCTCGGTACCGTTAGATACGATCTTGTAACCGCGCTCCTGGAACTGACCCACCATCGCTTTGGCATTCTGCACTACGCGTTGCTGGTACTCTTTAAACTCAGGCTCCATCGCTTCTTTGAACGCCACCGCTTTACCAGCAATAACATGCATCAGAGGGCCACCCTGGCCACCAGGGAACACTGCAGAGTTGAGTTTTTTGTACATTTCTTCGCCGGCGTTCGACAGGATCAGACCGCCACGAGGACCGGCCAGCGTTTTGTGAGTAGTGGTGGTGACAACGTGCGCGTGTGGCAGTGGCGTTGGGTAAACACCCGCAGCAATCAAACCAGCTACGTGTGCCATATCGACAAACAGGTAAGCATCCACTTTATCTGCGATCTCACGCATGCGTTTCCAGTCAACGATTTGTGAGTAGGCAGAGAAACCACCGATGATCATCTTAGGCTTGTGCTCAAGGGCCAGAGCTTCCATCTCTTCGTAGTTAATTTGCCCGGCTTCATCGATACCGTAAGGAATAACGTTGTAGTGCTTACCAGAGAAGTTAACCGGAGAACCGTGCGTCAGGTGACCACCGTGCGCCAGGCTCATACCCAGAACTGTATCGCCCGGCTTAAGCAAAGCCATGTATACTGCACTGTTTGCCTGAGAACCTGAGTGAGGCTGTACGTTTGCGTACTCACATTCGAACAGTTTGCATGCACGGTCGATAGCCAGTGCCTCAGCTTTATCCACGTACTCACAACCACCGTAGTAACGCTTGCCTGGGTAGCCTTCAGCGTATTTGTTCGTTAGCTGAGAACCTTGCGCTTCCATCACCCGTGGGCTGGTGTAGTTTTCTGAAGCAATAAGTTCAATGTGTTCTTCCTGGCGAAGTGTCTCTTCCTGGATAGCTGCGAACAGTTCCGCATCGTAATCTGCGATGTTCATATCACGCTTAAGCATCTGTATCTCCTGACTCAGATTAGTACTGAAAGTTGCAAAAAAACCGACTAATGACCCAAACGCAAACGTTTTCGTCACCCTAATGGCGCGCATTTTACATAATTTGATCTGGGTCATAAAGAGAAATTTTTAATTTTTCTCTTGCAGTTTTTTCATGATGACACTCTTGATTATTGCTAGTGGATCGCCCCTCAGTGAGGCGGCCAGACCAAGGTGTCAATTTTTCGCTTTACACCCTGTAAAACGACAATTACATAGGTTTACCGCAAATTTTACCCTCTAGCTACCGAAAAGATCATCTTTTTACTACTATGCATGGCCTGATTCTCGCTCAAGACTGAAAATTGATGGAAAAACATACACTAAAAGAAGACTGGATAGCCATCCTCACCGGCACCTTTTTGGTTGCTCAAGGGGTTTTCTTTCTCCAATCGGCTCAGCTGCTCACCGGAGGCACGACTGGCTTGGCATTGTTAATCAGTCAATTTACACCTTTTAGCTTTGGTGTGCTGTACTTTTTGACCAACTGCCCGTTCTATGTTCTTGCCTGGCAACGCTTTGGCCGCCGTTTCGCGATCAACAGTGCTATTTCCGGGGCTTTAGTGTCCGTTTTTGCTGATCACCTCTACTTGTTTATCTCACTAGAATCGGTCAACGACATCTATTGCGCTGTCGCCGGGGGGGTGCTGATGGGGTTAGGAATGCTGATCCTGTTCCGCCACCGCTCCAGCTTAGGTGGGTTTAACGTATTGTGCCTGTTCATCCAGGATAGGTTCGGCATCTCGGTCGGCAAAAGCCAGATGACCATCGATGCGTGCATTCTGTTCGCTTCTTTCTTCTTCGTCTCGCCCTGGGTTATTGCCCTGTCTGTTTTGGGGGCATTTGCCTTAAATATGGTCCTGGCGATGAACCATAAGCCACACCGCTATACCGTCTCTTACGGCCAGTAAACGCCGGAGATAAAAAAGGCTTTGGGGGCAACGCCAAAGCCTTTTGGTCAGGACCGAAGTCCTTAGGGGATAACAATAACTGAAATTAATCTTCGAGCAGCAGAATACGTGTCTCGTATGGGCGCAATACCTGATGCTCCAATGCGACCGTACTGGCTGAGTTCGGGTAGTTAGACAACAGCAGTTTGGCCTGATGCATTGCAAAACGCGCTGGCAGCACACAAGCCGCTTCTTGTGCATAATAGTTATTGATACACAATAAGGTCTGTCCCTCTCCCTGGCGCGCATAAGCAAAAATCTGTTGGTGCTCAGGCAGGAGATCTTCGTAACGGCCGTGCGTGATCACCGGCACCTGTTTACGCAGTTCGGTCAAACGCTTGTAGAAATAGAACACCGAATTCAAATCCGCGACCGCTGCCTCAGCATTCACCTCAGGATAGTTCTCCGCCACCTGAAGCCATGGTGTACCTTGGGTAAAGCCAGCATGCGCTTGATTATTCCACTGCATTGGCGTGCGTGAATTATCCCGGGATTTCTGCGCCAGGATCGCCATCATGTCATCATGCGCCACACCATCGCGATTCACCATGATGTCGTACATGTTGGTGCTTTCTACATCACGATACTGGCTGATTTCAGTGTAACCAGGGTTGGTCATACCGATCTCTTCACCCTGATAAATATACGGTGTACCTTGCATCATGTGCACCGATGCCGCGAGCATCTTCGCTGATTCAACCCGGTATTGCTTGTCATCACCCAAACGGCTCACCACGCGGGGTTGGTCGTGGTTACACCAGAACAGTGCCCCCCATCCTTTGCCGTTCAGACCCGTTTGCCAATGGTTAAAAATTTGCTTTAGCTGGATGAAGTCAAACGGCGCTTTGGTCCACTTCTCACCATTCGGATAGTCCACTTTCAGGTGATGAAAGTTGAACACCATCGACAGCTCTTTACCATCTTGCGATGAATACTGCTGACAGTGCTCTAATGTGGTCGAGGACATCTCACCCACGGTCACACTGCCGTATTTTTGGAATACCGCTTGACTGATTTCTTGCAGATATTCGTGGACACGCGGGCCATCGGTGTAGAAACGACGCCCGTCACCCATATCATCCCTTGGGAAATCTTGCTGTTTAGAAATCAGGTTGATCACGTCTAAGCGGAAACCGTCGACCCCCTTCTCTGCCCAAAAGCTGATGACTTCTTTGACTTCTTCACGCACAACCGGGTTTTCCCAGTTTAAATCCGCTTGCTCTTTCGCAAACAGATGCAGGTAATATTGACCGGTCGCCTCATCGAGTTCCCAGGCGTTACCACCGAATTTGGAATGCCAGTTGTTTGGTTCAGCACCATCGACCGGATCTTTCCAGATATAGTAATCACGGTATGGGCTGTTCTTGTCACCTAAGGCCGACTGGAACCACTTATGCTCTGTCGACGTGTGGTTGACCACAATGTCCATAATGATGCGGATACCTAGCTGGTGAGCCTCAGCCAGTAAAGTATCAAAATCTTCCATGGTACCGAAATCCGGGTTAATCGCGTAATAATCCGAGATGTCATAACCGTTATCGATCATCGGCGACTGATACACCGGCGTCAGCCAGATTGCATCCACTCCCAGGCGCTTAAGATAATCCAGTTTAGAAATGATCCCTTTGATATCGCCCGTGCCTTGACTGCCACTGTCACAAAAGCTTTTGGGGTAAATTTGATAGATGGTTGCGGTTTTCCACCAGCTCTCATCATGCTTGGTCATTGCCATTTCTAACACTCACTTACCAGTATTGAAAAAATAAACGGTTTAAAAATAAAAAGTTTGAAAAAAAAATGTGAAGTTAACTCACCACGTCACGCCGCAGAGGTAACGACAGTGACCGGGTTGAAAAGTGAGGCAGCAACGGGGCTGCCTCGAGTTGTATTACGCGCTGGCAGGTTCCAGTTCACCTTTAGCCTGTGCTCGTTTGTAGAGCAGCAAAGTCAGGGTCACAGGCACAACGATGGCCACCAACATCGCCAGGGCAAAGATACCCCAGAACTGTGGCTGGATAGATAAGATCCCCGGCAGGCCACCCACACCGATACCGTTCGCCATCACACCTGCACTGCCACAGATAGCAGCGGCAATCGCACTGCCGATCATCGCGCTTAGCATTGGGAATTTGTACTTCAGGTTGATACCGTACATCGCCGGTTCCGTTACCCCCAGGTAAGCAGAAATCGCCGCCGGTACAGAGATATCACGTTCACCATGCTTCTTACTGATGATGATGATACCGACTACCGCTGAAGCCTGAGCAATATTAGACAGGGCGATTAACGGCCAGATAGGCGTACCACCCAGCTCCTGCATCAGCTGCAGATCCACCGCGTTGGTGGTGTGGTGAATACCGGTGATCACCAATGGTGCGTAAAGGAAACCAAAAATTGTCGAGCCGATCATCGCAAAGTCGCCGGTCATGGCCGCCTTCGCCGCGAACGCCACACCATCACCCAGCATGCGTCCAAACGGTCCGATGATTGAGTGCGCCAGCATCACAGAGACAATGATCGACACAAACGGCACCACCACCAGATAGAGGTAAGAAGGCACAATACGCTTCAGGTGGGTTTCAATAAACGCCAGGGCCACACCGGCCAGCATCGCCGGGATAACCTGTGCCTGATAACCAACTTTTTCAATCACAAACAGGCCAAAATCCCACACTTCCGGTGCCTGCTTACCAATTAAGTAGGCATTCATCAGCTGCGGAGAGACCAGCGTCACCCCCAAGGTGATGCCCAGAATTGGCGTACCACCGAGTTTTCTCACCGTGGACCAGCACACACCAACCGGGAGGAAGAAGAAGATCGCCTCACCAATCAGCCATAAGAACGAGTGTACCGTGGCCCAGAACTGACTGATCTGCGTCAGCGACTGGCCGTCAAACATCCTGATGTCGCCAATCACGTTACGGAAACCGAGGATCAAACCACCGGTAATAATCGCAGGCAGCAAAGGAACAAAGATTTCTGCAAGGTGTGAAATGCCGCGCTCGAGAATATTCATGTTCTGACGAGCCGCATTCTTCGCCTCGTCTTTGGATGCTTCCGATTTCCCGGTCAGCTCAATTAACACTTTGTACACCGAATCCACTTCCGTGCCGATCACCACCTGGAACTGACCGGCATTGGTAAAGCAGCCTTTGACCATCGCCAGACCTTCCAACTGTTTACTGTCCGCTTTTTCGGTGTCGTTCAACACAAAACGCAAGCGAGTCAGGCAGTGGCTTACACTGGCGATATTGTCCGGCCCCCCGACCAGCTCAATCAGACGCTGAACGTCTTGACGCGCAATCTTACTCATAACTTTGTCCACCCTGTATTGGATACATTCATTGTAATATTCATTGCTCAAATGGGAACATTCCCACTCAATAATTAAAATAGTGCCACCGGTGACCGAAAAATAAAATGGGAACAGTCCCATTAATTGAAAGAGATCACAGTATAATTTTAGAGCAGGTCCTGCTTAAGCGATGGGTTTTTGAGTAAAGTGGGTAACAGAAGCGTTACCATTTAATTGATTTATCAACATATTAGCGGCTTTTTCCCCCGCATGGGCATAGCCGGGATCGACACTGAACACTTTAGGAAACAGAAACGCCAGTAATTCACTACCACCGACCCCGGTCACCACAACATCTTCACGTCCCAGCTCTTGCAGGCGTTTGATCACCCCCAGCGCCAGGGTATCACTGGCACAGACGATGGCCTGAGTTTGCGCGTCGAGCACGGCATCGACCAGTTGATAGGCACTTTCATGGCTGAGTTGTCCGGTCTGATACACCGGCGTGATCTGCTGCTGCTGACACCAATTCTGGTAAGCATTGAGGCGGGCTAACCCGGTGGTCTTATCTTCAGGGTTCACCCCAATATAAGCAATACGGCGCGTGGCGTGTTGCTCCAAATGGGCCAGCGCCAGCTCGATCACCCCTTGATTATCATAATTGATCGAAGAGACATGTTCCGTATCCATGGCGATCACCACCGCACGATGCTGCCACTCTGCAAGTGCTGTTTCATCACAGCCGGTAAAACCAAACACAATCACACCGTCAACATTGCGTTTCTTTAACACTTGCAGATGTTCATTGGTTTTTTCGCGATCAAACTGGCTCTCCATGATCACCACATCATAGCCCGCCTGATACAACGCGCTGAGCATGGTGCCGACCGCGCGGTTTTCCGACGGTGAATCAAGACGAGAAATGATCACTCCAACCACCTTCTGACTACCGCCCCGCATCGACTGAGCCGACTTCGATGGCACATAACCGGAATCCTGAATGATCCGTTCAACCTTCTCACGGGTTGCCGGTTTCACTTTCGGATCATTGGTTAATACGCGCGACACCGTTGACTTGCCGACACCGGCTAATTTGGCGATATCCAGAATAGTAAGTTTCTTGCTCATAGGTGAATCAAATAGGTGGTTAATACAAGTGATGAAATCATTGAATACTCAGGCACACTAAACAGAATGGAGGATCAAACAAAAAGGGAAGCGCCCGCTTCCCAGTTCAGCCTCACCAGCATACTTAAGATAGCTGAAGGTAAGCCGGCACATCCGCGATGCTGTCTAACACTGCATCAGCCAGTGCTTCGCCCTGTGGCGTAACCGGTTTACCGCTGCGAACTAAAATCTTGGTGCCCACCCCTGCCGCCGCTGCGGCCATCATGTCTTCCGCTTTGTCGCCGATCATCACCGAGTTCGCCATATCAATCTTGAGGTAATCACGCGCAGAGATGAACATACCTGGTTTGGGTTTACGGCATTCACAATCCTGCTTGTACTCACCAATACCATGTTCCGGGTGATGCGGGCAGTAATAAAAACCGTCGAACTCGACGCCGTTATCGACAAAATTCCAGTCCATCCACTGAGTCAGTGACAGAAAACGGTCTTCGCTGAATTTACCTCGGGCAATACCAGACTGGTTAGTCACCAAAACTAACAGATATCCTTTATCTTTTAATGCTTTAGTTGCTTCAAAGACACCATCAATGTATTCAAAATCATGCTCATCATGAACATAACCGTGGTCAACGTTGATCACGCCATCACGATCGATAAAAACAGCGGGTTTTGCCAAAATTTATTTCTCTATCAACTATATTTAATCAGATTATTGCACACCTTATAGCGTTCAACACTATCTAATTCCGATTGCTTTGTATTTTAGACGTCTAGACGTAAAAATATCTATTGACTTAAAACTGCTTAACCCATAGCATCGACTGAAAGTTGAGATTGAGTTCAACATTTAATGCTAATGAAGGACAGTTTCATTCCTTGAACTCCCCAGTTTCCCGGCGTAGGTTGAAAGATGATAGAAATAAAAAACGTCAACAAAGTGTTTTATCAGGGCAGCAAGGAAATTCATGCGCTGAAAGACATTAACCTCGATATTGCCAAGGGCACCATCTTCGGTGTAATCGGCTCTTCTGGTGCTGGAAAAAGTACCCTTATCCGCTGCGTGAACATGTTAGAGGCTCCAACCTCCGGTTCTATTGTTGTGGCTGGCGTGGATCTCACCACACTGAACAAAAAACAACTGAGCGAAGCGCGCCGCAATATTGGCATGATCTTCCAGCACTTTAACCTGCTCTCTTCACGTACCGTATTTGATAATGTGGCGCTGCCGCTGGAACTGGCGGGTAAAGAGACGACACATATCCAGAGTAAAGTAACCGAACTGCTCAAGCTGGTGGGCCTGGAAGATAAACATGAGAGTTACCCGGCCAACCTGAGTGGCGGTCAAAAACAACGTGTTGCCATTGCCCGTGCTCTGGCCTCAGACCCGCAGGTGTTGCTATGTGATGAAGCCACCAGCGCCTTAGACCCTGCCACTACCCAGTCGATTCTGGAACTACTGAAAGAAATTAACCGCAAACTGGAGATTACCATTTTGCTCATCACCCACGAAATGGAGGTGGTGAAGAGTATCTGCCATCAGGTCGCTATTATCGGCGGTGGCGAACTGGTTGAGCGCGGTTCGGTCGGCGATATTTTCGCCCACCCGAAAACGGAACTGGCACACGATTTTATTCGTTCGACGCTGGATCTGTCGATCCCGGAAGACTACCAGGCACGCCTGCAGCCAAGCCGCGTCGCCAACAGCTATCCATTGGTACGACTGGAGTTCACCGGTGCTACCGTGGATGCCCCGCTGATGTCACAGATATCACGTATCCACAATATCGATGTCAATATTCTCAGTTCTGACCTTGATTACGCCGGCGGCGTAAAGTTCGGCATGATGGTCGCAGAGCTGTTTGGTACTGAGAAAGATGATACTGCAGCCCTACAATTCCTGCGTGAACACAACGTAAAAGTCGAGGTACTTGGCTATGTCCTTTAATACAATTTCGCAATGGCTGAGCCTGAACAGCAACCTGCTTTTAGGTGCTACCTGGGAAACTCTCTACATGGTTGCGGTGGCCGGAGTGGTCGGTTTTGCCATCGGCATCCCGCTCGGGGTGATTCTGCATACCAGCAAAAAAGGCGGCCTGATCGAAAACCCGCAGGTCAATAAAACCCTCGGGGCAATTGTCAACATCGGCCGCTCGGTCCCTTTTTTGGTGCTAATGGTCGCGATCATACCCGTGACTAAACTGCTGGTTGGCACCTTTATCGGCACCACAGCTGCGATCGTACCTCTGACCATCGGGGCGATCCCATTTGTTGCCCGTCTTATCGAAGGCGCGCTGCTGGAAGTCCCGACCGGTCTGGTCGAGGCGGCCCAATCGATGGGGGCAACCCCGATGCAAATCATCACTAAAGTGCTGTTGCCTGAAGCAATGCCGACTATTGTTAACTCTGTCACCATTACCCTGGTCACTCTGGTCAGCTACTCAGCTATGGCCGGTACCGTTGGCGGTGGCGGTCTGGGGGACGTTGCCATCCGTTATGGCTTCCATCGCTACGACGTAGTGATCATGGCGGTCACCGTGGTGATGCTCATCGTGCTGGTACAAATTATTCAGTCTATTGGTGACGCTGTCGTTCGTCGCGTAGACCATCGATAAGAATCGAAACACAACAACTTTTATAAGGAGATAGAGATGAAATTTAGCCTTAAAGCTCTGCTAACCGTCGCAACGGCAGCGTCTGCCCTGGCTCTTACCGGTTGTGGCGATAATGCCGCGGACAGCAGTAAAGTTAAAGTTGGCGTAATGGCCGGTGCAGAAGCACAGGTCGCTGAAGTTGCAGCCAAAATTGCTAAAGAGAAATACGACCTGGATGTCGAGTTGGTCACCTTCACCGACTACGTAACGCCTAACGCCGCACTGGACGACGGCTCGATTGATATCAATGCGTTCCAGCATAAGCCATATCTCGATCAACAAATTGCTGATCGCGGCTACAAACTGCAGATTGCCGGCAACTCGTTCGTTTACCCGATTGCCGGTTACTCTAAACAGGTAAAAGCGGTTGCTGAGCTGCAGGCAGGTGCGCGTATCGCAGTGCCCAATGATCCGACGAACCTCGGCCGTTCTCTGCTCCTGCTTGAGCAACAAGGCCTGATCGAACTACGTGACGGGGCTGGCCTGCTGGCAACCGTACGTGACATTATCGGCAACCCGAAAAATATCACCATTGTAGAACTGGATGCCGCGCAACTGCCACGCTCTCTGGACGATGTCGCCATCTCTATCATCAATACCACTTACGCCAGTTCCATTAACCTGACACCGGAACGCGATGGTATTTTTGTTGAGGACAAAGAGTCGCCATACGTTAACCTGATCGTGGCCCGTGAAGACAACGTGAACGCAGAAAACGTCCAGAACTTTGTCAAAGCCTACCAAACCGAACAAGTGTACCAGGCGGCCTCTGAGATTTTCCAGGGCGGCGTGGTAAAAGGCTGGTAATCCCGCACTGCTAACCACAACCTCCTACTGATCAAAAAGGGCTGATGTGAACACATCAGCCCTTTTGTCTTTCCTCGCTCATGGCGCACGGTAAACACCACGCTACCACGAGAGATTACTTGATATGATCCCAGGAAATATTAGAGACAATCCGGCAGTCATCGCACTTAAAGTAAAAGATATCGTGCAGCGGCTCATCCAACAGCCATTCCCCGCCGCATTTCGGACACTTGCGCGCTTTTTCACTTTGCAGCGACTCCCCACCGACCCGGTACTGGTAATAGTAGGTCGGGATCTTCGTGAGGTGTTCAATGCGTCCGCGCAGGTCCCAGCCCCGACGGAACAAGACACTGTCAACATCGCAAATTTCATGCAATGCCGCGTGTTCGGCCCGGCAGGCACCCGCCATTTGCAGCTCATCACAAGCCTGCCATTCAGTTTGCCACTTGATCACCGCTTTGTGATCGCCATTGAGCGTCGCGCCATTGCGGTAAAGCGGTATCGGCAGCAACGTATCACCACTGCGTAGCGGTGAGCAGGTATGAACATAAGTGGTGTAAAGCACCTGCCAGCTTGGCGGCGTGTCTTCGGCAGCCTGTTCCGAGTTTAAGTCACGCCCCAGCAGGCGTACTTTAGGAGCCAGCAATGACGCCTCGGATAAGCGCTGCAAACAGACCTTAACAAAGTCCGAATGGTAACGCGGATGCAGGCTATCCTGCTCAGGGCAAACAACACGGACGAAAAACTCGCCCTCACCCATGACAACCGGGAACTCGCGACCCAGTACCTGACCGTTGTAACGCAGTGCGTCCAGCAAGCCATTGACGGCTTTATCAACCGCACTTACCGTAGTGTTGTCAAAACACTCAAACTGTAACTCAACTACGTACATGCTTATACCGCCGCTTCCAGTTTGTTCAGGAACTCACTGACGTTGTCTGCCAGCACATCGCGCTGACTGGTACCGAGACGCTCCAAAATCACGTTACCGGTCAGATTACAGATAGAAATCACGTCCAGTTCGGCATCCGTGGCGGCAATAAATACGGTAGGTTTCAGTTTCAGCCGACGCTGAGTCACCAAGTGACCGAGGATATTTTCCTGCAAGCGGACAAAGTCGTCGTCGCTCCAGACCTGCAGCAGGGTTAAGCCGTTGCCCTGCCACGTAGCCTCCATGTCGGCGCTGTACTGCGAGCCATAAAACGCTTTAATGTCATCATGCAGGGTTAACTCAATCGCATTTTCAACATTAGTAAAATCCGCCATGGTTTCACGTGGGCACACTTTCCACCATACCGAACCTTCACGCTTTTCCTCCACACAAGGAGAGACCAGATCCGCCAACTCGGCACTGCGAGGCAGCTCATGGTGCGTCTCTTGCCAGGCGTTTTGGTAGCGCAGGCTGAAATCTTGTAGCGCCTGAGTCACAGTTTGGGTCATGAAGGTCTCCTAATTCATTGTCTGCCGGATGGCATTTAAGCAGCGGATTGAGTAAAATTCACCTCATTCTAATCGAAAATGATCCGAAAGTATGAGCAAATATTCTGATGCCAAAGAGCTGAGCGGGCTAACGCTGGGTAAGAAGACCGAATACGCCAACCAGTACGACGCCAGCTTGCTGCAACCGGTTCCACGCAGCCTGAACCGTGATGACCTTAACCTGGGCGAGACGCTGCCGTTTGTCGGTCACGATATCTGGACACTGTATGAGCTTTCCTGGTTGAACAGCAAAGGGCTGCCACAAGTCGCGATCGGCGAAGTCTATATCCCGGCCACCAGCGCCAATCTGATTGAATCTAAATCGTTCAAGCTTTACCTCAACAGCTACAACCAAACCCGTTTTGCCAGCTGGGATGAGGTCACTGAACGATTAACTCAAGACCTGTCCGCCTGTGCAGGTGAACCCGTCATCGTGGAAGTAAACCCGGTCAGTCACTACACCAACCAGCCAATCGTCACCATGCAAGGTGACTGCATTGATGATCAGGATATTGAAATCGCCGGCTACGATTTTGATGCCTCTTTACTGGAAGGTGCGGCCGGTAGCGAACAGGTGGACGAAGTCCTGCACAGCCATCTACTGAAATCCAACTGCCTGATCACCAACCAGCCGGATTGGGGCAGTGTCGAAATCCGTTATCAGGGAGCGAAAATCGACCGGGAAAAACTGCTGCGTTACCTGGTGTCGTTCCGCGAACACAATGAGTTTCACGAACAGTGTGTTGAACGCATCTTTACCGACTTGATGACCTACTGCCAGCCGAGCAAACTAACCGTATTTGCGCGTTATACTCGCCGTGGCGGGCTGGACATCAACCCGTATCGCTCTACCGAGCAAGATAAGCCAGCCAACAACCACCGCATGGCCCGTCAGTAAAGCCGGCAAGTTAACGATGGCGTCCAGTAATCAATTGGATTACTGGACGTTTTTCTTTTTTAGGCATGCTACTATCACCTGTAGTTAAACGACACTGTTCGAGGGAACGAAAGAATGCTTTGGGATCGTTCGCGTTGGTGCACATTCATTGGCCTGTGCTGTTTTTTCCTGGCCCAGCCGCTGCACGCGACCATTTTATCTTCGGTATTACTCAATGAAGCACAACAACTGGCTGAGATAGAGCCTACTCGCGCCAAAAAGGCCGCCAGTAACTATCTGTCTCAACGAGAACTGACCGAACGACTAGAAAATGGCAGCCCATCGTCAATGTCACGTGAAGAGGCCGACCGCAGTGTTCGCACCCCGACCAGCAGCATCGAAGCGCATAAAATTATTGCCCAGGCGGAGTATACGCTGGGTAACGTCGCCGCCGCCGTCACCCAGCTGGATCAAGCCTTACAGCTGGCCGTTGATTACCAGTTGCCGTACCAAGAGCTGGACGTAAAACTGATGCGGAATCAATTACTCTGGATGAGCAACCGCGACTACTTAGCCGGTGAACAGGGATTAGACGCGATCCAGACTTCACTGGAGCAAACCCCGCCAGCACTGCAAAGAGCCGGCAGCATTCACTACCGGCTGATCATGCAACGTGCATTGCTTACCTCCCATCGCGGCGACATGACTGACGCCCAGAACTGGTACAGTCAAGCCCAGACGATGCTGACCAATAACCGCTCTGACATCACTAGAATCGACTACCACACCGCCGTTGGTGAGTTTTATCTCACCTATAAGAAGTATAATCTCGCCCTTTCGGAACTCTTATTCGCTTACTGGCAGTCGATTGAAAGCGACAACAGCGTTCGCCTGGCCAAAGTCAACCGTCTCCTGGCCCGTCTGTTCCGGGAACGCAGGGTGCTGGATAAAGCGCTTGATCACCTGTCTCAGGCCGCCGACTTTTACGATGCCTACCCAAATTCGCCGATCCTGGCCGATGTACTGGAACAAATGGGCGATATTTATTTTCATCAGGGAAAGTACAACCTTGCTTTAGTGCACTATTTCAACGTACTGGATCATAACACCACCAGTAAAAACATTGAGCGCACCGTCAAAATCAGGCTCAGTTTAGCCGCCACTTACCTGCAACTGTATAACTATGTGTTGGCCGAACAATATCTGGAACGTTCACTAACTCTGCTGGAATACGCTAAGCTACCCCACCTTGAAGCGCAGGCGGCATTGCTCACCGCCGGACTGGCTTACCATCAAAGTGATGGTGACAAAGTAATCAAAAATGCGCAGAAAGCACTTGAACTGAGTGAGGAAGACTTTAACAACAATAGTCAGATCAAACAGCAGTCTTATCGGTTGCTGGCGTTGGGATATGAGCAAGCCAACCAGTATCGCAACTCACTACAGGCGTATAAGAAGTACACCAACCTGGTCAAGCTTGAACAGCGGCAACTAAACCAGATCAGTGAAGATGCGTTCCGTCAGCAAAAAGAATTTGCCGAACAAACCATCCATTATGCCGGACAGGCTGAAAAGCTCACGCAGGTGGAGCAAGAACACCGCAAATTCCAGAACATTTCCTTCGCACTGTTTATCACTGCACTGATCATGTTCCTGTTTATCATGCGCCGGGGCGTCATCATGCAACGTCAGAGTGTCGAAATTAATAAGTTGCGCAATGACCTGTTTACCCACTCCCGATCGCGCCTGCGCAATCTAAGGATGCTCAACGCCAAACTTTCGCGTTCACTGAAAAAGTCGAGTGACAACTTCGAGCAGTGGCAGATGGGCGAGCTAATCCATGAGCCACTCAACGACCGTTTACGTTTCGTGATGATTGATCTGCCCTTCTTGCGCAGCATGTATGTCCAGAATGGTTATAAAGCCGGACTGGAACTGGAACGTGCTTTTGGAGAGTTCCTGGCAGCCAAAATCGAAAAACCGAGCCGTTTGTATCACTTCTCTGATGCAAATTTACTCTACATCGAACCTAACGCCGACCGTAATGCCTCTGCCGAGGTGATGTTTAAGAAGTTTCAAAACTGGGTCGATGAGTTCGCCCGCGAGCATCATGTCAACCGCACTATCCGCATGGGCATCAGCGATTACCCGTTCCTGCCGCGCGCCTATACCGCAATCAATGATGAAGAGTTGCTTGATTTGCTGCTCCTGGCCACCCATATTGCCCGGGAAGTCAGCCTCAAAGACAAACAGAGTCATTGGATTTTCCTCAAAGCGATTGATAATGCTCCGGCCGCCAGTTTTGCCACCCAAGATATCCGAACGGCATGTAAACATGCGATCAATCAAGGCTTAATAAAAATCCACTCATCGTACAAGAATGAGGATGACATCAAAAAAATATTAAAAAGTGGCTAATTACAGACCAGTTGAGCGTCTTGACTGATCACGTTATAAGGTTTTTTGTTATTATCTGATAATTGTTAGCAGTACATGGACTTAACCTCAGTCGTCACATGGGAATCTTGGAAACCGATATTCAGTCACAGCTTCACCAGTTGAGTTGCCAACTTGATCAGCTCAGGCTAATGCATCGTGACAACTCGCTCAAGTTCAAGCGGGAGCAACAAGTTCTCAAACGTGTTGTGGCATCGTTGTCTTCTGCCTATCAAGGCTCGGACGATAAAATGACCAGCTACCTGCGCGAGATCCAGCAGGAACTGGAGCATCAGAAGGATGTCTGCGCCCTGATCCCTCGCCTGGCGGTATTAGAAAGGATGCTCCGGCAGCAATCAGTGACCATGGATAAACAAACCAGCTATCTGGATGAGCAGCTCAAGCACAGCAGCGAAACGCTACAACGCGTCACTGGCTTACCGGCCCAGCTTAAGCGTGACCTGCGCAACCTGATGAGTTTCTCTGAAATCCACAGCGGTAAAAAGATTGATCAAGCCACTAAGCTGCTCAGTATCTATGAGCGAGCGGTAAAAATCATCACCACCAACTCCAGGCTCAATTTAACCGAACTGGAATACTCCCCAGATAAATCCCAGCTAGACTGTCTGGCAAGCGAGCTACAGCATACCATCACTGAGCTCGATTTTGAGGGCGAATCCGGAGAGCAACTGTTTGATATCCGAGCCAAACTGCTGTTAGGTGTCAGCTCTGAATCGCTACTCGAGCTGATGTTACAAACGCTAAAACTGGTGGTGGAAGCGACCAAAAATGAACGCCACACCTCAGAGCAGTTTTTAACCCAGCTGAATACCTCACTGGCCGCCAACTTAAAGACAAGCCAGCAGAACGTCGATCAACACCACAACTACTTTGCCCATCGTGAAGAACTCAACAACGAGTTGAGCGCTCTGGTGAGCCGGAGCCAGCAAAGCATCGCACAGGCTCAGGACCTCGTCAGTCTGAAAGATGAAATATCCCCCCATCTGGCTCAGATGGCCTCACTAACCGAACGGTTAAAAATGGCCGAAGAACGAGAACAGGCGCTGCAGGAACGCCTCAATTACGCCAAAAACCAGTTGGAAGCCGTATTTGAGACCACTCAGGATTATCGTCGTCGCCTGGAAGATCAGGCCCAGCGTATGCTGCAGGATCCTCTGACCAAGGTGTACAACCGCACGGCCTTTAATGATCGCCTGGAGTTCGAATACCGACGCTGGATCCGCTCGCAGAACAACCTGCGTGTGATCATGTTGGATGTGGATAATTTCAAAGCCGTCAATGACAGTTACGGCTATACGGCGGGTGACAAAGCCCTCAAGATCATCGCCCGGACGATTAAAAAGCGAATTTCCGATACGGATACCGTCGCCCGCTTTGGCGGAGAAGAGTTTATTATTTTGATCCCCGAGCAAAGCGAAGAATATACCCTCAACCTGATGAAAGGCATCCAGCATGATGTCAGCCAGCTACCGTTTAAGTTCCGCGAACAAAACATCATGATCACCCTGACTGCGGTTTCCTGTGGCTTTCAAGACTCGGATAATCCTGAGTATGTGCTGGACCGGCTGGGCAAAATGCTGAAAGAAACCAAACAACGTGGTAACAATCAGCAAAGCTGGAGCTGATCAGCTTTCACTTTCGAACAAAAAACCAGCAAACAAACCTTACTAGGGTTGAATGTGAGCATATATCCGTCAAAAATCAACGACTTATCACATTTCTATACTTTTAATCTGCTAAAGTGTTAACACATTGTTAGCGCCTCATCCGTATAATCAATCTGTATCAAGTTCCTGTTGAGCGCGCGTTTCCCACCGATTGCAAGATTAAGGAGGCCTTATGATCACCCATATAAGCCCCGCAGGTAGCATGGATCTGCTATCACAACTGGAAGTTGAGCGCCTGAAAAAAACCGCATCCAGTGAACTTTACCAGCTCTATCGCAATTGCACGCTGGCCGTGCTCAACTCTGGCAGCCATACCGACAACTCAAAGGAGTTGCTCGATAAATACCAGTCGTTTGATGTCAACGTGGTGCGTCGTGAACGCGGCATCAAACTGGAACTGATCAACCCACCGGAGCACGCATTCGTCGATGGTGAAATCATCAAAGGGATCCAGGAGCACTTGTTTGCTGTGCTGCGTGACATCGTCTATGTCAATATGCATCTGGCAGACAATCAACGCCTTAACCTGACCAACGCCACCCACATTACTAACCTGGTGTTTGGCATCTTACGCAATGCCGGCGCGTTGACCCCCGGTATCGACCCGAACCTGGTCGTGTGCTGGGGCGGCCATTCGATCAACGCAACCGAATACCAGTATACCCGCGAAGTCGGCAGCCAACTGGGGTTGCGCGAGCTCAACATCTGTACTGGCTGTGGTCCGGGCGCAATGGAAGGGCCAATGAAAGGCGCAGCGATCGGCCACGCCAAACAGCGTTACAACGATCAGCGTTACCTCGGCCTGACCGAGCCTTCGATTATCGCTGCTGAACCGCCAAACCCGATTGTTAACGAACTGGTGATCATGCCAGACATTGAAAAGCGCCTGGAAGCGTTTTTACGCATGGCACACGGCATCGTGATCTTCCCCGGTGGACCGGGAACCGCTGAAGAGCTGCTGTATGTGCTGGGGATCATGATGCATCCGGATAACCAGCACAACCCGATGCCGATCATCCTGACCGGCCCCAAAGAGAGTGAAGCCTATTTCCGCTCAATTGATGACTTTATTGGTGACACGCTAGGTGAAGAAGGACGCAAACACTATCAAATCATCATCGATGATCCGGCTCAGGTCGCCCGCGTAATGAAGCAAGGCACATTCGAGGTGCGCGAGCACCGCAAACTCAAAGGCGATGCCTACAGCTTTAACTGGTCGCTGAAAATCGAACCTGAATTTCAGTTGCCGTTCGAGCCCAACCATGAATCGATGGCCGGCCTGGATTTAAACCTCAATCAGGCACCGCAAGTACTGGCGGCGAACCTGCGCCGGGCCTTCTCCGGTATTGTGGCAGGCAACGTCAAAGCCGAGGGGATCCGCGAAATCGAGCGTCAGGGACCGTTCACTATTCATGGTGACCCGATACTGATGAAAAAGCTGGATCGGCTACTGCTAGACTTCGTCCGGCAGCAGCGGATGAAACTCCCCGGAGGCAGTGACTACGTGCCCTGCTATCAAATCGCCCACCTGCTGACAAATGGTAGTCGCTAGTCACATCATGATTGGTTACACTAGGGGCCATTGAGCCCCTTTTGTTGCTAAGTCACTATGTCTATTCATCTTGTTATCATTGATGCCCTTAACTTGATCCGCCGTGTGCATTCTGCCCAGCCCGATCCCAGCGACATAGCAAGAACCATCTCCACTACCCAAAGAACCCTGCAACGGATCCTTTCTGAGGCCCAGCCGACCCACATCATTGCCGTGTTTGATCACCACCTGCAGGATCGCGGCTGGCGTGCAGAAATCTTGCCCGAGTACAAGCAAAACCGTAAGCCGATGCCAGAGCCGCTGATGCAGGGCCTGGATGCCATCCAGCAAGCCTGGTGGGAACTGGGCATCGATTCACTGCTCTCCGAAGGTGATGAGGCAGATGATTTGGTCGCAACCCTGGCCAGCAAAGTTGCCAGCCATGGCGAAAAAGTCACCATTGTCTCGACCGATAAAGGCTACTGTCAGTTGCTGTCGCCTACCCTGCAAATTCGTGATTACTTTCAGCACCGCTGGCTGGATGAACCCTTTATTGAACAAGAGTTTGGTGTAAAACCAACTCAGCTTGCCGATTACTGGGGATTAACCGGGATCAGCTCCAGTCAGGTGCCGGGGGTGCCGGGTATCGGCCCCAAAGCGGCGAAGGAGATCCTGACTAAGTTTGCCGATATAGAAGCGGCTTACGCCAGTGAAGAGCTGGCTCCCAAATACCGCAAGAAGCTGGAAGAGCACATTGATTCCGCACGGGTATGCAAACGGATTGCCGCATTAAAATGCGATATTGAACTGGGCTTTAATCTGCAAGATATTCGCTTTAACGGTCCAAATCAGAAGGCATGATGCCGGGTGGCAAGGCTGGAATAGTAAAAAAGCTCCTGACAGGAGCTTTTTTATTAATGTGGCGAGATGTTTGACAGACACTGGATATGCACCGTGATCTCTTCCCGATCATGATACAGGTGCTTGGCTTGCAGCTTGAACTTGACTTTGTTGTCGATCAGGAACAACTTCAGGTTCTCAATATCCTGCAATACTTCATCGTAACGGCCCTTCATCGGCAGCTTGAGATTGAACAGCGCCTCTTTAGCCCAGCCTTTGATGAGCCATTCCCCCATCAGGTGCGCAACGCGAGCTGGCTTCTCAACCATATCACACACAATCCAGGTTACGTTCTTACGGTCTGGCTCAAACTTAAAGCCATCGACCATGTGGTGTTTGATCTGGCCGGTTTCCATCAGGCTGTCTGCCATCATGCCGTTATCAACGCAGTGAACGAACATAGAACGCTTGACCAGTTGGTAAGTCCAGCCGCCCGGACACGCCCCCAGATCCACGCCCCACATTCCCGGAGCAAGACGCTCATCCCACTCATCACGGGGGATAAACACATGGAAAGCCTCTTCCAGTTTCAGGGTAGAGCGGCTTGGCGCATCCGCCGGGAACTTCAGGCGAGGAATCCCCATAAAGAACTGCGAATTATTGCCCGGGTATGAGTAACCGACGTAACAGTGGCCCGGTGCGACAAAGCAAATGTGTAAGACCGGCTTCTTGGCATTGTCTTTATCCCACATCAGGCCTTTGCCGCGCAGCGCCTGACGCATCGGCACGGTAAACTTACGGCAGAACTTCAGCAGCTCTTTCGCCTCGTTGGTATCCGGGGTTTCGATACGCAGATCACCACAACGCGGGAAGCCCTCGACTTGCGCCAGTTCAGCCAGGATCGGGCTGATGCGGTCGTCACTCGGTAGCGCTTCAAACTCTGCTGCAACCGCAAACATCTGCCGGGCAAAAATCAAAGAGCTAAAATCCAGGCCTTTGGCCAGCTTGTCCGCGTCTCCATCCTGGTAACACTCAAAGACAACATAACCTGAGTTCTTCTTCACCCGCGGAAAGCCATACACTTCCAGCTGTGTCGCTTTGTCCTGAATTTCACCAGCACACTCTTTCTCAAAGCCGGAGCGGCAATAGAGCATTAGTTGTTTCACTTGGAGACCTCTTTGATAGTAAACGCAGCCAAAAAGAACAGACACCAGCCAATCATAAAGAACAATCCTCCCAGCGGGGTGATTGGACCGAACCACTTAATGCCTGTCAGCGCCAGCGCGTAAAGACTGCCGCTAAAACAAAAGATGCCGATGATAAAGCAAATTGCCGCGATGAAAAAATACTTTTGTACTTTTTGTCCGAGATTGACCAGCAATAGCGCGGCACATAATGCAATGGCTAAAGTATGGATGAACTGGTACAAAACGCCGGTCTCAAACACTCCCGACAGATAAGGAGACAAGCGAGATTGCAAGCCATGCGCGGCAAAAGCCCCCAAAGCAACGGAGACTAAACCGGATAATCCGCTAAAGGCGAGTAACCACTTACTTTTCACCGTATACCTCACCAATGAATGCCACTAACTGATTGACCGCCAAAGCAATATTGCCCGTTTCGGTATAACCTGAACGTTGACGCGGTTTAAAGCTATGATCCCCATCTGGCAAAAAGGTCACTGAAACCTGATCTGACAACACAAACTGGTCAAACTCTTCACGCTTACCAAATGTGTCGCGCTCTCCTTGTAAGATCAAGGTAGGCTTATCAATGCTGGCCAGATGTTGTCCTTTGAAGTTCTCTGGTTTACCCGGTGGATGGAATGGGAAGCCTAAGCAAGCAACGCCCGCCACCAGCTCATTGCCGGCCAATAGGCTGGCCATACGCCCCCCCATCGATTTGCCGCCAATCACTACCGGTTGGTGGGCAAAGTGAGCAATCACTTCACGGTATGCATCGAGCAGCTTTGGTGCCCGGTCGGGCGGGCGCTTCTTGCCATCTTCAGCGCGCTTGATCATATAGGGAAAGTTAAACCGCACCACGCGGATTCCCTGCTCAGCCAGTCCGCGGGCGACCGCCGCCATGAAGCTGTGGTCCATACCCGCACCCGCGCCATGGGCGAAAATGAATAACGGGCCGTGTTCCGGCCCCTCAACTATCCATTGGCTCATCCAGCACTTCCTCTTGTTCTTTGCGCGCCTTGGCCAACATCCAATCGCGGAATGTCGCAATACGTCCCATATCCGCCTGCTGCTCATGGCACACCACATAAAAGGCATTCTTTGAGATCAGCACCTCATCAAACGGCGCAATCAAACGCCCGGCTTCCATCTCTGGTTTGGCCAGGACATTGTTCCCCAGAGCAACTCCCTGCCCATGCACTGCGGCCTGCAGTACCATGGTCGAGTGACTGAAGATCGGACCGTGATTAACATTCACCCCTTCAATGTCATGCTGGCGCGCAAACAGTTTCCAGTCTTTGCGTGAAGTGTCATGCAACAGAGTGTGCAATTTAAGATCACTTAGAGATTCTAATGGTTTGTTACCTAAAAGTAACGAAGGTGAACAAAGTGGGATCAGGTACTCCTGATACAATTTGTCCGCGCGTAGACCCGGCCAATTGCCTCGTCCATAATAAATGGCGACATCCACATCATCGGTCAACGAACCTTCATCCATATCCACGGCTTTAATTCGCACGTCAATATCCGGCTCTTGCGCATTGAAGTCCGCCAGACGTGGTACCAGCCACTGAATCGCAAAGCTGGGTGGCAAACTGATGGTCAGCGCGCCTTTTTCACTACGTTCCAGTACCTTATCGGTGGCTTCAGCAATCGAGGTAAAGATATCTTTAATGTCTAAAAAGTAGCTTTGCCCCTCTTCGGTTAACAGCAATGAGCGGTTACGGCGACGAAACAACTTCAAAGACAGGAACTCTTCCAGCGCTTTGATCTGGTGGCTGACTGCGGCTTGAGTGACAAACAATTCTTCTGCGGCACGGGTAAAACTCAAATGACGAGCTGCCGCTTCAAAAACGCGCAAAGAATTCAGCGGAGGCAATCTGCGGGACATAGGAACCTCAATTAGGATTAGTTTTTTTTATCTGAAACATTATAAAATGTCCATTGTCGAACAGCCAGATAAATTCTATATTTCATTCCGCAACGCGAACCAGAACGGCTTGATTCTTCGGGATCAATTGGTTTCGCTGTTGCGATGTTGTGTTTGCAAACTCGTATTTCGAGTTAGGTAGATTTCTACCATATTGTTTTGTTAGCAATACGTTGCGATAAAACAGATACTTCCTGTATTTATTTTGACCTGTCTGTCAAATTTTTAACACCGCCTTTGTAGGCGGTGTTTTTTTATCTGACAAATACCATTGCCAGATTTGGCAGCCAGTTCACTTTTTTAAACTTATTCGGATTAATCATCTTTATATCATTATTCCATCTGCCAGATGTGAATGAAGGTCAAAATCCAGACTAAGCACCAGCTTGACTCATACCCATCTGGATAAGCCGGTGTTCAGCTAATGGCGTCAAAAATATCGCTTAGCACAAGGTGCCGGTTTCGGTTAACTGGTTATTCTGATTAGCAAATCTACCAGCGATTTAACCAACAAGAATGAACAAAGACTTAGGTAGACGGGTATCACAGCAAGCTGCAGGAACCAACGGCAATAAAAAAGCGCAAGCTGATGGCTCAGCTTGCGCTTGGTGTATCATGAGTAACGGCTAGGGTTACGGACGGTAAACTTTGACGTTACTGAACCCTTGCTCTTGCAGGTAAAGCGCCTGCAGACGGCTCATCACGCCCCGGTCACAGTACAGTAAGTATTCTTTCGACTGATCCAAGTCACCAAACTGAGTCCCCAGCTTGTAAAACGGCAGGTGTTTGACATCGACACCGTCAATCTCCAACGGGCTGTCTTCTTCCTCTTCCGGACTACGGATATCCAGCACAATCGCATGCTCTTCTACCGCTTGAACCTGCTCAACTTCTGGCGCCGCCTGTTCGGTTTCTTTGGCAATGTCACGAATGTCCATCACACGCGCGTCATGCACCACTTGTTCCAGAAGAGAGAAATCAAACTTCTCTTCCTCGGCTTCAAGTTTGGCTTTAACCGCTTTTACCGTTGGCTTCTTCGAGATCACACCACAGTACTCTGGCATGGTCTTAGCAAAATCCTCAGTACCGATTTCACGCGCCAGGTTAATAATGTCTTCTTTATCCCAGTTGATCAGCGGGCGCAGGATCAGAGACTCGGTAACACCATCAATATGACGCAGGTTAGTCAAGGTCTGACTTGACACCTGACCAAGAGCCTCACCGGTCACCAACGCCTGGATACCGAATTTCTCAGCAATCATTCCGGCCGCACGCATGAACATGCGCTTGAGGATCACGCCCATCTGGCCGTCATCGATCTTCTCCAGAATTTCCGCGACTACCGGCTCAAAGTCAACCGCAATAAAACGCACTTTGGCTGACGAACCGTATTTATTCCACAGGTAATGAGAAACCTGTTTAACACCGATTTCGTGGGCCGGGCCACCGAGGTTAAAGAAACAGTAGTGTACTTTTGAACCACGTTTGATGTGCAGGTAACTGGACACGCCCGAGTCAAAGCCGCCAGAAATCAGGCTCAGCACATCTTCCTGGGTGCCAAGCGGGAAACCGCCGAGGCCTTTGTGGCGTGCCAGCACCTGGTTTAGCTTGTCGCCCGCAACTTCCACTTTTACCGTCACGTCAGGGTTGTGCAGCTTAACACTGGCACTCTCAACCGCCTGGTTCAGGCCGCCGCCGACGTAACGCTCCAGCTCAATAGAGGTAAAATCATGTTTACCGCGGCGCTTGGCACGGACAACGAAGGTTTTGTTCTCAATCAGTGGGCGGCTCAGTTCCAGGACCTGCTCGTAAATGTCGTGTAAATCCTTAAATTCAGACTGTTTGACCTCCAGTACATGGTGAATACCCGGGGTGTGGGTCAGAACTTCCAGTACTTCAGCATAGTATTCGTTGCTCTCAGAGGTCACTTCAATGTGATCACGACGGTTAAATACCGCGACAGATTCCGTACGGCTCTTGATGATGTTACGAATGTTACACTCTAAAATCTTTGTGAAGCGCTTGCGTACCGATTCACTCTTTACAAAAATCTCTGGATGGGGCTTAACAATAAATTTCATAGTCTAATTCGCAGGTTAGTTTCGCAATCAACACTGAGTCACTCACATGAATTCTCCCAGCAAGTACTACTGATACGAACCAAATCGTATGACAGTCCAGGTTCATTCACGATGAGCACACATTAAAGGCGCAAGATTATACACCCAAGCGAGTTGGAAAGACAAAAAAAGCGAGCCAGTCGCTCGCTTTTTTTATTGTTATTGGATAACCGGGACTTCATCACTGTAGAGTGGTTCGCCCTGCATGATGCTGATTTCCACCCGCCGGTTTAGCGCCCGGTTGTGATCGGTATCGTTGTCCACCAACGGTTGGGTATCCGCCATGCCACGTACCTGCAAACGCTGGTGAGAAAAGCCTCGAACTTTCTCCATCTCTTGCGCCACCGAGACCGCACGCTGTGATGAGAGATCCCAGTTTGAGCGGTACAGCTCGGAGTCCAGGCGCTGATTATCCGTGTGGCCGGAAATACGTACGATCCCGGGTACATCCTTGACCAGTTCAGCAATCTGCCGCACTAATGGCCGGAACTTGGGTTGCAAAAACGCCGATCCCTCAGGAAAGGCACCTTTCTCTCGCATGCGGATCACGATCTGCTGGCCGAGGTTTTCCACTTCGATCGCGCCCTGCTCGATCTCCCGCTCCAGCGCTTTCTTGATACTTTCCATTAAAGTATCCATCTCTTGTGACGTTGCTTCCGACTGCTGTTGCTGCATATCGGTCTGCGCCGACTGATTGTGCTGGGTCGAGGTTTCCGGCGACTGACCGCCGGTCAACTTACCCTGATCGCGTTTCGTCCCCCCGGCACGGTCAGACTCACCTTCATGGAACTCCAACGTCTGCTGAGTAATGTCCATGGTTTGCTGCATGATCACGTCAATCGGAGTCGGTTCGGGGCGTCCCGGACTGAACTCCTGGGCGATAATACTGGTCCCTTTGGGGATGTCTTTCACTTCCAGTTGGTTCTGCACACCAAAGGCAAATTTCATCGACCCGGCTATCTGTCTGAATTTCAGTACGTCCATTTCAGAGAACGACAACAGCAGAACGAAAAAACACATCAACAGTGACATCAGGTCAGCAAATGTCCCCATCCATAGCGGAAGGCCAGGTGGCGGACAGTCACATTTATTATCATCTTCCATCGCCAGCTCCCGGCTTACTCATCCACATCGAGGACGCGTTTACCCTCGTTGAGATAGTTCTTCAGATAGCTGTCGATCACGCGTGGATTCTGGCCATCCTGAATCGCCAGCACCCCGTCCATGATCAGGCGGCGGTTAAGCGTTTCCTGATCGCGGCGCAGCGATAACTTGTCTGCAATCGGGAAGAACAGCATATTGGACAACACCGCCCCGTACAGAGTGGTCAAAAGTGCCACCGCCATCGCCGGACCGATGGACTTTGGGTCATCCATGTTGGAGAGCATCGCCACCAAACCAACCAGGGTACCAATCATTCCCATCGCAGGCGCAACGTCGCCAAACGCACGAAATACGCCGGTTCCCTGTGTGTGGCGCTCATCGGTCAGGGCAATGTCTTTTTGCAGCGCGGCCCTTACTACGTCGGCATCATGGCCATCCACCAACAGGTCGATGCCTTTTTGCATAAAACTGTTGCTGATTTCCATCTCTTCCAAAGCCAGAAATCCACCTTTACGTGCTGCATCCGCCATTTCGACAATTTTTGCGATCAGATCTTCAGGCTCGTCAGTTTTGAACATGAATGCCTTGCCTGCAATTTTAGTCGCCCCAAAAAATTGCCCCAAAGTGAACTTCATCAAAACGACGAACATCGAACCACCAACGACAATTAGGATCGACGTAACATCAATGAACATCCCGATGCTGCCACCCAGCACCATGGCCATGATCACGAACGCAAAGCCGCCGATCAAACCTAACAGGGTTGCTAAATCCACAAAGCACTCCTCACACTGTATTCAAATATTGCCTAGAGAGGCGAATTATTACTTGTATCGACAACTAGAACAGATCTTTTAGACATTTCTTGGCTAATACATCACAAAAAGATCATAAATACTCCCGTATTCACTCCGGGTCACCCACGTCCCCGCCGGGTATATCGCCAAAAGTGTGACAATTATATACGGTTAAATTTGACCAAGTTACTAGGCTAAGGTAACTTGCGTGCATTCTCTTTTAGCTGGATAAAGGCAGATAAAAAATGGCGGTCAAGAAACCGGAAAACATGACTTTCGAAGCAACCATTGAAGAGCTCGACAATCTGGTTGATCAGCTAGAAAGTGGCGATCTTGCTCTTGATGACGCACTGCGTAAATTTGAGCGAGGCATTGCCCTGGCACGCGCCGGTCAAACCAAACTGAATGACGCAGAACAACGTATCAGTATTCTTCTGAGCGAAGACGACCAAGCCCCATTAAGTGACTTCACCCCCGAGTCAGAATAACCAACCGTAGTGAGCGATGTGATGCAAGCGACACTGACGTCTTATCAACAAAGAAACAACCAACAGTTGAATCACTGGTTAGAGCAGCTCCCCCATCAAGAGCAGCCTCTGATCCAAGCGATGAAATACGGCCTTTTGCTTGGCGGCAAACGGGTGCGTCCTTTTTTGGTGTACATCACCGGCCAAATGCTCGGTTGCCTGCCAGAAGATCTCGACACGCCCGCTTCGGCCATCGAATGCATTCACGCCTACTCACTGATCCACGATGATCTGCCTGCGATGGATGATGACGAACTACGCCGCGGCCAGCCTACCTGTCACATAAAGTTCGATGAAGCCACTGCGATTCTGACCGGCGATTCACTCCAGACTCTGGCCTTCAGCATTCTGGCTGAAGGCCCGCTCAACCCGAATGCCGAGCGCCAACGTATCAGTATGGTACAAACTCTGGCACAGGCTTCCGGTGCCAGCGGGATGTGTATTGGCCAGGCACTGGATTTAGGCGCTGAAAACCGCCAGGTCTCGCTCACTGAACTGGAAGCCATCCATCGCAACAAAACCGGCGCGTTAATCAACTGTGCGGTAAAACTTGGTGCGCTGGCTGCCGGTGACAAAGGACTGCAGGTGCTGCCACAACTTGAGCGTTATGCCCAAGCGGTAGGACTGGCATTTCAGGTCCAGGACGACATTTTAGACATCATCAGTGACACCGAAACTTTGGGTAAGCCACAAGGTTCTGACCAAGAATTAAACAAAAGCACTTATCCA
Source organism: Vibrio sp. CAU 1672 (assembly GCF_029223195.1). GTDB lineage: Bacteria > Pseudomonadota > Gammaproteobacteria > Enterobacterales > Vibrionaceae > Vibrio. Next base: position 2,174 of record NZ_JARHUF010000016.1, on the reverse strand, counting down.
TCATTACTGGGATTGCAAGGTGCTATGGATAAAGCTCACACTCTGTTACAGGAAGCACTTCAAGCATTGGACGCAATCCCATACAATACTCAGTTACTCGAAGAGTTCGCCCGATATGTCATCGAGCGCAAGAACTAACACTATAAGCGCGCAATTATATGACTCTTGATATTTCAAAATACCCTACACTGGCGTTAGCAAATACACCGGAAGAGCTGCGTCTTCTTCCGAAAGAAACATTACCGACTCTGTGTGATGAACTACGCACGTATCTGCTAAATTCAGTGAGCCAGTCCAGTGGACATCTGGCGTCAGGTCTAGGCACGGTAGAGCTTACAGTTGCTCTCCATTACATTTACAACACCCCGTTCGACCAACTTATCTGGGATGTTGGCCACCAGGCTTACCCGCATAAGATTTTAACCGGTCGTCGCGATAAAATGCCGACCATCCGCCAGAAAGGCGGCTTACACCCTTTCCCATGGCGTGAAGAGAGCGAGTACGACACCTTGTCAGTCGGTCACTCCTCAACCTCAATCAGTGCCGCTCTCGGCATGGCCATCAGTGCACAAAAAGAGGGCAAAGGGCGTAAAGTCGTCAGCGTGATCGGTGATGGTGCAATCACCGCCGGTATGGCGTTTGAAGCAATGAACCATGCCGGTGACGTCCACTCCGATATGTTAGTGATCCTCAATGACAACGAAATGTCGATCTCTGAAAACGTCGGGGCACTAAACAACCATCTGGCCAACCTGCTGTCCGGCAGTCTGTACACTTCGATCCGCGAAGGGGGGAAACGCGTGCTGTCTGGCGTACCACCAATCAAGGAGCTGGTGCGTCGTACAGAGGAGCATCTCAAAGGTATGGTGGTTCCCGGCACACTGTTTGAGGAGCTGGGCTTTAACTATATCGGCCCGGTCGATGGCCACGACGTCAATGAACTGGTCAAAACCCTGAAAAACATGCGCGAGCTGAAAGGACCACAATTCCTGCACATCATGACCAAAAAAGGCAAAGGTTATGAGCCGGCGGAAAAAGATCCTATCAGCTACCATGGGGTACCGAAATTTGATCCAAACCACTCCAGTCTGCCGAAAAGCAGTGGCGGCACACCAAGCTTTTCCAAGATTTTCGGCGACTTCTTGTGTGATATGGCCGCCCAGGATCCGAAACTGATGGCGATCACCCCGGCAATGCGTGAAGGCTCCGGGATGGTGCGCTTTTCTAAAGAGTATCCGGACCAGTACTTTGATGTGGCAATAGCCGAACAGCATGCCGTCACCCTGGCTACCGGCATGGCGATTGCTGGCAACCACCCTATCGTGGCGATTTACTCGACCTTTTTACAACGCGGTTACGATCAGCTGATCCATGACATTGCCATCATGAACTTACCGGTCATGTTTGCCATCGACCGTGCCGGACTGGTCGGGGCCGACGGCCAGACCCACCAGGGTGCGTTTGACTTAAGCTTTATGCGTTGCATTCCCAACATGGTAATCATGGCGCCGAGCGATGAAAACGAATGCCGCCAGATGCTCTATACCGGGCACCAGCACCAGGGGCCGAGTGCGGTACGTTACCCGCGCGGTAACGGTATGGGTACCGAAATCGACACAAACTTTACCGCGCTGGAAATCGGTAAAGGGCGTGTGGTACGCAAAGGTGAAAAAGTCGCCATTCTGAGTTTTGGTACCTTCCTTGCCAATGCACTCACCGCCGCTGAGCATCTGGATGCGACCGTCGCAGATATGCGCTTTGTCAAACCTCTGGATGAAGCGCTGATCCGCCAGTTGGCCGAAGAACATGACGTACTGGTTACACTGGAAGAAAATGCGATTGCCGGTGGTGCCGGCGCGGGCGTACTGGAATTTTTGATGAAAGAGAAGATCCTGAAACCGGTGCTTAACCTCGGCTTACCGGATCACTTTATCCATCAGGGAACCCAGCAAGAATTGCATGAAGAGCTGGGTTTAGATGCCAACGGGATCGAAAAAGCCATCACCCGTTATTTAATCCAGTAAGCGGAACAAAACAAAGGGAAGGCAAGTGCCTGTCTCTTGATCACAAGTTTTGCTAATCAAGAGACATTGCTAACTCGTAGCCCTCAAGGATGGTTTGTAATTTGAACCATCCTTCCCATAACACTTTTATTGAGGCCCGCCCTGTTCGTT
>NZ_JARHUF010000015.1 GCF_029223195.1 Vibrio sp. CAU 1672 | reverse complement strand
TTTGCTTACGGCGGAGAAAAGTTTTAAAGCAGGGATCAAGAGAAAGCAAAAGAAAGCGAATCGCAGTAATGCGTACCTTTCTCAAGTCCTTGCGGGGCAAGGGGCTTCGTAATCTTGCCCTGGTATGTTGTTGACCAGTTCCGCTTTATTGAGTGCTTACTTGGGTGCGCTGACCTGCGAACGATTAGCTGTGTTTTGGCCGGAGAAGGTTAATGACACAGCTATCTGTTGGTATTGGTCTAACCGGTCAAATACCGTATCTGAAATTACGCAGTCACATTCGCCTGTATGTCAGTTGGGTTTCTATCCGACGAGTGATCGCTTATTTCCAGAGTAGGGCTATGGTCCCTGATACCGGTTGATTACTCCCTCTAACGTCATGATGCCAAACATGATTTTCCTGACAAATGACTCGGAACTGGCAACGAAATAGAATTGTGGATGCCTGGACCAAATCTTATGCAATTTTCTGTCTAATAGGGCGGCTTGTTCAGAAGACTCGTTTCTGACCGGGTTATTGCTGGTGATATCATGGCCAGTGGTGGCCGCGGACTCAAAAAAAATCACTGCATCATAGCGTGCAATTTCAGCCTCAAAGGTTGAGCCTACATTTTGGAAATAGTCACTTTCACTACCCGGCCAGTAAGCAAGGCCATCAAGTGAGCCCCTATCGCAGACCAGTAACCTGTCCGGATATTGGATTTTGTGCATATCTTCAAGATTTTTCTGCAGTTGAAAAATTGTTTTCTGAACTATTCTTGTAATTTGCTCATCGTCAGAGCGTGTTATTCCACTAGAGAAAAGTACCGTTGCCGCTTCTGGGACAATGGCAATTTCATGACATAACTCCCTTCGAAACAGATCCAGTGCAGTGGTTTTTCCTCCACCCGGGCCTCCGGTTACAACAACTCGCATCTCCTTATTCATTGTGACCTCTAACTGTTTGGTTGTTATATAAAAAGTGTAGTCAAAAAAGAACGAATCAGTTGGAAATATTGATTGCTTAACTGCAAATTTAGACGAATAGTCTTATTTACTACTGGCCATGGGGCGTTATCAATGCAGGGTTCCACTTCAAATGGACGTACAGATGTACGGACGTATTGTTGGCGCTGATGTATGCGTCTGGCTTTAAGGTGTGTGTTATAAATAAAACACTATTTAAATAGCTTTTAGTGGCAATTGGTAGTCTCATTAATTTTAAATTATGGTAATGACAATTAATAGGGAGAATGTGATGTGAACGATTAATTGTTATTTAACAATCAAAAGACTGAACACATATATACGATCAATGTCATATATCTTGGTGTGGGGTTCTTAGAATTTTATAAAATTATTTTTAACAATAAATGTCTATTTGCACAAACATTTTGTAAATTGGTTATTTGTTGAACGTTAGCAACGTAATATACACCCATCATACCTATGATTAATACCAAGATAGAGGCTTACCTTTTAGAACTGAGGATAAATGATATTCATCACGGTTTTTAATGATAAGGATTAAAAGCCGGCATGAAGAGAGAAGGATTTTTACAAAATATGCAATTTGAATGATTCATTAACATGGGGTCATGATTAATTATGATTTATAGATTTATTTGAAGAGCAAATAATATGTTTTTCGGAGTCAATTGAAAATGTAGTTCAAGAAATTTAACATAAATAAGGGAACTGTATTATGTCTATAAGTGTTGCTGCAAACAAACCTAAAGAAAAGATGTCATTGACCACTCAAATACTGATTGCAACCTTTGGCGGTATCGCCTTTGGTGCATTAGTTGGGCCCTGGGCAGAAAATATAAAGTTTATCGGAGATATCTTTATACGCCTAATTCAAATGTCTGTGGTTTTGCTGGTCATGACAGCAGTATCAGCGGCGATTGGTAATGTAGACAGCAAAGGCGCAGGGAAAATGAGCCTGCATACGTTTAAATGGATTATTTCGCTTACCATTGTATCTGCATTTGTTGGATTGATACTCGCTTTGGTGATCAAGCCCGGAGTTGGTATTAGTATTGAAGGGGCAGCCACTGCGGTTGCCGCGCCGGATGCTTCCATTAAAGATACTATATTGGGCTTCTTTTCTACTAATATTGTTAGCTCGATGTCTGAAGGTGCGATGATCCCTTGTATTGTATTTGCTGTTATTTTTGGGTTGGCGATGGGGTCATATACTCGTAGCAGTGGTAAAACCATTATTACCGATTTCATAGTCAGTTTTAACGCGGTGATTATGAATATTATTAAAATGGTAATGATGTTTGCACCAGTTGGTATATTTTGTTTGTTGGCAAATGTGTCTGGAGCGATTGGATTTAAAGTAGTCATTCCAATGCTCAAGTTTTTAGCAGCGCTTGCAATTGGCGATCTTATTTTACTTTTAATGTATGGCCCGATGACCGCTATGCTAACAAAAGTCAATCCTTTTAAAATGCCCAAGAAATTTGCAAAATTATCAATTATGTCGATGACTACAACATCATCTGCAATTTGCCTGCCCACCAAAATGGAAGACAGCGTAACTAAGTTTGGTGTGAGCCGTAAAGTTTCTGATTTTACCGGCCCAATAACTATGTCAATGAATGCTAATGGCGCGGTCATGTGTTATGTATTAGCCATCTTTTTTATGAGTCAGGCTACCGGAATTGTACTGGAACCTTTCCAGATGGGCATGGCAATATTATTGTCTGTGTTAATGTGCATGGGGACTATTGTTGTTCCTGGTGGAATGATAATTGTGTATACATTCCTTGCCACATCGATGGGGTTACCTCTTGAAAGTGTCGCTATCCTAATAGGCATTGATTGGTTCTCAGGAATGTTCCGAACATTACTGAATAATACCGTTGATGTTATGATTGCCATGCTTGTTGCAGACAAAATCGGAGAATTTGATAGGGATGTTTACAATGAGAAGAAAACGGCGGAGTACTTGCACGTCTAGTAATTATTAGTTCTGAATTAAATATTTGTAATGCCAGAGAGAAGGGACTTTAGAAAGTCCCTTTTTTTGGTTTATTAAACCCAGCATTAGAACATAAATTAAGTAAATTTTGCATAGTGACGAGTATAAGCTATCCCCTCATAGTAGCGTGTGATATCGGTATTTTGTGTGGCATAGAGACATACATCTTGTTATTCAAATTTTCTAAATCACATTCGATTGGGTATTCACTGCATTCTTAACCACGATGATGAAGGCGGTGATCCCTTCTTAGCTAATCTCCTTGAGCGCAAAGACTTTGCCAAAATGTTATGCCCGTATATGACTACCAGAAAAGAGGGGCTGTGAGGATTATAGTCGAATGTCACTTCCTGACAGGGATGTTACCTGTAACTGGGGAATTGAAAGCAGAGACCACGGGCTTGTTATATTGATACTCCCTACTAATCTGATTCATATGTTATTCAGCTCAAGTTGTAAGCGACACAATAATTACACCAAATTTATATGGTTATTTAATTATTGCGAATGGCACCTCAGTTTGCGGGGGCAGGTTCAGCTAACTTGTCGCCTGATTTTTGAATGACTTCGCCTTTGTCTTGATGTTTAGTCAATGGTATTAGAACGAAAGGGACTATATGAAAACCGGTATGATCAATATAGGGTGGGTGCTTGTTCTGTGCACCACTCTCGTCGGTTGCCAGACCACAAATACATCAGCTTCATCATCTGCAGAGTCCAATACAACTGAGCCATCTGCAATTACATTCGCAACAAATAGCTCTCAAGATACTAAGGCGCTTGCAAGTGATGATGCTCAATCAAACCTTGAGATGGAGATGGTCAGGACGCTGATCAAGCGGTTACACGCGCGCTTTTATCGCAGTCACCTTAATCAATCCCTCACTGATTCCGAACGCGCGGTGAACTTATTTAACAGCATAGTAGAGACAGAAATCACCGGACAATGCCTGTTTACTCCAACTGAAGTTCAATCCTTGCGAGAGCAAACACAATCGGCGATGCTCACTGAGGCCAATAAAGGGGAATTTGCCCATGGTCATGCACTCTTCACACGTATTGATCAACGCCATATCGATAAGCTGACGTACCAGTTCAACACATTAAATCACGACAGTAATACCACCATTAATGTATCACCTGAGCTTGCGGAGTGCTGGCAAAATCAACTTGAAACGGATAAGCAGTGGCTTACCTCTCTGGGTTATGCCAGTGATGCTATCAATACTTTTCTTAATGATAGTTATGAGTCAAAACGCAACGCGCTTGCATCTCAATCACTAAAACAGCATGCGGAGCGCTGGGCTTTTGCTTATGCAAAAGGATATGGAAAAGAAAACGGTTATCTACCTGCCAACCAAGGGCCTAATTTCATTGACGGTGAAGAGGGTATTGGGGTCATGCTGAAATCGCATCATTATGGCGCTGAAGTGGTCGGTGGTTCGGCCATAGCTGTAAATACAGACCTTACAGTGGGGGATGTTCTGGTTGCCTATGCCGATAATAAGCAAGCAATGGTGCCGCTTCTGCAAACGACATTAAATGAAGTTATAGAATTAATTCGTGGTGAACCCGGAAGTCAGCTCAAACTTTGGGTATATCAACCTGAAACTGATGCGATCAGAGTTGTTCAGGCCACCCGTAGTAAATCAGCCAGAAAATCCGGTATTTCATATACGCTGGAAGCCGATAATCAGATAGCACTGATTCGTCTTTCAAGTATAACGGTTGGGGTTTCCGCGAAGCTTGCTGCAATTACTGATAAGTTGCAACAACAAGGCACGGATACCATGATTCTCGATTTGCGCAGCAACGGTGGTGGCCCGCTGGCTGAGTTGAGCAAGATTCTTGGCCAGCTCGGCGTTAATGGAGAGGCCTATGCGCTTCGTTACATTGACCGTGTCTCTTTCCAAAAAAGTGAGGCCATTAGCGCCCCGTTTACTGGAAAAATAATAGTGCTTGTAAACCAAACTACCGGAGGGGGAGCAGAGTTGCTTGCAGCCACATTGCAAGACTATGGAAGAGCCTTGATCGTCGGTGAAAACACATATGGACAAGGCACTGTGCAGCAATACCGGTCACTTGACCACATTTATGATTTATTTGACGAAAAGCTTGGGTATGTCAGTTATACCATAGCCACACTGCATCATATTGATGGCACTCTGCTCCATGGTCGGGGTGTAACGCCTGATGTCGTAATTCCGCAAGGCCAAAAGAAAGCGAAGAAACTAGCGAGCCTTAATTTTGAAGATATAGACACCGGTAGGGCCCTTCCCAGCCAGGGGCAAAAGGCCAATACAGCAAAAATACTAAGGGATTACAGCCATCTTAAGCAGTCACGTCATTCGGAAGAAGAAACGACAGCACTCACTATCGACATTGCAATTGCATTGGATAAAAGCTGAAAGCAGCCAGTAAAAGGACTAATCATTGTAGATTATTCGTCCCGGTTACTTTTGCTCGATAGTTATCAGGTGTCATCATTATGACCTGACCGCTCTAAGCACCAGCACAAAAGGTCTGCCAATAGCAGACCTTTTGTGCTTTCTCGCTAACGGAACGGCGGGAGCTAGAGAGTGTATCGCCAATCAACAATAACAACTGTAAATGAGCTTTAGCATTAACACCCCAAAGGGCATTTCGATTTGGCAGTTAAAACGTTAGTTAAACCAACGAACCTGCAGCGGACTGTAAGACAGCGGGCCATTGGCTATTCACATGGTTTGGGTATGTTTCGTACCCAAGATGACAATAAATAGTGGCAATTGAAATTACAGCGCTTAGAATGCGCAAACTAACGTTATAACTGATGTAGAGTGATTTTATGCTTCGTGATTACACCTTCGATTGTCTCGTAACCATGCCTCGCCATGAACTGGAAGAGTTCAGTGCTCGCATGATCAGCAAAATGGTGCCAGAAGACGTGATGAGTGAGCTGTTTACTTTTGACCAGGAAGAAGTCGACAGCGAAGACCGCATGTTGTCGGCGCGCCTTGATGCAATGTTACGTATGACGGCAATCGCACTGAGTGAAATTCAACAAGCGTTTGATGACTCAGAAAATGCTAAGCAAAACAGCGAGAGAATGACGCGATTAGTGCTTTGGCATTTCTACGCAATCTCATTCCATTTGGAAGAGGCTATCACACTTGAAACGCATTGTAAGCACGTTGAAAAGCTACTGGAAAACACGCCTACCGATGTTTTTGCCTGGGTTAAAACTCTGACAGAGCTTCTGCACACTTACGCTGAGATAAACGCGAAAGAGAATCCGCAAGACTGAGTTTGATTCGGGTGTTAAAAGTTAGCAACAAACAAAGGCGAACCATTTGGTTCGCCTTTGTTTATTTAGGTTCTATTGATCACGACATATTAAGTTGGAGACGGACGGTCTCGAAATACAAATATGGTTGGATACGTCTATAGCCAGAGAACTGAAAAAACATTGGCGTTTTGCTAACTAAGCTGGGTTCTGTTCATTTGTACAGCAGCGAGGGCACACTGACTTATCCCTCTTGGCCGTGCTTTAGATGAGAGAGTTAGAGTAGGACGGTGCCGAAATTTGACGAGAAATCTATTTCTCTGGTGATCTCTCCGCTTTAAAGGTATGTAGTGCTGAGATCGTATAGCACTTTGAGACTGATAAAAGAAAGATCAAGATCACAAAAGTATGCGCCTGGTTAGGTATTAAATAATAATCATTAAATTAATCTGTATATTGTCGATGAATGACATTAAGAGGTTGTTATGAAAACAGATTATTTAGTGATGGCGCTTTGCCTTTCGTTGGTTGGTTGTAGCTCCGTCCCCAAAGAAACCTTACTTCAACCGGATCCCGCCTGGACTTCAGGGCAGTTGGAAAACGGTCTTATCTATCACGTTTATCCTGACTATGAAGAACCTGTCTCCCTACGCTTGGTGGTTCACGCGGGGTCGTTCCAAGAGAGTGAGCAGCAAGAAGGTTATGCTCACTTTATCGAGCATATGGCATTCAATGGCAGTAAGAACTTTTCTCAAAATGAAGTTATCAGCTTATTTGAAGATACTGGATCTAGCTTTGGCGCGGACCTTAATGCATACACCTCTTACCAAGAAACGGTATACCAGTTAGATTTACCAGACTCCACGCAATTAGAGTTGGCATTAACGTGGTTACGTGACATCGGTGATGGCCTTGATATCGCCAGTTCTGAAGTTGAGAAAGAAAAAGGTGTGATTCTTGGGGAGTTTCGTTATGCGCGTCTGGACGATAAGTCGTTTGTAGATAAATTCTATGATCACCTTATTGCGGGTACCCCTTACGAATCTCAGGATGCACTTGGTACCAAAGTATCGGTGAATAAAGCGACATCTCAAGGGTTAATGTGTTTTTACAAAACATGGTACCAGCCTCAGATTGTAGAGATAATTGTCTCAGGAGGTATCGACAGAAAAACAGCTATTCCGTTAATTGAAAAGCAATTTTCTGACTGGGAGCGTGGACAAACCCCAAAACCGGAAAAACAAAAAATCACAATACTTAACGAAGGTGACTATGTTGAGTATTCCGGAACTGAAGCGCCAAGTATCAGTTTAATGATGAACCGCGCACCAAGCACCATTGAAAATCACACTCAACAACATCAATTGTGGTTAGATGAAGTTTCACAGAAATTAATACAACAGCGACTCATTTCCGTTTTTAACGATGCGGCATTGCCGATCCAGTGGGTGACCTCTGAAAACTATTATATGGAGTTTCAGCGTTATTCTGTAACGAGTGTTGGGTTTCCTGCAGGGGCTCGTGAAGTGACTCAACACGAGTTGTTCTCTTCACTGGCATCATTGCGTGATTATGGTGTGTCGGAACATGAGGTCATCAGCGAGAGGAACTACTACCAGGATTTGCTCGACAACGTGGAGCGAGACTGGAGTGATATGGGGAGTGTTCAACACGCTGATTCAAAAGCAACGGCTTTAGTGGCAGAGCAAAAAACGCAATCGCTGCGAGATTACCAGGCAAGTATGGAAGTATTTCTCGCAAACCTAAATCTTGATGTTATAAATGACAACATTAAAGCGATGCTTTCTAGTGATTACTTTATCGTGATTGGAATGGATGAGAGTGAAGATAGAGTCGCGATCAATAACTCTATTGATAGTTTAAAAGCGGCCTACCGTAAAGCGGGTAATCAACCTCAGTTCACCAAGACCAGCAGGGCTTTTGCTGTTCCTAGCCCACAAGGTGAGATTGTTAAGGTTGAGCAGATGTATGCAAATCCAAACATTCAAAAGTGGTCATTAAGCAATGGCATTGATATGTGGTATTTGCGTGATCATCTGGCGAATGACGACGTTGGGATTTATTACGCAAGCTTAGGCGGAAAGGCTGCTTTAGATCCGAGTTTATATCCTGCAGTTGAGGTTGCACTTCCTGCTATTGGCAGAAGTGGGGTTGGTGATTTTACTGGAACTGAGTTTGATGCGTACTTAGATCTTCAAAACATCCAAGTTTATCCGTTCATAGATTTTACTCGTCACGGTATTGAGTTTAAGTTGAAAAAGGATGGACTAGCGGAAACTTTTTCAGCATTAAATGCGATGGTTACATCAGTCAAGGTGTCACCAGAACAACTTGAGGCTGTTAAGCAAGAGTTTATACAAGATCGACAGTCCTACCTGGAAAGCCCTGTTGGCCGGTTCGATAAAGCGATGAACCAAAATACGTATCAGCCAGAGAGTAGCCATATCCTGATTGATGGTATCAGTGTTGAAGCCGTGTCTGTCGAAGATGTGCGTAATATCCATCAACAGTTATTTGGTCAACTGCGCAACAATCAGTTGGTTATTGTCGGTAATATTGATCCGAGCGAGTTAAAGCCTCTTGTGCGTAAATATTTGGCTTCGATTCCATTGGAGAGAGGTGTTGAGCCTGACTTTAGTGTGGCTTACAAACATCCGGCAAAAGAGCGCGTTGACTTGGCCATAAATAATGTGAACAGCACAGAGTACATGCTGCAAGCTATTGCTGAACCGCTACCTCATACAGGAAGTGTAAGAGGACAAACCGCCAAAGATGTCTTTATGGAAGATCTGTTGCAACGTGTGCTGACCACTCGTTTAAACACTTACATTCGTGAGGAGTTGAGCTTAGATTACTCACCTTACGCGTATTCTGTATCACAAGATGGTGACCCGAGTCATGACTGGTTTGTTGGTGCTCTGATTGCACCGGAAAATGTCGAAAAAATAGAAGTGGCCATTGATCAAGTGATTGCAGAGCTTTTACAAGGCATTTCTGAAAATGAAATTAGGGCGGTGGGCAAGCAATTGGAAGCGCATTTCACTCCTTTAGATGTGAGTCCTGTAGACCAGGCGTGGTTTGTGTGTCGCTATCTTATGCATGATTACGGAGTGGAAGCTTTGTTCGATGTAGAAGCAATGGTGAACTCAATTTCTAGTGAAGAAATGAATGAACTCGCACAGCGCATTTGGGGTGAGAACAGCCGTAAAGTTAAAAATATCATGCGGCCTAAAGTCTAAAGTTATTACCAGAGATCATATCACTCAAAGCAGACTGAGTTTGTTTTGGGTTTGAAAAGTTAGCTACAAACAAAGGCGAACCAGTGTGTTCGCCTTTGTTTATTTGTAATGAGTTTAAGCCAGTAGTTACTCCAAGTGCTTAAACTGCAACGCCACCAGCCGCTGATACAGATCGCAGCTTTGCATCAATGATTGGTGGTTACCAACATCGATCAGTTCACCACCGTCTAATACTGCGATCTTATCCGCATGTTGGATGGTCGATAGACGATGAGCAATGATCAGCGTGGTGCGACCCTTCATCAATGCCTCAAGCGCTTGCTGAACATGGTGTTCACTTTCGCTGTCTAGTGCGCTGGTGGCTTCATCAAGCAACAGGATTTTCGGATCTTTAAGAATAGCACGAGCAATCGCAATGCGCTGTTTTTGACCGCCGGATAGCCTCACGCCGCGCTCACCCAAAAAGCTGTGATAACCTTCAGGAAGCTTTTCAATAAATTCATGTGCATGGGCTTTTTTCGCCGCTTCAATCACTTGCTCGTCAGTTGCTTCCGGGTTGCCGTAACGAATGTTGTGGAACACGTCGTGACTGAATAACGCTGGCTGCTGCGGTACCAGTGCCATCTGGTGGCGAAGATCGTTCGGGTCGAACCGGCGAATATCTTCACCTGCAAATAAAACCTGGCCTTGTTGTGGATCGTAAAAGCGTTGCAGCAGTTCGAACAGGGTTGTTTTCCCCGCCCCTGATGGGCCGACCAGCGCCAATACCTTGCCTTGCTCTGCGGTCAGGTTTAACCCTTTGATAGCAGGCTGGTCGGGGCGGGAAGGGTAGTTGAAGTTCACCGAATCAAACTGAACTTCTGCAGGCATGGTTTCGCTGATCGGCAGGTGATGGTCTGGCGCACTGATATCGCTTTCTACTTGCAGGATCTCAATCAGTCTTTCCGTTGCGCCTGCGGCTCGTTGCAGCTCACCCAGCACTTCTGAAATGGTTGCCGTGGAAGATGCGACCATAATGGCATAAAACACAAACGCCGCCAGATCACCGGCAGACATTTTGCCGTGGATGACGTCACTGCCGCCAACCCAGAGCATGCCGGCAATAGCGCTAAACACAATCACAATGACACCAGAGATCAGAATCGCGCGCTGCTTCACCCGCTGCCTGCCGACCTCATAGGCTTTCTCTACCTCGACGGCAAAGGCGGCTTTTTCATGCTGCTCTGAGCTAAAGCTTTGTACGGTTTTAATATGTTCTATTGCTTCACCGGCATAGCTGCCGACATCGGCCATTGAGTCCTGGCTTTGGCGGGAGAGGGCACGCACTCGTCGCCCATAAACCAGAATAGGCACCAAAACCAATGGCACAGAAGCAAGCACAATCAGGGTTAGCTTAAAGTTGGTGGCGAACAGCATAATGATGGCACCAATGCACATTAAGGCGCTGCGCATTGCCATGGAAAATGATGAGCCAATGATGCTCTGGAGCAAGGTGGTGTCAGTGGTAAGGCGCGACATAATATCGCCGCTGCTGTTGGTTTCAAAATAACTTGGATGCAGTGTTATCACATGGTTAAACACCGCAAGGCGAATATCGGCACTGACGCGTTCACCGACTGAGGAAACCAGATAGAAGCGAAAGAAAGTACCGACAGCAATACACAGAGTGATACCAACAATAAACTGAATCGCACTGGTCAGCTCTTGCAACGACTGCTGAGCAAATCCCTGGTCGATGAGAATGCGTACCCCGTAGCCAACCGACAGTGTCAGGCTTGCGGTCGCGACCAGTGCGACCAAGGCGGCGGTAACACGCCACTTATAAGGTGCAACAAAGGTGTTGAGTTTAAGAAGGATGCTGAGGTTTTTGTTATTTTTACTGCTCATGAGTGGCTCACAAAGCTGTTCTGGTATTTGGCATAGTAAGCGACTTTGTCTGGTGAAACCAGTTGCGCTCGGGTTTCGAGTAAGGGAAGTTCTGTTTATCCAGAACCGGAATAGCCACCAACTTTATTAATCAAGGTGATCAAACGGTTTGACTTATTCGTCCCCCTTTCTATTTAGGGCATTTGCCCATCGTACTTCAAGGCTGGAAAATTGCCTCGCTTTGTCTAATCCGTGCAGTAACGTGCAGTGGAGGCGGTGACAGCACTACAGATTGCTAGTCGTTGTGATATCCCATTAAGCTGGGCCAGCACATGGCGACGGCGTATCAGTGAAAAGCACTACCTCCACCGTCGCGCAGGTGTGCGTCAATGTGATGGTGTGGAGTTCAGGTATTTATTAGCTGCTCAATATAAACCGCTTTGAAATCGGCAAGGTTAGTGATTGGGGTGTTAAAAAACATAAGCCGTTTGTTTTTAAGATCTAACTCAAAGTTGGAGCTGTCGATTTCTCTTTCGACAGATCTTTGCTGGTAATCGGCCAGGATATCGGTTTTTACGCAGTGGCCATGAGGGTCGATGGTAAATGAGAGACCTTGTATATCCAATCCCGTTGTTGTGGTTGATTTAGGAGAAAATTTAATAGTTAGAGGGTTATTCACGGGTTCTATCGTGCCTATGCCAAATACAGACTCTAGTACATCTACAGCAGCATCTTGTGGAAGTATGTGCGTCATAATTTATGTCCTTATTCTATGTTTGTAACATGAACTATCGCGATGGTGTTATTTTGATTACGTATTGCATAAGCTTATCTGGTTTGCTCACTTAATCTTAGCTCAAAAAGATGACACAGGCGCAAAATAGGGTTTTTCTGCCCATAGGGTAAGCAAACGAGGCTACACCTCGGGAAATGGAAATATTTCGGCGTCTATGGTCACCACCACCGTGGCCCAGTTCGTTTTAATGTCACCTCTTTAAGTGGTTGTTGGTGAAGCATAACGCTACAACAATTCTTTAGCTTGTTGTGTTGATCTGTCACTTCTTACTACGGTGTCTGAGATGCACGGAATTGGACAAAACCTTCCACTTCCGGTCTGTTGTGCCAGATTCTCTTTATGTTGGATTTTTTGAATAACATGCGACATACAGCTCACCATGCCAGAGCTGATCAAGGCAAACACACATTTGCCCCGAAATGAGCTAGCTAGTTAACTGCCTTACGGCGATAGATTTTTACCTATCGCTCTAAATTGGTTAATTGAGACAACTTATTTAGAGACATGGATAAATGTGCAAGCCATTCGCTAACAAGTCTTTGCCCCCAAGATGATCGCATGAATGCCTGTTTTTTAACCGTCTGACTAAAACCAGCACTTAACACTGCCTCTAGCATGGTTGTGTTCATCATGCATCGTTTTTGCTTGCCGACAATACTCAACTTTGTTGGCTCTGCTAAGAGCATATTCATTCATACTCACATCCAGCACCCAATGCATTGACTCTATGCCCCAATGCTCTCTAACGGCTCTCGCAGCTTGCTCTGCGCTAAGCTCTTTGGATCT
This sequence comes from Vibrio sp. CAU 1672, assembly GCF_029223195.1. Taxonomy (GTDB): domain Bacteria; phylum Pseudomonadota; class Gammaproteobacteria; order Enterobacterales; family Vibrionaceae; genus Vibrio. The sequence continues at coordinate 95,575 of NZ_JARHUF010000015.1, read as the reverse complement.
GATGTAGTAGCGTTTGTTAAGTGTTTGTTATATAAGATTTTTGATAACTTTTGCCTCTTAATTCCCACTTGTGATAATAATAGATATAAGAATATTGAGTTTTTATGGCTCATCATGTGCATTCGGATTTATATCAAGGTTGATGGTATGGAATTAAGAGATAAGTTGTCTAAGTTGACAGCTGCATTATCGGAAGGTTTGATTGAGCGAGATACAGAAGTGAAACTAGCCGTGTTAGGCCTGTTAGCTCAAGAGAACGTTCTTTTTGTTGGTCCTCCAGGGACAGCGAAGAGTGAAATTTCAAGACGACTTGTAGAGGTTGTTAAAGATGCCTCCTATTTTGAATACTTGTTGACCAAGTTCACCACACCAGAAGAGGTGTTTGGTCCGCTTTCTATTTCGAAATTGAAGTCTGATGTTTATAGCCGTAATACACAGGGTTACATGCCGACATCTGATGTTGTTTTTCTAGATGAAGTCTTTAAAGCCAATTCAGCGATCCTCAACTCGCTCCTTACTATTATGAATGAACGCACCTATCATAATGGTGTGAATAAAGAGCAAACCCCGCTACTTTCAATGGTTGCTGCATCGAATGAATTGCCAATAGGTCACGACGAACTTGGTGCGCTTTATGATCGTTTTTTGATTAAGAAATTTGTCTCGCATGTGAGTGATAAGAATGTATCAAAATTACTGCAACTAAACCCGAGTCCATTTTCATTACCTGATGAGTTAAAGCTCACTAGAGATGAAATCAAGGAGATTGGTGTAGAAAGTAAGAAAGTTGAAATACCAAAAGACATCGAAAAAGTGATCATCGATATCAAGAAAGCATATGATTCTAAATTTTCTGAAAATTCTGATGAGGTACTTTCAGACCGTAAGCTAGTTAAAGCGGTTAAAATAATGAAAGTGTCAGCTTATACATGTGGAAGAGATGTTTTAGATTTATCTGATACTAGCTTGTTGAGGTTTATCCTATGGTCAGATAGTAATAATATCAATAAAGTAAATGACATTATAAATCAGAATCTTAGCGGGAGAGTATAAGCATGTTTGGAGGTGGCAACGGAGTTTTTACCGCGATAAATCAAATTCATCAAGACCAGGTAAACAGAGAGATCCAAGAGCAGATTAACGAATTATTAGGCCAAGATACTCATGAGTATATGGTTAAAGTGAGTTGTAAAAAGCTTACAAAAACACATATCTCTTGGATTAAAGAGGAGTTAAAAATTAGGGGGCTTTTAGGTCATCTCAATGAAGTCGCAAACGATTTTGATGTAACTAAGTCAGCAGGAAAAGCAAAAGCTGGCTGTCGATTTTTTGAGCAAGTAAATGAAGGAATTAAGCGGTATAATGCTAGTACAAAGTGGCAAGATGAAAGAATTGAGCTATTTTCACTTCCTAAGCGTAGCTTCTATATGAAAGCTCAAAGCAATACTCCGAGTGAGAAAGAGGTAGATAAAGAGAAAGAGTCAAAACTAGAACAGCAACTAAAAGCGAATATTTGGTTATGATACCGATAGTTGGAATGTTGTCTGGAGCGGTCACTTCTGCTCTTGCAGGGTTTAGCTTTGTCAAGTTAGCTACAAAGGCAACTAAATACTTTATTGACGATAACTTCCGCTCAAAAGTAACACCAGTAGAAGGGAGTGTTGTCTATAGTGACCTTTACGCTGGTGTTGAGCACTCAGGTATCTATATAGGTGACGATAAAATATCCAATGTAGTTGTAACTGGTGCTTTTGAATCCGAGGTAAAACTAGACTCACCTTCAACTTTTGTCGATAGTAGTAAGCTACACAGTAAAATCTACGTGTCTTGTGACTCTAATGGCGCAGTTGGTCATCCCATTGTTGCTGGTGAAGCGGAATCAAAAGTTGGTGATAAGGCATTCTATGGCCTACTCATTAAAAACTGTCATGAATTTAGTCGCAACTGTGTTGAGAAAGCCCCAGAAAATTCAAATCTAAGGCTTTTGGACAAGTTCAAAAGCCTTTTTGAAATGGAAGAAACTTGGGAACTTACCATCGGAGCTTTAAAGCGTTCTTCCAAAAAGCATATTAGTGCAACTAAGTGGCGCTTATGGGATCAGAGTCAAGGGAACTCTGTCTCAGAGAGTGATTTAAATCAGATATACGAGCAACTTAATAACACTCCCTTAGACCATCAAACTCTACAAGCACTTAAACACTCTCAAGCTGAGTTAGATCACTACTCAAAAGAGATTGAAGATGAGAAATTACCAGCATCTGCATTGAAGAACCTTAACCAATATAAGAAGCAACTTGGCAAGTTGAAAAATGCAGGGGAAGAAGCGTCTGAGTTAAGTAAGGGGTTGGGTTATAGTTTTACTTACAACGAATTGAAAGCTGCTAAAGATATTAATTTTTCTTCTTTAGCTCAAGAACTAGAGTCCAATCAAGCAATCAAAGAGATATTAGCAACCATAGGGCGAGCTTATATTTCTGAAACAACTAAACAAAAACAAGTGAAGCGAGCTAATACTAACGAAGTTTATGGTACACACAAGAGTGCTGACATTTCCCGAGTGTTGCCTCCCGAACTTGCCTTGCTGGAAAATGAAGATCTCGAACACCTCTTCTACGCTAAATTACTCGAATCTAATCTTTCAACCTATAAGATGCTTGGTCATCACATTGATTTGGAAGAAGAGAGTGATTCCGAGGAAGAGAAAGGACCAATTGTCGCTTGCTTAGACACCTCAGGTAGCATGATGGGAGAGCCGATCTTAAAAGCACGAGCACTCTTATTGGCAATACACTCGATCATCACCAAAGAGAAGCGTGAGTTGTACGTGTTGTTGTTTGGTTCAAGTGGTCAGGTTAAGGAGCTTCATCTAGGCGAAACATCTTCCACTGGTCTTCTGCCATTCATTTGCAAAGAATTTTCTGGCGGCACAGATTTCGAACACCCACTTAAGCGAGCTATCAACATTATTGAAAGCAAAGAGAAGTTTAACAAGGCTGATGTATTGATGGTTACAGATGGTGAATGTGATATAAGTGATAGCTTTCAACGTACACTGGTAGCGAAAAAATCACAGCTAGATTTCTCTGTTCAAACTGTTATCTGTACTGGTTCACTTGAGAATTCACATCAAACAACAGATGGCTTTAGTGATCGGGTTGTGGGTATCTAAATGCAGAACACCAGTACTTTAAGCAATTTGAAAAGTCAGAATGATTCTATGGATCGTAACTCATAATTGTCCAAAGATGAGTTTTAATTACGACGCATGAGAGTTTGCTTTGTTTCACCGATGTCTTTCATTTTCAATTCACGCTAAAAGCAAAAAAGCGAACCTTGTAAGGTTCGCTTTTTGATTGAACTAGAAGTTAACCAACTTAATTAGTCATCCTCATCTACAAAAACTAATCTTCGTAGTTCTCAGTGCCAGGGCATGAGCAAACGAGGTTACGGTCACCGTATACGTTATCTACGCGGTTTACTGTTGGCCAGTACTTCCAGGATTTGGTTGCTGGTGAAGGGAAGCAGCCTAGCTCGCGTGAGTAAGGGCGATCCCAGCTGTCAGAAGCCAAATCAACTTGGGTGTGTGGCGCGTTAACCAGCGGGTTGTTATCCAGCGGCCATTCACCGTTCTTAACCTTGGTCATCTCTTCACGGATGGCGATCATCGCATCACAGAAGCGATCCAGCTCTTCGAGGTTTTCCGATTCTGTTGGTTCAACCATCAGTGTGCCTGCAACCGGGAACGACATGGTTGGCGCGTGGAAACCGTAGTCCATCAGGCGCTTGGCGATGTCTTCCTCGCTGATGCCGGTTTCTTCTTTCAGCGGACGAATATCGATAATACACTCGTGCGCTACGCGGCCGTTAGTACCACGGTAAAGCACCGGGTAGTGCGGGCGCAGGTGTTCCATCACATAGTTGGCGTTGAGGATCGCGACTTTGGTTGCCTCTGTCAGGCCGGCTTCACCCATCATTGCAATGTAAGCCCAGGAGATAGGCAGAATAGATGCACTGCCCATATCTGCGGCAGATACGGCAAAATCTTCGCCTTCGGCACCGTTTTCAATGTGGCCAGGCAGGAAAGGTGCCAGGTGTGATTTCACACCGATTGGCCCCATACCCGGACCACCACCACCGTGTGGGATACAGAAGGTTTTGTGCAGGTTCAGGTGAGAAACGTCTGACCCGATGAAGCCCGGTGAAGTGAGGCCAACCTGGGCGTTCATGTTTGCGCCGTCGAGGTAAACCTGACCGCCCGCGGCATGAACCATTTCGCACACTTCTTTCACTTGCTCTTCGTATACGCCGTGCGTAGAAGGGTAGGTGATCATGATGCTGGAAAGGTTGTCCTGGTGTTTCTCGATTTTCGCTGCCAGATCGTTGATGTCGATGTTGCCTTCGTCATCACACTTAACAACCACAACTTTCATTGACACCATCGACGCGGTTGCAGGGTTGGTACCGTGCGCCGAGCTTGGGATCAAACAGACGTTGCGCTGGCCTTCGCCACGGCTTTCATGGTAGCGCTGGATCGCGATAAGACCGGCGTACTCACCCGATGCACCAGAGTTTGGCTGTAGCGAGACTGCGTCGTAACCGGTGATTTCACACAGCTTCTCTTTGAGGTCTTTCGCCAGTGCTGCGTAACCGGCGGCTTGCTCTGCCGGTGCGAATGGGTGGATTGAACCAAACTCAGGCCAGGTAACCGGGATCATCTCTGCCGCGGCGTTCAGCTTCATGGTACAGCTGCCCAGTGGGATCATGCCGTGGGTAAGCGAAAAGTCTTTATTTTCCAGCTGTTTCAGGTAACGCATCATCTGCGTTTCACTGTGGTGGGTGTTAAACACCGGGTGAGTCAGGTACTCAGAAATGCGGCGCAGCGCTTCTGGAATTGCAGCAAACTCGTTTGCAGCGATTTCAGTGGATAGTGCTGCGACTTCTTCTTTAACTCCAAATACGGCGAACAGGGCTTCTACGTCTGCCACGGTTGTAGTTTCGTCGCAGCTGATACCCAGTTTGTTATCTTTGGGATCGTTACCCTGAAGTAAGCGCAGGTTGATGTCGGCTGCTTGTGCTTTCGCGTACAGATCTTCAGTTTGTGCACCGGTATTGATGGTGATGGTATCGAAGAAGCTGTTGTGGGCCAGCTCGAAGCCGCCTTTGGTCAGGCCGGCTGCAAGGATGGCGGTCATATGGTGGGTGCGGCGGGCAATGGTACGCAGGCCTTCTGCACCGTGGTAAACCGCGTAGAACGAGGCCATGTTGGCAAGCAGTGCTTGCGCGGTACAGATGTTTGAGGTCGCTTTTTCACGGCGGATATGCTGCTCACGTGTTTGCATTGCCATGCGAAGCGCCTGGTTACCGTTGGAATCGATAGAAACACCGATCACGCGGCCTGGCATGGTACGTTTGTGTTTGTCGCGTGTGGCCATAAATGCGGCATGCGGACCGCCGTATCCCATAGGTACGCCGAAACGTTGTGCAGAGCCGATTACGACGTCTGCGCCCATTTCACCGGCTGGTTTCAGCAGGGCAGAAGCCAGTAGGTCAGTGGCTACTGTAACTAATGTTTTGTTTGCCTGTGCTCTGGCGATGATGTCCGTTAAGTCACGAACTTCGCCGGTTGTACCCGGGTATTGAACCAGTGCGCCGAAGACGTCTTGCTCCGGCAGGGATTCTAGTGAACCTACCTGAACATCAAAGCCGATGAATTTCGCACGGGTTTTCACTACTGCGATCGTTTGTGGGTGAACGTCGTCAGCAACAAAGAATACCTTACTCTTGTTCTTACCCGCACGCTTACACAACGTCATCGCTTCAGCTGCGGCGGTGGCTTCGTCAAGCAGGGAGGCGTTAGCGATCTCCATGCCGGTTAAGTCCATGACCATTTGCTGGAAGTTCAATAGCGCTTCGAGGCGGCCTTGAGAGATCTCTGGCTGGTAAGGGGTGTAAGCGGTATACCAGCCTGGGTTTTCCAGTACGTTGCGCAGAATTACGTTAGGCGTGAAAGTGTTGTAGTAACCCTGACCAATGAAGGTGCGCTTGATTTGGTTCAGATCAGCGAACTGTTTCATCGCAACCAGCATATCTGCTTCGCTTTTGGCTTCAGCCAACGTCATTGGTTGTTCCAGGCGAATTTGCGCGGGGACGGTTTCGTCGATAAGTGCGTCAAGACTTACTGCATTGATTGCGTCCAACATCTTCTGTTGGTCTGATTTATTCGGTCCGTTGTGGCGTGCAACGAACTCGTTTTGTGTGCTGAGGCTTTGAAGTAATTCAGTCATTGTCCTTTACCTACTCCTTGGCTCGGGTATGTTGTGAATGACTCACTTGATTATACGTCCGAACCTGGAAAAAAAGCTGTCCTCTGCATGTTGTATAGCGGACAGCTTTCGTATTCTCCTGATTACTCTTCTTCGATAGAGTTCAGGTATTCATCTGCGTCTTTTAGTTCGTCCAACTCAGATGGGTCTGAAAGTTTCACTTTCACAATCCAACCACCTTCGTATGGCTCTTCGTTGATTAGCTCCGGGCTTTCTTCCAGGTCTTCGTTGATTTCTACTATTTCACCACTGACCGGTGAGTAGATGTCTGAGGCCGCTTTTACAGATTCAACCAGGGAGAAGTTCTCGCCAGCTTCGACTTCACTTTCGACCTCAGGCAGGTCAACGAATACAACATCACCCAACATTTCTTGAGCGTGTTCTGAAATACCGATAGTTACTGTGCCGTCACCGTTGTCACGTACCCACTCGTGGCTATCTGTAAACTTCAGTGTTTTGTCCATTGCTTAATCTCCAAATAACTTGTCAGGATTTATTCTGATTTAAAAAATCTTTTACTGGTAAAGAGGGAAGCGACTGCAAAGATCTTTGACTTGTTTGCGTACCCGTTGTTCAACGGCTGCGTCACCTTCCGGGTTGTTGACCAAACCGTCCAGTACGTCACCAATCCAATTACCAATGAGTGTAAATTCTTCAGCGCCAAAGCCGCGGCTGGTACCCGCAGGCGTTCCTAAACGGATGCCCGATGTAATCATAGGCTTCTCTGTATCGAATGGGATGCCATTTTTGTTACATGTGATCCCGGCACGCTCTAATGCCTCTTCTGCTTTGTTACCTTTCAAGCCTTTAGGGCGAAGGTCAACCAGCATCAGGTGTGTGTCGGTTCCTCCGGTTACGATGTCGCAACCTCGAGTTTGCAATACTTCCGCCAGCACTTTTGCGTTGTTGATCACCGAATCAATATAAGTTCTGAACTCAGGTCCAAGTGCTTCACCAAAGGCGACGGCTTTGGCTGCGATAACATGCATCAGAGGGCCACCTTGCAGGCCCGGGAATACTGCAGAGTTGATTTTCTTGATAATGTCTTCGTGGTTGGTGAGGATCATCCCGCCGCGTGGGCCACGCAATGTTTTGTGGGTTGTGGTCGTCACAACGTGTGCATGTGGCAGTGGGCTAGGGTGTGCACCGGTTGCGATAAGGCCGGCGATGTGTGCCATATCAACCATCAGAATCGCGTTGACTTCGTCGGCGATTTCTCGGAATTTGGCGAAGTCGATGGTACGTGGAATCGCACTGCCGCCAGCGATGATCATTTTAGGTTGGTGCTCAAGTGCCAGTTGGCGTACGTCTTCGTAGTTGATTTCCAGTGTTTCGCGGTCGACGCCGTATTGCACGGCATTAAACCATTTTCCAGACAGGGCCGGGCGTGCGCCGTGAGTCAGGTGGCCGCCCGCATCGAGTGACATACCAAGAATGGTGTCGCCCGGTTGAAGCAGTGCCAGCTTCACCGCACCGTTTGCTTGTGCGCCTGAGTGCGGTTGAACGTTTGCGTATTCACAGTTGAAAAGTTTCTTCGCGCGTTCGATAGCAATGGCTTCAACGGTATCGACATGCTCACAACCACCATAATAACGGCGACCTGGATAACCTTCAGCGTACTTGTTTGTCAGGCATGTGCCCTGAGCTTGCATTACCGCTTTAGAGACAATGTTCTCAGAAGCGATAAGTTCGATTTGTTCGTTTTGTCGAGCGGATTCCGCCTGAATTCCGGCGAAGACAGCGTCATCTGTCGCAGAGAGATTGGTAGAGAAAAAGTTTTCCAAGCTGTGGTTAGGGTAACTCTTGTTCATGGTAGCTGACCTTCCAAATCTGAAAATGAACCCGCAGTAGAAATAATTATTTGATTGCGATGTTGGTTCATTTGTCCTCAAAACAGCTGAACTGCATAGCAGTACAGAGTGAACTCTCAGCCCTAAATAGTGGGCAAAAACTCCGTGGGATTGTGCGTTCTGTTGTCCAATCTCTCACGGAAATGGGCACCTCTACATCTAACAAGTTGGTAACATAACCCTTGCGTAAGGAACAATCAACCAAAAATTTCCTATAGGAAACAAGATTTCTGATTTTGTTAACAAGAACACGCTTTAATTTACCTGGTGGACTTTTATCCATTATACGCTTCATGCACAATGCAAAGAGAAAGGAATAGTGGATACAGGAAGAGGGATTTATGTCAGAAAATATCTATGATGAATATCCATCAATGACGCTGGCAAAAGAGCAGCATGATCAGAATATCGAGCCGTTAAAACTGGGTCAGCGAATCAAAGATATCCGCTCCAAATTAGGCATTACCCTTGAAGAGGCAAGCCAGCGCACCGGCCTTGCCCGTTCGACCCTGAGTAAAATCGAGAACGAACAAATATCCCCGACGTTTCAGGCTATGCAGAAACTGGCGGTGGGTTTGCAAATTGAAATGCCACAACTATTTGAACCACCAAGAAAAAAGGTAGCTACCGGGCGCAGGGATATTACCAAAAATGGCGAGGGTAAACCGCACCCTACCCAGACTTATGAGCACGAGTTACTGGCGACCCAACTTTCCAATAAGAAAATGATGCCGTTTAAAAGCCAGATTCGTGCGCGTAGCTTTGACGAATACAAAGACTGGGTACGTCACGACGGGGAAGAGTTTCTGTTGATTCTGTCTGGCTCGGTGATGTTTTACTCGGAGTTTTATGAGCCTGTCGTTCTGGAGCAGGGGGACAGTGTTTATTACGATGCCAATATGGGACATATGCTGGTCAGTGTCAGTGAACAAGACGCCCGCATTTTGTGGGTGACGGCAAAATAGTGCTAAGGAAATGTAAATTTCCTATAGTGAAGGCAATCGATTGCTCTGAATGATAAATATGCTGAAATGGCGCGCTGTTGATGATAATTGAAGCAACAGAGCGCTATTTTTTTGGCTTTTAATGTGATTGAAATGTTAAAAGTCACATTTTTGAATGCTGGCAATGGGCTAGTTCGTGCAAATTCAGTTCAGCCATGTTTATTATTGGAAACACATCCGAATGCCGACAGCATTCTCGGGTCTATCTAAATGGAGACGACAATGACTCAAGAACTTCTGAAAACCCCACTGCATGCTCTTCACATCGAAGTTGGCGCAAAAATGGTGCCGTTTGCGGGTTACGACATGCCAGTACAATATCCACTCGGCGTAAAAAAAGAACACTTACATACCCGTGAGGCGGCTGGCCTGTTTGATGTTTCCCATATGGGGCAACTTCGTTTGATCGGTGAAGGTGCCGCGGCATTCCTGGAAACACTGGTTCCTGTTGATATCGTTGATTTGGGTGAAGGCAAGCAGCGTTACGCGTTCTTTACTAATGAACAGGGCGGGATCATGGATGACCTGATGGTGGCTAACCTGGGTGATCATCTGTTTGTGGTGGTTAACGCGGCATGCAAAGAGCAAGATATCGGCCACCTGCAAGCGCACCTTCCTTCGGGTGTTGAGCTGGAAATCATTGATAACCGCGCACTGCTGGCGATTCAGGGGCCAAAAGCGGCAGAAGTGTTAGCGCGCTTTGCTCCGGAAGTCGCAGAAATGCTGTTCATGGATGTACGCAAAGTAGAATTGCTCGGCGTTGAGTGTATTGTTTCCCGTAGTGGCTACACCGGTGAAGATGGCTACGAGATTTCGGTTCCTGCAGACAAAGCCGCGGATCTGGCGCGTAAGCTGACGGGGGAAGAGGAAGTCGAGTGGATCGGTCTTGGTGCGCGAGACTCACTGCGACTGGAGTGTGGCCTGTGTTTATACGGTCATGATCTGGATACAACAACAACGCCGGTAGAAGCGAGCCTGCTATGGGGTATCCAAAAAGTACGCCGCGCAGATGGTGAGCGTGCTGGCGGTTTCCCGGGCGCAGACATCATTCTTAAGCAAATCGAAACCAAAGACGTGGCGCGTAAGCGTGTTGGTCTGGTTGGTCAAACGAAAGCACCGGTTCGTGAAGGGGCGGAACTGTTTGATGCAGACGGTAATAAAATTGGCGTGGTAACCAGTGGTACCGCAGGACCGAACGCCGGTAAGCCAGTATCGATGGGTTATGTCCGTGCGGATCTGGCCGCGATCGGAACTGAGCTGTTCGCTGAAGTACGCGGTAAAATGCTGCCTATGACGGTAGAGAAAATGCCATTTGTCCCGCAGCGCTACTACCGTGGCTAATCAGGGGTGGAGTCAAATATAACAATGCCGGGCGTTATGCCCGGCATTTTTAATTAGATATAATTAAGCTTGTCCTTCGCTTATTTCTTCAATCGGACAACACATCTCTATGACAATGTCGTTCAGCTTGGCAGGGTGGATCATTGCTTCTTTGCTAATGCCAAACTGGTTTGCCATGATGGTGTTGAACAGTTCCCAGTGGTTTAGCAGCAACTTATCGCGGTTATCGGCGGCATCTGGCCAGGTCTCTTGCATCATCGGCGTCAGGCTGATGGCGCCATGGGCGAAAACCAGCATCTGCCATTTGGATTCCCATTGATTGATTGGTGACTCCGGGAAGTCGATGTTGTAGTTGGAAAAAAGAACCGTAAAAATCTCGGCGAACTCGTCTTTTGACCTCAGGAAGTACTCCAGCAGGCCATTATCTGCCTGGCGAATTGCATCAGCAATCATCTGTAAGGGTTGGGGATGGATCATTACAAATGCCAGCATACGCACCATAAACAAGTAAATTTTTTGGTTGGAAGGCGTGTCTTGTGGCATTTCATTGATAAGTTCTGCCATGTAGCTTTGCAGGTACTCATCCATGGCGTCACTTACTGCTTGCCAGATTTTTTCTTTACTGCCGAAATGATGGCGAATCAGGCTGTGAGAAACGCCGGCCTTTTCGCTGATGTTACGCAAAGAGACTCGTTCATAGCCAAGTTCACAAAACATTTCAGCCGCGACTTTTAAAATCAGGCATTTAGTTTGCTCCGCAGCTTCTGCACTACGACGCCCTTGCTTTCTCTCGCTCATCTCTTGACATTTCTCTCATTCACTGCACAACACCCGTCTTTTTACCAGAAACCCGCCGCTTTGACTAATTATTTTACTATCCATATGGAAAATATATTGATCTGCTTAAAATAATTCATATACTGCACGAGTGTGTAGTAAATATGAGTTAATGGAGAAAGCCAGTGCGAAAACAATACTTAAAGCGCACCCTGGTTGGCGTGTTAGTCACATTAAGCCTTTCAGGCACGCTGACCGGGTGTAATAAAGCCATATCAGAACCATCTGAACCTTTGATTAAACCGGTCAAGTTACTTGCGGTAAAAGATCTCACGGTTGCAGACTCCGATGCCTTTTTGGCACGTATTGATGCGACGAAACGAGCCCAGCTCTCGTTTCAGGTTGGAGGGGAAATAGAAAACTTGATGGTGAGAATGGGTGAAGAAGTGAAGCAGGGTGATGTCCTGGCGACGCTTGATCCGAAAGATTTGCAATTGGCGCTGGATGCAGCCGAAGCCAGGTACAACCTGGCAAAAACTCAGTGGCAGCGGGCGAAAAATCTGTATGAGAAAAAACTGATCAGTACCGACAGCTACGATCAGCGCGAAACCCAATATAAAGCGGCGCGAGCCAATTTTGAGCAGGCTAAAACCGACTTAAGCTATACCAAGATTCATGCCCCGTTTGATGGGGTGGTGTCTTATACCTATGTGAACCCGCATCAGGTGGTGGCGGCCAAACAGGAAATACTCAATCTGATTGATAATACACGTTTAGATGTGTCGTTCACCATCCCCGTGCCTTACGCAGAAAAAGTGTCGCTGACAACGCTGCAAGGAGCACCGATGTGGGTAACGATGGACAGCGATCCTGCAACCCAGATTCCCGGCACGTTTAAAGAGATCTCGACTCAGCCTAATGTTGATACCAATAGCTATGAAGCTATCGTGACCATAACCCGCCCGGAAAATCGTAACTTACTGACAGGCATGACAGGTCAGGTTCATATCGCCAAGCATGATGTTATGCAGTATCCAACCTTACCTAATTCAGCTTGGGTTGAGCGAAATACCGAGCTGGGACAAGTTTGGGTGATGGACCATAATACCAATCAGGTAAATCGAGTGACATTGTCACTTAATGCCAGTGGCGGTGTGGTTGAAGGGCTGGAAAACGATGATTATGTCGTGGTCGCTGGTGTCGAAAGCCTGGTTGAGGGCCAAGTGGTTAAAGCTTGGGTCCGTGAAGGAGGCATCTGATGAAACGATCACTGTTTACTGTTTCGGCAATTACATTGTCATTGCTGACCGGGTGTCAGCAGGAGCAACAGAGCCAGACCGAGCCGCATTTGTATGTTTCGACATTCTCTGTCGATGTACCGGTAAAAAGCCAGTACCGTACTTTCATTGGTCAGGTTGTGCCTGCCGAACAAACCCCGATCGCGTTTCGCCGTGCCGGTGAAATCCAGCACGTCCTGGTCAAGGCCGGGGATGAGATCAAACAAGGCCAGATGATTGCTAAGTTAGACGACAGCAAGGAAAAACAGGCTCTGAATGATGCCGAAGCGCAATACACTCTGGCGATTCGCCAGTTAAAGCGCGGAGAAGAGTTACATACCCGCGAGATGATTTCAAAGGCGGAACTGGATGAGTTAACGGCCAACCGACAACTGGCGGAAGCTAACTTCTATAACGCGAAGAACCAGGTGAGTTATACCCGCTTATATGCGCCTTTCTCCGGGACGGTGTCGGATGTGTTCAAAGAGCGGTTTGAGCGCATCGCCGTGGGCGAGCCGGTTCTGAATTTGTATGAGAACGACAAAGTGTATGTGCGCATCCAGTTATCCGACAACGTACTGGCCATGGTCAACCCGAATTCGCAAAGCATGAGCTACCAACCCAAGGCGAGATTTTCCGGTGTTGAGCGTGTTTTTGCACTGAATTACCTCGAGCATACCAGTGAACCAGACGCCCGGAGTCAGACCTATGAGATGTATCTGACCATGCCACAGCCGGAAGAAAAAATCCTGCCCGGCACCAGCGTGAGCGTGACAGTCGATATGCTCGAAGCTGGCATCGCTGCTATTGATGGTTACCAGGTGCCGATGACCGCGCTTCAGGCGGGGGATCTGGCCGGTGAGTTTTTTGTCTGGAAGGTGAATGACGAGCGGGTTTCTAAGGTGGCGGTGGCTATCGACCAGGTTAATGGTACCGGGGCAATTATTAATTCCGGCATTGCTGAGGGGGATGTATTGGTGAATTCAAACCTGCGAAAATTACGTGAAGGTAAAAAAGTGGATGTAGCGGAGCACAAACAATAATGAACATTGCTGAATATTCGATTAAGAACAAGGTCATCAGCTGGCTGTTCATCGTTATTCTTGCCGTGGGTGGGGTAACGTCTTTTCTAGAGCTGGGACGGCTTGAGGATCCAGCCTTTACCATTAAAGATGCGATGATTCTTTCAACCTATCCGGGCGCGACCGCTAAGGAGGTGGAAGAAGAGCTGACCTATCCGCTGGAAAAGGAGATCCGCAAACTACCGTATATTGATAACATTACCTCGATCTCTTCTGACGGAATGTCGCAAATTACCGTGAGCATGAAGATGGATTACGGCCCGGACGAGTTACCGCAAATCTGGGATGAGATGCGACGCAAGATTAATGATCTGCAGCCTCGTTTGCCTCAGGGAGTGCAGTCGCTCAGCATTATTGATGATTTTGGTGATGTATACGGCATCATGCTGGTTCTGACCGGGGATGATTATGACTACATTGAGCTGAAGCGCTACGCCGATCAACTTCGCCGTGAAATTGAACTGGTCGACGGGGTCGGGAAAGTCGATATTTCCGGTGATCAGACAGAAATGTTGTTTGTGGAAATTTCACTGGATCGTCTTGCGGCGCTGAATCTGGACATTAACGCTCTGGCCGGATTACTGAATCAGCAGAATAATGTCGTTTCTTCCGGTGAAGTGATGGTCAATGGCGAGAACTTGACAATTCGTCCTAGTGGCACGCTAAACAGCGTGGAGTCACTGGAAAATCTGATTATTCATGGCCGTGATACCGGTAACCTGATTCGCTTGAAAGATGTGGCGACCATCTCGCGTGGAATTCAGGAAAAACCGCAGAATGTCACCACCTTTAACGGGCAAAAATCAATTAATATCGGGGTGTCATTTGCTTCTGGTGTAAACGTGGTTGAAGTCGGCCAACGTTTGCAGGCAGAACTGGCATCGCTGGAATCGATCAAACCGGCGGGTATCGAACTGAACTACTTCTATAACCAGTCGGCAGAAGTGGACAAATCTGTTCAGGACTTTGTTGTCAGCCTTGCACAGGCCGTTGGCATTGTTATTGTGGTGCTGCTATTTGCGATGGGCCTGCGAAGCGGCGTGATCATTGGTCTGGTGCTTCTGTTAACGATGTTCGGTACCTTCATCCTGATGAAGTACAACAACATTGAGTTACACCGGATTTCTCTTGGTGCGTTGATCATCGCGCTGGGTATGCTGGTCGATAACGCCATCGTGGTGGTAGAAGGGATATTAGTTGGTCTGAAGAAAGGGCGCACCAAGCTGCAGGCATCGGTTGATATTGTTAAGCAAACTCAGTGGCCGTTGCTGGGCGCGACGATCATCGCCATTACTGCTTTCGCGCCTATCGGCTTGTCTGAAGATGCCTCCGGCGAATTTATGGGCTCACTGTTCTGGGTATTGTGCTACTCGCTGTTTTTGAGCTGGGTTACCGCATTAACCATCACTCCGTTACTTGCCGACTTGTTGCTAAAAGAGGAAGACCCGCAAGCGAGCTCGGAGGAGGTTGACCCATACAAAGGTATACTGTTCGTTGTTTTTGGTTCGTTACTTAAATTTTCGCTGCGTTTTCGCTGGCTGACTGTGATCGGAATGGTGGCGTTACTGGCTGGAGCGGTCGTCTCATTTGGTAATGTAAAGCAGCAGTTTTTCCCACCGTCCAACACGCCGATGTTCTATGTCGATATGTGGATGCCGGAAGGGACCGACATTCGACAGACCATTAAAAAAGCAGAGGAAGTGGATCAGTTCATTCGTTCGCACGATGATATTGACTTTGTCTCTACCTCGATTGGCCAGGGTATGCAGCGTTTTGCTCTGACCTACCAACCTGAAAAAAGCTACGAAGCTTATGCTCAGTTTCAGGTGCGCACAACCGATCGGGAGAAGATGTTTGAACTGCTCCACAAGCTGGATGACAGCTTAGCCAAAGAGTTTAACCAACCGACATTCCAGTTAAAACTGATTGAGTTCGGCCCTTCACCGGCATCAAAAATTGAAGCGCGTATTACCGGTCCGGATCCTGATGTGCTGCGTACTATTGCCGGTCAGGTGGAAGACATTCTGTATACCGATCCGGGAGCACGTAATATTCGCCACGACTGGCGTGAACGCAGCAAGGAGCTGGTACCGGTATTTAATGAGTCAAAGGCTCGCCGTTTAGGGATTTCGAAGCAAGATCTGTCCAATACGTTGCAAATGGCGTTTGGTGGTAACACCTTAGGTGTATTACGCGATGGTACCCACATTCTGCCAATCGTTGCGCGTTTGCCAGAGTCCGAGCGGGTTGATTTTGAATCGCTGCAGAACGTGAAAATATGGAGCCCGTCACTGCAGTCGTATATTCCGGCTGAACAGGTGCTCGACGGGGTCGAGCTGGCCTGGAGTGATCCGCTTATCCTGCGCCGCGATCGCAAGCGTACGTTAACCGTTCTGGCCGACCATGATGTTCTGAGTGATGACACTGCGGCGAGCTTGTATGCCCGTATCCAACCTAAAGTGATGGCATTGCACCTTCCTGAAGGCTATGAAATTACCTGGGGCGGGGAATATGAGTCATCAAAAGATGCACAGGACAGCTTATTTGGCTCGCTGCCAATGGGTTATTTGTTGATGTTTATCATCACTATGCTGCTGTTTAACTCGCTGAAGAAGCCATTGGTGATTTGGTTTACGGTACCACTGGCTATCGTTGGTGTGGCTTTCGGTTTGTTGGGTACCAATATGCCGTTTAGTTTCACCGCCTTCCTTGGGTTACTGAGCCTGAGTGGCATGATTTTGAAAAATGGTATCGTTCTGCTCGACCAAATTAACATTGAGCTTGAATCGGGTAAGGAGCCGTATGCGGCTATTGTTGACAGCGCTATCAGCCGGGTAAGGCCGGTGAGCATGGCAGCGTTAACTACCATTTTAGGCATGATTCCGCTGATGTTTGATGCATTCTTCGGTTCCATGGCGATAACGATTATGGCAGGTCTTGGTTTTGCGACTGTATTGACACTGATTGTAGTGCCGGTGATGTTTGCAATACTGTTTAAGGTTAAGACTGTTTAAGGTTAAACCGACCACTGCAAGGGACTCGTCTAGCTAGTCACTAGACTTCCTGCCTGGCCCTGGGGGATTTCCTCAGGGCCTTTTTTATGTCTGGAGCCAGCCACGGTAATGCCACTTAAACTTATGACATGCTGAAGCAAAAAAAAACCTCCCTTCACGGGGAAAGGGAGGTGTAACATGCCAAATCGAGGGTGGCGTTGTTTAAGGTGAGTATTACTGTATAACCATTACGCTGTCGCGGTGTCTTTGACTTCTGCTTTGCTCTTCAGGAATGCGTAACCGAAACCAGTTACTGCTGTACCAGCTGCGATAGCCACCAGATACATCAGTACTGGTGAGATAGCGTTCGGGATAAGCAATACAAACAGGCCTCCGTGAGGTGCCATCAGTGTTGCACCAAATAGCATTGAAAGTGCACCAGTCAGTGCGCCACCTGCCATACAAGCCGGGATAACACGCATTGGATCTTTCGCTGCAAACGGGATAGCTCCTTCGGAAATGAAGCACAGGCCGAGAACGAATGAAGCTTTACCTGCTTCACGTTCGCTTTGCTCAAACTTGTTTTTTGCGATGAATGTGGCCAGGCCCATCCCCAGAGCAGGAACCATACCCGCCGCCATAATCGCTGCCATCGGTGCGTATGTTTGTGAAGCCAGCAGGCCGACACCAAAGGCGTATGCCGCTTTGTTAACCGGACCACCAAGGTCGAAACACATCATCGCGCCCAGCAGGATACCCAGCATAACTGCACTGTCAGAACCCATATTGTTAAGGAAGTCGGTCAGAGCGTTCATGATGCCGGATACCGGGCCACCGACGATATAAATCATCACCAGGCCTGTGAACAGGGTTGCCACAAACGGAATGATCAGAATTGGTTTCAGTGCTTCCATTGATTGCGGCAGGGAGACTTTTTCGGCGATGAACTTAGCTGCGTAGCCTGCGATGAAGCCGGCAGCGATACCGCCAAGGAAGCCAGCACCGGTTGAGCTGGCGAGCATACCACCCACCAGGCCGGGCGCCAGCCCCGGACGGTCTGCGATCGAGAAAGCGATGTAACCGGCCAGTACCGGGATCATCAGTGCAAAGGCAGAGCCGCCACCGATGCTCATCAGCGCGGCGGCCAACGTACCTTCTTCTTTAAACGCTTCGATACCAAATACAAATGACAGGGCAATAATCAAACCACCTGCGACCACGACCGGCAGCATATGTGAAACACCGGTCATTAAGTGTTTGTATACGCCTTTTTTCTCTTCCGTCGCTGATGACGCGTTCGCTGAGCCTGAATGATGATATTCGCTTGCCTGGGCAAAGGCGTTATCCATCTCCTCAGAGGTCTTTTTCAGCGCAGGGCCGGTTTTGGTGCGATACATTTTTTTGCCGTTGAAACGCTCAAGTGGCACTTCGATGTCAGCTGCGATGATCACCAGATCCGCTTCAGCGATTTCTTGCTCCGTCAGTTGGTTTTTGGCGCCAACCGAGCCACGGGTTTCAACTTTGATCTGGTGACCGCGACGTTTGCCTTCTTCTTCAAGCGCTTCAGCGGCCATAAAGGTGTGAGCTACACCCGTCGGGCAGGCAGTAATAGCAACAATCTTTTTGCTTGCAGTTGCGCTTTCTGCCGGTTGAGACGCCGCAACAGTAGTGGCTTGCTCTAGCACCGTTGCGCTTTCTACTGCGGTGCGGAGAAATGCGGTTGCATCTTTGGCGACAGCATCGATCTCTGCCTGGTAAACTTTTTTACCGACGAAACGAGAAGTATCAACGGGAGTGTTCGCTGCGATGACGATGGTTTCGGCTTGCTCAATGTCGGTATCAGTCAGCAGTGTCGGCTCGATAACGCTGGACTGACATTCAATTTTTGCATTCCAGCCCAGTTGAGTCACGGCCTGTTCAAGCAGGCCTGCGGCTAAAATGCTGTTAGCAACACCACTAGGGCAGGCTGTAATTATGGCGATATTCATATGATTTACCTTCAGTTCCTTAGTTCGCGTTAACGTGTAGGTTTGGATTAAGCTCAGAAACCTGGGTTTCGAGCCTGATTTTTTCCAGCTCTTGTTGGCTGGTTAAGCCGACACCAACCTGGCTGACTGCCAGTGCAGACAGGGCGGTGGCAAAGCGGAGTAATTCGGTTTTTGGCAGTTGTTGCATGTGGCCCCAGCACAGGCCGGCGACTAACGTGTCACCCGCACCGACCGTACTGACGACGTTCATGCGTGGTGGCTGTGCACGTAGCCATTCACCCTGGTTTAGCCACATCACGCCGTCTGCGCCCATGGAAACCACGATATTTTCAATGCCTTTATCGCTGAGTGATAATGCGGCTTGCTGGCACTCTTGCGGTGTGGAAAGCGTCTGACCGACGAAGTCACTGAGTTCTTCATCATTAGGCTTAATCAACCACGGGTGCGCGTCGATGCCGGCGCTAAGGGCAGTTCTACTGCTATCAAACAGGACTTTCTTGCCCAGTTGATGCAGCCGCTCAATCCATGCTGCGCATCGTTCAGGGCTGACACCACCGGGCAGGCTGCCGGCAACCACAAAGTAGTCATGGGTTTGCGCCAGGCTGAACAGGGTGTGTTCGAAACGGGCAACGTCGGCGTCACTGACCTGAATGCCGGGGAAGTTGATGTCGCTGACTTTACCATTCGCTTCAACCAGTTTGACGTTGATTCGTGTCGCACCATCTACTTCAACAAACGCATTGTGGGCGCCAATTTCATCAAACAACTGGTGGAAAAGTTCCGGGTTATCTTTACCTAAAAAACCGGTAACCGTCACGTCGGCGCCAAGATCGGTCAGGACCTTTGCGACATTGACGCCTTTACCTGCAGCATGCAGGCTGCTCTGGTTCACTAAGCTGACGGAACCGACATTGAGCTGTGCCAGGCTACCGGTAAGATCCAAGGCAGGATTCAGGGTTACGGTGACAACCTTAGTGGTTTTTGTCTGAGTCATAGTGTTTCCTTAACCTTCACCTAAACCTGATGCGATGGCACCGCCGATGGATTCAAGTGCCTGCGCAGCATCGGGACCTTCAGCAGAAAACTGCAATTGATGGCCATGCTTAACACCAAGCGCTATCACTTTCATCAGGCTTTTGGCGTTGACGGCTTTACCGTCACCGTCCAGGTTGGCAACCCGGATGGTTGATTCAAACTTTTTGGCTTCAGCAACCAGCATGGCGCCGGGACGAGCGTGTAAGCCGTGCGCGTTCTTGATTTTAAACACGGCGGTGTTGTCTTTCGCATCACTTTGTGCGGTGACTTCTTCGCCGCTGAGCAGGGCAAGAATTTGCTCTGCAGAGCCATCTAGCAGTGTGTCGTGCTGGTTGTTAAATACGATGCCGGAAAGGTGGTGCAGGATAGGTTGATGGGCATTGTTGCACGCGGCGAACGCGATTAATGCACGGACGGTTTGGCCTTCGAACTGGCAGTCATTCGCGGTGGAGACAAACGAAACACCGGTACGTGTTACGTGCTTGTCGCTGCCGACCATCCACAGGCCGTTACCCAAATGGGTTGGTGCCTTCGTTACCAGATCTGCAACGAACTCCGGGCTGGCACAGCCGGTATTTTTTAACAGGCCGCCCGCGACCGCGCTCATCTGGATCATGTCACTTGCCGGGAACTGTAACTGGATCAGCGAGGCATCAAAATCAGCTTCCAGCTGAACGTCACCGTGAAGCAGGGCAATGATGTCGTCTGCGGTTTTGGCATTGCGCAGATGCGCCTCTATACCGTCAGCCCCGAGCACTTTGGTTAGCTGTTTTAAGATGCCAAGGTGCTCATCAGATTTTGCTGCAATACCAATCGCGACAAATACCGTGTTGCCGTCACCCCAGTCTACCCCTTGCGGGAAGTGGTGTACTACAACGCCGGTAGTTTTTACCATGGAGCGGGTGTCGGTAGTACCATGCGGAATGGCAATACCGTTGCCGAGGAAAGTGGAGTTCTGCTTCTCGCGGTTGAGCATGCCTTCCACATAACCTTGTTCTACCAGGCCTTTGTCATTCAGGCTCTGTGCAAGGTTGTTGATCGCTTCAAATTTATCCGAAGCGGTTTGAGACAGGGTGATGTCACTTCTGTTTAGCTTAAGCATGGTGCTTCTCCAGCATTAAGTGTTCAATTCTCGTTTATGTCGTTATGGAGACTTCGTCGGCAGAGGCTTGTCTGCTACTGCTGAATGTAACTGAATCGATTCAGCAAGAAGTCAAATTTTTAAAAGCATTCAGCAAAACCAGTTAATTGACCGACCACGGCTGGTTATTTTTTACCCTGAGCTAAATGAAGTAAAGCTTAGGACAAACTGGTTCAATTAGTGATGTAGCTCAATTTTTATGTTTTGCTGAATCCTTTCAGCTTTTATACTGAAACGGTTCAGCATATAATTCAACTTATCGCCGGATCCTTGATGAATTATTATGATCCTGCGCACAGAACAAGGCAGATAATATGACACTGGATGAAGTGGCAAAACTGGCCGGGGTTTCCAAAACCACAGCCAGTTATGTAATTAACGGCAAAGCGAAGAAATATCGCATCAGCGAAAAAACTCAGCAGAAAGTGATGGCGGTGGTGGAGCAATATAACTATCAACCCGATCACGCCGCATCCTCTTTGCGGGCAGGTAACTCGCGTTCTTTCGGCTTGATCATTCCGGATTTGGAGAACACCAGTTATGCCAGATTGGCCAAGCTCCTGGAGCAGAATTCGAGAAAAGCGGGCTATCAAATCCTGATTGGTTGCTCAGATGATGATCCGGAAACCGAAGCGAACGTCGCACAGGCGTTGATCAGCCGCCGGATTGATGCCCTGTTTGTTGCCAGCAGTATGCCAACGGCCAATGATTATTACCTCAAATTACAAAATGCCGGTACCCCGGTGATTGCACTCGACCGGCCGATGGATGATGAGCATTTCAGCTGTGTGATCAGTGAAGACTTTGATGCGGCGTTGGCACTAACAGAATCTTTGTTGTCGGATGATATCCGGACGGTCGGCCTGATTGGGGCTTTGCCCGAGCTGCAGATTTCCAAAGAAAGGGAGCTGGGGGTTAAATCGGCCTGCCAGAAAGGAAACAAACAGGTTTTTCTCGGGTATGGGCAACACTTCGCGCGCGAAGAAGCCAAAGCGGTGCTTGAGGGCTGGATTGACTCTGACCAGTTACCGGATGCGATCGTTACAACCTCTTACGTGCTGCTGGAAGGGGTGCTGGATGTGCTCTCTGAAAAGCCGGAACTGATGAGCAGCTTAAAACTGGCAACGTTTGGTGATAACCGTTTGTTAGATTTCCTGCCGGTGAAAATTAACTCCTTGCCGCAACAGTTTGAGCTGATTGCCGATAGCGCAATGGAGTTAGCACTGAATGCTTCGGCAAAACGCTACAAGCCTGGGATTGAGCTCATCCCGCGAAAAATCGTCAAACGTCGCTAGTCACCTGATTGGCGGGTAGATGATCGGTCGCTAGATGAGTAGTTTTACCGTCAGCGCGACAAAGGCGTGATCGCTGGCGTTTTTGTCGCGGCTGAAACTCGGATTGCGTAAATGAATATCGAGCACAGTGTATTCCACCACCTCGGCAACCGAGCGGGCGGATTGAGAGTCGAACTCCTGAGACAGCAGGATGTAGTCGAGCACATTCCCTTTGGAAAAGTGGTAATGGGTGGCCGGTCTTGGGTCGAGATCGGGCATCACCTGTAATTCCCAGCCATCCTGAAGCCCCACATCAGTGACGCTGGCACTATGCTTGGTCACCAACATCTCATTGACACTACCGCAGAGCGGTTGATTAAAGTCCCCGACCAGTACTGTTGGCATCGGCGTCAGGCGGTATTGCTCGTCGATCGCCTGCCTGAGCATGGTTGCCTCCCAGCCACGTTGTTGCGTAGACAGCCATTGGGCGATGGTTTTTGAGTAGGCCTGGTCCGTGTTTTCGGGCTCGGTGGGTCGCTGCGATTTTAAGTGCGTCACGTAAAAGGCAATCGTGCCGAGATGTGGATGTGCAATTTTGGCATACAGCGGCTTACGGCTGAATGGCGGCGCGCTGATATCAGAAAACGGCTCAAGCGCCTTTGGGCTAACACTGACTGGCATGCTGCGAATGATAGGGTAACGAGAGGCCAGGGCGACAACGGGGTGAGAATAGATGTATTCCTGCTCAATATGGGGAGCGTCGACGGTGGCGAAATAGGGATAACCCAGGCTTTTCATGAACTGCCGCGTCTCGTCAATACTGAAGACTTCCTGTAAGCCAATGATGTCAGGATCCAGGGTGGCGATCTGCCGACGTGTCCACAGCAGTTTATCTTGCCAGTCTTCAGAGGAATAGATGTTTGCGAAATCGTAAAAAGCATTAGGTGGCGCGACAAAATTAAACAGGTTTGCACTGGCGAAGGTCAACAGGGATGATTTAGGCAAAACATTGGCTCATTCAAGGCGTTATCTGATGAGTATACACGCAAATGAATCGCTCTAGCCAAGATCACGTTTCTATTTATAAGCATTGGGTTTAAACTCCATCACATAAGCGGAAATGAGTGATAAGTATGAATCAAGATTACGAAAATGAAGAGTATCTCGAGGGTGAAGAGATTGAGATCGAAGCGATCGGCATCGAAGTCGATTCCCAGCCGATCGAGCTGTACAAGCTGTTCAAGATCGCCAATTTGGTTAGCGGTGGCGGAGAAGCGAAGCACGTTATCGACGAAGGTTATGTCGCGGTTAACGGTGAGCTCGAAACCCGTAAGCGCAGAAAAATGTATGACGGTGATTTTTTTGAGTTCAACCAGGAATTTTACGTCGTGGTATGTGATGCGCCGGTGACCGAGCCTGAAGCTAAGGCGACGGGTGAGAAAAAAACTAAATCTCCACAGGCCCAGTGCCCTTCAGCCGCTCAACCTGCTAATAAGGCGAAGAAAAACAAAGCCAAGCAGGATAAGGGCGCGAAGCAAAGCGGAAAACGCAAACCGGCTGCAGAGAATAAACCTAAACCAACCCGTGACCCGAAAAGCGGTCGCAACTCGATAGATTTCTTCTGATCAGTCAATTTATGAAAGCGCTGGGCAAGCCAGCGCTTTTTGTTTAAAGCACCATCACTTCGTACTTTCATATTTTCTGGCACTTTCGACCACGCTGGCGTTAAGCCCCCGTCACGTAGGGCCTGTCGGAATAGCCAACCCATCGGACTAGCTTGATGCCGATTGTTTCTCAATGTAGGAAAAAAACAGCGAAAGGCTAAAGCAAATCGCGAAATAGGACAGGCCGACGATTAACCAAATCTCAAAAATGTAGCCTGAAGAGTTGGCCATTTCGGTGCCGACAAAGGTCAGCTCCTGAATCGAAATCAGTGAAACAATCGAAGTGTCTTTGACCAGAGAAATGGTTTGCCCGGCCAGTGCTGGTGTGATGGCTTTTAGTACTTGCGGTGCAATGACATAGCGATATTTGCTCCAGGCCGATAACCCCAGTGAATCCGCGGCTTCCCACTGGCCATCTTCAATATTCTGTAATCCGGCACGGACAACTTCCGCTATATACGCCGAAGACAGTAGCCCGACACAAAGCACCCCCGAGGCGAGATTTTCCCATAGATTCGCCGGGCCGAAGATCAAGGCCTGAAACGGATGCAGCTCACCCCGGTAATCGCGCAACAGGTCTTCCAGACCGAGTAAGGGAATTAACTGGTTGGAGATAAAAAAATAGAAAATGAACACAAATACCAGTGGCGGCATGTTGCGAACCAACTGGATAAAGCCAATGGCGGGTGAGCGTAACCAGATTGAACGAGAAAACCGCGCCAGACCAAGCAAGGTGCCTACTATTAGCGCAAAAATCAGCCCAAAAAGGCTCAGCCGTAATGTGGCAATGATGCCCTGAAAGTAATAGGGAAGGGTGCCATTCGCGCGGGGGGTAAACAGGAGATCAAAGGTTTTTGCCCATTGCCAGTGGTAATTGACGCCAACGCCAGAGCGGAGATAGAGCCACGCTACCGCCAATGCGGTCAATAACAGCACCAGCCAGTCAAGTCGATTGAGGCGGCTGAGGAGCAAGGGTGCTGGGCGGGATGGCGCGATACGCGCGGTTTGTTGTCCGTTCACAAATAACTCCGGTGTATTGCTTCCCGGCAAACGCTGTGGCTTTTGCCGGGAGTGAGATTATTGGCCTTGAGCAATCTGGTCTTGCCAGTCGAGGGTAGAGAACCAGTACTCATAGCGCTGTTGCAGCCAGCCGTCCTGAGTCCGGGCGTCAATCCACTGATTGAAAAATGCTTGTTTGTCTTCTTCGTTGCGCCGTACTGCAAACGCTTCATTACCTTTGGATAAACGTTCAGCGAAGGGCAAAAACAGTTTATCGCTATGTTTTATTGCTTCGTGTTCTGGCTTGGGGCTGGAGGCGATCACGGCGTGGGCATTGCCGTTGAGTACTTCCTGAAAGGCCTGGGCATCGTCATCGAATTGCAGGATTTTGGCTTTGGGGAAAGTTTCTCTTGCAACCTGAACCGTAAAGGCACCGCGACGAGCGGCAATTTTCACTCGCCGAGAGTTGAAATCTGAAAACTCGTTGAATCCGGCCGCCAGATCTTTGTTAGCTGCAACCTGGACACCGGAGTGCGAATAGGGTGCAGTAAACAGGACACTTTTGGCCCGCTCCGGCGTTATCGACATGCCGCCGATGATCACATCAAATTTTTTGGCCAGCAGGGCGGGGATAATGCCGTCCCAGGCGGTCGGTACAAACTCCACTTGCCAGCCCGAATCGGCCGCCAGACGTTTTGCTACATCGATTTCAAATCCGATCAGCTCACCTTGTTTGTTGCGCATCGCCCAAGGAACAAACGTTGACATGCCGACACGCAGCGTGCCGCGCTGATTGATTTGATCCAGGTTTGGTGTCGCTTGCGGATCCTGTTTTGCAGCCGCAGGCAGCGCGATCGCCAATCCCAATAATGCAGTGATGGTTGCTTTAAATAACCTCATATTATCTCCTTATAATTTGCGCCAACTGGCTCCTAGTTTGTGCTCTAACCACGCGGATAAAGCCGACAGCGAAAGTGTCAGGAGCAGATAGATGGCGGCTACAGTAAACCAGATTTCAAATGGCATCGCCGTTTCAGAAACGATATTTCTTGCTTCTGTCGTCAGGTCAAAAATGGCCATAACACTGACGATGGAGGAGTTCTTGATCAGGGATACCACCTCATTTGTGAGAGGAGGTAAGGTGCGCTGCACGACCTGAGGCAGGATCACGTCCCTGTATGCGTAAAACGGGGTAAGACCGAGCGTTTTGCTTGCCTCAAACTGGCCTTTGGGAATGCTGTTCAGGCCTGCGCGGAAGATTTCAGCGGTGTATGCTCCCTGAAACAGCGAAAGTGCCAGTATTGCTGTGCTAAAGCGCTCGAGTCCGATCACGGGGCCGAAGACGAAATAAAGTAAATAGATTTGAACCAGCAGGGGGGTGTTTCGGATAATCTCGACATAGCCCTTTGCTAACGCATTCGCCACAATAGAGTGACTGAGGCGCATCAGGGCCGTGATCAGCCCGATCATCAAGGTAAAAAGCAGGCTAATCGCCGAGATTTTAATCGTGACAATGAGTCCGTCGATCAGTTCGGCCGGCCACCACTGCCCGTCTTCATAGAAGGCGATGTAATCGGGTACCCGGTGCCACTGCCACTGATAGCCCATCGCCTGGGCGCCAGAGTCCAACACGAAAACCGTGACCCCAAGTAAGATGGCTATTTGCAGCATGGCCTGCAGGACGGGTTTGACTATTCGAAAGCTCATCAGTAACTCAGGATCTGGTTGAGAAAAGCCTGGGTGCGAGGGTGCTGCGGGTTTTCAAACAGTGCGGCGGGCGAGTTCATTTCCAGAATTTGGCCTTCGTCCATAAATACCACGCGGTTGGCGACCTTTTTCGCAAACCCCATTTCATGGGTTACACAGATCATCGTCATGCCACTCTGTGCCAGTTCGACCATCACATCCAGTACCTCGTTGATCATTTCAGGATCCAGTGCCGATGTTGGTTCGTCAAACAGGAGTAAGTCTGGCTCCATGCAGAGGGAACGGGCAATCGCGACGCGCTGTTGCTGGCCACCGGAAAGCTGAATCGGGTATTTGTTGGCCTGCTCTTCGATATCGACGCGTTTTAAGTATTTTAGGGCACGCTCTTTTGCTGCCGGCCTGGAGAGTTTCAGTGTGCGAACGGGAGCCAGCGTAAGGTTCTCAAGTACCGTGAGGTGGGGGAAAAGGTGAAAATGCTGGAACACCATGCCTACTTTGCCCGGTGTAATCGCCTTACTGTTTACCGGATGGGTAAATACCGTCAGTTCCCCTTCCTGAATCGATTCTAGGTGGTTGATACAGCGGATCAAGGTGGATTTGCCAGAGCCGGAAGGACCGCACACCACCACTATCTCACCGGACTGAACGGAAAAGTTGATGTCCTTGAGGGCATGGTAATCGCCATACCATTTATTTACATTGCTGAATTCAACCACCGGGTTTGTTTTGTTCAAAGCTGCCAACTGTTATTTCTAGATTTCTTTCTACAATAACAAGTTATTAACGGCATTGCATTAGCTAATCAGGATAAGCTAATGTAAATGTTGGCGTTTTTGTTATACGTAACGGGTTACAATAGCCAATACTGACAGGGTAATCAGTATTTGTGCCGAATAGTACGTCACCATCACTACCTGATTGGTAAACACAGAGCTGGAACTAAAATGTTGAAAGGCAAAAATGATTCCGGACGTAACAAATTTAAAGCAGCCAATGACAGCCAGTGCCGATGACTGCGTTTTGCCGCTGGTATAGTATTCCAGTGCCATCCAGAATGTAGACATCAGGATGATGATATAGGTGGCGATCAGCAGTCGGTAGTGTTTTAAATCTGGTTTAAAGAAAAAGTAGGCACAAAGCCCTAACCCAAATAAGAGTAGTGGAATCCAGAAGGTGAAATGCCATGCCGATATCAAGCCAAAGGAGTAGCCGTAACAAATCTGTGCGATGGTGAAGGCGATAATGCCAGCGGTTAGCTTTTCTCCGGAATGGATAAAAAATAAGTCACCGATTAGCGAGAAAACTAACCCGAGCACGATCCCTTTCGCATAAAGGAGCTGGAACGAGTCAGACAGCGTTAACGTTACGATCATCAACACTATTGGGATTACTTTGGTGGTATTACGCAGCCAAAAGGGGCCGGTACGTATGCAGACTACGTGAAGAACGGCAAATAACGGAATGGCTAACCACATAGACGTCTCTTTGTTTGGTTCTGATTCGTAACAGCGAGTTGTAACACACGGAAAATCTCAACCGGGTAAAATGGCTTTGTACTCTAATCGTGGAGAGGTGCATTCAAAGGTAAAGCATAGTCTATTACCGGTCTGTGATAGTGGTGTTGCAAAATAGCATGAAAAAAACGGTATTGCATCTAAGTGACACAATACCGCAATCAGGCCAGTAAATTTAATTGAATTAGTGATTAAGCGACAGCCAGCTCAAGAATTTTGCGGCTGGTCGCTAAATCTATACTTTGGTTTTCACCCAGTATCGTCATGCCGTGTTTAGTCAGTTGCTCAATTACGGCATCAATCGCCTGTTCACGGCTGTCGCCGTACTCTGTAAGTTGTGTTGTCACGCCAAGTTGCTGGTAGAAGCCTTCAATGGCCTCAATAGTACGCTCGGCCAGATCATCACTGCTCTTGAAGCCAAATACATTGCGGCCCATTTGTTCCAGTTTTTGTCGTTTGTAACTTAATTGGTTACGCAATAGCGATGGCTGAATGATGGCCAGAGAGCGGGCGTGATCCACTCCCCATAAGGCCGTCAGTTCATGGCCGATCATATGGGTGGCCCAGTCTTGCGGGACTCCGCTGCCAATCAGGCCATTCAGCGCCTGATTCGCGGTCCACATCAGGTTGGCACGCCATTGATCATTATCGCGCTCTGCAAACTGTTCACCAAGGACCTTCAGGCTTTTTAGCAGTGCCTCTGCGTAGCCGTCCTGAACCATTGCGCCGGTCGGAACGGTAAGGTACTGTTCACAAACATGCACCCAGGCGTCGACGATACCGTTAATTAACTGACGCTCAGGTAAGGTTTTCATCACATCCGGGTCAAGTACCGCAAATTTTGGCTGAACAGCCGGTGACATAAAGGGCAGTTTGTCTTGGGTCGCCGCTTTGGTGATCACTGCCCCCATGTTTGACTCTGAACCGGTGGCTGGCAGGGTTAAGATCGCGCCAAGTGGTGTAGCTTCGCTTACCTGATGTTTACCAACCATGATATCCCAGCCGTCACCGGCATATTTGGACGCCGCTGCGACGTATTTTGAACCGTCGATCACTGAGCCGCCACCGACCGCAAGAATAAAGTCCACATTCTGGTGTTTTACGGTTTCCACCGCCTTGTCGAGCGTTTCTTTGGTTGGGTTTGGTTCTACGCCCGAAAATTCCAGCCACTCATGCCCCTTAAGTGCTTGGGCGACCTGGTCATAAACGCCATTGGTTTTGATTGAACCGCCGCCATAAATGACCAGCACTTTGTGCCCGGCAGGGATCGCCTGTGCGATGGATTCAATTTGGTTTTGACCAAAGAAGATTTGCGTTGGATTCACGTAAGAAAATTTCATTGTCTCTTCTCTTGCTTGCTGGTTAGGAATGAACGATATGTGCATATTAGTACGATGCATGGCCGTTAAATAGGCCAATTTCTGTAACTAAATTGCCTATTTCTACATTCTTTTACGGTGAAGTGTGGAAGGTTGCACCTTTGGACAGGTATAGTTAAGGACGAAAGCAGAGGAAATAAGGTATGAGTAATCTTGCAAGTTTAATGACGGACTATGTCAATTGTGCCTCCCTTCAGGATCTGGAAGGGATCACGCAAACGGCCATTCCTGGAGTGTGGTTCTATCGCAGTAGCAAGGGTAATCCGCGCCAGCCGTTTGTCTACCAATCTGGCATTATCGTCCTGGGGCAAGGGCACAAGAAAATCCATATTGGAGAAACGCCGGTCAGTTATGGCCCGGATGACTATCTGGTCGTCGGTGTACCGATGCCGCTTGAGTGCGAAGCGATGGCTACTAATGATGAGCCTTTATTGGGGATATCCATTGATATTCCGATGCCGCTGCTGCAAAAGATGGTCCGGAAATTAGAATCCAGGGGTTTCAGCAATATCTGCAAACAAGCGGAAAAATGTGGCCTGAAATCAGTCAGCATGAGCGCAGATATGCTGGATGTCATCCAGCGTTTGATGCGAGCGCTGTGTAATGATCTTGATGTCGCAATGCTGGGTGACAACCTGCTTGAAGAAATTGTCTATCGCACTTTGTTAAGTAAAGAGGGGTATGTACTGTTTGAGTTAGCCCATCAAGAGGGTTTCTACGCCCGTGTTGCTAAAGCGCTTAGCCGGGTCCATCAGGCATACCACGAGCCATTATCGGTGCAGGATCTGGCTGAAGAAGCCAATATGAGTGTTTCTGCGTTTCATCAGGCGTTTCGTAATGTCACTTTAGAGTCCCCGCTACAATACATTAAGAAAGTACGTCTAAACAAAGCCAGGGAGTTGATTAAGCTGGAAGGTCGCCGGGTCAGTGACGCCGCGAGACTGGTCGGTTACACCAGCGCTTCTCAGTTCAGCCGGGAGTACAAGCGTCACTTTAATGAAACTCCTAAGTCGGCACGCGTTTAAGCTCATGTGATGATCAACTCCCTAATTTCAACTAATGCGACGCATTTAACTGTTTGCTTTGTTAATTTGATTGTTGTCGCGAAATAAGTGCTTTCTTGTTGCACGTATTTAAAATGTTATTGCGATATTCTGTTAATATTCCATAAATAAACAGTGTGATTTTGCAAAGTTGCACCTAAGTTATTTCACATCGAAGTAAAAGTAATTTTGTTTCGTGTGTCGTGGTTAGTTTTATTCACTAATAACTTAAGGAAGAGCAACTATGTACCTAACAAGTGGACGCGAGTCAAAGAGTGTACTTACACTGAGCTTTTTGACCGCATCTTGCCTGATGGCGTTTAATAGCTACGCGGCTGTTGATTGTGCTTCGCTTGAAGTGTGGGATTCGTCCAACGTCTATACCGGTGGTGATCAGGTTAAGTACCAGAATAACGCGTATAAAGCGCGTTACTGGACACAAAACAACAATCCGGCTGAATTCTCCGGAGACTGGTCGCAATGGCAAGCTCTGGGTGCCTGCCAAGATAGCGGGCCTGTTGATCCACCTGCAAACCAAGTACCGACGGTTACCTTAACATCACCTTCTGCGTCGGGTTTAATTACAGCCGGCGAAGTGGTTAATTTGTCAGCCAATGCCGCCGATTCCGATGGCAGTATCAGCAAAGTGGAGTTCTTTGTTGATGGCAGCTTGGTAGGTCAGGCGATTTCCGCTCCCTTCAGTGCTGCGTGGGCGGCAACAGAAGGTATTCATGAATTTTCTGCCAAAGCGTACGATGATGCCGGTGCGGTAAGCTCGATCAGCGCTGTAACGTTAACTGTCGAGCCTGTTCAGTCAGGAAACACCGCACCGACGGTTGATGTGGCGCTTTCTGCTGCGTCAATCGAGTTGGGGAGCTCTGTTACCGTGACGGCGAATGCGGCGGACGTTGATGGTTCGGTGGTCAAAGTCGAGTTTTACGCTGCCGGTGCGCTTGTCGGTACAGCTACCACTGCACCATTTACCGTTGACGTGGCTCCGGCACAGCCCGGCTCAGTAGCGATTTACGCAAAAGCAACCGATGATGCTGGCGCAACCACCGACTCCTCTTTGGTCACCCTCTCTGTAAATAGTGGAAGTGTCACCGCTAATTGCCGTCCTGACGGCTTGTACCAGACATCCGGAGTGGATGTGCCTTATTGCTCTATCTATGACGAGGAAGGGCGAGAGAAGATGGGAGCGGATCACCCACGTCGGGTTATTGGTTACTTTACCAGCTGGCGTAGCGGTGATGACCCACAGGCCGCTTATCTGGTTAAAGACATTCCGTGGGAACAGTTAACCCACATAAACTATGCGTTTGTCAGTATCGGTCCGGACGGTAAAGTCAATGTGGGTGACGTGAACGATCCAAATAATGCCGCAACCGGCAAAACATGGCCTGGTGTCGACGTCGATCCAACACTTGGCTTTAAGGGGCACTTTGGTGCTCTTGCTACCTATAAACAAAAACATGATGTTAAGACACTGATTTCCATTGGCGGCTGGGCTGAAACCGGTGGACATTTTGGTCCCGATGGCAATCGTGTTGCTGACGGGGGCTTTTACACCATGACCACCAATGCCGATGGTTCGATCAACCATGCCGGTATCGAAAAATTTGCTGCATCGGCGGTGGAAATGATGCGCACTTATAAGTTTGACGGTTTGGATATTGACTACGAGTACCCAACCTCAATGGCTGGAGCAGGTAATCCTTACGATAAAGAGTTCATGGAGCCTCGCCGAGCTTACCTGTGGGCATCTTACCAAGAGTTAATGAAGGTATTACGTGAGAAGTTGGATGCTGCATCGGCTCAGGACGGCGTGCATTATATGCTGACTATTGCCGCGCCATCTTCAGGCTACCTGTTACGCGGTATGGAAACATTTGATGTAACTAAGTACCTGGATTATGTCAACATCATGTCTTACGACTTACACGGTGCCTGGAATGATCACGTGGGCCACAATGCGGCGCTGTTCGATACCGGTAAAGATTCTGAACTGGCTCAGTGGAATGTATATGGTACTGCGGCTTATGGTGGAATTGGTTATCTGAACACGGACTGGGCTTACCACTACTTCCGGGGTTCGATGCCGGCAGGTCGTGTTAATATTGGCGTTCCTTACTACACCCGGGGCTGGCAAGGGGTGACTGGTGGCGAAAACGGTTTGTGGGGCCGGGCCGCACTACCGAATCAGTCTGAGTGTGCACCGGGCACCGGTGAAGGGGAGAAGAACAACTGTGGCCACGGCGCAATGGGTATCGACAACATGTGGCATGATCTCGACCCGGCGGGTAATGAAATGGGGGCGGGTTCTAATCCAATGTGGCACGCCAAGAACCTGGAGAAAGGCATCTGGGGTTCATATGCTAAAGCTTACGGCCTCGATCCAGTCAACGATCCTTCCGACCAGTTGGTCGGTACTTATACTCGTAACTACGATTCTGTGGCAGTCGCTCCCTGGTTGTGGAATGCAGAGAAGAGCGTGTTCCTGTCAACTGAGGATAAAGCGTCAGTTGAGGTAAAAGCTGATTACATTATTGATAAAGAAATCGGCGGTATCATGTTCTGGGAGCTGGCGGGCGACTATAACTGTTATGTACTTGATGCAAACGGTAACCGTACCAGTGTTGATGCAACCGAACAAGCTTGTGCCGCAGGCAATGGTGAGTACCACATGGGTAACACGATGACTAAAGCGATTTACGACAAGTTTAAGTCTGCCACGCCTTACGGCAACAAGATTGCGACAGGGCCGATTCCGACTGAAGCGGTGGATATTGCCGTTAGTGTGGGCGGGTTTAAAGTCGGTGATCAAAATTATCCAATTAACCCTAAAATCATCTTCACTAACAATACCGGTCAGGCTATCCCTGGTGGTACTGAGTTCCAGTTTGATATTCCGGTATCGGCACCGGACAACGCAAAAGATCAGTCTGGCGGTGGTTTGAAGGTCATAGCATCTGGTCATACGCGTGCCAATAACATCGGTGGTTTGGATGGTGTGATGCACCGCGTATCATTTACGCTTCCATCCTGGAAAGACCTGCCGGCTGGAGGTACCTACGAGCTGGATATGGTGTATTTCCTGCCTACCTCTGGTCCCGCAAATTACACCGTAATTGCTGGTGGTAAGGAGTTTGCGTTCAAGTTTGAACAGCCAGATCTGCCGATTGGTGATTTAAACTCAGGCTCTGGTGGTGGTGAGCCAGGTACGTGTGATACGACGGGCCTGGTAACTTACCCTGACTTTCCCCAAACAGATTGGGCAGGTAACCCCAGCCATGCGAATCAAGGTGATAAAGTGATTCATAATGACGTGGTATACCAGGCTAACTGGTGGACGGCGTCAGAGCCCGGCAGTGATGGCAGTTGGATGCTAGTGTGTAACCTCTGAGGATGAGTGTTAGCTAAGAATAAAGCGCATGGCATTTGCCGTGCGCTTTTTTGGGCCATAAATGCTCAGAACTGGTAACCCTCTGGCACCACAACGACGCCTTTTTCTGAAATGTGAAATCGCTTGGCGTCGTCGGTTTTGTTCACACCGATTTCCGTATGAGGCGGAATACGCACGTGTTTATCAACGATGCAGTTCACCAGTTGGCAGCCTTCACCGATCTCCACGTCACCGAAGATAATACTTTCGGAAACCGTCGCACTATCGTTAATCCGTACATTAGACGAGATAATCGAATGATGTACCGATCCTCCAGAGTTAATGACTCCATTAGCGATCATCGAGTTGATAAAAATGCCTTCGTTTCCCGTTGCGGACGAGACCGTCCGGGCTGGCGGATATTGCATTTCATAGGTTCGGATCGGCCAGTTAGGCTGATAGAGGTTCATTGGCGGAACCGGTTCGAGTAAATCCATATTGGCTTCATAGTAAGAATCGATCGTCCCGACATCGCGCCAGTAACAGTCTTTATCCACCCGGCCTTTACTGCCACAAAATTTATAAGCATACACGGATTCGGTATCGATCAGCTTGGGAATAATATCTTTACCGAAATCGTGGCTGGAATCTTCATTCTGGGCATCATGTTCCAGAACTTCTTTTAGTACATCCATATCAAACACATAAATTCCCATTGATACCAGGCTGAGGTTAGGATCTCCGGGAAGGGTTGGTGGCGTTGCGGGCTTTTCAATAAAAGATTGAACCATACCGTCTTCACGGATGCTCATGACACCGAAGGCGGACGCGTCTTCAACCGTAACATCCATACAAGCAACGGTGAGTTTGGCTCCCTTCGCTTTATGCTCTTCCAGCATCGCGGCGTAGTCCATGCGATAGATATGGTCACCTGACAGCACAACTACGTATTTGGCATCATTGCGCGACAGCAGCCACATGTTGTGATAGATGGCGTCGGCAGTACCCTCATACCATGCACCACCTTTGCGCATTTGGGGCGGAACGGCAGTAATGTACTCACCCAGTTCGGGATTAAAGATCGACCATCCGTCGCGCAAGTGTTTCTGCAGCGAATGTGACTTATATTGGGTGAGTACTAAGATTTTTCTTAAACCTGCGTGTAAACAATTACTTAAAGTAAAATCAATGATCCGGTATTTACCGCCGAACGGAACGGCAGGTTTCGCTCGGTCATCGGTCAGCGGGCTTAATCTTGAGCCCATTCCTCCGGCTAAAATAACAGCGAGTGCGTCTTGCATAGTGTATCCCTTTCCCTTTTGGTGCATACGCTGAGAGGTTACCGTCAGGGGAGATCCAACGTTGTGCGTAACAAATCAGGTATGCGTGAAGTGACGTATTGATTAATTGGTTATCCAACTGTAGTACAAGAATTAAGCCACAGATTAAGTTCATATAAATCAGTTAGATAGGATAGGGCATGCTGGTAATTGGCACCATATTAGGGAATGATAATACTGGTTATGCCCTAATATAGTGCGACAGCAAATAAGGTGTAGCCTGTTATCTGACAGGTACTATTTACAGTGTAAACAAGGCATGAATCATTATGAGGGAGTAGGATACTCCCCCACAAAGGTTTGGATTTCAGTAGCTTAGTGTTGCTGGCTGAACGATATTAATTCAGATTAACTATGACAAGCCGATAATATTGCCATCATCGTCTAAATCAAGATTCATAAAGGCAGGTTTATCGGGTAATCCGGGCATGGTCATGACGTTGCCGGAAAGGGCGTAAATAAAGCCCGCGCCAGCGCATAAGCGTATGTCACGAATGTTTACGCTAAAACCGTTTGGTGCACCTTTGATGGTGGCGTCGGTGGTGATTGATAGTGGCGTTTTAGCCACACATACTGATAAATGGCCAAAGCCTAGCTTTTCAAACGTTTCTAACTGGAGTTTGGCTTTATCACTTAATATAAGATTCGCAGCCCCATAGCCTCCTTCAGTCACGGCCATCAGTTTTTCCAGCAGAGACTGTTCAGCAGTGTAAAGTGGACAAAACTGTACCGGTGTTGTGCATTGTGCAATCACTTTGCGCGCTAAATCGTTGGCACCGGCACCTCCCTCGCTAAATGCGGTGCTGATCGCGACTTTCACGGCGGGGTAGTGGTCATGAATCATAGATTTTAAAGAATCCAGTTCTTGCTGGCAGTCTTGCGGGAACTGATTGATGGCGACCACCACCGGGATACCGTATTTACTGACGTTGTTGATGTGCCACTTAAGATTCTCAAAGCCCGCGGACAGTGCGTTCGGATCTGAATTAAAAATAGAGTCGGGAATTGGCATACCTGGTTTAAGAGCATATAAACCGGAGTTGGCTTTGAGGCCACGTAGGGTGGCGACGATCACGACACAGTCTGGTGCTTTGCCGGATGCGTGAGACTTGATATTACACGCTTTCTCAAAGCCCATATCGGAACCAAATCCAGCCTCGGTGACAACGTAACTGGAAAGTTTCAGTGCAATTTCGTCAGCAATGATCGATGAGTTACCATGCGCGATATTTGCAAAAGGACCGGCATGAATAAGGGTAGGAACCCCCTCTAAGGTTTGCATCAACGTCGGGGCGATGGTCTCTTTCAGCGTCACGGCCATGGCACCGGCAACTTGCAAATCTTCGGTGGTGATCGGCTGGCCATCAAAATCGTAAGCTAATACGATACGTCCAATCCGCTGGCGCAAATCTTTGAGATCGGTTGAAAGTGCCAGGATTGCCATCAGTTCGGATGCAGCGGAAATGTCGAATCCTTCGGCACGCTCATAACCATTGACCTGTTTGTTTTCCTCATTGAGGCCTATCGTCACCATTCGCAGGGCGCGATCGTTGTGATCCATAACGCGCTTCCACGTGATTCGTGCAGGATCGATACGCAGCGCTTTCATGCCGGTGCGCCGTTCAAAGGCATCGTAACCTTCGCGCTGTTCGTGATACAGCCTTGCGTCAATAGCTGCGGAGGCAAGGTTGTGCGCGGCGGTCACCGCATGAATATCACCGGTAAGATGCAGGTTGAGTTCATCCATCGGAGCAACTTGCGAATAGCCGCCACCCGCCGCTCCGCCTTTGACACCAAACACAGGCCCCATGGAGGGCTGGCGGATACAGGCCATCACTGATTCATTAAGGGAGGCTAACCCCTGCGCCAAACCTATCGTGGTTACTGTCTTGCCTTCACCCAATGGTGTAGGGGTGATCGCCGTGACAAGAATCAGTTTACCATCTTTGTTGTGCTGCAGGCGTTGTAAACACTTCGGATTCACTTTCGCTTTGTACTTGCCGTGGGTGTCAAATTCGTCAGGCAGTAAACCGGCTTGAGACGCAATGGTATGAATGGCAGACAGGGGAGTATTGCGGCAGATGTCGATATCAGATTGCATTGAGGCTCCAAAATAGTGGCTAACACTTAACGACCAATGTTTCACTACAATCGCAAAGATTGTGTAGAAGGCGTTACGCAAACGTTTGCGTCGGAATAATACTGGTAATTTGTGTCATGTAAAGAAGTTCGTGCGCCTTAGTGTGTTACATTCAAACAAAATTACCTAAATACTGCGTCAGATCAAATCAAAAAGACCACCAAACGGTGGCCTCTTCAGGTGATTCATTTGAGGCCGATATAATTAACGGTCCCAGTATGTTTCTTCCAAACTGTCTTCACGCTCCGGAAGCGATTGTGACAGGCGAGGGGAGTGTTGGGTCAACACTTCATAACTCACACGGTTCGCGTACTTACAGATCTGCGACAAGGAAGAATAGGTCAGGCAGGGTGCTTCGTGTTTATCTGAGTTAGGCACTTCTTTCATATGGAAAGAGTTAGCGGCCATATCATGCAGCAAGGCAGACAGCGCGGCATCACCTGCGCCATTGGTGTTCTTGATTTCCAATGGGCCACCCAGGTACGGACCGATGTGTGAATACACCTTAATTGGATTGTCACAGTCTTTCTTACGCATTGAGCGGCTAAACTCGTACTTATTGAAGTCTGCAATTGAGCCTGACAGAAGATCGTGGGTCGTTTCACGTTTCAGCTTTTCATCGGTATATCCAGCCATGTACAGTCCGCTTGGTCCGGCGGTGCACAGTACCAGATCAACCCATTCAAGCGCCTTATCTGCTGCGGCAAGAGGCTCGGAAAGGCCGGTTAGCGCCGCACCTTCTTCTTCGTTCATTGCAACGATAGAGATATTCTCTCGGATATACTCCTGCCACCATTCGGCGTTGCCTTCGATCACATACTTGGTGCCTAACGTGAGTACCACCGGTACGTCATGCTTCTTAGCAAATTCAATCGCGCGTTGTACCGCCTGAGGCATTGGATCGCCCTGCTTGCCACGCATCAAATAGGAAGAGACAACCAACGCAGACGCTTTTGCGAACACATCTTCAGGAATGCTTTCTGGTAGCAACTGATTCATATGTCCTTCATTGATAGCGAATGTACGTTCGCCATCTTGTGAAATCAGTGTGTAACAGCGACCAATCGGACCATCTACCGTTTGTAAATGGTTGAGGTTCATCCGCGCTGAAGTCCGGCATAGGTAGCGGTAAGCAAATGAGCCAACCTGAATGTTCTTTGACATCACACCCAGCAACACTGACTTGCTATCGGCCAGCACAGAATAATTGTGCAGCGTATTACCGATGGTATCACCAGGATACTGGTGAGTGATCAATCCCTTCTCAACTAACTCATCGTAAAGTGCATCGGCTTGACTTTCTTCAAGAACCAGAGAGTGTCCTTTGCTCAGGTTATATTTGTCTAAAAACGCATCATCTACGCGCGCTTCGATATCCACAATGGTTTGGCCAACACCAACGATTGTCGGACGGTATAGCTTGGGTGCCTGTCTGATTTGGTTGACTAGTGGATCTCGAGCGTGAGTTGGGAAGTAGTGTTTAGATTTACGCTGTCCAGGAAACTTCATGCTAGTTACTGAGTGAGAAAAAAGAGGCGGGATTGTATCACAAAAAAAATGAAAATCGTTGTATTTTCTTACAAAGAACAAGGTCCGTTGAAGAAATCAACGGACCGGGTATTTTCTGTACGGATTGTGGTTATTGGGTATTGGTTTCCGCTGGTGTAACGTAAGCTTTTGTACCCCAGAGTGGCACTGTCGACAGGCTGTGTTTGAAGCTTCCGGATGTTTCTTTGGTCGAGTAGGAGAGATACATCAGAGTCTGATTTTCCGGATCATAAATACGACGAATTTTCATCGATTTGAAAAAGACACTTTTAGACTTTTTGAATACGACTTCACCGGACTTGCTTTTGTCGATGCGAGCGATCATCTCCGGGGTAATATCACCAGTCTGGCGGCAAGATATGGAGCTGTCACTTGGATCTGCCAGGCTAAAATCGGCTTCAATACTGGCAACATGGCATGTGACGCCGGGAACCTCCGGGTCAACCAGGGTGTTTAGTTTGATGTCTTTCAGCGTGAAAAAGCCCAATGACACATCCCCGACTTCATCGCTGCCACATCCGGCAAGGAGTGCGACTAGACTTAGAGTGAGCAATCGTTTTTTCATCAGTTGGTCCTTGTAAAGGTCGTCAATTACTCATAAAGCTAACAGATGATTACGATTAAGACAAAATATGGATGATGTTCAGGCGTTTAACTAGGTTTGATCAGTGCTTCATGCTAATGTACGCCAACTCAGCAGTTACGATTGTTCCTGTGAGCTTTTCGATAGCTACTATTTAATTACCGCGAGAATTGGGATCATACCAATGAATGACCAACAGCTAGCCGCCATAAAAAGAAAGAATCAATGGCTTCATGACCTCGTCGAGGTTGAATTTCCCACCGCAGAAAGTCTGAAGGGGAGAGCGCTGTATTTTGAGGCGCTGGAGAATAGCGTACTTAGTGAGTTAGGCTATGAGTCTTTGCTCAATGCTGCTCGGCCAGATGCACCAGAATCGATCTATCAGGTTGATTTTCATCGCTTAACTATCATGTTTGCCATTCTGCAGTCTCAACGTTGGTCAGCACAAGAAGAGCAGGATCTGATTGTGGAGTACCTGACGCAAATCATTCTGGATCCGGACTTTGAACTGTATGTCGCGTTTGAAAATGGTGAAGCCGCGGCTGCGGCCATTGTAAGTCAGTATGAAGGACAAACGCTGATTTCTGATGTCGCGCTGGCGGTCGGAGTTGACCAGGTTCAGTTTGTCGCCGATCTGGCGTTGAAACTCAATCAACACCAAAAGCTCAGCGATGCGATTTTGCTCGAAAGCCAGGCCTGACGAAGCCAAGAGTGTACATTGATGATGTGCACTCATGGCCTGAATCTGCCACTGACAGCAAAGCTGTGTGCGATAGAGGCGCTAGCACTGGTAAGTAATGCTCCTCACAAAATCTATACCTACCTATGTCAACCAGGTCGGCGTTATCCTCTGATCGGTCTCGCGTAAACTCTTCTTTCGACTTTTCATTCGGTGATCTGGGTTATAAATCTTTTAATTGATTCCTACCTTGTCAACGAAATGCCAACTTCATCGTTTAATGATAGGAAAACTTAAATATGATTGAACTACATATTTAATAGAAGCAAATAAGTTTTCCAGACTGAGTGTTTTGGTATGGCCGGGAGGGGTAATGTGGAGCTGAATAAATATAAGTGCGTTATATTTGACTGTGATGGAACGCTTGTCGACAGTGAAGGTTTATGTTGCCAGGCATTAATTAATGTATTTAGTCGATATGGTGCCGAGATTAACTTTGAAGAGTGCATTGCCCAGTTTCGAGGGGGAAAGCTGGCGGATATCCTGAGTGACGCTAAGCAGTTGCTGAATGTCACAGCTTCTTTGGATGTGCTTGAGCCTCAATACCGCCAAGAGGTCCAGTTCTTGTTTGAGCGCCATCTTCAGCCCATGCAAGGAGCCAAAGCGCTGATTCGTTTTCTTGAATCACACAATATCGAATATTGTGTCGCCTCTAATGCTCCTAAGGACAAAATTGAATACTCGCTCAAGCTTACGGGGTTGTTAACAGAGTTTAAGGGCAAAGTGTTTTCTGCCTTTGATGCCAACAGCTGGAAGCCTGAACCTGACTTGATCATGTACAGTGCCATGAACATGGGCTTTTTGCCGAGTGAATGTATCTACATTGACGATACCCCCAAAGGTGTTGAGGCCGGACTAAACGCCGGAGTCAAAACTGTTCAGCTCTATAATGGTGCGCCGGTTAACCGTGTCGAAGACAGTAGGGTTATCCGTATACACCAGTTAGATGAATTAAAGGAGCAAGTGCTGAGCTGTTCGGTTTAATGGCAGCTTTCACTTAACCCATGAATGAGTTCAAATTTTGACTGTAACAAAGGCGTTTGGTGAAGACACTGAATGGCGGACAAATTTCTAGTATGAAACCCGCATGACGCGCAGGTAAATTTCTCTCCGTCCGCTGAAATCATATATTCATCATATTGACACAATGGGCAGGACAATATTTCACTTTCTTGCATATATTTATTCTTATTCATATTTGTCACCAGCAGCAATATTAATTGGCAAAATTAATATTAGCCCAATAAGTGTTCGTTGAATATTGTTTCATCAGCTGTCTTAAGTTCTTGAGATTCACTTCAAAGTATCCATCTCATTGACCTCACGCGTATTTTTACCTGTTTATTCACTACGCTCGTGATAAAAAAGCCCTTGGGTGGCATTCGCTGACTGATTATGCGGCCAGATTGTATATTTGGAAGTCCACGGAATGATCCCTGATTTACCAGGAAGTTATCTCGTTAGCCAATACCTGGCAGTTGGATGGGTAAGAATTGGTCAGAAGATGACTGGATTAATTGCTGTGATGAATCAAAGCAGAAGCAAAAAAAAGGCCCCGACAGGGGCCTTGGAAGAGAGCTTAAACGGTCCGGTAGCGTTTGAGGATCTCACCTAAAGATGTCGACGCATTGGTTAAGTTTGCAACACCGGTAGTAGACTGCTCAGCAACTTGTTTGATGGTATTTGACTGGCTGCGTATGTCGGCTAACTCGGAGGCTATGTCATTAGCCACAGCACTTTGTTCTTCTGCTGATGTAGAAATTTGGATGCTCATGTCCATTAACGAGCGTG
The DNA here is from genome assembly GCF_029223195.1 of Vibrio sp. CAU 1672. Lineage (GTDB taxonomy): Bacteria > Pseudomonadota > Gammaproteobacteria > Enterobacterales > Vibrionaceae > Vibrio. Next base: position 53,661 of record NZ_JARHUF010000015.1, on the reverse strand, counting down.
AAGAGTCGACGATAGTCCCGACGTCTCTGCCGATTTCACCAATCAACTGACTGCTGGTTTGAGCTTGTTTGACGGTTTGATCAGTAATTGAAGCGATTGTGTGGCTCTCTGTCTGTAGTTTTTCAATCATCGCCTGAATTTCGACGGTTGCTTGTTGGGTGCGGCTTGCCAGTGTACGTACTTCATCGGCAACTACCGCGAAGCCGCGTCCCTGTTCACCGGCACGGGCAGCCTCAATCGCCGCGTTTAACGCCAATAAGTTGGTCTGTTCAGAAATCGCATTAATGGTTGTGATCACATCATTGATTTGGGTAGTGTTTTCATTCAGAGAGGTCACTGAACTAGAGGTTTGCTCAATATAGCCTGACAGGGTATCAATCTCAGAGATGGCGCTTTCTACCAAGCGGCGGCTCTTTTCGATCTGCTGGGTATCCTGCTCGGATTGCATCGTAGCTTGTTGAGAAACGGCGGACACTTCTTTGGCTGAAGCGGTCATCTGTTCCATTGCCGTAGCAACTGAGTCCAGCGTTTGATACTGATGGGAAATTTGTGTTTCGCTCAACTGCATATCTTGCTCGAAGGCCGCAGAAGTTTCACTGAGTGTGTTTGCATTATCTTTTACGCTATTCACTAGCTCAGTTAACGTATCCATCGACTTATCGAGGGCACAGCCGATAGTACCAAATTCATCTCGCCCAGGGTGAAAACCGAGTCGCGACGTCAGATCACCATTCCCGATTTTTTCCGTAGTGGTGTACAGCACCCATAGCGCTCCACCCAAGAAAGTTGCTACCCAGTAGCAGAATACAGCAAACGGCGCTGCCCAAAGAAAGCTCAGTAAAAAGGTGTTCAGGGCTTGTGATTTGGTTTCTTGATATTGTGTGCGTAAGTTTTCAGTAAGCTGGACTGCTTGTCCGTTATTAAGCTTAGCACTCACTGTGACCACGCCGTTTTCAAATGTCGCAGGGGTGGTAGCCGCAACTTTTGCCAGGCTTGAGGTGCCGGAGATATCAGCGGCACCTGATAAGACAACTCCGGAGAGCTTAGCTTGCGCGGAAGTTATGGAAGATTGTTCAAACTGATGGATGTCACTCAGATACCGGCTTCCTGCCAATGAGGCCAAAGTAACCAAGAATAAGATAAAAATGACCCAGATTTTGTCGTTAATCGACATTTTTATAAAGAGTCGGTCTATGGTTCTAAACTCAACTTCTCTCATTTGATGCTCCGTATGGGGGATAGGTGAACATATTGAACAAAGGTAGGCGTATATCGAAACAAAATACGTGATAAAGCGCATCTATTTATGTAACCATTAGTTATATAAATTCAATAAATGTGAAGTGAATCGACCTGTAACGGAATGACTGCCTATAAGTATTGCTTTTTTAACATCACCTTAGTGCATACCCCTATTGCCAGGTATAAACTTGGTTGATTAACAGCAATATTCACTGAGCAAAAGGCAAACGGTTACTTATGATACTGCTCATAGCTTTTTAAAACTTTGCTTCCTCCTGTCATCAATGTGTCATATAAACGCTATAAAACAGAAGCACTGGTTTTCTGTTCAACAGTCAGAACAAACACAGACCAGTAAATGGAAGCGCTGACGCTTCAGGAGATGTAAACAGAAAGGAGGTCACAATGAGCGACCAAAACCACAATGATGAAAGCTTAGAAATGCTGGATGCATTGGAGATCGGAATTAATTTGTCAGAGTACATGAGTACTGACGACGACTCCGAATAAGCGCCTATCACCATATTCTCATAACGCCGGTTGAGGCGTTATACTAGGTTCATCAAGACCAACCGATTCGTCTAATGAACTTTCTCGCCCACCTGCACATCGCAGATCATTGCCACAGTCAGTTATTGGGAAACTTGCTTGGAGATTTTGTTAAAGGAGATCCAAGCAAGCAGTATCAAGTCGCAACTGAACACGGCATTCGTCTGCATCGGTTTGTTGACCGTACTACCGACCAGCATATGCTGGTCGAAGAGTGTAAGCACTTTTTTACCGGTAAAGCTCGTCGATTTGCTCCTATTGCGTTGGATATGTTCTGGGATCACTGTCTGGCCAAGCATTGGCAACAGTATCATCCTTTACCGTTAGAACAGTTTGTTGACTCGGCACAAGCCAGAGTAGAGGCTGAGATTAGTACTGAGCTGCCTGAGAAGTTTCTAAACCTGCATGCAAAAATGTGGTCCGGTGGTTGGCTACTGTCGTATCGCGAGTTGGAAAATATCGAATTTGCTTTACATCGCATGTCGCAAAGAAGTCACAGAATGGCCAATCTCACCACCACGTTTGGAGTGTTGGAAAAGCAATACAATCAGCTTGAAGAGCGTTTTGCGCCACTATACAGGGATGTATTGCTGCAAGCCGGGAATTTTCAATCCAGCTTGCTCACAAAACTCCCGCTTTCAGAACAAAGGTAGTATGACACCTGACCCTCTGCTAAACTCTGCGCTCGCAAATTTATGAGGTGTCACATGTCTGCTAATTTTACTGAACTCGGTATTGAACAAACGTTGGTCGATACATTACATCAACTCAATATTGTCTCTCCGACACCGGTTCAGGAAAAGGCCATCCCTCACCTATTGGCCGGTAAAGACCTGCTTGCAGCTGCTCAGACAGGGACAGGAAAGACGGCCGCGTTTGGATTACCTATTATCCAGGTAGTCCAACAGCAGCAACGCAATGGTAGCCCTAAAGCGTTGATTCTGGTTCCTACCCGAGAACTAGCCCAGCAAGTATTCGATAATCTTAACGCTTATGCGTCCGGCAGTGAGCTGCGTATTGTTTGTGTTTACGGTGGAACTTCCATTCGCGTTCAACAGCAGAACCTGGAAAAAGGTGCCGATATTCTTATTGCAACTCCCGGGCGGTTGTTGGATCACTTGTTCAATGGCAACGTGAACATTTCAAAAACTGGTATGTTGGTCCTCGATGAAGCAGATCGCATGTTAGATATGGGCTTTATGCCTGATTTACAACGCATTTTGCGTCGCTTACCGTCAGAAAAACAGATCATGTTATTCTCTGCCACGTTTGAACAGCGGATCAAAAACCTTGCCTACTGGTTGATGGATAGCCCGGCTGAAGTAGAAGTATCGCCAGCAAATACCACGGCCGAAACGGTGCAACAAATGGTGTATCCTGTTGACAAAAAGCGCAAACGCGAGTTGCTGGCGTACTTAATTGGCTCCAAAAACTGGCAACAGGTGCTGGTCTTCACTAAAACCAAGCAAGGCAGTGACGAGTTAGCCAAAGAGCTTAAACTGGATGGGATCAAAGCGGTATCAATTAATGGCGATAAATCACAAGGTGCACGCCAACGGGCCTTAGATGAGTTTAAACAGGGTAAGGTTCGGGCATTAATTGCTACTGATGTTGCGGCCCGCGGATTAGATATCCAGGAGCTTGAGCAAGTCGTTAACTTTGACATGCCTTTTAAGGCGGAAGACTACGTCCACCGTATAGGTCGTACTGGACGGGCCGGTAAATCAGGCTTGGCAGTCTCGCTCATGAGCCGGGATGAAGAGTACTTGCTCCACGCGATCGAAAACCTGCTTGATGATCGTTTACCCCAGCAGTGGCTGGAAGGCTTTGAACCTAGTCTTATTGAAGATATTGAGCCGGACAGAGGCGGGGGCAGACGTAAAAGCCGTTCCGCAGAGAAACGTAAATTGAAAGCCAAGATGAAGATTCACAAGAATCGTGGCAAGCACAAGGCGTGATAAGCCACATACGAAGATATTTCTTTTTGCTGGGGCACCAGATCGGCTGTTGATTAGTCTGTCTGGTCGTCAGATATTGGCAATTTTGTTTTTTATCTGGTGAATATTAAATTCATCTGCCGCAGTCTCTAAATGGTCAGAACCGATGGTTTCTTTCACTATTCTGAACCGGAAGCTTTCTAAACTAAGGCTTTGGTTCAGGATAAGATAGGCACTGGTTGACTATTTACTGCTTTAGGCACTCTTCGCAGTGCTAAAGGCTTTTAACGGCTCTGGCATAGCCAATAAATAGCCTTGATACATGTCGAAACCAAGTTTTTTCATTAAGCTGAGTTGATGTTCGGTTTCAATTCCTTCAATCACGGTTTTGCAACATACGTCAGTAGCGAGTTTCAGCGCTTGCATCATGTGCCCGACATCGCCTTCTTCATATTTAAGCAACAGTGAACGATCGATTTTAATGATGTGGGGGCGTACTCGTTTAACCCGTTCTATCGTGGATGCATTGACACCATAGTCATCAATTGCCAACAAATAACCACTACTGCTCAGCTTTTGTGTCGCTTGATGCAGAGCGCTTTCATCACTGGCAGACAGTTCCACTAGTTCCATGACTATTTGTTCTTGTTTAAGATTAGCTTGAGAAATCGAATGTTGGAGCAACTGGCAATAGTTGCGATCTTTAGCCAGCATCTCTGCCGCTTGCGGTAACACGTTGAGAAATAGTTTACGGTCAGAGAACTTGGATTGGGCGAAGTTGGCAATGTGTATCAGACGGCTCAAACGTTCCACGTTGAGTTTATCTGCAGTAGGGACAGCATCTGAGTGAAAGAACAAGTCTGGACGCAGCATCAGGTTGTTGCGATCAACTATTCTTACTAATGCTTCCAAGCCGATAATTTGCAGTTCCCGTTGATAAATGGGTTGGAATACACTCCGCAACGTCAGCCCGCGGTAGGAAGCGATAAATTGTCCGTCCTCTTGTGTAGAAATACAGCTTAACAGCTGAGTACTGCCCATCATATGTGATTTTACCTAAGCCAGGTGCATATATCGTGAAACATATCCAGCTGATAATGACATTCAATGCCACTATCTAATCTTTACTCAGTACTATAAGCAAGTAGGTTTGGCAGCAGTGATTAGAATTAGCGAGCCGCATCAAACAATTCTCATTGGCGGTAACATTTTTGTCACAGTAACGAAATCTCACCATTGTAATACAGCATACAACTGTAAATATTTCCGAACCAGTTGCTGCTTGTTGGAGCGTCGCAGAGGATGACCAAATTTAATGTAACAGGGGGTGATACCAAATTGAGTTTCCAGAGAATGGCTTAGCTGTGAATCACTGGTATACAAGGTGATACCCTGTTCATGGTATTCATTGATTTGATCTGGTAATTCCCCCATCCACCAATGAAGTAGTTCCCGGCTGGTTTTACTGCGGCTTATCCAGTGATCGCTGATAAGAAGGAGCAGGTCGTTTGGCTGTAGTGCATAGCCATATTCACTTTGCCACTCGGTAATAGAAGAGAGCAGATGCTTACGACATACGCTGCCGGCACTAACCATATGGTGGGTAAGAACCCAAACGGTTCCCATCTCTGAGGATATCCGGTAGTGATGGGGCAGATCCGGGGCGTTTAACACCTCCAGCGGCTTTACGACACTGCTATAGCCAAAGTGGCTAAACGTATGTTCCATGCGCCTTGAAAAGGCCAGCCCTAAATGATGCTCGCTCATCCCCTGGTTGTGAACGGCGGGATAATGATTCTCACATAGTTTCAGACAATCATTCTGAAAGTCATTGACACTTTGTATTACCAAATCTAACAGCAAAGATTATCCCTTAACATTTACCAAATATATCGGTGAGAGGTTAGCATAGTCTTTTTAAAAGAGACTAACGAAGAACGGCAACTTCTTGATCTAACCGCCATAAATCGCCGATAGCAACGTATAGGAGCAACATAATGATCAAGCTAGAACGAACGCAAAAAGAACAAATCGCAACCGCGATTAAAGATTATATGCAAGATGAATTGAATGTTGAAATCGGCCAGTTTGATAGCGAATTCTTAATCGATTTTATCACTGAAAAGTTAGGGCCGATTTATTTCAACCTGGGGATCGCTGAGGCCAAAAAGGTTATCGAGCGACGAGTGTACGAAATGAGCGATGCGCTTTATGAGATAGAGCAAGAAGTCTCCGTTTGAGTCGGGAGAGAAGGGTTCATCAAAAATTTTGAACATGTTGATAGAGATACCGCTATTGGCTTGATGTAAAGGCTGGTAAATAATGTGTTTCATATGGAGTAAATTGGTTATTGTATTGTTTTTGTATTAACAATAACTACGGTTTGTATCTGGGAAGCACAAAATGGGAACTTCGGTAAAAAACTACAATCTGGTTTCACGTGGCATACATTGGCTGTCGGCGGTGTGTATTGTTGGGTTATTTGCGGTCGGTCTGTGGATGGTCGATCTCGGCTATTACAGTAAATGGTATAAAACCGCACCCGACTACCATCGTTCTATCGGTATTCTGTTGGCGTTAATCACCATCGTTCGGATTATCTGGAAACATATGACAGCTTCTCCCTCTGTGGAGGGCTCGAAGTTTGAGGTGGTTGCCGCAAAGGCTGCGCACAGCCTGATGTATCTGTTATTGCTGACGATTTTTGCTTCTGGCTATCTGATTTCTACCTCAGATGGTCGGGGTATCGATGTTTTCAACTGGTTTACTGTTCCAGGTGCGGGCGAGGTATTCCCAAACCAATCTGATGTTTCTGGTGACATCCACTTTTATGCAGCGTGGACATTGATCCTGCTCGCTGGGGTTCATGCTCTGGCAGCGTTAAAACATCACTTTATCGACAAAGACAACACATTAAGAAAAATGTTAGGAGTTTCAAAATGAAAAAGTCACTACTCGTTACCGGACTCGCGGCCGCGCTAGCTTTGCCGATGAGTGCACAAGCTGCCGATTACGTTATTGATACCAAGGGCGCACACGCATCAATTAACTTTAAAGTCAGCCATTTAGGTTACAGCTTTATCAAGGGTCGTTTTAACTCTTTCTCTGGTGATTTTACCTTTGATGAAGGTAACGTTGAAGCATCGAAAGTGAATGTTGTCGTTGATACTACCAGCCTGGACTCCAATCATGCCGAACGTGACAAACATATCCGTAGCGGAGATTTCATTGACGCCGGTAAATACAGTCAGGCGACCTTTAACAGCACCAAAGTGGTCAATAAAGGCGATGGTAAACTGGATGTGATCGGTAATCTAACCTTGCACGGGGTGACCAAGCCAATCACGATTGAAGCCGAGTTTGTTGGTGCCGGTAAAGACCCATGGGGTGGGGAGCGCGCCGGATTCTTAGGTCAGACCCGCCTGGAGCTCGCTGACTTTGATATCCCTGTAATGGGGACATCCAGCTATGTCGACATGGAGCTGCATGTGGAAGGTGTGAAGAAGTAACCTGTTACCCCCAATGAAGAAAGCGCTCTTAGAAACTAAGAGCGCTTTTTTAGTGCCAACGCTAATTGTTAGTGTTGTTATTGTTATGCAGTTTCAAGTTGTTTTTCTTCAACTAAGTTTAGTCGCTCACCGTAAACTGGGCGAAGGGCGTTGAGTACTTGAGTGCGGGTTACGATCCCTACCATTACGCCATTTTCTAAGATTGGCAGAACCTGTGGTTTGCTGACCTTCATGCTTTTTGCGCGTTCTTCAAGAGACAATGAAGTCATCCGGGTCGCAATGCCCATGCTTGATGTAGGGTATAGCTGTTCTTTGTCAATACACAGAAACTCAACCACATCTACCAGACGGTCACTTGCAGCGATGGCGACTACGTCGCGGCTCATTAGATCAACGACTTTCTGATCGGTAGCCGGAATGTAATCCTGACACCATAAGTCCACCATAACATCATGTGCAGAGAAGAAGCCAACCAAACGGTTTTCGATATCTACAACTGGCGCGCTAACAAGATTGTTATCCAGCAGTGTATCCAGGGCTGTAGCTACCGGCATTTCTGCACTTAAAGTGAGTGGGTTAGGGTTCATTATTTCTTTAATAACTGCGGCGTTTTTCATAGTAGTTTCCTTAACTGACGTTATTTTTGTGGTATTTGTAATTGAAGCAATCTGCGCGGCCTTAAGCTCTGGCCGGCGGTAGAGGCACCAGTTGGATAAGCCAACCAACACAGCGCCACCCACGATGTTACCCAGAGTTACCGGAATTAAGTTTGCGCTGATAAAGTGGCTGACATTCAAGTCTGCGTATTGAGATGCAGGGACACCGATGGTCGTCCAGAATGTGTCTGGTGCAAAGTTGGCGATGACGATCCCCAGTGGAACCATAAACATGTTTGCCACACAGTGTTCAAAACCACTACTGACGAACATGGCAACCGGCAAGATGGTCATCGCGGCTTTAGTCATTGCGTTAGCGGAACTAAACGTTAACCAAATCGCCAGACAAACCAATAGGTTACATAGAATACCCAAAGCAAAAGCCTGAATAAGGGTATGGTGCAGTTTGTGTTGCGCGATATTCAGCGCATTTAATCCCCATTGACCAGCATCCATTTGATAAAGACCGGCAGCTGTGACGAGTAACAATAAAAGCATCGCACCGATAAAGTTGCCGAGATAAACTTTGCCCCAGATCGAGAGCATCTTGGTGAACGTGATCTGCCGGTTCGCCCATGAAATACTGGAAAGTACTGAACTGGTAAACAACTCACCACCGCAGATGACGATCAGGATCAGCCCCATGCTGAATGCCAGCCCTCCGGCAAGACGGCTTAGCCCCCAGCCAGCGCCTGCACTTCCAGTGGTTACGGTAATGTAAAACAGAAATGCCAGGCCAATGAAGGCACCTGCCATCATTGCAAGGCCAATTGTCATGCCGCTGGTTTTTTTCGCTTTACTTAACGCAAACTTCTCAGCTTCCGCCATCATTTCTTTCGGAGAAAAATACTGGTGATTTTGAGAATCGGTCACCGCCATGTTGACTCCTTAGCTAGTGGTTCCATGATTAGAACTCCTTGATTATTAAGCTCTATAAAGCTTTAGTGTTGATTTTAATTTGCGGTGTTCCCAAACCGCATAGCCACTCTAAAGGGGGGAGGGGGTTAAGGTAAAATTGATAATCTTTAGAATCCTCATCAAATTAATTGATAAGATTTTTTGGGTAGGTAAAATGAACCCTATTGCTTATTGATGCAGAGCGTTTTTAGGGAGGACATGAATAATGTTCATTAGATTTGGAGAAGATATTGCGTTATTCATTAAAACAATTGGCGGTATTTGATGCCGTTGCCGACAGTGGCAGTGTAAGTCAAGCCGCGGACAAGCTGGCGTTGACTCAATCAGCGACCAGCATGTCATTGGCACAGCTTGAGAAAATGTTAGGCCGCCCTTTATTTGAGCGGCAAGGCAAGCAAATGGCCTTAACTCACTGGGGTATGTGGCTGAGGCCTAAAGCGAAACGACTTTTACAAGATGCACTGCAAATAGAAATGGGGTTCTATGAACAGCATTTATTAAGTGGTGAGATACGCATGGGGGCCAGTCAGACACCCGCAGAGCATTTGGTTCCAGATCTTATCAGCATTATTGATAATGACTTTCCGGAGATGCGCATTTCTCTTGGTGTTCAGAGTACACAGGGCGTTATTGGTGGGGTACTGGATTACAAATATGATCTGGGTATCATCGAAGGACGGTGTGATGACAACCGTCTGAATCAAGAAGTGTGGTGCCGGGACCACCTTACGGTCGTGGCCGCATCACATCATCCTTTCTCCCGTAACCAGTCCGTGAGTTTAGCGCAGCTGGAGCAGGCAAAATGGGTACTGAGAGAACACGGCTCAGGAACCAGAAAAATATTTGATAGTTCTATTCATCATTTAATCGAAGACCTGGATGTGTGGCGAGAGTATGAACACGTGCCGGTATTACGCAGCTTGGTTGCTAATGGACAGTATCTGACTTGTTTGCCGTACTTAGATGTTGAGCGCTATATCGAATCAGGTCAACTGATCGCACTAAATGTGCCAGAGTTGAAGATGGAGCGTACACTTTCCTTCATTTGGCGTGCCGATATGGCAGAAAACCCTTTGGTTGACTGCATAAAGCGTGAAGGTTTGAGAATGATGAAAGGTAAACCGTCAGTATTCTAGATTTACTTCTTCCTTTATTTACCTTCTGAAAAGCTCTTTCAACCCAGGAAGAGCTTTCTATTGCCCATTTTGTTATTTTCGAAATCTGTTGATTTATCGGTTGCGTCAAATTAATGATGAAATACATGTATGTTGATTGGCGCACTATGTGATCACTATCACCGATATAAGCGCGTCTGGCCCCTACTATTAGCCCTGTGATTTCAACGCATGAAGGCAGTTATCGAACCATCAAGGTGTGATGCTGGCCGAAAAGGTTACGAATACTATGACGACACTATTAGCAATTTCGATTACAACCGGGATTTTATCTGGCGTTTGGGGTTGGATTGCCATCTCATTAGGTCTTTTGTCCTGGGCAGGTTTTTTGGGCTGTACAAGCTATTTCGCTGCTCCGAAGAGTGGATTAAGAGGTTTGTTTGAGAGTTTGATGACCAATATGACCGGTGTATTCTGGGCAATGGTGATCATTTATGGTTCAACTTTCGCCGGGCTGGAAATTCTTGGCTATGTCATAACTGCAGTAGTTGCGTTCTTTATGTGTATTCAGGCTAAACAGTCTTGGTTAGCTTACATTCCTGGTACTTTCATTGGTTCTTGTGCAACCTTTGCAGCCGATGGTAACTGGCAGTTAGTTGTACCGTCTTTGCTGTTGGGTGGCGTATTTGGTTACCTGATGAAATCAACCGGGCTTTGGTTGCATGCGAAATCACAAAACACTACTTCTTCTCTCACCGAGCAGGTTCAGTAGTACCCCCGATCTAATTTGTATCCACTGAGTATTGAGTCTTATCCCACTTGATACGATTAATCAAAATTTATGATTCTTGATACAAGCACATCAAATCGATGTGCTTTTTTTTTATGTGTTGCCATTGGCCATGGTGACAACCCGTTTTAAGGTCCAACGTAACAGTACCGGGATAAAATCCATTCCTTTCGCTTCACAATGAGAAACAATGGCTAATGCCAGATCAGGCTTAGCGTGTTTCTTCAAAACGCGGTGGACTACTTTTTTGGCGGGTATCGGGTGGTCATGAGGAACTTTGATAATATCCTTAAAGAAAATTTCAAAACCATTGTTGTACAAGAAATGCTCGATGTCTTTATCAGGCAGTTCGGTCAATCGGTGGCGTTCTTGATCGATTCCCAACTGGGTTTTTACGGTTTGGGCGTACTTTTTACCTGCCGCATCACCATCAGTAACAACATGCCAGTCTATGCCAAACTCTTTGGCCACTTTAATCAATGAGCGTAAGCCTGATTGGGCAAACTCAACGATCTGAACCCCCTCCGCTGCGAGATCATAACCGCATTGTCGAGCCAACTCATTAAACAGCCATACTTCAGTTTCACCTTCGACCAGTAACCAACATCGGGCGAATAAGGCACCGGAGCGGTGAAATCGAATATGAAAACCGATTCGTCTTAGTTCATCGGTGCTGAACCGTCCGGCTTTGAGGTTCTTGGTGACAGTTCGGTCCGATAAACGGACTAATCGCCGGATAGTGGAGATAGGTACTGAACCCAGCATATCTCCACTGTTAGTGGTTAAGATTTTTTGCATTGGCAGCAACTGCAGCAAACCCCAGGCGCGCGCTAAATGAGTGGGGTGTAATCGCCCTTCCGGATCTTCAACGATCAAGATAGGACGAGCGCAACGGCGTAGCTCGTTGGGGCCCTTCGCCTGGAGAAAGGCGTTTAACACCCCAAGTAACAATAGACGGGTTTGCTTGTTTTTATTAGCTTTTAAAAACTGGCTCAGGCCTTGTTCTGAGGAAGGGCTGGCATAAAACAGCCCGTCCCTTGGTTTACGTGGGTCGCTCTTTCTGGAATCGTTGCGGAATGAGAAGTAGTGCTCAACCAAAGTTTGCATCGAGTTCAGGCTACTGCGAATTTCTCCTTTGTTCACATGACCTGGCATCGCCCCCAGACGACGGCAGGTATTGCTGATCCGTTTCTCAATGCGTGCATTTTTGCCGTTCCCGTTTTCGGCAATCGGGTGGGGAAAGCGCCTTGAGTCACGCAAACGAATAACGGGGTGTAAGGTCATGAGTTCCATTGCGATTTTATCTGCGTGATGTATTTGCTTTTGGCTACCGTCCTTGTCTAGGAATGCCCGTGACGTCGTCACGTTATGCCCGTCACGTGATGCACTGATACGATAGAAAATTTTGTGTTCTCCATCTTCAGTTTCACACCATGCGGGTTTGAGTCTACGATACCGTCCGGCTGTGGTTTCTTGTTTGTCCCTCGCTTTGAAACAAAGAATGACTTGTAAATGTTGTGTTTGCGGGTGAGAAATCGAATAGTCAACGTGAAAATCTCGTATCTCAAACTGATAAAGCTCACCACTGGCAGATAAAACAATCGATAACGCGTCAAGTAATGAAGATTTACCCCAGGTATTTTCACCAATGAGAGTTGTCAGCTCATCAAAAGAGAGTGCCAGGCGCTTGATGCCTCTAAAGCCTGAGATTTCAACACGATCTAATCTCATCGCACTCCTCCTTGCAATTATTTGATTTATTAGAATTAATCGCCTTTCCTAAGCATATATTAAAAACCTCTGTATGAGCTAACTTGAGTTCACAAAACTGTCACTAGATAAAGACCGGTATTTTTCTGGCGGGCTTTCACTGGTGGAGTTATTCAGCCGCGATCACGTAAATATGTAATAGAAAATCTCTGTTTCATAATAGTCATGTTTCTGTCATCATTTACCTATTACTATTAGCAGGAATGATGAGAGAGAAGATGACAGTGAACAATAATCATAAGCCAGTCACACTTACACTGGCACACATCAATGACACTCATTCCTATTTTGAGCCAACGTCATTACAGCTAAAACTCCGTATTAACGACGAACTCTCGCTAGAACCTTATGTTAGTGCTGGTGGCTTTTCACGTATCGCTACCCGTATCGAGCAATTAAGAGAAGATGCCGACCGCCAGGGCCGTGGAACACTTTTTCTTCATGCCGGCGACTGTTTCCAGGGCACGTTGTATTTTTCTTTATTTAAAGGAAAAGCAAATGCCGATCTGCTCAATGCCATTGGTATTGACGCGATGGCACTGGGTAACCATGAACTGGATATGGGGAATGAACCGGTGGCTCAGTTTTGCCAGCGGATCCAGTTTCCTTTGCTTGCCGGTAACTGGAACCTGTCAGATGAGTCACATGACAAAGTGCACCGGTTAAGTGAACTTGATAACATCGCCAGCTATCAACCCGGCACACAAAGCGCAAGTTACATCATCAAAAAATTTGATGGTGAGCCAGTGGCCATCTTTGGTGTATCGATTGATAAGATGTCCGATATTGCGAACCCAGATGCCGACACTCCGTTTATGCCTGCGATTGCCACAGCGCAGCGAACTGTTGAGCAAATTCATCAGGCTGGCATCAATAAGGTAATTGTATTAAGTCATTTAGGTTATGAAGGCGATCTGGAACTCGCCAGACAAGTTGATGGAATTGGTATTATTGTTGGCGGCCACAGTCATAAGTTACAAGGTGACTTTTCGCTAATTGGCTTGGGTAAAGACGAACCATACGGTGTCAGAGTCAATGGTACCTATGTGGTACAAGCCGGTTACCATGCGTTGACGATGGGGCATTGCGTCTTAACATTTGATGAAAACGGCAAAACAACAATGCACACTGGTCAAAACGAACTGCTGTTGGGGCGCCGAATTTTCTGGGATTCAAAACTAAACGAGCAGTTGGACCAAGGTATGTTTCAGGTGGCGTGTGATTTCATCCACGGACAGCCTAATGTCGTTGTGTGCAAAAAGCACCCGGAAACGCAGTCGATTTTAAACAACAAATACATTCCGCAGGTCAGACGGTTACAGTCAGAAGTCATTGCCCATACTCCGGTGAAACTGCGTCATTTAAGAGTGCCGGATGAGTTTGGCGGAAGTGAGTTGGCCCCGGCGGTCGCAGAGTCATTTTTGTACAGCTTAAACAAGCGAGGGCATGAGGTTCAGTTTGCGATTCATAATGCCGGTGGAGTTCGGTCATCATTCAACCCAGGGACGATTACCGTAGCTGACATTGCCGGAAAGTTATTGCCCTTTGCCGTGCCAATCGGTTGTTATGAGATACAGGGCGATGCGATTCGACGTACACTGGAAGGTGCGATTAACAACGCTTTGAATAACGGTGTCATAGGAACCGGCTCAGGAAGTTACCCTTACACTCACAATTTGAGTTTTGAATACGACAAGCTGGCACCATTAGGCAATCGTATTAAGCGGCTTGATATTTTTGATGGTCAGCAATGGACGCCCGTTGAGCAAAATAGCTGGTATAAAGGCGCTTCGTCAGCATATACCATGAAAGGCAAAGAGGGTTATGACGCGCTACTTGAAATGAAAGGCGAGGGCTACATTAGCCTAATGTCAATGGCAGACTGTTTTATTGAGCTGTTGTCTGATGTGCCAAGTTATTTGAATCAACATCACAACTCTCACTCACAACGGCTTTAATGATAATTTTTGGTATCTAATTTGCTTTTCTCTCAGGCGCTACATGCGTTTGAGAGGAAAGAAGTATGTGGAACAAAGACTGGGCTGATTTGGCCGTGGTAGTGGCATGGGTGGCCGTTTGGTCAACCTTGGTGTATTTTGTGCCGGCCAGTGGGATTTAATGCCGTTATCAATCTGTAGTAAATAGGGAGCTTATTGCTCCCTTTTGCTTTTTTTGGGAAAAATAACAATTGGTTATAACCTTAAGGATAAGGATTATTTGTTGGCGATTTCGCATTTACAGCGTATGATCTGCATCGTTTGGGGAGTAGTCACACAATTTTACTTATCGTCATCTCGTTAAGCGCACGCTTATCCGGTAAGTAAAGGTGAACAGCCTGGCATTATCTGAGCTTTCACCGTAACGAGACCAACGCATTCATCATCAGCAGACACAAGTCCTATGCCTGCTAGTTTGTATTGTATGCGGAAGGTCTTCCTATGCATTTCCTTCCGCCAGGGAGGATATATGTCTTTTTTCGAAAATATCATTCAGTTTAGTGATCCCGTTTTTACTCAAAGCCCAGCTTTCATGTATGTAACCTTCGGCATGTTGACGCTTGCTCTGATTGGCATTGATATTCATCAAACACGTGGCGGCGCTATCAGTATGAAAAAAGCGGTGAGTTGGAGTCTGTTTTGGTTCCTGCTGGCATTTGCCTTTGCCACGACAATCTATTTTGGATGGGATTTCTACGCACCCAACAGCGACTATTCTCATGAAAAAGCGACGATTGCTTTTATAACGGGCTATTTACTGGAAAAGTCGCTCAGTGTCGATAATTTGTTTGTGTTTGCGATTATCTTTTCTCAGTACAAAGTACCGGAAGAGTTACGTCCCCGAGCTCTGCTGTGGGGGGTTATCGGTGCTTTATTGCTTCGTGCATTGATGATAGCGATTGGCGCACAGTTGCTGGCCCAATACCATTGGGTACTGTACCTGTTTGCCGCATTTCTCATTTGGACTGGGATTCAGCTGGCCATCGAGAAAGACGAGCATGAATCAGTTAACCCTTATCCAGAACAATTCATCCGGCGTTTTTTACCTGTTAGTGAACAGTATCATGGTCAGCAAGTCCTGATTCATCGCGCAGGGAAGTGGTGTGTCACCCCAATGCTTATCGTGATAGGGGTGATTGCGGTGATGGATGTAATGTTTGCCTTAGACTCTATCCCTGCGATATTTGCAGTTACGCAGGAACCATTCCTGGTCTTAGCTGCCAATGTCTTTGCCTTGCTTGGTTTGCGTTCATTGTATTTTGTACTGCAAGCAATGTTAGATAAGTTTGTATACTTGAAACCAGCCTTATCGGTGATCATGCTGTTTATTGGGATCAAGATGTTGTTAGTTGACACTGTGTATGAAATACCGACCCTGTGGTCGTTGTGTTTCCTGGTGCTAGTAATGTCAAGTGCGATCATTTTGTCCATCAATCATAGCAGACAAATCAATAAACTAAGTGTAAAAATTACTAATCAAAAATAAGTCGGCGATGGACAAATGTCACGAAATTGAAAACATCAAATGTTAATCGTATGTGTCATTTGTCATTGCAAATAGACTGAGTATGTCTTGTTATGCATCGCGTAGGCGGCTTTGGTGAGTATCTATGCATGTTAGCTGCCGAACCATTCCCAGGGGTTGTTAATGGGTTGTTTTATTAGAAATAATAATCCGAATTTGGAAATTTTGTCATTTTTGACTCAGTCGATTAGCAACTAATATACAGCCAACGACACAAGTTACCGATTTATAGAGAGGCTCTTATGGCACAAGCTATTCAGATGACAAATATCGCTTTACCAACCTCTATGGATAAGAAAACCTATGCGGTTAACTTCAAAGGATTGATTGCTCACTTACTAGATATTCTTTTTGTGGATAATACAGCAACTCGCAGTTACAACGCAGAAGACCTGTCTGCGCACATGCAAAAAGACATTGGTATGTGCCGATAAGCAAATAAGCAAATAAGTGAAAACAATGTAGCAGTTAAACAAAAAGCGCCAACAGGCGCTTTTTGTTTAACCGGAAGGGTTATTTTTTACGGCAGTACTCTGCGATTACATACATAGATTGGCCGCCGTTTGCTTTACCAGAGACCAGCTTAGGATCGCTGCCAATGCTGATGCCGCGAATCACAGTACCTTGCTTGATTACCTGATTCGTGCCTTTAACCGGAAGGTCTTTGATTACCGTTACGTCATCGCCTTTTTTCAGCTCAACACCGTTACAATCAAATGGTTTGTCATCAGCTGACATACCCTGCATTGCCCAGTTCATTTGCTCTTCTTCCATGTACATCATGTCAAGAGCATCTTGAGCCCAGCTTTCACTGTTCAGGCGAGTCAGTTGGCGCCATGCTGTTACTTGTACCGCAGGAACCTGGCTCCACATGCTTTCGTTTAGACAGCGCCAGTGGTTAATGTCTTGTGGGTCTTCGATCTCACCCTGGCACTTGTCACATACCATGATCGCGGTATCTACCGTGACATGGCTGTGCGGTGGCACAGGATAGGCCGAAAGCGCAGATTCAGAAGAACACAATTCACATTTTGACTCGCAGCGAGCAAGCATAGTAGCTTCAATAGACATAAGGACTCACCTTAGTAATTTTAATCGTGGCGGGTATTATCCACTTTATCCTGAGAAATAGAAGGGGTATGAGGAAATTAAACCGAATATTTTCCAGTAAAACTGGGAAAACATAACCAATACACCAGATAATCACGTAATTTGATGGAAAATGACTTGTTTTTTATGCGAATCATTGGATTTTTAAGTTTAGCGACTATCGGCTCAAAATAGAAAGCCCAGCTCAGGGCCGGGCTTTCACTGACTGACTTATTGAGGTGAACTTATTTCAATACAGAAGTGTTCACCACACCCGCCAGCTCATCATTTGCTAAAAAGTGGCTATTTTGTGTCTGCATCTCAACGTGATGCTGAAAATCCACAAACGTTCCGGCAGGCGCGGCAAACGTACTGTGCGTGGCGACATCATTGAACTGAATAAAGCTCGCTTTTGGCATAACCACAGGTTTGGCCTGGTTTACTTGAGTTAAACGAAGCTTAGCCGCTAACGCTTGCGTGCCAGCAAATGGGGCGTTGGCAACGGTATTCGGTACGTAAGTATCACCCTCGACTTGAGTCATCAAAAATGGTGTGGAAAGCGTACCATTGCTGAACAGATCAGACGCGTTGGTAAATGGATCGACGGTATCTAATGCCGTCTGCGCTGCATATTTAAAGGATGCGAACTGAGCTTCCAGGCTGTTAACTTGATTAGCCGGTGACAGCTCGGTAAACAGATCGTAACAATCTTTGTCGCTCAGCTCCGCACACTGCTTCACTGCGTACTTTTTATAGTCGGCTGAAGCCGCATACGCCAGATTATGTTTGATCTGTGGGCCAAACTCTTCTGCTCCGAATAGTAAGTTACTGATCTGTCCGCCTGCATTTTGGATCGAAGCGGCACTAAACGAGTAGAGTGCGTCAGCGCTCAGGCTGCCAAGGGAGTTGTTGGCCGCAGCAACCGCAGATGTCGCCACAATGCCACCCAACGAGTGACCAAGCATTTTAACCTTTGAGCCCGTCATCGGGTTGTAGCCTTGCAGAGGACTTTCCATTAATAACCCGGCTTTGGCTGATACGACCAGGCTGGCACGCAGTCCCAGCACATCCAGAATACTCTGGCGTAAGTTATCGCGCGCAACGGCCAGATTGGATAGGTTTAAGTAGGCTAAAGTATTGATGTTGGCTGAACGCTGCTCATCCAGGCTGCGCGTGCCGTGGATCGGCAGGTCAATCGCAATAACCGCCACACCGGCATTTACCAGGTTGTAGACGAACGAATAGGCGTTTTCTTTGGCGGAGGTAATGCCATGCTGATAGATCACAACGTCCTCGGCCAAGCCTTCGGCAGGGGTAAACAGCAAGAACTCGACATTCTCAAGTGAGCGTACCTCTGGGAGTGGAGAGTAACGAGAAATATTACGTTCTGAATCTAACTGGCTGCCATTCGACAGGTACAGGCTGGTTCCTACCAGTTTTAGCTGCTCTGTCGGATCGGTGGCTAGTTTAGTCACGTCGACAGGATCCTTGGCAAACACTCCGGTAGATAACTGTTGAACCATGTTTGCGGCTTCATTTTTATCTTTCAGCGCGGCACTTAACTTAGCCAGGCTTGGCATTGCTGCTTTCATCGGCAGCATATTCCAGCCATCACCTTTATCGAGGTAATGAGGTAGGCGAACCACGCCTTGGGTAACATTAACCCTCGCGCCGGAGTTTAAGTACAGGCTCTTGATCCCGGCTTTAGCCGTCTCATCAGCGCTGATGTACTTGCTGAAGTGTTCGTCAGCATCTAACGCCGTTTCGAAGTCTTGAGTTACGCCCAACGCCATGGTGTAAGCAGTCGACAGGTCGAGTGAACCTTGTTCCGGGTCCAATTTGTACAGCTCGTTTAGGGTGTTTTTCCCGGTAGCAAAACCAGTCGCAGTGACACCTTTCACCGCTGCAAGAGTATCACCGACAGACTGAGTACTGAACCACGACGAATAAACGATATCAGCTGGGTTGATGTTCGCCTGGCCCAGCTGTGTAGCTAAACCAAAAATGCCTTCGACAGCGCCGGTAACGGCCTGAACAGATGCAAGGTCGCCGGCTTTAAATACCACCTGTTTGGATTTAGCGGTAGCATAGCTTGACGAGGTGCCGATTGGGTTGCCATTTTTGTCTGTTACTTCCTGGGTAACAGACAAAATGTACTCACTCGATTCGTCCAGTGCATCAGCGAACTGGATATACATGGCATTGCCGTCGGTTTTGACAATGTAATCGACGCCCTGTTTAAGTACCGTATCAATAGGGTTGCTTTGACCGTCCCATTCGGTGAGGCGCTGGTTGATTTTGATGACGTTTACACCTGACGTCAGTATGCCCGGGTTAAACCCAGCGCCGTTAAAGTTAAGCACGATCGGCATTGAAGTAGACCACCCGTCCATCGTATTCATGGCTGCGCGAGGATTAGTCAGGGCATCGTCTCCGCCGGTTGGTAAACCGAGCGAACCATCGCAGGTATCCATTAGCAGGTAGGAAGGAACGGGAACGTCCGCATTTACGCCCTGGAGGGTGAACTTGATTGAGGTGTCGCGATCCAGCAACACCTGTACCGAAGGTTCATATTGAGCAATGTCCGATGTGCCTGAACTTTCGGTGTTGTCACCACAACCAGCCAGTAGGATCGCAGAACAAAGCAGTGATAGATTAAAAGTATGTTTCATTGTTTTACTCCGTTAACCCTATTATTTGAAGGTGTAGTTCATCTGAATCGCGCTGATGTAAGCTTTACCCTCAGACTCAAACTTGATCTCTTGGCCTGCCGCGTTCGTTTCGGTAAACGAGCCTGATTCACTTTGTACCAGAGCAAAACCGGCGTCTAAACTAAGGTTCTCTTTGATCAGGTAGGTCAGGCCGGCGCTGTACCAGTAACGGTCACTATCTGGAATGCTCAGCGTCGCTTCTCCGGCTTGTTCGTCGTACGCAAAACCGGCACGCAGGGTCCACGATTCGTTCAGTTGGTAGGTACCACCAACAGAATAACGGTTATTATCTTCATAATGCTCAGGCTTGTAGAAACAAACACCATCAGTACAATCCGGACTAGTGGCTTTGAGCTCTTTAAATGTACTCCATTCAGTCTGTTGCCAGCTGTAATGTAGCGACCAGTTATCGTTCAACTGATGAAAACCCGATAATTCAATAATTGCCGGTAGGGTGATTTTCAGGCGACCATCTACTTTAGTGGCTGAAGCGATACCAGAGTCGTAGCTGCTAAACTCACCTTCATCAAAGTCCAGTTCCACTTCTGAACGGTAGCCAAAGCCAAAACGGTGGTTTTCATTGATTTCATACAGGGCACCGACATTCCATCCCCAGCCGAAGGTCTCGCCAGTCATGCCAATCAAGTTGTCAGATTTTTTACTGTGATCACCAAAGAGAGGAGCCAGAGTGCCTTTGTGACGGGTCAATTCTGCTTCGGCATAAACCAGGTTTACACCAGCTCCGACACTGATGCCATCGTTGATGCGGTAGGCAAGGTTTGGGTTGATGTTGACTGAAACAAGGGAAGTGTCGCCAGCCATATCACCGGCTGCAATGTCATTCGGATAGTCAGTCGCAACACCATAAGTGGTGAACATACCCAAGCCCCAGGCCCAGTTATCATTGAGCGGGCTGATGTAATAACCCGCCGGAACAACCTGGAGCGGGGCGACATCATCCGATTGTTCTTGATATTTAGTATCGTAGACATTGACCTCAGGGTCGACAATGGAAAGAGCACCAGAGAACTGTGCCTCTTTAAACAAAGTCATAGCGGCAGGGTTACGAGCAAGGACACTCGCATTGTCTGCCACTGCACCTTCACCGGAAAATGCTCTGCCCAGGCCAGATGCCGAATGTTCTGCAACCTGGAATCCTGCGGAGTGGGCATTACACGCAAACAATATTGAAATTGTCAGCAGAGAGCAGTGCTTCTTATTCATTCTTGACCCTCCTAGGGTGTCATGTTTTATTGCGGACCGAAGTCTTTGTAATTGTTATGGTACGAATGCACGTGTTGTAATTGCAGTGATTTACAATCACTTTGTAAATGACATGTTAATTCTATGTTGTTCAACTTGTCAAAGATTGAGCGCATATTGCTGTATAAATTTGCTGCATAGGTCAAATGCAGTCTTATAAGGCCATGTATTATCGTGATATTTTTTAAAAAAATGGTACGACCAGAATGCTTTCGTCAAACTTATGCTTAAAGGCTCGGCAATACGGGCAGTAAACGAGCTTTATTGGATAATGACAGGAGGCGTTTTGAGTGTATGGTTGAAAGAGATTATGAGTGGTGTCTACGTCAGCGTATAAAAAAGCTCCGAACTCGGAGCTCTTTATTATCTGCAGTCAGGTTTATTGGCAGTGTATTGGGGTAACTTGTTGATCGTGGCCTGAAGGTCTTTAATCCGGCTACTGTGCGAAGGGTGGGTTGAGAAAAACTCTGGAGGCTGCGATCCCCCGGATGCCTTACTCATGTTTTTCCACAACGCGATACTCTGTTGTGGATCAAAACCGGCTTTTGCCATGTACTCTAACCCAACCACATCCGCTTCAGATTCTTGAGTTCGTCCATAAGGGAGCAACACCCCATACTGAACCCCAACCCCTAACGCTGCCATGGTAACTTGCTGATATTCTTTATATTCAGAAGCGCCAATCGCCAGGTTGGCGATAGACAGGCCAGTATTTGCCAACTGGCTCTGAGACAGACGCTCGTTGCTGTGATCGGCCAGCACATGCGCAACTTCATGGCCAATCACCGTGGCTAGCTGATCTTGGTTTTTTGCAACGTTAAGCAGCCCGGTATAAACACCGATTTTCCCGCCCGGCAGGGCGAAAGCATTTATCTGCTCACTATCGAAAACCACCACTTCCCACTCTTTGAAGCCTGTCTGGGGCGGTATGGTGTCCGTGATGTGCCTGGCAACGCACTGTACATAGGCGTTAGTTTTTTTGTTACTGCTGATCGGGGTATCTTTCTTCATCTGTTCAAAAGACTGCGCGCCGAGTGACGACATCTGCTGATCAGAAAACATTAAGAACTGATTTCGGCCGGTTGGTGACGCGCTGCATGCGGTTAATCCAGCGAGCGCGATCAGAGCGGAGGCGTTAATCCAGGACCTCATAATAAACTCCATACTATGGTGGGCTTTAGTGATGTTGTCTAAGTATAACGCCAACGAAAAATAAGTTAACCTATTCAATAGTAAGCGCTTGACGATTACTTCGTGCAAAACCAATATGGTTGCGAAAAATGTGCGGCTGAACGCAGTTAGCCGCAACCCATTGATAATACCGGAATCAATATGAGTATTTGGAAAAGACCAATCAGTTTAGACATACTAAACGCCACATCAAAGAACACTCTTATCGAACACTTGCAGATTGAGTATACCGACTTTAGTGACAACTCGCTTAGTGCAACCATGCCGGTGTCCAGTATTACCCATCAGCCCCTTGGAATGTTGCACGGCGGCGCGTCGGTTGTACTGGCTGAAACGCTGGGCTCACTGGCGGCGAATTTTTGTGTTCCTGAGGGCAGTTATTGTGTTGGGCTGGACATCAACGCCAATCATGTCCGCGCGATGAGAAGTGGCCATGTGATTGGTACCGCAACACCTGTGTTTTTGGGGGTATCGACCCAGGTATGGCAAATTGATATTACCGATGAGCGAAAGCGCCTGGTATGCACAAGTCGCCTCACCATTGCAGTAAAACAAAACCGTTCAGCATAGGAATTGGGTTATGGTTATTGAGTTTTCGTTAGGTAAGATCATTGCGACACAGCATGAAATCGTCATCAAGATAGCCGGGCCTGCCATGATGACACTGCAAGCCCACAGCGATGCGATTCAACTGCTGGGAAGGGGGGCAAACGTGGTATTGGCGCACGGCGCCGAGTGTAAATGGTCCATTAAGTTAGATGATGACGTTCAGCTGCGCCAGCTGGCCGAGCAAATAGGAATTGATATTCAATAATTTACTCTACTTAATTTGCACTTTCGCCTAAAAATGAGGAAACTAAAAGCACCAATAATAACCATCTAATTTCCCCCTTTATGAGTAGCCCACGATTACGTGTTCAATTTGAAACATTATTTGAGAAATTCGCCGGGAAAGATTCCGCAGTCCAACTGGA
Source organism: Vibrio sp. CAU 1672 (assembly GCF_029223195.1). GTDB lineage: Bacteria > Pseudomonadota > Gammaproteobacteria > Enterobacterales > Vibrionaceae > Vibrio. Next base: position 30,425 of record NZ_JARHUF010000015.1, on the reverse strand, counting down.
AGACATCACTGAGGCGCTTTTTTGTACACGCCGTAACGCACGGATCGTACTCAACAAGCTAGAAGAGGAGGGATGGATAGAATGGCACCCCGCAGCAGGACGGGGTAAGTTGTCTACCCTGAGGTTTAAACGCAATCGCAGTGATGTCAGTGAAAACCTGGCCCGGCGTTATCTGGATGAAGGGAAAATCGGTCAGGCACTCGACGCGCTTGATAATGATGCTGCTAAACTGACTCAGGTTATTCAGGGCTATTTGGGGCTGCAACACAGCCAGGGTGAGCAAGTCGTTCGTTTGCCTTATTACCGCCCTCTGGCCATGCTCAACCCGCATAAGCCAATGCGTCGCTCGGAACAGCACATCGCCCGGCAGGTTTTTAGTGGCCTGACCAAACTGGATGACAACGAACAACTGCAACCCGATCTGGCCCATACGTGGGAGTCGTTGTCTGATACCCACTGGCGTTTTTACCTTCGCCGGGGGGTTCGCTTTCACAGTGGCGATTTACTCACGACAGAATGCGTGATTGAAAGTTTGCTCGCATTGCGCCGTTTAAATCTGTTCGCCCATATTGAAAGCGTCAGCTCGCCTGAAGCCTGGGTGATTGATATCCATCTGCTCAAACCGGATCGTTACTTGCCTCTGGCACTGAGTGAATCACAAGCTAAGATTCTGTTATCAAAGACTTTACGCAGCGATGAATACGACAAAAAACCCATCGGCACCGGACCATTCCAGGTAAAAGTTAACGATGAAAAGCGCCTGATCCTTACAGCCTTCGATGGTTATTTTGGCTACCGGCCACTGCTCGATCAGGTCGAAGTCTGGGTGATTGATGAAGCGTACTCTTCTATGGTTTACCCAAGCCTGTCTAAGCCGCAAATTGAACGTCAATCGTCATCGGATGAAGTGGAGCTTGATCCCGGATGCACTTTCTTACTGCTCAACAAACAAGACGGTATTGCCAAAGACCCACGTTGGGCAGAGTTTTTATCGCAGGCTTTGAACAGCTATCAACTTTACGCCTTGGTTCCTCAGGACAAAGTCATTGAGCTGGGGCTTTTACAAGCTTATGGACTAAAACCAGGCTGGATTGATCTGCTGCCGGGTAGCATCAAGCCGGTACCAAAAACTGATGTAACTCTGTCTGTCGCTTATCAGAAGAAACACCCGATGTTTCCGGTTATCGCCAATGGGATCCGGGCGCTGCTGAAACCCCACGGTATCAGCGTCGAGTTCGTCCGCTATGACAACGAAGCGCCTGAGCCTAAACAGATTGATATTTGGGTGAAGGCGATGGGGATCGCCACTAACCGAAACGATGCGCTGGCAGGTTGGCTGCTCGATTATAGTGATATTGAGAAGTTCAGCTCAGGTTGCGATTTTGCCAACTGGTATTCGCTGGTCGAGCGCTGGCGAGGCGGGCAGTTGACGGACTTTCCTGCTCGCGAACTTGGCCGTCAGTTAGTCAAAAGCTGTCAGGTAATCCCAATGTTTCACTGTTGGCTGGGGGTGAATAAAGATCATAGCGGTGCGTTACAGAACGCGAAGTGCAATGCCCTGGGCTGGTTTGACTTCAGCCAGGTTTGGGTAAAACCGGAAATATAACCAAATAATGGCGAAACCAAATAAAAAGCAACCAGCCAAAACTGTGGTAGTGAGCTGTACAAAATGTAAAACGCAGTTATTTAAGTATCGCAAAGGTGGCAAAGGCGCGTTAGTCAAATGCTTTAAAGAGCGAATAGCGGAAGACTTTACCCAAACGGCATGTATTTGCCCGAATTGTGGACAAGAGTTCGCCCGAGAAACGCTGATCCGCGGTACGCCGGCATACAAGATGATCGGCGGCAAAGTCACGATGAAATAGGAAGCTGAGGAAATGACGCAACAACACGAATACTGTATCGTCTTAAGTACTGCTGGTAGCGAAAACAATCGCCAGCAGATCATTAACGGACTATTGGCTGCTGAGCTGGCGGCCTGCATTCAGACAATGCCAATTCAAAGCCACTATGTGTGGCAGGGCAATGTGTGCCACGAGGAGGAGTGGTTGTTAGTGATCAAAACCCGCTGTGACTTATACCCGGATGTAGAATCCAAAATCATCGAACTGCACGACTATGAAGTGCCCCAAGTCGTGCAAGTGCCGATAGCCGACGGGTTTAATCCGTATTTAACCTGGTTAAGCCAGTCGACGCTGGACGTTAAACAGTAATAAAGAACAGATGGCTCCAAGGGTGTCACACAACATATCTTTTTGTGCATCCCATATATCGCCCTGGGAGCCTAAAAATGCGATGCCGTCATCACCGCCAGCCAACGCCGCATACCACCATTCAATGATTTCGTAGCCGGCAGCCAGTGACATAATCGCAAACAACCCGAACCAACAGGCGAGTGGGGCACTGATACGTTTTTTAGTAATCAGGTATTCAGCAACAGGATAAGCGTATAAGCCAATAGAGAAATGAGCGACGCGGTCAAAATTGTTACGCTCAGAACCTATAAACTGATTAAAGCCATCAAAAGGCACTTCAGCAAAGGTGTATTTGGCTCCGATAGTATGCAGGCAAAGCCAGACAAACATCAGTATGTACGCAGTATGACTGAACTGATGGCGGGTTGATACTCCCCAAATGATCACCAAAATGGTAACCGCCGGAATGATCTCGGCAAACCACACCGCACGAGAGCTGGGGTCTATCGACGAAAACAGAAAGATAACTGCATAAAAAATCGTCAGCAGCAATAAGGTAGAAGTACTTTTCATGTTGAGATAATTGCTTCCTTGAATATTATGCCGCCCATCTTTACATACAATTGTACAGTGTTCAATTGTGTTTTGAACGATGCGATGATTACTAAGCTTGTTGATAGCCTGTCTTAACGCTCAATAATGAAATATTTACCACTTAACATTTCATTAAAGTTTGATTTACACCGCTTTCAGTTATTAGAATTCAGCTCGCTCTTAAATAAATAAAAGAATCAAAGCTATGAAACTGAAAACCGTTGATTATCTCGCGGAAGACGCTGCTCAACAATTCGTCACCTCTTTGAGAGAAACCGGATTTGGTGTGTTAAAAAACCACCCGATTCCACAACAACTTGTCGAATCAATTTATAAAAACTGGTACCTGTTTTTTAATTCGACTGAAAAAAATAACTTCCATTTTAATGTGGATACGCAAGATGGCTTTTTCCCGGCGTCAGTCTCGGAAATCGCCAAAGGGCATACCGTCAAAGATATTAAAGAGTACTTCCATGTCTATCCCTGGGGGCAAATTCCAGCGCAACTTAAAGATGAAATTCTTGAGTACTACCAACGTGCCAATGCCTTTGCTCAGGAACTACTCGGGTGGATAGAACAATACGCGCCCAAAGAGGTTAAGGAAAAGTTTTCCGTCGCGTTGTCAGAAATGATCCACAACAGTGACAAAACGTTACTACGCGTTCTGCATTATCCGCCAATGCACGGGGATGAGCAGCCCGGAGCAATACGCGCAGCAGCCCATGAGGACATCAACTTACTGACCGTTTTGCCTGCGGCAAATGAGCCCGGGTTGCAGGTCAAAAGCAAAGGTGGTGAATGGCTGGATGTACCATGTGATTTTGGTAACTTAATCATCAATATTGGCGATATGTTGCAGGAAGCGTCGGAAGGGTATTTCCCCTCTACCACCCACCGGGTAATCAACCCGACCGGAGAGCGTCAGGAAAACTCACGTATCTCTCTGCCACTGTTCTTACATCCCAAGCCTGAAGTGGTGTTGTCTGACCGTTATACTGCACAGAGTTATTTAATGGAACGTCTCAAAGAGTTAGGCGTGCTCTAGCGATATTTCGACACTAATCCGCAAAAGCCGATCGCCATCCGCCATCGGCTTTTTTGTTGGGGTATACTAAGCTCAACAATACCAACGATAAGAACCAAGAGTGTTCATGCAAGAACAAACCAAGGTCAGTCAAGGCATCCAACATGACATGGAAAACCCGCTGTTGTGGCCCATGCTCGACATTATCAAGCGGCAACCAAGCGGATGGAAAGTACATACATTAGCTCAGGCATTGATTGATCAGGGCTATATTACCCAGTTAGACGCTTCTCCGGATAAAGACCTGTTTAAACGTAACTTTTTGATAATGAACGGGTTATTCCAACTACAGGAAACGCTGTACCCAGACCATTGGTTACAGGTAGAGGCAATGGACATCTTGTTGATGTCTGCCAGAGAAGCCTGCCGGCATCGGATTAACCCGCAAGACCCTCTCAGAGACTATTACCTGATGTGGGCAAATTATGAAGCAGACGAAGGGGAAGTTCGCCGTTTACTCGATGCCTTCTGGACCCGTTACCAACAACACGTAGGCGGAAAAACCATGACCGATCTAAACCGGCTTCAGGCGCTGGAATTATTTGGTCTTGAGAGTACCGCGACGGCAACAGAAATTCGCAAGCAGTGGCGCAGACTGGCCCTGCGGTGGCACCCTGACCGTGATAACGGAGATCCGGAGCGTTTTCGTATTTTGTGCGAGGCATGGAATCTGTTGAGGGCATAGCCTAAAAAGATAGCTGTGCAGCTAGATAAAAAAGGCAATGCATAATGCATCGCCTTTGAGGGATAAAAACTTATCGAGAGGGCTTAAACTGAGATTTACGCATCCGGTTCAACGCGGCCATCACATCCAGAGTTCGCGGCTTAGCCAAGTCACCTTGTTGTGGCATTACATCATGCCAGTCGCCGGACAGCATATCTTCGATCTCTTTAGCTGGATGATCACACCAGCCTGGCTGCTGGGCCAGTTGAAACCATAGCCAGCCAATCGCGTTCACTTCATCAGACGACTCAAGTTGCTCAAGGGCACTAAGATCCGTGAACTCTTTACCGAATCGCAGCGAGTCACATCCTTTCGCGGACACGCGGAATTTACCGTCAGTCAGAATACTCATCAACGCCACTCTGTTTAATGCGCGTGGACGGAAGGTTTTCAGCGCCTCTTCAGATTCATTATGGCGCTGAGTCGGGTGCTGCTGAATCACCAATTTCGCCTTTTCCGTTACGTCCACCGCCTGATAATCATGCATCTGGATAACGGTGTCGGCAACATCAAGATAATCGCCTGAGCCACCCATTACAATGATGGTGGAAATGCCCATCTCATCACGTAACTGGCCAATACGATCGACCAACGGCGTGATCGGCTCGTCTCCTTTGGCGACTAAAGCCTGCATGCGTTCGTCCCGAATCATGAAGTTAGTCGCGGATGTATCTTCATCAATAAGCAGTGAGCTCGCGCCAGCTTCGATCGATTCCTGTAACCAGGCAGCCTGGGATGTTGAGCCCGACGCATCCTGTGTCGAGAAATCCGCCGTATCTTTACCCATCGGGAGATGGTTGATGTAGTTGGACAAGTTCAGGTGGTGCACACATCGTCCGTCTTCGGCGCGAATCTTCATCGCATTGCGGTCGGTGACAATGTATTCACGGCCGTCCCCGGGAATGTGGTCGTAAATCGAGCGCTCCACAGCATTAAGCAAGGTTGATTTACCATGAAAGCCACCACCGACAATCAAAGTAATACCCTTCGGGATCCCCAAACCGGTTATGTAGCCTTTATTCGGCGCATGCAGTGTTACTTGTAGCGAGTCTGGAGCCTGAAATAGCTCGGCATCTCTCATCGGTAAATCACAGTTACCAGCAATACGCGGCAGAATACTGTCGTTAGCAACAAACGCTACCAGATCGTTCGCTTCCAGCTGAGCTCTCAGGACATCCTGATCTTCAACTACCTGGCAGTGTCTGATCAGTGCTTCTTTATCAAGCTCACGTTCCAGTGTTGCCCGACGAATAAACTTAGGTAAGTGGAAGGTAAGAATATTGCTCGCTTTCTTACCTAAAACTGAACGGCCATCTGCCGGCAGATTAACCCGAAAACGAAGCTCAATTCCCTCATCGGTAAACAGCACGGCGGTGTTGTCTAACACGGTTTGTCCGCTGAGCGAGATAGACACACTCGCTTCTTGTTTGGCAAACTGATCGAAGCTACGGGCGATAAAGTCTCGTGCGGCGCGTTGATAAGCTGGTGATGCGTCTTTTAACCATTCCAATCCGGTCAGAGACCAGGCACGAGTGGCACGCAGGCGAGAAGGGGAAGCATAAGGGTCCCCCTGAACATAATCAATCGACAAGGAGAAGTCTGTAAAATCGTACTGGCCCTTGATTTGTTGGTATGCGCGATAGTTCTGCTTTTCGATTTTCTTTAACGTAGCAGTCAACTGATCCATAAAGATATGTGCCTTTTGATGAGAAGCGGGCCGCGATTATAAAAATCCCGGCAAAGAGAGTAAAGGAGAAGGTCAAGAAGAATGGCGGTTTTCTCCGGACAAAAGGTGTTGATTCAATAAACTTTGCTCAAATTCTATGCCGGGCATGGGCTTTCCATATAAAAAGCCTTGACCAATATCGCACCCTTCCCGGATCAAGAACTGCTCTTGTTGGACGGATTCGATGCCTTCGATCACAACCAATAAATCGAGTTTCTTCGCCACGTGGATAATTGAGCGAACAATGGCGCGGTCATCAACCGACTTTTCCATTTGCTGAACAAAACTCTTGTCGATTTTGATCGAATCGAAAGGAAACTTCTTCAGATAACTGAACGACGCATAGCCGGTGCCAAAATCATCGAGTGACAATGTCACGCCAAGATTATGGAGCTTATTCAATGTATTACAAGCAATGACTTCATCAGCAATGATTGCACTTTCAGTGACTTCCAGTTCAAGGAACTGAGGAGGGAGGTGATACGTTTCTAACAGATGCTGGACCTGATCGGCAAAATTAAGGTTTTGCAATTGAACCGGAGAGATGTTCACAGCCATGCGAAAATCATTGACTCGCTCCGACCATTGCTTAGCTTTGCTGATCGCGGCACGCAGTACAAATGATCCCACTTCAAAAATCAGCCCGTTCTGCTCTGCCATATGGATAAGTGCCTCGTTAGACACATCGCCCAGTACCGGATGCCGCCAGCGCAGCAAGGCCTCTGCGCCAATCCACCTATGCGTTCCGGGGGACACCTTAGGCTGGAAATAGAGCATTAAATCATCATTTCTGACGGCTTCAAGCAAAGAGCTTTCAAGCTGATTGTGATAAGTTAATTCATGGCTGTGAGTTTCACAGAAGAAGCTGTAAGGATCGCCGGATTCTTTACCCAGCAACATGGCATAACTGGCGTGTTGCAGCAACTGTTTGGCATTACTGCTGTGATTAGCCTGAACGACACCGAGAAATGCGTGAAGGTGCACTTCGCTGTCGTCGATATCGAAACTGCCGAGCGTGATCTGCACAAGGTCGTCAATAATGTGCTGCAACTGACGCTCTGTCCCTGAGTTTTTGGCGATGATGACCAAATCATTGGAGCTCGGCCGCCCGGTTATGAATGTGTCAGATTCTTCCTCAGCCAAACGTTGGCGAAATTCAATAAGCACATTATCAAAAGCTTCAAAACCGTATTTAATTTGAATGCTGCGTGCATTGCTAAAACCGATATTAATGATCGTGACAGTTTCGTTGTCATGATCACAACCTGTAAGGGTGTCGGCGAGGAGCGTCTCTAATCCGGCGCGGTTAAAAAAACCAGTGCCTTGATCGTGTGTTCGCTGATAACACACTTGGTGTTCTGCTTTCTTACGGCGATCTATCTCCTGGGTAAGGGAGTAACTGAGTTGGGCGAGATCGCTGGTGCGGGTTTCGACACGATGTTTTAACTCATTATTCAGCCTGAGCAGTTTTTGCTGCTGAAATACCACTGCCAGCTGCGCTTCTATCGAATCTTTAAAGTTGGTCATCAATTGCTGATAGGTGTCTGAAAACTCGTTCTCTTTATTATCCAGCATGCACAATGTGCCAAATGACTTACCATTGGGCCAGTTAAGTGGCATACCGCAATAGGCAATCATCCCCAGTTTAATATCAGGATTCCGTTGCCAGGCTGGGTCACTAAGGGCATCTTTAACTAATAATGTTGAGTTCTGATTGATGACATACTCGCAATAAAGACCGCTGCCTAACGGTTCCGTGTCGCCGGCATGATAGGGATTACCTGGTGTGTTACTGCTGTTGTTGACCTCGATATGATCAGCGTGGACCCGCATGATTAACGTGGTAGGTACCCCTGCAATTTGAGCCAGAAGGTTGACGATACTCTGCCAACTTTTCTGCATCGAATCGGGGATGGTGTAATCAAGAGTACGTAATGTCCCCATATTAGCCGTCCTTGCTGTAACCCTCCACGTCCTGCGGCGGGTCGGATTGATGGTACTGATGAACCGGCAGGCTTAGATGCTGAAGCCGATAAGAATAAGTATAGATAGCCTCTGGCGTGAGGCAGAAAAAAGCCCTGAAAAGTACTCAGGACTTCAACTGCAGCAGTGGCTTCTCATAATTGAGACATTACAACCCGCTCAGGGTTGTAAATTGCGCAAGTCTTCCATAGAAACATCCCTGCTGTAGTCTACCGATGAAAATCCAAACCCATTAAGTTTCATGAATTCTTCTTTGTAGCCGGCATAATCGCCAATTTCGGTAAAGTTGTCCTGGTTCATCGTGGCGAGCAACTCACGGACTTTGGCTTGTGTATCTGGCTCCAGCTCCAAATCATCGATTCGAATCAGCCGCTCGCCGTCAACTGGTACCAGTGGTTGACCATAAAGCTTGGTGGTAAACAGGCGCTGCATTTGCTCAATACAACCTTCGTGCGTGCCGGACTCTTTCATAACTTTATATAGGGCGAGCAGATAGGGAGTGAAAGCTGGAATAAAGACACTCGCTTTGGTGACTAATGCTTTACATACTGTCGCATAAGCACCGCCATCATAGTTGGCCAGCTTCAGGTTTAATGAATGGCTGGCCTGATGCAGGTCAACTTTAGCCCGGCCCAGTGTGCCATCTAAGTAAATAGGGTGGGTAATTTCAGGTCCAACATAGGAAAATGCGATAGTCTGACAGCCTTGTGCAATAGAATCAGCATTTATTAATGCATCTATCCAGCTTTCCCAATCTTCGCCGCCCATAACTTTGAGTGTGGCTTGTGCTTCTTCTTCACTGGCTGGCTCCAATGTGGTTTCCACCCATTGATCATTCTCTAATATGATCGAAGCACCTGATACAGACTCACCAATCGGTTTAATGACACTGCGCCAAAAATCATCTTTGCCTTGCTTTGGTCGTACCCCGGCTGCAAGGCTATAAATAACCAAATCAACTTCACCTTCAAAGTAGGTTTCGATGGCTTCAATAACCTGACTGCGGACAGACTCAGAAAATGCATCACCAACAATATTGATTGCGGTACGGCCTTGTTTCTCTGCTTCCTGCTTAAAAAAGACATTGTTATACCAGCCAGCGCTACCGACTCCCTTGTCAGACGGTCCCCGTTCAAAAGAGACCCCTATAGTATCCGCGTCAGCACCACCAAAAGTAAGAGCAATTCGCGCAGCCAGACCAAACCCGGACGATGCACCGATGACCAGCACTCGCTTTGGACCATGTTGGATTTGAGGTGCATTTCTAACGTAATCAATTTGTTCTTTGATGGCAGCTTGACACCCGTACGGATGGGCGGAACGGGCAATTACACCGTTAATGATCGGTTCGATAAGCATTGTTAATGTCTAACCTCGGTGGATGGATAATTTCTTGTCTAGGGTAACGTAAAGTCCGGTTAAACATATTGAGCTAGACCAGTAAAATTACAGATGTTTAATCAGTTCTTGCGCCACAAATTCCGCTATCCAGGGCTGAGCTTCCTGTTTGGGATGCAGGCCATCCGCCATCATCCACTCAGGTTTTGTGATAACGTGGTCTAAGAAGAAGGGGATTAGCGCAACCTGCTGATGGTCAGCGAGTTTTGAATAAATGTTAAAGAACGCATCACTGTAGCGTTTGCCATAATTAGGAGGTACGCGGATCTGCATCATGATCACATCGGCACCAGAATCTTTAATCATGGTAATCATTTTGGACAGGTTGGACGTAATAACTTGTGGAGGGAAACCTCTCAGGCCATCGTTGGCACCCAGTTCTATTAACACAAAATCAGGCGTGTGCTGATTGAGCAGCGCCGGCAATCTGGCAAGGCCGTTGCCGGTGGTGTCGCCAGAGATACTACCGTTAATGACGGTTACAATTTGGCCGTGTGCTGAGAGTTCATCAGGGAGTAAGCTGGGCCAACTTTGTTCAATCGGCATTTGATAACCTGCGCTGAGACTGTCGCCCAGCACAAGCAATTTTCCACTGGCTGACACGGCAGTGGAAATAACAAAACACAACACTATGGAAAGTAGACGAATCATGCAAATACCTGTATCTCAACCACCGATAATTCAAGCCAGTTTAGTTTCAAAGAAAGTCGCGACCGACCAAGAGCATCTCACAATACTAAAAAATATAAATGTTGAGATCAAAAAAGGCGAGAAGATTGCGATAGTTGGCACATCCGGTGCGGGAAAGTCAACATTGATGACCTTACTATCGGGGTTAGACACACCAACATCAGGTAGCATCAGGTTACTGGGCCATGAACTGGCCCGGTTGGATGATGAAGCTCGCGCTCAGATACGCGCCCAATCTCTGGGCTTTGTGTTTCAAAGTTTCCTACTTATCCCCAGTTTGACTGCGTTGCACAATGTTACCTTACCGTGCTTATTAAGGGGTGAAGCTGAAGACTTTGAACGTGCCAAAGCGCTGTTAGACAGTGTTGGCCTGCAAAAACGTATCCATCACCTGCCAAGTCAGCTTTCGGGAGGGGAACAACAACGGGTCGCATTAGCCAGAGCCTTTATGACGCAACCAGAACTGCTGTTCGCTGATGAACCGACCGGTAACCTTGACCACCACACTGCACATATGGTGATTGAGCTGTTATTTGAACTTAATGAACAACACGGCACAACACTGGTGCTGGTAACCCACGACAGAGAGCTGGCGGAACGGTGTGATCGTATCTACCGCATGGAGGCGGGTGAGCTAATGGAGGACGAATAATGTCATCAGATATCGTTTCTTCCGGATCAGGCCGTGCGACCAAAGCAAAACCATTAGTTGCACCGAGTAAAAGCTTGTTTCGCTGGAGCTTCAATGAAATTCGTCAGGGCAATCTATGGCCGATAAGTGTGGCGCTGGTACTAGTCATCGCCAGTATTTTTGCTTTGTCAGCATTGGCTGAGCGTATGGAACAGGTCATTGTCAAGCAGGGAAAGGAGGCGTTGACCGCAGATGCGGTGTTTATTTCCGCCAACCCACTTAATGACGCTTTGCTTGAGTTAACGTCTGACTTGCCACGCTCACAGATGGTACGTTTCGCCACAATGGCATTCAGCGATCATGGTATGCAGCTGATATCGGTTCGAGCTGTAGATGAGAGCTATCCGTTGATGGGCGACCTGGAGTTAGACTCTGACGGAAACAATCAGGTTGCACCAAACCAGCTTTGGCTTGATGAGCGGATCATGACCCAGCTATCGGTAAAGTCCGGTGACAGTGTCACTATTGGTGATGCGGATTTTGTTGTTTCCGGCGCTGTTCTGATGGAACCTGGCTTAAGTTTTAACCCGTTTCAGCAAATGCCTTCGGCGTATATTCACCTTAGCGATGTTGCCAGAACCGGCGCTATCCAGGTTGGAAGCCGGGTTCAATATCGCCTCTACCTGCTCGCTGGTGAGCAAAAGCTCAGACAATTACAAGAGGCGACGGCACTAACACCTAGCGACCGATGGCGCACCCAGGATACAGCAAGCCGCAGCAACGAAATTTTTGAACGCACCACCCAGTATCTTTCACTGACAGTAGCGATTGTTATCATTATGGCTGCAACTACACTGGTACTGACTTGCCAAAGCTACGTGAACAGCCGCACCCAAACAATAGCTATGCTAAAAAGTCTCGGGGCAAGTCGGCGCTGGATTGAGAAATGGCTTTTGATTCAGGTTGGTATCCTGATTATCAGTGCCGCAGTGGTCGGGCTATTGCTGGGTGGGGGCTTAGAGTTCCTGTTACGGATCCCGCTTAAAGACCTGTTGCCAGATCCCTTGCCACGTTACGGCGTCATGCCCGCTGTTATCGCAATATCATCGGCGGTTTTGATCACAGTGCCGGCGCTGGGCATACCAATGCTGGGGTTGATCGACACGCCAGCGGTTGAAGTTCTGCAGCAAGGCACCGGCAGACGTTCATGGCACCGCTTATGGTTAGTGCTGGTTCCGGTACTTCCTCTGTTAGTCTTGTATGCCAATAATCGTTTGGTCTGGATTGTACTTGGTGGGATTGGCATCTTGTTTGTTAGCCTCGCGTTTATCAGCATTGGCCTGACGCGGATACTGGCCAAACTTGCGGTCAACCCGGCCATGAAGCTCGCGCTAAGCCGGATAAACCGGACCCCTTTAACAAGTGGGCTGCAGTTTGGTGCATTAGCGCTGTCGCTTATGTTGCTTTCGGTGATCTGGTTGGTACGCGGTGATATTCTAACCGACTGGGAAAAAACATTACCGGCTAATGCCCCCAACGTTTTTGCGTTAAATATTGCTGAATACGAGTTAAAAGACTACCTTAGCACGTTAGATGCAAATGGAGTTACGCGGTCACAGGCTTTCCCTATCATTCGCGGGCGGTTAAGCCAAATCAACGGGCAAGACGTAAACACTATTGAGTTTGAAGGTGAGGGAACGGATGCTACACAGCGTGAGTTAAACCTGACATGGGGCGAAACGCTACCCGATTACAACGATGTCATTGCCGGAGGCTGGACCAACAGCAACAGTGTCTCCGTCGAAGAAGAAGTTGCAAAAGCGCTGGCGCTTGATATCGGTGATTCGTTGCGATTTGTGATTAACAGCCAGGTTTTTGATGCAACCGTTGACTCGATTCGTGCTGTTGAATGGCGCGACATGAAACCAAACTTCTATTTCATTTTTTCGCCTGATGTAATGGCGAGCCTGCCTGGTTCATACCTGCTCAGTTACCGCATTGAAGAGGGCAACAAATCGTTACTTCAGGCAATGTCACGTAACCACCCGACGGTTTCGGTTCTGGATATTCGTACTATGGGTGAAAAAATACAGGCTCTAATCCAGCAAATTATTACCGCTATTACAATATTGGCAGTACTCGGGGTTGTTGCGGGCTTATTACTGATCTTCACCTTATTAAGGCTGAGCCTTGCCCAGCGACAACATGAAATTCGCTTATACCGAACCCTTGGCTCCAGCCGAAAACGCATCAACCTTACCTTGTGGGCAGAATACGGCGTAATGGCACTTATCGCCAGTACGGTAGCCATCCTGGCCGCTGAAAGCTGTGTTGCCGCTGTGATGAAATATGGTTTTGAGCTGAACGTGCAATTTCACCCCGAATTGTGGATAGCTTTACCGATTGCCACTTTCATCACTTTGGCGCTGGTGGTTATGAGCTTGCTGAAACAATTGTTAACCCCTGTAAACTCGTGATAATCCTGACTTGATAGCCACAGCAATGCCTCGGTGACCGTTTTATTTTACTTATCCACAAAATCAGTGGATAACTTTTGGGATAAGTAAAAATGCAAAATTGAGGGGGCATTGCTCAGGCTTTATATCTTGGGTGATAGAGGAAAATTGTTATTCACACAGGGCAAAATTCGTCAATTCACTTTAACTCAGTCAAGCATTTTTTTATGAAATTTTCTGCTAACAATCACTCGATTTCATCATGGATATTGATGGCGCTAAACCCATGAAGTTTTTGTGATTTTAATCATCATCAAACCCGAGTAGAATCAAGGAATAGCAAAAAGATCTCCTTATAAAAGTTGTAACGGAAGCGATGCATTCTACTGATACTGATTTAACCACTCACACGCGGCATATTGCCATTGTAGGAGGCGGAGTTGCCGGCGCTACCGCTGCCATTCACTTTGCGGAACTGGGCTTTAAAGTATCGGTGCTCGAAAAAGGTCCCAGTCTGGTTAATGGCCCACCTATTTGCCACCTGCATGCTGGTGGAAATCTTTACCGGGAACTGTCTCTCCAACAATGCCTGGATTTGTTGACGCAATCTATTGATACGGTCCGTCTGTATCCACACTCTCTAAACGTTCGTCCTACCGTGATTGCAATCCCACACAGCGATGAAGGCAAGCCTGAAGATTTGTTGCCTCGCCTCAGTGTTATCCAGCAGGCATACTTGCAACTGGTAGCCCAAGATCCGGCTAACTGTGTGCTCGGCGATCCTGAACACTACTACAAACTATATAGCAAAGCGGAGTTACTCGCGCTTGCCCAGCAAGTTCAGCCAGCAAATCCCGCAAACCTTGATGAGTGGTGTATTCCCTTTGCACAACATGCCGATTTGGAGTCGTTAAAATATCCGGTCGTTGTGGTGCAGGAGTATGGCTGGAGTGTATTCCGCTTAGCTGCGATCGCTAATCTGACATTAAATTCGCTGGATAATGCATCGGTTTTAACAGAATCGATACTTAAGAGTGCCGAATGGCACGATCAACAGTGGCATCTACGCTACACCAATCAAGGACAGGAGCACGATCTGCACTGTGACTATCTGGTTAATGCATGCGGCTTTGAAACGGGCAAACTGGACGATATCGTCGGAGCGCAACGTGAACGTTTGGTCGAGTTCAAAGCGGCTTACGTGACTCGTTGGCCTGAGTGCCAACAGCAATGGCCAGAGGTCATATTCCATGGCCCGCGCGGCACACCGAAAGGAATGGCTCAGCTGACCCCTTATGCCGATGGCTTTTTCCAGCTGCACGGCATGACCAAAGGGATTACCCTGTTTGACGATGGGCTGGTACAAAGCAGTGCCGTATCATCACAGCCCGGTCTGCCGAGCACACTACTGCACAAAATTCAGCAAGGATGGAGCCAGGAAGTGCTGGCAACCCGAACATCTAACGCTATCCGGCACATGGCGCAATTTATTCCTGATTACCAAAGTGCAGAACAAGGGGGCAAGGCCTTGTTCGGCGCACAACAAATTCCGGGTAATGATCCGGTATTACGTGCCGCAGATGTTACCTTTGAAACTAATAATTACGCCAGAATCGAAATTGTCAAAGCGTCGTCAACTTTGCTTGGTGCACAAAAAATACTCCAGCATTGGTTTGATATTCAACCCAGCCATAAGGTTGAACACCAGCACCCCACAGCACTTAAATGGACCCGAGAGCAAATCGAAGCATACGCTAAGCAATTAACGCAGGAGCGAGGTTATCCAAGCGCTTTGGCCGCCCGTTATGGCAGTAACTGACGGATGCAATCACTGGTGGGTTCAATAGCCAAAAAATCGGGCCCATTGGCACCAGACATCCTGCAGCCCCTCTCTGTCGCCTGGGACAAACTGCACCTGCTGGCCGGGTTTAGCCTGTGCCAGCCGTGGTAGGTCGATGCGTGCAACGCATCCAAGTTTAGGGTACCCGCCGATGGTTTGGCGATCATTCAACATGATGATTGGGTTACCATCCTGGGGGATCTGAACTGCCCCCAACGCAATACCTTCAGACAAAATACCATCATAGGGTGGGGAGATAGGCTGGCCTTGCAACCGGTAGCCCATACGATCGGAGTCGACAGAAATCGTAAATGTGCTGGAATAAAACTGTCTTTTTGCCTCAAGGGAAAAATCTTGAGCCTGGTAACTCTCAATTACTCTGAGTTGCAGTGGTAAGTTATAATCCGGCTTAAACCGAAAGGTCATAGACCTCGGTTTTGATTGTGGCATGGAGTGCGGATGAAAAGAGACTATATCTCCCGATTCCAGCTTTTGGCCATTTTTCTGCAACCCACCCAGCCCCTCTCTAGTAACCGTAGAACAGCTGCCAAGGTGCGGCTCGACATCAAATCCTCCTTTAACGGCCAGATAAGCCCGCAGCCCATTTCTCGCAACGTTCAACTGGAGCATTTGACCTTTTCGCAATATAAAATCTGACCAGTTCGTCACCGGTAGGTTAGCAATTGTGGCGTTCAAGTCTCCGCCGCATAATGCCAGGTGACAATCTTCCAGCGCGACAAAGCTCGCGGGGCCAAGGGTTATTTCAATGACCGGGCTGTTGACTGGATTGTCCAGCAGATGGTTGGCCCAACTGTATGCATAATCATCCAGTGCACCACCCGTTGTTACACCAACTTGACCTAGCCCAAAACGTCCGAAGTCTTGTACCAAAGACAGTGGCCCGGATTTTTTCACCAATAAACTGCAGTGGCTCATATCACGCCTCCTAAAGAGAGAAACTCTTGTTTATCAATGGCGGCAAACGTGACCTTGTCACCGACCTGAAAGGAAGTGTAGGGCGGTTGATCACTGAAAAAGGATACTGGGCTTCGGCCAATAATGTTCCAGCCACCTGGCGAATCACAGGGATATACAGCCGTTTTACTGTCTGCGATCGCCACACTGCCAGCAGGCACCTGCGTTCTTGGGGTGTCTAGCCTGGGCATGTGAAGAGAAGGCTCGACATCAGACAAAAAAGCGAAGCCGGGAGCAAAGCCAATCGCCGAAACGGTATAAACAGGCTGGGTATGTAGCACAATCAAGTCCTCCAGCGATAAACCTTTTGCTGCAAAGCGCCCCAAATCAAGCGCAGTTTCTTCAGAATAAAAAACCGGGATAGTGAGGTGATTGACGGGCACCTTGTAGCACGCTGAACAAACTTCAAACCGACCGAGCATATCGTTCAAATCGGTTATCATTGTCAGCTCATTGAGCCTATAGGGGAGGTAATCGACAAGAATAGTTTGATAAGAAGGAATAACATTTAACACCACATGGTTAAACTGTTTACCAATGAGTTGCGCCAGTTGGCCAATATCTTCCACCGAAACTTCAGGCTCAAAACTGACTAAAAGCGTGCATTCTGAGATGGGGCTAACCTTAAATAGTCCCTGTTTCATCAACGACCTCCGGTATAGATACTGTGGCGGATTTTCTGGATCAGCGATATGGCTTCCGCATTATCTCCGTGGACGCATATAGTATCCGCTTCCAGTAAAATATAGCCGCCTGACGCCGTTTTGACCCGTCCGGAATCTGAAAGCATGCGGACTTGTTCCAAAATGGCATGCTCGCTGGTTAATACCGCGTTACCCTGTGAGCGTGGAGTGAGCATGCCATTGTCTTGATACAGACGATCCGCAAACGCTTCAAACAGCAGTGGAACATCATCATCATCCGCCATATCCAGGTATTTATCATTTTCCTGTGACGCTAATATCATCAAGGGCACTTTGAACATTGCCACGCCTTTGACTATCGCACGGAAGATCATGTCATCCCTGAGCATATCGTTGTACAGCGCCCCATGTGGTTTAACATAGCTAAGATCAGTATGCTGAGCCTTACACATGGCTTGCAAAGCACCGACCTGATAAATCAGCATGTTGGTAATATCATCGCCGGTCATACTCAGGCTGCGCCGGCCGAACCCTAACAAGTCGGGATAGCCGGGATGAGCGCCGATTTCGACGTCATACTGATTTGCAAGCGCAATGGTATCGTGCATAACGTTTGGATCTGATGCATGAAAGCCACAAGCGATGTTCGCCATATCGACATGGGGCATGACCAGTTCGTCCGTGCCCATCGTCCAGGCGCCAAAGCTTTCTCCCATGTCACAGTTGAGTGTTAATTGCTGTTTATTCAATGTCATCGTGCCTTCTGTCCCTGATGCACCTAACTTGCAGTAAAAGCCATTTCGAGTCAGTGACCAAGCTCATTGTTCCTAAAATGTCTCTTAGCCGATAAGCGCAGTAGCATCACTGACTAACTTAAGATACTTGAAACGTTGGCAAAATCACTTTTTTGTTTTCACAAAATTAGTCATCATCACATTTATTGGTCTGCTTGCCATGCTATGCTCTTGGGTTAATTTTGTTATGAGCATGCTTGCTTATAACATTCCGGTGTCTGATTTGCTTTTTAGAGGATAGCCTATGTCACTACGCACCAAATTACTGTGGCCTGTCTTCATTTTGATAATAATTAATCTATTAATTCAGTTGGTTATTAGTTATTCGGCGTATCAAGTTGAACGAAAGCAACTGATTAAGCAAGTAAAAGCGACCCTGAAAGCCACTTCACCTTTAATGTTAGAAGTACTGCAGCAGGATGAAAACCACGCAGCGGATAGTTTGCTTGAATCCATGCTTGGGACAAATAGCGCTATTAATACTGTTGCTCTCTACGATCGAACAGGTTCATTACATGCCATTGCGGTTGCAAATACCGCCAATCAGAGCAGCTCAGCTACCCCCATCTTAATTAAACTGCCATTGATGCATCAGGGCGAGCAGCAAGGCTCCATCCGGTTTACAGTTACAGCGCTTTTTTGGCCGAATCTGGGCGGTGTTGAGATTGTTTTCCTGAGCATCAGCATAGGCTCAGCTGTAATTATTGTAATCTTTATGTGGTACCGCTTTAAAAACCTGATTATTACGCCATTAGATAAACTGAACAATTCGATTCACAAGCTCAGCATAGAGCCAAGGCTGGTTCATCAAATTGCCCACCAATCCACAGACGAAGTCGGAACCACAATCACCTCATTTAACGTGCTAATACACCGGCTGCAACAGCGTAAGAAACAGCTGGAGTACAATTTTGAACAATGCGACAAAGAGAAAACCCTTATTCAGCAGATGTGTAATCTGATGTCGGACTCACTGATTGTGATTAATGCTGAAGGGGGAGTTTTGTATGTTAACGAAGCGGCCAAAAGAACATTTAAACGCTACCAGCCAGTACGAGGAAATACCTCGATATACGAGCTATTTCCAACCAACCAGCAAGAAGAGCTAAAAGCGCTCATCGACACGAATACCACCAGCACTGAACTTACTCTTTCGCTCCATGAGCATAGTTTGCATATCTTATGCAGAAAGTTCAGGCATCAGGAAAATACCTTCTTGTCGGTTAAGGACATTACCGAAGAAGAACAGGTACTCAGTAAACAAAGAGCGGCAGTACGGGTCTTCGAGACGAGTCAGGATGGACTGATTGTTCTGAACCAAGAAGGCATCATTACCATGATTAATCCGGCGGTAACCAAACTGCTGGGAGTCAGCGCCGAACAGGCGGTAGGGGAGTCGCTGTTTCATTCCATCCGTTGGCGAAAACTCCAGGCCTTGATGCCCACCATCATTGAGTCGATCAAAAACTACGGTCATTGGCAAGGTGAAATTATGGAAAAAAAATGTTGTGGTCAGCTAATCCCTTTATTTGCCAAAGTTAATCGAATTGACAAACACAGCCACAACGATTTCTATGAGATAGTGATCATGTTGACTGATCTCTCTGGCGTTAAAGAAATGGAATATCTCAAATACCAGGTCCACCATGATGCATTAACCGGTTTGGCAAACCGTACTAAGTTCACTTCTCAGTTACAGCAGTTGCTCAGCAGCTCACGTTATCTACGCAATGAGTTCGCGGTTCTGTTCCTCGATTTAGATGGCTTTAAGCAGGTAAATGATAGTTACGGGCATGATGCCGGAGATACGGTGTTGCAAGTTATCGCCGAGAGACTAGCTTTACTGAGTGGGCACAATGATATGGTTGCACGTTTTTCCGGTGATGAGTTTGTCATGTTAGTCAACCCGGCGACAGCAGATATCGTCAGGCAGATAGCAAAGGAGGTGATTGCATCGGTATCCAAACCGATTTTCCACAAAGGCATACCACTAACAGTCGGTATCAGTATTGGTGTAAAACTGGTAGGGCCGGAAGAGAACGATCCTAAGCATATATTAGCGCATGCCGATACCGCGATGTATCAAGCAAAGCAGGCGGGTAAAGGCCAGGCTGTTTTTGTTGAGAGCAAGAGCTATGAGGGCGTTTAACTCTTGTCTGAGATTCGATACACTAGCGCGATTAAGGTCAGAAGGATAATAATGATGAAAGTACTTGTTACCGGTGGCATGGGTTACATTGGAAGCCACACGTGTATTCAAATGATCGAAGCTGGTATGACCCCGGTCATTTTCGATAACCTTTACAACAGCAAATCAACCGTATTAGAGCGCATTGAAAAAGTATCGGGGGTGAAACCCGTTTTTATTCAGGGAGACATCCGTGATAAAGCCAGCTTAGTCGATGTACTAACAAGCCATGATATTGAAGCCGTTATTCACTTTGCAGGATTAAAGGCGGTAGGTGAGTCGGTGGCCAAACCTCTGGAGTACTATGACAACAACGTCAACGGTACCTTGGTATTGGTTGATGCCATGCGAGAAGCCGGTGTGAAATCGTTAGTTTTCAGTTCTTCTGCCACTGTGTATGGAGATCCCGCCAGTGTGCCAATTACGGAAGACTTCCCGACCAGCGCGACCAACCCTTACGGACGCAGCAAACTAATGGTTGAAGAGTGCCTGACAGATTTCCAGAAAGCCAACCCGGACTGGAGTATTACACTGCTGCGCTATTTTAACCCGGTCGGCTCTCATCCGAGCGGTGAGTTAGGCGAAGACCCACAGGGCATTCCGAACAACCTTATGCCATTTATCGCTCAGGTTGCTGTTGGCCGCAGAGAGTTTTTATCTGTCTTTGGTAACGATTACCCGACCAAAGACGGAACCGGTGTTCGTGATTATATTCATGTTATGGATTTATCCGACGGTCATATCGCCGCGCTAAAAAATGTTGGTCACAAGGCTGGCTTACATATTTATAACCTGGGCACTGGCAACGGTTACAGCGTATTGGAAATGGTAAAGGCTTTCGAAGACGCAAGCAAAAAACCAGTACCGTATAGCATTGTTGAACGTCGTCCCGGCGATATTGCAGAATGCTGGGCAGATCCAACAAAAGCAATGAATGAACTGGGCTGGAAGGCTGAGCGTACGCTGGAAGAGATGACAAATGACACTTGGCGTTGGCAGTCACAAAACCCTCAAGGATATCCTGAGGCCTAATTTTTCAGGCTGACATAAAAACAATAAAAAGGTGCAGCTTTGCACCTTTTTTGATCTAAATCGGAAAAATCGTAAATTAATAGTTAAAAAGTAGCAACAATACATAGACGTGTTAAACTAAACGAGCTTCTTAATTTAAGCCGTAAATTTACTTTTAACCTTTGGGGTCGTTCATGGAGCTTGGTCTAATCATCGCTTTCATCGTAGCATCTGCGCTAATGGTGAAGAAAGAGATGGCAAAACAATAAACTTTCATTTTCCATTCTTTTCTTAACATTTTTGAAATGAAAGCTTAAAAATAAAAAGCCAGCGTTTGCTGGCTTTTTGCTGTCTATTGTCTGGTTATCAGAACTGATAATCTAAAGATACACCCCAGTTTCTTCCCGGTTGACTATAGAAATCCTTGTTATCAGTACCTTCCAGGCCACGAACATCTTGATAGGTCCAGTATTTTTTATCTAAGGCATTGAACAGGCCAGCCGTCAGCGTTAAGTGTTTCATAGGCATATAGTACGCCGTAAGATCCACCACGCCATATCCGGCAGAATCAATTTGTGCCTCGTCTGACCATTTGTCTTTTTTCGCTGCAAGTCTCAGAGATGTTAATGCTCCAAAATCCCCCTGCGGGCTATCGTACCCAAAACCAATCACAGAAGAGAGGGGGGCGACTGAATCCAAATCCCTGCCGGTTGAATTATCTTTGCCGTCCAAATAGGTTACCGACAGTTTACCGTACAAACCTTTCGGCGCAGAGAAACTCTCATCCAACAAAAGAGTAGTACTAAACTCTATGCCTGAGATGTCCACGCTATCGCGGTTCACAATGGTAAATCGTTCTTTGTTTGGATCACTGCTGGGTAAGTCTTCATAATCAATGAAATCTTTATACTTGTTGATAAAACCTGTCAACTCAAACCGAGCATAATGGTTGTTACCTCGCATACCAATTTCATAAGAAGTGCTTTTTTCTGCCTCTAAGTCCGGGTTGGGTATAAATTCAGCTCCGGTATTATATTCGTAATAAAGCTGTTCAACCTTCGGTGCTTTGAAGCCTTGGCTGATCTGAGCAAAAGTACTCAACTTATCATTAAGGTGATATACCGCTCCCAATTTACCGGTAATTGCGTCGTTGCTGTTTTTATCGTACTGAGTAGAAAAACCATCATCAGATGAAGGCGTGGCTTCAAATGAATCGTAACGTACTCCGACATTCACAATCAGCCGATCCGCTAACAGAAATGCGTTGTTTTGAGCAAAAATGCCCCATTGATTCATCTTGGCGTCGGGAATGGTGGTTGCGCCAGGCTTCGACACACTGGTGTTGTGATAAATATCAACGTTATCTAACGTAAAATCAGTATCGACATAGTTAAAGCCATAAGTCAGTTCGTGAACAGCATGACTAGTACTGATTAGCTTATCAAACTGCCCGTCAAACTGGACTGACTT
The DNA here is from genome assembly GCF_029223195.1 of Vibrio sp. CAU 1672. Lineage (GTDB taxonomy): Bacteria > Pseudomonadota > Gammaproteobacteria > Enterobacterales > Vibrionaceae > Vibrio. Next base: position 8,022 of record NZ_JARHUF010000015.1, on the reverse strand, counting down.
ATCTTCGGCCTGACGCAAACGGGTGCGATCACCATTGTAGCCAATGTATCCCATGTGATCAGTAATTGTGGCAAAGTTTGCATTAGACGTTTCCGTCGTTTGCAGGCTAAGTGCAAGATCCATTTTATCAAAAGCAGCAGTCGCGTTTGTATACAAATAATTCAGGCCAAAACGTGTTCGTGTCGTCTCGTCATGGCTGTTAGTATTGGCATAAGTAACACCCGGAACGGGGCCGAAATTGAGCGTATAATTACCGCTGCGCGTTTGCTCTTCGTAGGTATAGTCATAGCGTTCAAAAACAACCCCGAGTTTATTATTCTCGTCAAAACGGTAATATGCTTTTGCCAGAACATTGTTCAGATCTTTATCCGCTGGGTTTTCCAGACCGCGATCCCGGCCATCGACATCGGCGCCATCACCAAAGGTTTTCAGCTCTTTTCCCTGCGCATATGTGCCGATCAATATTGACTCAAAATTTCCACGCCGTGCTGCCCACGTTAAGGTATTTTTAAACTGCTCATCAACAGAATAGTAGCTCGACTTAATACCAAAACGAACTTCATCACCTGAAGATATAAGCACGTCTTCAGGGTCTTTGGTTCTTAAGTTCACCGCACCCCCCATCGCATTAGAACCAAACAGAGTAGAGGAGGGGCCTTTATTGATCTCGATACTGGTTAACGTATCCAACTCTACAGCACTTGGATAAATCGCTTGTACCCCACCGCCGCCCGGATTAAACGGCGTTACTTGTTGTACTCCGTCAATAAGGATCTTGACGCGATCACCTTCCATCCCGCGGATGTTAAAGCCAGAAATACCAAATCGACCGGATGTGGTTGCCTCTACACCCGCTGTATACTGAAGAGCATCATAAAGGTTTTTAGCCAGCGTACGATCGATCTCTTCCCCAGTGACGGACGCTACAGAAGCGGAAACGTCACTCGCATTTTGCTCCGTTCGGGTAGCGGATACCACGACCTCGTCAAAATTAGTCGTATTTTGTGCATATGCTCCTTGAGCAAGTGCCAGTAAAATTGATGCAGATAATATTGATTTCTTATACATTGGCTTCTAATACCTTAAGTCCATAGTCGGTAATGCAAGTGTGCGGAATCTTATTTGTTGATAATGAGAATTGCTATCATTTTTATTTGGATATTTTAATCCGTAAGACTTACAAGATTTGGTGCCAATGGTTTTAACACTTATATTTCAGCATGTTATACTGATATTTGTGTGCCTTACCATCTACATTTACAAAATCACGATATGTGACAAAAATCACAAAGGAATCCGTTAAGTGCAAAGTCCAATTACATTAGAGGCGCTTCACATATTGGATGCGATAGACAGGCGAGGAAGTTTTGCTGCGGCAGCCAACGAGTTGGATCGCGCACCATCCTCACTGAGTTATCAAATTCAGAAACTGGAACAGGAACTGGACTTGATGATCTTTGATCGCTCCGGCCACAAAGCCAGTTTTACTGAGGCGGGCAAACTCATCCTTGAACGAGGCCGTTCAATACTTCATGCAACAGAGAAACTGGTCAATGATGCAACAATACTCGCCAATGGCTGGGAGCTGGATATCTCACTTGCTTTTGACGGAATCATTCCAGTATCTAACTTTTTTCCCATGGTTGACGAATTATCCAATGTCAGTAGTACAAGAGTTAAGCTACAGGAAGAGATATTGGCCGGCTGCTGGGAAGCACTGCAGGACGGCAGGGCAGACTTACTAATCTGTCCAGCCCCAGAGACCTTACCGCAGGACGTAAAAGCAGAAAGCATCGGAAAAATGCACATGATTTGGGTCGCAGCAGCCGATCACTATGTGCACAAGCGCAAGGGCAAGTTTGATGATGCCGCCAGAGAAAAGTACCGGGTCATTGCAATCGCAGACACCGCAAGAGAACAACCGGCTTTAAGCGTCAATATTTTACACAAACAACCCCGCTTGACAGTAACTAACTTCACAGCAAAAGTTGAAGCACTAAAATCTGGCCTTGGCATTGGCACGTTGCCCGCACAAGTCGCGCTACCACTTATCGATGCCGGTATTCTGACCCAGATTGAAGGTACCGATGAGCAACCGATTGAAATAATAATGGCCTGGCGACGTAACACCATGGGGGAAGCAAAATCCTGGTGTATCCAATACCTGAAAAAGCATTTCCCACTCAAGTGACAAACGATCTCCGAAGCCAGTAAAACAGGCATCGGCATGCCTGTTTTACTCACACAGAATTAATTGAGAGGAAGCACCATATCCGCAGTGCCATCAGCGAACTGAACATCTAACTCAAACCCCAGACGCTGGGCAAGAGACAACATGCCACGGTTTGTTGGCATCGTGACTCCTGACATCTGCTTTGTGCCTTTAGCTCTACAATAACTGATAATTTTTTGCATAAGCGTTTTACCCAATCCTTTCCCTTTCAGGTCAGAACGGACCAAAATCGCAAACTCAGCATCACTATTATCCGGAGTGATCAGGGCACGAGAGACACCAATGATCGATGGCCCGTTATCATCAAACGCCACCGCGACAAACGCCATTTCACGGTCGTAATCGATCTGGGTCAGATTTGCCAATGCTTCATGGTTAAATTCACCCACTTCAGAAAAGAAACGGTTATACAAGTCATCCTTTGAAACTTGACTGATGAACTGTGCGTGCAAAGGCTCATCTTCCGGTAGGATCGGTCGCAGCAAAATAGGCTGACCATCGCGCAGGGTAACGGTTTCGACAAACTCGGCCGGGAAAGGGCGAATGGCAAGTCGTTCCTGGGCATCACCTTCATACTTAGCCAAAACAAGATCGGCATCAATGATGGTCAACTCACTACCTGACACCAATACTGGATGGATATCCAGACTCTGAATCTCCGGTATGTCCACCGCCATTTGCGATATCCTGACTAAAAACTTGGCTAGCTGATTAATATCTATCGCATTTTTGTGCTTCTGTAAGCGAATTTTGCCGGACTTAAGGGCAGTAACAATCAGATATCTTGCCAGTGTCATGTTTAATGGCGGTAACGCAGCTACCGCATCCTGGGCTACGTTCCATTCCGATCCGCCTTGGCCGAGTAATATTACCGGGCCAAATACATTATCCAGCTTGATACTCACGCGCAGTTCTTCGGCACTGCCTAGCTTTGCCATACCTTGTACAACCAACCCTTGAATATTCGCCGCCGGATAACTCAGCTGCACGCGATCCAAAATAGACTGCGCAGCACTGGATACCTCCTGGCTATTGCGCAAATTTAGCATCACACCGTGTACATCCGATTTATGACGAATATCCGGTGAACGCAATTTTACTGCTACCGGATAGCCAATGTTTTCAGCCATATGTACGGCTTCACTTACTTCAGAGGCGACCCAGGTAGGAAGAACATCAAACTCAAACTGTTTAAACAACCAACTGGTTTGGTGGGTATCTAACGACACTGTATCTATATCCAGTAACTGTTGTTTGACCCAATCTCGTGCCGAGTTAACTTCACCAGAATGAAGTGGCTCTGCCGTAGTAGGTGTTTCCATCAGCTGTTTCTGGTTGCGCCTGTACTCAACCAAGTGCATGTAAGCAACCACGGCACTTTCCGGGGTGCGGTAAGTAGGAATACCGGCTTGCGTAAACTCAAGCCGGGCAGCACGTGACGTTTGCTCTCCTGACCAATTAGTCAGGATATTAAAATATTTGTGCCGTGGATGTGCCTGGATAGCTTCTATGACGGCGCGTGCAGTATCAAATGAATCAGATACAGCAGAGGGACTGTGCATGATCAGAATGGCATCCGCACAGTCAGTATCCAGTATCCCGTTGATGATATTGATGTAACGTTGCTTGCTTGCATCACCAGCGATATCAATCGGATTTTTACCCGACCAGTTCGGCGCGAGGTGTTTGGCCAATGTCTGCACAACATCCTGACTTAAATCAGCCAGCTTACCTCCGTGATCAAGCAGAACGTCTACCGCCATAGTCGCAGGACCACCACCATTGCTGATAATGGCCAGGCGTTCACCACGCAGTGGGACAGAGTGGGTCAGGGTTTCCACAGCCGCAAAGAGTTCATGGGTATTGGTTACACGCAACATACCGGTACGACGAATAGCCGAGTCATAAATGATATCGAGCGAGTCACCAAATTGCTGGCTGTTCCTTCCTGCTTTCAACACCAGGATCCTGCGGTTGCGGGAAGCTGCCCGGGCGGCAGACATAAAACGGCGCGCATCGCTAATTGAATCTACGTACAACAAGATAGCTTCTGTTTTGCCATCAACGCTTAAATAGTCGAGCAGTTCCGCAAAACCGATATCCTGACCATGGCCGACAGAAACAAACGCTGAAAACCCAATGTTTTTGTCATTGGCCCAATCGAGTACCGTCGTACAAATTGCCGCCGACTGGGAAATAAAGGCAATTTTCCCCGGTTTGGCAGCAACAGGGGAAAAAGAGCAATTAAACTTTTGCCAAGGGAGAATAAGTCCGAGACTGTTCGGCCCAACAACGCGAATCTTTGATCCGGTAAGATCCAGGGCGTTCATATCATCCGAAATAATAATCGCAAATTCCGTTCCACGCTCATCCAGCTCTTTAAGCAACGCCAAATTGCGAGAAGAGTGGGTACATAAGATGGCAATGTCTGGTGTAAAGGGCAGGGTAGCAACGTTAGGGTAAGCAATAACGCCCAAAACGGATTGGTAGCGAGGCGTCACGGGCATAATGGCACCACCAAAACCGCTTTGCAGCAAATTGCGCATGACGATATGCCCGGCACTAAGTTCCTTTTGAGAAGCACCTATTACCGCCACTGAGTTGGGTTTAAAAAGTGTTTGTAATTTGTTCATTGATGCTCCTTTTGCTACCAGCATAACCGGACACGTTTCATACAATCATAAACGAATAAAAAGTGCTGAACAGACGATTCGATATCGCAACGACCCAAATCTCTATCGCGTATACAGAGTTTGTGTTATTCATCACACCTATTTTGAAGAATATTAGCTTTGGTGCTTGATAAAACGGCCTGCTATCGGCATGATTTGTTTTAATATTTGTTTAGGGCGTTTATTACTCCATGAAAAAAATCGCAATCATTGGCTTATCCGTTTTATTGTCAGCTTGTGCCTCTGAAACTTACATCACCGAGGTAAAGAGCGAGAGCTACCGGGAAGACTTCCAAACCCAGTCAATTCCTAAACCACTGATGGCCTCTGAAAGTGCGGTTGTTGAAAAAACTGTAGCGCCAAAACCAGCTCCGGCAGTGGCGGTACAGCAAGAGAAAAAGGTGATTAAACTCACACCTAAAACTCAAACAAACACGGTAAAAATCGCCCCTCCAAGCAAGAAACAGCAATCAATTCAGCGCTTTGGTTATACCATTCAGGTCGTTGCAGTTGGCAGTCAAGCCAAAGTCGATCAGTTTGCCAGACAGTTACCAGTGAATGGTCAACCGATTTGGGAAAACTACAAAGTTGTAAATGGCACAAAATGGTATACCGTTCTCTACGGTGACTACGCCACAACTGAAGAAGCGAAGTTGGCCATTGACTCGTTACCAGCACAGTTTAAAAAATTGAAGCCTTTTGTTAAGAGTATTGATTCGATCAAAAAGTCTAATTATCCAACACTTAACAAACTCAACTAACACCGACAAAGGGAGCTAGAAGCTCCCTTCTTTTTGACTATTTCCTAGTCAAATAGCATTCCTCACAGGAAAATTACTGTACCTTGCTACTTAAAGGTTTATCATTGTTTACAACTATCTTTTTAGATCACGGAAAGATTAATTAATGACAAAAAATATCCTTTTACTGTGCGGTGGTGGCTCATCAGAGCATGAGATTTCACTCATGTCGGCCGACTATGTTGAACAACAACTCAACCTTATTGATGCCATTAAGGTCATCCGCGTCGAAATAAGAACTGACGGTTGGTTCACGACAAAAGGGCAGTTGGTATACCTCGACTTACACAATAAACAGTTATGTTCAGATGAAAACAACCATCCGATCGACTTTATTGTGCCATGTATTCACGGTTTTCCAGGTGAAACCGGTGACATTCAATCCATGTTTGAAATTGCCGGCATCCCGTATCTGGGTTGTGGACCAGAGGCTAGCAGCAACAGTTTCAACAAAATTACATCCAAGCTGTGGTATGACGCACTGGGTATTCCTAACACTCCTTATTTGTTTTTAACTCGTAACACGCAGGAATCACATCAAAAGGCTTCTCAAGCCTTTGAACAGTGGGGCAAAGTATTTGTTAAAGCAGCAAGGCAGGGATCTTCTGTGGGGTGTTACAACGTCACTCAAAAATCTCACCTCAGTGAGGCAATTGACTCAGCCTTTGGCTTTTCTGAACAGGTATTGATTGAACAAGCTGTGAAACCTCGAGAGCTTGAGGTTGCAGCTTATGAAATGGAAGGGAAGTTACACATTACCAAACCCGGTGAGGTCATTGCTCCAGATGGCGCATTTTATTCTTATGATGAAAAATACAGCACATCAAGCCATTCACTTACCGAGATTGAAGCGAAGGATCTGACCGAAGAGCAGCGTGAAGCTATTCGCGATGCAGCCGAAACCGTATTCAAGCAAATGAATCTAAGACATTTATCTCGCATTGATTTTTTCCTGACGGAAGATGGAAAAGTCTATTTGAATGAAGTAAATACGTTCCCAGGCATGACGCCAATCTCGATGTTTCCAAAAATGCTGCAACACAACGGCCACAAATTCCATGAATTTTTAGCTGATTGTATTTATAGTGCAAGCTAACTAACGTTACTGGCTGTGGGTTTGTGTTAAAACTAGTAAGTACAGGCGATAATTTGATCTTTGGTCTGTGGTAATTATTATTTAATTCAACGCAATAAAAAGATGACTCGGTGGTATGGCTATAACAACTTACAGAGGTTTTAACCTTCAATCTAGTGGCCCAGACGGCAACGTTTGGAAAGTTAAAATTAAACACCATGTTCTAAGCGGTAATCTCACTGCAGTAAAAAAAAGCATAGACTGGTGGTGTGATACGGCATCTATTATTGATCCTAGAGAATTTGCTTCTTTAGGCAAGAAAGCCACGACAACATCCGCACCGCAATCTGAAGTATTTAACGGCTTCTTATTAAAGAACGACACCGGTGAACCTAACGCTTGGTATTGCATGTTTAACGGCAAACTTATTAAAGGCGCAAAGAACGCCATTCAGCGTCATATTGAAGCGTACTTGCTGGCAAAACAAAAAGCGATGCAAGCACAACAAATGAAGAAGTAACAAAATGAGTCTCGTATATTCAACTGAAACCGGCCGCATTAAACCAGAGGCGGAAAAAGCCGAACGTCCCAAAGGTGATGGCATTGTTCGTATTCAGCGCCAAACCAAAGGTCGAAAAGGTAAAGGCGTTTGCATCATTACAGGATTAGACCTTGATGATGCACCATTGAAACTCTTAGCGGCAGAGCTGAAAAAAGTCTGTGGTTGTGGCGGCTCTGTAAAAGATGGCAACATTGAAATTCAAGGTGATGCGCGAGATAAAATTAAAACTCACCTAGAGAAAAAAGGCATGACTGTAAAGTTAGCTGGTGGTTGATAAGGATAATCTGAACACCTTTTAACTATAAGGTGATTAAGCCATGAGTTATCCTTACCAAATTGCACGATAGAAAAGAGCGTTCACACGCTCTTTTTTTACCCATAACGTCTTCAGCGACGGTAAAAGTTACGCTAATATTGAACGACCAATCGCAAGATTGTGAAGATCGATATTAGCTATTTTATGGTAAATGGTGATTATGTTTAATCACAGCGAGGTCCGGCGGTTAATGAGCCAGAAAACACCAAGGATAGGGTATCACTGACAACACTGCTTAATCTGTACTAATTCAGACCTGATCTGACAGTTACCCACTTTTCGACTCGGTGGCTGTCAGATTATATCTGGGCTAGATTCTTTTCAGACCAGATTGATTTCCCATCCTCTAATGTCTCTATTGGCG